>NZ_JBNWEM010000001.1:0-8657 GCF_051162505.1 Luteimonas campi
CGACGAGCTGCGGAGCGAGGCCCTGGCACTGGCTTGAGCGGCGCGCCTCAAGACAGTTGCTGAATTAAGCCGACTTGGCCGCGCTAGCGGACAAGTTCGGCTTGAATGAATTGTTAGGTGTGCGGCCCACGCGTTCAAGTAGTGTGGCAAGAGTTTGCGCAGTAGTAGCAGCCGTTGACCTTAGCCGCAGGATAGCGGCGCTTAGCCTCGGCTACGGCGCCGCTACAATCCACATGCCAACCAAGATCAATCTGACTTGAATAATTTGGCATGAAAGAGCAGCCGCTCGTGGTGTTATGAACCTCGCTGTCGCCGTTGGACTGAGTGTTCGAGTTGAGAATGAAGTTTGGCATTGCTTTGCTACTCCAGAGTCAGTGAGCGGATGTCTGCCAATGCGGCACACATAGCTTGCTTGTTCTGAATCTCAAATTTTGCGACGCTCGCGCCCGCACACCTAACTGCTATTAGACCGATGCGGTCCGTGTAGCACCGATTCTGGGTGGGACGGGTCAGGCGGGTCAATATGGAAAAACCCCGTCTACTCAACCGGTTGGCGCGGTTCGCCCCGATGGTCGCTCTGTGGCTTGCCTGCGGTATGCGGTATGGCGCCCGCCATATGGGTTATCACGGCACTGGGGCGGCGATATCGGCAGGGTAGATGGTGGCAGGTTTGCCGCCTGGCGTTGTCCGAAGTATGGCGACGTTGCCAGCCGGTCGCGACAAGTTCCGGCGCTGCGCAGGCGTCCGAGGATCTGGCCCGCCGGATAACCAGCGGGCTCGGCGGGTTGGGTGGACAGAACTAGGCGGTGCAGCGGGCTGCAGGGCTTGGGCTGGTTAACCCGCTACCTGCCGGCTCGGGTCGCCGATCTCCAGCTCGCGCAGGATCACCCCGGCCTGGGTGCGGTTGCGTGCACCGAGTTTCTCGAAGATCACCGACAGGTGGGCCTTGACCGTACGCTCCTGGATGTCGAGGCGGTCGGCGATCTGCTTGTTGAGCAGGCCTTGCGCGACGAGGGTCAGCACGCGGAACTGTTGCGGGGTGAGGCTGGCCAGGCGCGCGGCGAGTTCGGCGTCGGCGGGGGCCGACTGGGTGCGGGTGACGGCTGCGCGCAGGGCGGGGGGCAACCATTGTTCGCAGGCCAGCACGGTGCGGATGGCGTCGCGCAGCTCGTCCAGGCCGGCGCTCTTGGGAATGTAGCCGGCCGCGCCATGGTCGAGGGCACGGCGCACGATGGCGGGATCCTCGTTGGCCGAGACCAGCACCACGGCCACGGCGGGGTGCTGGGCGCGGATGGCGGCCAGGCCGGCCAGGCCGTGGTTGCCGGGCATGTGCAGGTCCAGCAGGACCAGGTCGATGTCGTCGCGCGATTCCAGCAGGGCCAGAACGCCGTCCAGCGATTCGGCTTCGCAGGTGTCCACGTCGGGCGCGGCATCCGCGGCGGCGCCGCGCAGGGCGGCGCGGAACAGGGGGTGGTCGTCGGCGATCAGCAGGGTGGGCATTGCGCGATGGTTACAGCACGAGGCTGAGATAGGTGCTGTTGGGATCCTCGACGTAGCGACCGAACGGCGCGCAAGGCGCGAACCCCGCGGCGAGATACAGCCGGCGGGCCGGTTCGAAGTACGCCATCGAGCCGGTTTCCAGGCCGGCGCGGGCATAGCCGCTGGCGCGGGCTTCGGCGAGGAGGTGGGCGAGCATGGTCCTGGCCACGCCTCGGCGCAGGTAGTCCAGATCGGTGCGCATGGCCTTGATCTCGACGTGTTGGGCATCGAGGTGCTGCAGCGCGCCGCAGCCGGCAAGGCGATCACCGTCATGGAGGGTCCAGACGCGCACTCCGGGCTGGCGCAGGCCGCTCAGGTCGAGGGCGTGGCGGCTTTCGGGCGGAGCGGTAGCGGCCATCGCGTCGGCGTGCTGGTGCATCAGCGTCGCGAACGCGGGGTCGTCGAGATTGGCGGGGCGGATGTGCATGGGGCAGGGCGCGAGGATGGGCTGCGGGTGATCGGGGCGTCCCCCCGCCGGGTCCCGGCAAGCGTTGGAATGGCTCGCGCCACAGCGATGGGGCTGACGCGTGCGCAGATCCGGCCTTCGCTATTGTGCCGTCCAGCCGCCGTCGATGGGCATGGCGGTGCCGGTGACGTTGTGGGCTTCGCGCCGGCACAGCCAGACCGCCATTGCGCCGATGTCCTCGGGCAGCGACAGGCGCTGGCTGGGCTGCTTTTCCGAGAGCAGGGCGCGTACGCCGTCGTCGCGGCTGCCGCCGTTGCGGCGGGCCTGGATCTGCGGTTCGATCAGGGGCGTTTCCACCCAGCCCGGACAGATGCAGTTGACCGTGACGCCGCCACTGTCGCGGCTGCCGGCTGCGGCGTATTCCAGCGCGGCCACCTTGCTCAGGCCGACGATCCCGAACTTGCTGGCCACATACGGCGCCTTGTCCTTCGAAGCGACCAGGCCGTGCACCGAGGCGACGTTGACCACGCGCCCGTAGCCGCGCTCGGCCATACCGGGCATGGCCAGGCGCATGGTGTGGAAGGCCGAGCTGAGGTTGATGGCGATGATGTCGTTCCACTTCTCCACCGGCATCTGCGCCAGCGGCACCGCGTGCTGGATGCCGGCGTTGTTGACCAGCACGTCGATCGGCGCCCAGGCGGCGATGGCCGACAGCATGGTCTCGATCTGGTCGGGATCGCGCAGGTCGGCGCCGAAGTGGCGCGCGTCCGGGGCGCCGGCGTCGCGCACGGACGCGACGGCCTCGGCGATCTGGGCTTCGCTGCCCAGCCCGTTGACGGCCACGCGCGCGCCGTGGGCGGCCAGGGCCCTGGCGATGGCCAGGCCGATGCCGGAAGTGCTGCCGGTGACCAGTGCGGTGCGGCCTTCGAGGAAGCGGTCGTTCATGGGATGCGCAGGATGGGGGGCTGCGATCAAGGTAGCAGGCGCGCGTACCGGCAGCGTGGTACCAAAGTACGATGAAGCGGTCCGGAGCGGCTGCTAACGTGCCGGCATGAACAATTCATCGATGATCGGGAAGATGTGCGTGCTGGCCCTTGCGGCCAGCCTGGTGGCCTGTGCGGGCGCGCCGCGCACCAGGCCAGCGGAGACAGCCGTGTTCGACGCCCAGCGCAGCAGCGAGCACCGTGGCCAGGACGACCTGCTGACCGCAGGCCTGGGCCTGGCTGGCCTGCGCGCGATGGCGCCGCCGGCATTCGCCGATCCCGCCCGCCCGACCGCGGAGGAACTGCGTCGCCGGGCGGTGTGGAGCAACTGGCGCGGCATCGCCGACCTGGCGCCGGGCGGCGGCTACGGCGAGCTCTACGGCAGCCTGGCCGCGATCCCGGGGCGCGAGTTCCACGCCTATGCGACCGTCCCGGGCGCACGGTACCCGCATCGGGTGATGCTGCAACTGCCGGATGCCTTCGATGCCGGCAAGCGCTGCGTGGTGGTCACGGCCTCGTCGGGCTCGCGCGGCATCTATGGATCCATTGCGGTGGCGGGGGCCTGGGGCCTGCCCAGGGGCTGCGCCGTGGCCTATACCGACAAGGGCGCGGGCACCGACTATTTCGACCTCGACACGCAGCGCGGTACCGCGGTCGACGGCACGCGCGCCGCACTCGGTGCGCCCGGCCTGGCCTTCGTGCCGGATGCGCCTGTCGGGGCTTCGGGCGTGGCCATCAAGCACGCCCATTCGAAGGACAACCCCGAGGCCGACTGGGGCCGCCACGTGCGGCAGGCCGCGGAGTTCGCGCTGCACACCCTGGACGAGGCCCTGCCGGAGGCGGCGCCCTTCACCTTCGACAATACGCGGATCATCGCGGTGGGCATCTCCAACGGCGGCGGCGCGGTGCTGCGCGCGGCCGAGCTGGAGGACGACTGGCTCGATGCGGTGGTCGCGGGCGAACCCAACGTGTACGTCGATGCGCCCGGGGCCCGCAGCCTCTACGACTACACCACCGAAGCCGCGCTGCTGATGCCGTGCGCGCAGCTGCACCTGCAGGGGCTGCCGCAGCCGCCGCTCACCGCCCAGGTCGCGCCGCTGTGGACGGCGCGCTGCGCCTCGCTGGCGGCCGCGGGTCTGGTGGACGGAACGGATGCGGCTGCCCAGGCCCGTTCGGCCTACGAGCGCATGCTGGCATCCGGCTGGACCGAGGGTGCGATCCGGGCGGGCGTGCTGTCGACCGGTTTCGACCTGTGGCGCGCGGTCGCGGCCACCTACGCCTCGGCCTATGGACGCTATGGCGTGGGCGAGCACCCCTGCGGCTTCGGCTTTGCCGCGCAGACGCCCGACTATCGCGCCCGTGCCGCCACCGCGGCCGAGCAGGCGGCCTGGTGGAGCGATGCCAGCGGCATCCCGCCGGGCGCCGCCGTGGGCCTGGTGGATCCTGCGCTGGCGCCACCGGACTTCGGTTTCGCGGGACTGCAGTGCCTGCGCGCGCTCAACGGCGGCGACGGCGAGGATGCGCGGCGCGTGCAGGCCGGCATCGCCGGCACCCGCGCCCAGATGCCGCGCAAGGGGCTCCCGGTCATGGTGATCCACGGCGCCGACGACGGCCTGGTGCCGATGGCTTTCAGCAGCGTGCCTTACGTGGCCGCGGCGCAGGCGGCCGGGCGCGACGTGCGCTTCTGGCAGGTGCGCCATGCGCAGCATTTCGACGGCTTCCTCGGCCTGCCGGATTACGCCGCGCGCTACGTACCGCTGCTGCCTTATGTGTATGCGGCGCTGGATCGCGTGTCGGCGCATCTGGACGGCGCCGGCGACCTGCCCACGGATGCGATCGTCGAAACGACGCCGCGCGGGGCCGGCAACGCGCTGGAGGCGAGGCACCTCGCGATTCCCTGATCCCGCAGGGTGGGGCGGGTGCAGGTCGGCCTGCCCCTCATGGGGTGCATGACGTCGCGACGGCTGCCCCGTCCGTCGCTGCCGACGATCCCCGCCCAGGCGTTCCCCTGCAAGCGGGCTGGGGGCGCAATGCTCCTCTGCCGATGCCTGCGGCGTTGATGCCAGCGAGCCTGCCACGCAGGTGACATCCGCCGGCGCGACGCGCCCAGGCCAAGCCGGGCCATCGCCGGCAAGCCAGCAACCGCAGCGGCGTCAACCGTGGCGCGTCGCGTCGCGCGGCCCGGCCGGAACATGCGTCGGCTCCGGCTGGCCGCCGCCTCGCACCGGGCGCGACGCTGTCATCCTCACGCCGCTTTTGGCACTCTGGTTTCCCGCTGTCCACGCAGGCGAGCCATGTCCAGACCCCGCCACTTCTCCATGCTGCGCGACTTCCACCTGGCCGACTGGTTCACCCTGGCCAACGCGGTCTGCGGCACCGGGGCGGTGTTCGCGGCGATGCGCTTCCTGCAGGACGGCGTGGTGCGCGACCTGATGATCGGCATGGCGCTGATCCCGCTGGCCTTCATCTTCGATGCGCTCGATGGCCGCATCGCGCGCTGGCGCACGGTCGCCTCCACGCTCGGGCGCGAACTGGACTCCCTGGCCGACGTGATCTCCTTCGGCGTCGCGCCGGCCGCGCTGGGCTACGCCTGCGGCCTGCAGGGCGGCTGGGACTGGCTGGTGCTGAGCTATTTCGTCGGCTGCGGCGTCAGCCGCCTGGCGCGCTACAACGTCACCGCCGAGACGCTCGCGGACGGCGGCGACAAGGTGAAGTATTTCGAGGGCACGCCCATCCCGACCAGCCTGGCGATCGTGATCGCGCTGGCGGTGGCCGCCTGGCAGGGGTCGATCGGCGCCGACATCTGGTTCGGCCAGTGGCAGCTCGGGCCGTGGCAGCTGCACCCGCTGGTGCTGGTGTACGCGCTGTCGGGGTCGCTCATGATCAGCAAGACCATCCGCATCCCCAAGTTCTGATCCACGCGACGCCGGACGGCCACCTGCCGTTGCTATGATCGGGCGAGACAGGAGGACGGCATGTTGAACCAGGGTTCCGGCATGGGCGCGGGCGGGCAGGCGCAGGAGTTCGAGCGGCTGGCGCGCCAGTACTGGGCGGCGTGGGGCGATGCGCTGCGCGGGCCCGCCGCGGGCGGCGGGCAGTCCGGCGCGCACGCCTGGCAGGAGGCGATCGACTGGTGGACCCGCTACGCCCACGGCAGCCGCAGCGGGATCAATGACGTGCTGGAGCGGTTCAACATCCAGGCGCGCGACTGGTACGGGCAGATGCAGCAGGTGGCCGCCCAGTTCGCAGGCCGGGACCACAGCGCGGCCGACATCACCCAGGCCTGGAAGCAGGCGCTCGGCGCGGCCGGGGCCAATCCCTTCCCCGAGATGCTGCGCTCGATGCGCGGCCAGGGACTGGCCGGGCTGGACCAGTGGGTCGGCGACGCCAGGCCGTGGCTGGATGCGGTGCGGGGCGAGGGCATGTCGTGGCTGCGCATGCCTGCCTTCGGCGTGGGCCGCGAACACCAGGAGCGCCTGCAGCAACTCGCCCAGGCCCTGGTCGAATACGACGAGAGCAACAGCGCCTACAACGCACTGATGCTCAAGGCCTCGCAGCGGGCGTTCGCCCTGTTCGAGGACAAGCTGGCGGCAAAGGCGGAATCGGGCCAGCCGATCGAGACTGCGCGTGCCCTGTTCGACCTGTGGATCGACGCGGCCGAGGAGGCCTACGCCGAGATCGCGCTGTCGGCGGAGTTCCGCCAGGCCTATGGGCAACTGGTGGATGCGCAGATGCGACTGCGCGCGGGCATGCAGCGCCAGGTCGAGCAGGTGTGCACCACCCTGGGCATGCCCACGCGCACCGAGGTCGATGCCGCGCATCGCAAGATCGTGGAACTCGAGCGGGCACTGCGGCGCCTGCGCGATGCCGTGGATGGCGGGCCGCGACCGGCCCCGGCCCCAGATGGCGGAGCGGGGCAGAAAAGGCCTGGCGCCAAGGGGCGTGTTGCGGGCGCGCCAGTGTCCCCGCGGAAGTCGACTTCGAGGACAGCGTCTTCGACCGCGACGTCCACGTCCGCCGCGGATGAGGCCGCAGACCGCCAGCCGGGCAAGGCGACCAGGGCGAGCAAGGTGGCAAAGGCGGCGAAGACAGCAAAGGCACCGGGGCCAGTGAAGGCGGCGAAGGCGGCGAAGGCAGCGAAAGCCGCCAGGCCGGCCAACGCGCGTGCGACGGGCAAGCCCGCCGGGCGTGCCGCGCGCAAGCTGGCGCCGCGCCCCAGCGTGAGCGCACGCCGCGCGCCGACCAACGGATTCACCAGCCACATCCCGATCCCCGACGCTCCCCTGCCGCCCGATGCGGCCCCGGCGTCCAGGCGAGGAGCCCGCTGACATGGAAGGACCCCTGGGGATCACGCCCGATGCGCTCGCCAACGAGGCGATGCGCTTCCAGCACAAGCTTGGCGCCGGCCTGCAGAGCCTGCGCGAGGTCGGCGACTACGACTACGGCGCTACGGCGAAGGAAGAGGTGTGGCGCGACGGCAAGGTGGTGCTGTACCGCTACGTCGGCGCCAAGGCGCCGACGGCGAAGGTGCCGCTGCTGGTCTGCTATGCGCTGGTCAATCGACCCTACATGGTCGACCTGCAGTCCGACCGCTCGCTGGTGCGGGGACTGCTCGAGCGCGGCGAGGACGTCTACATCATCGACTGGGGCTATCCCGACCGCTCCGACCGCTACCTCACGTTGGAGGACTACATCGAGCGCTTCCTCGGCGGCGCGGTCGACGTGCTGCGCCGGCGCAGCGGGCGCGATGCGGTGAACCTGCTGGGCATCTGCCAGGGCGGCACGTTTTCGCTGTGCTACGCGGCGCTCCACCCGGACAAGGTCAAGAACCTGATCACCATGGTCACCCCGGTGGACTTCCACACGCCGGACAACATGCTCTCGAACTGGACCCGCGAGATGGACGTGGACCTGTTCGTGGACACGCTGGGCAACGTGCCGGCGGACATGATGAATTTCTGCTACCTCACGCTGAAGCCGTGGCGGCTGTTCGTGCAGAAGTACGTGGGGCTGGTCGACATCCTGGACGATCCGCGCGCGCTGGAGGACTTCCTGCGCATGGAGAAGTGGATCTTCGATTCGCCCGATCAGGCGGGCGAGGCCTTCCGCCAGTTCATCAAGCAGTTCTACCAGGGCAACGGTTTCCTCGAGGGCGGCATCGACATCGGCGGACGCGAGGTGGACCTGGGCTTCGTGGACATGCCGGTGCTCAACATCTACGCCGAGCAGGATCACCTGGTGCCGCCGGATGCATCGCGTGCGCTCGAGGGCGTGGTCGGGACCGGCGACTACTCGGAGCTCTCGTTCCGGGGCGGGCATATCGGCATCTACGTTTCGGGCCGGGCGCAGAAGGAAGTGCCCACCGCGATCCACGACTGGCTGGCGAAGCGGGCGCGCTGAGCGGGGCCGGCAGTCGGACCCGACCCTCGTCGCAGGCGATAGCGGCGGCGGCAGCGGCCGTTGGTGCGGTTACGGCTTGGCGATTGCGAGCGGATTTCAGGGGGGTCGCTCATCTGCATCGCGAACTGGTGGGCCTTCGCGGGTCTGCGGTGGGCCGGTAATGCGCCGTGTGCGAGGTCTTCGATGTGCTGCATCGCGATCTGATGGCCTGCCGGGGTCAGCGGGCCTTCTCCGCGAATGTCCCCCGGCCTGTGCCGGTGGCGCACGCCTCCTCCTTGATTTCGCTGCGAAGGCCCGCTGACCCCGACAGGCTGCGCCTGACCGGATTC
>NZ_JBNWEM010000001.1:8841-1126430 GCF_051162505.1 Luteimonas campi
GCGAATGTCCCCCGGCCTGCGCCGGTGGCGCAGGCCTCCTCCTTGATTTCGCTGCGAAGGCCCACTGACCCCGACAGGCTGTGCCTGGCCGGATTCGGGGGAAGCAGGCCGGGAAATGCAGGTAGGTCGATCGGAAGGAAGCAGGGCAGGAGATGCAGGTAGGTCGATCGGCCTCGCGTGTCGTGATCGACAGTAGTGGCGACGGCAATACGTCATGCGCAACGTCTTCGATGTGCTGCATAGCGATCTGATGGGCCTGCCGGGATCAGCTGGCGCCCGGATCTTTGCCCTCGCGCAAGAAGCCGAACGCAGCGGATTCTTCACAGAACCGGCGCTAGACTGCCCGCGCCCATACGGATCCTTTCCATGCGCCAGACTGCCGGCCGTCACGGCCTGACCCGTTCGATCCACGACCGCGTGCTGGCGGGGGTGATCGGCGGCATCGCCCGCCGCTATGGCTGGAGTCCGACCTTGCTGCGGATCCTGTACGTCGTGGGCTCGACCTTGTCTGTCGCGTTCCCCGGCATCCTGGTGTATCTGGTGCTGTGGCTGCTGATCCCGGAAGGCAACGATTGATCGAGCCGCGTGCCGCGCGCGACGCGGCGCCGCTATGGACAACGCTGGTGCTCGCGCTCGGCGTGCTGTGGACCTTGCCCAACTCCGTCCTCGGCCTGGCCGCCGGCGCCGCGGCGCTGCCGTTCGGCGCGCGTGCGCGGCTGAATCGTCGCGAGCGCGCGCTGGTGTTCCATCGCTGGCCCTGGGGGCCCGGTGGGGCCATGACCCTGGGCAACGTGATCCTGCACACCGGTGACAGCCTCGATGCCACCTGCACGACCTATGCGCATCGCGCCGGGCTGTGCAGCGAACCCGGGATCGTGCTGGGCAACCACGAACGCGCGCATGTGTACCAGTACATGACGCTCGGGCCGCTGTTCCTGCCGCTGTACCTGGTGTGCGGTGGCATCAGCGTGCGCAATCGTTTCGAGCGTGCCGCAGACCGTTACGCGCAGACGGGGCGCGGCTGGTGGCCGTGGCCGGCATGAGCGCGGCTGCCGACGAACGGTCGCGTGGTTTGACGGCGCGATAACGGCGCCCGCGCTACCTTGGGGCCGTCGAAGCAGACAGCGGAACGGCACCAGCCGGGATGCAACCGCTCCGACAAGGAAGGCTCAGCCGACCGGAACATTCCGGAAGACTGGGCCTTCTGCTTTTCGACCGGCCTGTGCCGCGCTCATTCGCCGGCGGGCCGTTCCCGACCGGTCGCATCTGCAGGCACGGCTCCGCCGTCTGCCTGCACGTTGCTGGCCCGCTCGAGGGTCGCGCGGCCATAGGGCGCGTCCAGTTCGCCGCCGGCGATCCAGTCGGCCACCAGCCGGAAATAGCCATCCGCATGGCGCAGCATCACCCGCTCGCCATCGCGCTCCTCGTACTCGAGCATGCCGTGGTCGGTGTCGGGAAACACGGCCAGGTCGATCGGGCGGCCCTTGGCCTGCAGTGCGCGGATACGGCGCAGCGTTTCCACGTTGGGCGCCTCGCGGTCCTCGGCCGCGACGACCCACAGCTGCGGCACGGCCAGGGACTGCAGCACGGGCAGGGGCTCGTAGTCCCAGCTGGTACCCAGGTCCCGTCGCGACGCCACGGCGCGCGCCGCCCATTGGGGGGCCCAGGACGGGAAGCGCAGGATCTGGCCGCTGTACTCGCCCTGGATCTCCTGGAACCAGGGGGCATCGCCGTACTTGTCCTGGACCGCCTGCAACTGCTCGAAGCCGCGGGTGAAGCGCGACGCCATCAGCGTGGCGGTGGCATCGGTGACCTCGCGCGCCTGCGCCAGCACGTCGTCCCCGTGGCCCTTGGCCCGCAGCTCGTCCATCACCTGTTCGCGGTCTTCGGCCAATGCGTTCTCGGCCAGGCCGAACAGCGCCACGGCATAGTCGGCGTCGCTGCGCGATGCGGCCAGCGGCGCGATCCAGCCGCCCTGGCTGGAGCCAACGAACCCCGCGCGGCCAAGACCGGGCGCCATGCGCCGCGCCTCGGCCAGCGCGGCGATCGCATCGCCGGCCAGTGCATGGAAATCCTGGGTGTATTCGCCTTCCGAACCGCCGGTACCGCGCTTGTCGTAGACGAAGACCGCCACGCCGCGCGCCGGCAGCAGGTACTGCAGGGGATAGCTGTCGACGCCCGAATAGCGTTCAGAACCGTGCACCAGCACCGTCAGCGGCACCTGGGCGTCGGCGCCTGCAGGCAGCAGCAGGCGGCCGCGCAACTGCAGTCCATCACTGACGAAGCGGGTGTCGGTGACCTGCAGCGGCAGGCGCTTCGCCGCACCTTCCGGGCCATCGGTCAGGGAGAACGTCGCGCGGCCGGCCGGGCAGGGTTCGAATCGTGCGCTGGCCATCTCCGGGCCCTGTTCGCGCCAGCCCTCGCGCGCGGTCAGGGTATCGCCGGGGGTCTTGCCTTCGACCTCGAGATTGCCGCTGCGTCCGTCCAGCAGCCGGTAGCGCAGCCCGCCGGTGACCGGGGTGATCGCCATCAGCGTGCCGTCCTCCAGCGCCCAGGCGCCCGCCTGGCAGGCGAAGGCCTCGTCGATGGGTGGTGGCTCGGAGCGGGAGCAGGCGCCGCCCAGCCACGCGATGCAGAGGGCAGCGACGTACACGGGCGCGGAAGCTTTCATGGCGTACCCTGCGTGCCGGGGGGGATTGGAGTCTAGCGGCCGTCGCAGCCGGGTGCTGCCAGCCGCTGTCCTGAAGGAGGCGGAGATGCAAGAAGGCCCGGTCCCTGCGGCGACGTCGCCCTGGTCGTTCTTCGTCCCGATCGCGCTGGCCGTCCTGGTGGGCGGTGTGATCGCCGGACTGATCCTGCGTGGCCTGGACGCCGCCCCCGACGACCGGGAAGCGTCGGCAGCGACCGCGTCGGCCAAGGCAGGCGCAGAGACCGCAACACATGAAGCCGGCCGGGCCGTGCCGAACACCGAAGCGGCGCCGGCGACGGAGACGGCTCCCGTGCCCGGAGCGCACCCGGTCGCGCAAAACCAGGCACAGCCGCCAGCCGATGCGGACGCACCGCCCGCGCTGCCGGGCGCCATGCTGGCCCGCCGCGACGGTGCACCGGCTGCCTGCATCCACGGCACCATCGCCCTGCGCGACGAGAACGGCTGGCAACAGCAGCTGGAGAACGATGCGCCGGTGGCCTGCGTGGAGGCGCCGGCGGCTGCGCCCTGAGGAGTGTCAGGAGTCCGGCGAGAGGGTGGCCATCGAGGTGCCGATTACCGTGCCGTCCGCCGCGTAACGCCGTTCGGCGAACACCACGCCGTCCGCTCCCACCAGGACCACGCTGCTGCAGCGGGTGCCGTAACGGGGATCGAGCACGAACGGCGGCGAGAGCATGCGCTCGAGATCGAGCCCCACGCCGGTGTCCGGAAGCGCGGCGTCGGGCGCGCGGGTGGTATCGCGCAACGCGGAGAACAGCGGCTCGATCGCGTCCACGCCCGGCCAAGCGGCCTCGGCCAGCGGCGAATCGAGCCAGGCCTGGAGGGCGCGCGTGGCGAACACGCTCTTGGGCCAGGCGGCATCGAAGGGGCCGTTGGACATCGCGTGCAGGCCGGGGGCCACCGGTCCTGCATCGAACGCCGGGTGGTTGCTGGCCCGGTACAGCTGGCGGCCGTCATGGACCAGCAGGTTGAAGCGCCCATACCGGCTCGCGGTGGCGCCCAATGCCGCGGAGAAGGCTGCGGCCTTGTCGTCGCCCCTGACGAAATCGCGCACCAGCCAGCCGCGCGAATGCGGCGCGACCTCGGTCGAGAGCCCGGCCCGCACGTTGGTCACCGCCGCCAGCCGTCCATCGCCGCGCGCCTGCAGCCAGCCGCCGCCCTGGACGAGGTCGCGGCCGCCGTACACTTCGGCCGCCTCGGGATCGTAGCCCGCGGGTGCGGCGGGCCGCGCATGCGCCTCGTCGCGGTTGGCGAGCAGGGCCAGCGTCCAGCGCGGGTGCGCGCGCCAGGCGATGGCGATCAGGCACATGCCGGGCCGTCTTCCGGAGCGGGCGAAAGTCCCGCGCAGCGGCGGCGGTGCCGCAGGTGCTCAGTGCGGCGCATCGCGGATCACCAGCAGGCGCGGCTCGGTCATGTCCTCGATCGCATACTTCACGCCTTCGCGGCCCAGGCCGGACTGCTTCACCCCGCCGTAGGGCATGTTGTCGACGCGGAAGCTGGGCACGTCGCCGACCACCACGCCACCGACGTCCAGCCGGTCCCAGGCGCGCATGGCGTGGTCGAGGCGGGCGGTGAACACCCCCGCCTGCAGCCCGAAGTCGCTGGCGTTGACGGTGTCGAGCGCGCTGTCGAAATCGTCGAAGGCCTGCAGGCAGGCCACCGGGCCGAACACTTCCTGGCGGTAGAGGTCGCTGTCGGCGGGTACGTGCTCCATCAGCGTGGCCGGCAGCATGTTGCCCTGGCGCGCGCCGCCGGCGAGCCGCTTTGCGCCGCCCTTGCGCGCGGCCTCCACCCAGCCCTCGATGCGCTTTGCCGCGGCCTCGTCGATCACCGGGCCGATGAAGGTGCCCTCGTCGCGCGGATTGCCCATGACCAGCTTGCCCACGCGCGCCTTGAGCTTGCGCCGCAGCGGCTCGTACAACTCGCGATGGGCCAGGATGTGCTGCACGCTGATGCAGCTCTGGCCCGACTGGTAGTAGGCGCCGAACACCAGGCGCTCGACCACCTCGTCCAGCGGCAGGCCCGGATCGGCATCGACGATGCAGGCCGCGTTGCCGCCCAGTTCCAGCGTGACCTTCTTGCGCCCGGCGCGGGACTTGAGCTCCCAGCCGACCAGGCCGCCGGTGAAGCTGAGCAGGGCGATGCGCTCGTCCTCGGTCAGCGCCGCGGCGTCCTCGTTGCTGCAGGCCAGGATCGAGAACGCGCCCTCGGGCAGGTCGGTCTCGGCCAGCACCTCGCCGATGATCAGCGCGCCCACCGGCGTCTTGGCGGCCGGCTTGAGCACGAAGGGGCAGCCGGCGGCGATCGCGGGCGCCACCTTGTGCGCAACCAGGTTGAGCGGAAAGTTGAACGGGGTGATGAAGCTGCACACGCCGATGGGCACGCGCTTGACCATGCCGCGGTAGCCGCGCGTGCGCTCGGAGATCTGCATCTCGATGCTCTCGCCTTCGATGCGGGTGGCTTCGCCGGCCGCGATGCGGAAGGTGTCGATCAGGCGCGTCACTTCGCCGCGCGCATCGCGGATCGGCTTGCCTGCCTCGATGCACAGTGCCCGCGCCAGTTCCTCGGCGCGCTCGCCGAAGCGGCGCACGCAGTGTTCGAGCACGTCGCGGCGGCGGTCGGGGGTGAACTCCGCCATCGGGCCGCGCGCGGCATGCGCGGCCGCGATGGCGCGGTCGACGGTGGCGGCATCGACGAAGGCCGTGCGGGTGGCCACCTCGCCGCTGTACTTGTCCAGCACCTCGAGGTCGGCGTTGGGCTGGATCGGCCGGTTGGCCAGGTAGCAGGGATAGCGCCGGGCGAGGGCGCCGGACTTGCCGCCGGGTTTGTTTCGGGTCATCGGGCACTCCGCAGGCAGGTCGGGACGGCAGGAACGCTCAGTCGACGGCCGCCGCCAGTTCGGGAATCTCGCGGTTGAGCAGGGCGTCGTCGCGTGCGTAGTCGACGGGCACCTCGATCAGGTCCACGCCCGGCCGCTCCAGCGCGGTGCGCAGCTGGGCTTCGAACTCCTCGACCGAACCCGCGCGGTGCCCGCGCGCGCCATAGCTTTCGGCATAGCGCACGAAATCCGGATTGCCGTAGTCCATGCCGTAGGCCGGATAACCGTCGTGCGCTTGCTTCCACTTGATCATGCCGTAGGCGTCGTCGCGCAGCACCAGCACCACCAGGTCGATGCCCAGCCGGACCGCCGTTTCCAGCTCCTGCGAGTTCATCATGAAGCCGCCGTCTCCGCAGACCGCCACTGCCCGGCTGCCGGGCCGGGCCAGTGCCGCCGCGATCGCCGAAGGCAGGCCGGCGCCCATCGTCGCCAGCGCATTGTCCAGCAGCAGGGTATTGGGCCGGCGGCAGCGCGCATGGCGCGCAAACCAGAGTTTGTACAGGCCGTTGTCCAGGCAGGTGATGTCGTCCGGTGCCAGCGCGCTAGCCAGCGATGCGACCAGGCGCGGCACCGCCATCGGGAAGCGTGCATCGTCCGCGAGCGCAGCCACGTTGCGGCACAGCGCCGCACGCACGCGGTCGAAGAAGGCGAAATCCCAGTGCGGCTGTGGTGCGAGGCGCTCGGCCAGCGCCCAGACCGAGTGGGCGATGTCGCCCACCACTTCGATCTGCGGGAAATACACCTGGTCGACCACCGCCGGCGAATAGTTCACGTGGATCACGGTGCGGCGGCCGCGGTGCATCGAGAACGGCGGCTTCTCGATCACGTCGTGGCCGATATTGATGATGCAGTCGGCGGCGTCGATCGCGCGGTGCACGAAATCGCCGTCCGACAGCGCCGCGGTGCCCAGCCACAGCGGGCCGGATTCGTCGAGCACGCCCTTGCCCATCTGGGTGGAGAAGAAGGGGATGCCGAGCTTGTCCACGAAGGCGTGCAGCATCTTGGAGGTGGTCTTGCGGTTGGCGCCGGCGCCGATCATCAGCAGCGGGCGGCGGGCGCGCGCGATCGCGTCGGCGGCCGCGGCCAGGGCCTTGTCCTCGGCGAGCGGGCGGCGGCTGTAGACCGGCGGCAGCACGATGGCGTCGGTGTCGTCGCCAGCGATGTCCTGCGGCAGCTCAAGGTGGGTGGCGCCGGGTCGCTCCTCGCGCGCCAGCCGCACCGCCTCGCGGACCTTGGCCGGAATCGCGTCCGCGCTCACCAGCTGGCGCGTGTACTTGGTCAGCGGCCGCATCATGTCGACCACATCGACGATCTGGAAATGACCCTGCCTGCTGCTGCGGATCGGCTTCTGGCCGGTGACCATCAGCATCGGCATCGCGCCGAGCTGGGCGTAGGCCGCCGCGGTGACGAGGTTGGTCGCACCGGGCCCGAGCGTGGCCAGGCTGACGCCCGGCTGGCCGGTGAGGCGCCCCCAGGTGGCCGCCATGAAACCGGCGGCCTGTTCGTGACGAGTCAGCACCAGGCGGATTCCGGAGCTGCGCAGCGACTCGAGCAGCGCCAGGGTTTCCTCGCCGGGAATGCCGAAGACATGGTCCACGCCCTCGGCCTGCAGCGCCTGGACGAAGAGATCGGAGGCCTTGGTCATGAGGCGAGTCTCACACGGATGGCGTTAGCGCGATGTCCCGCATGCGGGATGCTCCGGTGCGAGCGCGGTCCGCCGGAGTCGCCTGGCCCCGCGCCTCCCCGCATGCGGGCCCATGGCGTGGCGCACGCCTAGGGGTTCTCCGGCTTCGCACCGGCCTGCACGGCCTCCACGCGCAGGTCGAGGCGGCCGTCGGACACGCGCGCGGTCAGGCGATCGCCCTGCGACACGTCGCGGGTGTCGCGCACGACCTGGCCGTCTTCGCGATGCAGGATGCTGTAGCCGCGGGCGATGGTGGCCAGCGGACTCACCGCTTCCAGCGAGCGGGCCAGGCCGCGCAACTGCAGCGCATCGCGCTGCAGCCGCCGCGCGATGGCGGCCTGCAGGCGCGGCCGCGTATCGGCCAACTGCTGGCGCAACTGCTGCAGGCGGCGCTGCGGGCGCGTGGCCTGCAGCACCGCACGGGCATGGCGCAGGCTCGCTGCGTGCGCCTGCAGGCGCTGATGCAGGGCCGAGCGCAGCCGCCGCAGCGCCTCGTCGCGACGCCGCGCATGCGCCTGCAGGCGCGCCTCGGGGCGCTGCGCATTGAGCCGCAGCACGGCGCGATCGGCACGCTGGGCCAGCTGGCGCAGGTGGTTGGCCTGCAGCGCCGCGGCACGCCGATGCAGCCCGGCCAGGCGCTGGCCGAGGTCGATCCGGCTGGGCACCAGCAGTTCGGCCGCGGCCGAAGGCGTGGGCGCGCGCAGGTCGGCGGCGAAGTCCGAGAGGCTGAAGTCGGTCTCGTGGCCCACCGCGGAGATCACCGGCACCGGCGAGGCGGCGATCGCGCGCGCCAGCGCCTCATCGTTGAAGGCCCACAGATCCTCCAGCGAGCCGCCCCCGCGCGCCAGCAGGATGGCGTGGTGGTGCCCGGCGGCACCGGCGCGCCGCAGCATGGTCGTGATCTGCGCCGCGGCGGCTTCGCCCTGCACCGGGACCGGCAGCACGTCCACCTCGACCAGCGGGAAGCGGCGCGCCAGTACGCTCAGCACGTCGCGCACCGCCGCGCCGGAAGGCGAGGTGATCACCGCCAGGCGGCGCACGAAGGCGGGCAGGGGGCGCTTGCGCGATTCGTCGAACAGGCCTTCGGCCTGCAGCCGCGCCCGGAGTTCGTCGAAGGCGCGGCGCAGCGCGCCTTCGCCTGCTTCCTCCAGAGAATCCAGGATGAGCTGGTAGTCGCCGCGCGCCTCGTACAGGGTCAACCGTCCGCGTGCCAGCACCTTCAGGCCTTCCCGCGGCGCAAAACGAAGCCACTGGCTCTTGGGCTTGAACAGGGCGCAGCGCACCTGTGCGCGCGCGTCCTTGAGGGTGAAATACAGATGCCCGGAAGCCGGGCGCGACACATTGCCGAGTTCGCCTTCCACCAGCACCAGCGGGAACGCATCCTCGAGCAGGCTGCGGGCGAGGGTGTTGAGCTGGCTGGGGCTGAGGATCTCGCCGGTCGTCGCGTCGTTCATACCCGGCAGGATAGCCGCGGCGAGGCGTGCAGCCCATCACGCCACGGCCGGTTGCCACTGGATCGACAGCTCGCCGGCCCGCGCAATCCGCTGCAGGTGGCCGGAGAGAATCTCCTGGGACCGTACGCGATCCCGGGCGACGGGGCATGCCGGCGGTGATCGAAGGCCGGCCCCGTCCATCCGGTGCGGGCCGGGGCGTCGTCCAGTCGTGGCCAGGCGCTTGCCGCCGTTCGCCCGGGCGCGGCGAGTGGCGTTCACCGTGGTCGATCGACGCGGTCGTTCCCGAACCCGCTCGCTGCCCGCGGAATGACACCCGGGCGGCCTCTCAACGCCGATCCGCTGAGCCCAGACCGCCTGCTGCTGGCGGGGCCGCACGCCCTTCTGCAGCCGCCGTCACTGCAGCGGGCCGTTGCCGGACCGCCGCCATCTCAAGCGACAGGCGGCGCTCACGGGTTCACGGCTAAAATGCGCGCATGTCCGCCCAGCCCCAGCCGTTGCCGCCCTGCCACGCCGACCCGGCGCCCCCCGCCTTCGGTCCGCTGTCGCGACGGCCGACCCGGCAGGTGCGCATCGGCGGGGTGGCGGTGGGCGGCGACGCACCGGTGGTGGTGCAGTCGATGACCAATACCGACACCGCCGACGTGGCCTCGACCGCGAAGCAGGTGGGCGAACTATGGCGTGCGGGCTCGGAACTGGTGCGGATCACGGTCAACACCCATGAAGCCGCGGCCGCGGTGCCGCGTATCGTCGAGCGCCTGGCGATGCAGGGCATCGAGGTGCCGATCATCGGCGACTTCCACTACAACGGCCACCAGCTGCTCGAACGCGAGCCGGCCTGTGCGCAGGCACTGGCCAAGTACCGGATCAATCCGGGCAATGTCGGCTTCGGCAAGAAGCGCGACACCCAGTTCGCGCAGCTGATCGAGTTCGCGATCCGCCATGACAAGCCGGTGCGCATCGGCGCCAACTGGGGTTCGCTGGACCAGTCGCTGGCCGCGGCGCTGATGGACGAGAACGCGCAGCGCGCCGAACCCTGGGACGCGGGCCGCGTGCTGCGCGAGGCCCTGATCCGCTCGGCGGTCGACTCGGCCGAGCGCGCGGTCGAACTCGGGCTGGCGCGGGAGAAGATCGTGCTCAGCGCCAAGGTCAGCGGCGTGCAGGAGCTGGTCGCCGTCTATCGCGACCTGGCCCTTCGCAGCGATTTCGCCCTGCATCTCGGCCTGACCGAGGCGGGCATCGGCAGCAAGGGCATCGTCGCCTCCAGCGCCGCGCTGGGCGTGCTGCTGCAGGAAGGCATCGGCGACACGATCCGCATCTCGCTCACGCCGGAGCCGGGCGCGCCGCGGACCAACGAGGTGATCGTCGCGCAGGAGCTGCTGCAGACCATGGGGCTGCGCGCGTTCACGCCGATGGTCACCGCCTGCCCGGGCTGCGGTCGCACCACCTCCGAGTTCTTCCAGGAACTGGCCAAGGTGGTCCAGGAGCACGTGCGCGCGAAAATGCCGGAGTGGAAGATCACCCGCCCCGGCGCCGAGAACATGACCCTGGCGGTGATGGGCTGCGTGGTGAACGGGCCGGGCGAGTCGCGCCACGCCAACATCGGGATCTCGCTGCCCGGGACGGGCGAGGCGCCCTCGGCGCCGGTGTTCATCGACGGCCAGAAGGCCGTGACCCTGCGGGGCGAGCACATCGCCAGCGAATTCGTGGCGCTGGTGGACGATTACGTCGACCGCACCTGGGGCCGGGGCGCGGATGCCTGAGACGGGCTGGGGCAGGGACGCCGCAGCCGCCAGCAGCGGCTTCCTGCGTCGCCATGGCTTGCGGTTGGCGCTGCTGTTCGGTGGCGTGCTGCTGCCGTTCTGGGTGTTCCTGGAACTGGCCGACGAAGTGCACGAGGCCGAGGCGATCCCGTTCGACGAGCCGCTGCTGCTGTATGCGCAGTCGATCGCCAGCCAGAGCCTGGACCGGGTGTTCCTGTTCTTCTCCGAGATCGGCTACGCCTGGGGCGTGGTACCGGTCGACATCGGCCTGGTGCTGGTGCTGCTGGCGCGGCGACGCTGGCGGGAGGGCCTGTTCGCCGCCGTGGCGACGGGGGGATCCGCGCTGCTGAACATGGCCGCCAAGCGGCTGTTCTCGCGCGAGCGGCCGGCGCTGTGGGACTCGATCGCGCCCGAAGCGACCTTCAGCTTCCCCAGCGGCCACGCCATGGGGTCGATGACCCTGGCCCTGGTGCTGGTGCTGCTGGCCTGGCCGACGCGGCTGCGCTGGTGGGTGGCGGCGGCGATGCTGGTGTTCGTGCCGATGGTGGGGCTGTCGCGCGTCTACCTGGGCGTGCATTACCCGTCCGACATCCTCGCTGGCTGGGCCGCGGCCGCGCTGTGGACGGTGGGCGCCTGGCTGCTGCTGCACCGGGGCAACGCGCGCCATCCGTCCCCGCACTGAAGCGGGCGTCCGGCCGGGACGTCCCGCCCGACTTGCGCCCCGCGCCCGCTGGCGTAGAGTGCAGGCGTTGGGCACAGGGATGCGCAATCGGACAGGGGCGATTGTCGTGTGGATCTCGGGGCATCCGCTCCGGAAGGTCCGCACGGGCATGCGCCCCTGGATCCTTCGCAACAGCTTCGGCGGTGGTCCGGGCGGTTTGCGCGGGCCGGCCGTCGATTTCCGCGGGGTATCGACGTTTCCGGAGGCGGCATGGACAGCAGGGCGCGGTGGGGGTGGGTCGTAGGACTGTGTGTGGCTGGCGGGGCGGTCCTGGCCGCAGCCGCGACGGGAGAGGGACGCAGTACCGCACGTGCATGGCTGTCTGCCGTGCAGAACCAGGCGGCGGTGGTCACGACGGCTGCGGCATCGCTGACCGGCACGGGCGCGGTCGCGACCCGCGCCCGCGAGGACGACAGCGCCCGCGGCACCTACATCGTGATGTTGCGGGAACCGGCGGTCGCAGCCTACCGCGGCGGCATCGCCGGGATCGCGGCGGCGCCCATGCGGCGCGCAAAGGCCGCAGGCGTGCAGCGTCCCGACATGCGCAGCCCGCAGGCGCGCGAATACGCACGCTACCTGCAGGGCCGACAGGCGCAGGCCGAACGCGGCATGGCGCAGGCGATCGGTCGCCAGCCCCAGGTCTCGCAGCGTTTCCAGCATGCGATCAACGGCGTGGTCGTCGAACTGGGCGCGGCCGAGGCCGAGCGCGTGCGCGCGTTGCCCGATGTGCTGATGGTGGATGAGTATCGCGAATATCCGCTCGACACCGACACCGGCCCGGCGCTGATCGGCGCGCCGGCGGTGTGGGATGGCAGCGCCACCGGAGGCGCCGGCCAGCAGGGCGAGGGCATCGTGTTCGGTATCCTCGACTCGGGCATCAACTTCGGCAGCCCGTCGTTCGATGCGGTCGATCCGGTCGACGGCCACGTGCACGCCAATCCGCTCGGCGCCGGCAACTACCTGGGCAGCTGCGCGGCCGGCGGCATCGACGAAGGCCGCTGCAACGACAAGCTGATCGGCGGCTACGACTTCGTCTGCGCTGCACCCGGCAACACCTGCGGCGCGGCCAACATCCGCGAGGAACCCGGCTTCGGCGACAGCAACGGGCACGGCAGCCACGTCGCTTCGACCGCCGCCGGCAACCGGCGCGACGTCGAACTGCTGGGCAATGTGCGCCGCATCTCCGGCGTGGCCCCGCGCGCGAACATCGTGGCCTTCGACATCTGCTACACCAACACCGCAACTGGGCAGGGCCTATGCCCGAACGTCTCGGCGGTGGCGGCGGTCAACCAGGCGATCGCCGACGGCGTGGTCGACGTGATCAACTACTCGATCGGTGGCGGCGCCTCGCCGTGGAGCGAGGCGGTGTCGCTCGCCTTCCTCAACGCGGTCGAGGCGGGCATCTACATCGCGGCCTCGGCCGGCAACAGCGGCCCCGCGCCCAATACGCTCGGCCATGTCGAACCCTGGGTGTCGTCGACCGCCTCGGCCCAGCACGGCCGCGGCGACTTCGTGGTGGTGCTGCAGGTCACCGGCCCGCAGCCGGTGCCCGAGGCGCTGTCCACGATCGAGATGAGCCCCGGCAGCAACGGCGTCAGCCAGGAGGCCGCGATCCCCGGCGACACGCCGCTGGTGGTGAGCCCCGGCATCGATTCGCCCGACGATGCCTGCAACGCCTATCCGGCGGGCAGCTTCGCCGGCGCGATCGCCGTGGTCCGCCGCGGCAGCTGCTCCTTCAGCATCAAGGTCGACAACGCCGCCGCCGCGGGTGCGGTCGCGGTGGTGATCGCCAACAACGCCGCCGGCGGCATCATCCCCTCGGTCCCCGCGACCACGGTGCCGGCCTTCGGCATCCTCCAGGAAGACGGCGACGCGCTGCGCGATTTCGCCGCCGGCAATGAAGCGGTCACCGCCGGCGTGCCGTATCCGGCGATCGTGCTGGAGAACCAGCCCGACGTGCTGGCCGCGTCCAGCTCGCGCGGGCCGGCCGGCAGCTTCGACCTGCTCAAGCCGGACGTGACCGCCCCGGGCGTGCGCATCCTGGCGGCGGTCGCGGGCACCACCATCACCGGCTTCGAGAACGACGTCGGCCTGTACAACGGCACCTCGATGGCCTCGCCGCACCAGGCGGGCTCGGCTGGCCTGGTGCGCCAGGTGCGTCCGGGCTGGACGCCGCCGGAGATCAAGTCGGCGCTGGCGATGACGGCCGACCGTACCGTGCTGCTGGAAGACGGCACGACTCCGGCCAATCCGCATGCCGGCGGTTCGGGCCGGATCCGGGTGGACCGCGCGGTCGCCGCCGGCCTGGTGCTGCACGAAACCGCTGCCAACTACAGCGCCGCCAATCCCGCCACCGGCGGCGATCCGGCCACGCTCAACCAGCCGAACATGATCCGCCGCAACTGCGCGCCGCAGTGCGTGTTCGTGCGTACTTTCCGCAACACGCTCGGCGTGGCGCAGGGCTATCGCGCGCAGCTCCAGGGCCTGCCCGGGCGGGTGACCCCGGCCAACCTGAAAGTGCCGGCGGGTGGCACCGTCTCGGTGCGGGTGCTGGTGGACGGGGCCGCGCTGCCGGCGGACGGCAGCTGGAACTTCGGTGAGCTGGTGCTCAGCCCCGTCGGCGGAGGCAATGCGCCGCCGCCGGCCCTGCACCTGCCGATCGCGGTGGTGGTGCCGCCGCCGGTGATCCAGCTGCCCGATCTGGTGTCGGCGGCCCTGCAGTCCGGGCGCAGCGGACGCGCCACGACCACGGTCGCCAACGCCGGTGGCTCGCCGCTCAGCTACAGCTTCGACAACAGCGGTTCGGGCCTGGCCACGCTGGCCAACGCCCTCGGGCAGAACGCGACCACGGGCTATCGCGCCACCCGCTACGGGGATCCGGCGGTCGCCGGTTTCGCCGCGCAGTTCAGCGCCGACGACTTCAGCCTGGCCGCACAGACCCGGCTCGTGTCGCTGCGTGCCGAGGGCTTCGTGGTCAGCGGCTCGGCGCTGGCCGCGGTCTCGCCGACGCTGACCTGGGCGATCTACCCCGATGCCGGCGGCCTGCCCGCCGGCGATCCGCTGCGCTCGCCGGGTGCGGCGGTGTGGACGCATACGGCGGCCGCCACCGCGCCGGGCGTGGATACCACCGGGGCAGCGATCACGCTCGACCTGGCGGCGGCCGGCATCGCCGCCGACCTCGCGCCGGGCCGCTACTGGCTGGTCGTGCACACCAACGCAACCTTCGCCAACCGCTGGGCCTGGTATGCCTCGTCCACGCTCGGCAATGGCGGCTTCGCCGGGCTCAATGTGTCCACCGCCGGCGCCGGCACCTGGACGGCGAACACCGCCGCGCCAGGGCTTGCGATGCGCGTAGTCGGCGAGGTCGCCTGTGGCGCGCCGTGGATGGGTGCGGTCACGCCGCCGATGGGCACGCTGGCCGCCGGGGCCTCGCGCGCGTCGAACATCCAGCTGAGCGCGGCGGGCTTGCCCGCGGGCGTGCGCGACGCGTTCTACTGCGTGGGCAGCAACGATCCGGTGACGCCCAAGCGCGCGGGTGCGATCCGGCTCACGGTCACGCCGTAGCGGCATCGCGGATGGTGAAGGGCGGAGGGCCGGGCAACCGGCCCTTCGCATGTCCGGGGGGCGACTGGATGGCCCGTCGGGACCCGCGCAAGGGCGCGATCGGTCGTGCAAGCGGGCTCAGGCCTTGGCGTGCACCCGATTGCGGCCCTCGTGCTTTGCGCGGTAGAGCGCGGCGTCCGCCGCCGCCAGCAGCTGCGAGCGGCTGGTGTCGGGCGCCTGTAGCGGCGCCACGCCCACGCTGACGGTGATCTGCCGCGGCGTGCCGCCGGGCGAGAAGATCGTGGCGGCGATGGCCTCGCGCAGCCGCTCTGCGAAGACCACCGCACCGGCGGCGCCACCTTCGGGCAACAGCACCGCGAACTCCTCGCCGCCGATGCGTGCGGCGATGTCGTCGCCGCGCAGGTGCTGGCGCAGCACGGCGGCCATCCGGCGCAGGACCTCGTCGCCGGCGATGTGGCCGAACGTGTCGTTGACCGGCTTGAACAGGTCGACGTCGAGGATGCACAGGGCCAGATCGCGGCCGTGGCGCAGGGCGCGGGCGATCTCCCGGTCCAGCACGTCCATGAAATGGCGCCGGTTGTACAGCCCGGTCAGCGCATCGTGCGTGGCGAGCTGGTAGATCTCTTCGTGGTAGCGGGCTTCGACGCTGGTCTGGCCGATGAACTTGAGCAGGCTCTCGCCGACCAGGATGTGGTCGCCGTCGGCCAGCGTCGCTTCTTGCACCGGTACGTCGTTGACCCGGGTGGGGTTGGTGGCGCCCAGGTCGCGGATGCGGAAAGTGTCGTGGTCGAGCCAGATGCGGCAGTGCTCGCGCGACACGCTCCTGTGGGCGATCACCAGGTCGGCCTCCTGCGTGCGGCCCACCAGCACCGGAGCGGTGCCGACATCGACCCGCGCGCCCAGCCCTTCTCCCAGGATCACCACCAGGCAGGCCGGGCGCGGCGAGGGCTGGTCGGGTCCCGTGCTGAGCACGGTGCGCTGGGTGGTGTGGGCCGGGTCGTCGTGGCTGGACATGGCGGCGCGGGCTGGCGGCCTTCCAGTGTAACCGTGCGCGGTGGCGTGACGCTTCCGCTACCATGCCCGCCGCGATGCGCCGACAGGGGGGCGCCATGACGACTCCGCCGGATCCCGATCCCGATCGCACCGAACTGCTCGCCACCCGTGCGCCGGGAGACGCCCCGATCCAGGACGGCGACCTGCCGCGCGGCACGCGCCTGGGGCGTTACCGGATCGAGTCGCTGCTTGGCCGCGGCGGGATGGGCGAGGTCTATCGTGCCGAGCAGCTCGAACCGGTGCGCCGGACGGTGGCGCTGAAGCTGCTGCGCGGCCAGGCCCTCGATGCGAGGCGCAAGGCGCATTTCGAAATCGAGCGGCAGGTGCTGGCGCAGATGCGTCATCCCGCGATCGCCCAGATCCACGATGCGGACACCACGCCGGACGGCCATCCGTTCTTCGCCATGGAATTCATCGACGGGCAGCCGATCACCACGTTCTGCGAGTCGCGCGCGCTGCCGCTGGCCGAGCGCCTGCGCCTGTTCATCGAGGTGTGCGAGGGCGTGCAGCACGCGCACCAGAAAGGCGTGATCCACCGCGACCTCAAGCCGGGCAACCTGCTGGTCGACGACAGCGAAGGCCGGGCACGGCCCAGGATCATCGATTTCGGCATCGCGACCGCTGCCGAGCGTGCCGGCACGCGCGAGATCGCGGGCACGCCCGACTACATGAGTCCCGAGCAGGCGGGCGGCGACCAGGCCCTGCTGGACACGCGCAGCGACGTGTACTCGCTGGGCGTGGTGCTGAGCGAACTGCTGACCGGGCGGCGGCCGCTGGCCCGCGGCGAGACGCATACCGCCGACGGGCAGACCCTGCGCCTGCCGTCGGCGCAGCTGCGCACGCTCGCGCCAGGCGAGGCCGAACGGATCGCCCAGGGCCATGGCCAGCGCCTGCCTGCGCTGCGCAGGGCGCTCAGGAGCGAGCTGGACTGGGTGGTGGCGCGGGCCATGCAGCACGATCGCAACCGGCGCTATCCCTCCGCTGCGGCGCTGGCCGAGGACCTGCGCCGTTTCCTCGACGGGCTGCCGCTGCTGGCGGTACCGCCAGGGCGCGGCTATGTCTGGCGCAAGTTCGCGCTGCGCCATCGCGCCGGCATTGCCGCCGCGGCCGTGGCCCTGTGCGCGCTGCTGGGCGGGCTGGCCCTGTCGCTGCACGGGATGATGGAGGCCCGGGCGCAGCGGGCGCTGGCCGAACAGCGCAGCGGACAGCTCGAGCGGGTCGCCGCCTTCCAGCAGTCGATGCTCGAGGAGATCGACGTCGAGGGCATGGGGCTGCGCCTGGGCCAGGGCCTGCGCCAGCAGGTGGTGCGTCGCGCGCCGCAGATGGCGGGGTCGATGGAACAGTTGCTGGCCAAGGTGAGCACGGCCGACCTTGCGCGCTCGCTGATGGAGACCGGCGTGCTTGCGCGCGCCGAGCAGGCGATCGAACGCGACTTCGCCGACCAGCCTGCGCTCGCGGCCGACCTGCGCGAAGCCTCGGGGCGCGTGCACGAGGCGCTGGGATCGTATGCCGAGGCCGAGCGCGCCCAGGCGGCGGTGATGGACTGGCGGATGTCGGCGCTGGGCCCGCGCGATCCGGCCACGCTGCGTGCGCGCCATGCCCGCGCCGAGGCCCTGCGCCAGCTCTCGCGCTACGACGCCTCGCGGGCGCTGCTGGAATCCGCGCGCGCCGATGCGGCGGGCCTGCCCGCCGGCGACGAGACGCGGGCCCTGATCGAGTACGAACTGTCGGAAGTGCAGGGGCTGCAGGGCGACCTGGCGGGCGCGGTCGCGGCCAGGCGCGCGCTGCTCGAGCGACTGCAGTCCGCGTCTGCCGAGGAGCGGCTGATCCTGCGGGTGCAGTCGGGGCTGGCGACGCAGATGGCGCGCATGGGTGAGCTGTCCGAGGCCAGGGCGCTGCTGGAAGAGGTGCTGGCCGCGCGCCGCCGGGTGCTGGGCGACGAGCACGCCGGCACCGTGGCGAGCATGAGCGCGCTGGCGACTACGATGGCGATGCAGGGCGACCTCGTTCCGGCGGTGGACCTGCAGCGCACGGTGGCGGAGGTGCAGGCGCGGCGGCTGGGCAGCGAGCATCCGGATACGCTGGCCGCGCGCGGCAACCTCGCCAACATGCTCAGCGACCGCGGCGATACCGCCGAAGCGGTCGGCGAAGCGGCGGCGGTGGCCGAGGCGCGACGGCGCGTGCTCGGCGACGAACATCCGATGACGCTGCGCGGCCTGCTCAATTTGGCGAGCCTGCGCGCGCGGCTCGACGATTTCGAGGCGGCGCTGCCGCTGGAGGAACAGGTGCTGCAGGCGCGGATCCGGCTGCTCGGCGAGGATCATCCGGACACGCTGTTCGTCGCGCTCAACCACGCCATGACCCTGACCCGGGCTGGCGAACTGGTGCGCGCGCAGGCGCTGTTCGCCGACACGATGCCGCGCGCGCTGGCGGTGCTGGGCACCAGGCATCCGCAGTACCAGCTGGGCATGGTGGCCTGGAGCCATGCGCTGCGCGATGCGGGCGACCTGGCCGGTGCGGTCGACCAGCTGCGCGCGGCGCTCGCGCTGCGCGAGCAGTTCCAGCCGGCCGGTTCGCACCAGGTGGTCGACACCGCCTGGACCCTGATCGGGGTGCTGCGCGACACCGGCGCCCCGGGCAGGGCCGAGGCGGACGCGCTGCAGGCACGCCTGGTCGATCCTTTGCTTGCCGCCCCGCAGGACAGCCTGGATCCGCGAATGCAGAGCCTGCGCGAGGCGATCGCCGACAGCCTGGCGGGCGCCGCAGGCGCGCCTGCGCAACGCCGCTGAGGCGCAGCCATCATTCGCCCGGCTTGGCGGCCTCGACCGGCGCCTGCGTCGCGGCGCGGCGCAGCAGCATCGCCTCGCGATGCGCGATATAGCCGTTGGCGGCCAGCACGATGGCCGCCCCCATCACGGTCCAGGCGTCGATGGTTTCGCCGAACAGCCACCAGCCGAACACCACCAGCACCGGCAGCTGCACGAAGCTGATCGGCTGCAGCGCCGAGACCTCGCCCAGGGCGATCGCGCGGGTCCATAGCAGCTGGCCGAAGGTGCCCATCACCCCGGTTGCCACCAGCCACAGCCAGCCCATCGGCGTGGGCCAGACCCACTGCAGCAGCGCCGGCACCAGCGACATCGGCACCCAGAACACGTAGGTGTAGAACACCACCGTATCGGGCGAATCGAAGCGCGAGAGCTGCTTGATCTGGATCGCCACGATGCCGGCGAACAGCGCGCCCAGCAGGGCCACGATCATCCCGGGGGTGAAGCCCGTGCCCGGGCGCAGGATCACCAGCACGCCGAGGAAGCCGGCCGCCACCGCCATCCAGCGGCGGATGCGCACGCGCTCGCCCAGCCAAAGGGCCGCGCCGATGGTCACGAACAGGGGCGTGGCGTAGGAAAGCGAGATCGCCTGCGCCAGCGGCAGGTGGCCCACCGCCCAGAAGCCGCAGAGCATCGCCGCCAGGCCGACCGTGGTGCGCGCGAGGTAGCGGCCCGGATGACGGGTGCGCGGCACACCCGCGCCGCGGCGCAGGACCAGCGGCAACAGGGTGAGCAGGCCGAACAGGTTGCGGAAGAAGGCGATCTCGGTGGTGGGGATGGTCTGCGTGGCATAGCGGATGGTCAGCGCCATCACCGCGAACGCCATCGTGCTGCCGAGCATCAGCAAGGCGGCGCGTGCGTACACCGACTGCGGCCACCAGCGCGGGCGCGACAGGTTCACCAGCGTGCGCCCACGATCCGTGGCTCGGGTTCCAGGGCGACACCGAAACGCGCCTGCACCGAACTGGCGATGCGTCGCGCCAGCGCGAGCAGCTGCGCGCCGCTTGCGGCGCCGTGGTTGACCAGGACCAGGGCATGCGCGGGGGAGACGCCGGCATCGCCGTCGCGCGCACCCTTCCAGCCGCAGGCTTCGATCAGCCAGGCCGCGGCCAGCTTGCGGCTGCCGGGGTCCGCAGCGGGGAACACCGGCATGCCCGGATGCGCATCGGACAAGGCCGCTGCCTGCGTCCGGGGCACGATCGGGTTCTTGAAGAAGCTGCCGGCGTTGCCGATGACGGCCGGGTCGGGGAGCTTGCGGCTGCGGATCGCGCACACCGCATCGAACACCTGTCGCGGGGTGGGTGAGTCGATGCCGGCCTTTGCCAGTTCTTCGGCCACCCCGGCGTAGCCGGTGCGCACCGCGGCTTCGCGCGGCAGGCGGAATTCAACCGCGGTCACCACGTGGCGGCCGGGCTCGCGCTTGAACAGGCTGTCGCGGTAGCCGAAGCCGCAGTCCCCGCGCGACAGGCGCACGAAGCGGCCCCTCTCGGGTTCGAAGGCCTCGACCGTGTGCACGGCGTCGCCCACCTCCACGCCGTAGGCACCGATGTTCTGGATCGGGGCGGCGCCGACCGTGCCCGGGATCAGGGCCAGGTTCTCCAGGCCGCACAGGCCAAGTTCCAGCGTCGCACGCACGAACCCGTGCCACTGCACGCCGGCGCCTGCGCGCACGATCGCGCAGTCGCCATCGTCCTCGCGCACTTCCACGGCCTCGCCGCGCAACGCCAGCACCGGCTCGTCGAAGTCGCCCGCGAACAGCAGGTTGCTGCCGCCGCCCAGCACCAGCGGCGGCTTCGCGGGCGATACGTGCCTGGCGAACACCTCGGGCAGGGTGGCTGGATCGTCGACCTCGAGCAGCAGCGGCGCGCGCGCGCCCACGCCGAAGCTGTTGCGCGCGCGCAGGTCGGCGCCTTCGACGATCCGGTAACCGGCACTCATCGCGGGCTCACAGGCTGGGCAGGTTGCCGCGGCTGGGCGCTTCCTTGCGCCGGCGGATCGCCTCGACGCATTCGCCGATCAGCGCCGGGCCCCGATAGATGAGTCCGGTATAGACCTGCACCAGCGAGGCGCCGGCAGCCATCTTCTTCACCGCGTCGGCACCGGACAGGATGCCGCCCACGCCCACCAGCGGGATGGCCTCGGGCAGGCGCGTGCGCAGCATGCGCAGCACGGCGGTGGATTTGTTCATGAGCGGCTCGCCGGACAACCCGCCGGTCTCGCGCGAAAGCGGATCGTCCTGCACGCTGATCCGCGAGACGGTGGTGTTGGTCGCGATCACGCCGTCCACCTGCAGGTCGCCGAGCACCCGCGCGCAGGCGTGCACGTCCTCGTCGGAGAGGTCGGGCGCGATCTTGACCAGCATCGGCACGCGCCTGCCGTGCTGCGCGCCCAGCCGCTCCTGCGCCTCGCGCAGGTTCGACACCAGCCGCCGCAGCGCCTGCTCTTCCTGCAGTTCGCGCAGTCCGGCGGTGTTGGGCGAGGAGATGTTGACGGTGATGTAGTCGGCGAGCGGATACACGCGCTCGAGGCAGTGCAGGTAGTCGCGCTCGGCGTCCTCGTTGGGCGTGTCCTTGTTCTTGCCGATGTTGATGCCCAGCGGCCCGGTGCGGCGCTGCGCGCGCTCGACATTGCGCACCAGCGCGTCCACGCCTTCGTTGTTGAAGCCCAGGCGGTTGATCAGGGCCTTGTGGCGGGGCAGCCGGAACATGCGCGGCGCGGGATTGCCCGGCTGCGGGCGCGGCGTGATCGTGCCGATCTCGACGAAACCGAAGCCCAGCCCGAACAGCGCGTCGATGTGCGCGCCGTTCTTGTCCAGGCCGGCCGCCAGGCCGACCGGGTTGGGGAAGGTGAGCCCCAGCAGCCGGGTCGGGAACGGCCTTGGCCGCGCGCCCAGCAGGGCGCCCAGGTGCAGGCGCTGCAGCGTATCCAGGCCACCCAGGCCAAGCAGGTGCGCGCGCTCGGCGTCGAGGCCGAACAGGAGCGGGCGGAGCAGGCCGTACATGTCAGCTGGCGAGCCCCAGCCAGATCAGGCCACCGAAGAACACCAGGGCCAGGAAGATGCCGATCGTGCCGAGCACCAGCATCGTGTAGCCCAGGATCAGGCCGGCCAGCGCCAGGCCGTCGCCTTCCATGCGTTCGGGCGCGCGCCGGATCTCGCCGCGCGCCATGTGGCCGGTGATGATCGCCACGATGCTGCCGATCAGCGGCAGCAGGGTCCAGCCCAGGATGCCCGAGACCAGGCTGACGATGGCGAGCGAACTGGTCTGGCGGGGTGCAACGGTCATTCTCCGGTCTCCGGATCTTGGGAGCGCGGCGTCGCGCCGGTCCGTGGATGCAGCGCGCCGGTCCGGCCGGCACGGCGCGCTGCGGGGCAGCATCGCATATCGGGTGCGACGCCGCGCAGGCCTCAGAGGTCGAACTTGATGCCCTGGGCCAGCGGCAGCGCGTCGGAGTAGTTGATGGTGTTGGTCTGGCGGCGCATGTAGGCCTTCCACGCGTCCGAACCGGACTCGCGGCCGCCGCCGGTTTCCTTCTCGCCGCCGAAGGCGCCGCCGATCTCCGCGCCCGAGGTGCCGATGTTGACGTTGGCGATGCCGCAGTCCGAACCGGCCGCCGACAGGAAGGCCTCGGCCGCCTGCAGGTTGGTGGTGAAGATGGCCGACGACAGGCCCTGCGGCACCGCGTTCTGCAGTTCGATGGCCTCGTCCAGGCTGCTGTACTTCATCACGTACAGGATCGGGGCGAAGGTCTCGGTCTGCACCACTTCGGCGTCGTTGGACAGGCCGGTGACCAGGGTCGGCAGGACGAAGAAGCCCTTGCGGTCGGTCAGCGCGGCGCCGCCGCTCTCGACCGTGCCGCCGGCCGCCTTGGCGCGCTCGATGGCGTCCAGGTAGGCGTCGACCGCGCCCTGGCTGTTGAGCGGGCCCATCAGGTTGGCCGGGTCGGTGGGATCGCCGATCTTCTTCTCCACCTGCGCATAGGCGGCCTTGAGCTTGGCCAGCACCTCGTCGTAGATCGACTCGTGCACGAACAGTCGGCGGGTGGTGGTGCAGCGCTGGCCGGCGGTACCGACCGCGCCGAACACGATGGCCGGGATCGCCAGCTTCAGGTCGGCGGACGGGTCGACGATGATCGCGTTGTTGCCGCCCAGCTCCAGCAGCGAGCGGCCCATGCGCCGCGCCACGCGCTCGCCGACGATGCGGCCCACGCGGGTCGAGCCGGTGAAGCTGACCAGGGCCACGCGCTTGTCGTCGACCATGCGCTCGGCCAGCGAATTGTCGGTGTCGTTGAACAGGAAGAAGATGTCCGGGAAGCCGCCCTTGCGCAGCGCCTCGTTGCAGATCTTCATCGAGGCGATGGCCGACAGCGGGGTCTTGCCCGAGGGCTTCCAGATCGAGATGTCGCCGCAGACCGCGGCCACGAACGAGTTCCAGGCCCAGACCGCGACCGGGAAGTTGAAGGCCGAGATGATCCCGACGATGCCCAGCGGGTGCCACTGCTCGTACATGCGGTGGCCGGGGCGCTCCGAATGCATGGTCAGGCCGTAGAGCTGGCGCGACAGGCCCACGGCGAACTCGCCGATGTCGATCATCTCCTGCACTTCGCCGTCGCCCTCGGGCTTGGACTTGCCCATCTCCAGCGCGACCAGCGAACCCAGCGCGTCCTTGTGCGTGCGCAGCGCCTCGGCGCACAGCCGGATCGCCTCGCCGCGGCGCGGGGCCGGGGTGGTGCGCCAGACCTTGAACGCGGCCTGGGCGCGCTCGACGATCAGCTCGTAGTCGGCCTGCGACGAGGCCTGCACGCGGCCGAGCACCTCGCCGGTGGTCGGGTTGACCGGTTCCAGCACGCCGGCGTCGCTGGTCTTGGACCATTCGCCGTTGCCGAGCCAGGTGCCGGATTCGCTCGCGCCGAGGCCGAGTGCGGAAAGGACGGGGTGGGTCATGCTGCAGGACTCCTGTGCGCCGCGGGGCCGCGGGGCGGCAGGTGGGCGCGAATGCGAAAAGAATGGCGCCCCCGGCGCGATTCGAACGCACGACCTTCCCCTTAGGAGGGGGACGCTCTATCCAGCTGAGCTACGGGGGCAGCAGGTGGGCCGATTTTCGCATGTCGCGCGCGCACATGCCAAAACGGCGAAGGCCCGCGACGCTGCGCGGGCCTCCGGCGGAGCAGGGAGCGTGGTGGCGGTTTACGGGGTGACGACCAGCTTGCCGCGCATCAGGGCCGAGTGGCCCGGGAACGAGCAGAAGAAGGTGTAGTCGCCGCCGGCCTTGAGCTTGCTGCCGGGCAGCGAAGCGCTGGCGGTCTCGCCGCCACCGATCATCTTGGTGGCCACCAGCACGCGCGCGTCGCCGGCCGGCACGTAGCCCGCGGCAGCGCCCGCCTTGACCGCATCCTTGGCCACGTCGGCCGCGTTGGCGGTTTCGGTCAGGACGATGTTGTGGCCCATCGCCGCGACCGGGAGCTTGCCGGTGTGCTGCAGCTCGAAGCTGATGCTCTTGCAGGCGGCCGAGACCGTCGCGGTCTTGAGGTCGAACTGCATGTTGTCGCCGCCCTTGATCTTGACGGTGCAGTTGGGCGCGGCCTGGGCCACGCCGGCGGCGCCGAGGAGGGCGAGTGCGAACAGGGTCTTGCGGACGTTCATTGCGGTCTTCTCCGTGGGGATCGTCTGTTTGTCGACTTGGCGCCATCATCGCCGACGCGCGCCTTGCCTGCCTTGATCTGGATCATCCGGACGCCACCGTACGGGCCCTTGCCCGCCGCCATGGCGTTCACAACGGCGCGGGTGCGCATCCCAGCGCCGCCAGTACACCGTGCAGCGCCGGGATGTGCATCAGCCAGGGCGCGGCGATGGTCAGCGCGCCCATCGCCAGCACCAGGCCCGCGGCTCCGCGGCGCAGGCCCGGGCGCTGCAGCCAGCGTCCCATGCGCTGCCCCGACCAGGTCAGCGGCAGCATCACCGGCAGCGTACCCAGGCCGAAGGCGAGCATGGTGAGCGCACTGTTGCGCGGATGCGCCTGCAGCCAGGCTACGGTGAGCAGGCTGAAGCTCAGCCCGCACGGCAGCCAGCCCCAGAGCGCGCCGATGCCGAGGCGGCGCGCCGCCGTGTCGGCCGGCAGCAGGCGCGCCTGCAGCGGACGCAGCCAGCCCCAGGCGCGGGTGCCGGGCCGCGACAGAAAGCCGGGCAGGGCGCGCAGCCCAAGCAGCCGCAGCGCCACCACCACCAGCGCCGCGCCCACCAGGCCACGCAGGACGATCCCGATCCAGGGTTCGCGCAGCACCCCCAGCAGACCATGGCCGAAGGCGCCGACGATCGCGCCGGCCAGCACATAGCCGCCGACGCGGCCGAGGTTGAGCTGCAGTGCCGCCGGCCAGCCGCCGCCGGGCGCGGTGGAGGACAGTCCAGTCGCGATGCCGCCGCACATGGCGGCGCAGTGCAGGCCGCCGAGGAGCCCGCTGGTCAGCGCGGCCAGCAGCACCAGCCAGTCAATCGGCATGCGGCGGGTCCGGTTGGCGGGGGGGCTCGGAGCGCTTGGGCGGCGCCGGGCCGTCGTCGCGCAGGATGTCGAGCGCGGGGGTATCCAGGTCGTCGAACTGGCCCCGTCGCACGGCCCAGACAAAGGCCCAGATCGCCAGGCCCAGCAGCACCAGGCTGATCGGCACGAGCAGCAGCAGGATCCTCATCGACATGGCTCCGGGCGGGCGGCGGGGCGGCGTACGGACGCTGCCGGCACTGTGACATGGCGCCGCCCCCGCGCCGCGGCAAGCGGAGGCGGGCTCACGCCAGCCTCGCCAGGCGCAGCGCGTTCAGGGTGACCACCAGCGAGGAGCCGGCCATGCCCAGCGCGGCGATCCAAGGCGTGACCAGGCCGCTGGCCGCCAGCGGGATCGCCAGCAGGTTGTAGCCCAGCGCCCAGCCCAGGTTCTGGCGGATGATGCGGCGGGTGGCGCGCGCGATGCGCACTGCCGCGGGGATGCGCAGCAGGGTGGGGCCGGTCATCACCAGGTCGGCCGCGCGCTGCGCGAGCGCGGCGCCCTTGTCCATCGCCAGCGACACGTCGGCCCCGGCCAGGACCGGCGCGTCGTTGAGCCCGTCGCCCACCATCGCCACGATCCGCCCCTGCTGCTGCAGCCCGCGCACCAGGGCCAGCTTGTCCTCGGGCCGCTGCCGGGCGTGCGCGGCGTCGATGCCCAGCGGCTGCGCCAGCGCCTGTACCCGCGGGGCGGCGTCGCCGCTGGACAGGTGCACGTGCAGGCCCAGTGCACGCAGGCCGTCGAGCGCCTCGGCCGCGTCGCCGCGCACCTGCTCGCGCAGTTCGAAACGCGCCGCGGCACGAAGGCCATCGCCGAGCCAGATCGCGCCGTCGTCTTCGCCGCGGGCCGCGAAGCCGGCCTGGCCGAGTTTCCAGTGCTGTCCGTCCACCCGGCCTTCCACGCCCAGTCCCGGGACCGCCCGCACGTCCGCCGCCTGCAGGCCTTCGCCGGCGCCGGCGAAGGCGGCCGCCAGCGGATGCCCGGCGTCGCGCTCCAGCGCTGCGGCGATGGCCAGCGCCGCGGGCGGGTCGAGGCCGTCGAAAGCCCGGGCCGTGGCCAGCATCGGCCGGTCGTCGCTGAGGGTGCCGGTCTTGTCGAACACGACATCGGTGGCCGTGGCCAGGGTCTCCATCGCATCGCTGCGGGTGGCCAGCACGCCGGCGCGGGCCAGGCTGCCGTGCGCCGCGGCCAGCGCGGTCGGCACCGCCAGCGACAGCGCGCAGGGGCAGCTGATCACCAGCAGGGCGAGGGTGACCTCGAAGGCGCGGGAGGGGTCGTACAGGCGCCAGGCGATGTAGACCAGCACCGCCACGAACAGCAGCGAAGACACGAAGCGACTGCCGATGTCGTCGGCCAGCCGCGCCAGCCGCGGCCGGTGCGACTGCGCTTCTTCCACCAGCCGGGTCAGCTGCGACAGACGCGTCTGCGGTCCGGTACAGGTGACGCGGATCCGGGCCGGGGCCTCGCGCCCCACGGTGCCGGCATAGACGATCGTGCCCGGCGCCTTGCGCACCGCGCCGGACTCGCCGGTCAGCAGCGATTCCTCGAACCAGGCCTCCGCGTCCAGCAGCACGCCGTCGGCCGGCACCGCGTCGCCCACCGCGATGCAGGCGATATCGTCCTCGCGCAGATCGCCCAGCGGCACCGACTCGCGGCTGCCGTCGGGCTTCTCGCGGGTGGCGAACGCCGGGCGCGCCCGCGCCAGCGCATCGACCTGGGCGGTGGCGACGTTGCGCGCGCGCTGCTCGAGCATGCGTGCGGCCAGCAGCAGGAACACGAACATCACCGCCGCGTCGTACCAGACGTGCTGGCCGCCGCGGATGGTCTCGAACAGGCTGGCGAAGTAGGCCAGCAGGGTGGAGGTTGCGATCAGCGTGTCCATGCCGACATGGCGCGCGCGCAGCTCGCGCCACATGCCGGCCAGGAACGGCCATCCCGAATAGAACACCACCGGCGTGGACAGCAGGAAGGTCAGCCAGCGGAAGAAGTCGCGCGTGGCCGGCGGCATGGTGCTGTCGAAGTCGAGGTACAGCGCCTCGGCCATCATCATCGCCTGCAGCATGCCGATGCCGGCGATCCCTAAGCGCAGCAGCCAGCGGTTGCGCTCGGCGGTGCGGGCGCGTTCGCGCGCGTCTCCCCCGGCCAGCCAGGGGCGATAGCCCAGCGCGACCAGGCGGTCGAGTACGCGCGAGAGCGGCGTGCGCTGCGGATCCCAGTCGATGCGGATGCGGCCGGTCACCGCGTTGGCGGTCACCTCGGCTACGCCGTCTTCGCGCTGCAGCGCGTTCTGGATCAGCCAGGCGCAGGCGGCGCAACGCATGCCGTCGGTGAGCAGGGTGATGCGGCGGCCGCCGGGCACCGCGTGGGCGTGCTCGCGCAGCAGGTCCTCGCGGTCCCAGGCCGACAGGTCGACCGCGTCGGTGCCGACGCGGCCTGCGGCGGCGGTGCGCAGGCGGTAGTAGTCGCCCAGGTCGGCGTCGCGGATCCAGCGCGCGGCCGTGGCGCAGCCGTCGCAGCAGTAGGCGTGGCCGGCGTCGTCGGCCGCGCGCTGGCGCGGATCGTCCGGCAGCGTTTCACCGCAATGGTGGCAGGCAGTCCCCGCCACGGAACCGCGCTATTGCGCCAGCGACGGGGCCAGGCGCGTCGCCAGCTGCTGCCGGGGCAGGCGCCCGTGCAGGCGCCACGCGCCGTCGCCAGGCGCCAGTTCCACGATCCAGTCGTGGTCGTGGTCGAGTTCGCGCTGCAGGCGCCAGCCGGTCTCGGTCGGGGGCAGGTCGAACGAGAGATCCTCGCTGCCGCGGCTGGGGTGCTGCAGCACCAGGCGCAGCGGCGCGGCGCGGTCGAACTCGCCGGTGGCCGGGATGACTTCCAGCACGCCCTCGTCGGCGCGCAGCACGGCGCTCAGTCCGAGGTTGCGCGCCCGCGCGTCGGGGCCGAGGTCCGTGGTCTGGATCTGCGACACGCGGCGCACGTCCTCGGTCACCACGTCGGTGCCGCCGCTGCGCGAAGCCACGATCACCAGGGTGACCCCTGCGATCACCGAGGCCAGCGGCAGGGCGATCACCAGCCACATGATCGGGGTCTTCCAGAACGGTTGTTTGGGCTTGTCCATCACATGGGTCCGAAGAAGCTGCTGTCCACGACTTCGCGGCTGGCGCCATCATCGCTTTCCACGATGAAGCGCACGTCGTAGCGGCCGCCTGCGCCGTCGCGTGCGATGAGCACCACCGGCACCGACACTACGGCCTCGGCGCGGGCGTTCACGGCGGCGGCATTGTCGCGCAGTTCGATGCCGGGGCTGGACGATTCGATGCGGATGCGGAAGCTGCGGTCGCGATCGGTCTTGTTGACCAGCTTGAGGGTGTAGTCGTTCTCGACAGCGCCGCCCGCGGTCTCGCGGTAGAGCGCATTGCGGTCGCGCAGCGCCTCCACGATCAGGTCGCTGCGGGTGCCCACGCCCACCGCCCAGGCGGCGATCAGGCCGAGCAGCAGCAGGCCGTAGGCAAAGATGCGCGGACGCAACACCCGGGAGGCCTTGCCGTCGATCGCGTTCTGCGTCGAATAGCGGATCAACCCCTTCGGGTAGCCCATCTTGTCCATCACCTCGTCGCAGGCGTCGATGCAGGCGCCGCAGGCGATGCACTCGTACTGCAGGCCGTTGCGGATGTCGATGCCGGTCGGACAGACCTGCACGCAGATGGTGCAGTCGATGCAGTCGCCCAGCTCCTCGAACTTGAACTTGGGCAGCGGCTGGACCTCGCCGAGATCGCCGTCCCAGGTGATCGTGCCGGTGGCGTGCGCGGCCTGGGTGGCGGCGGACGGATGCCGGCCGGCGCGGAACACGTAGTCGTAGGCGGTCTTCGGGTCGAGCAGGCCGCGCACGCGCTCGAACACGCTGGGCAGCCCGCGCTTGCGCGGGCCGCGCGGCTCGCCGCGCATCGGGTCGTAGGCGATGATCAGGGTGTTGCGGTCGAACATCGCGCTCTGGAAGCGCGCGTAGGGGCACATGTACTTGCACACCTGTTCGCGCAGGAAGCCGGCGTTGCCCCAGGTGGCGAAGCCGTAGAACAGCACCCAGAACGTCTCCCAGCCGCCCCAGGACAGGGTGGCCAGGCGCGCGCCGAGGTCGGTGATGGGAGTGAAGAAGCCGACGAAAGTGAAGCCCGTCCACAGCGCGAACACCGCCCACAGCGCGTGCTTGGCGCCCTTGCGCAGGATCTTCTCGCGGGTCCACGGGCCGGCGTCGAGCTTCATCCGCTTCGGCCGGTCGCCCTCGGTCCAGCGCTCCATCCACAGGAACACTTCGGTCCACACCGTCTGCGGGCAGGCGTAGCCGCAGAACAGGCGCCCGGCCAGGGCGGTGAAGAAGAACAGGGCCAGTGCCGCGATGATCAGCAGCAGCGCCAGGAACAGGAAGTCCTGCGGCCAGAAGGTCAGCCCGAACACGTGGAACTTGCGCGCCGGCAGGTCGAACAGCACCGCCTGGCGGCCGTCCCAGCGCAGCCACGGGAAGACGTAGAACATGCCCAGCAGCCAGACCACCGCCGCCACCCGCAGGCGATTGAGCGGGCCGGACACGTCGCGCGGATAGACCTTGCGTTCCTTGACGTACAGCGAGCCGCCGTCGTCGACCACGTCGATGGGAATGTTGCGGCTCATCGCGCGTTCCCGGACCGGGCAGGCCAAGTGCTGGAAGGCGGTTTGCGGGTGCGGAAGGTCATGTTGCGAAAGGCTCCACCGGTTCGCGCCGCGGCACAGCTGCGGCGGCGCCGGCGCACCCGCCAGTATGGGGATCGGCGCGCGGGGCTAAAGCGACAGAATGTCCCAGGCGCGCGATGCGCGTGTCCGGGACGGGACTCAGTCGGGCGGCAGGGCCCGGTTGAAGCGGCTCGCCGGCCGCAGCAGGATCCAGGTGAACAGGCTGGACGCCGACGTCGCCAGCCAGAACATGAAGAACCCGATCGAATAGCCCAGCTCCCGGGTCAGCGGCAGGTCCGGGAAGGTCATGTCGCGCAGTTCGATCGGGTCGATGAAGGCGAAGAACACCATGGTGCACACGCCCGCTGCGAAGAAACTCGGCCAGGCGATCGCACCGACCCGCTGCGCCATGGGGCGCGGCGGGTGATCGAACCGCGGCTGAGTGAAATCGGTCATTGCTGTCCTGACGCGGCGTCCGTCCCCCGGGCGTTCGACAGCGACCATACATAAGCCGCCACCAGCCGTCCACGGGTCTCGCCCAGCAGCTCGCGGTGCGCGGGCATGATCCCGTGGCGGCCCTCGATGATCGTGGTGCGGATGCTGTCCAGCGTGTTGGGGTAGAGCGTGTTGCGCACGGTCAGGTTCGGCGCGCCCAGGTCCTGGTTGCCGGTGCCGTCCGGGCCGTGGCAGGCGACGCACAGGCTGTCGTAGTACTTCTTGCCGCGCGCGGCCATGTAGTCGTTGCGCAGGGTGGCCTCGATGTCGTCGGATCGCAGCGCCCGCACGTAGGTCGCGGCCTGGGTCACGGCGACGTCGCCGCCGATGCCCTCGAGCACGTTGCCCAGCGGCGGCATGATGCCCTGGCGACCGTCCAGCACCGAGGCCAGGATCTGCTCGGGTTCGCCGCCCCAGTTCCAGGTGGCGTCGGTCAGGTCGGGATAGCCGGCCGCGCCCTGGGCGGACGAGCCATGGCAGGCCGCGCAGGTGTTGGCGAAGATCGAGCGGCCCAGTTCCATCGCCGCCGGATCGGCGGCCAGCGCTGCGAAGGGCTGGTTGGCGTAGACGCCGAAGGTCTCCTCGAGCAGGCGGCCGTGCCGCGCCTTGTCGGCGTCGTGCTCGCGCGCCGAGGTCCAGCCCGAGGTGCCGGCGAAATTGCCCAGGCCCGGGTACCAGACCAGGTAGCCGATGCCGAACACGATCGTCAGGTAGAAGCCGTTGATCCACCACTTCGGCAGCGGCTTGTTGTACTCGGTGATGTTGCCGTCCCAGACATGGCTGGTCTCTTCCGGCTTCGGGTCGCCGGGCCGGCGGCGCGCCGTCCACCACAGCAGCCAGGCGCAGCCGCCGATGTTGAGCGCCACCAGTGCGATGACGTACCACGACCACGCATTGCTCATCGGGAAGACTCCTGGTCCTCATTCAGCGGCAGCTGGGCCGCCTCGTCGAATTCGTGCTTGCGCTTCGGGCTCCAGGCCCAGATCCAGCCGCCGATGAAACACACCAGCAGCACGGCGGTGACGATGCCTGAGATCACTGGGCACCTCCCTGGGCTTCGCCCGAGCGCGGCGCGTGGCGCCCCAGGCCCTGCAGGTAGGCCACCACCGCGTCCAGTTCGGTCTTGCCGGCCAGGGCGTCGGGCGCCTGCGCGATGTCCTCGTCGCTGTAGGGATCGCCGATGCGCTGCAGGGCGCGCATGCGGCGCACGGTCTGCTCGCCGTCGACCTTGCTCGACGCCAGCCATGGGTAGGCCGGCATGTTCGATTCGGGCACCACGTCGCGCGGGTTGATCAGGTGCACGCGATGCCAGTCGTCGGAGTAGCGGCCGCCCACGCGCGCCAGGTCCGGCCCGGTGCGCTTGGAGCCCCACTGGAACGGGCGGTCGTAGACCGACTCGCCGGCCAGCGAGTAGTGGCCGTAGCGCTCGGTCTCGAAGCGCAAGGTGCGCACCATCTGCGAATGGCAGTTGTAGCAGCCCTCGCGCACGTAGACGTCTCGACCGGCCAGTTCCAGCGCCGGGTAGGGCTCGACCCCGGGCAGCGGCTCGATCGCCTCGGCCTGGTACATCAGCGGCACGATCTCGGCCAGGCCCCCGAAGGAGACCACCACCGCGATCAGCACCGCCAGCAGACCGACGTTCTTCTCGACTTTCTCGTGCGCGTGCGGCTTGTTGTTCTCGCTCATGCCTGGCCTCCGGCGCGGGCCTGGCCCACGGCGGCAATGGAATGGGAAGGATCGGGCGCCAGCACCGGCTGGTCGGCGGCGACGGCCTGGCCCTGGCGGTAGGTCTTCCAGACGTTGAAGGCCATCAGGAACATGCCGGCCAGCACCACCACGCCGCCCAGCAGGCGCACCAGGAAGTAGGGGTAGGTGGCGTTGAGCGCCTCGACGAAGCTGTAGGTCAGCGTGCCGTCGTCGTTGGTGGCGCGCCACATCAGGCCCTGCATCACGCCGGCGATCCACATCGAGGCGATGTACAGCACCACGCCGATGGTGTGCAGCCAGAAGTGCAGGTCGATCCACTTGGTGGAGTACATCTCGCGCAGGCCGAGCAGGCGCGGCAGCAGCGCGTAGATCGAGCCGATCGAGATCATCGCCACCCAGCCCAGGGCGCCGGCGTGCACGTGGCCGACGGTCCAGTCGGTGTAGTGCGAGAGCGAGTTGACCGTCTTGATCGACATCATCGGCCCCTCGAAGGTCGCGATCATGTAGAACGACAGCGCGACGATGAGGAACTTGAGGATCGGGTCGGTGCGCAGCTTATGCCACACGCCCGACAGGGTCATGATGCCGTTGATGGCGCCGCCCCAGCTGGGCGCCAGCAGGATCAGCGAGAACACCATGCCGAGGTTCTGCGCCCAGTCGGGCAGGGCGGTGTACTGCAGGTGGTGCGGGCCGGCCCACATGTAGACCGCGATCAGCGCCCAGAAGTGCACGATCGACAGGCGGTAGGAGTAGATCGGGCGCTCGGCCTGCTTGGGCACGTAGTAGTACATCATGCCCAGGAAGCCGGCGGTCAGCAGGAAGCCCACCGCGTTGTGGCCGTACCACCACTGCACCATCGCGTCGACCGCGCCGGTGTAGATGCTGTAGGACTTGCCCAGGCCCACCGGGATCGAGATGTTGTTGACGATGTGCAGCAGGGCGATGGCGATGATGTACGCGCCGTAGAACCAGTTGGCGACGTAGATGTGCTTGACCCGGCGCTTGGCGATGGTGCCGAAGAACAGCACCGCGTAGGCCACCCAGACCACGGTGATCAGCAGGTCGATCGGCCATTCGAGTTCGGCGTACTCCTTGCCCTGGGTCAGGCCCAGCGGCAGGGTGATGGCTGCGGCCACGATCACCGCCTGCCAGCCCCAGAACACGAAGGCGGCCAGCCGGTCGGAGATCAGCCGCACATGGCAGGTACGCTGCACCACGTGCAGGCTGGTGGCGAACAGCGCGCTGCCGCCGAAGGCGAAGATCACCGCGTTGGTGTGCAGCGGCCGCAGGCGGCCGTAGCTGAGCCAGGAGATCCCCTGGGTGAGATCGGGCCAGTAGAGCTGGGCGGCGATCAGCACGCCCACGGCCATGCCGACGATGCCCCAGACCACGGTCATGACCGCGAACTGGCGGACCACCTTGTCGTTGTAAGTTGCTGTAGCGGCCTGTTGCATGGCGCGTCCTGAGGTTGAACGGATGAAGGATAGGGTGGACTGGGCGGCGGGGCCTTGATTGCGATCAAGGCGTCCGTGCGATGCGCCATGGCCCGTGCTCCGGGCGCGACGGGGCGCGCGACAGGGCAGGAAAGGTCGGGGACGGAGTCGGGGATCATTATCCCCCAGCCGCGACCGGGTGTCCGCCCGCCGCACGCCGCGCGCCGGTGGACAAATTGCCCACCTTCACGCAGCCGGCTTGATCCGGGTCAAGGCGCCCGCGCCGAAACTGCGGAAACTGCCTTCCCATGCAGACCATCTCCCCCATCGATCCGGCAAGGACCTGGCGTTTCGACGCGGAACTGCTGCGCCGCTACGACCGTCCCGGGCCGCGCTACACCTCCTATCCGACCGCGCCGCACTTCGCCGAAGGCTTCGGCGAGGACGACTTCCGGGACCTGGCGCGACGCAGCAACCAGGATCCGATCCCGCGTCAACTCTCGCTGTACGTGCACATCCCGTACTGCCAGAGCCCGTGCTTCTACTGCGGCTGCAACCGGATCATCACCCGCGACGTGGCGCGCGGCCGGATCTACCTCGATCGCCTGCAGCGCGAGATCGCGACGGTCGCGCCGCTGTTCGACCGCGACCGCGAGGTGGTGCAGCTGCACCTGGGCGGCGGCACGCCGAACTTCCTGACGCCCGAACTGCTGGGCGAGCTGGTCGGCAGCCTGGGCCGCCATTTCAGCTTCAGCCATGCCGCGGACCGTGATTTCTCCATCGAGCTCGATCCGCGCTTCGTCACCCCCGACGACATCGAACTGCTGTCCGCGATCGGCTTCAACCGCACCAGCCTGGGCGTGCAGGATTTCGACCCCGAGGTGCAGAAGGCGATCAATCGCGTGCAGGGCATCGACGAGACCCTGGCGATCATCGACGCCTGCCGGCGCTTCGGCATGCGCTCGGTCAACGTCGATCTCATCTATGGCCTGCCCAAGCAGACCCTGGAGGGCTTCGGCCGCACCCTCGACACCGTGATCGACGCGCGCCCCGACCGGCTGGCGATCTACGGCTATGCCCACATGCCGCGCCTGTTCAAGGCCCAGCGCCAGATCGAGGACGCCGATCTGCCCAGCCCCGAGGGCAAGCTGGCCCTGCTGGAACTGGCCGTGCAACGGCTGGGGGACGCCGGCTACGAATACATCGGCATGGACCATTTCGCCCTGCCCGGCGACGAACTGGCCCGCGCCCAGCGCGAGGGCGGGCTGCACCGCAACTTCATGGGCTATACCACCCATGCGCAGACCGACCTGGTGGGCTTCGGGGTCAGCGCGATCAGCCACGTCGGCGACAGCTTCACCCAGAACCACCGCGACCTGCCGAGCTGGGAGGCTGCGGTGGACCAGGGCAGGCTGCCGATCTGGCGCGGGCTGATGCTGGGCAACGACGACGTGCTGCGCGCCGACCTGATCCAGCAGCTGATGTGCCAGGGCGAGATCGACGTGCGCAAGGTCGAGAAGACCTACGGCATCTCGTTCGGCGCGTATTTCAGCGATGCGCTGGCCGCGCTGAAGCCGCTGCAGGACGACGGCCTGGTGCAGTGCCCCCCGGGCTGGATCCGGGCCACGCCCCGCGGCCGCGCCCTGTTGCGTATCATTGCCATGTGTTTCGACCGGTACCTCGGTGCGCAGCCGGAAGGAGTGCGCTACTCGAAGGCCATCTGAGAGCCATTGGGCAACGACGGGGCGGCAGCGTGCAGGAACAACCGATGAAGGTGCTGGGCGGCACGCCGATCGCCGACGATGGCGACGATTTCACCTTCTGCAGCACCTGTGCCTTCTCCCAGGCCTGCCTGTCGGAGGGTTACGACAAGAGCGTGCTGCGCGACCTGCACGTGCTGGTCGAGCACGTCGGCCCGTTCCGCGAGGGCGACCACATCTTCCGCGAAGGCGATCCCTTCAACGCCATCGCCGCGGTGCGCGCCGGCACGGTCAAGACCTACGTCAACGACGCCAGCGGGCGCGAGCAGGTGCTGGGCTTCTTCCTGCCTGGCGAGGTGATCGGTCTCAACGCCATCCACGCCTCGCGCTATCCCTGCAATGCGGTGGCGCTCGATACGGTGATGCTGTGCCGGTTCTCGTTCCCGATGATGGCCACCCTGGCCGGACGCATGCCGGGCCTGCAGCGGCACCTGTTCAACCTGCTCAGCCAGGACATCGGCAAGGCATCGGTGCTGGCCGGCAACTTCACCGCCGACGAGCGCCTGGCGGCCTTCATCGTGATGCTCTCGCGGCGCTTCGCCGAGCGCGGTTTCTCGCCGTACCGCATGCGCCTGACCATGGCCCGCACCGATATCGCCAACTACCTGCGCCTGGCGCCGGAAACGGTGAGCCGCGTGCTGCGCCGGCTGCAGGACGAGGGCGTGCTCAAGGTGGACCGGCGCGACATGGAGATCCTCCAGCCCGAGGTGCTGGACGAACTGGCGCACCACGTGCTGCGCGACTGAGGCGGCGCAGCGGCCGGCATCGTCGGCCGGGCCGGGTCCCCGTCCTGGAGGCGTCGCTGGACTTGCATCCGTAACGGGCCACCTCGTCTGGATGCTGGAGCAGTGCGCCGGCGCCGCCTGGCCGGTTCGCGACCCGCGGACCCCGCCGGCGCAGGGTCGCGGCACTCACCAGCCGAGGTGGAACATCGCCTTGGCCAGCACCACGATGCCGACCATGTGCCAGAACAGGCTCAGGTGCAGGCGTCGCGACAGGCTGCCGCGCAGGCGGCCACGGCGCAGCTGCAGCATCGCGTAGGCGAAGTGTCCGGCCACGCCCAGGGCCAGCGCGATCTTCACCGTCAACATCATCGCGAATCCGCTCGAGAACGGCTGCGCCAGCGCGTCCCGGTAGCGCCAGGCCATGCCTGCGCCACTGCCGTACAGCACCAGCAGCACCCAGGGCATGATCCGGCGCGCCACCCGCCCGATTCCCCCCTCCACCAGGTGCATCGCGTTCTTCGGCACGTACCGGCGCACCCGTTCCAGGATCAGCACCTCGAAGAACACGGTGCCGACGAACAGCAGCGCGGCGAGCAGGTGCAGCACCAGCAGGGCAGGGTACGGCGGCATGCGTGCAGGTTGCGCCCGACCGGGCCCGGTCGCGCTGACATGGATCAACCGCAGGCCCTGCGCGTCCTCTGCCGGGATGGATGGCGGGCAGGTCGCGCGGACGTTCATCGCCGCCAACCGAAGGTGCGTGCGGCGTCCTGCTTCGCCTGCCGGCGCATCGTGAATCGCATCGAGGTCGCCTGACCCATCTTCCGCCGGCGGAAGACGGGCGCCCGGCTTCAGCATTGCCGCTGCGACCGGGCCATCGACATGGCGTCCTGGCCCGGTCCGACATGGGCGCTGTTCCCGCCGGCATGCGTGCGTGTCGACGCGCGGCCGTCGCGCCGCAGGCCCGCTCAGGGCGCGGCCGGGCTGCATGAGCAATCCGCGTGACCATTGGCATTCGCGCGCGCTTGACGCAGGTCAAGGTGCGCCCGGGGCCATAGCAAGACGATGCCGCGGACCCCGCAAGAGGCTTTCGCACCATGGATTCGACACGCAAACTCTGGACAGGACTGGCGATCCTGTTGATCAGTTCATTCGCCGTACTGCTATGGGTGGGCAGCGAAGTCCACCGCCAGGCGCCCCCGATGCCGGAGCAGGTGGTCTCCACCGACGGCAGCGTGGTCTACACCCGCGCCGACATCGAGAAGGGCCGCCAGGTCTGGCAGTCGATCGGCGGCCAGCAGCTGGGCTCGATCTGGGGCCACGGCGCCTACGTCGCGCCCGACTGGGGCGCGGACTGGATGCATCGCGAGGCCGAGGCCATCCTCGACATCTGGGCCGCGCGCGAACACGGCGCGGACAGCCACAAGTCGCTCGACGCGGCCACGCAGGCCGCGTACGGCGCGCGCCTGCAGGCGCTGCTGCGCCCCAACACCTGGGACGAGGCCAGCCAGACGATCACCCTCGACGCCGACCGCGTCGCGGCGATCCGGCAGGTGGCCACGCACTACACCAGCCTGTTCGGCAACGAGCCGGAAACCGCGGCGCTACGCGAAGCCTACGCCATGCGCAACGACACGGTGGGCGAGGCGGCGCATCGCGAGGCCATGACCGCGTTCTTCTGGTGGGTGTCCTGGTCGCAGGTGACCGAGCGCCCCGGCCAGGAGATCAGCTACACTGCCAACTGGCCGGCGGACGAGCTGGTCGGCAACACGCCACCGCCGAGCGCGTTCCTGTGGACGGTGTTCAGCGTGCTGTTCCTGATCGCCGGCGTCGGCCTGCTCGGCTGGCACTACGCGGTGAGCCATGGCGACGAGATGGCGCCGGTGCTGCCCAAGTCCGACCCGCTGGCCGGCATCAAGGTCACGCCGTCGATGCGCGCCACCGCCAAGTACTTCTGGGTGGTGATGGCGCTGTTCCTGGTGCAGATCCTGCTGGGCGCGACCACCGCGCACTACCAGGTCGAAGGCCAGGAAGCCTACGGCTTCGCGCTGTCGGAAATCCTGCCGTACTCGCTCACGCGCACCTGGCACACGCAGCTGGCGGTGCTGTGGATCGCGACCGCGTGGCTGGGCATGGGCCTGTACATCGGCCCGGCGATCTCCGGGCATGAACCGCGCTTCCAGCGGCTGGGCGTCAACTTCCTGTGGATCTGCCTGATCGTGATCGTGGTCGGTTCGTTCGCCGGGCAGTGGTTCGCGGTGATGCAGAAGCTCGGGCTGGCGAAGAACTTCTGGTTCGGCCACCAGGGCTGGGAATACGTCGACATCGGCCGCTTCTGGCAGTGGTTCCTGTTCGTGGGCCTGATGCTGTGGCTGACCCTGGTGGGCCGCGCGCTGTGGCCGGCGATCCGGCACGGCGGCGAATCGCGGTCGATCGTCAGCCTGCTGTTCCTGTCGGTGGTGGCGATCGGCATCTTCTACGCCGCCGGCCTGATGTGGGGCGAGCACACCCACCTGTCGATGGTCGAGTACTGGCGCTGGTGGGTGGTGCACCTGTGGGTGGAGGGCTTCTTCGAGGTGTTCGCGGTGGCGGTGATCGCCTTCCTGTTCACCCGCCTGGGCCTGCTGCAGGTGAAGTCGGCGACGATCGCGGTGCTGTTCGCCACCATCGTGTTCATGGCTGGCGGCGTGCTCGGCACGCTGCACCACCTGTACTTCACCGGCACGCCCACGGCGGTGATCGCGATCGGCGCGAGCTTCTCGGCGCTGGAAGTGGTGCCGCTGGCCTATGTGGGCTTCGAGGCCTACCACAGCTACAAGCTGGGCAAGGCCACGCCGTGGATGGAGAAGTACCGCTGGCCGATCATGTTCTTCATCGCGGTCGCGTTCTGGAACCTCGTCGGCGCCGGCCTGTTCGGCTTCCTGATCAACCCGCCGCTGCCGCTGTACTACATGCAGGGCCTCAACCTGACTCCGCTGCACGGGCACACGGCGCTGTTCGGCGTGTACGGCATGCTCGGCGTCGGCCTGATGCTGTTCTGCCTGCGCGGCCTGAAGCCGGACGTGGCCTGGGACGACCGGGCGCTGAAGGTCTCGTTCTGGTCGTTCAACATCGGCCTGGCGCTGATGGCCCTGCTGACCCTGCTGCCGATCGGCGTGATGCAGCTGGTCGCCGCGCTCGAGCACGGGTACTGGTACGCGCGCTCGGCGGAGTTCATGCAGCAGCCGCTGATCGACATGCTGGTGTGGATGCGGGTGCCGGGCGACACGATCTTCAGCGTCGGCGCGCTGGCGCTGGCCTGGTTCATGCTGCGGCTGTGGATCGCGCCACGTCGCGAGGCGTTGCCGGTCGCAGCCAAGGTGGTGGAGGCGCGCGGCTGACGCCGGCCGTCACCGCGTGACGCGCAGGCCCGGTGTTCCTCGGCGGAGCACCGGGCCCTGCGCGTTGCAGGACCCTGATGGGACAAGGGCGCGCCGGACCGCGCGCGATGGAACGATCGGATGGAGCAGGCATGGAAACAGGAAAGCGCATCGGGATCGCGCTCAACCCGCAGATCGAGATCGACGGCGCGCTCGTGGCAGCCGCGCTGGACATGGAACCTGGCGAGTTCCGCCGGCTGATGGCGGAGCGCCGGATCTCGGTACTGTGCGAACGCGGCACGGGCGAGGACGAAGGGCTGTACCGCGCGAGCTTCTATTACGGCGACCGCCGCGCGCGGCTGGTGGTCGACGCCAGCGGCACGCCGATCACTGGCCCGTAGCGGCTGCCGCCGCGGCTGCCGCCGGCCGGCGCAGCGGGCCCGCAGGCGCTGGCGGCTGGCATGCCAGTGACGTCCGATGCCGATCCGGCCCGGCTTGACCTGGGTCAACGTCGCGATGGCGTGCTTTGACTAGGATAGCCTGCATGACCAGGACCGCTTCCGTACCTTCGCCCGGCCTGCTGGCCGCGGCGCCGCACCGGCTGATGTTCTTCATCGGGGCCGGCAACCTGCTGCTGGCGATGGCCTGGTGGGCCGCGTGGCTGGCCGCCCAGCGCTGGCCAGGCCTGCTGCAGGTGCCGCAGGCGGCAACGTTCCCCGGCTGGCTGCACGCCTTCGTGATGCAGTACCAGGTGCTGCCCAGCTTCTTCTTCGGCTTCCTGCTGACCGTGTTCCCGCGCTGGCTCGGCCTGCCCGACATCCCGCGCTGGCGCTATGTGCCGGTGGGCGTGGGCATGTTCGGCGGGCAGGCGGCGATGCTGCTGGGCGCGCTGGGTCTGGAGGTCGCGCTGGTCGTGGGCCTGTTCATGACCCTGGCGGGCTGGGGGGCGGGGGTGTGGATCCTGGCCCGGCTGCTGCTGTCCGAGCGCGGCACCACCTGGCACGCGCGTTCGTGCCTGGCCGCGATGCTGCTGGGGCTGGTGGGCGTGCTGTGCTTCGGCGCATTCCTGCTCACCGGCTCGCCGTGGTGGGTGTTCGTGTCGATCAAGCTCGGCACGTTCGGCCTGCTGCTGCCGGTGTACCTCACGGTGGCGCACCGCATGTTCCCGTTCTTCGCCGGCAACGTCGTGCCCGGCTACGTCGCCTGGCGGCCGATGTGGCTGCTGGCGGCGATCTGGGCGCTGGCGATCGCGCACCTGGCCCTGGAGCTGGCGCATGCCTACGCCTGGCTGTGGCTGGTGGACCTGCCGGCGTTGGGCCTGTCGCTGTATGCACTGTGGCGCTGGTGGCCACGCGCCGCGGCGCCGGGGCTGCTGCGGGTGCTGTTCCTGGGGCTGCTGTGGTGGCCGGCCACCTTCGCGCTGTTCTCGCTGCAGAGCCTGGTGTACCTGCAGTCGGGCGTGGTCGCGCTGGGCCGCGCACCGGCGCATGCGCTGTTCATCGGCCTGTTCGGCAGCGTGCTGGTGGCGATGGTCAGCCGCGTCACCGAGGGCCATTCCGGGCGGCCGCTGAAGATGTATGGCCTGGCCTGGCTCGCCTTCGTCGGCATCCAGCTGGTGGCGGCGATGCGCATCGCCGCGGAACTGCTGCCCGACATGCTGGCCTGGCAGGCGCTCTCGGCCCTGGGCTGGTTGCTGGCGCTCTCGCCCTGGGTGCTGCGCATCGGCAGGGTCTACCTGTCGCCGCGCGCCGACGGCAAGCCCGGCTGAGCCTGGCCCCCACCCGGCGCACCGCGCCTGCGCTTATCCTTGCGCGCGCTTTTCGTCGACGACTGTGTTCCGAGGTTCCGGATGATCGAGTTCTACCCCCAGATCAAGCATGCCCACATCGGCTTCGCCCTGCTCAGCGGCGGGCTGTTCGCGTTGCGTGGACTGCTGCTGCTCCTGGGTGCACGCTGGCCCAACGCCGCGCCGGTGCGCTATGTGAGCTATGCGATCGACACCGCGCTGCTGACCGCCGCGCTGATGCTGCTGACCATCCTGCCGGCCGGCCTTTACGCCAATGGCTGGCTGGCGGTGAAGGTGGCGCTGATCGTGGCTTACGTGGTGCTGGGCGTGTTCGCCCTGCGTCGCGGCCGCAGCCGCGGCGTGCGCGCGGCCTGCTATGTGGCGGCGCTGCTGGTGTTCGCGCAGGTGTACTTCATCGCCCGCACCCACCATCCGTTGGGCGCGCTCTCCCTGCTGGGGTGACGGCCGCCGTCGGCTAGCGCAGCGCCGCGACCCCCAGCGACGCGAGCGCGCACCACAGCACCACCAGCAGAACCGGCACCCGGCCGCTCGCGAGCAGCGCGAGCGCGATAGCGGCCAGCAGCAGGTCGGGCAGGTCGCGGATGCCTTCGCGCCATAGCGGGTCGTACAGCGCCGCGGCCAGCACACCGACCACGGCCGCGTTCACGCCCGAGATCGCGCGCCTGGCGGAAGCGGCGCCGGAAAAGCGCGCCTGCAGCGGCAGCAGGGCCGCTACCAGCAGCAGGCCCGGCAGGAAGATCGCGCACAGCGCGAGCACCGCGCCCGCGCCGCCTGCCAGTCCACCGGGCAGGCTCGCGCCGAGGAAGGTGGCGATGCTGAACATAGGTCCGGGCACGGCCTGGCTAGCGCCGTATCCGGCCAGGAACGTGTCGGCATCCACCCAGCCCGGTTCGACCACCGCCTCGTGCAGCAGCGGCAGCACGACGTGCCCACCGCCGAACACGAGCGATCCGGCGCGATAGAACGCCGCGAACACCGAGGCCGCGTCCGGCGTCGCGCCGGGCGGCCACAGAAGCGCCAGCACGAGCAGCCCCAGCCACGCGGCCAGCAGCAGCCACGACATGGCCTGGCTGCATCGCCCCGCGGGCGTGGGCCACCGGACCTCGGCCGCGTCGCCGGCGCGGAACAGGACCAGCCCTGCCGCAGCTCCGAAGGCGATCGCGGCCAGCTGCGGCCAGAGCCCGCCGGGAAGCGCGAGGACCAGCGTCGCGGCCGCGATCGCGATCCCGACCCGGCGCAGGTCGGGCGTGAGCCGCCGCGCCATGCCGGCCAGGCCATGGGCGACCACCGCCACGGCCAGCAGCTTCAGTCCGTGCATGGCGGGCGGCAGCCAGCGCTGGTGCGCCAGTGTCGGCAGCAGCGTCGCGAATCCAGCCATGACCAGCGCAGAGGGCAGGGTGAAGGCGACGAAGGCGGCAAGGCCGCCGCGCCAGCCCGCACGCAGCAGGCCGAGCGCGAACCCGAGCTGGCTGCTGGCCGGCCCCGGCAGCAACTGGCACAGCGCGACGAGCTGGGCGAAACGCGCATCGCCCAGCCAGCCACGGCGGACCACGCACTCGCGCCGCAGATAGCCCAGATGCGCGATCGGCCCACCGAACGAGGTCAGGCCCAGCCGCAGGAAGGTGGCGAATACCTCCCCCGCCGATCCTCCCGCCGCGGTTTCCGGGGAAGCGTCCCTGGTCGACGGCGGCATGGTCATCCGGGCCGGGTGCGCTGCGCGCCGCGGACCCGGCCTGGCGAGGACCCGCCAGCCGCCGCCGCCTGGCCGGCGTCGCCTGCCAGCGAGCGGCACGCAGCGGGGCGGGGCGCCGTGCAGCTCACGCCGGGCCGCGGCCGCGCGGTTGCGGCAGCCGCCAGCCGCGACGGATCGCAAGCCAGCGCAGTACGAAGCAAGCCACCGCGCCCGCCACCGCCACCGGCGCGGCCGGCAGCGAGAACAGGTGTCCGAGCACGACCACCAGGGCGCCAACGAAGGCCGCGACCGCGTAGAGCTCGCGCTGCAGCACGCCGGGGATCGTGGCGACCAGCACGTCGCGGACGATGCCGCCGCCCACGCCCGAAAGGATGCCGAGCATCACCGCGCCGGTGGGCCCCAGGCCGGCGGCCAGGGCCTTGCCTGCACCGAGCACCGCGAACAGCGACAGGCCGATCGCATCGGAGATCTGCACCGGATTGCGCAGCCGCTCGACCGTGTCGTGCCACCAGAAGGTGACCAGGCCGGCGGCCACCGACACCGCGAGATAACGCCAGTCCACCACCGAGGCGGGCACCAGGCCCAGCAGCACGTCGCGGATGATGCCGCCTGCGGTGGCCGCCGCGAACGACAGCACCAGCACGCCGAACAGATCCAGCCGGTGGCGCACGGCCACCAGCCCGCCGCTGATCGCGAAGGCGAAGGTGCCGAGAAAATCGATCAGCGCGACGAAGGTCGAGGTCATGGCGTGCGCAGCGGACACGGAAGAGCGCTGGAGATCGCTGGAGCGGCTGATGTCATGACATCGGTTCCGGATCGCGCTTGCCGGCGAGCGGCGGCGGCAGCGGGATGAACTCGCCATCGTCCAGGTCGGGAAGCTTCATGCGCCCCGCCGCGTAATCGGCACGCGCCTGGTCGATGCGCTCCTTCGAGGACGAGACGAAGTTCCAGTCGATGTAGCGGGGGCCGACCGGCTCGCCGCCCAGCGCCATCAGCACCGCATCGTCGAGTGCTTCGATCGTGACCGCATCGCCGGGCAGCAGCACCGCCATGGTGCCGGCGTCCACCCGCTGGCCGGCGATCGCGACGGCACCACGGGCGACGTAGAGGGCGCGCTCGGGATAGTCGGGCGGCAGCGAAGCCCGCGCGCCCGCGCGCAACTGCCAGTGCAGGTAGAACTGGGGCGAGTCCACGCGCACCGGCGATTCCAGGCCGGCCAGCCGACCGGCGATCAGGCGGCCCGCAACGCCGTCCTCCTCGAATGCGGGCAGGGCGTCCGCGGGGTAATGCCAGAAGCCCGGATCGGTTTCCTCGCGCTCCACGGGCAGGGCCACCCAGGCCTGGATGCCATCCATCGGGCCGCCTTGCGCGCGCAGGCGCTCGAAGCGCTCGGAATGGGTGATGCCGCGGCCAGCCGTCATCCAGTTGACCTCGCCCGGGCGTACCGCCTGCTCCGAGCCGACGCTGTCGCGATGCATGATCTCACCGTCGAACAGGTAGGTGATGGTGGACAGGCCGATATGCGGATGCGGGCGCACGTCGGCCTCGCGCGGCAGTCCGGGTTCGACCAGCTTGGGGCCCATGCGGTCGAAGAAGATGTACGGGCCGACCATGCGCCGCCGCGCGAAGGGCAGCACCCTTCCGACCTCGAAGCTGCCCAGGTCGCGGGAGCGCTGGTGGATGAGGAGTTCGATCATGCGCCTGGCTCCTGCCGTTCGCTGATGCGGGAGGCGACATCATCGCAGCTGGAGCGCGGGCAGCGGGGAATTCCGGGCAGGACACTGGTTTCCGCCGCGTGCATGTTTTGCCGGTCCGGCCGGCGGGACCACGCGAATGCCGGGCGTGGCCACAACAGGCGTCTGCGTCGACCGGTGGTCCCGGCGGCACGAACGGAATCGTGCCCCGATTGCAGGACGACATTCGATCTGGACGGCGGGCGCGCGCGCCGCCGGCCGGGTGCGCTGACCGCCCGATTGGGAGAAAGCCCAGAAAAAAGGCCACCCCCGGCGAACCGGGGGTGGCCTGACGGCGAAGGGGAGTGCGCCGTAATTCGCCGTCTTACTTGCCGACCGGAAGCGAGAGGTCGGTGTCGGGCTTGATCGGGCCGACCGGCGAGGGCGTGGTCATCAGGTCGTGGTTCCACTTGTCGCCTTCGACCTTGATGTGCGCCGCCGCGCCGAGCAGGACCGCCTCGATCAGGTTGTGGTTGAGATACACGTGCAGGCCCGGCTGGTGGAAGGTGTAGAGCGCCGCGCCTGCCGATCCACCGCGGATGAACCAGGTCTCCAGGTCCTTGAGCGGGGCATTGGCGAACTTGCCTTCTTCCCAGACGTAGTCGCCGTGGCCGCCGATCAGGTGCGGGCGCGTATCGCGGTTGGCCTGCGAGTGCACCAGCAGCACCGTCTCGCCGACCTTCGAGGTCATCGCGTTCTCCCCGGCCAGGGCGCCCACTGCGCCGTTGAACACCACGTGCGAGGGGGTGAGGCTGCGCATCGCCTCGAGGGTGTCGGGCAAGGATTCGGCGTGCGAGCCGTAGGCCTTGAACTTGCCGTCTGCATCGCGCGGGATGTAGAACTCGGTCTCGCCGATGTAGTAGGCGCGGTCGTACTTCAGGGACTTGCCGTTGCCGTCGGTCAGGCCTTCGCGTGGCAGCACCATGATCGTGCCGTGCATGCCGGCCACCACGTGCCAGGGCGTCATCGGGCCGCCGGGAGCGCAGTGGTAGACGAAGGTGCCGGCGCGCGTGGCCTTCCAGCGCAGGGTCACTTCCTCGCCCGGCTGGATCACCGTCAGGTCGCCGCCGCCCAGCGCGCCGGTGGCCGCGTGGAAGTCGATGTTGTGCGGCATCGTGTTGGTGGCCGGATTCACCAGCGTCACCTCGACGTAGTCGCCCTCGTGCACCACCATCAGCGGGCCGGGGATCGAGCCGCCGAAGGTCATCGCGTGCATCCTGGTGCCTTCGCCGTCGATGACGATTTCCTTCTCGACGATGGGCAGGGTGAACTGCACCACCTTGGGACCGCCCTTGGCGACCTGGTCGTGCTCATGCACGAACGGCGGGCGCAGCAGGGTGACCTGCTGGCGGGGCAGGGATGCGAGGTCCGACGCCTCATCGAGCGTCGCGTTCACCAGCTCCAGCGCGTCGACCGCGTGGACCGGAGTGGAGGCGCCGGCACCGATCGCCAGGACAAGGGCCGAAGCAAGAAGACTCGTGTGCAGCAGTTTCATGAGGAGGTTCCTCGATATCCACGTTGGGTTCGGGGATATCGTGGGCGCGGGGCGCCCTCCTGCATTTGATTGAAATCAACCGCACGCCTGCGTACGGAAGTTTTCCGCACCCAACTGTCCACGGCTTGACATGGATCAAGCGCGCGGCCGGCTCAACCGCAGGGGCGGTCCTTCGCGAACGGGTTGAGACGGCGCACCCAGCTGTCGCCGCAGTCGATGTCGGTGGGCGTGCGCGCCGCTTCGGCTTCGGCCCTGCGACGGCTGGCTTCGTCGCGGCGCGCCCGTTCGGCAGCGGCGATGCGCTCGCGGATCGCCGGCAGTGCCGCCAACGCGGCGCGCTCGCCCTCGAGGATCGCGGCATTGCGCTGCTCGAAACTCACCGGGCCGATGTCGTTGACCTGCGGCCGGATCACGGCGTCAGCGCGCGCCAGCTCCTGCCGGCCCAGGGTCTGGCCCATGATCGTGATCGACTGGTTGACGATGCCCGCAAGCGCCGTGGGCGTGGTCCCGCCGGCCTTGCTGGAAATGTCCACGGCGATGACGAGGTCGGCGCCGAGCTGGCGCGCCGCGTCCACCGGCACCGGACTGACCACGCCACCGTCGACATAGCTGCGGTCGCCGATCCGGGTCGGCTCGAACACGCCGGGCACGCTGCTCGAGGCGCGCACCGCCTGGCCGGTATTGCCGCGCACGAACACGACCCGGTCGCCCGTGTCCAGGCGCGTGGCCACGGCTGCGAAGGGTTTGGCCAGCCGTTCGATCGGCTTGCCGCCGATCTCGCGGTTCACGTAGTCCTGCAGCGCCTGGCCCTGCACCAGCCCGCCGGCGAACAGGCGCACATCGCGCAGACTCGACTCGTCCAGCGCGGCGGCGCGGCGCTGCATCTCGAACGCATCCATGCCGCTGGCGTACAGGGCGCCGACCACGCTGCCGGCGCTGGTACCGGCGACCACGTGGGCGCGGATGCCATTGGCCTCGAGCATCTTGATCGCACCGATATGGGCGAAGCCCTTGGCCGCGCCGCCGCCCAGCGCCAGACCGATCCGCAGCGGGGGCGGCGCCGGCGCTGCGGGCGTGTCGGCAGGCGCAGCGGCCACGTCGCGGACAGCCTTGCCGCCGCCGCAGGCGGCCAGCGCCACCAGCAGCAGGCCGGCAGGAAGCAGGCGGGGCAGGGATGCGATCGGGAACATGGGCGAAGCGATGGTGGGTTGCGAAGCGACCGGAACCGCTGGATGGCGGCATCCGTGGACAGCGACCGAGCATAGCGGCCACCGGCCTGTCCCCGGCTGAAGCAGGCGCGCCTGCGCCCCGATCCCCGCGTCCGCCTGGCGTCGGGTCGGGCCCAACAGGCAGGCCGCTGGCGGGGCGGCGCCCTGTCGCGGCGCGGCGCGGGCAAAGAAAAGGTTCTTCTCCTATTTGAGGGGAACCTGGCGACCGGGATGGGTTGGATCGGGGCTTGCGGACCGAGGCCGCCCCGCTCCGGGGGCTGCTCCCCGGCCTGGGCGGCCATCCATGGCCGCACTCGCCGCCGCAGCACATCCATGTGCTGCTGTCCGCACCCCCGGAGCGGGACGGCCCTGGGCCTGTCTCTGTCGCGGCTTCGATCAGCAGGACACTTCCAGCTGCCGGAGCACCGAACGAACAGCAGCGGTGAGCCGCGCCCTGCCGGCCGGGGATCGCGGCAAGCAAAACAGGGATGTTCTGCGCGCGAGTCGGGGCAGGATGCCCCGTCCGAGCGGAGAGCGATCCCCGGCCGGCAGGGCGCGGCGTCCGTCGGGAGCCCCGATCGGAACGCTCCAACGACGCCCAACATCCCCTCACTTGGGAGAAGAACCAAAGAAAAAGGCCGGTTTCCCGGCCTTGTCCTTGTCCTTGAATCGATTGGTGGAGCCAGGGAGGATCGAACTCCCGACCTCGTCATTGCGAACGACGCGCTCTCCCAGCTGAGCTATGGCCCCACGAGCGGCGCATTATAGCGGCGCCGCCGCCTCGCTGCCAACGGCCAGCAGCGGCGAAAGGGCCGGTTCGAGTTCGGCGCGGCGCCAGCCCGAGAGCATGCCCGGCCAGTCCTCGCCGTCGAGCAGCGTTTCCAGCCAGCGACGCGAGGCGAGGACGCCGTCGGGCAGGCCCAGCTCGGTGCTGCGCACGGCCACCGCGTCCTGCAGGCGGCGCAGGGCCTTGCGGTCGCGCTCGCTGGTGCGTGGCGCCGGCGCATCGGCCTCGTCCTCCAGCGGCGTCCACAGGGCGGCCAGCACCGCATCGGCCAGCTTGCGCGGCGCCTTGGGATGGGCGGCGAACAGGCGCTCGAGCGCGGCCGCGTCGCGCGGCGCGTCGCGGGCGAGCGCGGCAGCCAGTTCGTTGTCCAGCACCCAGTTGCGCGGGCGGTCGCTGTGCCTGGCCTGCTGTTCGCGCCAGCGCAGCAGGCGCAGCAGGCGATGCTGTCCGTCCGTGTCGAGGAACTGGGCGCTGCGCAGGGTCAGGTGCGGCCAGCGCTCGACCTCGTCGCGGCGCGCGCCGTCCAGCATCCGCGCGCAGTCCTCGGCGAACCAGTCCGCGCGTCCCAGCGACCGCAGCCTGGCGTCGAGGGCATCGTGCATGGCGAACAGGTGGCGCACGTCCTCGGCCGCATAGGCCAGCTGCGACGGCGAGAGCGGTCGCTTCATCCAGTCCGACCGGGTCTCGCCCTTGTCCACGGCGATGCCCAGCAGCTCCTGCACCAGCCGCTGGTAGCCGACGCCCGCGCCGATGCCCGCCAGCGAGGCGGCGATCTGGGTATCGAACAGGGGGTCGGGCACCACGCCGCAGGCCTGCCGCAGCGCCACCAGGTCCTCGCTGGCGCTGTGCATGATCTTGAGCACGGAACGGTCGGACAGCAGCGGCGCCAGCGCCTGGGTCATGCCCTCGGCGAGCATGTCCAGCAGCAGGATCCGCGGCTCCGGCGCGTCCGGCACCTCGATCGCCACCTGCACCAGCGACAGCTGCGGCCAGTAGGTACGTTCGCGGATGAACTCGGTATCGACGCCCACGCGCGCGGTGGCGGAGGCGAGATGCGTGCGGAGGACGGCGGGGTCGGTGACCCAATGAGGCGAAGACGACATGGGTCGGCAGCCTAACGGCGCGCGGGCGGACGTGGCAATGGCGGAAGTGTCCCGGGCGGGAATGCGCGACGGCGGCGCCTTCGCGCCGCCTGCTCCGATCGCTTAATCTGGCGCGGATGTCGTCGAGCGAGTCCCGATTGCGCTGGGCCTGGATCGCGTGCGTGTTCGGCGCAGCGCTGTGCGCCGGCTGTGCACGCGACGAGGCGAGTTCCGAGGTCCCGGTTGCCGCGGCCGAGGTCGCCAGCGGCAACGTCACCATCAGCGGCGACGAGAGCGGCGCGGCCGACCTCACCTGGCGCGCTCCGGCCGTGGACCTCGCAGGCACCGACCCGGACGAACTGCGCGCCCGCGCCAGTGCAGCGCTCTCCGAAGGGCGGCTGTACGAGGATGCCGATGCCGCGGTGCCCATCTACCTGGCCCTGTCGACGTTGCCCGAACACAGCGCCTTCGCCGAGGCCGGGCTGCGGCGCGCGCAGCGCCAGTTGCTGCAGGCGGGCGCCGCGTCGCTGGCGCGCGCGGGCGATGACGATGCCGCGCTGGGCGAGGCGCTGGAGCTGGCCACCATCCTGCGCGCGATCGATCCGCAGGACGGGTCCGTGCAGGAATTCCTCGCCGGCGTCGACCTGGCCGAGCGCGTGTCCGCCTTCAACCAGGCCGGGGAACGGGCGCTGGCGGTCGGCGAACTGGGCGAGGACGGAGGAGGCGCCCTGGCCGCATTCCGCGCCGCGCTCGACCTGGTGCCGGGGCAGCCGCGGGCCCGGCAGGGCCTGGCGGCGGTGGAAAGCGCGCTGATCCGGCGCGCCGAAGACGCCGCCCTCGCGGCCGACTTCGACCTCGCGGCGCGCTGGCTCGCCCACGCCACCGAAGTGCGGCCCGACGACGGGCTCGAGACCGTGGCCGATGCGCGCGAGCGGGTCGCCGGCATGCGCGCCACGCGCATCGCCCGCCTGCGCGACCTCGGCATCGAGGCCTTGCCCCGTTTCGGCGGCATCGACCTGGCCCGCCGCCACCTGGCCGAACTGCTGCGCATCGCGCGTCCGGGCGATCCCGCCGCGGCGGAACTGCGCGAGCGCATCGACCTGGCCGTGCACTACGGCCTGTACGCCCCCGGCCAGGTGTTCACCGATGCGCTGCAGACCGGCGGTCGCGGCCCGCAGATGGCGGTGGTGCCGCATGGGGCGTTCACCATGGGCGCGCCGGAGGGCGAGCGCGAGGCCAGCGACTATGAGCGGCCCGCCCATCCGATCCGCTTCGCGCGCGGCTTCGGCATGTCGATCCGCGAGATCACCGTGGGCCAGTACCGACGCTTCATCGCGGCCACCGGCCATCGCACGCGCGCTTCGCGGCGCGGCTTCTCCATGGTCTACGACGAGCGCAGCAACAACTTCGTGCGCAGCAGCGGCGCCGACTGGCATACCGACTACCTCGGCCGTCCGGCCGACGACGGCCTGCCGGTGGTGCACGTGAGCGCGCGCGATGCCCAGGCCTACGTGGACTGGCTGTCCGCGCAGACCGGGCGGCGCTACCGCCTGCCCAGCGAGGCGGAATTCGAGTACGCGCTGCGGGCCGGCAACCGCGCGCGCTTCCCCTGGGGCGAGGGCGAGCCACCTCCGCGCGCGGCCAACACCACCGGGGCGCTGGACCGCTCCCCGGCCGGCCGCACGTGGACCAATGCCTTCGCCGGCTACGGCGACGGCTACTGGGGTCCGGCGCCGGTCGGCAGCATGGAAGCCAATCCATGGGGCCTTCACGACCTGTCGGGCAACGTCAGCGAATGGGTGGCCGACTGCTGGCATGATGGCTACCGGCGGGCGCCGGGAGATGGTTCGGCCTGGATCAACCCCGGTTGCCGCGACCAGGTGATCCGCGGCGGTTCCTGGGCCAGCTCACCCGCGCAGACGCGTTCGGCCTGGCGCGCGCCGGCGTCGGTGGACACGACCAACGCGCGGCTCGGCTTCCGCGTGGTGCGCGATCTTTAAGGGCTGGTTCCGAGGGGAGGAGGAGTAGACGATGCGACGCGATCCGTTTGGTGGGCGCCACCGGCAGCAGCCGGGCGCGGGCAGGCGCGGCATCAACCCCCGCTTCATCATCCTGCTGCTGTTCGCCGGCTACGGCGCCTATTACTGGTTTTCCAACCAGTCGGTGGACGCGGTCACCGGCGAATCGGTGCTGATCGACCGCAGCCTGTCGATCGAGGATGAGAAGGCGCTGGGACTGCAGGCCTACCAGGAGATCCTGGCCCAGGAGCGGCCGGTCGCGGCGGACTCGCAGATCGCCCGCCAGGTCCAGGACATCGCCCGCCGGCTGGTGGACAAGGTGCCGGAGGTGGAGGCCGCGCTCGCCGCGGAGAACGGGCAGCCGGCCCCGACCTTCTCCCAGAGCTTCCAGTGGGAGGTCAACGTCATCGAGTCCGACCAGGCCAACGCCTTCTGCCTGCCCGGCGGCAAGATGGCGGTCTATACCGGCCTGGTACCGGTGGCGCAGAACGAGAACGCGATGGCCGTGGTCATGGGGCACGAGATCGCCCACGCCCTGCTGCGGCACGGGGCCCAGCGCATGGCCCAGCAGAAGCTCAGCCAGGTGGGGCAGATGGCTGGCGCGATGAGCGGCATGGATCCGCAGCAGCAGCAGATGATCATGGCCGCGATGGGCTACGGCTACCTGCTGCCTTACGCGCGCAAGCACGAGACCCAGGCGGACGAGGTCGGGCTGATGCTGGCCGCAGCCGCATGTTTCGATCCACAGGAGGCCGTTCCGCTGTGGGAGCGCATGGGCGAGGCGAGCGGCGGCCAGGCGCCGCCGGAGTTCTCGTCCACGCATCCCAATCCGGGCACCCGCATCGCCAACCTGCAGTCGCTGATGCCCAAGGCGCTGGAGTACCGCCAGCGCTTCTGCAGCGCTGCCCAGGGCGCAGGCCAGCGCTGACGGTCTTCGTGCCGCCGGCCCGGGCCGGTGTTTCCGCGGGAACGGCGCGGCGCGCCGCAGCCTGTCAGAACCCCATGTACAGGCCGCCGTTGACCGGGATGTTGGTGCCGGTGATGTAGCCGGCCGCATCGTCGCTGAGGAAGGCCACCGTGCGCGCGATCTCTTCCGGCCGGCCGAGCCGGCCGACCGGCACGCGGTCGACGATGTCGCGGCGGATCTCTTCGGGAATGGCCGCCACCAGCGCCGTCTCGCAGTAGCCCGGCGAGACCGAATTCACGGTCACGCCCTTGCGCGCCACTTCGCGAGCCAGCGCCATCGTGAAACCGTGCATGCCGGCCTTGGCGGCGGAATAGTTGGTCTGGCCGAACTGGCCGGTCTGGCCGTTGACCGAACTGATGTTGACGATCCGGCCGAAGCCGCGAGACATCATCCCTTCGACCACATGCCGGCACAGGTTGAAGACGCTGTCGAGGTTGACCGACAGCACCGCATCCCACTGCGCCCGCTCCATCTTGCGCAGTGTGGTGTCGCGGGTGATCCCTGCGGCATTGACCAGGATGTCGAGCGCGCCATGCGCCTGCTCGACCTCGGCCACGAACGCCGCGCAGGCGTCGAAATCCGACACGTCGAGCGCCGCGAAACGGATGTCGAAGCCGGAGACCTGCTGTTCGAAGCGTGCGATGCGCGCAGGGTCGGTGCCCAGGTCGGCGGCAACGACGCGCCGCCCGGCGCGGGCGAGCTCGAGGCAGATCGCCGAGCCGAGCCCGCCGATGCCGCCGGTCACGACGGCGACGCGATTGTCCATGGAATATCCGGGTGGGGAGCGGGGAGCGGAGGCGGCGCGGTGCGCGCCGCGGGAGTGCGCGGTCAGCGGCCGCGGCGCTCCGGATCAGGCTTCTGGCCGGCGCCGCCGCCGATCAGGTTCTTCTGGAATTCCTTCCACATTTCCATGTTGCGCTCGGTGAGCTGGTTCATCATCGCCCAGGGCGTCTGGCCCAGCATGCCGCCCATCTGCTGGCGGAACTGCTGCTGCTGGTCGAGGAAGACCTGCATCGAGCGTTCGAGGTAGCTGCCCATGAACCCCTGCATCGAATCGCCGTAGAACCGGATGATCTGGCTCAGCAACTGGGTGGACAGCACCGGCTCGCCGTCGGACTCGTGCTCGGCGATGATCTGCAGCAGCACCGACCGGGTGAGGTCCTCGCCGGACTTGGCGTCGCGGACCTCGAACTCCTCGCCGTCGACGATCAGCTGGCGCACATCCTCGATCGTGATGTAGCTCGAGATCTCGGTGTCGTAGAGACGACGGTTGGGATATTTCTTGATGATCCGGGTCGAGGCCATGGAGCAACTGCTCGAAGGATGATGCCTCGCAGCATGGCGCAGCGCAGCACGGCTTGCAAGCCGAGGCCGCGGGCCCCTGCCGGCCGCGCAGGCGGACCGCCGGGCGGGACGGGACGCGGGGATGGGATCGAAGGAAAGGCCGGCACGGGCCGGCCTTTCGCGGGGGTGGGGCGGCCGGCGGTCACCAGCCCATGTGGTGGCCGCCGTTGATGTCCAGGTTGGAGCCGGTGATCCAGGCGGCCTGCTCGTCGACCAGGAACGACACCGCGTAGGCGATCTCTTCGGGCTTGCCCAGCCGGCCGGTGGGGATGTCGGCCGCGATCTTGGCGCGCACTTCCTCCGGCACCGCCATCACCATGTCGGTGGCCACATAGCCGGGCGAAACCGTGTTGACGGTGATCCCGAGCTTGGCGTTCTCGCGCGCCAGCGAAATGGTGAAGCCGTGCATGCCGGCCTTGGCCGCGGCGTAGTTGGCCTGGCCGTACTGGCCCTTGAGGCCGTTGATCGAACTGATCTGGATGATGCGGCCCCACTTGCGCTCGCGCATGCCGTCGATCACCGGGCGGGTGACGTTGAACACCGAATTGAGGTTGGTGTTGATCACATCGGTCCACTGCTCGGCCTTCATCTTGTGGAAGGTGCCGTCGCGGGTGATGCCGGCGTTGTTGACCAGGATCTCGATCGGGCCCAGCTTCTCCTCCACCTGGCGGACCATCTCCGCCGCGTCCTCCGGGGACGTGACGTCGCCCTTGACCAGGGTGAAGTCGTAACCCTCGGCCTGCATCTGCGATTGCCAGGCGCGGGCCTTCTCCTCGCTGCGGTAATTGGTCGCCACCTTGTGGCCCTGGTCCGCAAGCTTCTTGCAGATCGCCGTGCCAATTCCCCCCGTCCCGCCGGTCACCAGAGCCACGCGCGTGGTCATGTCGTCTCGTCCTCTTCCGCCGCCGTTGCGGCACCGGCTCCAGTCTAGTCGCGGCAGACGACAGTGGTGTTGTGCATCGCGGCGCGAAGCGGGACCGGCCCGCGGGGAATGCGCCCGGGGTCGAACGCGGCCGCGGCCAGGGCCAGGAACTCGCCGGGCGTTGCAGCGTCGTTCGCCAGCGGCGCCTGGCCGAGGATGCGCCAGGCCACGTGCAGCGGCCCCATCGGCGCGGTGGCGTCGACGGCCAGTGCCGCGAGGGACTTGGACAGTTTCTGTCCGCTGTCGTCCAGCACCAGGGGCAGGTGCAGGTAGCGCGGGGTGGGCAGCCCCAGGCGTTGCTGCAGCAGGATCTGGCGCGGGGTGGAATCGAGCAGGTCGGCGCCCCGCACCACCTCGGCGATGCCCTGGTCGGCATCGTCGACCACGACGGCCAGCTGGTAGGCCCAGAGGCCATCGGCGCGGCGCAGTACGACATCGCCGACGCTGGCGGCCAGGTCCTGCTCGATGCGTCCATGGACCGCGTCGTGGAAACCGATCACGGTGCCCGCCGGCACGCGCAGGCGGATCGCCGGGTGGTCGCGGCGTGCGCCCGGGATGCAGGCGCGGTGGATGCCGCCGCTATCCGCCAGCGCCGCGCGGCTGCAGTGGCAGGCGAAAGCGTCACCGCTGGCCAGGAGCCGCTCCAGCGCCGCCCGGTAGGCCGGCTCGCGATCGCGCTGCCGGACCGCCCCGTCGCTGCGCAGGCCGAAGCCAGCGAGCGTGCGCAGCTGCGCATCGGCCGCGCCGGCCACTTCGCGCGGTGGATCGAGGTCCTCGATCCGCACCAGCCACTGTCCGCCCGCGCGGCGCGCCATCAGCCAGCTGCCCAGGGCGGCGACCAGCGAGCCCAGGTGCAGCGGGCCGGTGGGCGAGGGCGCGAACCGGCCCCGGTAGGCGATGCGGTCGGACATGGCTGAACAGGCGCGGGGCCGTGCGAGTCGATGACTTGAAATTCAGGGTGGTGAACCATAATCGATCCCCACGACCGGCGCCCGATGACGCCGGCCTCCGGAAGACACTCCATGTTCAAGCGCATCACCCTGTTCCTGCTTACCAACCTCGCGGTGCTGGCCCTGGTCAGCATCGTCATGTCGATCCTCGGCGTGAACCCGTCCACCTTCGGCGGCCTGCTGATCATGGCCGCACTGTTCGGCTTCGGCGGCTCGCTGATCTCGCTGTTCATGTCGAAGTGGACCGCCAAGCGCTTCAGTGGCGCGCACGTGATCGAGCAGCCGCGCAACGAGGTCGAGCGCTGGCTGGTGGACACCGTCGCGCGGCAGGCCCAGGCCGCCGGCATCGGCATGCCCGAGGTCGCGATCTACGACGCCCCCGAGATCAATGCCTTCGCCACCGGCGCCAACCGCAACAACGCCCTGGTCGCGGTGTCGACCGGCCTGCTGCGCTCGATGGACAAGGACGAGGCCGAGGCCGTGCTCGCCCACGAGGTGGCCCACGTGGCCAATGGCGACATGGTGACCATGGCCCTGCTGCAGGGCGTGCTCAATACCTTCGTGATCGTGCTGGCGCGCGTGGTCGGCCGGGTGGTGGACGGCTACCTCAGCGGCGGCCGCGACAACGGCGGTGGCGGGCTGGGCTATTTCGCGGTGGTGTTCGTGCTGGACATGGTGTTCGGCCTGTTCGCCAGCATGATCGCGATGTGGTTCTCGCGCCATCGCGAGTTCCGCGCCGACGCCGGTGGTGCTGCCTTGGCCGGCCGCGAGAAGATGATCGCCGCGCTGCAGCGGCTGGCGCAGAACCAGGGTGCCAACACCCTGCCCAAGCAGATCGCCGCCTTCGGCATCAGTGGCGCCATGGGGTTCGGCCTGCGTCGCCTGCTGCTCAGCCATCCGCCGCTGGAGGAGCGTATCGCCGCCCTGCGCAACGCGCCGCCGGAGACGCTGCGCGAGGGCATCGCGGTCTGACGCGCCGGCTACCGTTGGCGATCGGAAGAAAGGCGCCGGGAGACCGGCGCCTTTTCTTCGTCCGGACCCGCGCCCGCGGCTACTCGAAGTCGTAGTTCATCGTCGGGCCGGGCGTGGCCAGGAAGTAGCCCTGCACGTAGTCGACTCCCGACGAGAACAGGATCGACATGCTGGCTGCGTCCTGCACGTGCTCGGCGATGGTGCGGATGCCCAGTTCGCGCGCGCGGTTGGCGATCTCGCGCACCCGGGTCTGGCTGTCGGCGCTGCGCGGCAGGTCCTCGATGAAGCTGCGGTCGATCTTGAGCAGGTTCGGCTTGAGGTGGGCCAGCAGTTGGAACGAATCCAGGCCCATCCCGAACTGCTCCAGCGACAGCCGGCAGTCGAAGCGCCCGATCGCGTCGGCGAAGGCCTGGGTCGCCTTGAGGTGGGTGAACACCTTGGCCTCGGGCAGCTGCAGCACCAGGTACTCGCCCGGCACGCCGTGGGCCTGCAGCTGCTGGCCGATGAATTCCGCCAGCTCCGGATCGTCGAGGGCCGCCTGGCTGACCTTGACCAGCAGGGTGGTGGGCCGGTTCGCGGCGATGCGCTGGCCGATCGCGGCAATCGCCTGGCCCAGCACCGCGCGGTCGATCTCGCCGAGCAGGGCGTGTTCCTCGGCGATCTGCAGGAAGTTGGTGGGGGCGATGAGCTGGCCGTCGCCCGGATCCAGGCGCATCAGCGCCTCGTAGGTGGCGCCGGTGTCGCCCTGCAGGTTGATGATGGGCTGGTAGTGGAGCACGAAGCGCTGGTTGTCCAGGGCCTCGCGCAGGCGCGCCACCCAGGCGCGTACATGCTCTTCCTCGGCGCGGTCCACCGCCGCCGGGTCGAAGATCTCGTAGCGGTTGCCGCCCACGCCGCTGGACGATTCCACGCCCTGGGTGGCCTTGGCCAGCACCTGCGAGACGCTGGCGATCTTCTCGCCGATCTGCACGCCGCCGATGCTGGGCGTGATCACGCTGGAGCGCGCGCCGATCTGGAACACGTCGGCCGAGAACGCCGCCAGGATCCGGTCGGCGAGCGCGCAGGTGCCGGCATAGTCGCTGCCGCGCAGCAGCACGGCCAGGGTGTGCTCGGAGAAGCGCGCGGCGATCGCCCGGCCGCCGAGGTCGCCCTGCTGCAGCAGGGCCTGCAGCCGCTGCCCGATCGAGGCCAGCAGTGCGTCGGCCGACTCCAGGCCGATTTCCTGCAGCAGGCGGTGGTAATGGTCGGGCTCGATCATCAACAGGCCGTGCTGGCCGTTGTTCTGGCCTGCGTCGTCGACCGCATCCTCCAGTGAGCGCAGGAAGGTCGGCCGGTTGAGCAGGCCGGTCACCTGGTCGCGCTGGCGCAGTTCCTCGAGTTCCTGGGCCAGTTCCGGGTCGAACTCCTGGCGGCGGAACACCACCTGCAGGCAGGCCTCGCCTTCGTACTGGGCCTGGGTGAAATCCATCGAGGCGGGAAAGGCGTTGCCTTCCAGGTCGCGCGCTTCCAGCTCGTAGCGCGGCGGCGGCGCCTCGCCCTTGGCCATCGACTTGAGCAGCTGCTTGAAGCCTTCCACGTGCTGGGGCGCGATCATGTCCAGCAGTGACATGCCTTCGATGTCCTCGAAATCCTCGTAGCCGAACATCTCCAGGTAGGCGGCATTGGCGCGGATGTGCATGCCTTCGTGGATGTAGGCGATGGGGTCGCGCGAGGACTCGATCAGCGCGTCGCAGCGACGTTCGGTTTCGCGCACGCGTGCCTCGAGCCGGCGCTGCGCGCGACGGGCATCGAGATCGGCCCATTCATTGCGTACCTGCGACAACACCTGCTGCGGGCGGTGCCGGACCACGACCGTGCGCGCGCCGGTGCCCAGCGCGGCGTCGTAGCGGGCCTCGTCCAGCTCGTCGGCGATGGCGATGACCGGCAGGTCCTTGCCGCAGCCGGTGACCAGCTGGACCGCTTCGGCGAAGGGCAGCGACTGCGAGGAGAGTGCGGCCAGCACCAGGTCGGCAGGCCCGGTCAGGGCGGCCGCGAGTTCTTCGGTGCTGGCAGCCCGTACCGGGCGGACCGCGATCCCTGCGTTGCGCAGGCTGCTGACCAGCGCCTCGGCGTCCTCGACCCGATCGTCCACGATCAGCAGGCGCAAGGCGTTGTCAGGCTTCATCGACATGCGTTCTCTCCCCCGTGGCTCGCGTTATGCCATGGGCGCCCGCCTGCGTCCATCGTCGTCGGCCACAGCGGCCGCTTGGCGGCATCGCCCGCCACTTCGCGCACAAGCCGCGGCAGCAGATAGCCCGGCAGACGGTCGCGCATGGCCGCATGCAGGGCGAGCGCGACCTCGTCCGGAACCTCGAAATGGGCGGCGCCCGCGACCCGGTCGAGCTGGTGCAGGTAGTAGGGCAATACACCCGCGGCGAAGCTGCGTTCATGCAGCGCGGCCTGCGCGTCGAGGCTGTCGTTCACTCCGCGCAGCAGGACCGCCTGGTTGAGCAGCACGGCGCCGGCCGCGCGCAGCCGGCCCAACGCGGCGTCGACCCCGGCATCGAACTCCTGCGCGTGGTTGGCGTGCACCACCACCGCCACCGGCCAGGGCAGGGCGGCCAGCCAGGTCTCGAGTGCCTCGTCCACCCGTTCAGGCAGCACCACCGGCAGCCGCGTGTGGATGCGCAGGCGGCGCACGTGCGCGATGCCGGCCACCGCAGCGGTCAGGTCGGCCAGCTTGGGGGTGGCCAGCGACAGCGGATCGCCACCCGAGAGGATCACCTCGTGCAGCGAATCGTCGGCCGCGATCGTCTCGACCGCGCTGCGCCAACTGCCCGCCGCTGCGCTCTGCTCGGCGTAGGGGAAGTGGCGGCGGAAGCAGTAGCGGCAGTTCACCGCGCAGCTGCCGGTGGCCACCAGCAGGGCGCGGCCCGTGTACTTCCGGATCACGCCCTGGCCGGCACCGGCGGCGGCATCGCCCACCGCATCCAGCCCGAAGCCGGGCACGGGACGCAGCTCCTCATCCAGCGGCAGCACCTGGCGCAGCAGCGGATCCTTCGGATCGCCAGGCCGCATGCGCGCGGCGAACGCGCGCGGCACGCGCAGCGCGAACTGGGCGGCCGCGGCTTCCGAGACGGCCACCCGGCCCTCCAGGCCAAGGACCGCCAGCAGCTCGCGCGGGTCGCGGATGGCCTCGCGCCAGGCCTGCTGCCAGCCCTGCGGCTGCAGCCGGGTGGGGGCAGCAGTTATCATGAGGGGTCGCTATTCCTTGCCCGGCGCTGCCGGGTGTCCGATCCATCATTCTAGCCGCCCGTGCGCGGCCAAGCAGGAGACTCCATGGCCACTTTGGGCATGAACGACGTGAAGAACGGCCAGAAGATCCTGGTCCACAACGAACCGGCGATCATCACCGAGACCGACTACGTCAAGCCCGGCAAGGGCCAGGCCTTCACCCGCGTCCGCTACCGCCTGATCAAGACCGGTCGCGTGCAGGAAATCACCATGAAGTCGACCGATTCGGTCGAGGCGGCCGACGTGGTCGATACCGACATGCAGTACCTCTACAGCGACGGCGAGTACTGGCACTTCATGAACCCGGAGAGCTTCGAGCAGGTGCAGGCCGACCAGGCCGGCATGGGCGGCGCGGAGAAGTGGCTCAAGGGCGAGGAGACCTGCGTGGTCACCCTGTGGAACGGCAGCCCGATCATGGTGACGCCGCCGAACTTCGTCGAACTCAAGATCACCGAGACCGACCCGGGCGTGCGCGGCGACACCTCGGGCGGCGGCGGCAAGCCGGCCACCCTGGAAACCGGCGCGGTGGTGCGCGTGCCGCTGTTCGTCGGGCAGGAGGAAGTGATCAAGGTCGACACCCGCTCGGGCGAGTACGTCAGCCGCGTCAAGTGATGCCATGGCCGCGCGCCTCCGCGCGCGGCCATGGCGGTTGCCGGGCCGCGAACGGGCGGCCGTCGCCGCCGGAGGCGAAGGGCGTCGCCTTGCCCGCGCCGGTCGCCATTGCCTCCCGCGGCCGCCGCGCGCGCCAGGATCCTCGCGCATGGGTTCGCAATCCATCCGGATTCCGTTGCCGGAGCGCGGCGGCGCCGGTGTCGAGCTCCGCAGGCGGCAGGGCCCTGACGGGCGGCGCGGCGTGCGTCCGGGCCGCAGCCCGGCGATGCGTGAGCCACAGCTCTGACGCGTCTGCTCCGTTGCACTGTCAACGCGCTGTCGGATGCGACCTGTCAGAATGTCGGGCATGACCGATCTGTCCGTTCCCCAGAGCTGCGACCTGCTGATCGAAGCCGGATACGTGGTCCCCGTCGAACCGCACGGGGTGGTGCTCGAAGACCATGCGGTGGCGATATGCGATGGCGTCATCGTCGCGGTGCTGCCGATCGCAGAGGCCCGCTCCCGCTTCACCGCGCGCGAGACGGTGTCGCGCCCTGATGGTGCGCTGATTCCCGGCCTGGTCAACGCGCATACCCACAACCCGATGACCCTGCTGCGCGGGATCGCCGACGACCTGCCTCTGAAGGTCTGGCTGCAGCAGCACATCTGGCCGATCGAGGGCGCGGTGATGAGCCCGGCCTTCGTCGAGGACGGCGTGACCCTGGCGATCGCCGAGCTGCTGCGCGGCGGCGTCACCTGCGTCAACGAGAACTATTTCTTCCCCGACGTGCAGGCTGCGACCTACCGCAAGCACGGCTTCCGCGCACGCGTCGGCCTGCCGGTGATCGATTTCTCCACCGCCTGGGCGGCCAGCGACGACGAGTACTTCGACAAGGCCGGCGCCGTCCATGACCAGTGGCGCGACGATCCACTGGTGGCGACTGCATTCGCGCCGCACGCGCCGTACACCGTCAACGACGCCAATTTCGAGCGGGTGCGCATGCTGGCCGACCAGCTCGATGTGCCCGTGCACCTGCACCTGCACGAAACCGCGCAGGAGGTGGAGCAGTCGCTGAAGGAGTACGGCCAGCGCCCGATCGCGCGCCTGGATCGGCTGGGCCTGATCAACGATCGCCTGATCGCGGTGCACATGACCCAGCTGACCGAGGCCGAGATCCACCTCTGCGCGGAGCGCGGCGTGGGCGTCGTGCACTGCCCCGAATCCAACCTCAAGCTCGCCTCGGGCTTCTGCCCGGCCTGCGCGCTGGAGCGTGCGGGCGTGACCCTGGCGATCGGCACCGACGGCGTGGCCAGCAACAACGACCTGGACATGTTCGGCGAGACCCGCACCGCCGCGATCCTCGCCAAGGCGGTCGCGGGCGACGCGGCCGCACTCGACGCCTTCACCGCGCTGCGCGCGGCCACCCTGGGCGGCGCGAAGGCGATCGGCTTCGACCATCTGGTGGGGTCGATCGAGCCGGGCAAGCAGGCCGATCTGGCCTGCGTGGACCTCTCGGCGCTGGAAACCCAGCCGCTGCACCACGTGGTGTCGCAGCTGGTCTACGCCACCGGCCGCCACCAGGTGGACGATGTCTGGATCGCTGGCCGCGCGAAGCTGCGTGGCCGCGCGCTGGTGGACATGGACGCCGATGCCATCGTCGCCAATGCCCGGCAGTGGCGGGAGCGGATCGCCGGCATCCGGGTCGGCTGAATTCGCCCCGCGCCCACTCCAATCGCAGCGCCGGCCCTGCCGGCACGACGCAACCTAGAGATCGATGCCATGAATTCCGCTTCCGCCGCTTCCAACTTCCACCAGGCCGAACTGGACCGGTTCGCCGCGCTCGCCAACCGCTGGTGGGATCCGGACGGCCCGCAGAAGCCGCTGCATGCGCTCAACCCCGCGCGCCTGGGCTATGTGGCCGCGCGTGCGCCGCTGGCCGGTGCGCGGGTGCTGGACGTGGGTTGCGGCGGCGGCCTGCTCAGCGAGGCGATGGCGAAGGCGGGCGCGAAGGTCACCGCGCTGGACCTGGCGCCCGAGCTGGTGAAGGTGGCGCGTCTGCACGCGCTCGAGTCCGGCGTGGAGGTCGATTACCGGGTCCAGCCCGTGGAACAGCTGGCCAGCGCCGAGCCGGGGAGCTTCGACACGGTCACCTGCATGGAAATGCTCGAGCACGTGCCCGATCCGGCCGCCATCCTCGCCGCCTGCGCGGCCCTGCTGCGCCCGGGCGGCCGCCTGTTCGTGTCCACCATCAACCGCACGCCCGCCGCCTTCGCGCTGGCGATCGTGGGCGCCGAGTACGTCGCGCGCCTGCTGCCCACTGGTACCCACCGCTACAGCGAATTCATCCGCCCGTCCGAACTCGCGTCCTGGCTGCGTGCCGCCGGGTTGGAGCTCGAGGATGTCAGCGGCCTGATGTACGAACCCTGGCGGAACTCGGCGCGGGTGATCTCGCGCACGGATGTCAACTACCTCGCCTGCGCGCTGAAGCCGTAGGGCGCGGGATGTCCGCTGCCTGCCAGCCGCGTCGTTTTCCGCGCGGCGTCCTGTTCGACCTGGACGGCACCCTGCTCGACAGCGCGCCCGACATGCTCGCCACCGTCAACCGCATGCGGCAGGCGCGGGGCAGGGCGCCGATGGTGCTCGAGGCGCTCCGGCCGCATGTCTCGCGCGGCGCGCGGGCGATGGCCGCGGCCGCGTTCCCGGATGTGCCGGCCGATCGCGTGCCCGAGCTGGTGCCGGAGTTCCTGGCGGTCTATCGCGAGGAGCTGGGCCGCCATGGCCGTCCGTTCGACGGCATCGAGGCGATGCTGTCGGCGCTCGAGGGCGACGGGGTGCGCTGGGGGATCGTCACCAACAAGCCCGAGGGGCTGGCGCGGGACCTGCTGCCGATGCTGGGCTGGGACCGCCGCAGCGGCGTGCTGGTGGGGGGCGACTCGCTGGCCGAGCGCAAGCCGCACCCGCTGCCGCTGCTGCACGCGGCTCAGGCGATCGGCGTTGCGCCGTCGGCCTGCGCCTACGTTGGCGACGATCGCCGCGATATCGACGCCGCGCGCGCCGCCGGCATGGCCTCGGTGGTGGCGCTATGGGGGTACCGGCTCGACGACGACGATCCGGCGACCTGGCAGGGCGATGCGATGGTGCGGGCGCCGGTGGATCTGCTCGATCCGGCGGCCTGGCCCGCCCAGCCTTAGCCTGCGGCAGGCCGCTCCGGCGGCGTGCCGGCGCGGCGCCCTCCTACAATGACTCGATGAACGATCCGGACTCGCTCGACAGTTTTCTCGGCAAGTGGCGCGCCCGCTGGCCCGAATGGGAGCTGCTCTCGGTGTTCGTGCCCGCGCCCCAGCGCGGCACCGTCGCCGCCTGGTACGCGTTGCTCGACGAGCTGGGCGATGCCGCCTGGGCAGGGACCGACCCCACCCCCGGCCTGGCCAAGCTCGCCTGGTGGCAGGAAGAGCTGCTCGGCTGGCAGCGGGGCGCGCGCAGGCATCCGCTCGGCCAGGCGCTGCAGCGCCTGGCGGCGCCCTGGGACACCCTGGGCCGCGCGCTGGCGTCGCTGCCGCAGACCCGCTCGGCTGCGGACGCGGACGCCGGCGCGCTAAAGGCGTTCGCCGCGGCCGTGCTGGCCTGCGAGGCGGCCCTGTTCGGCGGCTCCGGCCAGGCCGCCGCGGCACTGGCCGCGGTGGACGACGATCTCGATGCCCTGCGTGCGCTGACGCAGGGCGGCGCGACCGGTCGTGGTCCGGCCCCCGGACCGGCGGCCGGGCTGACCAGGCCCCGGTGCCTGCACCAGGTGGCGTTGCGGGCGCATCTGCGGCGCCAGGCGGCAGGACAGTCTCAGGCGCGTCCCGCGACGTTCGGCCTGCTGCTGTCCGGCTGGCGTGCGGCCCGCCGCGGCTAGCCACAACGCAGCGTTGCGCGGGTGGGCGGCGCGGCGCCGGTAAACTGTCGCCTTTCCCGCTGTTGGACGTTGCCGTGACCCTGATTCCTGCCCGCTCCCTGCCCGATGTCGCCGGCGACGCCGCCCGTGCGGCGCGCGCGCTCGACTGGGTCGGCATGGACCGCATCGCGCTGCCGGTGTGCATCGCGGGCGAGGGCGGGACGCCGATCATGGTGCCGGCCTCGGTGGACGTCGCCGTCGATCTGCGCAACCCCGACGCGCGCGGCATCCACATGTCGCGGCTGTACCTGCGCCTGCAGGATGCGCTCGCCAGCGAGCAGCCGGGGCACGCCATGCTGCGGCGGGTGTTGCAGGACTGCATCGATTCGCAGCAGGGCCTGTCGTCCCGCGCGCGGCTGCTGATCCGTTACGGGCACCTGTTGCGCCGGCCCGCGCTGGCCAGCGGCTACAGCGGCTGGAAGACCTATCCGGTCGAGCTGGCGGCGGAACTGGGCGGCGGCCACCTGACGCTCGAACTCGGGTTCTCGGTCGAGTACTCGAGCACCTGCCCGGCGTCCGCGGCGCTGTCGCGGCAGTTGAACGCGGAGCGCTTCGCCGAGGATTTCGCGGGCGCGGCGCCGCTGTCGGGCACGGCCGTGCACGACTGGCTGGCGTCTCCGCGCGGGTTGGCGGGCACCCCGCACGCGCAGCGCAGCCGCGCCGATATCCGCGTCACCCTGCGTCCGGCCTTCGACGGTCTGCCGCTGGCCGAGCTGGTCGACGCGATCGAGGCTGCGCTGGGCACCCCGGTCCAGACCGCGGTCAAGCGCGAGGACGAGCAGGCCTTCGCTGCGCTCAATGCGGCCAACCTCATGTTCTGCGAGGACGCAGCGCGCCGGGTGGCGGCCGCATTGCAGGCGGACGCCCGGATCGAACGCTTCGAGGCGACCGTCTCGCACTTCGAAAGCCTGCATGCCCACGACGCGGTGGCGCGCGTCAGTTCGGCGGGCTGATCCGGCGAAAAATCGATGCCCAACGTCGCGGCGTTGGGCTAGCATCGCGCTATGGGGGATCCTCGGCATCATCGGGGCTGGTGCAGCTGGCTGCTGTGCCTGCTGCTGCTGTGCCCGTCGCTGGCGGGCGCAACGGAGCTGATCGTCCGCGAACTGCGCGACGATCCGCCGGCCGCCGAGGTCCTGGCCGGCCTGCACGACGCCCGTCTGGCCGCGCCCCAGGATCGGCCTTACATCCGCCAGTTCGAACGCAAGGCGCAGTGGTGGCGGATCGAGGCCAGCGGACCGGTCTCTGCCGGCCCGGCACCCCAGCTGGTGATGCGCTCGCCCTTCCTGTACCGGGTGGAGGCGTGGCCGCCGGGCGCCCGCGCGCCGACGCGTCACTCGCTCTACGGCGCGCATGTAGATGACCGCTATTCGCACCGCGCGCTGGTGATCGCGCTGCCCGACGGCATTCTGGCAGGGCAGGCGGTGTGGCTGCGCGTGGAGCATCTTTCCAGCATCGTGTCGCCGCTCTCGGTCGAACCGCTCGACCAGGTCCATCGCGAGGATCTGGTGTTCGTGGCCTGGCGCAGCTTTGTCATCACCAGCCTGGCGGTGCTGGCGATCCTGGGCCTGGCGTTCTGGGGCGGGACCGGCGAGCGCAGCTATGGCTACTTCAGCGCCATGCTGGTCTGCGCCATCGGCTACCTGTCCGCCGTGAGTGGAGACTTCCGCTGGGTCCCCGGCCTGGACGCGCTTTTCGGTCGTGGCGCCGAGGCCAACCGCGTCATCGCCTGCCTCGGCGTGGTCTTCAGCAACCTGTTCCAGGGCAGCTATCTGGGCCTGCGGCGCAAGGCGCCCCGGTTCGGCCGGTTGCTGCACGTTGGCACCGGCATCGCGGCGATCACGGCCGCGCTGTCTTTGTTCGGGGCCACGAAGCTGACGCACATCACGGGCAATTTCGCGCTGCTCTACTCGGCGGCGGTGCTGCTGGTGGCCAGCGCCTGGCTGTCGCTCCGCGGCGAACGCGTGGCGCGCGTGGTGCTGGTGTCCTGGAGCGCGCTGATGCTGTTCTGCGTGCTGTCGGCGGCGCAGATGGTGGGGCTGTGGGTCGGTCCGACCTGGCTGGGGCAGGGGCTGGCCGGCAGTTTCGTGCTCGCCAGCCTGCTCCTGGCGCTTGGACTGTCGGACAAGCTGCTGCAGTTGCGGCGCGACCGCGACCACGCCAGTCTGCAGGCGACCATCGACCCGGTCACCAAGACCCTCAACCGGCACGGTATCGAAGAGCGCCTGTTCCAGGCCGTCGAGCGCGCCCGGGCGCGCGCCGAGCCGCTGTCGATCGCCTTCGTCGACGTGGACCGCTTCAAGGGCATCAACGACCGCCATGGCCACAGCGTCGGCGACCAGTGCCTGCGGATCGTGTCCTGGCGCCTGCGCAACCAGCTGCGTCGCCAGGACGGTCTCGGCCGCTACGGCGGCGATGAATTCCTGGTGGTGCTGCCCGGGCAGGATGCGCACTCGGCGCTGCGGATCGCCGAGCGCATGCGGGTCTCGGTCAACTGCCGGCCGCTGTCGATGCCCGAGACCAGCATCCGCGTCACGCTGAGCATCGGGGTGGCCGAACTGACGGCTGGAGAATCCATGGCCAGCCTGTTCGAACGGGCCGACACCGCGCTGTACGCCAGCAAGTCGGCCGGACGCGACCGTGCGACCGGCGCGAACCCTCCGGACGGACTCTGGACCACCTGACAGAAGGAAACGCGAGATGGACATGCCTGCCGTTCCGGCCGCCGCGGCGCTGCTGCCGGTGGCCGAACTCCGTACCGGCGATGTGCTGCTGATGATGGGGGAGGGTCCCCTGTCGGACCTGATCGCATGGGCCAGCGACAGCATCTACAGCCACGCCGCGCTGGTGGCCGATGCCGGCGATCTGGTCGAAGCCTCCACGGTCGGCGTGCGCCGCTATCCGCTGGCGACCCGCCTGGCCGACCAGGCGCATTACCACTTCATCGACGCGCTGCGCATGGAGGGCCCCGACGGGGCGCTGGACCAGGCGGATGGTGCCGCCGTCCTGGCCAGGGCGCTGGGCATGCTCGGTACGCCATACCCGGTCGACCAGCTGGCGCTGTTCGGCGCGATCATGGCGGTACGCGGCAAGTGGCCGGAGCATCCCTGGGGGCGCCTGCTCGTGCGTGTGGCCTTCGACCATGCCTTGCCGGAGCAGACCGGTCGCATGGTCTGCAGCGAAGTGGTGTACCGCGCCTACGCAGAGTGCGCGGTGCTGCCTCCAGGCCGCCTGACGCCCGTGATCGTGGTCGGGCCGCGCGGCACCACCCCGTTCCCGGAGATCGACTGGAAGGCGCTGTTCGACGAGATCTGGCCGCTGCTCCATCCCGAGGGGCAGGTGCGGCTGCAGCCCGCGCGACTGCGCCTGAATGCGCTGCGCAGCGGCGAACTGCAGGCGCTGCACGCCGATGCGGACGCGCTGCCCGGGATCAGCGATGCCGAGCTGGAAGCCGCACGCCAGGCGGTGCTGGGCCAGGGCGCCCTGCGTGCGGCGACGGCTTCCGACGCGGCGCTGCAGGCGCTGGACGGCGATGGCACGGTGATTCCGGATCCCAACCCGCGGCTGGTCTCGCCACAGGACCTCAGGGCCTCGCCGAGCCTGCGGTGGCTGGGCCGGCTGATGCAGCGCGGAGCGGATTGAGGTCGCGTCGGACACGACAGGGCGGCGACGACGGAACGCGTCGCCACGCGGCACTAGCCGAACAGCTTGCGCCGGGGCTTCAGTTGCCGCGTTCCAGCACCAGCTGCGGATCGATCCGGACGTCGAACCAGCTCATTCCCCAATGCAGATGCGGCCCCGTCGACCGGCCCGTCGACCCCACCGCTGCGACCACCTGTCCCTGTTCGACCCGGTCGCCCACCCGCACATCGATGCGCGACAGGTGCAGGAAATTGCTGCTGATGCCGTGGCCATGGTCGATCAGCAGGGTGCCGCCGGTGAGGTAGAGGTCCGCTTCGGCAAAGGTCACGATGCCGGCGGCCGGCGCCCGCACCGGAGTGCCGCTGGCCGCGGCGATATCCATGCCCGAATGCGGCGCTCCGGGCTTGCCGTTGTACACGCGCGCGCGGCCGAAGCGCCCGCTGATGCGGCCTTCGACCGGCTGGAGGAAGGGGCGGGCGAAATCCGCGCGGGCGTCGTCGCGCAGCCGGGCCTCGGCCACGCGCGCCTGCTCGCGGCGGATGCGTTCGGCGGTCGCCGGCGGCGGATCGACCGTCCTGGGCGGCACCCCGTCCACGCGCTGGAGGGGCCAGTCGCGGGGCGCGACCGCGATGCGGGCCTGCTCGCTGCTGCCGTCGGGGCGGGTGACCTGCACCGTCAGCGGCCCTGCGGTGTCGCGGCCGACCCCGAACACCACCGTGCCGTAGCCGGTCGTGCGCAGGCTGCGGCCGGCGTAATCGACCCGGCTGCCGGGCGGCACCTTGCCGATCACCATCGCACCCTGGGGCACGCTGGCCGGAAACACCACGCGCTGATCGGAGTCGACGCCTGCACCCTGCGCCGGCTCGTTGGATGCCGGGCAGGCCCAGGCCGACAGCAGCAGGGCGGCGGCCACCAGCGCCCGCGACAGCGGGCGTCGGCTCCACCTCAACGCGCGAACTCCAGACGCCTGCCGGCGGGCGCGCCGGCCAGCCGCGCGCCATCCCAGGCCAGCGCGCCATTGACCCAGGTCGAGGCGATCCGCGAGCGGAAGCGGGTGCCCTCGAACGGCGACCAGCCGCATTTGGACAGCACGTCCTCGCGGCGCACGGTGAACGGCGTGTCCTCGACCAGCACCAGGTCGGCGAAATAGCCTTCGCGCAGGAAGCCGCGTTCCTTCACGTCGAACAGCTGCGCCGGCGCGTGCGCGAACTTCTGCACCACGCGCGCGGTGTCGAAATGGCCCTCGTGCACGCATTCGAGCGCGGCGACCAGCGCGAACTGCACCAGCGGCAGGCCGCTGGGCGCGCGCACGTAGGGATTCTGCTTCTCCTCCCAGGTGTGCGGCGCGTGGTCGGTGGCCAGCACGTCGATCACGTCGTCGGCCAGCGCGGCCAGCAGCGCCGCGCGGTCGGAGGCGTCCTTGATCGCCGGGTTGCATTTGATCTGGTGGCCCAGGCGCGCGTAGTCGGCACGGTCGAAGCGCAGGAAATGGATGCAGGTCTCGGCGGTGATGCGCTTGCGGCTGCCGTCGGCGCGGATCATCGGCCCGCGCTCGAACAGCGCCAGTTCGTCGGCGGTGGAGATGTGCAGCACGTGCAGGCGGGTGTCGTGGCGCCGCGCCAGTTCCAGCGCCAGGCGCGTGGACTTGATGCAGGCCTCGCGCGAGCGGATGTCGGGATGGCAGGCGGCGGGGATGTCGTCGCCGTATTTCGCCCGGTACTCGGCCAGGATCGCGTCGATGGTCGGCGTGTCCTCGCAGTGCGTGATGATCGGCACCGGCGTGTCGCGGAAGATCGCGTCCAGGGTCTCGGGGTCGTCGACCAGCATGTTGCCGGTGGAGGCGCCCATGAACACCTTCAGGCCCGGGGTCGCCTTCGGGTCGATGCCGCGCACGTCCTGGAGGTTGTCGTTGCTGGCGCCGAAGTAGAAGCCATAGTTGGCGTGGGCGCGGCCGGCGGCGCGCGCGTACTTGTCCTCCAGCGCCGCGGCGTTCAGGGTCGGCGGGCTGGTGTTGGGCATGTCCATGAAGCTGGTCAGGCCGCCGGCGACGGCCGCGGCCGACTCGCTGGCGATGTCGGCCTTGTGCTCCAGACCCGGCTCGCGGAAATGCACCTGGTCGTCGATCATGCCGGGCAGCAGCCGTCGGCCGGCGGCGTCGACCACGGTCTCGCCAGGCCGTGTGGCCAGGCCGCTGCCGATGGCGGCGATCCTCCCGCCGGCAACGCGCAGGTCGCCCTCGAACTCCCGGCCCTCGTTGACCAGGCGGGCGTTGACGATCAGGGTGTCGGACATTCAGCCGTTTCCGTCGTTCTTGGGCGGCACGGGGTCGAGGCCGCCCGGGTGGAAGGGGTGGCAGCGGCCGATCCGGCGGGTCGCCAGCCAGCCTCCGCGCAGCGCGCCGAAGCGCCCGATCGCCTGCATCGCATACTCCGAGCAGCTGGGCGCGAAGCGGCAGCGCGGGCCGAGCATGGGGCTGATGAAGCGCTTGTAGACGCGCAGCAGGGCGATGAGGAGGCGGGCGATCACGGCGTGGGTGGAAAACTCCGGCGCGGTTGCCGCTGCCGCCGGGGCAGGGTATAACACCCCGCTTTTCCCGTCCAAGGGAATTCAGAGGGATTGCATCAAGTGGCAGTCAAGAAGTCGGCGAAAAAGCCCGCGAAGCCCGCGAAAACGGCCAAGACCACCGCCAGCAAGGCGGCCAAGCCCGCTGCCAAGGCAGTGAAGAAGGCCCCGGCGAAGAAGGCGGTCGCCAAGACCACCGTGAAGAAGGCAGTGGCGAAGAAGGCTCCGGCGAAGAAGGCCGCGGCGACGCGCGCGCCGGCCAAGCCCGCTCCGGTGAAGAAGCCGGCGGCCAAGGCCGCCCCCGCCCCGGCGAAGAAGGTGGCCAAGCCGGTCGCCAAGAAGGCGGCGGCGCCTGCGGTGAAGACCGCGCCGGCCAAGCCTGCGCCGAAGAAGGCCGTGGCTCCGGCCGCGCCGGTGGCGAAGAGTGCGGAAGTGAAGAAGGCCAAGGCGCCGGCAGCGGCGACCCAGCCCGTCAAGGCGTCTCCGGCCCGCGTCAGCAATGGCCCGCGCGTGCAGGGCAAGGTGGCCGTGGCGGTGACCACGCGCTCCTCCGCGCCCGCACCCAAGGCCAAGGTGAAGGTCGTGCCGTACGAGACCGACCCGGAGAGCGGCCGCCCGATCCTGCCGCAGGGCTACAAGCCCGCCGCGGACGAGGAGTACATGAACCCGCTGCAGCTGGAGTACTTCCGGCAGAAGCTGCTCACGCGCCGCGAGGAACTGGTCGAGGAATCGCGCCAGACGATCGAGAACCTCAAGGATGAAGTCCGCGATGTCGGCGACGAGGCCGAACGCGCCAGCCGCGAGACCGAGAACGCCCTCGAGCTGCGCACGCGCGACCGCTATCGCAAGCTGATCAACAAGATCGAGAGCATCATCCGCAGGGTGGACGAGGGCGACTACGGTTACTGCGTGGACACCGGCGAGGAGATCGGCCTCGATCGCCTCGAGGCGCGCCCACAGGCCGAGCGCACCATCGATGCCCAGGAACGCTGGGAACACCTGCAGAAGCAGATGGGCGACTGACGATCATGAAATACCCCGCTTCGGCGGGGTTTTTCATGGGTCAAGGTCATCCCGGAAGCTGATCGACGAGGCGGGAGCCGGGGGTACGCCCCCGACGGATCGCCACCAAGGGATACCTCGCCGTTACGCCCGGCGCTCACTTCAGTTCGCCGAGATGGAGGCGCCTGAGCCTGGGCGCCCGCCATGCCGTGACCGCGGCCACGCCCATGGTCACGCAGCCGCCCAGCACCACCGCCGGCACCAGCCCCAGTACGCGCGCCATCGAGCCTGCATAGAAGGCGCCGATCTCGTTGGAGGATCCGACGAACAGGCCGTTGATCGACGACACCCGCCCACGCATGTGATCCGGCGTCGCCACCTGCATGATGGTCGAACGCGTGACCACCGAGACCCCGTCGCAGACACCGGACAGCAGCAGGAAGCAGGCCGACAGCCAGAAGGCGGTGGACAGGCCGAAGCCGACCATGCACAGGCCGAAGCCGACCACCGCGCAGAGCAGGATCCGCCCGGCATTGCGGTCGAGCGGATGTCGCGCCAGCCAGACGCCCACGGCCACCGCGCCCAGGGCCGGCGCCGCGCGGAGGATGCCCAGCCCTTCCGGCCCGTAGTGCAGGATCTCGGCGATGAAAGCCGGCGCCAGCGAGATCGCGCCGCCGAACATCACCGCGAACATGTCCAGGGCCAGTGCGCCCAGCAGCACCTGGTGGCCGAACACGAAGCGCGCGCCCTCGGCGATGCTGGCGAAGATCGGCGCACGCTGCAGCTGCGGCGCCGGCTCGCTCACGCGCAGGCGGAGCATGGCCAGGGCGGCGCAGACGGCGAACCCGGCCGCCACGGCATAGGCCACGGGCTTGCCGGCCCAGCCGACCAGGAGGCCGCCGATCGCCGGGCCGGTGACCAGACCTCCCTGGAACACGATGCTGCCCAGGCTGGCGCCGCGCACGTACTGTTCGCGCGGCAGCACGCGCGCGAACAGCGCGTTGTAGACCGGACCGAGGAAGGCGCGCACGCAGCCGGTGAGAGCGATGGCGGCGTAGATCGCGGCGGTGCCGGCCGACGTCCACCAGCCCGCGGCGATCGCGACCAGCAGCAGGGGCGTGATCGCCAGGCAGGCAGCGGCGAACGCACCGAGGCGCCGCCGCGGCAGCACATCCACCAGATAGCCTGCGAACGGCGCCACGCAAAAGTAGGGCAGCACCTCGGCCAGGCCGATCAGACCCAGCATCCAGGGATCGCGGGTGAGTTCGTAGACGTGCCAGCCGACCGTGACCGCGACCACCTGGTAGGACAGGATCGTGAAGATCCGGAACCCCATCAGCAGCCGGAAGTCGCGGTTGCGCAGCGGCGCGGCGCGGCTGTCGGGGGATGGAGCCTCCGCGCGCGTGCTCACGCCAGGGCGCGCTGCGCAGCCTCGCGGATGAAGGCCAGCAGCGAGGCCAGGCCGTTGCTGCGCGTCGGCGAGAGGTGCCTGGCCAGCCCGATGTCGGCAATGTAGCTGGCGTCGGTGTCGAGGATCTCGCGCGCGCTGCGTCCGGAGTACACGCGCAGTGCGAGGAAGATCAGCCCCGAGACGATGGCCGAATCGCTGGCGGCGGCGAAATCCAGGCGCGATGCATCGCCCGAGGGCACGATCCAGACCATCGACTGGCAGCCGAGCAGGCGATGCTCCTCGATGCGCAGTGCATCAGGAAACGCGGGAAGCTTGCGGCCCAGGTCGATCAGGTACTGGTAGCGCTCGGACCAGTCGCTGAAAAATGCGAACTCGTCGCGGATCGCGGCCTGGGCCTCGGCGGCGGTAGGTTCGAGCGGGAAGGGGGAGTCGTTCACGGGGTTCCTGTGTTGTACGCGCTCTCCACGAAGGGGAGAGTCCGGGGAATCGATTGGCTCCCCCGTCGGGTAGGTCGATCCGGGTCCCGGCTTTGCGATCTCCCCGTCGACGGGTTCGGGCGCGGCGATGATGTGCTTGCTCCGTCCGTGCCCGTCCAGTCGGCTGCCGCGCGTGGGATTCGGAGCAACGCGGTCAGCCCCGCTTCCAGCGCACGCCCTGCGGCGTGTCCTCGAGCAGGATGCCTTCGCCGGCCAGCTGGTCGCGGATGGCGTCGGCGCGGGCGAAATCGCGCGCCTGCTTGGCGGCGGCGCGCTCATCGACCAGTGCCTGGATGCGGGCGTCGTCGTCGCCGGAGGTGCCGCGCGCGAACCAGGCCGACGGCACCTGCTGCAGCAGCCCGAGCGCGCTGCCGGCGCCGAGCAGTTCCGACTTCAGGCGCTGGCGCTCGTCGGCGGAGGTCGCCTTGCGCGCGTCGCCGGCGATGCGGGCGATCTCGGCCAGCGCCGCCGGGGTGTTGAGGTCCTCGTCCAGGGCGGCGTCGATCCCGGCAGGGATGACTGGCGCGGCGTCCAAATCGGCCAGGTCGCGCAAGGTGCCGTAGAGGCGGTCGAGCGTGCGCACGCTCTGCTCGATCAGGTCATCCGACCAGTCCAGCGGCTGGCGGTAGTGGGCCGAGAGCAGGGCGTAGCGCAGGGCCTCGGGCGGATGCGCCCGGACCAGGTCGTGGACCTTCTCGATATTGCCGACCGACTTGGACATCTTGGCGCCCGACAGCGTCAGCATGCCGTTGTGCAGCCAGGTCCGCGCGAACACGCGGCCGCCATGGGCGCATTCGCTCTGGGCGACCTCGTTCTCGTGGTGCGGGAACTGCAGGTCCACGCCGCCGGCATGGATGTCGATGGTCTCGCCCAGGTGGGCGGCGGCCATGGCCGAGCACTCGATGTGCCAGCCGGGGCGTCCCCGGCCCCAGGGCGAGTCCCAGCCGGGCAGGTCGTCGCTGGAAGGCTTCCAGAGCACGAAATCGCCCGCGCTGCGCTTGTAGGGCGCCACCTCGACGCGGGCACCGGCCAACATCTCGTCCGGGTCGCGGCGCGAGAGCTTGCCGTAGCCGTCGAAGGTCTCCACCGCGAACAGCACCTGGCCCTCGGCGGCGTAGGCGTGACCCGACGCGATCAGGCCCTCGATCATCGCCACCATCTGCGGGATGTGCGCGGTGGCGGCCGGTTCGATGTCCGGGGCGAATGCGCCTTCGACGCCCAGCGCCGCCATGTCCTCGCGGTACGCGGCAGCGAAGCGGTCGGTGATGACCGAGATCGGCACCCCGGCCTGGCGGGCGGCGGCGTTGATCTTGTCGTCCACGTCGGTGATGTTGCGTGCGTAGCGCAGGGCGCCGTGGCGGCGGCGGAGCAGGGCGGCCAGCACGCCGAACACCACCGGGCCGCGCGCATTGCCGATGTGCACGTAGTTGTAGACCGTGGGCCCGCACAGGTACATGGTCGGGCAGGCCGGGTCGGTCGGCGCAAAGTCCTCGGTCCGGCGGGTCAGGCTGTTGTACAGGCGCAGGGACATCGGCACACGGCGGGCGAAAGCAGGCAATTCTAGAGTGGTACGCGCCCCGGCGCACATCGCGCCCCGCTGGCGCCGTTCGCCCGAGCAGCGGTGCCGGTCCGGCCACGGTGGTCAGGATTCAGCCCGGGGCGGGCCACGGCGTCCTACACTGGCCGGGATGGTCCGTTCTGCATCTTTCCCTGCCGCCTGTCTTCGCCTGTGTGGCGCCGTGCTGCTGTGTGCCGCGCTGCCGGCTGCCGCCCAGCAATCCCTGACGCCGCCGCAGGAGAACGTACGCACCGAGTATGCCCAGGTGCTGCGCGCCGAGCCGGTGTACCAGACCCTGCGCGCGACCAGCATGGTGGAGCGCTGCGAGGCGTCCACGCCGGTCGAGGATGCGGAGGAGAAGACCGGCTTCGCCCGCGTGATCGGCGCGGTCAAGGGGGCGCTGACCCCCGACCCCAAGGTCGAGGAGGTGGCGCCCTCGGCTGGCGGCGAATGCCGGATGGTGCCGATGGAACGCGAGTTCCGGCGACCCATCGGTTACGACGTCGACTACGTGCACAAGGGCGTGAAGTACCGCTCGCGGCTGCCGGTCGACCCAGGCAACCGGGTGCAGGTGCGGGTTTCGGTGACCCCGGTGGTTGCAGGCGAAACTCCTTGAGATCGCAGCTTTCTGTTGCAGTGCACGGTCGCCCCGTGCGACGATGCGCCCCGTGAAAAACGCCCTTGCCCACGCCGACATCCTGACCTCCGCCCGCATGGCGGCAGGGATGACCTCGCGTGCGCGTCGACCGGATTCCTGCACCTGAGCTGGGTCGACCGGACGTTGTGTCCATCATGCCGAAACCCAGCCAGCAGGCTGGGTTTTTTCGTTTCTGTCCCGTCCACCGAACGTTTTTCCGCTACTGGATGCCGCCGATGAAGCATTTCCTGAATACGCAGGACTGGAGTCGCGCCGACCTGGATGCGCTGCTCACGCAGGCCGCGCTGTACAAGCGCAACCGCCTCGGCGACGAACTCAAGGGCCGGTCGATCGCGCTGGTGTTCTTCAACCCGTCCATGCGCACGCGCACCAGCTTCGAGCTGGGGGCGTTCCAGCTCGGTGGCCATGCGGTGGTGCTGCAGCCCGGCAAGGACGCATGGCCGATCGAGTTCGACCTCGGCACGGTGATGGACGGCGACACCGAGGAGCACATCGCCGAGGTCGCGCGCGTGCTTGGCCGCTATGTCGACCTGATCGGGGTGCGTGCGTTCCCGAAGTTCGTGGACTGGCAGTACGACCGCCGGGACGTGGTGCTGGAGTCGTTCGCGAAGTATTCGCCGGTTCCCGTGATCAACATGGAGACGATCACCCATCCCTGCCAGGAACTGGCGCATGCGCTGGCGCTGCAGGAACATTTCGGTACAGCCGACCTGCGCGGCAGGAAGTACGTGCTGACCTGGACCTACCATCCCAAGCCGCTCAACACCGCCGTCGCCAATTCGGCGCTGACCATCGCCACGCGCCTGGGCATGGACGTCACCCTGCTGTGCCCGACGCCCGAGTACGTGCTCGACGAGCGCTACATGGGCTGGGCTGCCGCGAACGTGGCCGAGAGCGGCGGTTCGCTGACCGTCAGCCACGACATCGAGAGCGCCTACGCCGGCGCCGACGTGGTCTACGCCAAGAGCTGGGGCGCGTTGCCGTACTTCGGCAACTGGGCGCCCGAGAAGCCGATCCGCGACCGGTTCCAGCACTTCATGGTCGATGAAGCCAAGATGGCGCTGACCAACAACGGCGTGTTCTCGCACTGTCTGCCGCTGCGCCGCAACGTCAAGGCCAGCGACGCGGTGATGGACTCGCCCAACTGCATCGCCATCGAGGAAGCCGAGAACCGTCTGCATGTGCAGAAGGCCGTGATGGCGGCGCTGGCGCGACAGTAACCCTTCCAGTTCCTCGCGCGGATGTCCCGTCGGAGCCGCGCGCCCCGACCCGTTCCAACCCCCCCAGACCCTTTCCGGCAGCGCCGGAGAGGGAGCACAGACCGAGAAACCGACCATGAGCCCCTCCGAATCCAAAGACATCGTCCTCGCCTTCTCCGGCGGGCTCGACACCAGCTTCTGCGTGCCCTACCTGCAGGAACGCGGCTGGACCGTGCACACGGTGTTCGCGGATACCGGCGGCGTCGACGCCGACGAGCGCGCCTTCATCGAGAAGCGCGCCGCCGAGCTGGGCGTCGCCAGCCATGTCACCGTGGAGGGCGGCCCCGCGATCTGGGAAGGCTTTGTCAAGCCGTTCGTGTGGGCCGGCGAGGGCTACCAGGGCCAGTACCCGCTGCTGGTCTCGGACCGTTACCTGATCGTCGACGCGGCGCTCAAGCGTGCGGCCGAGCTCGGGACCAACGCCATCGGCCACGGCTGCACCGGCATGGGCAACGACCAGGTGCGCTTCGACCTGGCGATCAAGGCCCAGGGCAGCTATCGCATCGTGGCCCCGATCCGCGAGATCCAGAAGGAGCACACCCAGACCCGCGCCTACGAGCAGGCCTACCTCGAGGAGCGCGGCTTCGGCGTGCGCGCCAAGCAGAAGGCCTACACCATCAACGAGAACCTGCTCGGCGTGACCATGTCCGGCGGCGAGATCGACCTGTGGGAGACGCCTGGCGAGGGCGCCCGCGGCTGGTGCGCGCCGCGCAGCGCGTGGCCGTCGGAGACGCTCACGGTCAGCCTGAAGTTCGAACGCGGCGAAGCGGTGGAACTCGACGGCAAGGCGCTGCCCGGCGACCAGATCCTGGCGCGGCTCAACAAGCTGTTCTCGCAGTACGGCGTGGGTCGCGGCATGTATACCGGCGACACCGTGATCGGCCTCAAGGGCCGCATCGTGTACGAAGCGCCGGGCCTGGTCGCGCTGCTGACCGCGCACCGTGCGCTGGAGGAGGCGGTGCTGTCCAAGCAGCAGAACCGCTTCAAGCCCGAGGTCGCGCGCAAGTGGGTGGAACTGGTGTACGAGGGATTCTTCCACGATCCGCTCAAGACCGACCTGGAGGCGTTCCTGGCCTCGTCGCAGGCGACGGTCAGCGGCGAGGTGGTGCTCGAGACCCGCGGAGGCCGCGTCGACGCGGTGGCGGTGAAATCGCCGCACCTGCTGCACTCCAAGGGCGCCACCTACGCCCAGTCGGCCGACTGGGGTGTGGAGGAGGCCGAAGGCTTCATCAAGCTGTTCGGCATGAGCAGCACGCTCTGGGCCGAGGTCAACCGCTGATCCGCCCGGGCGATCGCCCGTTCCCCAACCCCGCCGTTTCCAGGTGCAACGACCGCACACGATGAACGACCTGCTCGCTTCCACGCTCTCGCACCTGGAGAAGCTGGTGTCCTTCGACACCCGTAATCCGCCGCGACAGATCACCACCGGCGGCATCTTCGACTACGTGCGCGCCCAGCTGCCGGGCTTCCGCATCGAGGTCGTGGATCACGGCGCAGGGGCGGTTTCGCTGCTGGCCACGCGGGGCGATCCGACCCGGCTGTTCAACGTGCATCTCGACACCGTGCCATCGTCGCCGCACTGGACGGCGGATCCGCACGTGCTGCGCGTGGATGGCGAGCGCGCCGTCGGGCTCGGCGCCTGCGACATCAAGGGGGCCGCGGCCGGGCTGATCGCCGCTGCCCAGGCCACCCAGGGCGATGCCGCCTTCCTGTTCACCAGCGACGAGGAGGCCAACGATGCCCGCTGCATCGCCGCCTTCCTGGCCCGCGACCATGGCTTCCGCCATGTGGTGGTCGGCGAGCCGACCGGCTGCGAGGCGGTGCTGGCGCATCGCGGCATCAGCGCGGTGCGGATGGCGTTCCGCGGCCGTGCCGGTCATGCCTCGGGCGCCGAGGCGATGGAAGCCAGCGCCCTGCACCAGGCGGTGCGGTGGAGCGGACGCGCACTGGATTTCGTCGACCTCGAAGCGCATCGCCGCTTTGGTGGACTCACCGGCCTGCGCTTCAACATCGGCAGGGTCGAGGGCGGGATCAAGGCCAATGTGATCGCGCCTGCGGCCGAGGTGCGGTTCGGTTTCCGGCCCTTGCCCTCGCACGATATCGAACAACTGCATGCCGCCTTCCGCGGCTTCGCCGCGGCCGAGGCGCTGGAGGCCTATGAGGAGACCTTCCGCGGTCCGCCGCTGCCGGCCGGCGACGTCGCCCACGCCGAGGAGCGACGGCTCGCCGCACGCGACCTGGCCGACGAACTCGGCCTCCCCGTCGGCAACGCGGTGGACTTCTGGACCGAGGCCTCGCTGTTCTCCCAGGCCGGCCTGACCGCACTGGTGTTCGGCCCGGGCGACATTGCCCAGGCCCATACCGCCGACGAGTGGGTTTCGCTCGACCAACTGGAACGCTACGGCGGCATCGTCCGCGACATTCTCAGCCAATGAACATCGAAGCCAACCGGCAGACCCGGCAAACCATCGTGCGCCTGCTCTCGAGCATGGCCAGCGCGAAGGAGATCAGCCAGTACCTCAAGCGTTTCTCGCAGATCGACGCCAAGCGCTTCGCCGTGGTCAAGGTGGGCGGTGCCGTGCTGCGCGACGACCTGGACGCGCTGACCTCGTCGCTGGCCTTCCTGCAGGAAGTGGGCCTGACCCCGATCGTGCTGCACGGCGCCGGCCCGCAGCTCGACGCGGAGCTGTCCGCGGCCGGCATCGAGAAGCAAACCGTCGGCGGCCTGCGCGTGACCTCGCCCGAAGCGCTCGCGATCGTGCGCCGCGTGTTCCAGGTGTCCAACCTGGCCCTGGTTGAGGCGTTGCAGCGCAGCGGCGTGCGCGCGACCTCGATCACCGGAGGCGTGTTCGAGTCCGACTACCTCGACCGCGACACCTACGGCCTTGTGGGCGAGGTGAAGCGGGTCAACCTGGCGCCGATCGAAGCCAGCCTGCAGGCTACCTCGATCCCGGTGATCGCCAGCCTCGGCGAGACTCCCGGCGGCCAGATCCTCAACATCAACGCCGATTTCGCCGCCAACGAGCTGGTGCGCGAGCTGCAGCCGTACAAGATCATCTTCCTCACCGGCACCGGCGGCCTGCTCGACGCCGATGGCAAGCTGATCGATTCGATCAACCTGACCAGCGAGTACGAGCACCTGATGCAGCAGCCGTGGATCAACGGCGGCATGAAGGTGAAGATCGAGCAGATCAAGGACCTGCTCGATCACCTGCCGCTCGAGTCCTCGGTGTCGATCACGCGGCCGGCGGACCTGGCCAAGGAACTGTTCACCCACAAGGGTTCGGGCACCCTGGTCCGCCGCGGCGAGAAGGTGCTGCGCGGCACCCGCTGGGACGAGTTCGACCTCGATCGCCTGCGCGGGCTGATCGAATCGAGCTTCGGCCGGCGCCTGGTGCCCGACTACTTCGAGCGCACGCCGTTGCTGCGTGCCTACGTCAGCGAGAACTATCGCGCCGCCGTGATCCTGACCGACGGCGGCGGCGAGACCTACCTGGACAAGTTCGCGGTGCTCGACGACGCCCAGGGCGAAGGCCTGGGGCGCGCGGTCTGGAACGTGATGCGCGAGGAAACGCCGCGGCTGTTCTGGCGTTCGCGCCACCACAACCAGATCAACATCTTCTACTACGCCGAGTCCGACGGCTGCCTCAAGCAGGAGAAGTGGAAGGTGTTCTGGTATGGCCTGGACGGCTTCGCCGACATCGAGCGCTGCGTGGCCCACTGCGCCACGCGCCCGCCGACGCTGCTCGATTGATGGACGCGCACGCGCTGCCGCCCGCCTGGCGCACGGTGCCGCGGTTGTCCGGGCGCCACGTCGCGCTCGAACCGCTGGCCCGCAGCCATGTGCCGGGCCTGTGCGCGGCGGTGGAGGGCAGCGGCCTGGAACGGCTGTGGTACACCAATGTGCCCGCGCCAGGGCAGGTGACGGCCTATGTCGATGCCGCGCTGGCGGCGCAGGAGGCGGGCAGGGCGATGCCGTTCGCGGTACGGGCTGCAGACGGGGAGATCGTCGGCAGCACGCGGCTCTACGGCCTGGAGCCGGACGTCCCCAAGCTGCTGATCGGCTACACCTGGTACGCGCCTCGGGTGCAGCGCACCGGCCTGAACACCGAGTCCAAAGTGATGCTGCTGCGCCACGCCTTCGAGACCCTGGGCTGCGTCAACGTCAGCTTCGAGACCTCCTGGTTCAACCATGCTTCGCGCGCGGCGATCGCCCGCCTGGGCGCGCGGCAGGACGGCGTGCTGCGCAACGCCAAGCGCCACGCCGACGGGTCGCTGCGCGACACGGTGGTGTTTTCCATCCTCGACGGCGAATGGCCCGCCGTTCGACGCAACCTGCAGTTCCGACTGGACGCACATCCATGAGCAAGCATTCCATCGGCATCGTCGGTGCGCGCGGCCACACCGGCGCCGAGCTGATCCGGCTGGTCGCGGCGCATCCGCAACTGGAGCTGGCCTTCGTTTCCTCGCGCGAACTGGACGGCCAGCGCGTGGCCGACCACAGCGATGCCTACCGCGGCGAGCTGCGCTTCGAGAGCCTGGACCCGGCCGCGGTCGCCGCCAAGGCTGCGGACGTGGTGGTGATGGCGCTGCCCAACGGCAAGTGCGTGCCCTTCGTGCAGGCGATCGACGCCGCCGCGCCGCGGACGCTGGTGGTGGATCTGTCCGCCGATCACCGGTTCGATCCGGCCTGGTACTACGGCCTGCCGGAGATCACGCGCGGCAACTACAGCGGGCACAGGCGCATCAGCAACCCCGGCTGCTACGCCACCGCGATGCAGCTGGCGATCTGGCCGATGCTCGAGCTGCTGGCCGGACCGCCGCAGTGTTTCGGCGTATCGGGCTATTCCGGCGCGGGCACCACGCCCTCGGACAAGAACAACGTCGAGCTGCTGCGCGACAACCTGATGCCCTACGCGCTGGCCGACCACGTGCACGAACGCGAGGTATCGGCGCAGCTCGGCGTGCCGGTCGAGTTCATGCCCCATGTCGCGCCCCACTTCCGCGGCATCACCATGACCGTGAACCTGTGGCTGCGCGAGCCGGTCCAGGCCGACTGGGTCCTGGCGCGCTACCGGCAGCGCTACGCGGGCGAGCCGCTGGTGCGCGTGCTGGAACAGGCGCCCTGGGTGAGCCGCATCGCGGGAGAACATGGCGTGGAGATCGGCGGTTTCACCGTAGCCCCGGGCGGCAAGCGGCTGGTGGTGGTGGCCACCGAGGACAACCTGCTCAAGGGCGCGGCCACCCAGGCGATGCAGAACATCAACATCGCGCTGGGGCTGCCCGAACTTGCTTCGATCCCGGCGTTCAAGGAGGTTTCCCATGGCTGAGCTGCTCTGGCAGAAGTCCGGCGTCGCGGTGGATGCCCAGATCCAGCGCTTTCTGGCCGGCGATGACGTGATCCTGGACCGCGAGTTCTTCCTCCACGATATCGCCGCCAGCCGCGCGCATGCCGAAGGCCTGCAACGCATCGGCATCCTGTCGGCCGATGAACTGGAAGGCCTGGTGCGCGAACTGGGCGCGCTGGCGGAGGACTTCCGCAGCGGCGCCTTCGTGCTTGACGAGCGCTACGAGGACTGCCACTCCGCGATCGAAGCGCGCCTGACCGAGCGCCTGGGGGATGCCGGCCGCAAGATCCACACCGGCCGCAGCCGCAACGACCAGATCCTGGTCGCCACCCGGCTGTGGCTGAAGGAGAAGCTGGCCCGCGTGGCCCAGCTCTCGCGCGAAACGGCGAAGGTCGCGCTGGACCGCGCCGCGGCCGAGAAGAACCTCCCGCTGCCGGGCTACACCCACATCCAGCGCGCCGTGGTGTCCTCGGCCGGCATGTGGTGGGCGGGCTGGGCCGAGGCCTTCATCGACGATGCCGTTCGCGCCGCCGATACCCTCGAACTCCTCGACTGCAATCCGCTCGGCACCGCCGCCGGTTATGGCGTCAATCTCGCGCTCGACCGTGAACACACCACCGCCGCGCTGGGCTTCGCGCGCATGCAGGTCTCGCCGGTCTACGCGCAGCTCTCGCGCGGCAAGTTCGAGCTCGCCGCGCTGGAGGCCCTGGGCAGCGCCACGCTCGACCTGCGCCGCATCGCCTGGGACCTGTCGCTGTACACCAGCGCCGAGTTCGGCTTCGTCGCGCTGCCGGCGCAGTACACCACCGGCAGTTCGATCATGCCCAACAAGCGCAACCCGGACGTGATCGAGCTGATGCGCGCCACCCACGCCAGCGTGGCGGCCGCGCGCACCGAGATCGAGCAACTGCTGTCCCTGCCGTCGGGCTACCAGCGCGACCTGCAGGCCTCCAAGGGCGCGATCTTCCACGGCTTCGGCCGCGGGCTGGCGGCGCTGGAGCTGCTGCCGGCGCTGCTGGCCAACCTCGAATGGCGCGAGGAACGGCTGCGCGCGGCGATCGACTCGGGCATGTACGCCACCGATGTCGCGGTCGAGGCGGCGATTGCGGGGATCCCGTTCCGCGAGGCCTACAAGGCCGCCGCCGCCGGCGCCGAAACGGCCGGCCAGGGGCGCACGCCCGAGGGAAGCCTCGCCGCACGCACCTCGCCGGGTGCGGCCGCGGACCTTCGCTTGGACGAACTGCAGCGTCGCTGGGAGGCGCTGTGAACGCGATCGCGCCGCGCCACCTGGTCGTGCTGATGCGCCGGCCCGGCTTCGACGAGCGCCTGGTCGCCCCGCACCTCGACTTCCTCGATCAGCTGCGTGCGCAGGGCCTGCTCGAACTCAACGGCGGTTTCGCCGATCGCAGCGGTGGGGCCTACCTGCTGCGCGGGCTCGCCGGCCTGGCCGAGGCCGAGGCGATCGTCGCCCGCGATCCGCTCGTCGTGCATGGCGCCTCCGACGCGGTCGTGCACGAATGGCTGGCGCGTTGATCCCGTGAGCGCCTCGGTCTTCTCCGAGCAGCGCCTCCCGCCATGGCGGCGCGCCGTGCTGAAGGTGGGCAGCAGCCTGCTGGCGGCGAACGGCGGAGGACTGTCGACGGCCCACGCGCAGGCGATCGCCGGCTTCGTCAACGCCTGCCACCAAGCCGGCCGCCAGGTGGTGGTGGTCTCGTCCGGCGCGGTCGCCGCCGGGCGCGCGATCATGCGCGAACAACCGCACGATGGCGCGGAAATGGCCGAACGCCAGGCGCTGGCCGCTCTGGGCCAGGCCCGGCTGATCGGCTTCTGGCAGGGGCTGCTCGACCGCCAGGTGGCTCAGGTCCTGCTGACCCACGACGACCTGCGCAACCGCCGCCGCTACCTCAACGCGCGCGCCACGCTGTCGGCCCTGCTGCGCCACCGCGCGGTGCCGGTGGTCAACGAGAACGACACCGTCTCGGTCGACGAGCTCAAGCTCGGCGACAACGACAACCTCGCCGCCATCGTCGCTGCGTTGGTCGATGCCGACGTGCTGTTCATCGCCACCGACATCGACGGGCTCTACGACGCCGATCCGCGCCGCAACCCCGATGCGCAGCCGGTGGAAGTGGTGTCCCAGATGACGCCGGCGCTACTGGCGGCAGCTGGCGGTTCGGGCAGCGCGGTCGGCACCGGCGGCATGCGCACCAAGCTCGAGGCTGCGCAGCGCGCTTCGGCCGCGGGCGTGTCCACGGTGCTGTTCAACGGCACACGCGCCGAGGTGCTGGAAGGCCTGGCGCGCGACACCCTGCGCGGTACCCGCATCCACGCGCTACGCAGCCGCGTGGCGGTGCGCAAGCACTGGCTGCAGAACGCGCCGGCCGAAGCCGGCGGCATCGTCATCGACGAGGGTGCGGCCAATGCCCTGGTCGAAAAGGGAGCTTCGCTGCTGCCCGGCGGCGTGTTGACGGCGGACGGCGATTTCCGCCGCGGCGACATGGTCGAGGTGCGGCTGCGTACCGGCGACGGCACGCAGCGCGTGGCGCGAGGCGTGAGCCAGTACTCGGCCGCCGACATCCGCCGCATCGCGCGCCGCCATTCGCGCGAGATCGAATCGGTGCTGGGCTACAGCTACGGCGGCACGGTCATCCATCGCGACGACCTGATGCTGGTGTGACGCGCTCCGTTGCGGCGGCAACCGTCGGTCGCGATGCAGCGGCGCTGCATTAACATCGTGGCTCGAACGTCCCACTCCCGGCAGCCCGCCCCATGATCGACATCCGCCAGCTCGCCCTCCAGTGTCGAGACGCCGCGCAGGTACTCGCGACACTGCCGACCGCGGCCAAGGACGCGATGCTGCGGGCGATGGCCGACGCGCTGGAAGCCGACCGCGACGCGATCCTCGCGGCCAATGCGCAGGACCTCGAAGCCGCATCCGCGAAGGGCGTCGGCGGGGCGATGCTCGACCGGCTGCGCCTGGACCCGGCGCGGGTGACCGGTATCGCGCAGGCCTTGCGCGAGGTGGCCGCGCTGCCCGATCCGGTGGGCCAGGTCACGCGACGCGACTCGCGGCCCAACGGCATCTCGGTCGAGCGCGTGCGCATGCCGCTGGGCGTGGTGGCGATGATCTACGAAGCCCGTCCCAACGTGACGGCCGACGCCGCGGCGCTGTGCCTGAAGGCCGGCAACGGCGTGATCCTGCGCGGCGGCAGCGAGGCGATCCGCTGCAACACCGCGATCGCGGCCAGCCTGCATCGCGCGCTCGAGGCGGCTCGAGTACCCGCCGCCGCCCTGACCCTGGTGCAGGACCTGCGCCGCGAGACCATGGTCGCGCTGCTGCAGCTCAACGACATCGTCGACCTCGCCATCCCGCGCGGTGGAGAAGGCCTGATCCGCTTCGTGGCCGAGCACGCCCGGGTGCCGGTGATCAAGCACTACAAGGGCGTCTGCCATCTCTACGTGGATTCGGACGTGGACCAGGACCTCGCGCTGCGCCTGCTGGTCGACGGCAAGGTATCGCGCCCGAGCGCCTGCAACGCCCTCGAGACGCTGCTGGTCCATGCGGCCGTGGCCGACGCGTTCCTGCCCCGGGCGGTCGAGGCGCTGCGCGCGCGCGGCGTGGAACTGCGCGGCGACGCCGCCTCACGCGCCCTGGCCCAGGGCGTGGCCGCGGCCTCGGAGGCGGATTTCGACACCGAACACCTCGACCTGGCGATCAACCTGCGCGTGGTCGAGTCGATCGAGATGGCCATCGACCATATCCGCCGTCACGGTTCCGACCACACCGAGGTCATCGCCACCCGCGACGAGGCCAATGCGCGCCGCTTCGTCGAGCAGCTGCGGTCTGCGGTGGTGATGGTCAATGCCTCGTCGCGCTTCAGCGACGGCGGCGAACTCGGCCTCGGCGCCGAGATCGGCATTTCGACCACGCGCCTGCATGCCTATGGGCCGATGGGCCTGGAGGCGCTCACGATCGAGCGTTTCGTGGTCCGGGGAGAGGGCCAGACCCGCAACCTCCACGGCTGATCGACGCGCGGGCGCGCGGCGTCGGCGGCGGCGTCACGCGGCCAGGGCGTCGGCCTTGGCGGCGCAGATGAAGTCGTTCTCGCTCAGCCCGCCCACGTCGTGGGTGGAAAAACGCACCACGCAGCGGTCGTAGTGCACGCCGAGGTCGGGGTGATGGTCTTCACGGTGCGCGATATGGGCCAGCGCGTTCACGAAGGCCATCGTCCGGTAGTAGTCGTCGAACCGGAAGGTGCGGGTCAGCGCACGGCCTTCCTCGGCCAGCTCCCAGCCGGGAACCTCCGGCAGCAGCTCGCGCACCCGGGCCTCCCCGAGGCGGTGCCCGACGCCGCGGCGCGGAATACAGTGGGCCTGGACGAGCGGAACGAGGTCCGACATGGCGGGATCTCCTGGGACGGGGCGGCGCGGGATGAACGGACCTTGTTCGAAAGTCCCTTCCCGCGGCGCGATGAACGGGTGGAACGCCGGGCTGTCCTAGAATACGTGCAAAGACGGACAGGACCATGATCGAGATCACCGATACCGCCCAGACGCATTTCCGCAGGCTGATCGAACGCGAGGCGCTGCCTGGGCTCGGCGTGCGGCTTGCGGCCGTGCACGCAGGCACGTCCAAGGCCGACGTGCAGCTGGAATTCGCCGAACCGGGCGACCTGCGCGGCGACGAGTGGGCGATCGACTGCGAAGGCTTCACGCTGTGGCTGGACGCGGGCAGCGCCCCGTTCCTGGACGGCGCACGCATCGACTACGAGACCCGCGCCACGGGCGGGCAGCTGCAGATCCGCGCGCCGAAGATCAAGGGCCAGGCGCCGCCGGAATCGGCCTCGATGGTCGAACAGGTGCGCTGGCTGATCGAATCGGAGATCAATCCGCAGCTGGCGTCCCATCGCGGGCACGTCTCGCTGCAGGAGGTGACTGCCGACGGCGTGGTCGTGCTGCGCTTCGGCGGCGGCTGCCACGGCTGCGGCATGGTGGATGTGACGCTGAAGAACGGCATCGAGCGCAGCCTGATGGACAAGGTGCCGGGCGTCACCGCAGTGCGCGACGCCACCGACCACGAGACCGGCACGGCGCCGTACATGCCGCGCGGCGACGGCTAACGGAACGCGCCGCGGGTGTTCTCTTCCAGCGAACTGCTCGAGGCGATCCAGCGCCAGTTGCGCAAGGGACGCTCGATCCGGCCGCCAAGGGCGGCCGGGGAGTTTCCGCCGGGATGGAAGGAGTGGTTCACCGAAGATCCCGCGCAGCCGCGCAAGAGCGCGCGCGCCGTCGACGCGGTGCTGGCCGTGCTGCTGGTCCGCACGCCGGTATATCGCCGTGGCTACCGCCGGCTCAACGGTTTCCAGGCCTTTCTGCGGCTGTGGCGCTACGACTGGCGCGAACAGCCCCTGCCGGACCGCCGCACCCGCGTGGCATCGATGTCGCTGTCCCTGCTGCTGCACGTGCTGTGGCTGCAGCTGATGCTGTTGCTGATGGTGGCCAACCCGCCGGGCGAGGACGCCGAGCGTCTGGGCGAGAACGTGACCCAGGTGGAATTCATCGGCGAAGGCACGCCGGAGGAAGAGGGGGGCGGTGCGCAGCAGGCGGAGGTGCCGGTGCCGCAGGTGGCGGCCGCCCCCGCAGCTGCCGCACCGGCTGCCGCCGCAAGCGCACCTCAGGCCGCGCCGGCGCTGCCGCCACCCTCGGTGGCCGAGACCGAGGTCCCGCCCGAGGTCGTGCCGCCGCCGGTGGCCGAGCAGCCGCTCGAGGTCACCGAAACCGCCGAGCCCGACAGCGAATTCGTCCTGGTGCCGCCGCGTCTCGACGCCTTGCCCACGCCGTCCGCGACGCCGCAGCTGGATGCGCCGGCGCCGGAGGTACGGGTAGCCGAGATCCCGCTTGAAGCGGTGCCGCCGCAGGTGCAGCCGCTCGCGCGGCGCGATATCGATGTGCCCGACGTGCGCCAGCCCGAGGTGGAGATCGTCGAGCGTGCCGTGCCGGCGCCGGTCGCCGAGGTCCGGCTGCGCAGGCCGCAACCGACGCCCGTCGCACCGGAACTGCGTCGCGACGGGCCCGCGCTCGCCCAGCGCGAGATCGAGTTGCGCGCGCCTGCACAGGGCACGGCCAGCGCCGAGGCCACGGCCGAACGTGGCAGCGCCTCCCCGGCCCCGGCCAGCGGACAGACGCCGGCGGGCCAGGCCGCCGCTGGCGGCACCCGCGAGGCGGGGCAGGGCGCATCGACCACTGCGTCCACCACCGGTTCGGGCGCGGCGCCGCGTGCGCCGCCGGGCGCGCTGCCCTCGCCGCGCCGCGGCGACGACTGGGGCGATTCCGATCGCAATGTGCCTGGCGGGCAGGCCGGGAGTGGCTCGGGGCTGTTCAATGCGGACGGCAGCCCGCGCCTGGCCGGCAATACCGGCGCCGTCGGCGGAGGCCTGCCCCCGGGCACGATCACCGAGGACTACGAGAAGATCGACCGCATGGGCACCTGGCTCAAGCGGCCGCCGATCGGTTACGAGCCGACCGCGTTCGACCGCTTCTGGGTGCCGCACGAGACCCTGCTCCAGGAATGGGTCCGACGCAGCATCAAGGAAGTGCTGATTCCGATCCCGGGCACGGGCAAGCGCATCAAGTGCGCGGTGGCGATGCTGATGCTCGGCGGCGCCTGCGGTATCACCGATCCGAACATGCTCGACATCGAAGCCGAGGCGCGCAAGCCGCCGGACGTGCCCTTCAAGCCCGAGTTGCAGCAGGACCAGGACAGCCTGCGCCCGCCGCCGGGCAGCTGATGCGTGCGAGGGGGCGGGGGTGTGCAATCCTCGTCCGTCGCCGGAGGCCTCGCGTCACGCGTGCAGCGATGCCCAGGCGAGCCGCGAATGCCGCGGTCGCCGGCGTGAGCCGCGGCCGGTTCGCTGCACCGGGGTTGGCCGCCTGGCTGACACGGGTACGGGACGGCCCACCGTCCGGGCAACGACGGGCCGCGTCCCGGCGGCCGGCGGGCGGTCGGGCAAGGCATGGATGTCTTGCGCGGCACAGGCGCATGTCCGCGCGAATGCCCCGGACTGCTTACACAGCTGCACAGGAGTCCTGACCGGGCGGAAAGCGACGCCGCGACAGGCGCAGGTGGCCAGCTCACACGGGAAGACAGGCTGTCCCCTGCATCCAATCTCCACTTCGGAAAAGAGACATGAAAAAGCCCGCACGCGGCGGGCTTGTTCACTGGCCTGCGGCCTGGATCAGTGGGCGCCGTGCAGGTCGCGCAGCTCGGACGGCCGCGAAGCGAAGTAGGCCGACAGGTCCGCGATCTGCTGGTCGGTCAGGTTGACCGCCTGCTGCGACATCAGTGCGTGCTCGCGACGGCCGTCGCGATACTGGACCAGCGCATGCTCGATGTAGTCGTAATACTGGCCGCCGAGCTTGGGATAGGTCTCGTCCAGCGGCTGGTTGCCGTCGGCGCCGTGGCAATCGATGCAGGACTGGCCGGTGGCCTGGCCCTTCACGTTGGCCTGCGCCTCGCCCTCGGCGATGCGGCCTTCAGGCAGGCCGGCCGAGGAGGACATCTGGCTGCCCAGGCCGTCGTCGTCGCCACCGCCACCGCAGGCGACCAGCGCCAGGGCGATCAGGACAGGCAGGGTGATGCGGCCGGCGTGGCCGGCGATACGCGCGAGACTCATGGCTTCAGCTCCGACAGGAAGGCGGCGATGTCGGCGATGTCCTGGTCGGAAAAGCTCTGCGCCTGCGCCTCCATGGTCGGGTGCTTGCGGGTGCCCTTCCGGTACTCGGTCAGCGCGTTGGTGAGGTAGACCGCCGACTGGCCGCCGATCTTGGGCACGTGGTAGGTCGGGTACACGTTGCGGTAGCCGACGATGCCGTGGCAGCCCAGGCAGGTATAGGTCAGCATGCGCCCGCTCTCGGCATTTCCCGCCAGTGCGGCCGGCGTCGTCGGAGCCGCCGGCTGCGCCGGCGCGGCAGCCGCCTGGGTCGGGGGGGCGGCATCGGCAGGCGCGGCCTGCTCTGCGGTGGAGGTGGCTTCCTGCGCCTGGGCGCTGTGCGGCAGCGAGGCCAGCACGAGCACGGCGGCGAGGCTGGCGGCGATCGTCAACGGTCGCGTCATGGAGTGGTTCCGCAATCCTGTGGCTGATGGCTGGGTGGACCGGATGGCAACGGCTCGGCCGTCGCGCAATCGCCGCAGTATAGCTTGCGCTCAACGGGCTGTTAACGCGTGGCCCGCGCCGACGTTCCGAAGCGCCGCATGCGCGCGCGCTCGAAAGCCAGGGTCGCGTGCAACCGCGGCGGTCACTTCCGCATCCCTGCGAGCGTCCAGTCCGCGTTGCCGCCGGGAGTCACCATGACCTTCGGCGGATGCTGCCCGCTACCCGGGTGATATACCTTGCTACAACACCATAGGGGTCACGTCCGTCCATGTCCACGAACCACGCGTTTCCGGGGCTGCGCCCCACATTGGCAATCGCCGCCCTGACCGCTTGCCTGACGCTCGCAGGCTGCAAGGGCGGGGGCGACGCGCAGGCCAAGCCGGCCGAAGACAAGGGCCCGGATGCGATCCCGGTGGAGGTGGAAAAGGTGTCCCGGCGCGCGATCGCCGCGAGCTACGGCAACACCGCCACGCTGGAGCCGCGGGCCGAATCGCAGGTGGTAGCCAAGACCTCCGGCGTTGCGCTCGAGGTCCTGGTCGAGGAGGGACAGACGGTCCGCGCCGGCCAGGTGCTGGTGCGCCTGGATCCGGATCGCTCGCGCCTGCAGGCCGCGCAGAGCGCAGCGCAGATGCGCAAGCTCGAAGCCAACTTCAAGCGCGCACAGCAACTGGAGGCGCAGCAGATGGTCAGCGCCAACGACCTCGACCAGCTGCGCTACGACCTCGAGAACGCCCGCGCGGTGAACCGGCTGGCCAACCTCGAGCTGTCCTACGCCAACGTGGTGGCGCCGATCTCCGGCGTGATCGCCTCGCGCGACATCAAGCCGGGCAATTTCGTGCAGATCAACTCGCCGATCTTCCGCATCGTCGACACCGCGCGCCTGGAGGCCACGCTCAACGTCCCCGAGCGCGAGATCGCCAAGCTGCGCGCCGGACAGGCGGTGGAGCTGACCGTGGATGCGCTGCCCGGCAAGCGCTTTACCGGCACGGTGGACCGCGTGGCGCCGGTGGTCGACACCGGCAGCGGCACGTTCCGCGTCGTGGCCGGCTTCGCCGGCGGCGGCGAGCTGCAGGCGGGCATGTTCAGCCGCCTGGCGATCCGCTACGACCAGCGCGAGGATGCGCTCGTGGTGCCGCGCCGCGCACTGCTCGAGGATGGTGGCGAACCGGCGGTGTATGCGGTGCGCGAGGGCAAGGCGACGCGGGTGCCGCTGCAGCTGGGCTACTCCGACGGCGGTTGGGTCGAGGTGCGCAAGGGCCTGGCCGAAGGCGATGCGGTGGTGGTCGCGGGCAAGGCGGCGCTGCGCGAAGGCACGGCGGTGCAGGTGCTCGGAGATGCGGCGGCGGCCAAGTCCGCGACTGCTGACGCCGGGGCCAAGTCCGCGACCGCGGACGCCGGTGACGCCGCCAAGCAGGCAGCCGACTGATGGCTCCCCACGATCCGCCGCCCGGCGCTGGCGGCTTCGACATCGTCGAATTCTCGACCCGGCGTCGCGTCACGGTCGCGATGATGACGCTGACCCTGGTGCTGTTCGGCCTGATTTCGCTCTCGGGCCTGAAGGTCGAACTGCTGCCGGACCTGAGCTACCCCACGCTCACCGTGCGCACCGACTACGAAGGCGCGGCACCGACCGAGGTCGAGACCCTGATCTCGCAACCGGCCGAAGAAGCACTGGGCGTGGTCAAGGGACTGCGCAAGCTCAAGTCGATCTCGCGCACCGGGCAGAGCGACGTGGTACTCGAGTTCGCCTGGGGCACCGACATGGAGCAGGCGGGCCTGGATGTGCGCGACAAGATGGAGACGCTGCAGCTGCCGCTGGAGGCCAAGCCGCCGGTGCTGCTGCGCTTCAATCCGTCGACCCAGCCCATCATGCGCCTGGCCCTGTCCTCGAAGCAGGAGGCGGGTAGCGAAGCCGACGCCGTGCGCAGCCTCATGGAACTGCGTCGCTACGCCGACGACGACCTGAAGCGCAAGCTCGAACCGGTGTCCGGAGTGGCGGCGGTCAAGGTCGGGGGCGGACTCGAGGACGAGATCCAGGTCGAGATCGACCAGCGCCGCCTGGCGCAGCTGGGCATCCCGCTCGACACGGTGATCCAGCGGCTGCAGCAGGAGAACGTGAACCTGTCGGGCGGGCGCCTGGAAGAGGGTTCGCAGCGCTACCTGGTGCGCACCGTCAACCAGTTCGCCACCGTCGAACAGATGGGCGAGATGCTGCTCAATCCCGCGGGCGGCAATGGAGCGGGGGCGACGTCGACCGGCGAGAACCGGCAGCTGATGACCGCCATCCTCGGCAGTCGCGATCCCAACGTGATCGCCGCCCTGCGCAGCGATGCGGGCGGCGGCGGGGCGTCGCCCGTCCGGCTGAAGGACGTGGCCGTGGTGCGCCAGGGCTACAGCGAGCGCGAGGCGGTGATCCGCGCGGCCGGCAACGAAGCGGTCGAACTGGCGGTCTACAAAGAAGGCGACGCCAATACCGTGTCCACCGCCGACGCACTGGAGGCGCGCCTGAAGCAGGTGCGCGAGGAGCTTCCCGGCGATATCGAACTCACCGTGGTCGAAGACCAGTCGGTCTTCATCCGCCACGCGATCAGCGACCTCAAGTTCGACGCGGTGCTGGGCGGCCTGCTGGCGGTACTGCTGATCTTCCTGTTCCTGCGCGATGGCTGGAGCACCTTCGTCATCTCGCTGTCCCTGCCGATCTCGATCATCGCCACCTTCTTCTTCATGGGCCAGCTCGGGCTGAGCCTCAACCTGATGTCGCTCGGCGGCCTGGCCCTGGCGACCGGCCTGGTGGTGGACGACTCGATCGTGGTGCTCGAATCGGTGGCCAAGGCGCGCGAGCGCGGCCTGGGCATCCTGGAGGCCGCGATCTCGGGCACGCGCGAGGTGTTCATGGCGGTGGTGGCCTCCACCCTGACCACGATCGCGGTGTTCCTGCCGCTGGTGTTCGTCGAGGGCATCGCCGGCCAGCTGTTCCGCGACCAGGCGCTGACGGTCTCGATCGCGATCGCGGTGTCGCTGCTGGTGTCGATGACCCTGATCCCGATGCTGAGTTCGCTCAAGGGTCGCGCGCCGCTGGCGTTCCCGGAGGAGGAGCCGCATCCGCAGTGGCGGCCGGACAGCCGCTGGAAGAAGCCCGTGGCGGCGACCGGCCGCGGCATCGGCGCGACCGTGCGCGGCCTGGCCTTCGGCGCGATCTGGCTGGTGGTCCGCGCCTGGCGGGTACTGGTGGCGGTGGTGTCGCCGGTGATGGGCAAGGCCAGCGACATCGCCATGGCGCCCTACAACCGTGCGGAGGCCGCCTATCTGCGGCTGCTGCCGCGTGCGCTGGTGCGGCCATGGCCGGTGCTGGCCGGCTCGGTCCTCGCCTTCGCGCTCACCATGGCGGTGCTGCCGTTCATGGGCATGGACCTGATCCCGCAGCTGGCCCAGGACCGGTTCGAGATGACCGCCAAGCTGCCGCCGGGCACGCCCCTGGCGCAGACCGACGCATTGATCCGCGACGTCCAGCGCAAGCATGCCGACGAGGACGGCGTGCGTCTGCTGTACGGCGTATCCGGTACCGGCACGCGGCTGGACGCCAGCCCCACCGAGAGCGGCGAGAACATCGGCAAGCTGTCGGTCGTGATGGACGACACCTCGCGCGAACAGGCCCTGACCGACCGCCTGCGCGCCACCATGGCCGAGCATCCCGCCGCGCAGGTGGACTTCGCCCGGCCCGAACTGTTCGCGCTTTCGCCACCGCTGGAGATCGAGATCGAGGGCAGCGATCTGGAGGCGATCCGCGTCGCCGGCGTGCGCCTGGCCGGCTTGCTGCGCGAGAACCCGCACTACGCCGACGTCAAGTCGACCGTGGAGCAGGGCTATCCCGAGATCCAGATCGTGTTCGACCACGACCGCGCCGCGGCGCTGGGCCTGACCTCGCGGCAGATCGCCGACGCGGTGGTCAACAAGGTGCGCGGCAACGTCGCCACCCGCTACAGCTTCCGCGACCGCAAGATCGACGTGCTGGTGCGGGTGCGCGAATCGGAGCGTTCTTCGGTGGACGACATCCGGCGCCTGATCGTCAATCCCGGCACTGGCGCGCCGGTCGAGCTCGGCTCGGTCGCCGACGTGGTGTCGACCACCGGACCCAGCGAGATCCATCGCGCCGACCAGCGCCGCGTGGCCCTGGTCTCGGCCAACCTGCGCGACATCGACCTGGGTGCGGCGATCACCGAGGTGCAGCAGATGGTGGCGGCCAATCCGCTGGGACCGGATGTCGACATGCGCATTGGCGGCCAGGGACAGGAACTGGGCGAGTCGGTGCGCTCGCTGGTGTTCGCCTTCGCGCTGGCGGTGTTCCTGGTGTACCTGGTGATGGCCTCGCAGTTCGAGTCGCTGCTGCACCCGTTCGTGATCCTGTTCACCATCCCGCTGGCGATGGTCGGCGCGATCGCGGCGCTGCTGCTGACCGGTTCGCCGATCTCGGTGGTGGTGTTCATCGGCCTGATCCTGCTGGTGGGCCTGGTGGTCAAGAACGCGATCATCCTGATCGACAAGGTCAACCAGTTGCGCGAGGCCGGCATGGCCAAGCGCGATGCGCTGGTGGAAGGCGCGCGCTCGCGCCTGCGACCGATCATGATGACCATGCTCACCGCGGTGTTCGGCTTCATGCCGCTGGCGCTGGCCTTCGGCGAAGGCGCCGAAGTGCGCTCGCCGATGGCGGTCACGGTGATCGGCGGCCTGCTGGTCTCCACCTTGCTCACCCTGGTGGTGATCCCCGTGGTCTACGACCTGCTCGACCGCAAGCCCGACGAGTACTACGCCGAGCGCGGCCGCCGCGCCCAGGCCACGGCCAGGCAGGTGGCGCAGGTGCTGGCCAACGAGCAGGACGCGCTCGACGGCTCGGGCGTGCGGAGCTGAGCCGATGAACATCACCGAGCTGTCCATCCGCCGCCCGGTCACCACCATCATGCTGTTCGTCTCGATGGTGGCGATCGGCCTGATCGCCTCGTTCCGGTTGCCGCTGGAAGCGGAGCCGGAGGCGACGATCCCGTTCTTCTTCGTCTCGCTGCCGTATCCGGGGTCCACGCCCGAGGAGGTCGAGCGCAACATCCTGCGGCCGGTGGAGGAGGCGCTGGCGACGATGCCGGGCATCAAGTCGATGAACTCCCGCGCCAACGCCGAGGGCGGCCAGATCCAGGTCGAGTTCAGCGACTGGAACCGCGATATCGCCATCGCGGCTTCGGAGGCGCGCGAGCGCATCGACGCGGTGCGCGACCAGCTGCCCGACGATTTCCGTCGCTACTTCGTGCAGCGCTGGACGACCAGCGACCGCGAGGCGATGAGCGTGCGGTTGACCAGCGACGACGACCTCACCGCGCGCGCGGACCTGATCGAACGCAGCGTCAAGCAGCGCCTGGAGCGGCTGCCCGGCGTGGCGCGGGTGGAGGTGGAGGGCGTGGCCCGTCAGGAAGTACTGGTCGCACTCGACAAGGACCGGCTCAGCGCGCACGGCGTGGCGCTCAACGAGCTGGTGCAGCGTCTGCAGGCGGCCAACTTCTCGGTGTCGGCCGGACAGATCACCCAGGACGGACAGCGACTGCGCGTGCAGCCGCGCGGCGAACTGCAGGAGCTGCAGGCCCTGCGCGATCTGCCCATCGGCAATCGCGGCACCCGGCTGTCGGACGTGGCCGAAGTCAGCCTGCAGCCGCAGCGCATGAACTACGTGCGCCAGCTGGAAGGCAAGCCCAGCGTCGCGGTGGACGTGTACAAGGAGCGCGCCGCCAACCTCGTGGACCTATCGCGCGCGGTGCGGGCAGAGGTCGCCGTCCTCGAGCAGGATCCGGCCATGCGCGGCATCGGCTTCGAGATCACCGACGACCAGGGCGAGGCGGTGACCGGTTCGCTGCTGGCCCTGGCCGAGGCGGGCGCCATCGGCCTGGCGCTGTCGGTGATCGTGCTGTACGCGTTCCTGCGGCATTGGCCATCGACCCTGATGGTGACCGCCGCCATCCCGATCTGCTTCATCATGACCCTGGGTTTCATGTACTTCGCCGGGATCACGCTCAACATCATCTCGATGATGGGCCTGCTGCTGGCGGTGGGCATGCTGGTGGACAACGCGGTGGTCGTGGTGGAAAGCATCTACCAGGAGCGCGAGAAGTACCCCGACAAGCCCGCGCTGGCCTCGATCATCGGCACTCGTCATGTCGCGATCGCCCTGTCGGCCGGCACGCTGTGCCACTGCGTGGTGTTCCTGCCGATGCTGTTCGGCGAGAACAACATCATCACCATCTACCTGTCGCAGCTGGCGGTGACCATCTCGGTCTCGCTGCTGGCCTCGTGGCTGGTGGCGGTGAGCCTGATTCCCATGCTGTCGGCGCGCATGAAGACGCCGCCGGCGCTGCGCTCGCCCTTCATTAACGGCATGCAGCAGCGCTATGCGCGGCTGCTGCGCTGGACCCTCGATCACCGGGGCTGGAGCGTGGCGGGCATCCTCGCCATTTCGCTGGTCAGTACCTACCCGATGATGAACACCAAGGGCGGCGGCGACGACGGCGACGACAGCTCCATCAACATCTACTACCAGTGGAAGGGCGCCTATTCCAAGGAGGAGATGGGGCGGGAAGTGGCGCGCGTCGAGGACTTCGTCAACGCCAACCGCGAACGCTTCCGGATCGACAAGGTCTACAGCCGCTACAGCGAACAGGGCTGGGCGTTCACGCGGCTGTTCCTGGATATCAACGATCGCGAGCTGACCAAGCAGATCGAGGAACAGGTGCGCGAAGGCCTGCCCAAGTCCGCGCGGGCGACCATCGGTATCGGCTGGCCCGGAGGCATGGGCAGCGAAGGGCAGGGGATCCGCTTCAGCCTGGTCGGCGATTCCACCGAGGCGCTCGAGGAGCTGGCCGACGACATCGTCCCGATGCTCAACCGCAACCCCGCCTTGCGCGACGTGCGGGTGGACACCGGCGATGCCAACACAGAGCTGTCGGTGCGGGTGGACCGCGAGCGGGCCGCGGCCTACGGCTTCAGTGCGCAGGAGGTGGCCCAGTTCGTCAGCATGGCGCTGCGCGGGTCGTCGCTGCGCGATTTCCACCGCGACGACGTCGAGATTCCGGTCAACGTGCGCTTCGCGGGCTCCGAGAACTACGGCTTCGAGGACTTGGCCACCTTCATGGTGCGCGCGCCCGGGGGCACCGAGGTGCCGCTGCTGGCGATGGTCGACGTGGCGGTCAATCCCGCCTCGACGGCGATCCAGCGGATGAACCGCCAGACCATGCTGCGGATCGAGGCCGGGCTTGCGAAGGACGTGTCCATGGAGGATGGGCGCAAGGCGATCGAGACGACGCTCGACGGGATGCAGTTCCCGCCTGGCTACGGCTACACCTTCACCGGCATGGGATTCAACATCAACTTCGACGGCATGCAGCAGATGGTGCAGGCGATCGTGATCGCCCTGGTGCTGATGCTGGTGATCATGGCCGCGGTGTTCGAATCGCTGCTGTTCCCGACCGCGATCATGTCCTGCGTGCTGTTCTCGATCTTCGGGGTGTACTGGCTGTTCTGGATCACCGGCACCGAGATGAACATCATGGCGGTGATCGGCATCCTGGTGCTCATGGGCGTGGTGGTGAACAACGGCATCGTCATGATCGAGCACATCAACAATCTGCGCCGGCGTGGCGTGGCGCGCACCGATGCGCTGGTCGAAGGCAGCCGCGAGCGCCTGCGCCCGATCATGATGACGATGGGCACGGCGATCCTGGCGATGATCCCCATCGCGCTCAACACCGACACCGCCGAGGGCATGCCGCCCTACCACCCCATGGCACGGGCGATCGCGGGTGGCCTGGCGTTCTCCACCGTGGTCAGCCTGCTATTCCTGCCCACGATCTATGCGCTGCTCGACGATCTGCGCAATGGCACATCGCGCCTGGTGCGGCGTGCGCGCGGGCGCAGGACGGACAGCGCGACGGCGGCGCTGGCGACGGACATGTAATCGCAACGCGGCGCCGGGTAGGACGGCGCGACTGGATGCGAGGCCGGCCTGCGTGCCGGCTTCGCGGATCGGAACGGGCAGGACTGGGCGACGCCGGGCCGGGCGCCTTCGCGGATGGCTCTGTTGCGCCGTAGGCCGCCCACAACGCGCGGCGGTCACGGGCAGCGCCGGCCGTCGCGTCGTCGTGCCGCACGGCACCTCCCAAAACCTGGTGGAACGAGAACATGCAGGCAGCGCTGGTCGAGATTTCGGTGCACATGGCGGTGGTCGCGCTCCTGGCTGGTCTGGTCTCGCTGGCGCCTGGCGTGAGGCTGCGCCCCGCCTGGCTCATGGGCGCGCTGCTGCTGATGCTGCTGCGAGACGCGCTGGTGCTGCGCGGTTATGGGCTGGTGCCCAACCTGCTGCCGGGCAGCTGGGCCTGGACCGGCAAGCTGCTCGCCACGGCCGGTCTGCTGGCGGTCGCGGCGCTGCCCTGGTTGGGGCTGCGACGCTGTGGGTTGCGCCTGGCGCAGGCGCCGGGTTCCCGGCCGGCCTGGATCGTGTTTGCCGTGCTAGCGGTCGCGATCTTCGCGATGGCCTACGCCTACGGCGAAGGCCCGGCTGACCTCGACACGATCGCGTTCCAGTGGACCATGCCCGGGATCGAAGAGGAACTGTTCTACCGCGGGGTGCTGCTGCTGGCGCTCAACGAGGCACTGGGCGAAGGGCCGCGCGCGCGCTTCGCCGGGATCGGCTGGGGCGGGCTGCTGACCAGCGTTGCGTTCGGCCTGGGCCACGCCCTGTTCTGGCGCGACGGCGGGCTGTCGTTCGATCCGCTGGCGATGGCGCTGACCGCAGGACCCGCCGTGCTGCTGGTCTGGTTTCGCGCGCGGACCGGCAGTCTGCTGCTGCCGGTGCTGGCGCACAACGTCGCGAACGGCGCGTTCACCCTGTTCTGAGGGCGCGGCTCAGGCGAACAGCCGCGCCAGCATCCGTGCGCCGCCGGTCCACACGCCGATGGCCGTTCCCAGCGAGGTGAGGAAGAAGTTGACCAGCACGCGCGCCACCCGGTTGCGCCACCAGCCGCGCACGGTGTTCACGTCCTCGCGCAGGGCCATGAAATCGGCGTAGGTGGGTTTGCGCAGCCAGGCCTCGATCAGCGCGCTGACGGTGCCCGAAGCCAGTGCGGGATGCAGCGGCGTGAACGGCGAAGAGAGGAACGCGCCGAGGATGCTGAGCGGATGGCCGCCGGCCACCAGGCACCCCAGCGCGCCAAGCCCGCCGGTCCACAGCACCCAGTACAGCAGCAGGTCGGTCCCCACGTCGAAGCCGCCCGCGGCGAAGCCCCAGGCGAAGCCGCCGAGCAGGAACGCGGCGATGCACAGTTCCATGACCGGCAGCTTCGACTTCGGCTTCACCGTTTCGAGCGCTGCGGTGATGTCGGTCGGCGCCCCGTTCTCGTCGCGCAGATGTCGGGCCAGGCCGTCCAGGTGTCCGGCGCCGACCACGGCCAGCACCTCGCGCGCCCCGCCCGCGGTTTCGCGCAGCCGCGCGGCCATGTAGCGGTCGCGTTCGGCGATCAGCGCCTCGTACAGTTCGGGCGTCTGCTCGGCGAACTCGCTGAGGCTCGCCTGCAGCATGTCGCCCTGCTTGAGTTTCTCGATGTCGTGTTCGGCGACGTCCTCGTCCACCACCAGGCCTGCGACCAGGCCACCGCTCAGCTTGGCCCGCTGCCACCAGCCCAGCCGCTGCAGGGCGCGTCGGAATGTCAGGCCGACATCGCGGTCGATCAGGTGCACCGGCGTTCCGCGCGCGCGCGCGTCCTCCACCGCGGCCTTCAGTTCGGCGCCGGGCTCGATGTCGAGCTGTTCGGCCAGGCGACGCTGGTAGCTGGCCAGGGCCAGGTTGGCGGCGAACAACGGCGTCTTGCCCTCGCGCAACACCTTGACCAGATCCAGCCGCGCGAGCGCGTCGGGATCGGTGACGGCCGCGAGGCGCTGCTCGTCCAGTTCGACCGCGACTGCATCGAAACCGCCGCTGGCGATCGCCTCGCGCACGGCGGCCACGCTGGCGCGGGACACGTGGGCGGTGCCGAGCAGGGTATAGCGCACGCCGTCGCGTTCGACGAAGGCGTGGGGCTGCGACCGCCAGTCGGCGGCGGGATGGTCGGGTGCGTTCAAGGACTGGTCCGAAGGGGAGGGCCGGGCCGTTGTCGCGACGAGGGCTCGTGGCGCCGGCACGGTGTCGGGTGCGACAGGGTAGAGCCTCGCGCGCGGACGGAAAAGCGCTGCGCGCCTCGATCAGCGCGGCGTGTCCAGTCCGCATGTGGCGAAGGCCTCGTCCAGTTCGCCCCGCGCCGCGGCCGGAGTGGTCCGCGCGACCTGCCGTCCGCCAATGAAGTCCGCGACCTGCGACAGCACCCGCGCGTCACGCAGCAGCCGTCGATGTCCGAGGCCGCGCACGCTCGCCAGGCGGGCGCCTGGCCAGGCCCGCGCCACCGCTTCGCCGTGGGTCCAGGGCACCTCCGGGTCCTCGCGGTCGTGCACGAGCAGCAGCGGCGGCAGTGCGCGAAGGCGGGGCAGGGAGGGGATGTCGAAATCCGTCCAAGGGCGACCGAGCCGGCGCTCGACGTGGAGACGGAAGGCGGCGGTCACCGCGGCGCTGGCGCCGATCGCGCCTGCGAACGGGCCGGTCGCCATCGACGGCAGCGCAAACGGGGCGAGGAACGCGATCCGCGCCGGACCGGCCCAGCCGTCGCGCAAGGCCAGTGCGGTGGCTGTGCAGCCGCCCGAGTGGGCAACCAGTCCGGCGACCGGACCCACGGCCGCGGCCACCACGCGCAGCGCGTCGGCGATCTCGATCATGCTCACCCGGCGACCGCCGAACCGGCTGGGGCCCGAGACGCCATGGGCGGGTGCGTCGAAGGCGACCACGCGCATGCCCCGCGCGAGCAATGCCTCTCCGGCCGCCCGCATCTGGCCGGCGTTTCCGCCCCAGCCATGCACCAGCAACACGGTCGGCCCGCTGCCCCAGGACCAGGCTTGCAGCGGGTGGCCATGCACGCGCACATCGAGCGCGCGGCCGCGCGCGAGCCAACGCATGCCCTCGCCACGCGGCTGCGTCCGTGGCGGCGTGAACCACAGGCGGTCGAACAGGGCGAGGGCCTGGCCGGGCGCGAGCCGCGAAAGCGCGCGCATGCCGGTGCGCAGCAGCACCAGGCGCCAATCGCGGGCGAGCCAGGTGGCCTCGGGAACGCCAGCAGGTCGATCCGGTGGCCCCGCGGCGGTATCCCGACGTGCGGGCACCTCGATTTCAGAACGAACGATCGTGCTATTTTCAGGCGGTACGAAATCCATGTCGGGCCTCGCGGGCGGTCAGGAAACGGAAGGAGTCTGGTAGCCGCGGATCAGGCGTTCGAATGCGCGCTCGCCGCGCACGGCCGCCTCGTCGTAGCCGGTCAGCCCCGCGTCGTGATGGATCGCCAGGGCCAGCGCGTACATCTCGAATGCGAACTGCGCGGGGTCGGTACCGGGTTCGAGTTCGCCGGTGTCGATCGCCAGCTGTACGGCGTGGGCCAGCTGTTCGCGCCAAGCCGCTTCGAGCCGCAGCAGCCTTTCTCGGATCGCGCCAGGCCGGTCGTCGTACTCGGTCGCCGCGGCCAGGAACAGGCAGCCGCCATCATGCTCATGCCGGACCCACACGGACCAGCGGGCGAAGATGGCGCGCAGCCGAGGTAGCCCCCGACTCTCTTTCAGCGACGGCAGCAGGACGAACTGGATGAACAGTTCGCCAGCCCGTTCCAGAGTGGCCAGCTGCAGTTCCTCGCGGGAACCGAAGTGCGCGAACACCCCGCTCTTCGACATGCCCACCTGCTCGGCGACGATGCCGATGGTCAGCCCCTCGAGGCCGTTCACGCACGCCAGTGAATACGAACGCGCGAGGATGGCCTCACGCGTGCTGGCCCCCTTGGAGACGGCTGCTGTGCGCATGCCGCGATAAAAGCACGACCGTTCGTTTCGGGCAAGTACCCCAGCCTTGGCGCGGGATGTGAACCGCCCGGTTAGTCGAGGTAGCGCTTGAGCAGGCCGTCGTAGGCGTCGATCCGGCGGTCGCGCAGGAACGGCCAGATGCGCCGCACATGCTCGCTGCGCTGCAGGTCCACCTCGGCCATGAGGATGGTCGAGTCCGTCCCCGCCTCGGCCAGGAACTCGCCCTGCGGCCCCAGCACGTGGCTGTTGCCCCAGAAGTCGATGCCGCCGGCGCCCACGGGGCCATCGGCTGCCAGCGGCGAGGGCTCGTGGCCGACACGGTTGCACGACAGCACCGGCAGGCCGTTGGCGACCGCGTGGCCGCGATGGCTGAGGATCCAGGCATCGCGCTGGCGGGTCTTCTCGGCCTGGGTGTCGGTCGGGTCCCAGCCGATGGCGGTGGGATAGAGCAGCAGCTCCGCGCCGGCCAATGCCATCAGGCGCGCGCCTTCCGGGTACCACTGGTCCCAGCACACCAGCACGCCCAGGCGCCCCACCGAGGTGTCGATCGGCTGGAAGCCGAGGTCTCCGGGGGTGAAATAGAACTTCTCGTAGAAGCCAGGATCGTCCGGGATGTGCATCTTGCGGTACTTGCCCGCGATGTTGCCGTCCTTCTCGAACACAACCGCGGTGTTGTGATAAAGCCCGGCCGCGCGCCGCTCGAACAGCGACGACACCAGCACCACCCCGTGTTCGCGGGCGAGGGCGCCCAGGCGCTCGGTGCTGGGTCCGGGGATGGGTTCGGCCAGGTCGAACTCGTCGACGGACTCGTGCTGGCAGAAGTAGCAGCCGTTGTGCAGTTCCTGCAGCAGGACCAGCCGCGCGCCCCGGCGGGCGGCCTCGGCCACGCGCTCGGTGATGACGGCGAGGTTGGCGTCGGCGTCGCCGTGATTGCGTTCCTGGACCAGGGCGACGGGAAGAATGCGCTTGTTCATGCGCGCATTGTAGGCCTTGCGCCGTGTCCGCCGCGGGAACGCGGCGGACGCCGCAGGCGCCGCTCCCTCAGGCGGCCAGGCCCGCAGGCAGTTGCATGGTCACGCAGTGCAGGCTGCCGTTCTGCCAGATCAGCGGGCGGCAGGGGACCGGCACGATCTCGCGCTCCGGAAATGCCTCCCGCAGTACCGCCGCCGCTGCGGCATCGGCGGCGTCGCCGTAGGCCGGCATCAGCACCGCGCCGTTGACGATGAGGAAGTTGGCGTAGGAGGCCGCCAGCCGGCGCCCTGCGTCCAGCACCGGTGCCGGCCAGGGCAGGGCGAACAGCCGATACGGCTGGCCCTGCGTCGTACGCAGCGCGGCCAGCTCGGCAGCCATGGCCTGGAGGCCGGGGTAATGGGCATCGGACGGGTCGTCGCAGCCCTGGTAGACGATGGCGTCGGGCGCCGCGAAGCGCGCCAGGGTATCAATATGGGCGTCGGTGTCGTCGCCCTCGAGCTGGCCATGCTGCAGCCACAGCACCCGGTCCTGGGCCAGCCAGCCGGCGAGGCGGTCACCCAGTTCATCGGGCGTGACGCCAGGATGGCGCTCGCCCAGACAGGTCCAGGTGCTCAGCAGCGTGCCTGCGCCATCGGTCTCGATGGCGCCACCTTCCAGTGCGAAATCAATCGATTGCCGGGAACTGTTGGAGAAGATTCCAAGGTCGTGCAGCCGTTCCACCAGCTGGTCGTCCTGCTGCGCCTCGAACTTGCCGCCCCAGCCGGTGAAGCGGAAATCCAGCAGCCGGAAGCCGTCGCCTTCGCGCAGGGTGATGGGGCCGGAGTCGCGCAGCCACGTGTCGTCGTAGGGCACCTCGACGAAGCGCACCCGCTCCATGTCCACACGGGCGGAGGACAGCCGCGCGCGGGCATAGGCCTCCACGTCGGCATCGGCCACGCACACGATCGCGGGCTGGAAGCGGGTGATGGCCGCGACCAGCGCGATGTAGGTGTCCTCGACCTCAGCGAGCCGGTCGGCCCAGTCGGTGTCGGCGTTCGGCCATGCCAACAGGATCGCGGACTGGGGCTCCCACTCCGCGGGGAAACGCACTGACGGTTGGGTCATCTCGGCTCGGGCTGTCTGTTCCGGATGCTCAGCGGATCGCCGGCTTCGGGCCGGTTTCGCTGGCGGTCGCCTGGTTGAGCACTGCGTCGATCACGCGCTCGCGCTCGAAATACACGGTGAACTGGGGGTACACCCAGCGGTGGATGGTCGGCCACTGGCGCTTCTGCCCGCCGCGCGGCTCCAGCCGCCGGCTTGGCGCGCCGAAACGCGCTTCCACCTGGCTGGTGCTCAGGCCACGCTCGGGCAATGCCACCTGCGCCTTCTGCTGCGCGCGATCGACCAGCAGGGTGTCGGCGGATGCGCCGCCAGCGAAGCACAGCAGGGCGGACAGGAGAAGGCAGGACGTCGTGCGCATGGTCGGGTTTCCTCTGGCGCGGACCGGTTGGGTAGGCCCGGGCGTTTTAGCAGATTCGCGCCTGCCGCGCCGTGCGTCATGCCGCGTTGGCGACACGCCGCAGGGCGATCGGCCCCGGTGCGCGGACACGCAAAAAGGCCGCATCGCTGCGGCCCCTTGCTGCCTGCCTTGCCGACCCGGTTGCGACGCGTGGCCGCCGGGTCGCGCGGATCAGCGCTGGCGCGCCTTGAAACGCGGGTTGGACTTGCAGATCACGAAGACCTTGCCACGGCGACGAACGACCTTGCAGTCGCGGTGACGGGCCTTCGCCGACTTCAGGGAGGACAGGACCTTCATGGGAAACCTCGGGGAATGCGGGGTTGAAAAAGTAAGCCGCGCATTATAGCGGCTGTTTCCCTGGGCGTTCAAGCGGTTGCCTAGGCCCGCGCGCGGTCCGGGCGCCTGCGCCGGGCCTGCGGGATAATCTGAAGCCCCCATACTGCAGCCATCGCCATGCCAGACGCCGTCCCCGTCCTCACCATCGACGGCCCTTCCGGGTCCGGCAAGGGCACCATCAGCCGCCTGGTGGCGCGCCAGCTGGGCTGGCACTACCTGGATTCCGGCGCGTTGTACCGCGCGGTGGGAGTGGCGGCCGGCTGGGCCGGGATCGATCTCGACGACGACGGCGCGCTGGTCCGATGCACCTTCGACACCCAGGTCGACTTCCAGGAAGCGGCCGACGGCGAGCTGCGCGTGCTGGTCAATGGCCACGATGCGACCGATGACCTGCGGACCGAAACCGCTGGCGCCGCGGCGTCGGCCATCGCAGCGATTCCGGAGGTGCGAACAGCGCTCAAGGATCGCCAGCGCGCGTTCCGGCAGCTGCCGGGCCTGGTCGCCGACGGTCGCGACATGGGGACGGTGATCTTCCCGGAGGCGCCTTTCAAGGTGTTCCTGACGGCCAGCGCCTCCGAGCGCGCCGAGCGGCGCTATAAACAGTTGAAGGACAAAGGGGTTTCGGTGACAATGGACGGTCTGCTGCGCGAGATCCTCGCGCGCGACGCCCGAGACGCCAGCCGTCCGGTAGCGCCGCTGCGGCCGGCGAGCGATGCCGTCCACATCGACACTACCGGGTTGGGGATCGACGAGGTCGTCGAACGCGTGCTCAAGGTGGTGGCGCCGTAACCGGGGCACCGCCCGTCGCAGGTTTTCCTGAACCGGGATCGCCGCCAGCGAGCATCGGGACAGTGCAGCAGACAACGGCCCGTCCGGGAAGTTCCCGGACGGATCTTCCACCACAACACTCACGGCCACACGCAATCCCGCGCCGGCCGACAAACGGGTGGACCGTGATGCCCATACCGGGCAAGCGGTCTGTGTCATCAACCGAGTAACTCAAATGACCGAATCATTCGCAGAACTGTTCGAAGCCAGCCAGTCGCACCTGGCCAAGCTCAAGCCGGGCGCCATCGTCACCGGCACCGTCGTGCAGGTGCGCACCGACGTGGTCGTCATCAACGCCGGCCTCAAGTCCGAAGGCATCGTGCCGATCGAACAGTTCCGTAACGACGCCGGCGAGATCGACGTCGCCGAGGGCGACGTCGTCAAGGTCGCCCTCGACTCGCTCGAGAACGGCTTCGGCGAGACCGTGCTGTCGCGCGAGAAGGCCAAGCGCGCCATGGTCTGGGACGAGCTGGAAGAAGCGCTCGAGAAGAACGAGACCATCGTCGGCCGCATCAGCGGCAAGGTGAAGGGCGGTTTCACCGTCGACATCAAGGACGTCCGCGCGTTCCTGCCGGGTTCGCTGGTCGACGTGCGCCCGGTCCGCGACCCGGTGTACCTCGAGGGCAAGGAACTCGAGTTCAAGCTCATCAAGCTCGACCGCAAGCGCAACAACGTGGTCGTGTCGCGCCGCGCCGTCGTCGAGAGCGAGCACTCCGAGGAGCGCGAGGCGCTGATGGAGAAGCTGGTCGAGGGCGCCGTGCTCAAGGGCGTGGTCAAGAACCTCACCGACTACGGCGCGTTCGTCGACCTGGGCGGCATCGACGGCCTGCTGCACATCACCGACATGGCCTGGAAGCGCGTGCGCCATCCGTCCGAAGTCGTTGAAGTGGGCCAGGAGCTGGACGTGCGGGTGCTCAAGTACGACCGCGAGCGCAACCGCGTCAGCCTGGGCCTCAAGCAGCTGGGCGAGGATCCGTGGGACAACATCGCCCGCCGCTACCCGTCCAACACCCGCGTGTTCGGCAAGGTCTCCAACGTCACCGACTACGGCGCGTTCGTCGAGATCGAGCCGGGCGTCGAGGGTCTGGTGCACGTGTCCGAGATGGACTGGACCAACAAGAACGTCAACCCGTCCAAGGTGGTGCAGGTCGGCGACGAGCTCGAGGTCATGGTGCTGGACGTGGACGAAGAGCGTCGCCGCATCTCGCTGGGCATCAAGCAGGTCACGTCCAATCCGTGGGAGACCTTCGCGGCCATCCACAAGAAGGGCGACAAGGTGTCGGGCCAGATCAAGTCGATCACCGACTTCGGCATCTTCATCGGTCTGGACGGCGGCATCGACGGCCTGATCCACCTCTCGGACATCAGCTGGAACTCCACCGGCGAGGAAGTCGCGCGCAACTTCAAGAAGGGCGACACCCTTGAGGCGGTGGTGCTGGCGGTCGATCCGGAGCGCGAGCGCATCTCGCTGGGCGTCAAGCAGCTCGAGCAGGATCCGTACGGCCAGTTCCTGGCCAACCACCCGCGCGGCTCGAAGGTCACCGGCACGGTGAAGGAAGTCGACGCCAAGGGTGCGGTCATCGACCTGGGCGAGGGCGTGGAAGGTTACGTCGCCGCGCGCGATGTCGCCGACGTCCGCGTCGACGACGCCAGCCAGCACCTGAAGGTGGGCGATTCGATCGAGGCCAAGTACATCGGCCAGGATCGCAAGAGCCGCACCCTGCAGCTGTCGATCCGCGCCAAGGACGAGGCCGAAGCGGCCGAGACCCTCGCCGAGTACAACAAGGTGGCGGCCGAGGCTTCCAGCGGTACCACCAAGCTGGGCGCGCTGCTGCGCGAGCAGCTGGAGAACAAGTCCGAGTAATCGGGCTTGCGGCGTCAGCCGCGTCGCCCGGCCGCGAGGCCGGGCGACTGGAAAGAAGGATGGCCCGGCGCTGCCGGGCCATCCATCCGAGTGTCCACGGGTGCGTCGACGATGACCAAATCGGAACTGATCGAGATCCTCACCCAGCGCCAGGCGCACCTGAAGGCCGACGACGTCGACCTGGCGGTGAAGTCGCTGCTGGAGATGATGGCCGGCTCGCTGGCCAACGGCGAACGGATCGAGATCCGCGGCTTCGGCAGCTTCTCGCTGCATTTCCGCCCGCCCCGCACCGGTCGCAATCCCAAGACGGGCGAGGCGGTTGCGCTGCCCGGCAAGCACGTCCCCCATTTCAAGCCCGGCAAGGAGCTGCGCGAGCGCGTCACCGCGGTGGTTCCGCTGCCGCTCGAGGACTAGGCGCGTCGCGCCCGTCTGCAGCGCATGCGACTGCTCCGGATCCTCTTCGCCACCGTCTTCATCGCGCTGGGCATCGTCCTTGGCGCACTCAATCCACAATCGGTCGCCCTCGATCTCGGCGTCGCGGTGCTGCACCCTGGCCTTGGGGTGGCACTGCTCTCGGCGGTACTGCTGGGCGCGATCGTCGGCGGACTGGCGCTGGCGCTGGGCGTGATCGTGCCGCTGCGCCGCGACCTCGAACGCAAGCGCGGGCGCGACGACGCGCCGCCTTTCCCCCATGACACCGGAGTCTGAGCCATGGCATTCGTCACCGAGTGGTTCTGGTTCTTCCTGCTGCTGCCCCTGGCCGCGCTCAGCGGCTGGGTGATCGGCCGGCGTGGCGGCGAGCGCCACAGCGACACGCAGGTGAGCCGGCTCTCCACTACGTATTTCCGCGGCCTGAACTATCTGCTCAACGAGCAGCCGGACAAGGCGATCGAGCTGTTCCTGCATATCGCCGAGCTCGACAAGGAGACCTTCGAAACCCAGCTCGCGCTCGGACACCTGTTCCGCCGTCGCGGCGAGGTCGACCGCGCGATCCGCCTCCACCAGGGGCTGGCGCAGCGGCCGGACCTGAGCGACCAGCAGAAGGTGCAGGCGCTGCTGGCGCTGGGCGAGGACTACATGAAATCGGGCCTGCTGGACCGTGCCGAGGTCGTGTTCACCGATCTGGCCAGGATCGACCAGCGCGCACCCCAGGCGCTGCGCCACCTGATCGGGATCTACCAGGCCGAGCGCGACTGGGCCAAGGCCATCGAGAACGCGACCCGCTACGAGGCTGCGACCGGCGAACCCATGGGCAAGCTGATCGCGCATTTCGAATGCGAACTCGCCGACCGTCTGCGTCTGGCCGGCGATGGCGATGGCGCGCGGGCGGCGGTGGTGCGTGCCTATGCCGCCGATTCCAAGTCGGTGCGCGCCGGCATCCTCGAAGGCCGCCTGGAGACCGACGCAGGCAACGATGCCGCCGCGATCCGGGCCTATGAACGTGCTGCGCGCCACGACACCGACTTCCTGCCCGAAGTGCTGCCGGCCCTGCTTGCCGCCTACGGGCGGGTAGGGGACGCCTCCGGCGCACGCAAGTTCCTGGCGGAGATGAGCGAGCACTATCGCGGCATCGCCCCTGTCCTCGCGTTGGCGCGGTTGCTGGAGGAGCAGGACGGGGTGCCGGCGGCGCGCAGTTACCTGGCCCAGCAGCTCAAGGATCGTCCTTCGGTTCGCGGCGAAGCGGCGCTGATCGACCTGACCCTGGCCGAGGACACCGGCTTTGCCGCGACGCTGCAGGACCTGCGCCTGATCACCGAGCAGTTGCTGGTGCGCAATCCCAGCTATCGCTGCAACCGTTGCGGCTTCGGCGCGCGCAGCCACCACTGGCAGTGTCCGAGCTGCAAGGAGTGGGGCACCATCAAACCATTGCTGAATTACGCCGTTGTCTGACGTGGCCTGGGGCGGGCTTGCGATCTGGCTGCTGGCGGGACTCGGGTTGGGCGGCCTCGGCACGTGGCTCGCTCGTGGTTATGCGCTGCGCCGCCAGCTGATCGACCAGCCTGGCGAACGGCGCAGCCACCGTCAGGCCACGCCACGCGGCGGTGGGGTCTCGATCGTGCTGGTGTTGCTGGCCGCGATGCTGGCCCTGGCGCTGCATGCGCCTGCGCGTGCGAACGAACTGGCTTGGGCAGGGGCGGGCCTGCTGCTGGTGGCGGGCATCGGATGGATCGACGACCACCGTCCACTGCCGGCGACATGGCGCCTGGCCGTGCACGTATTGGCTGCCGGGCTGCTCTGCACCGGACTCTGGCATGCCGGCGCAGGCGCGCTCGACCTGGCGACCGCGGCCTTGGCCGTGGTTGTGCTGGTCAATGTCTGGAACTTCATGGATGGCATCGACGGCATCGCAGCCAGCCAGGCGGCGCTGGTAGCGATCGCCTATGGCCTGTTCGCCGCGCAGGGGCCGGTGCTGTGGTTGGGCCTGGCGCTCGCGGCAGGGGCGTGCGGCTTCCTGCCCTTCAATTTTCCGCGCGCGAGAGTGTTCTTGGGCGATGTGGGAAGCGGCGCACTGGGTTACGCGCTGGCGGCACTGCTGGCCCTGTCGTCCCTGCGGGCCGAGCCCTCGGCGAGAATGCTGCTGCTGTTGCCCCTGCTTCCGTTCCTGCTTGACGCTACCTTGACGCTGCTTTCGCGCATTGTAAGAGGCGAACGCTGGTGGGAAGCGCATACCCAGCACGCCTATCAGGCCTGGGCAAGACGGCATGGCCACGTGCCCGTTACCTTGTCCTATGCATGTGCGGCGGCGGGAGCCTCGCTGGCAACATTTGCCATGCGTTCATCGAGTGTCGCGCTTATCATGGTGTGCTACGCAACGTTTCTTGTCCTGGGGGGGATGGCTTGGAAGCTGTCGCGCGTACGTTCCATGGATAGGAATCCAGACACCCTCGGAGACGGGAAGCCCTGAAGATGCTCAGCATGAAGGATCGGGTCGCGGTCACCCTGCCGCGACTGGCTGTGGTCGCACATGACTTGGGCATGGTGTGGCTGTGCTGGCTGGCATTGCACCAGTTCCGCTATGCGTTGCAGCCGCTCAACGCCGCGCCCGGCCTGACGGCGGTCGAGGTGTTCCTGGTGCTCGTGGCACAGGGCGCCGTGTTCTGGCAGGTGGGTCTGTATCGCGGCGTGTGGCGCTTCGCCAGCCTCCCCGACCTGCTGAACATCCTCAAGGCGTCGGTGATCGGCCTGATGGCGATCATGCTGGCCCTGTTCGTCTACAACCGGCTGGACCAGGTGCCGCGCTCGGTCCTGCTGCTGTATCCATTGCTGCTGACCGCGATGCTGGGCATGCCCAGGCTGCTGTACCGGGCGTGGAAGGACCACAGCATCGCGCGTACCGACAAGGCTTCGATCCGGGTGCTGATCCTGGGCGCGGGCCAGGCCGGTGAGACCCTGGTCCGCGACCTGCGCCGCGCCGGTGCCTACGATCCGGTCGGCTTCCTGGACGATGCGGCCAAGTTGCGCGGCAGCCGCCTGCAGGGCATTCCGGTGCTCGGCAAGGTGGAGGACGTGGCGCGGATCGCGCCGGAAACCGCCGCCGGGCTGCTGGTCATCGCCATGCCGTCGGTCGACGCGCCCACCATGCGCCGCGTGGTGGCGGCCTGCGAACAGACCGGGCTGCCGTTCCGCACCGTTCCGCGCCTGGACGACATGCTCGAAGGGCGCTCGCTGCCGGGCGAACTCAAGGAAGTGGCAATCGAAGACCTGCTTGGCAGGCAGCCGGTAACCCCCGACTGGAAGGCGATCCGCGGCTGGCTTGGCGGCCGCAGCGTGCTGGTGACCGGCGCGGGCGGCTCGATCGGGGGCGAGTTGTGCCGGCAATGCGCCCGCCACGGCGCCAGCCGGATCGCCTTGATCGAGATCGACGAACTTGCCCTGATCGTGGCCGAGTCCGAACTCCGGCGGGACTTTCCTCAGATCCAGTGCATCCCAGTGCTGGGCGACTGCGGCGACCCCGCGGTGATGCGGCACGCCCTGCGCCTGTGCAACCCGGACGCGGTGTTCCATGCGGCCGCCTACAAGCAGGTCCCGGTCCTGGAGGGACAGCTGCGAGAGGCGGTGCGCAACAACGTGCTGGCCACCGAGGTGGTCGCCCGGGAATCCGCAGCCGCGAAGGTCGGCACTTTCGTGCTGATCTCCACCGACAAGGCGGTCGATCCGGTCAACGTGCTCGGGGCGACCAAGCGGCTGGCCGAGATGGTCTGCCAGGCCCTCGCAGAGCCTGACGGCACGCATTTCGTGACGGTGCGCTTCGGCAATGTGCTGGATTCGGCCGGCAGCGTGGTCCCGGTGTTCCGGGAGCAGATCCGCAACGGCGGCCCGGTGACGGTGACCGATCCGGAAGTGACCCGCTACTTCATGACCATCCCGGAGGCCTGCCAGCTGATCATGCAGTCGGTGGCGATCGGTTCCCGCGAAGCGGTCTACACCCTGGACATGGGCGAGCCGGTGCCGATCCGGTTGCTGGCCGAGCAGATGATCCGTCTTGCCGGCAAGCAGCCGGGGCGCGACATCGCCATCGTCTACACCGGATTGCGGCCTGGCGAGAAACTGCACGAGACGCTGTTCCATGCCGACGAGCGTTATCGGCCGACGCTGCATCCCAAGATCCTGCAGGCCGAGGCGCGCTCGGTTTCGCGCGAGAAGATCCAGTCGGCGCTGGCCGGTCTGCGGGAAGCGTCGGTCGCCTTCGACGTGGAGGCGCTGGGCCGGCTGCTGCGCGAAGCCCTGCCGGAATTCCAGCCCGCGCGGGCCGCTGAAGAGCGCGACGGCACCGGCACGGTCGTGGCATTCCCCGCTAGACAGGCACGCAGGATATGAGTCAACGCATTCGCAAGGCAGTGTTCCCGGTGGCAGGACTGGGGACGCGGTTCCTCCCCGCGACCAAGACCGTCCCCAAGGAAATGCTGCCGATCGTCGACCGGCCGCTGATCCAGTACGCGGTAGACGAAGCGGTGGAAGCGGGGTGCGACACCCTGGTGTTCGTGACCAACCGCTACAAGCACGCCGTGGCCGATTACTTCGACAAGGCCTACGAACTCGAGCAGAAGCTCGAGAAGGCCGGCAAGCAGGAGCAGCTCGAGCTGGTGCGTCACGTGCTGCCCAGGGGCGTGCAGGCGGTGTTCGTCACCCAGGCCGAAGCGCTCGGTCTGGGCCACGCGGTGCTGTGCGCCAAGCCGGTGGTCGGCAACGAACCGTTCGCCGTCCTGCTGCCGGACGACCTGATCTGGAATCGCAGCGGCGACGGAGCGCTCAAGCAGATGGCCGACCATGCCGAGGCCCACGGGGTCGGTGCGATCGCGGTGCAGGACGTGCCGCGCGAGCAGACCGGCAGCTACGGCATCGTGCAGACCGAGGGCTTCCACGACCGCCATGGCGCCATCCGCCGCATGGTGGAGAAGCCCAGTCCCGAGGCGGCGCCCAGTACGCTGGCCGTGGTCGGCCGCTACATCCTGCCCGGCGGCATCTTCGAACATCTGGAAAAGACCGGCCGTGGCGCCGGCGGCGAGATCCAGCTCACCGACGCGATCGCCAGCCTGCTGGCCGAGCAGCAGATCGATGCCTACCGCTTCCGCGGTACGCGCTTCGATTGCGGCACGCATATCGGCCTGGTCGAGGCGACCATCCGTTTCGCGCTGGACCACGAGAAGATCAGCGACGCGGCCCGCGATGCGATGGCGAACGCCCTGCGCGAACTCGGCGTGACCGAACTCAACTGACGTAGCGGCGCGGCCGCAGGCGGCAGGAGCGTCCGCCGTCTGCAGGTGTCTGGCCCGTGCCGATGCGGGACGCCGGCCGCTTGCCGCGGCAGACAAGGAGACGGCCCTGAAGGGGCCGTTTCCTAGTTCGCAAGCGCAATCAGAGCGCTTCGAAGACTCCGGCCGCACCCATGCCCGTGCCGATGCACATCGTCACCATGCCGTACTTGTGCTGGCGGCGGCGCATGCCATGCACGATGGTCGCCGTACGCACGGCGCCGGTGGCACCAAGCGGATGGCCCAGGGCGATCGCACCCCCAAGCGGATTGACCTTGGACGCGTCGAGCTGCGAATCCTGGATCACCGCGAGTGCCTGCGCGGCGAAAGCTTCGTTGAGCTCGATCCAGTCGAGTTGGTCCTTGCTCAGGCCGGCCTGTTTGAGGGCCTTGGGGATCGCCGCGATCGGGCCGATGCCCATGACTTCGGGACGCACGCCCGCGACCGAGAAGCTGACGAAGCGGGCGAGGGGCGTCAGGCCGTGGTCCTTGATCGCCTGCTCGGAGGCCAGCAGCACCGCGCCAGCGCCGTCGCTCATCTGCGAGGAGTTGCCGGCCGTGACCGAACCGCCGAACTGGCCGTTGCGGAACACAGGACGCAGCTTCGCCAGGCCTTCGGCGGAGGTGTCCACGCGCGGGCCTTCATCGTGCTCGACCATCGTCTTCTTCAGGCGCACCGTGTTGCCGGCGAGGTCCGGCAGGTGGGAAACGACCTCGTAGGGGGTGATCTCGTCCTTGAACTCACCGGCGGCCTGCGCGGCCAGCGCCTTGCGGTGCGACTCGACAGCGAACGCGTCCTGCGCCTCGCGCGAGACCTTCCACTCCTCGGCCACCTTCTCGGCGGTGATGCCCATGCCGTAGGCGATGGCGACATGGTCGTCCTTGAACACCGACGGGGAGAGGGCGACCTTGTTGCCCATCATCGGCACCATCGACATCGACTCGGTGCCGCCGGCCAGCATCAGGTCGGCGTTGCCCAGGCGGATCTGGTCGGCCGCCAGCGCCACGGCCTGCAGGCCGGAGGAACAGAAGCGGTTGATCGTCTGCGCGGCAATGGTGTTGGGCAGGCCGGCCAGCAGCAGGCCGATGCGCGCCACGTTCATGCCTTGCTCGCCCTCGGGCATGGCGCAGCCGATGATGGCGTCGTCGATGCGCGAGAGATCGATCCCCGGCGCCTGCGCCACCACGCTGCGCAGCACGTGCGCGAGCATGTCGTCGGGTCGGGTGTTGCGGAACACGCCCTTGGGCGCCTTGCCCACCGGGGTGCGGGTGGCGGCGACGATGTAGGCCTCTTGTACTTGCTTGCTCATGATTCTGTGTCCTGTGTCGTCGTCGGTCAGTTGCGCAGCGGCTTGCCGGTCTTGAGCATGTGGGCGATGCGCGCCTGCGTTTTCTCCTGCTGGGCGAGCTCGACGAAGTGCTGGCGCTCGAGCCTGAGCAGCCACTCCTCGTCCACCACCGCGCCGCGGTCGACCTCGCCGCCGCACAGCACGGTGGCGATGCGGCTGGCGATCTCGTAGTCGTACTCGCTGATGAAGCGGCCCTCGAGCATGTTCACCAGCAGCATCTTGAAGGTGGCGATGCCGACGTCGCCGGCGACGCGGATGCGGCGCGCGGGCAGGGGCGGGCGGTAGCCGGTCTCCGCCAGGCCGCGGGCCTCTTGCTTTGCGATATGCAGCAGTTCGTAGGCATTGAACGCGACCTTGTCGCCGGTGCGCATCAGGCCCAGTTCCTTCGCCTCGACCGCCGAAGTCGAAACCTTGCCCATCGCAATGGTCTCGAAGGTCTTCTTCAGCTCGGCGAACACGTCGCCGCCCGGACCTGCCGCCTGCGAGGCGCGCGCCGCCAGCTCCTTGAGGCCGCCGCCGGCCGGCAGCAGGCCCACGCCCGCCTCGACCAGGCCGATATAGCTTTCCAGGTGGGCAACCGTGCGGGCGCTGTGCATCTGGAACTCGCAGCCGCCACCCAGCGCCAGGCCGCGCACCGCGGCCACCACGGGCACCAGCGAGTACTTGATGCGCTGGCTGGTGGCCTGGAAGTTGGCCACCATCGCCTCGAAGGCATCGACCTTGCCGGCCTGCAGCAGGCCGAGCGCGCCGGCCAGGTCGGCACCGGCGGAGAAGGGCTCCTTCGGCTGCCAGATCACGAGGCCGGCGAACTTCTTCTCGGCGATGCCGATCGCTTCCTGCAGGCCGTCGAGCACCTGGTCGGAGACGGTGTGCAGCTTGGTCTTGAACGAGACCACGCCGACATCGTCGCCGTCGGTCCACAGGCGCACGCCGTCGTTCTCGAACACGGTCTCGCCCTGGGCGAAGGTCTCGCCCAGCAGCGGATCGGGGAAGCGCTGGCGCTTGTAGACCGGCAGCGCCGAGCGCGGCAGCTTGGCGTCCTGCACCGGGCTGTAGCTGCCCTCGGCGGCATGCACGCCTTCGCGGCCGTCGAACACCCAGTCGGGCAGGGGCGCGCTGCTCATCGCCTTGCCGCTGGTGATGTCCTCGGCGATCCAGCCCGCCACCTGCTTCCAGCCGGCGGCCTGCCAGGTCTCGAACGGGCCCAGCGACCAGCCATAGCCCCAGCGGATGGCGAGGTCCACGTCGCGCGCGGTCTCGGCGATGTCGGCCAGGTGGTAGGCGCTGTAGTGGAACAGGTCGCGGAACACCGCCCACAGGAACTGCGCCTGCGGGTGCTGGCTCTCGCGCAGCTTCCGGAACTTCTCGGCCGGGTTCTTCGTCTTGAGGATCTCGACCACCTCGGGCGCGGCCTGGCGGTCGGCGGGACGGTAGTCCTGCTTCTCCAGATCGAGCACCACGATGTCCTTGCCGACCTTGCGGAACACGCCGGCACCGGTCTTCTGGCCCAGCGCGCTCTTGGCGATCAGGGCCTCCAGCCACTTGGGCGACTCGAAGTACTGGTGCCAGGGGTCGTCGGGCAGGGTGTCGGCCATGGTCTTGATGACATGGGCCATGGTGTCCAGGCCGACGACATCGGAGGTGCGGTAGGTCGCCGACTTGGGACGGCCGATCAGCGGGCCGGTGATGGCGTCCACCTCGTCGAAGCCCAGGCCCGACTCGGCCGTGTGGTGGGCCGTGGCCAGGATCGAGAACACGCCGATGCGGTTGCCGATGAAGTTGGGGGTGTCCTTCGCATAGACCACGCCCTTGCCCAGGGTGCTGGTCAGAAAGCCCTCCAGCCCCTGCAGCACCGCCTTGTCGGTGCCCCGGGCGGGGATCAGCTCGGCCAGGTGCATGTAGCGGGGCGGGTTGAAGAAGTGGACGCCGCAGAACCGCGGGCGAAGTTGTTCGGGAAGAACTTCCGCCAACTTGTTGATTCCAAGGCCAGACGTATTGCTGGCGAGCACCGCGTGCGGGGCCACGAAGGGGGCGATCTTGCGGTACAGGTCCTGCTTCCAGTCCATCCGCTCGGCGATCGCCTCGATGATGAGGTCGCAGCCCTGCAGCAGCTCCAGCCCGGTCTCGTAGTTGGCCGGGGTGATGGCTTCGGCCAGCGAGCGGCTGGCCAGGGGGGCGGGGCTGAGCTTGGCCAGGTTGGCCAGCGCCTTGCTGACGACGCCGTTTGGATCCCCGTCCTTGGCAGGCAGGTCGAACAGCACCGTGTCGACGCCGGCGTTGGTGAGGTGCGCGGCGATCTGCGCGCCCATCACGCCAGCACCCAGCACCGCGGCCCGGCGTACAAGCAGTTTCTCAGACATGTTCGGTATCCATCTGTTCGTAAAAGAAAAAATCAGGCCTTGAAGCCTGCTGCGGAAAAGCGGATCAGCTCCTGGGCCGCGTGCTGGCGATGGGCGGCCTCGCTGACCCCCTGCGGTCGCTTGATGAGGCCGAAGTCGGCCATGGCGTAGGTCAGCGCCCCGCCCAGGAAGTCCAGGCGCCAGTACAGTTGCTCCTTGTCCAGGTGGGGCAGGCAGGTGGCCAGGGCGCGGGCGAACTCGCGCTGCACATGCCCGTACTGGTCGGACAGGAACTTGCGCAGGCCCTCGTTCTTCTCGGCGTAGGCGCGCGCGATGACCCGGATGAAGGCGCCGCCGTGGCGGTCCTGGGCCATGTCCAGGGCGGGTTCCACGAAGGCGGCCAGGACCGGCTCGAGTTCGCCCGGGCAGTCGGCCAGGGCGAGGCGCAGGCGCTCCAGGCGCTGGCTGCTCATCACGTCCATCCGCCTGCGAAAGACCTCGTTGACCAGGTTCTCCTTGCTGCCGAAGTGGTAATTGACCGCTGCGATGTTGACGTCGGCGCGGCTGGTCACCTGGCGCAGCGAGGTGCCGGAGAAGCCGTGCTGGGCAAACAGCTCCTCGGCTGCCCCCAGGATCCGCTCCTTGGTCGAGAACTGTTGCCCCGTCACCCGCCACCTCGTTTATTCAAACGCTTGTTTGATCTTAAGGCCGGGCCGGGCCGTGTGCAAACGGGGGCTGCTGCATTGCCGTGCAATCCGATAGAATTACCGTAGCCTTGTCGGCTAAACCCGCGTCCACACGCGGGTTTTTCCATGTTAATCTGGTCGCTCCACAGCGAGCGGCCCCCTGCCCGGAGAGGATCCATGGCGCTGGAGCGCACCCTGTCGATCATCAAGCCCGATGCCGTTGCCAAGAACGTCATCGGCGAAATCTATACCCGCTTCGAGAAGGGCGGCCTGAAGGTCGTGGCTTCGAAGATGAAGCAGCTCTCGCGCAAGGAAGCCGAAGGCTTCTACGCCGTGCACCGCGAGCGTCCGTTCTTCAACGCGCTGGTCGAGTTCATGATCAGCGGCCCGGTGATGATCCAGGTCCTCGAGGGCGAGAACGCCATCGCCAGGAACCGCGAACTGATGGGCGCGACCAATCCCAAGGAAGCCGCCGCGGGCACGATCCGCGCCGACTTCGCCGACAGCATCGACGCCAATGCGGTGCACGGGTCGGACGCGGCGGAAACCGCTGCGGTGGAGATCGCGTACTTCTTCCCGGCGACCGACGTCTACGCGCGTTGACCGTCGCGCCTGCCACGGATCGCGCCCATGCGCCGGTCCGTGGCAAGCGTCCCGATACCGAAACCTGAAGTGCAAGTGACCGAAACCGCCGCCAAGCAGAATCTGCTGGACCTCGACCGCACCGGTCTGGAGGACTTTTTCGCCGACACGCTCGGCGAGAAGCGTTTTCGCGCGCACCAGGTGATGAAGTGGATCCATCACCGCCACGTCACCGACTTCGACGAGATGACCGACCTGGGCAAGGCGCTGCGCGCCAAGCTGCACGCGCATGCGCAGGTGCGCGTGCCGCAGGTCCAGTTCGACAAGCCTTCCGCCGACGGCACCCACAAGTGGCTGCTGGGCATGGACGGCAACAACGCCATCGAGACCGTCTACATCCCCGACAAGGGCCGGGGCACGCTGTGCGTGTCCTCGCAGGTCGGTTGCGGGCTCAACTGCACCTTCTGCTCCACCGCCACCCAGGGTTTCAACCGCAACCTCAGCACCGCCGAGATCATTGGTCAGGTGTGGGTGGCCGCGCGCCACCTCGGCAATGTCCCGCACAAGCAGCGCCGCCTCACCAACGTGGTGATGATGGGCATGGGCGAGCCGCTGATGAACTTCGACAACGTCGTGCGCGCGATGAGCGTGATGCGCGACGATCTCGGCTACGGCCTGGCCAACAAGCGCGTGACCCTGTCGACCTCCGGCCTGGTCCCGCAGATCGACCAGCTGGCCGAGGTCAGCGACGTCTCGCTGGCGGTGTCGCTGCATGCGCCCACCGACGAGCTGCGCACCACCCTGGTGCCGCTGAACAAGAAGTACCCGATCGCCGAGCTGATGGACGCCTGCGTGCGCTATGCGCAGCGCAAACGCGGAGAGTCGGTGACGTTCGAATACACCCTGATGAAGGACGTCAACGACCAGCCCGAGCATGCGCGCCAGCTGGTCCGGCTGATGCGCGACTTCGACAACCGGCTGCAGATGAAGGACGCGGCCAAGGTCAACCTGATCCCGTTCAACCCGTTCCCCGGGACCCGCTACGCGCGCCCGGACGACGTGGTGATCCGCCGTTTCCAGAAGCTGCTCAACGAAGCTGGTCGCATCGCCCCGGTGCGCCGGACCCGCGGCGACGACATCGATGCCGCGTGCGGCCAGCTCAAGGGCCAGGTGATGGATCGCACCCGGCGCCAGGCGGAGTTCCGCAAGAGGATCGGGGAGGTCGGGGGCAGCGATGCGGTTGCGTGACGGTTGGCTGCTGGCGGTCGTTCTGGCGCTGGTCGCCAGCGGCTGTTCGCGGCTGACCTTCGTCAAGCCCAGCGCCGAGCGTCGCGGCATGGACCGGGTGGCACCCGAGTACAGCTTCAAGGAGACGCGGGAAAGCAGGGCGCGTCTCGAGGCCAGGCGCCAGGTGTCGTTGGCGGACCGGCACCTGCGCAGCGGGGAGGTCGACGCCGCTGCCGCGGCGGCCGCGGCGGCGGTCAAGGCCGACGCCTCGCTGCCCGAGCCGCACACCATGCTGGGCCTGGTCGCCATGCGGCAGGGCAAGCCGGAGGTGGCGGGCCGCCACTACGCCGAGGCGGCGCGTCTGGGTCCTTCGGGTTCCACCTACAACAATTACGGCGCGTGGCTGTGCGGCAACGGGCGCGCCGCGGAGTCGCTGCGATGGTTCGACGACGCCATGGGCGATCCCGCCTATGGCGACCGCGCCGGGGTGCTGGCCAATGCCGGCTCCTGCGCTGCGCGGGCCGGCATGCACGAGCGCGTGGAGCGCGATCTGCGCGCCGCGCTTGAACTCGATCCGGTCAATGCGGTGGCGCTCGAGGCGATGGCCGCCCATGCATTCGGGCAGGGGCGACACCTCGAGGCCCGCGCTTTTTCCGAGCGCAGGCTTGCAGCCGCCCCCGCAACACCCGCTACACTCGAACTTGCATCACGGATTGAAGAACAACTCGGCGACACCGTCGCCGCCACTCGCTATGTTCAGCGCCTGAGGACGGAGTTTCCGCAGGCACGGAACGCGATCCCAGGGGACAGTACGCAACCATGACGTCGTCCGACCAGATGCCTGGCCAGATCGACCGCGGCCAAGGGGAACGCCTGCGCCAGGCGCGGGAGGCCGCCGGTCTTGCCGTGGCCGATGTGGCGCAACGCCTGAAAATGCCGGTGCGGGTGGTGGAGTCGCTGGAGTCCGGCGACTGGGACCGCCTGGACGCGCCGGTGTTCGTGCGTGGACAGCTGCGCAGCTACGCGCGCCTGCTGGGCGTGCGGATCGACGAGGAGCTGCCCACCGCGTCGCCATCGATGCCGATCGAGCCGGCCCGACTGCAGCCGCGGACCTACACGCCTCCGCTGCGCCGCAGCCTGGACCGGATGATGGGGCGGATGGTCTACATAGTCATCACCGCCCTGATCGCCGTCCCCGCCTGGATGGCCACCCGTTCGCACCTGGATTCGCAGGTCCGGGTGGAGGCGTCGCTCGAACGGCCGGCCGGCACGAGCGCCGATCCGGTGGCCCCGACCACGCGCACCGACGAGGGTCCGCGCCCGCTCGTGGCCTCGATCGCCTCGCTGCCGCCGCGCACCGCCAGGCAGGCCGAACCGGTGCCCGCGCTGTCGCTGCGCTTCACCGCCGACAGCTGGGTGGAGATCTTCGGAGCCGACGGCAGCGCGCTCGAGCGCGGCCTGCTGAAGGCGGGCGAACGGCGCGATTACGACAAGGGTGAAGTCGGCCGCGTCGTGCTCGGCAATGCCGGTGCGGTGGAAGTGCGCGGCAACGGCAACATTCAGGATCTGGCCGAGTTCCAGCGCGCGAACGTCGCGCGCTTTACGGTATCCTCTGACGGCTCCATCCAGCCTGCCGGCAACTAGCGCCGCGCCGTTGCTGGTGGCATGCGCGCCCGGCCCAGGTTGCCGGGCGTTCCCGATCGCTTGCTTGTCCGCCTCCGGTCGCGGACAGGACCTCATGGCAGCACACGATGGCGTTGGATGAACTGCTCGACGAGCACGAACAAGGCGAACGAGTCCGCAACTGGCTCAAACAGAACAGCTTCGGATTGATCGGTGGCCTTGCGCTCGGCCTGGCCCTGATATGGGGTGGCCGCTGGTGGCTGCAGGAGGCGCACGACAAGCGCGTTGCGCTGGGCGAGTCCTACAGCGCGTTTTCCGCCAGCCTCGAGGCGGGCGATCGCGAGAAGGCCGGCGAGCAGACGGCCTCCCTGGCCGGCACCGCCTATGCGCCGCTGGCCGCGCTCGACCTGGCCAAGGCGCAGCTCGAGGCGGGGCAGCGCGACGAGGCGATCGCCACCTTGCGCGGCGCCACCAGCGAAGAGCCGGCCCTGACCGCGGTCATCCAGCATCGCCTTGCGCGCCTGCTGATCGATGCGGGCAAGGGCGACGAGGCCCTCGCACTGCTTGCGGATGCGCAGGATCCGGCCGCGCTGGAGACGCGTGGCGATGCGCGGCATGCGAAGGGCGAAGTCGACCAGGCCCGCCAGGATTATGAACAGGCGCTGCGCAAGCTGGACCCGGCCGCACCCCAGCGTCGCTTGCTCGAACTCAAACTGACCCAGGCCGGCGGCTCGCCGGAAACCACGGGGACCGAATCCTGATGAAGCCGGAATGCAATTCGCCAGCGCGCGCGCAGACGCGTGCGTGGTCCCACGGTGGCCGCGCGGTCGCCGTGATCGCCTGCGTGGCCATGCTCGCCGGCTGCAGCACCATCAAGGGCTGGTTTGGCGGCGATGGCGAGAAGGCGCGCGCCAAGCGCGCGGTCGAGCCGGCCGAACTGGTCGAGTTCACCCCGTCGGCCACAGTTTCCAAGTTGTGGTCGGCCAGCGCCGGCAAGGGCGAGGGCGAGGTCGGTGCCCGCCAGGGGCCGGTCGTCGCCGACGGGCGGGTCTACGCGGCGGCGGTTCGCGGCGGCGTGCGGGCATTCGACCTGCAGAGCGGCGCCTCGGTGTGGCATCACGACTCCGATCTGCGCCTGAGCGGCGGGCCGGGGGCGGGCGATGGCCTGGTGGTGGTCGGCAGCCTGGACGGCGAGGTGCTCGCGCTGGACGCGGCCACCGGTGCCGAGCGCTGGCAGGCCAAGGTTCCCAATGAAGTGATCGCGGCGCCGGTGATCGGGCAGGGCCTGGTGTTCGTGCGCTCCAACGATGGCCGGGTGACTGCGTTCGACGCGGCCAGCGGCGAGCGGCGCTGGTTCTGGAACCGCGAGCTGCCCACCCTCACCGTGCGCGGCAACGACAGCCCGGTGCTCGGCCCCGGCTTCGTCTTCGTCGGCAACGACGACGGCACGCTCGCGGCGCTGTCGGTGGCCGACGGCCGCCAGGTCTGGGACCTGCCCATCGCCCAGCCGGACGGCCGCACCGAGCTCGACCGCATGGCCGACATCGACGGCAGCCCGGTGCTCGATGGCACGGTGCTGTATGCAAGCAGCTACAAGCAGGCCACCCTGGCCATCGACGCGCCCAGCGGCCGGCCGATCTGGGGCAGCGACCGCGGCGGTTCCTCGCGCCCGGGGCTGTCGATCGACAAGGTGCTGGTCTCCGACCGCAACGGTACGGTCTGGGGTCTGGACCGGAGTTCGGGCAGCCCGGCCTGGGAGCAGCCGGCCCTGGCCAGGCGCAACCTGGGCGGGGTGGCGGTGCAGGGCGATTACGCCGTGGTCGGCGACCTGGACGGCTACCTGCACTGGCTGCGCCTGGACAACGGCGAGTTCGCGGCCCGCGAACGGGCCGGTCGCGCCGCCATCAAGGGTGCGCCGGTGGTTGCCGACGGCATCCTGCTGGTCCAGAACGTCGACGGCGACCTGACCGCCTGGCGTATCGACTGAGCTGGAGCGGGGACGCGTCCCCGTTCCCGCTCGGCAGAAGACTGCACCCGTGCGCCGGCAGGCGTGGCGCGATCGACCGGCAGGGCGCCCGTGCCGGGCTCCAGCGGACGCAGGTCGCCGCAAGCGGTCGCCTGGCCAGTCGTTTCGCTCCGGCGAAGCCTGGCTCGGCGCCGCGAACCCCTCAGCAGCATCCGGCGCAGCAGGCCGCGGCTGCAGCGATGGCGCCGGCAGGGTAGGCTTGGCCGCTCCGTCGCGTGTCTGGCGACGCGTGGCCGCCGGCGTTGCGCCGCTGCCTGCGCCCCGCGATCCATCCATTCCGATCTTCCTCAACGGTCCAGCATGCTCCCCTCCGTCGCCCTCGTGGGCCGCCCGAACGTCGGCAAATCGACGCTGTTCAATGCGTTGACGCGCACCCGCGACGCGCTGGTGCATGACCAGCCCGGGGTGACCCGCGACCGCCACTACGGCGTGTGCCGCCTGGAGGAGGCGCGGCCCTTCGTGGTCATCGATACCGGCGGCATCGCCGGCGACGAGGAAGGCCTGGCGGGCGCCACCGCGCGACAGGCGCGTGCCGCGGCCGCCGAGGCCGACCTGGTGCTGTTCGTGGTCGACGGACGCGAAGGCGCGTCGGCGCTGGACGACGAGATCCTGCAGTGGCTGCGCAAGGCCGCGCGTCCCGTGCTGCTGGTGGTCAACAAGACCGATGGCATCGACGCGCGCGCCGCGCTGGCCGAGTTCTCGCGCTTCGGATTCGCCGACAGCTTCGCCGTGTCGTCCGCGCATCGCCAGGGCATCGACGACCTGCTCGACACGGTGCTCGAGCGGCTGCCGACCGAAAATGCCGAAGAACCCGATGAAGAGCCGGGCCGTGTGCGCGTGGCCTTCGTCGGGCGCCCCAACGTGGGCAAATCGACCCTGGTCAACCGCATCCTCGGCGAGGAGCGCATGATCGCCTCCGACGTTCCGGGCACCACCCGCGATTCGATCTCGGTGGACCTGGAGCGCGATGGCCGCAGCTACCGGCTGATCGACACCGCCGGGCTGCGTCGCAAGGGCCGGGTCGAGGAAGTGGTCGAGAAGTTCTCGATCATCAAGACCCTGCAGGCGATCGAGGAATGCCAGGTCGCGGTGATCATGATCGACGCGAGCGAAGGCGTGACCGACCAGGACGCGGCGGTCCTCGGCGCGGTCCTCGACGCCGGCCGCGCGCTGGTGGTCGCGGTCAACAAGTGGGACGGCCTGAGCACCTACCAGCGCGAGCAGACCGAGTCGCTGCTGTCGCGCAAGCTCGCCTTCGTGTCCTGGGCCGAGTCGGTCCGGATCAGCGCCAAGCATGGCTCGGGCCTGCGCGAACTGTTCCGCGCCATCCATCGTGCCCACGCTTCGGCCACGCGCCAGTTCAGCACCTCCGATGTCACGCGCGCGCTCGAGATCGCCTACGAGACCAGCCCGCCGCCGGTGATCCGTGGCCACGCCCCCAAGCTGCGCTTCGCGCACCCGGGCGGCGAGAACCCGCCGACCTTCATCGTCCACGGCTCGCGGCTGAAGTCGCTGCCGGCGACGTATTCGCGCTACCTGGAAAACTTCTTCCGCAAGCGCTTCAAGCTGGTGGGCACGCCGGTGCGCTTCGTGTTCAAGGAAGGGGACAACCCCTACAAGGACAAGAAGAACGTGCTCAGCGAGCGGCAGGTGGCGAAGAAGAAGCGGCTGATCCGCCACGTCAAGCGCGGCAGGTAGCCCGGGCGTGACGGGTCGGGCCGGCGGCATCGCGCGCGGGGACATCACCTTCGGCATCCTGGCCGGGGGGCGCGCGACCCGGCTCGGGGGCCGCGACAAGGCCTGGCTCGAGCGCGACGGAGTCGCACAGGTGCTGCGTCTGATACAGCGGTTCGGCGCCGGGACCGGGGCGGTGCTCGTGAGCGCCAACCGCGCGCTGCCGCGCTATGCGCAGGCCGGGATCGTGGCCGTGACGGACCGCGTCGAAGACGCGGGCCCGCTGGGCGGCCTGGATGCACTGGCCGCCGCCTGCCGCACGCCCTGGCTGCACACCTTGCCGGTCGACCTGGTCGATGCCAACGACTGCCTGCTGCCCAGCCTGGCGTCCGCCAGGGGTGCGCATGGCGCCCGTGCCCAGGACGATGCGGGCCTGCAGCCGCTGGTCGCGCTCTGGCGCGTCGATGCGCTGCGCGATGCCGCCGCCGCGGCGCTGCGCGAGGGCAATCTGGCGGTGCAGGCGCTGCAGCTGCGGCTGGACATGCCCGTCGTCCGCTTTGCGGGGGTACGCTTCGGCAACCTCAACACGCCGGACGACTTGCGGGCCGCCGGTATCGATGCGCACTGACACGATGGCCGAAGACGCGTTTCCCCTGCGGATCTCCTATGACGACGCGCTGGCGATCATCGCGGGTGTCGCGTCCGGGCGACGCCTGCCGGCCGAGCGGGTGTCCATTGCCCGCGCGCACGGCCGGGTGCTGGCGCGCGAGGTGCTGGCACCGATGGCGATGCCCGCCTTCGACAACTCGGCGATGGACGGGTTCGCGCTGCGCCACGCCGACCTGGCAGGCGAGGGCGCCACCGTGCTGGCGCTGTGCGGGGAGCAGTTCGCCGGGCCGGCCAGCGTGGATTCGGTCGGCGCTGGCCAGTGCGCGCGCATCACCACCGGCGCGCCGCTGCCGCCGGGCGCGGACACGGTGGTGATGAAGGAACACACGAGGGTGGAAGGCGGGCGCGTGCACGTGCTGGCACCGGTGCCGGCAGGACGCAACGTGCGCCGCCGCGGCGAGGACGTGCGCGAGGGCGACCTGCTGGCCTCGGCCGGCGACGTGCTCACGCCCGCCCGCGTCGCCCTGGTGGCCGCTCTGGGCATCGCCACGGTCGAGGTGGCGCGGCGCCCGACGGTGGCGGTGTTCTCCACCGGCGACGAACTGGTCGAGCCCGGCATGCCGCTGGCGCACGGCCAGGTCTACAACTCCAATCGCGAACTGTTGATGGGCCTGTTGCGCGCCGAAGGCCTGGAGCCGGTGGCGTGGCCCACGCCGCCCGATGATCCGCCGGCCATCGAATCGGCCCTGCGCCATGCCGGCGAGGCCTTCGACCTAGTCCTGACCTGTGGCGGCGTGTCGGCCGGGGAGAAGGACCACCTGCCGGCGCTGCTGCAGCGGCGTGGCCGCGTGCATTTCTGGAAGGTCCGGATGCGCCCGGGCATGCCGGTGCTGTTCGCTGACGGCGGCACGCTGGGTCCGGCGCTGTTCCTGTGCCTGCCGGGCAATCCGGTCTCGGTGCTCGCCACCTGCCTCGCCCTGGCGCGCCCGCTGCTCGACGCGCTGCAGGGCAGGGCGCCGCGCGCCCGCTGGCGGGCGCGACTGGCATCGCCCTGGAACAAGCGGCACGAGCGGCTCGAGTTCCTGCGCGGACGGCTCGCCAGCGACGTCGACGGGAGCCTGATGGCCGAACCCGACCCGGCCGACGGGTCGCACCGCATGCGCGCCGCGGCCGCGGCCGACGCCTTGATCGTGCTGGACGAAGGCGAGCGGGCTTACGTGGCGGGCGAGGTCGTGGACGTGTTGCCCTACTGAGGTCGCAGGCAGGGACGCGGCCGCACCTCGTGCCACCCCGGGTATCCCCGCCGATCCCGCGGCGCGATAATCCTCGCCATGGCCAGGGAAATCACTCCGCGCGACGCCAGCTACCGTCTTGCCCAGGGCGCGGTCCTGGTGGACGTGCGCGAAGACCACGAGCGCGAGCTGGGCATGGCGCAGGGCGCACTGGGCGTGGCCCGCTCCGAGCTGGAGGCCGCGCCGCACCGGTACTTGCCGGGGCCAGACCATGAAATCGTCCTGATCTGCCAGAGCGGCGGACGTTCGCTGCTTGCCGCCGAGCAATTGCTGCGGCTGGGGTACCGGCGCGTGCACTCGGTGCGCGGCGGCACGCTGATGTGGCAGGCCGAGGGCCTGCCGCTGAGCCGGCCCGCCGGGGAGGTCGACGAGGATTTCCATGAGCGCTACTCGCGACACCTGCGTCTGCCGGAGATCGGCGCGCAGGGACAGCGCAGGCTCGAGGCGGCCAGCGTGGCGGTGGTCGGGGCCGGCGGCCTGGGTTCGCCGGTGGCGTTCTACCTCGCGGCCGCCGGGGTCGGGCAACTGCGGCTGATCGACGACGATGTGGTCGACCGCAGCAACCTGCAGCGGCAGATCCTGCACACCGACGCCGACATCGGCGTGCCCAAGGTCGAGTCGGCGCACACGCGGCTGTCGGCGCTCAATCCCCGGGTGGCGATCGAGCCGGTCGCCGAACGGCTGGACGCGGGCAACGTCGAGCGCCTGATCGGCGATGCCGACGTGGTGATCGACGGCGGCGACAACTTTCCCGTGCGCTACCTGCTCAACGATGCCTGCGTACACCTGGGCAAGCCGCTGGTCTACGGCGCCGTGCACCGCTTCGAAGGCCAGGTCAGCGTGTTCGACGCGGGGCGCGCGCGGGGCCGGGTGCCCTGCTATCGCTGCCTGTTTCCCGAGCCGCCGCCGCCCGAGGCGGCGCCCAACTGCAGCGAGGTCGGCGTGCTCGGCGTGCTGCCCGGCGTGGTCGGCATGCTGCAGGCCACCGAGGCGCTCAAGCTGCTGCTGCACGTGGGCCAGCCGCTGGCCGGGCGGCTGCTGCAGTTCGACGCGTTGTCGATGCGCTTTCGCGAGACCCGGCTGGCGGCGGACCCGGATTGCCCGGTCTGCGCGCCGGGCGTGGCGTTCCCGGGCTATATCGATTACGCCGCGTTCTGCGCCGGCTGAGCCACGCGCGGCGACGCTGTCTCCACAGCGCTGTGCTAGCGTCGGCCGCGTCGCGATCGACGGAGCGTTCTGTCCGATCCAGTCGACGTCCTTCCACCTGTGCGGGTGAGCCCTTGCTGCGTATCGCCGTCGTGCTGTCGATGTTGCTGTCGTGCTGGCTGCTGCCGGCGCCGTCGGCGCAAGCCTCCGATCCCTGCATGCGCCTGCCTGCGCCGGCCGTGGACGACGTGCCCGGCCGCATCGCCGCAGCGGCCTGCGAGGAGCATCGGATCTGGTACCGGCCTTTCATCGAGGCGGATGGACGGACCGGCTCGATTGCGGTGCAGGAGGCCCAGCGCGAGCGCCTGGCGAACGGACAGCCGGCCTGGCAACGGGTGATCGAGTACTGGCGCGGCAGCGGACTGCTGTGGCAGGCGGGCGCGGGAGAGTGCGCCTACGGCGACATGCCTGCGCCCTCGTGCCGGGCCTTCGTGGTCGATACGCCGTGGTCGGCCGCGTTCGTATCCTGGGTCATGCAGCGCGCCGGGCTGCCGGGCTTCGGCGGTTCGGCCAGCCATCTCGGCTACGTCCGCCGGGCCTATCGCGAACCCTTCCTCAGCCCCTACCGCGTGTCCAGCCCGGAGACCGGCAAGGTCGCGGTGGGCGACATGCTGTGCAGCGTGCGCGGCGGCAGCCGGATCTACGGCTTCGGCGAGCTGGCGAGCGTGCTCAGCAGCGATGAGCCGGGCCTGGGCATGCACTGCGACATCGTGGTCGGCACCTCCATCCGCGAGCGCCAGCAGTTCGCCCACCTGGTCGGTGGCAACGTGCTCGACAGCGTCACCATGCGCGAACTGCCGCTGAGCCCGGGCGGGCGCTTCGCGGAACTGGCGATGCGTAGTGCCGGCGATCCCGAGTGCACGCCCGAGAGCCGCTACGTCTGCAATTTCAACCGTCAGGACTGGTCGGTGCTGTTGCAGTTGCGGCCGGCGGAAGAGCTGGCCAGCCTGCGCGCTCCGCCCGCACCGGCGCCCACGCCGATGCCGTCGCCGGCGCCGGGACAGGACTGAACGCCGCGATGGGCTGATGCGCTGCGGGCGGGCGCTCAGCCGTGGCGCTGGCGGGCCGCTTCGAAGGCGGCCAGCTGCTCAGGCGTGGCCTCGCGCTGGTGGCTGGCCTTCCACTGCGCGAACGGCGTGCCGTACACGGTTTGGCGCGCCTGCTCGCGGTCCATCTCCAGGCCGCGCGCCTGTGCCGCCTCGCGGTACCAGTCGGCCAGGCAGTTGCGGCAGAAACCGGCGAGGATCATCAGGTCGATGTTCTGCACATCCGGCCTGTGCTCGATCAGGTGCTCGCGCAGCCGCCGGAACACGGCGGCTTCGATCTGGACGATGTCGTCGTCGCGGGTGGACATGGGCGCTCCTTGGCGGCGTGCGGGGATCACGTGTGACAATACGCGTTCCCGTTTCCGCCCTCCACGACGGCATGACCGCACGCATCCTCGACGGCAAGCGCATCGCCGATTCCCTGCTCGACGAACTGCGCCGGCGCGTGGACGCGCGCGTTGCCGCCGGCCTGGCGCGGCCCGGCCTGGCCGTGGTGCTGGTGGGCAGCGATCCGGCCTCCCAGTCCTACGTACGCAACAAGCGTCGCGCGGCGGAGAAGGTCGGCATCCAGGCCTTCGACCACGACCTGCCCGCGGGCACCGGCGAGGCCGAGCTGCTTTCGCTGATCGACCGGCTCAACGCCGATCCGGCCGTGCACGGCATCCTCGTGCAGCTGCCGCTGCCGGGCATCCCCGACGCGACCCGGCTGATCCACCGCATCGATCCGCGCAAGGATGTCGACGGCTTCCATCCGGAGAACGTCGGCCACCTGGCCCTGCGCCAGTTCGGCCTGCGGCCGTGCACCCCGCGCGGCATCACCACGCTGCTGGCCTACACCGACCGTCCGGTGCGAGGCTGCAGCGCGACCATCGTGGGAGTCAGCAACCACGTCGGCCGGCCGATGGCGCTGGAGCTGCTGATCGCCGGCTGCACGGTGACCAGCTGCCACAAGTTCACCCCCAAGGCCGAACTGCAGCGGCATGTGGGCGAGGCCGACATCCTGGTGGTGGCGGTGGGCCGGCCGGGCCTGATTCCCGGCGAGTGGGTGAAGCCCGGTGCAGTGGTGATCGACGTCGGCATCAACCGGCTCGACGACGGGCGCCTGACGGGCGACGTGGAATTCGACGGCGCCGCGCAGCGTGCGAGCTGGATCACGCCGGTCCCCGGCGGCGTCGGGCCGATGACCGTCGCCACGCTGATGCAGAACACGCTGGAAGCGGCCGAGGCGCTGGAGAACGCGCGGCTGGGCTGAGGCGTCTGCGGGAAAGATCGACGCTGGCTGCCGCACCAGGCCGGAAGCGCCGGTTGCGGGTGGCGGCGGGCGACCGCATCCGTCGAGAGCTGCGCCGCCGTGCCGCATTCCCGCGAACGGGAAGCGCCGCCCGCACGAGAGGTGATCTGCCGAAGCATGACAGCGCGCTGGCCGCGGCCCTATGCGGGACGTGGCAACCGCACGGGCGGTGAGCCATCGCTGCTGGCGGAACCTCCGAAGCCCGTGCCTTGGTCGTCCGTAGTCGTTCCGGCTGCGACCGATTTCGCGCGATCGATCGCGGCTCGACCCCGCGACCTGCCGTCGAGCGCACCGCGCAAGGTCGACGGATCCGCGATGGCGGCTCGCGGGGGCTTCACGGCCCGCTCGGCAGACTGCGTCCTCCTGTGCATGGGCCGCGCGGATCGCGCGGCGCCTGGAGGGTAGGGACCATCGAGCGTCATCAGCGTGCAATCGGCCGGACGGCCTGCGCGGCAGTCATCGCAGTGTTCGCCTGCGCCTGCGCTGGGCCGCAGTCGGCGCTGGATCCGGCCGGGCCGGCGGCCGGGGCGATCGCGACCGGATGGTGGCTGATGGCTGCGGGGGCGCTGGCCGCGTGGAGCCTGGTGCTGCTGCTCGCCGCGCTGGCGATGCGCCGCCGGCGCAGGCTGGCGCCCGCCGCGGGTCGGCGGATGATCCTTGCAGGTGGCGTGGCGTTGCCGACCACGCTGCTGGTCGCACTGCTGGTGTACGGCACCTTGGCCAGCGACCGCATCACCGGTGAACGGGACCAGGTGGGGCAGGTCGTGCAGGTCACCGCCCGGCAGTGGCAGTGGGACTTCGCCTATCTGGACCGCGGCGGCCAGGTGCTGGCCACCTCCACCGATGCGTTGGCGATGCCGCTGGGTACGACGGTCGAGTTCCGCGTCGACAGCGAGGACGTGATCCACAGCTTCTGGATCCCGCGGCTCGGCGGGAAGATCGACGCCATTCCGGGCCGGACCAACGTGCTGCGTCTGCGCGCCGACCAGGCGGGTCCGATCCGCGGACAGTGCGCGGAATTCTGCGGCCTGGAGCATGCATTGATGGCGTTCGATGTCACGGTGCTGGAGCCGGCCGCCTTCGCCGGCTGGCTCGACGAGAACGCCTTGGATGGCGGCGAGGGAGCGAGCCGGTGAGTGCAGCCTCGGACAGGATGGGCGACGAGCACGCACGGCGGCTCGACGCGCTGGCGCGCATCTGGGCCAACGGGGCCGGTTGGCGCGGCCAGCTGACCGCGGTCAACCACGGCACCATCGCGATGCGCTTCATCGTCACAGGCTTCGCCTTCATGCTGGTCGGCGGCCTGCTGTCGATGTTCATCCGCCTGCAGCTGGCCTGGTTCGATGCCGAGGTGCTCGACCCGGAACGCTATGCGCAGTTCGTGACCCTGCACGGCACGACGATGATGTTCCTGTTCGCGGTGCCGATCATGGAAGGCTTCGCGATGTACCTGCTGCCCAAGATGCTGGGTGCGCGCGACCTGCCGTTCCCGCGGCTCAGCGCCTTCGGCTGGTGGTGCTACCTGTTCGGCGGCCTGTTCCTGTACTCGAGCCTGCTGTTCGATGCGGCGCCCGACGGCGGCTGGTTCATGTATGTGCCGCTCACCGATGCCACCTTCTCGCCGGGCAAGGGGCCGGACTTCTGGCTGATCGGCGTTACCTTCTCCGAGATCGCGGCGGTGACGGCGGCGGTGGAACTGATCGTGGCGATCCTGGTCACCCGCGCGCCGGGCATGGACATCCGCCGCATGCCGCTGTTCGCCTGGGCGATCCTGGTGATGGCCTTCATGATCGCGCTCGGCTTCCCGCCCCTGATCCTGGCCAGCATCCTGCTGGAACTGCAGCGCGCCTTCAGCTTCGTGTTCTTCGACCCGGCCCTGGGTGGCGATCCGCTGCTGTGGCAGCACCTGTTCTGGCTGTTCGGCCATCCGGAGGTCTACATCATCTTCCTGCCGGCGGCGGGCGTGGTGTCGATGATCGTGCCGACCTTCGCCCGGCGGCCGATCGTCGGCTATGCGTGGATCGTGTTGGCGCTGGTGTCCACCGGCTTCCTCAGCTTCGGGCTATGGGTACACCACATGTTCGCGGTCGGCATCCCGCTGCTGGCGCTGGCCTTCTTCAGCGCCGCGAGCATGGCGGTCGCGGTCCCGACCTCGGTGCAGGTGTTCGCCTGGATCGCCACGCTGTGGGCCGGGCGCCCATGGCTGCGGCTGCCGATGCTGCACATCCTGGGGTTCTTCGTGGTGTTCGTGCTGGGCGGGTTGACCGGGGTGATGCTGGCCTTCGTGCCGTTCGACTGGCAGGCCCACGACACGCATTTCGTGGTCGCGCACCTGCACTACGTGCTGATCGGCGGGCTGATGTTCCCGCTGTTCGCCGGGCTCTACTACTGGCTGCCGCTGGCCAGCGGGCGCATGCCGTCCGAAAGCCTCGGCCGCATGGCGTTCTGGCTGGTGATCATCGGCTTCCATCTCACTTTCGTGCCGATGCACCTCACCGGCCTGCTGGGCATGCCGCGCCGGGTGTACACCTACTCGCCCGAACTCGGCGTGGAATGGCTCAACCTGCTGTCGACCGCTGCGGGCTTCGTATTGGCGGTGGGCATCGTGGCCATCCTGGTCGACGCCGGGCTGTGCTTCGTCCACGGCCGTCGCGCGCGCGCCAATCCCTGGCGTGCGGGTACCCTCGAGTGGGCGCTGCCGCGGCCGGTGCCCAACTACAACTTCGCGTCCGCGCCGCAGGTGGACGATGCCTGGCCGCTGTGGCGCGACCGTGGGTTGCCCGGGCAGGTGGCGCGGACCGATGGGCTGCTGGGAGATCCCGCACGCGGCAGGCGCGAACTGCTCGGCACCGGCATCGTATCGGCGCGGCCGGAGCAGGTCGTATTCCTGTCCGGCTCCTCCTGGCTGCCGCTGCTCTCGGCGATGGCGATCACCGCGCTGCTGGCCTGCTTCATCGCCGGCTGGTACTGGCTGGCCGCCGCCTGGGTGGCGCCGCTGCTGGCCCTGTTCTGCAGCTGGGCCTGGAGCACCGGCTGGCGGGGCGCGCCGGTGCTCGTGGATGCCGGCGGAGGAAAGGCGCTGCCGTCGCAGTACGCCTGCCGCAATGCGCCGGGGTGGTGGGCGGTGGTGGTGACGATGCTGATCGTCGGCTCGTTGTTCGCCTCGCTGGTGTTCGCCTACTTCTACCTGTGGCTCGGCAGCGACGGCTGGCCGCCGCGCGGCATGGGCGAGGCCGCTCCGCGCGGGCTTCACTGGTTCGCGCCGGGCCTGCTGGCGCTGTCCTGGCTGGCCGGGGCGGTGGCCGCCGCCGCGCTGCGGGCGGGGTTCCTCCGCCGCCGCCGGGTCGCGGCGCCGGCCATCGTGGCGGCGGTGGCGGCGGCCGGTTTCGCCCTGGTCCATCTCGGGATGCTGTCGGATGTGCTCGGTCCGCCCCAGGCCCATGCCTATGCCTCCGTGGTCTGGACCCTGGCCGGTTTCTGCGCGCTGCACCTGCTGGTCGCGGCCGTGCTGTGCCTGCACGTGAGCGCCCGGGTGGGCCAGCGCCTGGTGGACGCCTCGCGGCCGCTGGAATGGCGCGTCGCCCACGCCTTCCTGCGCTATGCGTTGCTGCAGGCGGCCATCGGCTGGGCCGTGATCCACCTGTTCCCGGTGCTGCAGTGAGACGCTCGCGCCGCCTCAGCTGGATCGCCAGCCCCTTCCTGGTCTGGGGGCTGCACTTCTTCGCGGTCTACGTGCTGCAGGGGCTGGCCTGCGGGCGCGGCTGGCCGCCGGTCGCCGCCTGGACCGGCATCGGCCTGGCGACGCTGGCGGCGTTCGCCGCGGTGATCGGGATCGGCCTGCACGCGCGCCGCCAGATGGTCGCGGCCGGCACGACTGACGAGAGGCGATTCACGGCGCGCCTGGTCGCCATGCTGTCGTTGCTGGCGATCGTGGCCATGCTGTTCACCTGCCTGCCCGTACTGCTGCTGCAGCCCTGCGAGTGAACCCATGCGCGAAACGCTTCGACAGCCCGTTCCCGAACAGCGCAGCCCCACGGTGGAGAGCCGCGTGGCGATCCATCGCCATCCACTTCACCCGGTGGCGGTGGTGTATCCGATCGCCTGCCTGACCCTGCTGCTGCCGGCGGACGTCATCCACCTGATGAGCGGCAGGCCGTTCTGGGCGGAAGCAGCCTGGTGGTTGAACGTGGTCGGCCTCGGGGCAGGCCTGATGGCGGCCCTGCTGGGCATCGCCGACATGTTCCTGATCCGCGTGGCGCGTCGCCATGTGTCGGTCTGGAGCCACTTCATCGCCGGGGTGATGTTGCTGGCTCTGGCGGCGGCCGGCGTGTGGCTGCGCTGGCCCGATCCTTCCGCCGCCGGCTGGTGGGCGCTGGCGCATTCGGCGCCCACCGCGGGCATGGTGCTGGTGGTGGGCTGGCTGGGCGGCACGCTCAGCTTCGGCCATGGCATCGGCGTCTACGGTCACCGGGAGCGCGAGGAAGACGACGCTTCGGACCGGGCGCTGGAAGAGTGAGCGTGTTCGCCCGGAGGCGGGAGATCGCCGACGCTGCGGGGCTTGGCCCCGGTGAGTGCGGCGATGCCGAGCAGGAGCAGCAGCGGACTCCAGCCCAGCAGCCGCGGCACGATCCCCGGGCGCCGTTCGCGGCCCTTGCCCAGGGCATGCAGGTGCGCGCCCATCCACAGATGCACCAGCACCACAAGCGCCACCAGCACCAGTTTGCCGATCAGCCAGGCGCCCGGTTCCACCCAGGGGATCAACATCATGCCCAAGGCGATGGTCAGGACGCCCGCCGGTGTGGCGATACGGAAGAACAGCCGGTTGGCCACCGGGTTGAAGAAATCCGGGCGGGCATCGCGCTCGCCGCGCAGGCGCGCGGCGAACAGGCGGACCAGCAGGAACAGCCCGGTGAACCAGACCGACATGGAGGCGATGTGCGCGATCTTCAGCCAGAACAGCATGGGCCGGCTCCGGGACGGGATGGGCCGCGCGCGGCGCTGTGCGGCGGGGTGGGGCGGAGCAGGGCGGCCGCGCTCCGGCTCGCGACAACCGTGGTTGTGGCCGTGCTGGCCCTGCCGGGATTCGCGACAGCGCATGACGGCGGGCACGGCGTGCCGACCCTCGCCACGGCCTGGACCTTCTCGCCGCTGCTGCTGGTCCCGCTCGCGCTGTTCGCCGGGCTGTACCTGCTCGGCCTGCGCAGGCTCTGGCGCGGCGGCCACCCTGGACGCGGCGTCTCGCGCGCGGAGGCCGCCGCCTTCGCCACCGGCCTGCTGGCGCTGCTGCTGGCCACGGTCTGGCCGTTCGACGCACTGGGGGAGTGGTCGCTCGCCGCGCACATGGCCCAGCACATGCTGCTGCTGGCAGTCGCGCCGCCGCTGCTGCTTGCCGCCCGCCCGCGTGCCGCGCTGGCCGCGGCACTGCCGCCCGACTGGTCGCGCGCGCTGCACCGGTGCGCGCAGACCTGCGCCGTCGCACCGCTGCGCTCGCTGTCGGCTGCGACCCTGGCCAATGTCGCGGTGATGTGGGGCTGGCATGCGCCGGCCGCGCTGGAACTGGCCCTGGCCAGCGAGGCGCTGCACTGGCTGATGCACGGCAGCTTCCTGGCCGCGGGCCTGTGGCTGTGGACCCTGTTGTGGCAGCGCCTGCGCGACGATGTGGCCGGAGGCGCGCTTGCGGGGACGGTGGCCATCGTGGTGGTCATGATGCAGATGGGCTTCCTCGGGGCCTTGCTGACGTTCTCGCGGCGCGCGCTGTACCCGTTCTACGAGGCCCGGACGCCGCAACTGGGCCTGGACGTCCTGGCGGACCAGCAACTGGCGGGCCTGGTGATGTGGGTGCCGTCCTGCCTGCCGTACCTGGCCGGCGCGATCTGGCTGCTGGCGCGGGAGTTCGGTCGACTGCGCCAGCCCCGGTAAGGCGGGCACGGCCAGTCTGTGCCAGGCGCGGTCGAGGGGCGGTGATCGGAACTGCCTGCGCGGCGATGGCGCAGCGCGGTATAATGACGCGCTTCCCCACCTCTCCCGGGACTGCCGATGCTCCGCATCCAGGCTGAAGCACTGACGTACGACGACGTTTCGCTCGTCCCCGCGCACTCCACCGTCCTGCCCAAGGACGTCTCGCTCGCCACCCAGCTCACGAAATCCCTGCGCCTGAAGCTGCCGATCGTCTCGGCCGCCATGGACACGGTGACCGAGGCCCGCCTGGCCATCGCCATGGCCCAGCTCGGCGGCATCGGCATCATCCACAAGAACCTGTCGGCTGAGCTGCAGGCCGCCGAGGTCGCGAAGGTCAAGAACTTCGAGGCCGGCGTGATCCGCGAGCCCTTCACCGTCGGCCCGATGACGACCATCGGCGAGGTGCTCAAGCTCACCCGCGCGCGCAACATCTCCGGCGTGCCTGTGGTCGACGGCGGCCAGCTGGTCGGCATCGTAACCGGGCGCGACATGCGCTTCGAGAAGAAGCTCGACGACCCGGTGCGCAACATCATGACCAAGAAGGACCGCCTGGTCACGGTGAAGGAGGGCGCCTCGGACGATGAGGTGATCGGCCTGCTGCACCGGCACCGTATCGAGAAGGTGCTGGTCGTCAACGACGCTTTCGAGCTGCGCGGCCTGATCACGGTCAAGGACATCCAGAAGAAGAGCGACAACCCCAATGCCGCCTACGATCCCGACGAGCAGCTGCTGGTCGGCGCCGCGGTAGGCGTGGGTGGCGACACCGAGGAACGCGTGGCCGCGCTCGCCGCCGCCGGCGTGGACGTGGTGATCGTCGATACCGCGCACGGCCATTCCCAGGGCGTGATCGACCGCGTGGCCTGGGTCAAGAAGACTTTCCCGCAGCTGCAGGTCATCGGCGGCAATATCGTCACCGGCGATGCCGCGCTGGCGCTGATGGACGCCGGTGCCGACGCGGTCAAGGTCGGCGTCGGCCCCGGTTCGATCTGCACCACGCGCGTGGTCGCGGGCGTGGGCGTGCCGCAGATCACCGCCATCGACCTGGTGGCCGAGGCGCTGCAGGACCGCATCCCGCTGATCGCCGACGGCGGCATCCGCTACTCGGGCGACATCGGCAAGGCGCTGGTCGCCGGCGCCTCGACGGTGATGATCGGCGGCCTGTTCGCCGGCACCGAGGAGTCGCCGGGCGAGGTCGAGCTGTTCCAGGGCCGCAGCTACAAGAGCTACCGCGGCATGGGTTCGCTGGGCGCGATGGAGAAGGGGTCGAAGGACCGCTACTTCCAGGACGCCAGCGACGCCGACAAGCTGGTGCCCGAAGGCATCGAGGGGCGGGTGCCGTACCGCGGACCGCTCAGCAGCATCATCCACCAGCTCGCCGGCGGCCTGCGCGCCACCATGGGCTACGTGGGCTGCGCCACGATCGAGCAGATGCGCAGCGAGCCGAAGTTCGTGCGCATCACCGGCGCCGGCCAGCGCGAGAGCCACGTCCACGACGTGACCATCACCAAGCAGCCGCCGAACTACCAGATCGGCTGAGGCCGATACGAGGGGAACGGGGTCCACCCGTTCCCCTTTCCACATCTGCAGCCGCGCCGGCTGCATTTCGACTCCGCACCCGTCCTGCGTCCATGACCAACATCCATACCGACAAGATCCTGATCCTCGACTTCGGCGCGCAGTACACGCAGCTGATCGCCCGCCGCATCCGCGAGATCGGCGTGTACTGCGAGATCTGGGCCTGGGACCACGACCCGGCCGAGATCGCCGCGTTCGGGGCCAGGGGCATCATCCTGTCGGGCGGCCCGGAGTCGACCACGCTGCCGGGCGCGCCCGCCGCGCCGCAGCAGGTGTTCGACAGCGGTCTGCCGATCCTCGGCATCTGCTACGGCATGCAGACCCTGGCCGCGCAGCTGGGCGGGGCCACCGAAGCGGCCGACCAGCGCGAGTTCGGCCATGCCGAAGTGGATGTGATCGCGCCGGACGCGCTGTTCTCGGGGCTGACCGACCATGCCGGCGCGTCGCGGCTGGACGTGTGGATGAGCCACGGCGACCATGTCTCGCAGGTGCCGCCGGGATTCACCATCACCGCCACCACCGACCGCATCCCGGTCGCGGCGATGGCCAACGAGGACAGGCGCTGGTACGGCGTGCAGTTCCACCCGGAAGTTACCCATACCCTGCAGGGCCAGACCCTGCTGCGCCGGTTCGTGGTGGATGTGTGCGGCTGCCAGACGCTGTGGACCGCGGCCAACATCATCGACGACCAGATCGCGCGCGTTCGCGAGCAGGTCGGTTCGGACGAGGTCATCCTCGGCCTGTCGGGTGGCGTGGATTCGTCCGTCGTCGCCGCGCTGCTGCACAAGGCCATCGGCGAGCAGCTGACCTGCGTGTTCGTCGACACCGGCCTGCTGCGCTGGCAGGAAGGCGACCAGGTGATGGCGATGTTCGCTGAGCACATGGGCGTCAAGGTGATCCGCGTCGACGCCGCAGACCGCTACTTCAAGGCACTGGAAGGCGTGGCCGACCCGGAAGCCAAGCGCAAGATCATCGGCAACCTGTTCGTCGAGATCTTCGAGGAAGAGTCGGGCAAGCTGAAGAACGCGCGCTGGCTGGCGCAGGGCACGATCTATCCGGACGTGATCGAATCGGCCGGCAGCAAGACCGGCAAGGCCCACGTCATCAAGAGCCATCACAACGTCGGCGGCCTGCCCGAGCACATGAAGCTCGGTCTGGTCGAGCCGCTGCGCGAGCTGTTCAAGGACGAGGTGCGGCGCCTGGGCGTGGAGCTCGGCCTGCCGCGCACCATGGTCTACCGCCATCCGTTCCCGGGCCCCGGCCTGGGCGTGCGGATCCTGGGCGAGGTGAAGCGCGAGTACGCCGAGCTGCTGGCGCGCGCCGATGCGATCTTCATCGAGGAACTGCGCAAGGCGGACCTGTACGACAGAACCTCGCAGGCCTTCGCCGTGTTCCTGCCGGTGAAGTCGGTGGGCGTGGTGGGCGATGCCCGCGCCTACGAATGGGTGATTGCCCTGCGCGCGGTCGAGACCATCGACTTCATGACCGCGCACTGGGCGCACCTGCCGTACGACTTCCTCGGCAGCGTCTCCAACCGCATCATCAACGAGCTGCGCGGCGTCTCGCGCGTGGTCTACGACATCTCCGGCAAGCCGCCTGCGACGATCGAGTGGGAGTAGCATGGTCCCAGGCCCGTTGGGGCGGGCCTGGACATCCAATCCAGGGGAAGAAAGCCGATGCTGGGGGAAACTGCTGCTGGTGGCGGTAATGGGCGTCGTCGCGCTGTTCGTCTACGAGAACGGTCGAACGATCGATGAGTCGCATGTGCGGGAGCACTATCGGCAACAGTTGGAGGCATTGCGCAGTTTCGACGAAGAGCGCATCTGCGCGGGCATCGCCGACGACTACAGCCTTCGCTGGGTCGAACGCGGCGCGTCGGGCGCGGCGAGCAGGACCCTCGACGGTGCGCAGTCCTGCGAGCTGAGCCGGAAGTCGCTGAGGTTCGCGCAGCAGCTGTCCAGCCAGACGGGCGGCCTGCTGACGATCGAGGCCGACTACGACCTCAAGTCAATCCGGATCGCTCCGGATGGCCGTAGCGCGGTAGTCGAGGTTACCAGTACCGCCAAAGTGGGCGACACCCTGGTCAGCCGGGTGCGCGGGCGTGAACAGTTGTCGCGGTCGTTCTGGCGCGTTCGCAGCCACGGCGGCGAGGTGCGGGTCTGGTCGTACGGCGGCTGATCGTACCTGCAGGCCCGGCGTCGCGACAGGCGGCGGGTGCCGTTGGCGATAGAATTCCGCTCGATACCTGGCCGGCGCCATCATGCGCGCGGCGTCGCCCCCATGTGGAGAACGAGATGCAATCCAGACCCTTCGGCCGTACCGGCCGCAACGTGGGCGAGATCGGCTTTGGCGCCTGGGCCATCGGCGCGGCCTGGGGCAAGGTGGACGACGCCGAGTCGGTCGCGGCGCTTCACGCCGCGCTCGATGCCGGCCTCGATTTCATCGACACCGCCGACGTCTATGGCGACGGCCATTCCGAGCGCCTGATCGCGCGCGTGCTGAAGGAGCGCGGCGGCGAGCGCCCGTTCGTGGCCACCAAGGCCGGCCGGCGCCTGTCGGCGCAGACGGTCGAGGGCTACAGCGCGGAGAACCTGGAGGGCTGGATCGATCGCAGCCTGCGCAATCTCGAGGTCGACACGCTCGACCTGGTGCAGCTGCATTGCCCGCCGACGGATGCCTACTACCGTCCTGAGATCTTCGAGCGCATGGACCGGCTGGTCGAGCGCGGCAAGATCGCGCGTTACGGCGTCAGCGTCGAACGCGTGGAAGAGGCGCTCAAGGCGATCGAGTACCCGCACGTCGCCAGCGTGCAGATCATCTACAACATGTTCCGGCTGCGCCCGGCCGCGTTGTTCTTCCGCGAGGCGCAGCGGCGGGGGATCGCCGTGATCGTGCGTGTGCCGCTGGCCAGCGGTCTGCTCAGCGGCAAGTTCCGCGCCGACACGCGCTTCGAATCCGACGACCACCGCCAGTTCAACCGCCATGGCGACGCCTTCGACGTGGGCGAGACGTTTTCGGGGGTGCCCTACGAGGTGGGCCTGGCCGCGGTGGAGAAGCTGAGGCCGCTGGTGCCGGAAGGTGCGACCCTGGCCCAGCTGGCGCTGCGCTGGATCCTGATGGACGAGGCGGTCTCGGTGGTGATTCCCGGCGCGCGCAACCGGCAGCAGGCGCTGGCGAACATCGCCGCCGCCGATCTGGCGGCTCTGCCGGCGTCGACCATGGACGCGGTGGCGCGCATCTACGACCAGGACATCCAGCCGCACGTGCACCAGCGCTGGTGATGGACGAGGCAGCAGGCCCGCTCCGCATCGGTCCGGCGCGCGAGCAAGATCGGGAGGCGCTGGCTGCCCTGCTGGTCGAGACGGTGGCCGCGAACGGGTCGGTGGGTTTCATGCATCCGCTGGATCCCGCCGAGGCCAGGGATTTCTGGGATGGAGCCCTGCGCTCGGCGGCACGCGGCGAGCGCATCGTGCTGTGCGCCTGGCGCGGCGAGCGCTTGCTGGCCACGGGTTCGCTGCTGCTGGTGGCTGCGCCCAGCCAGCCGCACCGGGCGGAGCTGACCAAGGTGATGACCACGGCGCAGGCGCGCGGCAGCGGCATCGGCGCTGCGATCGTGCAGGCGCTGGAGCAGGCCGCGCGCGCGCAGGGCCGTCGGCTGATCACGCTCGATGCCTCCCTCGTCGACGGGCCAGGCGCGTTCTATCGCCGGCTGGGCTACCACGTCGCCGGCGACATCCCCGAGTACGCCTACAAGCCGCTGGGCCCGCTCGCCGCGACCCGCGTGCTGTGGAAGCTGCTGGATGCCAGGGAAGCGCCCGCACCGACGGCAGCCGATGCCGCAGGGGACGAGCGCTGGATGCGCCACTCGCTGGCCCTCGGCGAGCGCGCGCAGCGCGAAGACGACGAGATACCCGTGGGCGCCGTGCTGGTGTCGGCGGAGGGGGAGATCCTCGGCGAGGGCTGGAACCGCAACATTTCCGACCACGACCCCAGCGCCCACGCCGAGATCATGGCCATGCGCGAGGCGGGGCGCAGGCTCGGCAACCATCGCCTGCTCGGCAGCACCTTGTACGTGACCCTGGAGCCCTGCGCGATGTGCGCCATGGCGCTGGTGCATGCACGGGTGGCGAGACTGGTCTATGGCGCCACGGATCCGAAGACCGGGGCCTGCGGCAGCGTCTTCGACCTGGTCGCCGATCCCCGGCACAACCACCGCGTGGCGGTGCAGGGTGGGGTGCTGGGCGAGGAGGCGGGGCGGCGGCTGTCCAATTACTTCCGCGCCAAGCGCGGCAAGCCGCCGCTGTAGGGCCGCGTGCCGCGGGTTCGCGGCGTACGCGCGCGGGGGCGTGGGCTCAGGCCTGCGGAGGCGTGCCGAGCCGGTTGGCGAAGCGGTGGCGGTCGTCCATCTCGTCGTTGATCGCGCGTACCGCCATCGAGGCCTCGCTGGCCAGCAACAGGCTCGAGCCGAACATCGCCAGCACCCCGAGCACGGCCATGATGGTCGGGCCGGGGCCGAACACATGGTTGAAGAAGGAATCGCCGGCGACCAGCAGGCTGGTGCCCACGAAGCAGCTGATCGCCACGTACAGCAACTGGCTGGCGCGCAGGATGATCTGGCTGCGGCGGCGCTGGACCACGATCCGTGCCTCCAGCACCTTGCGTTCGGCCGGGTCCTCGATCTCGGCCAGGTCCTTGAGAAGTTGCCGGGCGCGATCGATGATCCGCGCCAGGCGCGCGTTGGCCGAGGCCAGCAGTGCCGCGGTCGCGGTCAGGAAGAACGCAGGCGCGAGCATGGCGGTCAGGATCGCGTAATGGGCCAGCGGAGCGTTGGACGGCATGGCGGAGGTTGCGTTGGGCGACCGGGTTATCATGCCGCGTCCCGACAACCGCCGCGAGCGCATGGCACCGCACGACACCGCACAGGGCAATGGCCGCCTGGTCTGGATCGACCTGGAGATGACCGGCCTGGACACCGACCGCGACTCGATCCTCGAGATCGGCACCGTCGTCACCGATGCCGCCCTCGAGGTGCTGGCCGAAGGCCCGTCGTTGGCCATCGCGCATCCGCTGGCCACGCTCGAGGCGATGGACGAATGGAACCGCAACCAGCACGCCAAGTCCGGACTCTGGCGCCGGGTGCTGGAGGAAGGCGTGTCGATGGCCGAGGCCGAGCAGCGCACCTTGGCTTTCCTGCAGCAGTGGCTTGGCCCGCGCCAGTCTCCGATGTGCGGCAACTCGATCTGCCAGGACCGGCGTTTCCTGCACCGGCAGATGCCGATGCTGGAGCGCTTCTTCCACTACCGCAACCTCGACGTGAGCACGCTCAAGGAGCTTGCGCGGCGCTGGGCGCCGCAGGTGCTGTCGGGCGTGCGCAAGGCCTCCGCCCACACCGCGCTGAGCGACGTGCACGATTCGATCGCCGAATTGCGCCATTACCGGAGCTTCATGGGCCCGTTGTCGGGGCAGCCTGCGCGCGACTGAACCGCGCCGCGGGCCGGGGCTGCCCCATGCCCGCGCGGAGCGCTAGCATCCCGGCATGGCACAGATGCTCGAACCGGCCGAAGGCCTGATCGCCGACACCCTGGATGGCGCCGACCTGCGCCGCGCCGTGGCGCTGCTGGAAGCGCCCACGATCACCGCGCGCATGGCCAGCCTGGTGGGCACGCCGCTGGAGTTCGCCGTGCGGGCGCTGCCCGCCTCCGTATCCGATCGCATCCATGGCGCAGTGGAGGCGGCGCTCCACAAGTCCACGCAGGTCGCGCTGTGGAGCATGGACAACGCACCTGGCCGCGGCGCGTCGACCCGCTGGCACAAGCTCGCCGCCGCGACGACGGGCGCGGTGGGCGGGGCGTTCGGCTTCGCCGCGCTGTTCGTCGAGCTGCCGGTCTCGACCACGATCATGATGCGCGCGGTGGCCGACGTCGCGCGCAGCGAGGGCTTCGACCTGTCCGATCCGGCCACCCAGCAGGCCTGCCTGGAAGTGTTCGCGCTGGGCGGCAAGTCCGACCGGGACGATGCCAGCGAGACGGGCTACTACCTCGCCCGCGGCTTCACCGCCGACGTGATGCGCCACCTCTCGGCCGAGCTTGCCGGACGCAGCCTTGCGGGCCAGGGGCTGACCGGCGGCGTGGGATCGAAGGAGGCCGGGAAATGGCTGGCCAAGCTGGTCGAGAAAGTGGCCACGCGCTTCGGCGTGGTCGTGACCGAGAAGTTCGCCGCCCAGGCGGTCCCGATCGTGGGCGCGGCCACCGGCGCGACGCTCAATACCATGTTCACCGACTACTACCAGGACATGGCGCGCGGCCACTTCATCGTGCGGCGACTGGAGCGCCGCTACGGGGAGGCTGCGGTGCACGAAGCCTACGACCGGCTCGCGCGCGAGGGCAGGGCGCGTCCGGCCCGTCCGATCGAGGTCTCTTCCCGCCGCGGATAAGGGCCAAGGCGGACCATCCCGGGCAGCACCCGCCGAGCCGACGACGACAGGCCCGCGGCGTATCGTCGCGGGCCATAGCCGCCGGGTCAGCCGCCGGCTTTCGCCTTGGAGCGCGCCAGCTTCAGCCAGGTATCGACCACGGTGTCGGGATTGAGCGACACCGACTCGATGCCTTCCTCCATCAGCCACTGCGCGAGGTCGGGATGGTCGCTCGGGCCCTGGCCGCAGATGCCGACGTACTTGCCCTTGGCGCGCGCGGCCTTGATCGCCATCGACAGCAGCTTCTTCACGGCCGGGTTCCGCTCGTCGAACAGGTGGGCGACGATCGAGGAATCGCGGTCCAGGCCGAGGGTGAGCTGGGTGAGGTCGTTGGAGCCGATCGAGAACCCGTCGAAGATGTCGAGGAACTCGTCCGCCAGCAGCGCATTGGACGGCACCTCGCACATCATGATGATCTTCAGGCCGTTCTCGCCTTGGCGCAGGCCGTTCTCGGCCAGTACCTCGACCACCTTGCGGCCTTCCTCCAGCGTGCGCACGAACGGGATCATCACCCAGAGGTTCTCCAGGCCCATCTCGTTGCGCACGCGCAGCACCGCGCGGCATTCCAGCGCGAAGGCCTTGGCGAAGGACGGATCGACGTAGCGGCTGGCGCCGCGGAAGCCGATCATCGGGTTCTCTTCGTGCGGCTCGTAGTTCGGGCCGCCGATCAGGTTGGCGTACTCGTTGGACTTGAAGTCCGACAGGCGCACGATCACCGGGTTCGGCGCGACCGACGCGGTGAGCGTGGCGATGCCCTCGGCCAGGCGGTCGACGTAGAAATCGACCGGCGAGGCATAGCCTGCGATCTTCTCGTCGATCTTCTTCTTCGTCGCCGCATCCTGGCGCTCGTACTCCAGCAGCGCATTGGGGTGCACGCCGATATGCGCGGCGATGATCATCTCCAGGCGCGCGAGGCCGATACCGGCGTTGGGCAGCTGGCCGAAGTCGAACGCGCGCTCGGGGTTGGCGACGTTCATCATGATCTTGAGCGGCGCCTCGGGCATCGAGGTCAGGTCGGTGGTGGTGCGTTCGAAGGGCAGGGCGCCGTCGTAGATGAAGCCGGTGTCGCCTTCGGCGCAGCTGACGGTCACTTCCTTTCCGTCCTCGATCGCGTCCAGCGCGTTGCCGGTGCCGACCACGGCGGGCACGCCCAGCTCGCGCGCGATGATCGCGGCGTGGCAGGTGCGGCCACCGCGGTTGGTGACGATCGCCGCCGAACGCTTCATCACCGGCTCCCAGTCGGGATCGGTCATGTCGGCCACCAGCACGTCCCCGGGCTGCACGCGGGCCATGTCGTCGAGGCTGCGGACCACGCGCGCCACGCCCTTGCCGATCTTCTGGCCGATGGCACGGCCCTCGGCGATCACGTTGCCGCGTTGCTCGAGCGAATAGCGCTCGATCTGCGTGGCCTTGGCGCGCGACTTCACGGTTTCCGGGCGAGCCTGCACGATGAACAGCTTGCCGCTGACGCCGTCCTTCGCCCACTCGATGTCCATCGGCCGGCCATAGTGCTGTTCGATCACCAGCGCCTGCTTCGACAGTTCCTGCACGTCGGCATCGCTGATGGAGAAGGTGCGGCGAAGCTCGGCCGGGGTGTTCTCGGTGCGTACGCGCTCCCCGGGCTGGTCGGAATAAACCATGCGCAGCTGCTTGGCGCCCAGCGAGCGGCGCAGGATCGCAGGCTTGCCGGCCTTGAGGGTGGGCTTGTAGACATAGAACTCGTCGGGGTTCACCGCGCCCTGGACCACCATCTCGCCGAGGCCGAAGCTGGAGGTCACGAACACCACGTCGCGGAAGCCCGATTCGGTGTCGAGGGTGAACAGCACGCCCGAGGCGCCCACGTCCGAGCGCACCATCAGCTGCACGCCGGCGGACAGGAACACATCCTCGTGCTTGAAGCCGTGGTGCACGCGATAGGCGATGGCGCGGTCGTTGTAGAGGCTGGCGAAGACTTCCTTGACCTTGCGCACCACATCGTCGGCACCGGTGACGTTGAGGAAGGTTTCCTGCTGGCCGGCGAACGAAGCATCGGGCAGGTCCTCGGCGGTGGCCGAGGAACGCACCGCCACGGCGACATCGCCACCGCCATTCTCGGCGCACAGCTTTGCGTAAGCTTCGCGGATCCCCGCGTCGAGCTGCGGCTGCAGCGGGGCCTCGATCACCCAGCCGCGGATCTCGCCGCCGGCCGCGGTCAACGCCGCGACGTCCTCCACATCGAGCGGGGCCAGCCGGTCGAAGATCCGCTGGTGCAGGTCGTTGTGGGCGATGAAGGCCTTGAATGCATCGGCCGTGGTCGCGAATCCGCCCGGCACCGAGACGCCGAGGCCGGAGAGCTGGCCGATCATCTCGCCGAGCGAGGAGTTCTTGCCGCCCACCTGGGCCAGATCGGTCAGCCGCAGGTCGTGCAGCCAGAGGATGTCGGCCGTCGAGCCGGAGGGGTGCGGTGCAGGCTGGTTCAAGGCGGAACTCCCGAAACGTGGCGAAAAACGAAAAACAACTGGGCGGCGCCCGGTCGAAAAGGACGCTATTTTAGCCCCCAGGCCGGCCACGGCAGGCGTTCGTCATCAAGGAGACAGCGTTGTCAACGACTCGACTCGTGTTCTATGTTTCGGATGGAACCGGCATCACCGCCGAAACCATCGGTCACAGCCTGCTCACCCAGTTCGGCGACATGCGCTTCGAGACCAGCCGCATCCCGTTTGTGGACAGCGTCGAGCGGGCTCTGGAGGTCGCCGAACGCATCCGGCAGGCAGGCCAGGCGCAGGGCCAGCGGCCCATCGTGATCAACTCCTCGGTCAATCCGGAGATTTCCGCCGCACTGGCGCACAGCGGGGCGCTGATGCTCGATGTGTTCGAACCTTTCATCGAGCGGCTCGAGGCCGAACTGGGCGAGAAGCGCCAGGCGAAGGTAGGGCAGGCGCATGGCATGGTGGACTTCGAGACCTACCACCGCCGCATCAACGCCATGAACTTCGCACTCGCGCACGATGACGGGATGTCGATCAACTACGACCTGGCCGACGTGATCCTGGTGGCGGTCTCGCGCGCAGGCAAGACGCCCACGTGCATCTACCTGGCCCTGCACCATGGCGTGGCGGCGGCGAACTATCCTCTGACCGACGAGGACCTGGAGCACGATCGCCTGCCGCCGCGCCTGCGCGCGCACCGTTCCAAGCTGTTCGGTCTCACGATCGATCCGGTGCGCCTGCAGCAGATCCGCCAGGAGCGACGGCCCGGTTCGACCTACGCCGATCCTGAAACCTGCAGGCGCGAGGTGCTGGCCGCGGAAAAGCTGTTCCGGGCCGAACGCATTCCGGTGCTCAGTACCACCCACGTGTCCATCGAGGAAATCTCGAGCAAGGTGATGTCGACCCTGGGTCTGCAGCGGGTGATGTACTGAGGCGTGCCGACATGGGGTGTGCGCCTGTTGCCGCGGGCGGTGCGCCTTGGCGGCGAGGCATGCGCCCGACGCCTCGCCCAACCTCCTTAACGTAGGGGCTCCGGCCTGAATCTTCAATCCTGCCGGCGCGCCGCGGCAGCGTGTAGGATCGATGCATGCATCAGATCGCCGCGCGCAGTTCGCAGATTCCCCGCCTGGGCCGTTTCGGCTGGCTGATGGGGCTGTACGCGGAGAACTACCTGCGCGCGACGCGCCTGTTCGAACCGGCCGATCTGGCGGTGGGCCGCTACGTCTCCAGCATCGGCAACGGCCTGGACGTGCAGCTGGATGTCCTGGAGCAGCATGCCTACACCACCGAACTGCGCTTGACCTACACGGTGCGCGATCCCGTCACTGGCGAGCCCGACCCGTCGGCCTTCCTGCGCCTGTATCGCGACGCGCGCCAGGCCGAGGCCACGCATTGCTACGTCGGGCGACGCTGGCAGGATGTGATCGGCATGTATCCGCCTCCGGCCGAGGTGCTCGACCACCGCATGCGGATGAACACCTTCCTGGGCAAGTGGCTGCAGTACCTGGCCGAGAACGGCCATGGCGTGGCGACGCTGCGGCAGGTGCCCGCGGACAGCGCGGCGGGGGCGACCGCGAACTGAGGCTTCCCGCGTGTCGGCGCCGGTGCATGCACAGGCGGTCGGCAACAGGCCCAAACGGTTTCCTCCGCGGGGCTGGGCGCAGGGGACAGCCTGCCGTTCTCGCCTAGCAATGCCGCCGCGCCTTTCGGCCGGGGCGCTCTCTGCGGTCGGGAACACTGCAGCGGGGTAGGTTGAGCAGCGGACTCGCCGAACGGTGCCGCAAGCCTGGCCTGAAACGACTCGCTTCGCAGGCCCGATCGCCGGCTTTCAGTTCCAGCGGACTCCCGCCATCGGAGAAGCACAAAAAAATGGGCCCGGATTGCTCCGGACCCATCGAAACTGGCGTCCCCACGGGGATTCGAACCCCGGTCGCTACCGTGAAAGGGTAATGTCCTAGGCCTCTAGACGATGGGGACGCGGTAAACCTTGTTGTCCGTTACCGCGCGGCCTGTGCAGCGGAACGTGCAGCGAATTGTGGTGGAGCCAGGCGGGATCGAACCGCCGACCTCCTGCATGCCATGCAGGCGCTCTCCCAGCTGAGCTATGGCCCCACGGGCTGGAAAGCGCGAAATTGTAGGGGCGCCTGCGGGGTCCGTCAACAGGTGTCGTGCAATCCGATGACGATGGGGGATGCGCGACGGGGGGGCGGGTCGGAAGCGCGCGCCTCGCGCGCCACCGGAGCATCAATGCGAAGGCACGCGCGCGCCAATCGACGCTGCGTGTCGCCTCGCCGGACCGACAGCGAGAGGGGGTGCCACGCGGGCGCCGTGAGGCGCCGCGATGCGCTGCGATGCGCGAGGGCCGTGCAATGACATCGCTCAGGCGTCGAACCTAAGGGCGCCAGCGAAGCGGTGCTCTGCCATGCCCGTTCCTCGGTCGCCCCCGATCAGGCTGGCCAGTGCAGCGCGCACCACCTTGGCGTGGCAACCACGGCCCAGGCCTGCATGGCAGCGGACGGTGTCCCGCCACGCTGGCTCGACCTGGGTCACACGTCCGCAACGCGCGTCTGCCGCTGCGGCACGGCGAGTCCGAGGCGATGGAGCAAGCGGCCTCTGCGCGGGTCGGGTTCGGGAACCACGCAACTCGCGCCCGCTGCAGGTCGATGCAACCGCACGCGATGACCATGGCGTCGGTCCGGAGGCAGGCGCTGCTGACCATCAAGTCGCGGCAGGTGAGATCGACTGCCGTACGGGAGATATTGCCGTCGAAGCGGGCGCGGTCCGCACGAGGATGGGGGAGGGCAGCCGACTGGTGCATCGACGCCGGAGGGACGCCCTGAGGGCGTCTTGGGTCGATCACAAACCAAGAGCCGGCCGGCTGGCCAGCAATCAGCGGCGGGAGCTGCATCAGACCCGGCTTATCCGGGACGCCCGGGGGATGACTACGTTCAACCCCGAGCGGTAGTCCTCAATCGCTGCGTTTCGCGTTCGCGCGGCTTTTCGCGAACTCGGGAATGGCTTCCGCCAACGATTGCGTATCCGGGAGGATATAGAACACCCCGCCTCGCTCGAACGTCGGGCGGACTACCCGCTCGTAGAAGTCGGGGGCGACATTGATGCAGCCATGCGTGACGCGGTTGTCGTCGGGGGTGGGCGACGCCAGCCGTTCGGCGCGCTTCTCCGCAGGAACACCCGCTGCAGTCGGGTGGATGGAAACCCCGGAATCGTAGTCCACCCACAGCACGCGCCCGGCATCGATCGAAGGCCCGTAACCGCCGACGAATCGCCCCGCGGGCGTGGTGCGGTCGCGACCCGGGATCTCACGGAGTGCCAGGCCAGCGATGCCCGGCGCCGTGTGATCCCCGACCGCCGAGCCGAAGAGCCCAGGCGCCGCGCCGCGAAGGCGGCCGTCGCCACCGAATACAAGAATCTGGGCGGCCGCCTTGTCCATGATCGCGAACGGATAACCCTGACTGTCCTCGGTCGCGACGACCCAACCGGCCAGTTCGACCACCGTTTCGGACACTTCCTGGTCGCGTGGAAGCTGGTCCGCCGACGCGAGCATCGACCTGGTGGCATCCTGCGCGTGGACCGCGCCTGCCCCGGCAAACGCCAGGATCGATACGAGGGCACCACGAGCTACCCGGGACGCGAGAGACATGCACATGCGAATGAGACGATCCTCCAGGCCGAGACCTGCATGAAGCAAAGGACGCCGGTGCCGGTGAAGGCCACCGGGTCCATTCAAGACATCCTTACAAGCGGGGTACGGGCATCAACCGCGGGGGGTGCGGGCCGGTGCCGATTCCAGCTGACGGACGCGGCTCTCCATCTGATCCAGCCGCTGGTTGGCCTGCTGCGCCGACTGATTGGCCGATTCCGCGCTCTGGGCCGCACTCTGCACCTGCGTATCCAGGCGGTCGAGTCGCGAATTGATCGTTGCAAACTCGTCATCGTAGGTCGCGCAGCTCGCAAGGCCGAGAGCCACGACCGCCACACCGAGCATGCGGGCCTTTGAAAGATGTTGCTTCATCGGGGACATCTTCATCCTCCTTCGTCTTGGGGGAACCGGAATATAACCCCCTCGTCGCCCAAGTCACGAGAAGGCTTCAGCTTACGTTGGGGTGGGTGGCCTGCATGGTTGACTCGGAGTTTCCGGCCAATGTTTGTGCACTGACGCATCGGCCAGATGCTGGCGTGTACACAACTTCTTCACATGGATGAGGCTTGGCACTCCCCCCCACAAGTCGGGGCGGCGCCTTCTCAAGCTCGCTTCAGCGGCCTGGTTTTTCGGGGAGCAGCGCTTGCGATACGCGATTCGACGGGAAGACCTGATCAGCAGTGGATGTCGCACACCATGATCAGTGATGCAGAGGTCGCTTCATCAGCAAACAGCGCTGATCACTCATGGACGAGCCTTGGTAGCGGCTGCCTATGCGAGGCGGCTACTCATTGCCGATACGCGTCCTCGAGCCCTGCCAGGCCCGACGCGGGATCAGTTGCGAATGCAAACGACGGCCTCGATCTCGAACAGCATGCCATCGAGCGCAAGCCGCGGTACCGGGATCAAGGTGCAAGCGGGCTTCGGGCCAGGGCCATACGCGCGCCCAAACTCCTCGCCGAGGATCTGCAGATGCGCCTCGGTGTGATCGACGATCAGGACGGTCTGCTTGACCACGTGGTCAAAGTCACCGCCAATGGCGCGAATGGCGATGCGCAGGTTTTCGATTGCCCGGCGTACTTGTGCCCGGAAGCCATCGGCAAGCGTCCCGTCTGCGTCCTCGCCGCCTTGACCGGCGATGTAGGCCAGGCGTGCGCCGGCGGGTGGAATTCCGATATGCGAGTAGCCGTTTGGTGCTGGATCGTAGATCCCCGGTGGGTTGAGGAACGTCGGCAGGGTCTGGGTTGCATGTGGATCCATCTCGGTTTTCTCTATGGTTGATAGTGGCGCGCCCGCAGTTAGGCGCAACGGAGGTCAAGGCAAGGGACGGGAGTGGGGTGGGGCAAGGAGGTGACGGTTGAGCGACGGCCTGTTCGCTGCTGGGTCGCTCCGTTCCAGCTGACGTTGCGGCGGGAGATGCGGTAGCGCGCCGCGACGGAGCCAGAGGTCGGAGCGCTTCAGAAGCGCGGCAGTAACGAGTGCACCGGGGCGGCTAAGGATTCACCTGGCCGGGCAGTGCGCCGCCACCAGGAGCATCATTCAAGACCTGACGCGGTCGAGCCGAAGGCCTTGTCCCGGCTGCCCGGAACAGACCTGAAGCCGATATTGATCCGGTTCCACGCGTTGATCGCGCCGACAATGAAGGAAAGATCTGAGATTTCCGGTTCCGACAGTTCGGTACGGACGAGTTCGTAAAGCTCGTCTGGAACGCCCTGCTCCGGAAGCCGGGTGAGTACCTCGGTCCACGCCAGTGAGGCGCGTTCGCGCTGACTGAACACCGTGGACTCGCGCCAGACCGGAAGATGATGGACTCTAAGTGGCCTTTCTCCATGCATGGTCGCCTGTTTGATGTGCATGTCGATGCAGAAGGCGCAGTTGTTGATCTGCGATGCGCGGATCATCACCAGGTGTCTGATCGGCTCCTCGATCGAGGATTGATGAAACAGCCGGTCGAGTTCGATGAGTTTCTGGGCAAGCCCAGGGGACTGCTTCATGAAATCGATGCGTTGGCTCATGGGTGTGATCCTTGGTAAGGGGTACGTGGTTTCGTCGCGACAGGCAGATGATCGTCACCTGCGGTCTTGACTAGAAGGTGGCGGCATATCTCAGGCTGAGCCTGTTCCCTTCAGCGCGATCCTTCGCCAACCTCTCCACATAGGCAGTAGCATGGATCGAGGAATTTCCACGCCTCCACGAGATCGAAGGGCCGAATCCCAGCACGCGCTCACGGCCCGCCAGGCGTTGGCCATCGACACGGTCTTCCGTGATCTGGGCGAGGGCATACATCGACGCGCCGAGGCGCAGATTCCTGCCCAGAGCGCGGGAGATCGCCGTATTCAGGTGGACGGCATCGCCGGGTCGGCTTGTCGAGGCTTCCGATTGGGAGCCTGGCGTTCGACTCATGCCGGCCCGGAAGTAGTGGATGCGTCCGCTGATCTCCCACTGGGGCGATGCCTCCCACGTGAAAGCATAGTGTGGATTGAACAGCCACGCGCTGCTTCCCAGGTCGAGGCGCTCGGGTCGCCCATGGCGTCCGGTCGGCAGCGTCACGTTGAGATTGACTCTCTGCCAGAAGGGGCGCCCGGCCAGCGACATTTCCGGCCATTGCAGGATCACCGGGCTGATGAGAATGTCGCCCGCACCCGTCGCCTGTAATCCGGGCCCGGTCACCGGCCTCACCCGCGCATGGACGAGCGGAACGATCGCTTCCGCACCCCACCAGGCGCCGAGTACGCGACGTTCCGACAGATAGCTGGCCTGCATCAGCAGTGCGATCGAGGCGACTTCTGGCGCCGCATCGATACGATGACCGTCGGCGTCGCGGAAGGTGTCTGCACGGTACGCCGACAGCGTCTGCTGGATCAGCCAACCCGGCCCCGCGACGCCGTCCTGGAAGGTGCTGTCGCCCAGGTTCAATGGCGGCAGCGCAACACCCGCGCAGGTCGGGCCTGCCGCCGCCGCCGCGGCGACCGCGACGGCCAGGGGTGCCAGGTTGCGTAAGAGGGTGCTCACCGCGCCACCTCCAGCCGGTGACGGTACACGTGCGCGCCAAAGGCTGCCGCCAGCGCGAACACGATGACGGGCGCTGCCACCCATGGCCAGCCGGCGGTGCCGGCGATGGCGCCTGCGGCCGCTGGGCCAATCACGATGCCGATGTTGTTGCCCTGGGTGGCCAGACCCACCACCGATCCAAGCAACGAGGGTTGCGCGGCCAGCCGGGGCGCGGCGTCGAAAACCACCACCGGAATGAAGGCGCCTGTGAATGAGAACAGCACGCACAGCCCGTACGCCAGCGTGCCGGGCAGGGGGGCAACCAGGATTCCGATGCTGCAGAGCGCGATCGTCGAGAAGCCGATCACGAGCAGGTGCGATGCGCGCCAGCCGCGTTCAAGCAGGGCGCCGCAGATGACGCAGCCAGCGGCGCCTGCGGCGACCGCGATGGCGCTCAGCATACCCGCAGCCGCCTCCCCCACATCCAGGCGGGCGCTGAGGAGGGTGGGCAGGAACCCGAACAGCGCGAAGAACACAGCCGTGTAGGCACCGAACTGCCCCGCCAGGAACCATGCGTCGCCTGATCCGAGCGTGTCCCGCAGGCTGCGCATCAATCCGTGGCGTCGCATTCCGCCAGCGGCTTCGCTGCGCAGTCGGCGGGTGCCTGACGCCAGCAGCACCGCATAGCCGGCAAGCAAGCCTGCATTGGCCCACCACAGGCCCCGCCAGCCAAGCTCGTCCAGCAGCGGCGCGGCCAGCATGACCATTGCCATGCCCATTGGCATGAACGTCGCCCACGCCGCGAACGCCAGCTTCCTGGACGCTGGCGGGGTGGAGGCCACCACCATGGCCGGTGCGGCCACGGTGACAGCCAGGAACCCGAGTCCCTCGAGCGCGCGCGTGGCCAGCAATGAAGGCAGGCCCGTCGCCAGCGCGCCCAGCATGGATCCTGCTGCCTGCACCGCCAGGCCCGCGATAACCGTGCGGCGCGCCTGCATGCGATCCGACACCGCGCCAATCGGCAGGCTCAGCAGTGCTCCCACCAGCGCAAACGCGGACAACACCCACGATGTGGCGCCCAGTTCCAAGCCCAGATCCGATTGCAGTGACTGCAGCGCAACGGGCACTTTGCCTACCTGGAAGGCCGACACGACGCCTGCGCCGATCACCAGGGCCAAAGCCGCCCGGTCGGTGGCGGGACGGGCAAGCGCGGGACTGCCGGCAACGAAGGCGGTCATGCCGTCGACTCGCCGGGACTCCGGTCCAGGTTCGCCAGCGCCGCCGCGATCCGTGCGACGTGGCGACCCTGGAACCTGGCACCTTCGAGTTCGTTGTCGGACGGTTGGCGATCGCTGTCGCCGTCGCCGCTGGCCAGCGTGGACGCGCCGTACGGCGTGCCGCCGGTGATTTCGTCCATCCGGAGCTGCCCCTTGAACGAGTAGGGGAGCCCGACAACCACCATGCCCAGGTGCAGCAGCACCGTGTGCGTGGATTGCAGTGTCGTTTCCTGTCCCCCGTGCTGGCTGCCGGTGGACGTGAACGCGCTGCCGACCTTGCCCACCAGCGCGTCCCGGAACCAGAGACCTCCCGTCTGGTCGAGGAAGTTCTTCATCTGCGCCGCCATGTTGCCGTAGCGCGTCGGCGTGCCGAGGATGATCGCGTCATACCCGGGCAGTTCCGAAACGCTCGCGATCGGCGCTGCCTGGCTGGTCTTGTAGCCCGACTTGCTGGCGACGTTGTCCGGGACCAGTTCGGGGACCCGCTTGATCGCCACCTCGGCGCCGGCTTGGCGGGCGCCTTCAGCCACGGCCTGCGCCATCGTTTCGACATGGCCGTAGGCGGAGTAGTACAGCACGAGGATCTTGGGCACGACGGCGTCTCCGTAGGGGTACGGACACGTTCGCAGCCGGGAGTGATCTGCGGAAGTGCTAATATTTAGCAAAATCCGATCTATGGAATAGATCATGCTGGATGCCCTGACGCTGGACCAGCTGCGCGTGCTTGTCGCGGTTGCCGAGACCGGCAGCTTCCGCTCCGCAGCGACGCGGATCCGCAGGGTCCAGTCCGCAGTCAGTCACGCCATCGCCACCCTGGAAGCCCAGCTCGGGGTCACGCTGTTCGACCGCTCCGCACGCCGCCCGGAAATGACGCCGGAAGGCCGAGCGCTGTTGGCCGATGCGAAGGCGATCCTGCTCAGGGTCGATGCCATGCGTGCCCGCGCACGCGGCCTGGGGGAGGGCGTCGAACTCGGAGTTTCACTGGTGGTGGATACGCTGTTCCCGCTGCCGACCTTGGCGCACGCACTGCGGGGCCTGCGCGATGCCTATCCCTCGGTGGCCGTCCACTTGCGCACTGCGCCCCTGGGGGAACCGCTGGCCGCGCTGCGGGAAGGCAGGTGCACCCTGGCCATCACCGTTGGCGAAGAATTCCGCGAACCGCAGATCCAGCTGGAAGCGCTGTCGCCGGTTCCCTTCGTAGCGGTCGCTGCCGCGACCCACCCGCTGTCGCACAGGGAGCAGCCGGGCCCGGTGGACCCCGCCGAGTTGGCCGAGCATCTGCAGATCGTGCAGGAGGACACGACGGCGCAGACAGCGAACAAGGATTTCGGCGTCCTTTCGCCAGGGACATGGCGCGTCGCGGGCCAGGACATCAAGCACGTCATGATCCGCGAGGGCTTGGGCTGGGGTCGATTGCCGCTGTGGGCGGTGGAGGACGACCTGGCGCGGGGGCTACTCAGCCGGCTCGACGTTTCGGCGCTGGGCCGGCACGGGAGCGTGGCGCTGGAGGCCTATCTCGCGCATCGTCGCGACCAGCCCCTGGGGCCAGCGGCGCGCGTCCTGCGGGCAGGCCTGCTCTCGCATCTGCACGACGTCCCCGCGCGCGGATGATGCGGGACCAAATTATCGCAGGCGCCGGCGCCAGATCCGATCGTCATCCAAACGCTGACCTAGCGTGAACGTGCAGCGGCCGATCTCTTCGAAACCGTGCCTGGCATAGAACCGCTTCGCCCGATGGTTGTGGTCGAAGACCGTGAGGTAGAGTTCGTCAGCGCCGAGATCGCCAGCGGTCCTGACTGCCCAGTCCATCAATGTCTGCGCGACGCCCGTTCCATGCCATTCGGACAGCACGTAGATCTGCTGCAGCTCGACGGCTCCCGGCGCAGCATCGAGGGCCGGCGCCCTGAGCGGAGTCAGCTTCGCATAGCCGATCGGGTCGTCGTTGGCGACTGCCACGCGCCAATGCACCAGAGGATCGAAGAAGTCCTCTGCCATGGGGCCATCGGTGGCATACGTCCGGTCGCAGTAGGCCTCGAACGCGTTTGTGTCGTACAGATGCGCGAAGGTCTCCGTGAAGATACGACGTGCGACCGTCAGCAAGCTCACAAGCAACGCCTGGTCCGGTGAAACGAAACGAATCAACGGTTGTGCCATGGGCTGGGTGCATACCGTGGCTACATGCGACGAGAATGAGGGCTGCCCCGAAGGTGGCGATGCCTCTGGCCATACTGTGAGGTGATGGATGGGCTGACGGCAAGTTTCAATGCGGGACACTGGCTTGGCCTGCGTTCGCCTCTCATGCCCGCCAATCCACCCATTCGCCGGGTGCCAGCACCTGTACCTTGATGGATCGTTCGCGTGCAACGCGGCGCAGTTCGCCAATCGGGTCGTCGACCTCGACGTACTCCTTCATTCCTAACACGCCGTAGTGGATCGGTACGAGCAGCCGCGCTCCGATGACGGCCGCGGCGGACACCGCCTGATCGGGCGTGAGTACGCCGGGCTGGTCGCTGACAGGCTTCCTCCAGCCGAAGCGCGCACCGTTGACGGGCAGGAAGGCAGCGTCGAATGGCCCGAATTGACGACCTATGCGCCACCAGTGTCCATGCCAGAGCGTGTCGCCGCCATGGAAGATGCGCCGACGGCCCGCTGAGACCACCCAGGAGACCTGGGCATCGCCGTAGCCGTCCGCCGCCGGCACCGGTGTAGCGGTGAAATCTCCCAGCAGTTGTGGCTCCCATGTCGGGCTCGGCCTTGCGCGTACTCCGCCTGGAATCGGCATTGGCGGCACACCCACCGGGTGGGCCAGCACGCCGCCGCGGCGCAGCGCGGCAGCTGTGGCCATGGTGTCGAAGTGGTCCGGGTGTGCATGGGTGATCAACACACTGGTTTCGCCCATGGCGTCGTCCACCGGCACCAGCGCGTCGTCCAGCGCGGCGCCCCACGCGTCCGGGTTCACCAATGGATCGATGAAGAGGGTCGAGCCGTTGAAGTCCAGGCGGACGCCCGCCCAAGCCAGCCGCTGGATGCGCAGAGACGGGGGCCGGGAGGACGCCAGCGACGCGGCAGCCGGCATCAGCGCGGCCGCGGTAGCGCCAGCGCAACATCTGAGGAATCGCCGCCGGCCGCCTCTGGGCAGCTGCCCGTCATGCCTGCAGTTCATGCGGCCCTCCCCAGCGACGCCAGGGAAGCGTCCAGCGCGAAGATGGATTGAGCGATGACGGCATCGAGGTTGTTCTGGTGCCATTCGCGCTCGAACGCGCTGGGCACCACCTGGGGCGACAGGCAGTCCTCGATGCGGATGGCAGCGATGAGGGCCTCCACATCCGTTGCCGGTGCATGCATGCGGATCCGCACCACGTTGTCCTGGATCCGCGCGAGGTAGTGCAAGGCGTTGGCGAGCACGGACGCGTCGAAGACTCCCATGTGTCCGCCGACAACCCTGCTCCGTCCAAACTGGCGGATGCGGCCGATGGCAGCGCGCTGCAACGCGGAATCGGCCTTGGAGAGATAGACGATGTTGCCGACGATATTGTCTCCAACGCAGACCAGGTCGGCGGTCGGCACATCCACGCTGAAATGGTCCATGGTCTTGCCTGGGTTGTACAGGAGGCGCAACTGATGTCGCCCCCAGCGTAGGGCCATGTTGTCGACAATGAGATCCGGTTCCCGGTAGAACTCCGGGGATAACCGGTTCTGTGACAGGAACGCATGGCGGAAGTGCCGGTGCGCGACGACCAGCGCTTCGGGGAACAGCGACAATCCCGCGATGTGATCGCTCATGAAATGCGTCGACAGGATCATGCGTACCGTCTTGCCCATTTGGTGGCAGAGCACGCGGCGCAAAGCCTCTGCGTCTCCCGCGCTGCCGAGCGAATCGACCAGCAGTACGTTGTCGCGGTCGATGAACGCCGTGGCGACGGATTGAATGGACTCGCCTACAAACATCATCACATCGGAATTCAGCTCTTCTACTCGCACGTCGGGCGCCCCGGTTCGGATCGAGGGCATCGTCTCCAGCCGGAAATGCGCTGACAAACGAGTTGTTCTTGGCGTCGCATTAGAAAAAGTAATGCGATACGATGCCGCGACCCAGGCCGCCCTGAAGTCCGTGAAGCCGCGCCATCCCGCTCCGCTCAATGCGCTGCGCACTTTCGAGGCTGCGGCTCGCCACCTCAGCTTCAATGTGGCGGCGAGGGAGCTCTTCGTGTCGCCTGCAGCGGTGAGTCACCAGGTCAGGAATCTGGAGGCATACCTTGGTGTCGCCCTGTTCCAGCGTTCCCACCGTTCGGTTGCCCTGACGCCGGCAGGGCGCACTCTGGCCGCGACGGTGGGCGAGTTGTTCACGCAGCTGGAACAAGCGGTGGATCGTGCGATGTCACGCACATCGGAAGAGCTGCGTGTAACGACGATCGAGTCTTTTGCCGCGAAATGGCTGGCGCCGCGGCTGCATCGGTTCCATCGGGCCTGGCCTGACATCAGCGTGCGCGTGGTTACTGGCGACGCGCATGCCGATTTCGCGCGTGGCGGCTTCGACGTCGGCATCCGCTACGGGCCAGGCGACTACGTCGGCGTGCAGGCGGAGCCGTTGCTGGAAGTTCCGGTGTTCCCCGTGTGCGCACCGTCGCTGCTGACCGATGTCTCACGCCCTCTGGCGTGTCCTGACGATCTCCGGTTTCATACGCTGCTGCACGACGAGAGCTCATCGGGTCGAACGGGGGTGCCCGCATGGCCTGAGTGGCTGCAGGCCGTCGGCGCACAGGGCGTGGAACCGCGGAATGGCCCCACGTTCGCCAGCAACTATCTTGCCCAGGAAGCCGCCATCGCGGGCCATGGCATCGCGCTGGGCCTCGCACCGCTGGTGGAAGAGGACCTGCGCCAGGGTCGCCTGGTCAGGCCGTTCACGCAGACCTTGGACAACGCCTACGGTTTCTGGCTCGTCCAGCGCGGCTCGGAACCTGATCCGCGCAGGGCAGCATTCTGCACATGGCTCCAGGATGAGGCGTCGGCCCTAGCGTTGGGCTGACTGGGTGCGTGAATTCGATAGCGCTTGGCCCGGAACTCGTGCGGCAGCGCTAGTCTCTGCATTGGCCAGGTCCGCGATCGGCGAGAGGATCGAGGGATCGAACTCCGACAGGGCGCGGTCCGCGGCGACGCGACGCGGCCAGTCGGCATTGGCGAGCGCTCCGCGGCCGAGCGACACGACGCTGGCGCCTTGCGACGCCACCATCTCCAGCGCCCGGTCGGGGACATGCAGCGATCCGTTTGCGATGACGGGGGAGCCGGTGATCCCGGCTGCGAGTGCCGCCAGGCTGGCGCCCTGACCGAATGCGGGCTGCCAAGCCTCGAATTCCGTCGTGTGGATGTAGTCGAGCGGAAGCGCGCCCAGGCGGTCGAACAGTTCACGCGCGTCCTGCAGGCCTGCTTCCCATCGATGCGCGAAATCGTTGACCTTGCCTTGGGAAATGCGGACTCCAAGCACCGGTGCGGCGCCGATGCGCCGGCGGGCCGTTTCGACGATCCGCTCCAGCAGCCGGATGCGATTGGCGGTGCTGCCGCCGTAGGCATCCTCGCGTCGGTTCGTATAGCGGGTGAGGAACTGGTCAATCAGGTAGCCATTGGCGCCGTGGATCTCGACTCCGTCGAAACCGGCGGCGATGGCCCGTGCGGCGGAGTCGGCGAAACCTTCCACGATCTCGTCGATCATTGCATCATCCAGCGGCAGGGGCCTAGCGAACTCGCCTCGACCCCGGTAAACCTGAAGCTGTTGTCCCTTGGGCTTGATGGGCGACGGGCCGCGGCTGTGGTCGCGGAACCGGTTACCCTGCGAGAGCGCGCCGGCGTGCATGAGCTGGGCGATGATCTTCGCGCCATGCGCGTGGACCTGGCTGACGATCCCCGCCCAAGCCGCCTGCTGTGCGTGGTCCGTCAGTCCGGGCTGGAACAGGTAACCCTGCGAGAACGCGCGATCGGTATAGATGCCCTCGGAGATCAGCAGGGCGAATCCACCTTCAGCGAAGGAGCTGTAGTAGCGTCCCATCTGACGGGTGGCTACGCCTTCTGCCGATGCGCTGACGCGCGTCATCGGCGCGACGGCCAGGCGATTGCGCAGATCCAGGTGCCCGATGCGGGTCGGTTCGAACAATGGCGCGTGGCCACAGCTTCCAGTGAAGTTGCGGTCCATGTCAGCCCTCACCGACAATGGCGATCGCTTCGATCTCGATCTTGACTGCCGGGTCGTAGAGCGCCGATACCTGCGCGATCGTGTCGGCGGGGTAGGGCTCCGAAAAGAACTCGCGCCTCAGGGTTACGACGTCGCCAAAATCGGCCATGTCGGTCACAAAGATCGTCACCTTGACCACCTGTTCAAGGTCAGAACCCCCGGCTTCAAGAGCACGCCGCAGATTCTCGAACGCTTTCCGGCCCTGGGCGAGAAAGTTGCCCGGCACGATTTTGCCGGTGGCGTCGTAGCCGGCCTGGCCGCTGACGAAAAGCAGCCGGTCGACCCGGATGGCCTGAGACAGCAGGTACGGAGCGTAGGGGTCGGGCTTCGTGGTGACTTTGGCACGCATGCTAATCTCCATCAGGTCAGCTGTGTGGATGAGGCAACCTCACCCGTAGGGATTGATCTAGTGTCAGCCTCGTTCAATGCGGCCGACAAACGACGATTTTTCTTCCGATAGATGATTTTCAATCACCTATGCTGAGATCACGCAGGAAGCTTCCGCTGTTGGCCCTGCGCGCGTTCGAGTCCGCAGCCCGGCTTGGCAGCTTTCGACAGGCCGCAGAAGAACTGGGCGTGACGCCTACGGCGATCAGCCATCAGGTTCGTGGACTCGAATCATTGATCGAGACACCGTTGTTCACGCGCCAGGTTCGGCGCGTCGTCCTGACGGAAGCCGGGAGCAGACTGCTTCCGGTGCTGTGCCAGGGCTTCGACGCGTTCGAAGAGGCGTTGAGGTCGGCGGCGCGCCCGAGGAAGCACCGGGCGGTGGTGACCATTGGTGCAACGAGTGCCTTCATGGCCAGATGGCTGGTGCCGCGATTGAACATTTTTCGGGAGGCGGAGCCGTCCATCGATTTGCAACTTGCTGCTTCCAACGATGTGGCTTCCGTGGCGCATGGTGAAGTGGACATCGCCATTCGCTACGGCGGTGGATCTTACCCCGGTCACGTTGTTGAACTCCTCTGGCGTGACACCTTCGCGCCCGTGTGCAATCCGTTGTTGGGTATCCGCGACATGGCGGGCCTTGAACAGGCACCCCTGGTCACCTTCTCCTGGAAGCGGCCATCCCCACAGAACCCGACGTGGGAGCGATGGAGCAGGAAGGCTGGGGTTCGCATCTCCGCCGACACCCGTTTCCTGCATTTCAGCGATGAGACCCATGCGATACAGGCGGTGGCCGCAGGGCAGGGGATCGGCCTGATCAGCACGCTGCTGGTTGAACCCGAACTGTCATCCGGCTCGCTGGTGGAAAGCTTCGGGCCGCGAATGGACGCGCACGGATACTATCTGCTGGCTCGGCCCGGGCAGAAGAACGCAGCTGTCGACGCAGTGGCGGCGTGGATCCGGCGGCAGTTCATCTCGAAGCCGCTGAAGTAGGGACTTCGGAGAATGCCGTGCCGAATCACGGCAAGGAGCCATCGGGATACCTCATGGACGCAGATAACTCGCCAGGAGTTCGCATGGAGTCGACGATCAGGAGTCTGGAGGAATCGTTGCGCAGCGCGATGCTCAGGAGCGATATCGACGCGCTGGATACACTGCTTGCGGATGGATTGATCTTCGTGGGCGCCCAAGGCGAGGTGCTGCGCAAGGAGGACGACCTGGAGCTTCACCGGTCTGGGCGACTGGAGTTGACCAAGGCTGAGTGGCGATGTGCGGAGCTGGCCGACCAAGGGCATTCGGCTGTGTCGCTGGTGACAGCGGATCTCGCTGGAAGTATCGATGGAAGCGAGTTCACGGGCACATTCCGGTACTGCCGCTTCTGGGTAGAAACAGGCGCTGGTTGGAGGGTGGTCGGCGGGTCGGTTGTTGCTCTCGGCGACGAGGGCTGCTGAGCCAACCCGCTGTGATGCCGTGTCTCGACCCCCGGCGCGGCATAGCCAACGCGCCATCCTCTTGCTGGAGCGGTCCGTGCTTTGACGCCGCAGACGTAACTTTCAGGCCTTACAAATTACATAAGATGCATTATGCGAAATGGCCGGTGTGGGTCCGGCTGCTGTGGCTCTGGCTCGGCACGCGCTTTGCACGCCCTGCCGGCCCCAGCATCGAGGCCCGGACCGTATGAGCCGACCGCCCTGTTGGCCAGCCGGCCAACCCTGCCCGAACGCATGCGCCGCGGCGCTGCACGATCGCACCGTCTACAACCGCCAGCACCTGGGCGGGCCGTGGTCTGGCTGGCGCATGGCCGGTCGAGAACTGGTGTCGCCCGATGGCGACCGGATCAGCCCGGAGCGCATGCGCGGGCTGCTGTGGCGACAGCAGGCCGAGGAACGCCGCGACGCTGCCCGCGCTGCGCGTGAAAAGCGGGTCAGCAGGATGGTGACGGTGGTCCGGATCGACCAGGGCGATTGGCACCGGGAACGCTTCGGGACGGTTGCCGGCTGAAAGGCGTCACCGTAGGGGCGCTGCCCCTACACCCCGGTATGATGCGGCCGGGGGTGACCATGGACGTTCAAGGCTCGTCGCGGCCGAAGCGGGATCGGCCGATATTCGTTGACATTCTGCTGATCGGCGCGGTCATGGCCGCGCTCATGTACGGCGGGCTGCGCCTGCTGGGCAGTACCCACGACGCGTGGGCGGCGCGATACGGCAGCAAGCCAGCGCCAGCGCCGACACGCAACGCGCAAGCGACGCGCCCTCCTCCGCCAACCCGCACCTGGACGGCGGCAGACGATGCCGAGTACTGGCGACTGAAAGCGGAAGCCGAGGCACGCCGCAGGCAGTACGAGAGCATGCAGCGCAACACGCGATGCATCGACGGAACCTTGTTCCACGTGGAAGGCAGCAGCTACACCAGCGCGGGCCGCTGCTAGATCTCATCGTTCTATTTCAGGCCGTGACTAATGGCCTATTGACAAACTGGAAACAGTTTGAATTCAGCAACTTACAGGCTGTCAAGTACCGTTCGTCAGAATGTGATCGTTCCATCTAAAGAACATGCTCGAGCAGCGCCAGCACGACCAGGTGCGCAGGGTAGCCGACGTAAAACAGCCACTTCCAGCGAGGCGCGGGACCGGCCGGGAGCGTGCCCGCCGCGAGCGCGAGCGGCAGCACGGCCAGCGACCACCACGACCCGTTGAACGGCACCACCAGCAGCGCGGCGAGCAAGAACGCACCGCGGAAGCCACGGGACGCGAGCCACCATGCACCGACGACTGCGGCCAACCCGCACCACTGGTAGTCGAGGAACAGACCGGCAGGAATCCAGACCAGCAGCGCGCCCAGGCGCGAGCCGTGGCGCAGGAAAGTCACCATCACGACGGCGGCCGCGAGCGACCACAGGACGTTGAGCGGCAGCAGTTCGCCCTGAAGCAGCGTGTACGGCACCGAGGCGACCGCACCGGCCAGCAGCAAGCGCGAGGTCAAGCGATACATGCCCGGAACGTTCATGCGTGCGAGGTTGATCCCCAGCACCGCGGCGAAGGCCGGGAACACGGCGCGGCCGATGGTGGCATTGATGCCCAGGGCGCCGCCGTAGAGAAACCAGTCCACATGGTCGAGGATCATCACCGCGAACGCGGCCAGCTTGACCAACAGCAGGCCTGCATCACTGACCCCGCCGAAATTCTCCGCACGGGTCACCATGACGATGCCCTCATGCCGCCATAGCTTGCAGGGCGGCCCCCTGCCCCGCCCTCGCCTGCCACGCCGTCCACGGGTCCGCGCGCCATCGGACGCGCCTCCTGCGGCTCACTGCGGCGATCCTGCGGCTGCTGGCCGCCGGTACGGCGGTACGGGTTGTACGGCTGGCCCCAGCGCGCCACACGGCGACATTCGCCCTCGCCGATATCGTACCTGGTGCCCTGCTCGGAAAGGCAGGTGCAGGCCCCTTCCTTGAACTCGCCCTGAGCGTCAATGCCCGCCTCTCCGGACATGCACATGAGCAGCGGATCAGAAAGCGGCTCTCGATCATCGAACACCGGAGCGGTGTGCGGCATGGTCGCGAAGCGAGGCAGGTGGAGGGCGGCGTACTCGGCGGCTGTGGCCGGTCGGGAGGTCCGCTCGCGGGCAGCGGCACGGTCCTCGCGAGGGGCCGGTTCCGGCAAGCCGGAATCCGGCCCTACGGCTGCGGCTTCCGTGGCGGTGGCCGGGCGAAGGTTCACATAGGCGGTCCAGGCGGCGAGAGCAGCGCCGATCAGCAGCAGCGGGAGCGCGACCACGCGAAACGGGATTTTGGCCTTGATCGTGTTTTCCTGCGTGGAGGTGAACCACTCCCACGCATGCTTTGGCATCGCGCTGGTGCCCTTGAGCGCGGCGGCGCGTCGGCCTTCGGACTTGTAGTCCTCCTGCAACTCGCCCCAGCTGTAGGTATCGCACAGCTGCGTGCCGAACTTGCGCACGATGTGCGTGTGCGTGTTCACCATCGCGCGCGCGAAAGGGTAAATCTGCTGCGGCGCCTGCGTGGTCCAGACGAAATCGATACCCATATGCCGATGCTCGGCCAAGTCGAGGACATGCTTGGGCGTGGCCTGCCGGGACGCATCCTGCAAGTGGCCAAACCACTTCCATGCCTCATCGATAAAGACCAGGGCGCCCGCCGGGATCCGGTGAGTGTGCGGCGGGTACTTGCCGGTTTCCGGGTCGATATCGCCGCCGATCAGCGGGCACGTGCACGGTCCCTGCGTGCGGTCGATGACCTCCGACCACTTTCGAGGATCGTCCAGGATCGTAGCGAGTCCGGGTTTGAGACCGTTGACGCCCATGGCGACCAGCGGGCGCGGGTTCTTCTTCTGGCTTTCCTCGATCATGCGCGCGACCAGGCGCGTCGTCTTCGAGGTTCCGGGCAGACCGGTCAGCAACTCGATGGGCATTAGGGCGTCGCTCCGAATCCGCGCTTGAACAGGAACAGCCGCCCTTGCATGACGGCGTGCTTGGACACGATGGCCGAGATGACCATCGTGATCGCTTTATCGAAGTTGAGGACACCCATCCACGCGATGGCTGGACCGGCGAACTGGCCGCCGCCCATGCCGCCCTCGGCGTAGCCGAGCAGCAGATCAATCGCGGGTTCGATGATGATCTTGATGGTCGCGAAGTTGATCCCGAGCCAGACCATCGCACCCATGATGAACAGGCCGAGCTTGGTCTTGAACATGTAGGTGATGCCGCTGACCACGCCGGCAACCACCGCACTTGCGGTCAAGCGCTTTGCAGCAGCCGTCGCACCACCGACGAGAACCAGAGGCCAGGCCATTAGACGGACATCCCCGAAGCAAGAATTCGAAGTGAAAGCAGTGCCGCGAGGACGAGCAGAATATGCCCACCCAGGCGGAACCAATCGCACATGTCAGCGCCGATGGCGGCTTGGAAATCGACCGTTGCACCGAACACGTTGACCGATGGCAAGTTCGGGCAGCTGGTCCCGTAGCCGAGGCCGGATGAGTCAAGCTGACCATCGCCGCCAGGGTTGCCGCCCGCGCCGCCGTTGTTTCCACTGCCGTCGGTGAAGGCGTCGTCTGGATCACCTTGCCCTGCGGTGCTGTCGGTCACTGCAACTGCGTCCTCCGTGGGATCGTAACTGGCCGTCGTGCCGTCATCACCGCCGCCGTTCTGAATGCCGTTCTCGGCGAGCCGCTCCAACGCACATGACGCTTTCCACTGCTGGATCAGCTGTGCGTATTCCAGCGCGTTGCAGTTCTTGCCGGTGCACACAGGAATCGCGTTGCACGACCCGCCGTTGATCTTTGCCTCATTCCGCGTGTTGCAGTCGATACGCCACTGAATGCGCGCCATACCGCACATGATCACGTCGCCGGAGCAAGTGGGCGGCACGTCGCAGGACTCACCGCCCGAGAAGCTGTCGGCAGACCCTTCATCGGGTTCACCGTCGCCATCACCATCGGGCTTGCAGGTGCCGTCCGGCCCCTTCACCTGACCAGCCGGACAGTTGTCGTTGCCGCCCTGACAGCTGCCGTCCGGCGCGCGGGTCTGCCCCGCAGGGCAATTATCGCCCTGCGTTTCGCACTGGCCTTGCGCATTCAAAACCATGCCCTGCGGGCATGTGTCGTTGCCGCATTCGCCGGTCACAGGGTCTTTGGCAGATCCATCAGGACACGCCGAAGACGGAGGCAAACAGACTCCAGCCACTTGGGGATGATTGCGCCAGCCAAGCGAGGTCTGCGCGGCTTCGCAGCCGTTCGGGAACGGGGGCGCGGTGCACTGCAAGCCGCCAGCATACGTGACGGTGAAGCCGGGCGAGCCGCTGTTGTTGAAGATGACGCCGAGGCAACCGTTATCGCACGTGGTCGAGCCATTGACGATGCCGACTTGGCCGGGGTTCCACTGTCGGTCTTGCCTTGAAGAGCAAGGAGTCCAACAAATCTTCAATTGTTCATTCCAGACGGTGGGCGCCGCACACGCGCCGTAGAAAGAACCTAGAGGCACATTGAAAGGCAAGGAACTTTCCGTGCCGTTGTTGCTCTTGCAGTAGTACGTGCCAGTGTAGGAACCGCTTGTACCGGTGGGCGTGTGCATCGGCTCCCCAACGCGGCTGAACGATGGATATCCATGTGTGGGGCACCTGGACGGTCCCAGCGCGGCCGCCTGTGACCGCGCATCGGCATACGCTTCGCCACGATCACATTGCCGCGGATTTGTGTTCGGGCATGTATCCGTAGCGTGGGCTTCGTTGCAGCCAAAGAACGCTAACGCGGCAAGCGCCAACAGCAGCCAGAAGCGTGCCGCTCGCGCATATCGCGTCACTTTCCAGAAGGTGCGCCCCAGATCCATCGGTCAGTCCCAGAACACGATCAGGAGTGCGGCGAAGAACGCGACGAGCCAAATCCAACCTTCCATCACTGTCTCCTTGCAGAAAGAAACCCCCGGCGGGGAGTCGGACCCTCGCCGGGGGCGGCCGTTACATGGCGCGACGGACCCACTTGTAGACCTTGATCGCGACCAGCACGCCCAGCACGGCGATGCCGATCTGACCGATCGGGCCGAGGGCGTCGCCGATGGCCGACACGGTGGCCGACACGTCGACACCACCACCGCCACCGGACGCGAACGCGGCCGGCGTCACCAGGGCGAACATCAGGGCGGCGGTCAGGGCGGCCCACTTGTTGGAGAACTTCTGCAGCATGGCTTGACTCCTTGGTCAGTTGAATTGCTCGAGGTATTTCCGGAGGGTGCGGAACACGAACGCCACAGCCAGGAGGAGAGCGATCTGCGCGCCTATCTGCTGTGCATCCTCTATCGACAGCGCCGGAATCACTGACGGCGGAGGAATCCAGATTTCTTGTGCGCACGTCCCCGCCTGGACGTCGTAGTCCGCTTCGTCACAGGCGAGGACGTACACGGCCACGGGTCAGGCCACGCGCTTGGCCGATGCCACGGGCACCAGCGGCAAGCGGCGCGCGATCTTCAGGTCACCGAAGTCGCCGACGCTGACGGCCTGTTCCAGGTCGAGCGCGTACTCGCCGACCGGGTGCGGCTCGTTGGTGGGGCCGAGGTCGAGGCGGATGACCTGCCTGAAACGCGGGGTTTCGGCCATGGCCTCCTGCGTGCGGATGACGCCGGAGCGGTCGCCCTTCGACCACTTCTTCTCGTCCACGTGGGTGCTGGTGATGGTGACTTTCATAGGGATGGTTCCTCTGCTAGTGACTGTTCGAGTTGGGCGCGGATCAGCGCCGAAAGGTCGCCCGTGATGTGCTTCCAACGGCCGGGGCGGTCGGTCCGAAGAATCGATTTCCTGATGAAAGCCATGCCCTCTTCCTCGCCCAGGGCGTCGAGGAAGGCATTGAGCGTGGTGCCGGCCTGCGTGCGCAGGAAACGCACCGCGGCGGCAGTCGTCGCGTTGACGATCTGTTCTTTGATGCCGAGGCGTTCGACCTCGCCGACGACGAAGGCTTCCAGCAACGGATACGCGGCACCGAAATACTTGCCAGGCGAGCGGAGCGCGTCGTTCGGCAGGTCTATGCGCTTAGCGTAGAGCCGCAACTCGCAGCGCGTGTGCCTGGACTCGGGATCGCCCAGCTGCTTGCCCTTCTCGTAGATGTTGAGCTGCTTGTGGCCCTTCTGGCCGACGTAGAAAGAGCAACCCTTGTTGCTACCGCAATCCGAGACAAACGAAGCAAGCGGAGGGCGTCCATTGGTCGTGAACTCGCCTTGGTCGTAGAGATCGAGAAAGGTCTGGATATCGAATGTGTCGCCGGTAAGGTCGTCGACGGCAATGTCGATGCGGCTGCATCGAGCGCCCAGGTCATCGAGCCTGTCCGCAACCTGCGGGAACGAGGGCACGTGCTGACACCCCTGCCCCGTCAGGCTGATCTGTATGGCCCCGTCGTCGCGAAGGCCAATCTTCCCGCACACGCTCCCGGTGGCATCCACCATCGTGGCGCTGCGCTGGTAGAAGTTGAAAACGCGGTCCTGTAGCGGGCCGACTGCGATGGCCGTACCGGTTCCGAACACGTAGCGCAGAACGTCGGTCATGCCCATCTTGCGGAACAGCTTTTTCGCCTTGTCCGAGTCGAGAACGGCAGTGCAGTAGTCGATGATCGGGGCTGTCAGCGAGGACTTTTCAGGGCGAACAGCCGTGGTGGACGTGTTCGAGGCGCGGGCCTTCGGGAGCGTTTCGGGGGACTTTTGGCCCGTGTTACTGCCCGGGCCAACCGGCTGCGCCGGCCCGGTTGCACCGGCTGACTGGTGAAAAGTGCCGTCAGCGGGCATGGGTGGCCTCCTGGGCGACGCGGACCAGCCAGGCGGCGAGCAGCGGCGGCGTGTGCTCGCGCTCGGCCTTGCTGACTTCGGGACGCCAAGCGGCATCCCCCTTGCGGAGGCGGGAGCCGTCACGGTTGCGCCCGCTACGGCCGACGACGTGCGTGGCGTGGCCGAGAGCGAGTGGAAGCGGAGGCAGCGCGTCCAGCTCAACGCCGACGATATAAAGCCAGGTCGGCTTGTCGGCGCGGTGTCCGAAGTCCCGTTGCACGATGGGCAGCGTCCACCCATTCCAAGCGTCGCGCTCGCCGGGCACAGGAAGGCCAGCGGCGGCCCAGAGGGTTGAGCGCGCGGGATGCTCCAGAACGCCGCCATTCGCCCGCACCTGGGCGACGGCGAAGATTGCCAGGTCGCGCTCATGCGGAAGCGGGTTCGCCAGGGCGCGCAGGCGGCCCCAGCTGCGACACGGAGGATGCGCGACGACCGGCACGCGGCCGGTGAACGTGCGAGCGTCGCGGGCTTCGTCGTACACATCGACGCCCGGCAGCTGCTTGTAGTTGCTGTCAGCCCTGGCGAACAGCACAGCGACGTGGGCACTCATGCGCGCGCCACCTGGAAACCGCGAGACCAGCAGGCGACAGCGACGGCAGCCGCGGCGATGCTCCAGCCGGTGGGAAGGTTGGGATGGGCGGCGAGCGCGGCGAACACGATGCTGTTCCCGCCCCAGATCAGGCAGCGGGTCATGCCCAGTGGTCCCCGGTGGGAATGGCATCCGCAGCGCGGAGCGCTTCGGCAAGCATGGCTTGCCAGGTGTAGTGGTCGAGGGCGTTCATGCGGCCACCGCTTGGCGGCAAGCCCGGCATTCGGCCAGCTGCTCGGCGGCAGCGGCGAACACGCCCTGGGCGATTTCATCGAAAGCCGGATCGAGACCGAACAGGTCCGGGTGCAGCCAGTGAGTGGCAACGTCGAGCGCCATGCGAGCGCCGCGCTCCGTGTCGGTGAGTCGTGCCATGCCCTATCCCCTGCCCTGCGCCCTGTAGGTGCCCCGACACCCGGCAGGGCACCGGGGCGGGGCGGTATGCCCTACGGCATACACGGGCGCAGTATGCTCGCCGGGAGACTGTTGTCAACCCCCGGGGATACTCATGGAAACCATTGCGGACCTGATCGACGCTGCGAAGGCTCGAACCGGGGCGAACTACACCGACATCGGCGAGCGGCTGGACCGCTCCAAGCAACTGATCACCAACTGGCGGTCAGGCGTGAAGGTGCCAACGGACGGTGACGTTATGGCGCTCGCGCGGATGGCAGGCGAGGACGTAGACAAGTGGCTGGCCATCGCCCAGGCGGCGAGGACTGAGGGCGAAGCAAAAGCGCGGTGGCAGTCGATTGCAAGGCGGCTAGCGGCTACCGCTACCCTCCTAGCGGTCGCGTTCGTCGGGGCCCTTCCACAGCCCGTACAGGCGGCCTACGGGCACGTAGCGAGCGGAGGAACGATGCATTATGCGAAGTCAGAAATACCACGATCGGTCGAGGAGCCGGCCTGCACCAGCGACGACAGCCCCGCTCCGACGGTGCTCGCCGGGCTGCCGCTCCAGACAATCACGGCTCATGCGCCTGCGAACTGCTGCCCGTCCCAGACCAGATCTGCGCTGGTAGCGAACGCCGACCGCGCGATCGCCGCCGGCGGGTACAGCAGCGCGAGCTCCTCGCCCAGCGTCGTCTCGCCGGCGATCAGTCCGGTGAAGTTCACCAGTTCGACCAGCGTGCCGCGATGGCCCAGGTCGGACGGTGGCTGCACTGGCGCGGGATGGTGCCAGCCGGCCGCGGATAGCAGCGGCGCGAGATCCAGATAGCGGCGTGGCGCCGGCGCGTCGTCGGTCACCGCGTTGGCCGAAGCACGAACGGCGACCCAGCTCGCTTCGGGCACGGCTCCGGCCCCGGTGAGTTCGCGCGCGACCAGGCGCAGCGGCTCGCTGGCCGGCGCTTCCGGGCGCGCGATGGCGAGCGGATCGGCGGCAGGATCGACCAGGATGGTGCCCGGAAAGACCGACAGCCTGCGACCCAGCGCGTCCAGGACGGCAGCCAGGTCCGGGCCGCAAGGGCCGGCGCCGGGCTGCGACGCGGGCAGCGCCGCGCGCGGCACGCGCAGCGGTAGTGCACAGCCCGCCGCCTGGATGGCCGCCAAGGCCGACATCAGCGGCGCGTGGAAGTCGGCGCGTATGCGCAGCAGCGGCGGGATCGACGCCTGGCCCGGCCCTGCCGGCCGGTGGTTGGGCGCATCGACGAACCCCACCGGCACGACCCCGGCCAGCACTTCGCCGCCCATCGCCGGCCCGGCGATGCCCAGCGCCCCCGCCAGTGCCGACGAGCGCAGGTCGATGTGTCCGGCCCGCTCGAGCAGGTTGAGATAGCCGCCGACCTCGGTGATGTTGCGTGGCGCCGGGATCCGCGCCGGGAACACGTCGCCCTGTGTCGACAGGCGCTGCAGCAGGACGCGCTGCGCCTCCAGCACATCGGGCCGGACGCCGGATCGGATCAGTTCGACCAGTGCGTCGACGAGGCCAGCGAAGGAGGTATCGACGGGAGATTGGGTGGTGTCGCTCATGACGCGGCTCCAGGAGAAAGCGTGGTCGCGGCCGGCGCGATGCGCGGCGGCCGGGCCCGGTCAGGGAATCAGCTTCAATGCGGTCAGCCAGGCGGTGCTGGCCAGGGTGCGGCTGCCGCCCTCGCTCTTGTCGTAGGCGGCGCGCAGGGTTTCGGCCTTGTCCTTCGGCAGTTCCGCGCCGCCGGTCAGCGACAGGATCTTGGCCGCTGCAAACACGCCGGCCGCGGTGTCTCCGCCCCCCGTGGCCGCCTGCGCCGCGCCGCCCAGGTAGGAGGCGGCGTTGTCCTTGAGATCCTTGACCGCGGCGTCGATCGCCTTGCCCTTGTCGTCTTCCTTGGCCTTGTCCTTGTCCGCGGCGGCCTGCGCCTTGAACAGTTCCACGCCGGTGTTCATCGCCTGCTTGGACAGGTCGGTCAGTGCGGTCAGCGCGCCGCTGCGGGCGGTCCCGGCCGCGTCGATGTTCTTAGTCACGAACTCCGCGGAGAACGGCGTGGCGTCGCCACCGCGCGCCGCCAGCGCCTGGGCCAGCGCGCCCAGGGCCGAGCCTTCGCCCACGTTGTTGACGATCTGCGGGATGGAAGCGAGCGAATCCGGTGCCCCCAGGTTCCCTACCCCGCCGCCGCGCAGGCCCACACCGGCGATCGCGGTCGCTTCCGGCGCGGGCGAGTCCTGCCAGTTCCAGAACCGGGTCAGATCGATCTTTTCGGCGGCCGCGCAGTGGCCGAGCACCGCCTCGCCCAGGACGCCGCGCGTGGGCAGCGTGAAACGCGACTCCGGTGGCGAGAAGCCCTCGCGATGGAACTGGGTCAGCGCGTCCTGCACCGCGGCGGTGGTCAAGGGTTCCTGTTCGCCGCCCTCCCCCTCCCCCTCCGCGTCGCCGTTGAGCTGGACGGCCAACGATGCGGGGATGCTGAAGGGCAGCACCATGCAGTTGCCGTAGAACCCCAGCACCTGGTTGGCGACGCAGTTGAGCAGCGGCACGTGCTGGCCGGGATCGTTGAGCGCGTCGGGATCCAGCCCGTCCTCGGGCAGGCCAACGGTATAGCCCTCGAGCATCACGATGCGTTCCTCCGCGCTCAGGCTCATCCACACCGCCTTGGAATACTTGAGCGTGTTGCGCACCACATGCTGCAGCGTGGCCTCGATGCGCATCACGTCGCGGAACGACAGCACGGCGGGCGACTCGATCGCCGGAATCGCCAGCCCGCTGGGCGGAAACTCCTGGCCGTAAGCCAGCGAGTCGGCCTCGATGCGGGTGTTCACCCCGTCCACGGCCGCCTTGAAATCCCAGACCAGCGGGCCGCGCAGCGCCTGTTCGAGCTCGGCAGGACTCAACCGCAGCGACGACTCGAACTGCGGCAGGCCCACGTTGATGCCCAGGGCCTTCAGCGCCGCGAACGCGGGGATCATCTCCAGGTCGAACTGGTAGTGCAGCGGGTCGAACCAGCGCGTGAGTTCGAACGCGACCACGTCTGCCGCTTCCGCGTCCTGCGGCAGCAGCAGCCGTCCGCTCATCGCCACGGTGTCCTCGTCGCGTCGCCGCACCAGTTCGGCCATCAACGCTTCGCGGGTGCCGAACTTCTTCTGTTCCAGCGCCGCCTGCGAGGAGACGAGCTGCACCGGCCGCAGGCGCCGGCCGTCGCGCATGACCACCTGCACCTGGGCGCGTTCGAACGGCAGCCAGCGGCCGTTGATCGAGAAATTGAGCGTGCTCGCGGACGGTGCGCCCAGGTCGACCTGCGCGCGCGGATCAGCCGTGAACGCCTCCAGGACGCGCAGGCCCTCCCGGTGCCGCGCCGGCAGCCAGGAGCGGATCGCGTCGGCATGGCGATGCAGCATCGAGAAGCGCACCACCAGTTCCGTGCGCGTGTCCACCGTCGCTTCCGAGGTCAGCGCCAGCGGTTGTCCGGCCGGCAGGAAGCGCACCAGGTCCAGGGGTACGAAGCACACCAGCGTGCAGCCCTCCACTTCGGTGGTCGCCACGAACTTGCGCAGCACTTCCCAGTACTGGATGGTCAGCGCGTGCATCTTGTTGTGGTTGGTGATCACCTTGGTGGTCACCGACTCGGTCTCGGTCGCGGTGGCCAGGCGGATCGCGGTGCGGTTGGCCGAGCGGCGCGCCGATGCCTGGCGCTCCACCGCCCGGTGCAGGTCTTCGGCGGCCCGCGAACTGTAGGTGCGGGCGCCGTCCAGCGAACTGGAGGACGTGCCGCTGCTGTTGATACCGCCGATGCCCGCCCCGACCGACGAACCGATCGCGGCGCCGGCCGTGCCCAGCGCCAGCGCCCCGGCCGGCCCGCCCGCGAAGAAGCCGGCGACGCCGCCCAGCAGTCCGCCGATGGCGCCGCCGATGCCGCTGCCCGGCGAACTCGACTCGCCACTCTGTATGGTTTCGGCGTCGATGCGCTCGGTGAACGCCGAATGGAACACGGCCGAGCTCGACGCGTCCTCGCGCAGGGCCGCGTACTGCTGTTCGAACATGCTCAGCTGTTCCTGGTCCCGCACCGACGCGGTGGCCCGCCGTTCGGACACCGCGATGCGTTGCTGCTCGCCCGGCGCCAGCGGCAGCGAGTACAGCAGGTTGCCCAGGGTCAGCCCGTCGTATTTCCAGACCTGCGCCAGGTTCAGCACATAGCCCAGGCCCAGCGTTCCCGCCATCGGCACGCTGCGCTGCGGACCGATCCGGTTGCCGGTGACGCCGATCAGCTGGTCGCGGAATCCGTCGACGCTGATCGGCTTGTCCACCGGCACACGCTCGACGAAGCGCGTGCTCGTTCCGGCGAACACGCCCGGCCAGGCGGGATTGAACAGGGGCGTCATCATCGCCTTGTCGGCGGCACCGGCCACGTCGAAACTTGGCCGGAAGATCATGACCCGGCTCACGGTCGTGGTGCGCGGTTCGATCAGCCGGACCAGGGTGCGGTAGGGAAACCGCCGCAGGTGTGCGTCCTCCTCGAACCGGATGTTGCATGCGTCCTGGCCGATCTGGATCCGCACCGGCTCCTGGGTGCCGTCGCTGAGCCCGGGGCTCCCGGTCACGGCCGGAAGATCGTCGAGCAGGTCGACCAGCGCGGACACGATGTTCCGGGGCAGCGGCTGCAGGTTGGCCCGCAGGGCGAGCTCGCCCAGCGCCTGCCCGCCACGCCGCGGCAGCGCCACCACCAGCGTTGCGGTGGCATTGCCCGCGCCGGTGATCCGCAGGCCCAGTCCGTCGGCTAACAGCGCGCGGCGCTGGGCGTCGTCCACGTCGGGCAGCGGCAGGACGAACACGCCCAAGTCGTCGGTCAGCACGGCGCGGGCCAGCGCGGCGTCATCGTGGCCGGGCAGCGTCGGCGTCACGCTGACCCGGGCCGCCGCCGAACCATCCGCGTTCAGCAGGCGGCCGCGCACCTGCCGGGGCAAGGCCCGCACCTGCGGCACCAGCGCGCGTGCGGTGCGGGCGTGCAGCTTCAGCGAGCCCAGGCCAACGCGGAAATGGCTGACGTCGGCGAGCTTGGCCGCCATCCATTGTTCGCGGTCCTGTTCGCTGAGGGCGTGCAACTGCTTTTCGTCTGCATCCACCGCGTCGAAGGCCGGCAGGAACGCGCGCGAGATCGGGGCATCGAAACGCTCCGCGGCGGGCTGCGCGACGCGGGACGCACCGGTGCCGCTGCTGGCCGCGGACGCCGCGGCGACGGATGCGCGGGGGGAGGAGGAACGGGTCTTGCGTGCCATGGCGGGGGATCCTCTGGCGCCGTCGCCGCGCGACGGGTTCCTCCTCACCAACGCCGCGGCGATCCGGGAACGGTCACCTGGTGGCGGGGAGATCGCGCAAGGGCCGCCATGCACCGCAGCACAGGGCAGCGCGTCCGGCCAGGCCCTCGAGACGCGTTCACGGCGCGCGCGTACACGCGTACCGCACGCCGGCCTCCCTAGACTCCAGCCCTCTTCCCGCGGTTGACGTGAGCGAGGTCAAGCATGTCCATCAAGCATCGCAGCGTGTTCAAGGCAGGCAGCGTCGAGGACGCCAACCGGATGGCGGCCCTGGCGACCCAGGGGGGCATTCCGGACGACGATGTCCACATCATCGCGCGCTCCGACACGGAGGTCCGGCGGGTCAGCAACCGCCGCAAGCTGGCCGACAGCGACCTGGTTCCCGCCGCCATGCGGGGCGTGCTGATGGGCGCGGTCATCGGCCTGGTGGCGGGTATCGCGATCATGCTGCTCTGGGGGATGCCCGCCTACGCGCTGATCCTCTCGACCGGCATCGTGGCGGCCATGGGCGGGCTCGGCGGGTCGCTGGCCGGCGCTTCGGTCCGCGATCCCATCAGGCGCCATTTCCGCTCCGAACTCGACGCCGGCAGCGTGCTGGTGATCGTCGACGCCGAGCCGGAGAAACTGCCTGCGGTGCAGCAGGCGCTGGAGGGCGCGGGGGCTTCGCGCCTGGCCTACGATGCGGCCACGGCAATGAGCTGATGTACGCCGCCGTGCCTGGCGCGGCGTGTCAGTGATATCCCTGCCCCGCCAGAATCTTGCCGCGGAATACGCGGTAGGACCAGGCCGTATATCCCAGGATCACCGGCAGCAGCACCGCCACGCCGGCCAGCATGAAGCCCTGCGAGGACGGCGGCGCGGCCGCCTCCCAGATGGTCAGCGATGGCGGTACCAGATAGGGCCACATGCCCAGCACCAGCCCCGCGAAGCCCAGCCCGAAAAAGCACAGGGTCAGCACGAACGGGCGCGCGTCGCGGCCCCGCGCCATCGCCGCGCGCCACAGCGCGAGCGCCGTGAGCAGCGTCAGCGCGGGCACCGGCGACAGCCACCAGAAGTTGCCGTTCTCGAACCAGCGCGACATCACGCGCGAATCCAGGAACGGCAGCCAGGCGCTGACCAGGCCCATGAACACGGCCACCACCAGGACCAGCGGCCGCGTCAGCACGCGTGCCACGCGCTGCAGGTCGCCCTCGGTCTTGAGGATCAGCCAGGTGCTGCCCAGCAGCGCGTAGCCGAACACCACGGCGGCGCCGGTCAGCATCGAGAACGGACTGAACCACGACAGCAGTCCGCCGATGTAGCGCCCCTCCTCCACCGGCATGCCCTCGACCAGGGCGCCGAGGATCACGCCCTGCCAGAACGCCGCGCACAGCGAGCCCAGCGCGAACGCCCAGCCCCACAGCCAGCGGGTGCTTCCGGCCTTGAAGCGGAATTCGAAGGCGACGCCGCGGAACACCAGCGCCACCAGCATCAGCAGGACCGGCAGGTACAGGGCGGACAGCACCAGCGCGTAGGCCGCCGGGAACGCAGCCAGCAACCCCGCACCGCCCAGCACCAGCCAGGTTTCATTGCCGTCCCAGATCGGCGCGGCGGTGTTCATCATCAGGTCGAGCTGGTCTTCGTCCTCCGCGAATGGCGCGAGGATGCCCAGGCCCAGCACGAACCCGTCGAGTACGACGTACATCAGCACGCCGAAGCCGATCACGCCGAACCAGACGACCGGCAGCCAGGTTTCGATCGGCATCAGCGCGTCCCCTCTTCGAGCGATGCATCGGCCGCGCTCAGCGGCCGTGCGGGTGTCCGGTCGCCGCCCTCGGTCTCCGGTTCGGGCTCATGCGGCAGCGGCCCGCGGCGCAGCATCTTCATGATGTAGGCGGCGCCGAAACCGAACACCACGGCGTAGGCAAGCACGTAGACGCCGAGCGAGATGGCCACGCTGGTCGCGTCGACGTTGCTCACCGCCTCCGCGGTGCGGAGTTGGCCGTACACCACCCAGGGCTGGCGGCCCATTTCGGTCACGAACCAGCCTGCGAGAATCGCGACGAACCCGGCCGGCAGCATCAGGTTCCAGGCCAGGTGCAGGCCGCGGGAGGTGGCCAGGCGTCCCTGCCGCCAGCGCACGCCCGAGGCGATGGCCAGCAGCAGCATCGCGACCCCGAGCCCGACCATCACCCGGAACGCATAGAACACGGGCGCGACCGGTGGCAGATCTTCGGCGGGCGCCGAATCCAGCGCATCGATCTGCCCGTCCCAGGTGTGGGTAAGGATCAGGCCGCCCAGCCTCGGGATCGCCACCTGCTGGCGATTGGTGCCGGCGTCCTGGTCGGGCACCGCCCACAGCACCAGCGGCATGCCCTCCCCTTCCGGCAACCGCTCCCAGTGTCCTTCCATCGCCGCCACCTTCAGCGGCTGATGCTCGGCGGTATTGAGGCCATGCAGGTCGCCGGCCAGGATCTGCAGCGGCACCACGATCAGGGCGAAGGCGGTGGACAGCCGCAGCATTCGGGTCGCCGCCTCCTGGTGCACGCCCCGGCGCAGGTACCAGCCCGACACGCCTCCGATCACGAAGCAGGTGGTCAGGAAGGCCGCCAGGGTCATGTGCGTGAGGCGATACGGGAACGACGGGTTGAAGATCACCTCGCGCCACGAGGTGACATGGAAGATGCCGTCCACCAGCTCGTAGCCCTGCGGCGTCTGCATCCAACTGTTGGCCGAGAGGATCCAGAACGTCGAGATCAGCGTGCCCAGGGCCACCATGCAGGTGGACAGGAAGTGCAGCCGCTCCGGCACGCGCTTCCACCCGAACAGCATCACGCCCAGGAAGGTGGCCTCGAGGAAGAACGCGGTCAGCACCTCGAAGCCCAGCAGCGGCCCGAGCACCGCGCCGGCGCGCTCGGCGAGCACGGACCAGTTGGTGCCGATCTGGAAGCTCATCACGATGCCGCTGACCACGCCCATGCCGAAGGACACGGCGAAGATCTTCAGCCAGAAGAAATAAAGGTCCTTCCACACCGCGTCGCGGGTGCGCAGCCAGCGGTATTCCAGGAAGGCCAGCCAGCTCGAAAGCCCGATCGTGAAGGCCGGGAACAGGACGTGGAAGCTGATGACGAAGCCGAACTGGATCCGCGACAGGAGCAAGGCATCCATCGCCACTGGATAGCACCGCGCCCGCTAAGAGCGGGTGAACCCGCCTCAGTCGACGAACGGCACCTGTCGCGACACCATCATGTAGAAGATCGCCAGGAACGAGATCAACGCCGGCACGCCCAGCGCGGCCCAGGCGCCCAGGTGCGCGGCGTAGCGCGGCGGAAGCTCGCTGCCGGTGGCGGCGGCCTCGACTGCGATGTCGCGCAGGCGGATCTGCAGCCACACCACCGGCAGCCAGCACAACGCGGCGATCACGAACAGCACGGTGGACCAGAACACCCACGGCGTGGCCCAGGGGATGCCCATGCGATGGGCCAGGTAGAAGCCGCTCAGCGGCTGGAACACGATCGTGGTGGCGGTGAAGATCCAGTCTGCGGTCACCACCAGACGGGCGACGGCCGCCACGACCTTCGCGTCGCGTGTCCAGCTGACGAAGAACAGGTAGAACGCCGTGCCGATGCCGGTGCCGAACAGCAGCGTCGAGGACAGCACATGCAGGTACTTGACCAGGATCAGGTCCATGGTTTCCGGTCGAGTGCGAGCAGGGCGAGGATCATCGCCAGCAGCGGCAGGTTCTTGAGCACCGGGCCGAACGGGTGCAGCCACTGCCCGGGCAGCCAGATGCTGATGATGACGGTGTACCCGAGGACCAGGAGCAGCTGCGCGAGGTAGGCGGGCGCGCGCCAGCGCGCATGCAGCAACGCCACGCCGAGGGCGATGTCGAGCAGTGCGGCGGACCACAGGGCCGCGTCCGCCAGCGGTCCCCGCAAGCCCACCTGGGCCAGCATGTCCAGGCTCAGTTCGCGCGGGTACAGCCACAGCGACACGATCCCGGTGGCGATCCACATGGCAGCCACGGTCCAGCGCATCGCAGGTACGGTCCATGACAGCAGCGCCGGCCAGCGCATGATGGCGCCGGCGTGCGGGCCGATGAAGGACTCCGGTGCGCGGGGCGGGCGGCCGAGCCATCGTGTCAGGGGTCCCGGGTCGGCCGTGTTCCCGGCGTCGAGCATGGCCAAGGCGTCGGGGTCCAAGGGCACGCGCGGCCAGAACGAAGCCGCCAGCCAGGCCGCACCGCGCGCGGCGAACGATGGAACGGAGACGGTGCGGCCGCGCAACCCCATGCCACGGCGGAACAGGCCAAGGTATTCGACGAGCGTCAGCGCACGCGGCCCGACCGCATCCAGCGACTGGGGAACCCGGTCCGCTTCCACCAGCCGGACCAGGGCTTCCACCAGGTCGTCCAGGTGCACCGGCTGGATCCGCTGGCGGCCGCCGCCAGGCAGCGGCAGCAGCGGCAGGCTGGCGAGTTGCGCGAACCAGCGCGTGCTGGCGCCGGCGGGCGCGAACACCAGCGAGGGCCGCACGATCGCCCCCTGCACCGGCAGTCCGCGCAGGATCTGTTCGGCCTGCCCCTTGCTCGCGAAGTACGGCAGGGAGGATGCCGGATCGGCCCCGAGGGCCGACAGCTGGACGATGCGCGCAACGCCCGCGCGGCAGGCGGCCTCGAACAGCTGGCGCGGTCCTTTCACATGTATTGCATCGAAGCTCTGCTCTGCTGCCTCGCGAAAGATGCCGACCGTATTGACCAGCACGTCCACTCCCGCCAGCGCGTCCGCCAGGGTGCGTTCGTCGGGCAGCGCATTGAAATCCCAGGCCAGTACCGCGGTCCCGGCATGTTCCCGCGTGCCGCGCCTGGCGAGGGCGGTCCGATGACCGCGGGCGGCCAGCGCATCGACCAGCGCCGCGCCCACCAGGCCGCCGCCGAGCACCACGACGGCGAGGGGCCGACGACCACCCTGCCCATGCGTGCCCTGCGCTCGGGCTCGCTCGCCAGCGTGCTGAGCACGCTTGTCGTGTCGATGTTCAGCCGCAGCCGCAGCGGCACCGCCGCCGCGGGCACCAACGCCACCAGCCAGTGGTTCTGGTATCCGCGGGCTCGCCATATTGCGCGGCCCTCGCCGAAGTACACGCTCACCGGTTACGCGGTGCACCATGCCAGCTCGCTGTTCTGGGCAATCGGCTACGAGACGCTGCGGCCGGATCGGTCGCCGCCGGCTGGACGTATCATCCGCGCCGCCGGCGTCGCCGCCGTCGCCTACGTAGTCGATTATCACGTGGTGCCCCGCCGACTCAGCCCGGGCTTCGAACACCGGATCGGCCCGGCGGGCATCGGTTGCGCGTACGCCGCGTTCGCACTCGGGCTGTACGTCGCCACCACGCTCGCCTCGCGCGGGAGGAGCAAGACACTCACTGCCCCTCCTGCCCGGAAGCCTCGTCGAGTTCGCACGGCGCCAGAGGCTCGCTCGCCGGGCCGTTGAGCACCGCCCCGGTGACCGCCTCGAATCGCGAGCCATGGCAGGGGCAATCCCAGGACTTCTCCTCCCTGCTCCAGCGCACCACGCAACCCATGTGGGTGCAGCGGGCGTCGTGCGCATGCAGCACGCCGTGACCGTCCCGGTAGACCGCAAGACGGCGCAGGCCCCTGCGCAGCACCGCGCCGTTGCCAGGCGTCAGTTCGGCAGGATCGGACAGGTCTGCCGGTGCGATCCAGTCGCGGTACTGCGCGCCTGAGTTGAGGTTTTCCTTCAGCCATGGCCCCGCGCTGGCCCAGCGGCGTCGTGCAGGGTCGTAAAGTTCGGCCCAGGGGTTGGGCCGCCCCTGGATCAGGTCGCAGAGCAGCAGCGCCCCCAGCGTGCCGTGGGTCAGGCCATTGCCCGAGTCGCCGGTGATCAGGTAGACGTTCTCCATCTCCGGATCGGCGCCGGCGAAGGCAAGGCCGTCGGCCGGTTCCAGAATCTGCCCGGACCATGCCGAAGTGAAATGCGTGATCGCAGGAAAGCGCCTGCGGGCCCAGGCCTGCAGGCGCACGTACGCTTCCGGGTCGTCGTCCTGTCCGACCTTGTGGTCTTCGCCGCCGACCAGCACCAGGACCCGATCGTCGCCATCCTCGAGCAGGCGCACGTAATGGTAGGGATCGCCGTCATCCCAGTAGAGCGCATCCGGAATGGCGCCTCGCGGCGCGTGACCCGCGACCACATAGGTGCGGTACGCGGCCTGCTCGAGCCAGGCGACGCCTGTCTGGTGGAAGGGCACGTTGGCCGCGGAGACCACGCTGCGCGCCTGCAGGCGCCCGCCGCTGCGCAGTTGCACGACCGCGCGCGGACCTCCGTCGATCGCCGTCGCCTCGGCACGGAGGAAGCGGCCTCCCGCGTCGTGGACGCAGTGCGCCAGGTGCAACAGGTAGTCGCCGATCGCGATGCGCGCCTGCCCGTCGAATCGCAGAACCGGCCCCAGCGCGGGCAGCCCCGAGACGCCATCGCGCAACAAGGCCACATCCAGCCCCGCATCGGCGGCCGCTGCAGCCTCGCGCTCCAGGCCGGACGGGTCGCCATCGCACGGAAACAGATATCCCGGTACGCGCCGGAATCCGCAGGCGTCCGCGTCCTGCATCGCCAGTGCTTCGATCCAGTCGATGGCGGCCGCATGGCTGGCTGCGGCCAGTCTGGCGCCCTCGCGACCGTGGTACCGGGCCAGGACGCTGAAGCGGTTGTCGAGTGCGGATGCCAGGTGGGCGCTGGTCCTGAGCGTTTCGCCGGCGCCCACGCCCTGCCGGTCGACCAGCAGGACCTCGCGACCTTCGCGCAGCAGGCACAGGGCAGTGGTGAGCCCTGCAATGCCCGCGCCCACTACGACCACATCGCAACCGGAAGGTCCGGGCTCCTCGCTCCACCATGCCCGCGTCCGTGCGCCGATGTCCTCCCAGACCGGAATGGTCCTTGCCGTGCCCATGGTGACTCCCTGCGCGCCTATCACTCGGGCCAGCTTGCAAATGCGGGAGTGAAGGGAGGGTGCATCACCAGTAGAGAAGAGGAGCCGCCGTTCCCGGCGACGCAGGCGGAGGGTTGCGCCCCTCCGCCCTCGTTTCATCGGGGAGCCCTGCTGGGCTACCCCGAGTGCCTGCTCAGTGCGGCTGCTGCGGGTCCGGTGCCGCGCCTTGCGAGGCCGCCGCACCCGTGGCCGGAGTTGCCGTGGCCGACCGTGTCTGCTGCTTCGATGCGCTGTCCTGCGACAGCGGATCTTCCGATGTCCGGCGCTGGTCGCTGCCGGTGTCGAAGTCGCCGCGCGGCGCTGGTTCCTCGGCGGCCACGCGGATGCGGTTGTCGACCTCCTTGGCGCCCGGGACTGCGTCGGCGATGTCTTCCGCGCGATGCTTCATCCAGCGCGTCGGCACCGTGCCCTCCAGCACGATCCGCCCCTGTTCGCAACGCGCCTCGATCTCGGTGGCATCGACGATCGGATCGTCGCAGAGGCGTTCGTTGACATCTTCCAGGATGCGTTCGTCCGAGCGCGACCAGCCGCGGGGCCCGCGACCACGTTGGCCGCCCTGGCCCTGCGCGCGGTAGGCCTGGTCCCAATGTCCGGAATGATCGCTGCCTCCACGTGCCGAACCCTGTCCACCGCGGCCGGACGCAGCGCCGGTTTGCGGCCGCCCTTCCCCGCCAAAACCATAACTGCCCGGTATGTAATCCGCGTCCCGCATCCAGTCCTGGCGACCGGGGGACCGATAGCCGTCCTCGTGCATCGCGCCGCCCGGTCGCTGCCGCGCCAGGTGATCGGCATGCGCGTCGAACTCGCGTGCGCGATGATCGTCGTAGTCGTAGCCGGCCCTCGTCCGCCCCTCGTAGGGCGTATTCCGCGTCGAGTAGGCGCGGTTGCCGGAGCCCGACGCGCCTCCGGAGCCGCCCCGGCGATCACTGCTGGACCACGGACCCAGCGGGTCCTCGCCGCCGCTGCCGAAGCCCTGCGGCGGCGGGCCGAAACCTTCCTCGCTACCGCGGAAGCCTTCCCGGCGCCGCTCCGCTTCGTCATGGCCGCCCTGCTCGCGTCGGGTCGCCGCGTGCAGCCATTCGCGGCCCTGTTCGAGATAGTGCGCGCCCGTTTCCAGCAGGCGTTCGGCGACCGCCCGCAGTTCGCCGACGCCGGCGGTCTGGCGTTCGTTGTCGGAGCCGGAGCCCCGGTTCCATCGATTGGAATTACGCACTGATGTGCCCTCCTCCGTTGATGTGGATGGTCTGGCCCGTGATGAAGGACGATTCCTCGCTGGCCAGGAAGACGTAGGCCGGCGCGACCTCGGAGGGCTGGCCGGCGCGCTTTAGCAGGGTTGACGTGCCGAACTCCGCGACCTCTTCGGCACTGAAGCTGGCCGGGATCAGCGGGGTCCAGATCGGGCCGGGGGCGACCGCGTTCACGCGTACGCCCCGATCTGCCACGGCCTGGGCCAGCGAAAAGGTGAGCGCGTGGATGGCGCCCTTGGTCGAGGCGTAGTCGATCAGCTTCTCGTGACCGCGCACACCGGTCACCGAGCCGGTGTTGATGATCGACCCACCCTCGCCCAGGTGCTCCAGCGCCGCGGTCGCGAGATTGATGTAGGCGAAGACATTGGTCCGGAACGTACGTTCGACCTGTTCGGGCGTCAGGTCCTCCGGCTTCTCCACCGTGTGCTGCTCGGCAGCGTTGTTCACCAGGATGTCCAGCCTGCCGTGGAGGTCGACCGTGCGACGCACCAGTTCACGGCAGAACGCCGGGTCGCCTACATCGCCTGCCACGCTGCTGCACTCCCCGCCTTCCTCGCGCACGAGGCGTTCGGTCTCGGCGGCGTCGTCGCGCTCGTCGAGATAACCGATCACCAGCTTGGCGCCCTCACGGGCGAAGTGAAGCGCGACCGCGCGCCCGATGCCGCTGTCGCCACCGGTGATCAAGGCCACCTTGCCTTGCAGCCGCCCCGACCCGCGATAACTTTCGCGAATGCTTTCGGGTAACGGATGCATCTGCGACTGCTGCCCCGGCTGGTGCGCCTGCTCCTGCGGCGGTAGCTTGTGTGCATCGTCGTTCATTTCGCGCTCCGTGCATGGGGAAGAGCACGATGGCAGTCGGCGCGTGCAGCCGATGTCGCGGCCGCCTTAGGATTCGGTAACGGACGGCTTCACGCAGGGCGTACCGCAGCAATTGCAAGCTGGCCCGCCCGTCTTTCGGATTCCCCCATGAACCCCATGCGCTGTCTGCTGATGGCCGCCTGTCTGACGCTGGCCACCGCCTGCGAAAAGCATGCAGATCCCATCGGGACCGTTCCCGCCGAGGATGTCCCCGCTGTTCCGGTGAGCCCGGCGCCGCAGGATGCCGCGGGTATCGCCAACTGCGAAAGCATGATCGGTGCCGAACGGGAGGCCTGCCTGCGCCGCTATCCGCCGACATCGACCACCCCGGTCGAACCGGAGAAGACGTCGCCGCCGGCACGGTGACTTCCGGCCTCCTCGGGGCCGGGCGCGGGTCAGCGTCCCGGCGCTTCGGTCGAGGGCTGGTGCGACACGTCGACCACGTCGTCCAGCCAGAAGTAGCGGATCACGCCCATCCCGCCGATGTTGTCGAGCTTGAGGACCGCATTCACGCCCTCGTTTCCGCTGTGATCGAGGAAGGTCTGCAGGCCGGGTTTGGCGATGACCACGCCCGATACCTTCGCGCCGTTGGCCAAGGTGATCGTGACCCGTTCCTGTTCCCCGAGCGCATCGCACAGCGAGGACAATCGTTCGACGTCCTGCTGTCTTACATGGACCCGCTCCGCATGCTGTGTCATGGCGTTGCGCCTTCGATAGTGTGTTGCTGCCGGATCCTACGCAGTCACGTGTCAAGTCGACGCGTGCGCGGCGTCGAGACAGGCGCGTGCGCGCGCCGCCGATGGCTGGGGTTCAGGCCCGCACGACTTCCGCGTCGCAACGCCCTGGCGCAGGGTCACGCGCGCTCAACACCCGCTGCGCTATCACTCACGCCTCCCAACCGAGACACCACCATGAGTCGCGATCGCAAGGATCCACAGGATTCCACCACGCCCGAAGACGAGACTCCGGGCGAGCGTCGGGAGCGCAAGGCCAGGGAAAGCGAGAACCAGGACGAGGCGCTGGAAGAAACCTTCCCCGCCAGCGATCCGGTTTCGCCGTTCATTCCGGCCAAGAGGCCAGAGTGATATGGACGAAGGCCGCGCGCCTGCCGCGCTGCTGATCATCGACATGATCGGGCTGCTGGATTTTCCCGGCGCCGACAGGATCGCGCCGCGGGCGGTGGCGGCGGCGCGACGGATCCAGGCGCTGCGCCGGCGGTTCCACGATCGCGACTGGCCGGTCGTGTTCGCCAACGACAATTTCGCCCGCTGGCGTTCCGACTTTCGCGAGCAGGTGGCGATGGCGGTGCATGCCGGAGGAGCGCCGGCCGAGATCGCCACCCGCCTGGATCCGGGGCCACGCGACCATTTCGTCCTCAAGCCCAAACACTCGGCGTTCCTCGCGACGCCCCTGCCCGTGCTGCTGGCCAAGCTCGGAGTGCGCCGCCTGCTGCTGACCGGGATGGCGCTGGAAAGCTGCGTGCTGGCCACTGCGATCGATGGCAATTCGCGGGAGTTCGAGGTCGCCGTGGTCCGCGATGCGGTGGCGGGCCGGGCGGAACTGCAGATGCCGGCACTCCGGGTGATCGAAGGCTCGGGCACCGCGCGCGTGCTGGGAAGCCGGGCCGCGGTGGCCTGGGCGGCAGACCGGGGTTCCGCGGCAGGCGGACGCTGAGCCGTCGATTAGGCCGAGATACGACTGAATTCGCTGCAGATACGGGGCATTTGGCCGACGTCCGCCACCAATTGACAAATTTTTACGGGCTTCACGGTATGGTGACGCACCATCCGCAACCGATGACCCTGATGGCCCCCAAGACCAACAACACCGTTCTCCGTAAGTCCGGCAAGGCCGGTGGCAAGCAAAACGCCTCCCTGACCCGCGAGCAGATCGAGGACCACCTGGCGGCATTCCGCAAGGCCGGCGGCAAGATCGAAAAGCTCGGCAACACCAACACGTTCAAGAAGATCGGCTGAGCCCGGCCGACCGGTCATCAGCGGATCGGGACATCGTGGAAGGCCTCTGGCGGCGGTTCCATCCGGAAGCTGTAATGCCACCACTCCATCGGATAGTTCTCGAAGCCATGCCGCGCCATGACGTCGCGCAGCTGCGTGCGTGCGCGCCGCTGGGCCGGCGTGATCCCGGAGTGGTCCGTATTGGCGCGTGGGTCGAAGAAGTCGTAGTCCGTGCCCATGTCGAGGGACTCGCAGCGGCCGCTGCGACAGTCCAGCAGGCTCAGATCCACCGTTGCGCCCTTGCTGTGGCCTGATCGGTCGGAGATGTAGCCAGGCACCAGGCTGGCCTTGTCCAGCGCCGGGTAGTAGGCCGCCTTGGTGGACTGGTCGCTGGCGTCCGCGGCCCAGCGCACGAACTGGCGGACCGCGCGCGCCGGCCGGTAGCAGTCGTAGATCCGCAGGCGCAGGCCCTCGGTGCGCAACTCCAGCTCCGCGTCGCGCAGCGCTTCGGCGGCCTCGCGCAGCAGGTAGCACCTGGCTGCGTCGTAACCATCCACGCGGGTGCCGGTGAAATTGTTGGTGCCGGCGTAGCGGATGTCGAGATCGATGCCCGGCGCCAGTTCGGCGATGTCGACCATTCCCACGGACGACGGCGTGGAAGGCGCCTCCGCTGCTGCGGCGGCCAGCGCCGGCGACGCCGGGCCGCGAGGCGCTTGCGATGCCGCGCCACACCCCGAACCCAGCAGTACGGCCATGGCCATGGCCGCGAGAACTCGCTCAGCGCGCAGCGCAGCCGCCGATGCGTTCGAAAGCCAGATCCTCGTAGTCATAACTGAAGTCCGCATCGGGATCCACCTTGGCCATGGTCATTCGCACCGGGCCGTCGTCGCGTTCGAACGACAGCCAGGCTTCCGCATCGACGCCCGGGTCATGCCAGTCCACGAGCAGCCGCTCGCCGCTGCGCATCACCGTACCGTGCAGCTTCGGCGATTTGAGCGCGCGGAACTCGACGCCCTCGCCTGCCGCGCACAGCCGGACCTCGCCGAACCAGGGATCGAGGTAGACGCCGGTTTCCATTTCCTCGTCCGAAGGCGTCGCGGCGATGCGAGGCGTGGCGCCGGCCTCGCCCGCGCCCGCCTCGGCCGGGCCCGAACCGCGCGCCTCCAGCAGGCGCGCGTAATGCGCCACCGTCAGCGAGCCGTCCTGCGGCCGCGTGAAGCGCTTGACCAGGACCTGGGTCAGCACGGTGCGGAGCTCGTCCATGTTGCCGTTGGCGAGGACCACGATGCCGACGCCCTTGTGCGGCAGCAGCGTCAGCGCCGAATACATGCCCGACAGGGTGCCGGTGTGCGACACCTTCCAGGTGCCGTCCACATCGGTCAGCCGCCAGCCGTAGCCGTAGGCCGAAAAGTGGCTGTTGTCCCATTCGCGCATGCGCGCCGACAGCGGCATCGGCATGTGCGCCTTCCAGACCTCCTCGCGCTGCCGCGGCGAGAGGTAGGGCTTTCCCGCAGCGTCCAGCCCATGGCGATCGGGCTGCAGCCACATGCTGGCCCAGCGCAGCATGTCGTCCAGGCTGCAGCGGATGCCTCCCGCCGCCAGCATGGGCACGTCCTCGATGATCTCGGCATCGGCGCGCGCCACCAGCTGGCGCCCGTCGTCTCCCCGCCGGTGCGGTTGCGCGACGTTGCCCACGACATCGCGCTGCCACTGGCCTGCCTGGCAGCGACGCAGGCCGAGCGGCTCGAACAGTTCACGGCGCAGCAACTGGTCGAACGGAGCGCCACCCGCGGCCGCCGCGACTTCGCCCGCGACGATGTAAAGCGTGTTGTCGTAGGCGTAACGCGAGCGGAAGCTGTAGGCGGGCTTCAGGTGCCGCAGCCCCTGGATCACGTCGGCGCGGGTGAACAGGTTGGGTTCCGGCCACAGCATCAGATCGCCCGCACCCGCGCCCAGGCCGCTGTTGTGGATCAGCAGGTCGCGCACCTGCATCTCGCGCGTCACCCAGGGATCGTGCATGCGGAAATCCGGCAGGTACCGGATCACCGGATCCGTCCATTCCAGTTTGCCCTGGTCCACCAGCCGGGCCAGCACCGCCGCGGTCATCGCCTTGCTGTTGGATGCGATCTTGAACAGCGTGTCGCGATCGATCGGTTCGCCGCTGCCGGCGGCCAGTTCGCCCTGGGTTCTGGCGAAAACGATCTCGCCATCCACGATCACGCCCACGGCGAGGCCTGGCGGTCGATAGCGCTCGAAGGCGTCGTTGAAAGCCGCGTCGAGGAGTCGCACGTCATGGACTTCGGCAGCCCGCACCTCGGAGGCGGCGGCCGACGATGCGAGCAGGGATAACGCGAGGGCAATCGGAAAAATTCGCATGGCGGAGCTGTGTGGCCTACGCGGTCGCGCCCCGCTCGAGCGGGGCGTGACCGGGTCTGTCAGTTGAACCTGGCTTCGAGGATGAGGTTGAACGAGCGCCCGCGCGGGTCGGCGACGCGCGCCTCCCAGCCGGCGCCGTCGCCATCGTCGAGATAGCGTACGGTGAACGGCGGATCGGTATTGAGCAGGTTGCGCACGCCGAAGCTCACCTTCAGGTGTTCGATGCCCGTCCAGCTCACGCCGTAGTTGTAGGTGATGTATTCCTCGACGTCCGGATCCCAGTTGGCCGGCGTGTAGCCGTTGGCGATGCCCGGCGGCTGCCAGTCCTCGTAACCGTCGCGATAGACCTGGGTGAGCGTGTGCGTCCAGTCGCCGCTGGCCCAGCCGAGGCTCAGCGTGTGCTTCCACTGCAGCGGCAGGTTGAAGTAGCGCTCGTACTTGCCCACCAGGTTCTCGCTGTAGGGGCGATTGGCGAAATCCTTCACCTGGAAGTTGTCCAGGTAGCTGCCGTTGAGGTTGATCTGCCAGCGCCCGCCGGCCAGTTCGCCAATCAGGTTGGCGTCGATCTCCACGCCGCGCGACAGCGTGCCGCCCGAGTTGATGGCGCGCTGGTCGATAGCGACGATGGTGCCGGCGCTGTCGCGGATGTAGCTGGCCGCGTACGCATCGTAGTTCGCGCCCATCTGGGTCAGGCTGAAGCCGCTGCGGATCGTGTTGGTCCGCTCGATCTCCCACCAGTCCACGCTGAGGTTGAAGTTCTCCGTGGGTGCCAGGACCAGGCCGATGCTGCGCTGGTCAGCTTCTTCCGGAATCAGGGCGGGATTGCCCCCCGACAGGATGTCGGGCCTGATCTGCTCGCTGCACGCCGCCACGTTGGGGTTGTAGCGGCCGCCCGGGCAGACTGCCGGGTCGGCCAGGTCCAGGCCCGTATAGGGCGTCGAAGAGGTTCCGCGCAACAGACGCGCGAAGTCCGGAACCTTGAAACTGGTGCTGTAGGCGCCGCGGAACGCGAGCCAGTCCACCGGCTGCCATTTGAACGACAGGCGCGGGTTGCTGGTGCTGCCGAAATCGCCGTAGTCGTCGTAACGGCCGGCGGCGGTGACCTCGAGACTGTCCAGGATCGGCAGGTAGAACTCGGCGAAGACCGCCCGGACGTCGCGATGCACGGGCTGGATGTAGTTCACCGAATCGCCGGGGGCGCCGAATACGTAGGCATTGCCTTGCGTCCACTCGGCCGGCCCGCCGAACTCGTATTCCTCGCGACGCACGTCGGCGCCGAACGCGGCCTGCACCTCGCCGCCGCCCAGATGCCAGCCCAGTCCACCCGAGAAGCTGACGTCGAACGTGGTCATGGTGGTCTCGCCGCGATACAGCAGCAGACCGCGCGCGGACGCCGCGTCGAGCGCCGCGTAGGCTTCCGGCGACTGGTCCTGGCCGGGCATCAGGAAGGGGTTGAGCACGCCGGTGCGCAGCATCGTCTTGAGCGCCGGGGTGAAGTAGTAGCCGCCGCCGAGCACCGAGCTGGATTCGCTGCGCGCGCGCGACAGGCCCGCACTGTAGTCCCACGAGCCCAGGGTACCCTCGAAGCCGAGCAGCAATCGCAAGGCCTCCGTGGACGTTTCGATCTGGCGCGGGCCGCAGGCCTCGCAGCGCCAGCGATAGGCGATCGGCGCGCCTTCCACCAGGTAGTCCGTGCCGAAGTACGCGGCCAGGCCGTCGTAGATCCGGTCGTAGGTGTCGGCGGTCCGGGCATTGCGCTCGTAGGCATCGAGCGCGGTAGGACCCGCATTGACGCTGGAGGTGATCTGCTGGGCTTCGAAGTGACGCGTGGACGTGACGTCCGAACCCATCACTTCGAAGTAGGCCTGGTGATCGTCGGAGATCTGCCATGTCGCGCGGCCGACGAACTGCGTGGTGTCCACCGGCTGCTGGATGGTGCGGGCACGCCCGTAGTCCCAGGCGCAGGCGTAGCGCGAGGCGGGCCCTGCCCAGATGTCGGGATCGTAAGGGCCCATCATGTCGCCGCCGGCTTCGCATCCGGCGGCTCCAGGCAGGTCGAGCAGGTTGATGGCCGAGACGATGCTGCCTGTGGCCGGGTCGATCATGCCGTAGGCCACCGGCGTGCCGGGATTGGCGTCCACGCCGACCATGCTTCCGGCGGCGCCGAACACGTTGGCGAACGGCGTGCCGCGGGTATCGGGCGAAAGGCCGCGGTCCGGCTGGAAGCTGTTGGCGAAGTCCCGATCCTTGCCGCGCAGGATCCCGTTGCTCTTGGCGCTGACCGCGAGCCAGGCGTTCCAGCGGTCCGTATCGAGGTCGCCCATGCCTGCCAGCACGCTGGCCTGATAGATGTCGCCGCCCCCATCCTGGGTGACATCGGCCCCCACGCTGACGGTGACGCCCTGGTAGTCGTTGCGGGTGATGAAGTTGATGACCCCGCCGATCGCGTCGGTCCCGTAGACCGCGGACGCACCATCGCGCAGCACCTCCACCCGGTCGATGGCGGCGAACGGGATCGAGTTGAGGTCCACCACCTGCCCGGCCAGGCCGTGGCTGGCCACGCGCCTGCCGTTGAGCAGCACCAGCGTCGCGTCGGCGCCCTGCCCGCGCAGGTTTGCGCCCGACACGCCGTTGTTGCCGCGCGTGCCCGGCGGCGCGATGCCGCTATTGGCCGCCAGGCTGTCGGGGCCGTTGCTGGCGACGTTGAGGAACTGCAGCAACTGCTCGGCGGAGGTGATGCCCTGCGCCTCGATCTCCTGCTTCTGGATCACGGTCACCGGCAGCGCGGTTTCGATGTCGGTGCGCTTGATGCGCGAACCGGTGACGTGGATGCGGTCGAGCGTGCGCGTGGAGTCGGCCCCCGGCGCGGTCGTGGTGTCCTGGGCGGCGGCAGTCCCTGCCAGTGTGAGCGCGATGGCGAACGCGAGCGTCGATGCGGTCGCGGCGTGGGTACGGCTGTGGACTGCTGGCATGAAGATTCCCCGGAAAAATCAAACGATGGCGATGCACGGCCCTGGTGGCCAGGTGTCCGTTGGCATGCATCGTCGCATGCGCCCTCTCGTCATGCTGCTTAACATGCACCGGAGAAACATGTCAATTTGATGTCGGCTGCGTCCGTGCCGGGGCGGCGACTGCGGACGCCTTGGGATCGATGCTGGCTGCGCGTGGGTGCGGCCGCATCCTCCGACGGCGCGGCTGGAATCCGCCGCCCGATCGTTCTGCGTTGCCGGCCCGCCATCAGGCGTAATACAGGTCGAAGAAGAGCGGCCACCCGATCGGGTGGCCGCAAGCGGGACGGAACTCAGAAGTTCCAGGTCACTACCAGTTGCGCGTATCGCGGCGATTGCCAGGCCGTGCCCGTGCCGAAGGTCGAGCGGACCACGCCGGGGTTGGACTCGTAGCGCGAAGACACGGCGACCACCTCCTGCTTGTTGAGCAGGTTGTAGACCGAGAATCGGGCCTTCAGGTCGATGCCTTCGACCGGCAGCGTCCAGGTCACGCTGGCCGCGAGGTTGTAGATCCAGGGCATCCGCCCGTATGCGCCGCGTGGCGACCACTCGTGCACGCGATCAGCCCACGGCCCGGAGCAGTTCTGCACGCAGAGCCAGCCGGTGCCGCCACCGCTGCCGGTGCTGGTGAAGCTGGCAACGGCGAAGTTCTCGTCGGGCCAGGTCACTCCGAAGGCAGTCCTCGGGCCGCCGGACAGCATGGTGAGCGTGCTGCCGAACGTCCACATCTCGTTGAGCTTGTAGCTGCCGCGCAGCTTGATCTGGTGGCGGTGATCGTTGAACAGGTCGCCGTATCGTTCGTTGTTGGCCGGATGGTCCCAGTGCTGGACCATGCCGGTATCACCATAGTTGGTATCCGAGTTGACCGGCCCCTCGTGGTTGCCTTCCGACTTGGACCACAGGTACGACGCGTTGAACGCCCATTTGTCGTCCCACGCGCGGTCGATCTGGAACTCGACTGCCTTGTAGGTGCGGCGGGGGTTGGCGTAACCCACGATACGGTCGCTGCCGACGGTGATGTAGCCTTCCCTCGAAGTGTCGATGGTGACCCAGCCATCCTGAGCACAGCCCATGTCGGTAGTGCCCCACAGCGTCAGTTCGTCTCCGGGATTGGCGATGGGCCACAAAGTCCCATGCCGCACACCGCACAGTGCGTTGATGCGGACGTCGTCCATGGCATTGTCCATGCGCCGGTAGGTGGCATTGACACCCCACGACCAGGCCTGGTTGATCATCTGCTGGAAGCCGAGGATCGCTTCGTCCTGATGGACGGCATCGAGGTCCTCGTCCACCGGCTCGTTCTGCAGGTTGAAGCTGTCGTCGACCGGGCCGAGCTGCGCCCCGACGATCGGGGCCATGTATGGCGCGCCCGTCACGGGGTTCGCTTCCTGGCGCCATCCGTCCAGAGCGTAGAACGTGTACTCGTCGGTCAACCCGCCGGCGAAGTTGTAACTGATGATGCTGGTCACCGGCATGTAGTACCGCCCCAGGTTGCCATACAGCTTCGTGCTGCCGTCGCTCTTCATGTCCCAGGAGAACCCCAGGCGCGGTGAAACCAGGTTTTCCAGCTTGATATAGCTGTTGCCACCGGCGTCGAAATTCTCGAAGTTGTCGACCCGAAGTCCGAGGTTGAGCATCAGGCTGGGGGTGACATTCCAGATGTCCTCCAGATACACGGCGCTTGTTTCGATGTCGAACACGCCACCGGCAGCGCGCTTGCGCGCCCGCAGGAAGGCGTCGACGCCCACGGGAAGCGGTGTGCCATTGTCGAGGACCTGCGTCGGACTGGTCCGGCCATAGGCGGTCCATACCCTGCCACCAGGGCCGGGGTAACGATCGGTGCGCTCGGTGGTCATGAGTTCGTGGTCCCAGCCGAAACGCAGCAGGTGGTCGCCGAGCGCCCACTCGAAGTCGAGTCGCTTGACCTTGCGTTCGTCCTCATGCTCGACCACGGTTCCGCCGGGATGGCAGCCCAGCACGGGACTGCCCATCGCGCGGTAGACGGCTCCGTAGGACGAGTTCTCGTAGCCCACCTGCTCGCACAAGTCGTCTGCCGGAGCCCGGCCGAAGCTGCTGCTTCCATTGATGCCGTACATCGCCTTGGCGGTGAAGTTGTCGCCGAAGCGGCCGGTGTAGGTGATCGAACCGCTCTTGCCGCCGGACTCGGTCGAGCGGTCGCCGCTGCTCGCCCCGATGGTGCCGTCGTTCCAGTTGTACGCGTAGGTGCTGGTGTCGTTGGCAGATTCGTCCGAGAAGGCGAGCAGCTCCAGCAGGTGGTCGTCGCTGATGTTCCAGTCGAGCTTGGTCCCCCAGAATCCGTTGTCGCCACCGCTTCTGGTCAGGCTGCTGCCGCTGGCGTTGGTATATCGGGAATTACTGTCCCGCTGCTCGTACATTGCGAACAGGAAGAGCTTGTCCTGGACGATCGGGCCCGATGCCCAGACGTTGGCCTTGGTGAAGTTGCTCCGGTCCCGGCTGCCGCGGACGTTGGTGCTGCCATCGGCGTAGTACCGGTCTTCCCTGTCGGACGCCCACGCCGCGGGTTCGAAGGTGATCGTGGCGCCGCCCTGCAACTCGTTGCTGCCACGTCGCGTGACCGCGTTTATGACGCCGCCGGTCGCGCGCCCGAACTCCACCGAGTATCCCCCCGTCTTGACCTGGAACTCCTGGAAGAAGTCGAACGGCGCGGTGGAGAAGCTGTGGCGCTTGTAGAAGTCGGTGACGTTGAGCCCGTTGATGAATACCGAGTTCTCCGCTACGGACGAACCGCCGAAGGAAAGTCCGCTGACGTTGGACGTTGCACCGGCGATGACGCCGGGCGCGAGCAGCGCCACCGAACTCAGGCTCTGCTCGACGGGCATGCGGGCGATTTCTTCACGCCGGATATTGGTGGCCGATTCGGTCGAATAGACATCCACGCGGTTGACCACCCGCTCGCCTATCACCTGCACCGAGTCGAGGTTGACCAGGCCGCCGTCGCCGCCGAGGTTCACGGTGGTCGTGCCCCCAAGCGAAACGCCGACTGCGACCGGGCTGCCTACGCTCTGTCCATCCCGGACCACTTGCAGGCTGTAGTCGCCGACCGGAAGCTGGGTCAGCCGGTAGCTGCCGTCGGCGGCAACGGTCACGGTCCTGCTCGCTCCGGTGGCCGTGTTGGTGATTGTGATCTGGTCGCCGGCCCCGGCGCGACCGGCGACGGCGCCCGTCGAGCTCTGCGCAAGCACGATCGGTGTGGCGGCGGCGAAGCAAGCGCCAAGCGCGATGCAGAGGGCGGCGCGGCGGAACTTCACATGTCTGACCTTCATTGCGGATCTCCCCGGAACAGTTGCTGTGGCTGGCGTGTTCAGCTGCGCTGGTCTTGCGGGAGCGGCAGCAGCTCCCATTCGAAGTCGTAGTCCCACTGGTCGAAGTAGAGATTTCCACCGTCCCACTCGGCCTCCCCGCGCTGCAGGTCGATGGTTTCGGAGCGGAAGTGGGTCTTGGCGGGGACGAAATCGCGGCCGTAGTCGTCGTTGAAGGCGACGCGATAGGCGTCCATGCCGCCGAGGTAGAAGTGCTCGAGCCCGGGATCCGTGCCCGGCAGGCGGCCGAAGGTGACGTCCATCGGCATCCATCCGTACGGGGCCAGGTACAGCCAGCCCCAGTCGTGCATGTTGTTGTAGCTGCCGTCGGAGAAGATCCACCCCGACTGCCAGCGCGCCGGGATGCCGTTGAGCCGCAGCAGGGTGATCAGCAGCAGCGTCTGCTGTCCGCAGTCGGCGCGTCCTGACTCGAGCGCATGCGCGCCGAGGTTGGTGATCGTCGAGTACTCGCGCGCACCGGCCCACGGGATGCGGTCGACCGCATCGAACAGCCTGCGTGCGATGCGATAGGGGTTGGTCTCATCGCCGACCACCTGCGCGGAAAACAGGCGCATCGCATCGGTGAACACGATGTGCGGTGCGCGTTCTTCCAGGTGCGGGGCCAGCTCCGGCGTGGACACGACGGGAACCACCCGCTCCGGATCGACCGCCACGTGCTGCCCGAAGACGGTCAGCTCGTAGCTGACCGAAAACCGCGTCGGCTCCCCCGCCCTCGCCTGTCGCTCGAGATAGGCGGTCCGCTGAAGGGTGTCCGGCGGCGCCAGCCGGGCGCGCGCCGGTTCGCTGCGAAGCAGTTGGATGCCCTCCTGCTGGCCGGGAATGTCGCGTGCGTAGGGCAGCCAGGCGCGGATGGTTTCGCCAGCGGGCACCGCGTCGGGCTTGACCACGAGCGACTGCGTGATCCGGACTCGCCGGGGCGCCGCTGCCGTACTGGCACCGGCACCCGCCCGCACCTCGGCATGGTGGGCATGCTGGGCAAGCTGCAGCGGACTGTCGTAGAAGGGCCGCGGGCGTGCGCGGCGCGCCCGCGCCTCCGCGCTCAGCCGGAACAGGTTGTGCGGCGCCCGCGCGAAGTAACGCAGCTGTCCATCGATCCGCATCGCATCGAACAGCCCGGCGCGCCGCCAGCGGTCGAACTCGTCGTCGCGCAGGTCGGGGATTTCCCGCAGCACCGCAGCGCGCAGCTGGTCGCCGTCGAGGCGGAAGTCCAGCAGGATGCGGCGCATGCGTTCGCGCTGGAACGCGATCTCGCGCCGGCTCGTCGCGGACGGTTCGGCCGCCTCGGCCTGGTCGGTGAGGCGCTCGGCTTCTTCGAACCGGCCCGCGTCCACCAACTCGACGATCTCCGGCAGCGCCTCGTACTCGGGCCGCGGAGGCGAGGTTCTCGCACCCGCGTCGACGGCCGTCGCCAGCAGGCCCGTCAGCGCCAAAGCCGCGCCCAGCCGGAACGCGGTCCGCCGCCGGGCATCCTGACCCCGTGTCTGGCATTCGCGGCGGCGGCTCGGCATTGGCGCGGCTCCCCTTCGCTGGGGTGGCGGTCAGGGGCTGTGTAACATGGCTGAAATGCGCCGTCAATAAATTATTCTTGACAGGTACCAAAAACGAATGATCTATTCTTCAACGTCGCTGCCGACGCGTCCCGCCGGAGATCAGGTCTTGCACAAGCGCACTTCAATGAGGGGGGCGCGGCTGCTCCTGGCGAGCTGGGTGATCGCTGCCTGCTGCTGGCCCCTCCATGCCCGGATGTCCGGCGATCCGCAGGCCGAGGTGCTGCCTGGCGTGGTGCAGGCGCAGCTGGTGCCGGAGTACTGGACCGCGCGCCTGCGCGATGCCGACGACGTCATCCTCGACGCAGAGGCCATCGCCGCGCACAACGCGCGCATGCGCCAGACCGAACCCTCGCTATACGACATCGAACAACTGCCGGTCACGCTCGAGGCCGACCAGGTACGCGCCTGGATCGAGTCGGCCTCGCCCCGCCCGTCCCGCACCCTGTACGACGAGTCCGGCAAGGAAGGCAGCGACCGCGCGATCGAGCGGCTGGTCGCCGCGCTCGACCTGAAGGCGGTGCCGCAGACGCAGGTGACGCGCTACGGGATGGTGGTGCGACGCGCGGACCTGCGCACCTTTCCCACCCATCTGCGCGTGTTCAGCACGCCCGACGATCGCGACATCGACCGCTTCCAGGAGAGCGCGCTGTTCCCCGGGACGCCCGTGGCGGTGGTCCACCGCAGTCGCGACCGTCGCTGGCTGTTCGTGCTCAGCGAAACCTATGCCGCCTGGATCGAAGCCGATGCGGTGGCGCTCGGCGACAAGGCCGAGATCTTCGCCTATACCCGCCGCATGCCCTTCCTGGTCGTCACCGGTGCGCAGGTGAGGACCGTGCACACGCCCGAGCGGCCGGCGGTGTCCGGCGTGCTGCTCGACATGGGCGTGCGCCTGCCACTGGCGTCCTGGCCGCGCGACGAGCCGCTCAACGGCCAGCATCCGGCCTTCGGTCATGCGGTCGAACTGCCGGTGCGCGGCGAAGATGGCGCGCTCTCGTTTGCGCCGGCCCTGATCCCGCGCTCGGCCGATGTGGCGCACGACTATCTGCCGCTGACCAAGGCCAACCTGATCGGCCAGGCGTTCAAGTTCCTGGGTGAGCGATACGGCTGGGGCCATCGCTACGACGCCCGCGACTGCAGCGGCTTCGTGTCCGAGATCTACCGCAGTTTCGGCGTGCTGCTTCCGCGCAATACGAGCGCGCAGTCGCGCAGCCCGGGACTGGATGGCGTGCAGATGGGCACGGAAACCGGCCACGACGAACGCTTGCGCCAGCTGGCCCGGAGCCAGGTGGGCGACCTGGTCTACATCCCGGGCCATGTGATGATGATCCTCGGCCACGTCGATGGGGAGACGTACGTGATCCACGACACCAGCGGCATGTCCCTGCTCGGCGAGGACGGGGAACTGCGCCGCTACCGGCTCAACGGCGTGGTGGTGACGCCGCTGCTGCCGAAGATGTCCAACGCCACCACCGCGACCGTCGACCGCATCACCAGCATCCAGCGCATCCGGCCGTGACCGGAAGGGCAGCCGCGGCGACCGCCGCAGGGAGACTCATGGAATGAAGATCACCGAGGTGCGCCTGGGCCGGGTCCGGGTGCCGCTGAAGACGCCGTTCAAGACCGCGTTGCGGACGGTCGACACGGTCGAGGACATCATCGTCTCGATCCATACCGACAGCGGCCACGTCGGCTACGGCGAGGCCGCCGCCACCGCGCTGATCACCGGCGACACCCACGGCTCGATGATCGAGGCCATCGGCCGGATCATCGCGCCGCGCCTCATCGGCGAGGACGTGGCCAACCTCAATCGCATCGTGCGCCTGGTGCAAACCGCGCTGGAGCGCAACACCAGCGCCAAGGCCGCCGTCGAGATCGCGGTCTACGACCTGTGGGGGCAGCTGTACGAGGCGCCGCTCTACCGCATGCTGGGCGGTGGCGAGCCGGTCATCACCACTGATATCACCATCAGCGTCGACCACATCGACAAGATGGTGTCCGATTCGCTGTCGGCGGTCGAGCGCGGTTTCGAGACGCTCAAGATCAAGGTCGGCAAGGACATCGGGCTGGACGTGGAGCGGGTGAAGGCGATCCACGCCGCGGTCGAGGGCCGCGCCCTGCTCCGCCTCGACGCCAACCAGGGCTGGACCGCCAAGCAGGCCGTGCACGCGATGCACGCGCTGGAGGATGCGGGCGTGCACCTCGAACTGCTCGAGCAGCCGGTGCGCGCACAGGACATCGCCGGGCTCAAGTACGTCAGCGACCGGATCAAGACGCCGGTGATGGCCGACGAGAGCGTGTTCGGGCCGCTCGAGGTCATCCGCCTCATCGAGCAGCGCGCCGCCGACATCATCAACATCAAGCTGATGAAGACCGGCGGCATCTCCAACGCGATCCGCATCGCCGACATCGCCGCGCTGTACGGCGTGGAATGCATGATCGGCTGCATGATCGAGACCAGCATCAGCGTCGCGGCGGCGGTGCACGTGGCGATCGCCAAGTCCGACGTGATCACCAAGATCGACCTCGACGGTCCCTCGCTGTGCGCCTTCGACCCGGTCGATGGCGGGGTGAGTTTCAACGAAGCCGAGATCTCGGTGTCGGAGGCTCCTGGCCTCGGCATCCGCGCGATCCGCGGCTACCAGCCGATCGGTTGAGATGCAGCCGCTGCTGTTGATCCGCGCGGGACGGGGGCAGATGTCGGCGATCGAGCGCCGCATCGCCGACTTCATCCTCGACAATGCGCAGCTGCTGCGCGACTACTCTTCCCAGCAACTGGCCAATGCGCTGGGCATCAGCCAGTCCAGCGTGGTGAAGTTCAGCCAGAAGCTGGGCTTCAAGGGGTACCCGGACCTCAAGTATTCGATCGGCGAGGCGATCGCCCGCAACGGCGAGAGCGCCGAGCCGGAGGCCGCCGCGGGCGTGGAGAACGGCGAGGACACGCTCGCACGCAGCCTGTGGCAGGCCAAGTCGCGGGCCGAAGAGGAGACCCGCCTGCTCAATCCACCCGAACGCCTGCAGGCCTTCGCCGGCATGCTGCAGGAGGCCGACCGGATCTTCGTGGTCGGGATCGGCGAGGACAGCGTGACGGCCCGCGCCTTCGCGATCCGCCTGTCGCAGCTCGGGCTGCTGGCGATCCACCATTTCGACCCCGTGCTGGTGCCGGCCGAGGTCTCGAACGCCAAACCCGGCGCCCTGCTGTTGCTGCTCTCCGAACGTGGCGAGGCGGCCGCCCTGGGCCGGCTGGCACGACTGTTCCGCGCGCGTGGCGGCAAGGTGGTGACGATCACGCGCCACACGGCCAATGCGCTGCGTGCGCACGCCGACCTCGCGCTGCTGGTTTCGGCCCACGACGAGGCGCGGCACGTGGAGCCGCTGCTCTACCAGGCGGCCCTGCACCAGTTGCTCGACCTGGTCTTCCTCGGCCTGTGCGGCGACGAGTCGCGCCGGCGGCGGCTCGACGACTACCGCGAGCACCTGCGTTCCCTGCTCGATGAGTGATCGGGGCGGGATCGACCGGGCGGTGCCGGCGACCGCGCGCGGTGGCCGCCCTGGCGCGCGAGCGAGCATCGTGCATGGCGCGGCCCGCCTCGACCTGGCCGGATGCCGCGCGGCGCGGCCTGCGCATGCCTGCTGGCTCCAGCCATCGGCCCGTTCGCGCAGGCAGGGCCGGCCGGTTCGTGTTATCCAGTCAGCCGCCGCATCCACCTCCAGATCGCCAGGAAGCCCATGACCGCAGTCCCGCCGGCCCCCCGCTCCCGTCTCTCTACGCCCGCGCGGGTGTTGATCGCCTTGTCGCTCGGCGCGGCGGTGGGCCTGCTGCTGGCCGCGTTCGATCCGGGGCGCGCCATCCAGGTGGCCGATGCCGTGCAGCCGATCGGCCGACTCTGGCTCAATGCGCTGCAGATGACGGTGGTTCCGCTGGTTGCAGCGCTGGTGGTGGTGGGCATCAACTCGGCTGCCGACGCGGCCGCATCGGGGCGCACCGCGCGCACCGCGATCGTGGTGTTCCTGGTCCTGCTGGCGCTGTCGGGGGCCTTCGCCTCGATCGCGGCCCCGACCTTCCTGTCGATGCTGCCGCGCGACGAAGCGCTCATCGCCACGTTCCGGGCAGCGATCCAGGCGCCCGAGAACCTGCCGGATGCGCCGGCGATCGGTGCCTGGCTGGCCAACATCATTCCCAGCAACGCCATCGCCGCGGCCGCCAACAGCGCCATGCTGCCTCTGGTGGTGTTCGCCATGTTCTTCGGCTTCGGCCTGACCCGCATCGAGCCGGAGCGCCGCGCGCGCCTGCTGGAACTGGTCCGCACCGTCGGCGACACCATGATCGTGGTGGTGCGCTGGGTGCTGTGGGCCGCCCCGGTCGGCGTGTTCGCCCTGGTGCTGGCGGTATGCGCGCGGGTCGGCCTCGACATGCTCAGCGCGCTGGGCTACTACATCCTGACCCAGTGCGTGCTCTACCTCTCGATCACCCTGCTGCTGTACGTGGTCGCCGCGGTCGCCGCGGGCGAGCGGCCTGCGCGTTTCGCACGCGCCCTGCTGCCGGTGCAGGCCATTGCCGCCAGCACCCAGTCCTCGCTGGCCTCGCTGCCGGTGATGATCGAGAGCGCACGCATGCGGCTGGGCTATCCGCTGGCGGTCACCTCGCTGGTGCTGCCCATGGCGGTATCGCTGTTCCGCATCGCCAGCCCGCCCCAGTACATCGTGGTGGCCTGCTTCATCGCCTGGATGTACGGCGTGGACCTGACCGGCGTGCAGCTGGGCACCGCCGTGGCGCTGAGCATCGTGGTCAGCATGGGGTCGGTCGGCCTGCCTGGCCAGGTGAGCTTCATGACCACCAACATGCCGGTCACCCAGTCGATGGGCCTGCCGGTCGAGCCGCTGGGCGTACTGCTGGCGGTGGACACGATTCCCGACGTGTTCGCCACCGTGGCCAATACCTCGGCCGATGTCACGGCCACGGCGATCGTCGCCCGGCACGGCGGCTCGGCTGACGCGGGCGCCGACATCGCGGACGCGTAGCGCGGACCGGGGCCGTCACGAAAGCAGGCTGCGCTGCGTCCTGTCGGGACGAGCCAGTGCCAAGAGCGCTGCAGCAGGGTCCGACGCCAGGCGTCGGCGTCCGTCCCAGCCAGGAGAACCCCGTGTCGTCCATCGTCCCCCTTCCGTCCACCCGCCCCGCATCGTCGCGGCGCCGGTATTCCGGCCTGCTGCTGCTGGCCTCGTCGCTGGCGGCCTGCTGCAGCGTGGCCGCCGCGCCGCCGGTGTTCGACGTGCATGTGCATCTGCGCGAAGGCGCGCAATCGCTCGATGCCTACGAGACCGAGGCGCGCAAAGCCGGCATCGAGACCGGCGGCATCGGCGCGATGTGGTTCGGCGGCCCCCACCAGGCGCGGGCCGGGGACCTGGGCGCGATCCGCGCCGGCAACGACGGCATCATCGCGCTGGCGGCCGCGCGTCCCGGCGTGGTCGCCGCGGCCACCGTCCATCCCTACGACGGCGATGCGGCGCTGGACGAGCTCGCGCGCGTAGCGGCGGCCGGCGTGAAGCTGCTCAAGCTGCACGCCCACACCCAGCAGTTCGACGTGGCCGACGCGCGGGTGGAGGCGCTGGCGCGCCGCGCCGGCGAACTCGGGCTGGCGGTGCTGATGGACAACGCCGGGATCCTGCCGGGCGACCACGAGAAGCTGTTCAACCTGGTGGTCCGGGTGCCCGGCACGAAGTTCATCCTGGCCCACATGGGCGGAATGAACTTCCGCTTCTGGAACATCGTGATGTTCGCGCGTACCGCCGACGGCTTCGCGATGGACAACCTGTACTTCGACATTTCCGGGCCGGTGCTGCTCGCCGATTCGCCGCTGGAGGCGGAGCTGGTGTGGACCCTGCGCAACGTCGGCATCGACCGCATCCTGCTGGGCTCGGACTACCCGCAGATGGGCCTGGCGGCGGCCGTGGACGCGCTCGAGCGGCTGGACCTGGACGAGGACGAGAAGGCCGCGATCCGCTGGCGCAACGCGGCGCGGCTGTTCGGGCTGGAGGCGCGATAAGCCCGGCGGTCAGGTCAGCTTGCTGCGCCGCATCTCCAGCGCGCGCTCCGGCGGTTGGAACGAATCGGCGCGGGCGCCGGCCCAGAACGCACGGAACACCGCGTGCTCGGGCACGTGGTCGAGCAGTTCGCCCGGCGCCAGGAACCGGTACAGCGCGGCCAGCGAGCGCACTTCCGTCGGCGAGACGCGGCGCAGGATGTGCTCGGGTCCCAGCTGCGAGGGGTGTTCCAGGCCCGCCGCGCCGAGCATGTCGCGCAGGGCGCGCAGCGTGTTCTGGTGGAAATTGAACACGCGCGCGGCCTTGTCCTCGACGTCGAGCGCCCGCCAGCGCGCAGGGTTCTGCGTGGCCACCCCGGTGGGGCACTGGTCGTTGTGGCAGCTGCGCGACTGGATGCAGCCCAGCGAGAACATGAAACCGCGCCCGGCATTGCACCAGTCTGCGCCCATCGCGATGGTGCGCGCGATGTCGAAGGCACTGGCGATGCGGCCGGCGCCGGCCAGCCTGATCCGGTCGCGCAGGCCCACGCCCACCAGGGTGTTGTGCACCAGCATCAAGGCCTCGTGCATCGGCACGCCGACGTGGTTGATGAACTCCAGCGGCGAGGCGCCGGTGCCACCCTCGGCCCCGTCGACGACGATGAAGTCGGGGGTGATCCCCGTTTCCAGCATCGCCTTGGCCACGCCGAACCATTCCCAGGGATGGCCGATCGCGAGCTTGAAGCCGGTGGGTTTGCCCCCGGACAGTTCGCGCAGCCGCGCGATGAAGGCAAGCAGGCCCTGCGGGGTCGAGAACGCCGAATGCGAGGCCGGCGAGATGCAGTCCACCCCCGCTGGCACGCCGCGCGCGGCGGCGATCTCGGCCGTCACCTTGGCGCCCGGCAGCATGCCGCCGTGGCCGGGCTTGGCGCCTTGGGACAGCTTGAGTTCGATCATCCGCACCTGCGGGTCGCGGGCGTTGGCGGCGAAGCGCTCCTCGCTGAAGCGGCCGGCCTCGTCGCGACAGCCGAAGTAGCCCGAGCCGATCTCCCAGACCAGGTCGCCGCCGCGCTCGCGATGGTAGGACGAGATCGAGCCCTCGCCGGTGTCGTGGTAGAAGCGGCCGCGCCTGGCGCCCTCGTTGAGCGCGCGGATGGCGTTGGCCGAGAGCGAGCCGAAGCTCATCGCCGAGATGTTGAACACGCTCGCGTCGTAGGGCGTGGATTGCGCGCCGCCCACAAGCACCCGGAAGTCGTGCGACTCGGCGTGCGCCGGCGCGAGGGAATGGTTGATCCACTCGTAGTCGACGCTGTAGGGGTCGTGCTCGCTGCCGAAGGGCACGGTGTCGCGCTCGTTCTTCGAGCGCTGGTAGACCAGCGCGCGCTTCTCGCGCGAGAACGGCACCTCGGCCAGGTCGTCCTCGATGAAGTACTGGCGGATCTCCGGCCGGATCGACTCGAAGCCGTAGCGGAAGTGCGCGATCACCGGATACAGGCGACGCAGGGTCGAGCGCTTCTGCACCACGTCGACCAGGCCCACGAGCGCCAGCGCGCCGGCCACGGCCACCGCCCACCACCAGGATCGCGACCAGGTCAGCGACAGCGCCAGGGCGAGCACGGTCAGCGCGATGCAGGCGAACCAGACGGTCTTGCGATGGAACATGGGCACCGGGGGCGACGCGCGCCGGACTGGCGCGAAGCCATCATCACACAGCCGGTGTGGCGGGCGCGTGCCCCGTCGCCGCGCGCGCAGGCGTGCCCGAGGATCGCGTGGTGGTGCCCGAGGCCGGACTCGAACCGGCATGACCGCGAGGTCGAGGGATTTTCGTACCACTTCGGCTTTCGCCGCCGGCCGCGGCCGTTCGTGGTCTGGAGCACGCCTTCACCATGGCGCAATGCGCTGTAGGTGCCCGCCGTCTGCTCTCTACACCTTCCCCCCGCCATGGAGGGCTTGGCTCGGCGTTGGCGCGGACCGGAGTCCAGGGCGTTCACCGACTTTGACGGGTGCCACCCCCGCGGTTTCCCGCGGAGGGCTCAAATCTTCAAGTCCCTTGTGTCTACCGATTTCACCACTCGGGCGTGGCCGGCGATCGCGTCTTGCTCCCTGTGCGGGAGATGGAGGCCTGGGTCGGAATTGAACCGGCGTACGCGGATTTGCAGTCCGCTGCATAACCACTCTGCCACCAGGCCGGTGACGCGCGCCACGTGAACGATACACGCTCGTGGCGCCGATAAACAAAACCCCGGCGATGCCGGGGCCTGCTTGAAACTGGAGCGGGAAACGAGACTCGAACTCGCGACCTCAACCTTGGCAAGGTTGCGCTCTACCAACTGAGCTATTCCCGCGTTGAGCCGCGCATTTTACCGGGTGTCTGCTTGGTGTCAACAGCTGATTGCTCTGCCGCGCGAAGGACCGGCCATGCCGCGCGCAGGTAGGCGAATCCGGACCACAACGTGAGCAGCGCGGCGCCGCCCAGCAGCCAGTCGCCGATGTGGAAAACGGGCACGCCCATCCAGATGTCGGTGCCCGGCTGCAGCGGATGCCGGGGGTTGATCGAGTACAGCAGGCACGACAGCGCCACCATCTGGGCAATGGTCTTGATCTTGCCGATAGCCGCCACCTTGACCGTGGCGCGCTGCCCCAGTTCGGCCATCCATTCGCGCAGCGCCGAGACCGCGATCTCGCGGCCCACGATCACCGCGGCCCAGAACGCCATCCACGGCGTGGGATGTCCCTGCACGATCAGGAACAGCGCCACGGCCACCATCAGCTTGTCGGCGACCGGGTCGAGGAAGGCGCCGAACGCGGAGTACTGGTGGTAGCGGCGCGCGATCCAGCCGTCCAGCCAGTCGGTGACGGCGGCCAGGATGAAGACGAACGCCGACGCGAAGTTGGTCCACTGGGACGGCATGTAGAAGACGGCCACCAGCACCGGGATCAGCACGATCCGGAGCAGGGTCAGCCAGGTGGGGACGGTCAGCTTCATTTCGACGATGGGGGTGTGCCGGGGGGAACGGCGTCCTGCAGGCCGTGCAGGGTCGCATAGATTCGTGCGGCCAGTGCCGCATTGACGCCCTCCACCCGCGCGATCTCCTCGATTCCGGCGGCCTTCAGTCCGCCCAGGCCGCCGAAATGCTTGAGCAGGCTGGCGCGGCGGCGCGGTCCGATGCCGGGGATGTCCTCGAGCCGGCTGTGACTGCGCGCCTTCTGCCTGCGCCCGCGGTGTCCGGTGATGGCGAACCGGTGCGCTTCGTCGCGGACCTGCTGGATCAGCTGCAGGCCGGGCGAATCCGCGCCGGGACGCAGCTCGCGCCCGTCGGGCAGCAGCAGGCGTTCGTGGCCGGCGCGCCGCTCCTCGCCCTTGGCCACGCCGACGATGATCACGCCAGCGTCGCCGGGTCCGGCCGCGGTGGCGATGCCGAGGGCGTCGAGTACGCCACGCGCCTGCGCCACCTGCCCCGCCCCGCCGTCGATCAGCAGCAGGTCGGGCAGGATGCCGGCGGGCCTGGGCTCACGCGGCGACTGCGGCGCATCGTCCTCGAGCGCCTGCGGCCCGCCCCCCGCGTCCTGCACGTCCACCGGCTCCCCGGCGGTTGCCGATCCGGCGGTCTCGCGCGGTTCGACCGCGCGGCGGAAGCGGCGGGTCAGGGCCTGCTGCATGGCCGCGTAATCGTCGCCCGGCTCGATGCCGGCGATGTTGTAGCGGCGGTATTGGCTGCGCACCGCGCCCTCGGCGTCGAAGACCACGCAGGACGCTACGGTCGCCTCGCCCATCGTATGGCTGATGTCGAAGCACTCGATCCGGGCCGGCGCCTGCGACAGGCCCAGCAGGGCGCACAGCGAGTCGATCCGCGCCTGCTGGGCGGCGCGGCTGCCCAGTTCGGTGGCGAGCGAGAGTTCGGCATTGCGTCGCGCCAGGTCGAGATAGCCGGCGCGCTCGCTGCGCACGCTGTGGCGGATCTGCACCTTGCGCCCGGTGGCGGCGGTGAACGCCTCTTCCAGCAGGGGGATGTCCTCGATCGCGCGGTCGAGCACGATCTCGCGCGGCGCCGGCTGCTCGCCGTAGTACTGCGAGACGAAGGCGGCCAGCACCTCGGCCGGGTTGTCGCTGCCGTTGGTCCTGGGGAAGAAGGCGCGCGTGCCGAGGTTGCGGCCGTCGCGGAAGGCCAGCAGCAGCACGCAGGCCTGGCTGCCCTGCATCGCGACGGCCAGCACGTCGAGTTCCGCGGCGCGACCGTCCACGTACTGGCGCGCCTGCAGCGTGCGCACGCTGGCGACCAGGTCGCGCAGGCGTGCGGCCTCCTCGAAATCCAGGCGTGCGCTCGCCGCCTCCATCGCCTCGCCCAGTTCGCGGGTGAGTTCGTCGCTGCGGCCTTCCAGGAACAGGGTGGCGCGGCGTACCGCGTCGGCGTACTCGCGCGCCGGCACCAGGCCCACGCAAGGCGCGGTGCAGCGGCCGATCTGGTGCTGCAGGCAGGGCCGCGAGCGGTTGCGGAACACGCTGTCCTCGCAGCTGCGCAGCTTGAACAGCTTGTGCATCATGTTCAGCGTCTCGCGCACCGCGGTGACGCCGGGGTACGGGCCGAAATAGCGCCCGGGCAGGCTGCGCGGACCGCGATGCAGGGCCAGCCGCGGCCACGGCTCCTGGGTGACGAGTACGTAGGGGTAGCTCTTGTCGTCGCGCAGCAGCACGTTGTAGCGCGGCCGCAGCGACTTGATCAGCTGGTTCTCCAGCAGCAGCGCCTCGCCCTCGGTGCGCGTCACCGTGACTTCCATGCGCGCCACCTGGGCCAGCATCGCGATCGTGCGCGAGGCCTTGGGCGTGTTGGCGAAATAGCTGGCCACGCGCTTGCGCAGCGCGCCGGCCTTGCCGACGTACAGCACGCTGCCGTCGGCGGCGATCATGCGGTAGACGCCGGGTGCGGTACTCAGGCCGCGGGCGAAGGCCTTGCCGTCGAAAGGAACGTCGTCGGGCGGGCTGCCGGAGCGGGGAACGGGCGCTTGCTCGCCGGTCATTCGCCGATGGGCACGTGGCGCAGCGCGCCGGTGCGGGGGTCGAAGCGGAGCACGGCATGGGCGTCGGTATCGGCGATCCAGATCGCCCCGCCGCCGACGGCCAGCCCCGCCGCGCCATGCAGGCGTTGCGGCAGGCTGGTGGTCGACAGTTCGCCGCCGCCTAGGCGCAGGCAGCGCAGCGCGTCGTTGCCGGCGTCCGCGATCCACAGCAGGGGCGCGTCGGGATCGAGCGCGATCGCCAGCGGCTGCTGCAGGCGCGCTTCGCTGCGCGCCCCGTCGGCATGACCGAACTGCCACTGGTCCTGGCCGACCAGGGTCGAGACCGCGCCGGTCCGCACGTTCACGCTGCGGATGGCCGAGCCGGCGGCGTCGCAGACGTACAGCACCTGCTGCACGGCCGCCAGCGCCGCCGGTTCGGCGAACGACGCGCCTACGCCGTTGCCGTCGGCGACGGCCAGGCGACCGGAACCCGCCACCAGTTCGATGCCCGGCGCGCCCAGTTCGTATTTCCAGATGCGGTTGTCGCCAGTGGTGGCGATGAACAGGGCGCTGCCGCTGATCGCGACCGAGCGCGGCTGGTCGAGTGCGACCGCGCGCGGATCGGCGATGGCGCCTTCGCGCGGCGTACCAGAACGACCGGCACCGCACAGGGTGTCGACGTCGCCGCCGCGCAACTCGATGCGGCGCACCGCATGGTTGCCGCTGTCGGCCACGTACAGTACGTCGCGCCACAGGCACATGCCGTGCGGCCGGTTGAATGCGGCCAGTTCCATCGGGCCATCGATGAAACCCGGATCGCCGCTGCCGAACTGGCGCAGCACGCGCCCGGCCTGGTCGCATTCGAGCACCCGATGGTGCTCGCAGTCGGCCACGTACAGATAGTTGCCCGACACCACCAGGCCCGACGGGAAGCGCAGCGGCAGCGGCGGTTCGCCGCCGCGCCGCATCTCGATGGGATCGGCGCTCGGCAGCGTCGGAACCAGTTCGTCGGTGAGCGCGCTGACGCGCGCGTCGAGCTCGCGGATGGGGCCGTCGCCGACGACGCGCTCGCGGATCCGGCCATCGCCGTCGATCAGCACCACGGTCGGCCAGGCTTCGATGCCGTAGTGCTGCCACAGGGTCCAGTCCGGGTCGTGCCCGATCGGGAAGCCGTAGCGCTGCCGGTTGAGGCGCTTGCCGATCCGGCGCGCGTCGCGCTCACCGTCGAAGCGGGGCACGTGCACGGCCACCACGTTGAGCCGGTCGCCATGGCGGGCGCGCAGGCGCGCAAGGTCGGCCAGGCGCTGCTGGCACCAGGCCGATCCGGCGTTGACGAAAGCCAGCGCGCAGACCTTGCCGCGCAGCTGCGCCATGCGCAGCGGCGCCATCAGGTTCAGCCACTCGATGCCGGGCGGAAACTCGGGGGCGGTGTTCGCGTCCATCGCGGACGATTATGCGTCAATCCGTGCGGTACGGTCGGCCAGGCGCGTGACGATGGCGCCGGCGGCGCGATCCATCAAGGTCCACACGTGTTCGAAGGCTTCCGGGCCGCCCGTGTAGGGATCGGGCACCTCCGCGCCCTGCCCCAGGCCGGCCCATTCCAGCAGCAGGGCGCTGCGCGCGGTGGCGTCGGCGGGCGCACGCGCGCGCACGTCGGCCAGGTTGCAGCTGTCGGCGCACAGCAACCAGTCGAAATGGCGGTAGTCGGCGGCGTGCAGCTGGCGCGCGCGCAGCAGGGTCAGGTCGACCCCGTGCCGGGCGGCGTTGGCGATGGTGCGCGGATCCGGCGGCTGGCCGACATGCCAGTCGCCCGTTCCGGCCGAATCCAGTTCCACGCGGTGGTCGAGGCCTGCATCCTCCAGCCGCCGGCGCAGCACCCCTTCGGCCAGCGGCGAGCGGCAGATGTTGCCCAGGCAGACCACCAGCAGGCGCAACGGTTCAGCCACGGCCAGCCTCCAGGATCGCCTCGGCCCGGGCCAGGTCTTCCGGCGTGTCCACGCCCTGCGGGAACGGCTCGGGCGCCAGCGCCACCGCGATCGGCCAGCCCGCCTGCAGCACGCGCAGCTGTTCCAGCGATTCGATCTGCTCCAGCCTGCCCGGCGGCATCTGCGAGAAGCGCCGCAGGAAGCCGGCGCGATAGGCGTAGATGCCGATGTGGCGCAGCCATTCGCCGGCCACGGTCACCGTTCCCTCGCGCGCGAACGCGTCCCGGTGCCAAGGGATCGGCGCGCGGCTGAAATACAGGGCGTGGCCGGTGTCGGCGATCACCACCTTGACCGTATTGGGATCGAACAGCACCGGAGGCTCGGCGATCGGCTCGGCCAGGGTGGCCATGGCGGCGTGGCCGTCGGCGAGCAGCTCGGCCACCCGGCGGATGCCCGACGCCGGCGCGAAGGGTTCGTCGCCCTGCAGGTTGACCACCAGCGTGTCGTCGACCCAGCCGGCGATGTCGGCGCACTCGGCGAGGCGGTCCGTGCCGGACTGGTGGTCGCTGCGGGTCATCGCCACCCGCACGCCGCTGCCCTCGAGCGCCTGGGCGATGCGTTCGTCGTCGGCCGCCACCCAGACCTCGCGCGCGCCGGCGGCCAGGGCGCGCCGCGCCACATGCAGGACCAGCGGCTCGCCGGCGAGCAGGCGCAGCGGCTTGCCGGGCAGACGGGTAGCGGCATGGCGGGCGGGAATGGCGACGACGAAATCCGGTGGGGTCATGGAGCCTGCCTGGGTTCGGGCCTGAGGGACGACAGCCTGCCGAGCAGCGCGATCCAGAACGCTTCGGGCAGGCGCGCGTCGATGCCGACGCTGCACCAGCGGTCGCCGGCGAAAGCGGCGCACTTCACCGCGTCCTTTTCGGTCAGCAGCACCGGCAGGTCGCTGCCGAAGCGCAGATCGTCCGCGGCATAGCGGTGATGGTCGGGAAAGGCATGCGGGACCACGGCGATCCCATGGCCGCGCAGCATCGAGAAAAAGCGCTCCGGATCGCCGATTCCGGCGACCGCATGCACGCGCTGTCCCGCGAAGGAGGCCAGCGACCTCGGCCGGCCGCCGGTCAGCGGACGTGCCTGTCCGGGCTCCAGCCACATCGGCCATTCGCCGAAGCCGGCGGCCAGGTCCGGATCGCTGCCGACGTTGAGCACGCGGAACTGGCAGGCCTCGCCGCGCGCCGGAGGCTCGCGCAACGGCCCCGCGGGCAGCAGGCGGCCGTTGCCGTAGCGGCGCCGGCCATCGATCACTTCCACCTCGAGATCGCGCGCCAGCCGGTAGTGCTGCAGGCCGTCGTCGCAGACCACCAGGTCGCAGCCGGCCGCGTGCAGCGCCAGCGCGGCCGCGTGGCGGTCCGCATCGACGCGCACGGGCGCGCCGGTGCGCGCCGCGATCAGCACCGGTTCGTCGCCGCCCAGCGCCGGATCGGTGTCGGCCTGCACCCAGGCGGGCTTGCCCGCTTCGCTGCGGCCGTAGCCGCGGCTGGCCACGCCGGGCGTCCATCCGGCCGCGCGCAGCCGCTCGACCAGGGCGATGGTCAGCGGCGTCTTGCCGCTGCCGCCGGCCACCAGGTTGCCGACCACCAGCACCGGGCAGCCCGGGTGGCGCGCGCGCAGCAGGCCCCGCCGGTAGAGGTCGCGGCGCAGACCGGCAAGCGCGCCATAGAGGCCCGCCAGCGCGCGTGCGTGGATCGGCGCGTCCGCCTCGCCGTACCAATAGGCAGGGACCTTCGGGCCGCCTCGGCTCACGCTTCGCCGCCCTCGCGGAACTGCATCCGGTGCAGGTGCGCGTACAGACCGCCCCGCGCCAGCAGTTCGGCATGGGTGCCCTGCTCCACCAGCCGGCCCTGGTCGAGCACCAGCACCTGGTCGGCGTGTTCGATGGTCGACAGCCGGTGCGCGATCACCAGGGTGGTGCGGTCGGGCATGAGCCGGGTGAGCGCGTCCTGCACCAGGCGCTCGGATTCGGTGTCGAGCGCCGCCGTGGCCTCGTCCAGGATCAGGATCGGCGCGTCGCGCAGGATCGCGCGCGCGATCGCCAGGCGCTGGCGCTGGCCGCCGGACAGCATCGAGCCGTTCTCGCCGATCGGCGTGTCCATGCCCTGCGGCAGGCGCTCGATGAACTCCCAGGCATTGGCCGCCTCGGCGGCGGCGCGCAGGGCCTCGGGCGTCGCTTCCGCGGCGTAGGCGATGTTGGCCGCGACGCTGTCGTCGAACAGCATCACGCGCTGCCCCACCAGGGCGATCTGGCGGCGCAGGTCAGACAGGCGGTACTGGTCGAGCGGCACGCCATCGAGCCTGATCGCGCCCGAACTCGGCTCGTAGAAGCGCGGTACCAGCCGCACCAGGCTGGTCTTGCCGCTGCCCGAGCGACCGACGATCGCGGTCACGGTGCCCGGCGCCGCGGTGAAGCTGATCCCCTCCAGGGCGTGGCGCACTTCGTCGCGCTCGTAGCGCAGCGAGACGTTGTCGAACACCAGTTCGCCGCGCGCGCGCGCCAGCGGCACCGCGCCCGCATCGCGCTCCTCGTCCGAGTCCAGCACCCCGAACAGGCGCTCGGCCGCCGCCACGCCGCGGCCGATCACGCTCTGTACGTTGGTGATCCGGCGCAGCGAAGGAATGATGCCCATCATCGCGGTCATCAGCTGCACGAACTCGCCGGGATTGAGCCGGCCCTCGAGCGCCTCGTGCACCGAGACCCAGACGATCGCCGCCAGCGCCAGCGCGGCCAGGATCTGGACCAGGGCCGAGGACATCGCGCGCGTGGTCTCGACCTTCATGTTCAGCCGCAGGATGCGGTTGGCGAAGCTCGAATAGCGGCTGCGCTCGAAAATTTGCGCGCCGTACACCTTGACGTCCTGCTGCGCCGCCAGCGACTGCTCGGCGCTGGCCGCCAGCGCGCCCATGCCGTCCTGGATGCCGCGACTGATGCGCCGGTAGCGCCCGCCCACGTACCAGACCAGCACGCCGATCAGCGGCGCGATGAGGATCATCGCCAGGGTCACCTTGACGCTGGTCCAGAGCATCAGGCCGAACAGGAAGGCGATGGTGAGCCCGTCGGTGAGGATGGCCTTGAGCGCGTCCGAGCTGGCCTGGGTGACCTGCTCGGTATCGAAGTTGAGCCGGCTGACCATCGCCGGCACCGCCTCGGTGTCGAAACGCGTGCTGGGCAGCCGCAGGTACTTGCCCAGCACCAGCTCGCGCAGGTCGCGCACCACGCTGCGGCCGACGCGCGCCATGCCGTAGTCGGTGGCGAAGGTGGCCAGGCCGCGCAGCACGAACAGGCCGACGATCGCCAGCGGCAGCACGATCGCCATGTCCGGCTTGGGATCGACGAAGCCGTCGTTGGTCAGCGGTTCCATCAGCCAGACGAAGGCCGCGCCGGCCAGCGCCTCGACGATCATCGCCGCCATCGCGACCAGCAGGAACGGCCAGTACACCCAGGCGTGGCCGAGGAGGCGCCGGTAGATCGGCCAGGCGCCCTGGCTCTCGGTGGTGCGGGAGGAATCGCTCATGGGATCAGGGCGCCGGCGCCTGCTCGGGCGCGGTCGCGTTGGCGATGCGGGTGAAGCCGAGCTGGCCCAGCGCGTCGTAGGCCGTGACCACCGCCTGCCACGGCGTGCGCGCATCGGCACGCAGCAGCACGGTGCGCTCGCGGTCGTCGCCGGCGACCTCGACGATGGTGCGCTTGAGCGACTCGACGTCGGTGCGCAGCGCCTCGCGGTCGCCGACGAAATAGCGGCCCTCGGCATTGATCAGCAGGCTCAGCGAATCGGTCTGGGTGTTGGCCTGGCCGTCTGCGCGCGGCAGCTCGAGCTTGAGCACCGAGCGCGCGTCGAAGGTGGTGGTGATCACGAAGAAGATGATCAGCACCAGGATCACGTCGATCAGCGGCACCAGGTTGATCTCGGGCACGTCCTCGGCCCTGCGGTCGCGGATCCGCATGCGCTCAACCCTGCGCCGGCTGCGCGGCGGGCTGGCCCTCGCCCTGCGGCCAGGCGGCCATGGCCGCGGCCGCGGCGCGGGCGCGCGGGTCGATCACGTCCATCAACTGGATGGCCTCGTGCTCCATGTCGACGATGTAGCCGTCGATGCGGGCGCGGAACCAGCGATGGAAGATCAGCGCCGGCACCGCGACCACCATGCCCGCGGCGGCGCAGACCAGCGCCTTGCCGATGCCGCCGGCCAGCTGGTTCACATCGCCCACGCCGTGGTCCATCACCCCCAGGAACATCTGGATCATGCCGACCACGGTACCGAACAGGCCCAGCAGCGGGCCGGCGCCGGCGATGGTGCCCAGCGCATTGAGGAAGCGTTCCATGCGGTGGGCGATGTGGCGGCCCACGTCCTCCACCCGCTCGCGGATCTCCTCGCGCGGGCGGTGGCGCACGTCCAGGGCCGCGGCCAGCAGTTCGCCCAGCGGCGAGTTGCGGCGCAGCGAGTCGATATGGCTGGGGTCGAGCCGGCCACGCGCGGCCCAGGTGCGGACTTCCTGCCCCAGGCCCGGCGGCAGCACCGCGCTGCGCCGCAGCGCCCAGAACCGTTCGACGATGATCGCCAGCCCCACCGCCGAGAGCAGCAACAGCGGCAGCATCGGCCAGCCGCCGGCCTTCACCAGTTCAAGCACGCTCTTCCTCCGGCCCGCGGGCCTGCCCCAGCAACGGCCGATAGGATAGCCCGCTCAACGCTCCGCGTCGGCCCTGCGCACCGAGTCCCAGAGGCGCGGATGGCGGCTGCGGTGCCGTTCGATGTGCGGCTGGTCACTGATGCGGATGCGGATGGCGCCATCGCGCGCGGTATCGGCGGTGATCGCGCCGGCATCGCGCCAGCGCTGCATGACCCGTGGATGCGGGTGGCCGAAGCGGTTGCCGTGGCCGGTCGAGGCGACCGCCATCCGCGCCTGCGCGGCGGCCACGAAGGCCGGATCGGAGGACTTGTCGCTGCCGTGGTGCGCCAGCAGGACCACGTCGCTGCGCAGCGACCCGGCCTGGTCGTGCACCAGCATGCGTTCGACCACCGCGCCGATGTCGCCGGCCAGCAGGGCCGAGCCCTGCGCCGACTCGATCCGCAGCACGCAGCTCGACTCGTTGCGCATGGCGGGGAAATGCAGGTGCGGATGCAGGAAAGAGAAGCGGACGCCGTCGAACGCCCATGTGCTGCCCGCCAGGCAGGGCGCCGCCGCGGCGATACCGGCGTCGCGCGCGGCGAACACCGGAACGGCAGGGAACCTGCGCAGCACCGCGTCCAGGCCGCCGGCGTGGTCGGCATCGCCGTGGCTGACCACCACCGCATCCAGCCGGCGCACCCCCAGCGCATGCAGGGCCGGGGCCACCACCCGCTCGCCCGCGTCGAAGCCTTCCGGCAATGCCGGGCCCGCGTCGTAGAGCAGCGCATGCCCGGCGGTCCGGACCAGCACCGAGGTGCCCTGCCCCACGTCCAGCACCACCAGTTCGAAGCGACCTGGCGCCGGCAGCCCGCGCTCCGGCCACAGCAGGGGCAGGAACAGCAGCGGCGCCAGCGCCTTGCCCGGGACCCCGCGCGGCAGCAGCAGCCAGAACGCCCCCAGCAGCGCCAGCGGCAGCGCCAGCCAGTGGGCCTCCGGCAGCCACCACAGCGCCAGGCGGCCAGCCGCCAGTCGCTCGAACAGCGGCCAGGACAGATCGAAGCACCAGGCCGACAGCCGCCAGGCCGGGCCGCCCCAGCCCGTCGACAGCGCCTCCAGGCCGGTGCCCACCAGTGCCAGCGGCACCACCACCAGGCTCCACCAGGGGATGGCGACCAGGTTGGCCAGCGGCCCGGCCAGCGAGGCCTGGCCGAACAGGACCGCCGTCAGCGGCAGCAGGCCGAGCGTGGCCACCCACTGCGCCGACAGGAAGCCGCGCCAGAGCGGCTGGGCATGGGCGCCTGGCAGGCACCAGGCCAGCCAGGCCACGCCGGCAAAGCTGAGCCAGAACCCGGCCGCCAGTACCGACAGCGGATCGAGCAGCAGCAGCAGCGCCAGCGCCGCCAGCGCCAGCGAATCCACCACCCCCATCGGGCGTCGCCACAGCCGCGCCAGCACCACCACCGCGATCATCAGCACGGTGCGCACAGTCGGCAGGGCGAAGCCGGCGACGGCCGCATAGCCCGCCGCGCCGAGCAGCGCGCCGCAGGCGGCCGCCTGTGGGCGCGGCAGCCAGCGACCGAGGCCGGGCAGCAGCCACCACAGGCCGGCGATCGTGAGCGCGAAGAAGCCGGCCACCAGGCCGACATGGAAGCCCGAGATCGCGATCAGATGGGTCAGGCCGGTGGCACGCAGGACTTCCCAGTCCAGATCGTCCAGCGCCCGCGTATCGCCCAGCGCCAGCGCCCGCACGAAGCGCGAGGTCGGCCGCGCCAGCGCGGCGTCGATCCGCCTGGCCATGCCATCGCGCCAGCCGTCGACACCCGAGGCGCCGTCCAGGCGCCGCCACGGGTCGGAGGTCCGCACGTAGCCGGTCGCCGCCAGCCGCGCCGCCAGCGCATGCCGTTCGCCGTCGTACCAGCCCGGGTTGCGCAGGCCGCGCGGCGCCCGGAGACGCGCCGTCAGCTGCCAGCGGCTGCCGGGCACGAGCTCCTGCCGGGGTGACGGCGCGCCATCGCGATCGTCGTACCAGGACAGCCGCAGCAGCTTGCCACGCAGGGCCGCGGGCTGGCCGGGGTCGTGCGCCACCCGGAACAGGAAGCGCGTGCGCCTGGGCTCGTGTTGGGGCAACTGCACCACCCTGCCCTCGAGGGCGAAGTCGCCGCGCTCCAGCGCCGGCGGGAGCTGCCGCGCCAGCACGCCGGCCGCGTGCAGGCCGAACAGGGCGAAGCCGAGCGCCAGCGCGCCGGCCGGGCGCCGCCAGTCGTCGAAGCGCCACCACGCCCAGAGGCCGGACAAGGCCAGCGGCGCCAGGACGAGGGCCGGCGGCAGAGCCGGCAGCCGCGCGCAGGCCAGCACGCCGAGCAAGAGGCTGGCGGCGACCGCCGGACCGAACGGGGCCCGATGGGCCGGATCGCCGCGTGGACCTTCCATGGTCTCTGCCCCGGGGGAGATGGCCGCCAGCGTGCCCCGGCAGCCGGACCGTCGGGCATCGGGTTGCGGCGCAGCGCGGCGTAGGAATGTTCCGAAGCCGGGCCGCGTTTAACATCGATGATCCGCTGTCCCGGCCCGTCCGATGCCTGACTCGACCCCCGACCCGTCCGCCCTGATCCGCGAGCGCCTCCCGCCCGGCCTGCATGGCCTGGTGCCGCCCCCCTGCCTGCTGGACATGCAGGGCGAACTGGTCGACTACGAAGAGGGGCGTGCGCTGCGCATGCGCTTCCCGGTGCTGCCGCGCTACCGCAACCCGCTGGGCAACATGCAGGGCGGCTTCATCGTCGCCGCACTCGACAACACCATCGGTCCGTTCTCGTTCCTGGTGGCGCCGCCCAGCGCCACGGCCAGCCTGGACACCCAGTACCTGCGCCCGGTCACCCCGGACGATGCCAGCATCACCTGCCGCGCCTGGCTGGTCGAGCGCACCCGCAACACGCTGCACATCCATGCCGAGGCCCGCAACGAGGCCGGGAAGATCGTCGTGCTGGCGCAGTCGGTGAACCAGCTGCTGGGCGAGCGCGCGGCGGGCTGATCCGCGCCCGCTTCATTCCCGCTTCACCCCGGCTCCCCGTCCCGCACATCCCGCCACGCCAGGCTGTGCGCGACCTGCGGCGGAGAAGCGCGGATGCAGCTGGAGTGGGATGTGGTGATAGTGGGCGCGAGCTTCGCAGGCGCGGCCTGCGCGCTGGCGGCACGCCGGGCCGGGCTGCGCGTGTGCGTGCTCGAGCGCAAGCGCGATCCGGGCATGCGCCTGCATACCACCGGCATCATCGTGCGTGAGGCCGCCGAGGGCACCGCGCTGGCCGGGATCCCGCCCGCGCTGGTCCGGCGCATCGAAGGCGTACGCCTGTATGCGCCAAACCTGCGCAGCATGGCGCTGCAGCGGCGCGACTACTACTTCCTGGCGACCGATACGCCGGAGGTGATGCGCTGGCTGGCAGGCGAACTCGAGCGCGCCGGCGTCGAGCTGCGGCTGATGCAGTCGTTCACCGATGCGCGCCGCGACGGTGCCGGCTGGCAGGTGGCCGGCCTCGGCGGCTGCCGCTGGCTGGTGGGCGCCGATGGCGCCAAGTCGCGGGTGGCGATGCGCGCCGGACTGGGCCGCGTGCGCGCGTTCCTGTACGGCGTGGAGCACGAGTTCGACGGCGCCACGCTGGCCGAACCCGGGCGGCTGCACTGCTTCATCGACCGCGGGCTTGCGCCGGGCTACATCGGCTGGGCCGCGCAGAACCCGCGCGGCGTGCAGATGGGGCTGGCGTTCCGGCATGGCGACGACCGCGCGGGCGTGCCCGATATCGCCGCGTTCCGCCGGCGCGTCGGCGAACGCCTCGGCCTGGATCCGGCGCTGCAGCCAACCGCCACCCGTGCCGGCCTGATCCCGTGCGGTGGACCGGTGCGGCCCTTGTCCGCGCCAGGCGTGATCCTGACCGGCGACGCCGCCGGCATCGTCTCGCCGGTGACGGCGGGTGGCATCCATTCGGCGTGGCGGCACGGCGAAGCGGTGGGACGGGCGATCGCGGCGCATCTGCGCGATGACGGCCCGGATCCTGCACGCCTGGCCGCCCGCGCCGCGCCGCGCTATCGCGGCAAGCGGCTGCTGCGCTGGGCCTTCGACCACCTGCAACGGGACTGGCCCTTCGACCTGCTGCTCGGCACCCCGCCGCTGCGCTGGGCCGCCGAGCGCATCTACTTCCACGCACGGCCGCGCGGCGGGCGGTGACCCTGGCGTGGGTGCCGGGAGCCCGGGACGATCTGATGGTCCCGCGCAAGCGGCGGGTGTGCCTGTCCCGGAATGGCCGGCCGTCAGCGCAGTTCGAACGCGTCGCTGTCGAGCATCGCCGGGAAGCGTTCGCGGTGCGCCGCCAGCTCGGACGCCAGCAGGGTCGTGGTCGACACCACTTCGGCATCCGTGCACTCGCTGGCGGCCTGGCCCAGGAAGTCGATCACCGCGCTGTCGCCCGAGTAGTGCAGCCCGCTGCCGTCGGTGCCGACCCGGTTGAGCCCGGCGACATAGCAGAGGTTCTCGATCGCGCGGGCGCGCAGCAGGGTCTTCCAGGCATGGGCCCGCGCCGAGGGCCAGTTGGCGATATAGATGAGCAGGTCGTAGTCCGGCGCGCCGGGGCGCTCGACGTCGTAGCGGTTGCGCGAGTACACCGGGAAGCGCAGGTCGTAGCAGACCAGCGGGCAGATCCGCCAGCCCTTCCACTCCACGGTCAGGCGGTCGCGGCCGGCGGCGTAGCGTTCGTGCTCGCGCGCGTAGCGGAACAGGTGGCGCTTGTCGTAATGCGCCAGGCCCCCGTCCGGCGTGGCCCACAACAGGCGGTTGAACACGTCCCCGTCCACGCGCAGCTGCACGCTGCCGCAGATGGCCGCGTCCAGGCGCTGCGCCTGCGCATGCATCCACTCCACGGTCGGGCCGTCCATGGTCTCGGCGTTGCCGATGGCGTCGTTGGAAAAACCGGAGGTGAAAGTTTCAGGCAGCAGCACCACGTCGGTGGTGCCACGCAGCGGCGCGATCAGCCGGCCGTAGTAGTCGCGGTTGCCCGCGGGGTCGTGCCACAGGGTCGCGCCCTGGACCAGGGAAATGCGAAGGTCGTTCATGCGTCCAGCCTATCCAAGCCGCACCTGCTTGGGTAGGCGGTCCCTATGGCGCGGAAACCTAGAGGCGCTGCAGGCGCTCGATGGCGGCGTCGAGCGTGGCCTCGTTCTTGGCGAAGCACAGGCGGGCCAGGCGCTGGCCCGCGGGCGGCGCGTCGTAGAACGGCGAGAGCGGGATCGCGGCCACCCCCTTCTCCACCGTGAGCCAGCGGCAGAACGCCGCGTCGTCCAGGTCGCTCACGGCCGAATAGTCCACCAGCTGGAAATAGCCGCCGGGTACCGGCAGCGGCTGCAGCCGGGTAGTGGCGAGCTGCTCTCGGAAGCGGTCGCGCTTGGCCTGGTAGAACGCGCCCAGCTGTTCGTAGTGCTCCGGCTCGGCCTCCAGCATCGCGGCGAAGGCATGCTGGGCCGGGGCGAAGGTGCAGAACACGTTGTACTGGTGCACCTTGCGGAACTCGGCGGTCAATGCCGGCGGCGCGATGCAGTAGCCCACCTTCCAGCCGGTGCAGTGGTAGGTCTTGCCGAAGCTGGACACCACGAAGGCGCGCTGGCGCAGCTCCGGGTGGCGCAGCACCGATTCGTGCCGGGCCCCGTCAAATACGATGTGCTCGTAGACCTCGTCCGAGAGCAGGTAGATGCCGCTGCCGTCCAGGATCGACGCCAGCTCGCGCATGTCCTCGGCCGAGAGCATGGCCCCGGACGGATTGTGCGGGCTGTTGATCATCAGCAGGCGCGTGCGCGGGCCGATCGCCTCGCGCACCCGCTGCCAGTCGGGCGCGAAGCTGGCCGGGTCCAGCGGCACGTGCACCGCGCGCGCGCCGGCCAGGTCGATGGCGGGCTCGTAGCAGTCGTAGCAGGGGTCGAGCACCACCACCTCGTCGCCCGCCCGTACCACGGCGTGGATGGCGTTGAAGATGGCCTCGGTGGCGCCGCTGGTCACCGTGACCTCGGCGTCCGGCTCCGGGCGATGGCCATAGACGCGCGCGCTCTTGGCGGCGATGGCCTGGCGCAGCGCCGGCACGCCGGTCATCGGCGCATACTGGTTGTGGCCGGCGCGCATGGCCCGGTCGAGCTCCTCCACCAGCCGTGCCGGCACGTCGAAGTCGGGAAATCCCTGGCCGAGGTTGACTGCCGCATGTTCCTGCGCCAGCTGCGACATCACGGTAAAGATGGTGGTGCCGACCTTCGGCAGCTTGCTTTGCAACATCGAACGTCCATCCACGGCGCGGGCGGGAGATCCGGCAGTTTACGGTCCGGCCCCGATCGGTTAAACCTTGTCGCCGATGTCGACGCAGCCAGCCCCCGATGACGCGCGTCTTGCGCTGCTGCTGCGCGCCTACCTGGCCGCGGAATATCGCTGGCAGCGCGAAGGCGACTGGCACGACATCAGCATCGGCCTGCCCGCGCCCGGGCTGGAACTGGCATATCCGCACGCACGGTCTTTCGGCCTGGTATCGGCCTGGAATCCCTACTCGATCGAACGCGCCGCCGTGGAGAACCGGCAGGCGGACCAGCTGCTGTGCGAGACGCTCGACGCCACCGGCCACCAGTACCTTCCCGCCTTCTCCTCGGCGCGCAACCGCAGCTGGCGCGAGCCGGGCTGGCTGGTGATGGACATGGACGCGGCCGGCTACGACGCACTGTCGCGACGCTTCGAGCAGCTCGGCGCGCTGTGGTGGCCGGCGGGCGCTCCGGTGCGCCTGCGCATGGATGCGCGCCGGCCCGCCGAGCTCGACGACGACGACCGCTTCGTCGACTGGCTAGTAGAATGAGCGCGATGGCCGGTCTTCGGCCGAAGCGCGCCTGATGCCCGAGACCCCTTCCGCCGCCGCGCCGCTGCTCGACGTGCGCGGCCTGAGCTTCGACCGCAACGACCTGCCCGTGTTCGGCCCGCTGGATTTCCGCGTCGAGCGCGGCGAAGCGCTGCTTGTCCAGGGCGGCAACGGGGCCGGCAAGACCACCCTGCTGCGCCTGCTGGCGGGCCTGCTCGATGGCGAGCGCGGCGACATCCGCCTTGGCGGCCGTTCCGCCGGTCCCGCCGCGCGCGCAGGCAGCCTGGCCTACCTCGGCCACCTGCCCGGCCTCAAGGGCGACCTGTCCGCGCTGGAGAACCTCGACTATCTGTGCGGGCTGCTGGGGCGCCGGCTCTCGCTGTCTCCGGAAGAGGCGCTGGCGATCGTCGGGCTGGCCGGCTACGAGGACGCCGCCGCGCGCACGCTGTCGGCCGGGCAGCGCAAGCGCCTGTCGCTGGCGCGGCTCTGGCTGTCGCCGGCGCCGCTGTGGCTGCTCGACGAACCCTACGCCAACCTCGACCTGCCCGGCATCGAACTGGTCAACCGCATGGTGCGGGCGCACCTGGACGAGGGTGGCGGTGCCCTGGTCACCACCCATGGCGCCTATGCGGCCCCACCCGTGCGCACCCGCCTGCTCGAACTCGGCGCGGCGGTGCCGGCATGAGCGGCCCGACGGCCACGCCCGGCCTGGCCACCGCCGCGCGCGCCCTGGTGCGCCGCGACCTGCGCCTGCTGTGGCGCCGCCGTGGCGATGCGCTGCAGCCGGCGCTGTTCGCGATCCTGGTGGTGGTGCTGTTCGCGCTGGCGATGGGCAGCGAGCGCGAGCTGCTGTCGCGCGCCGCACCGGGCGTGCTGTGGGTGGCAGTCCTGCTGTCGGGCCTGTTGGCGCTGGACACGCTGTTCCGGGGCGATGCCGAGGACGGTTCGCTGGAACAGTGGCGGCTGGCGCCGGTCCCCCTGGCCTGGCTGGTGCTGGTGCGCACCCTGATGCACTGGCTCACCACGGCCGCGCCGCTGCTGGTGGCGGTGCCGCTGCTGGCCGAGCTGATGTACCTGCCGCGCAGCCTGTGGCCGGTGCTGCTGCTGGCGCTGGGCCTCGGCACGCCGCTGCTGAGCCTGCTGGGAGCGGTGGTCTCGGCGCTGACCGTGGGCATGCGCCGGGCCGGCGTGCTGCTGGCGCTGCTGGCGCTGCCGCTGTACGTGCCGGTCCTGGTGTTCGGTGCCGGCAGCGTGGCGCAGGCCGCCCAGGGCCAGGACCCGGCCGGTGGCCTGCTGCTGCTCGGCGCCGGACTGGCGCTGGCGCTGGTGCTGGCGCCTGTGACAGCGGCGACGGCGATCCGGATCGCATCGCAATAGTCCCGCGCCGGGCGCCCCCGGCGCCCCTGCATGGGGCATCCTGTCCACCCGCAAGGCTTGGCCGCGTCGGCCGAGTCTGAAAAAATAGACACTTAGCCAAGGATGCCGGCGGCCAGCCCGGCCTCCTGCCGCCCCGCGGCCCCTCCTCCAGCGAGCAAGAGCCCGATGTCCAACATGAACCCGGTGGTGCGCTGGTTCCACCAGCTCGGGTCGCCTCCCTATTTCGACCGCTTCGCCGCGCGCTGGGCGCGCTGGGGCTTCGGCCTCGGCCTGGCGACCATGGCGGTGGGCATGTACCTGGGGCTGTTCGTGGTCCCGGCCGATTACCAGCAGGGCGACAGCTTCCGCATCCTGTACATCCATGTGCCGGCCGCGTGGATGAGCATGGCGATGTTCGCGCTGATGGCGCTGTACGGCGCCATCGGGCTGGTCTGGCGGATCAAGCTGTGCGAGATCCTGGCCATGGCCTGCGCGCCGATCGGCGCCGCGTTCACCTTCATTACCCTGGCCACCGGCAGCATCTGGGGCAAGCCGATGTGGGGCACCTGGTGGGACTGGGACCCGCGCCTGACCTCGCAACTGGTGCTGCTGTTCCTGTATTTCGGCGTGATCGGCCTGTACGCGGCGATCGAGGACCGCCGCGCCGCGGCGCGCGCCGCCTCGCTGCTGGCGATCGTGGGCGTGGTGATGCTGCCGATCATCCGCTACTCGGTGGTGTGGTGGAATTCGCTGCACCAGGGCCAGACCATCCGCGTGTTCGGCGAATCCTCGATGGACGCCAGCATGCTGCCGCCGCTGATCTGGATGGTCATCGGCACCAAGTTCTGGGCGATCGGTTCGCTGCTGGCCCGCGCGCGCGCAGACAACCTGCAGCGCGAGGCCGGCAAGGACTGGGTGCGCCGCAACGCCGGAGCCGCCCGATGAGCTACGCCGGCTATGTCATCGCGGCCTATGCCGTGTTCGTCGCGGTGCTGCTGTGGGACTTCGTCGCCCCGCGCATCCGCATCGCCCAGGTGTTGCGTGCCGTCCGCCTGCTGGCGCGCCGCGACGCCGCCCGCGCGCAGACCGATGCGCAGGAGCTGAAACGATGAATCCCGTCCGCCGTCGCCGTCTCTGGTTCGTGGTCGCGCTGTTGGCCGCGGCCTCGCTCGCCGCGACCCTGGTCGCGTTCGCGCTCCAGCGCAATGTCGCCTACCTGTACACGCCCAACGAAATCCTCGGTGGCAGCGCGGGCGCGGCGGTGTCCTCGGGCGAAGCGCGCTTCCGCCTTGGCGGCATGGTCGAGGCCGGCTCGTTCCGGCGCGAGGAAGGCTCGCTGCGCAGCCACTTCCGCGTCACCGACGGCGACGCCCAGCTGGATGTGGTCTACGACAAGATCCTGCCCGACCTGTTCCGCGAGGGCCAGGCGGTGGTCGCCACCGGGCGCATGGAGGGCGACCGCTTCGTGGCCGAGGACGTGCTGGCCAAGCACGACGAGACCTACGTGCCCAAGGAGGTCGCCGACAAGATGGGCCTCGCGCACAGCAAGCACAACGTCGAAACAGGCGCGCAGGCGGAGACCGCGAATTGACCGGTCGCTGCGTATCCGCACTGCACACGGCGTACCCGTCGTTCCGTGGCGCGTTGCCGGTGCAGGGCCCGGTGCGCTCCGGCGCCGGCCAGATGGCGCACCGGTTTCGACATGACGCCCCGCCTTTCCGGCGCGGCATCCAGGCGCACGACATGACTGCAGAGGCGAATCCCTAGGTGCTTCCCGAACTTGGCCAGATCGCGCTCGTCCTCGCCCTGATCGCGGCGCTGCTGCAGGCGGCGCTGCCGCTGGCCGGCGCCGCGGGCAACCGCCCGGCCTGGATGAGGGTCGCGCGGCCGGCCGCCTATGCCCAGCTGCTGCTGCTCGGCTTCGCCTATGCGGCGCTGACGCTGGCCTTCGTCCAGCAGGACTTCTCGGTCCTGTACGTGGCCAACAACTCCAACACCCTGCTGCCGATGGTGTACCGCTACACCGCGGTCTGGGGTTCGCACGAGGGCTCGCTGCTGCTGTGGGTGCTGATGCTCGGCGTGTGGAACGCGGCGGTGGCGCTGTGGTCGCGCGCCCTGCCCGAGGTGGTGTCGGCGCGGGTGCTGGGCGTGATCGGGCTGGTCGCCATCGGCTTCCTGTCCTTCATGATCTTCACCTCCAATCCCTTCGAGCGCCTGCTGCCCGCGCCGCTGGAAGGCCACGACCTCAATCCGCTGCTGCAGGACCCGGGGATGATCATCCATCCCCCGATGCTGTACATCGGCTACATCGGCTTCGTGGTGCCGTTCGCCTTCGCCATCGCCGCCCTGCTGGAAGGCAAGGTCGATGCGCGCTGGCAGCGCTGGACGCGGCCCTGGACCAACGTCGCCTGGGGCTTCCTGACCATCGGCATCGCGCTCGGCTCGTGGTGGGCCTACTACGAGCTGGGCTGGGGCGGCTGGTGGTTCTGGGACCCTGTGGAGAACGCCAGCTTCATGCCCTGGCTGGCCGGCGCGGCGCTGATCCACTCGCAGGCGGTCACCGAGAAGCGCGGCAGCTTCGGCGGCTGGACCTTGCTGCTGGCCATCGCCACATTCTCGCTGTCGCTGCTGGGCGCCTTCCTGGTGCGCTCGGGCGTGCTGACCAGCGTGCATTCGTTCGCGGCCGATCCTTCGCGTGGCCTGTTCATCCTCGCCTTCCTGGCGGCGGTGATCGGCGGCGCGCTGCTGCTGTACGTGCTGCGCGCACCGCGCCTGCCCGACGGACGTCCGTTCGCCGCGTCCTCGCGCGAGACCCTGCTGCTGGTCAACAACCTGCTGCTCACCGCCGCCTGCGCGATGGTGCTGCTGGGCACGCTCTATCCGCTGCTGGCCGACGCGCTCGAGCTGGGCAAGGTGTCGGTGGGGCCGCCCTACTTCGGTACCCTGTTCATCGTGCTGATGGCGCCGCTGGTGCTGCTGGTGCCGCTGGGCCCGCTGACGCGCTGGCAGCAGGAGCAGGCGTCCAAGCCCCTGGCGATGCTGCTGCCCTGGCTGGGTCTTGCGCTGTTGCTGGGCGTGGTCGGCTGGTTCGTGGCGCCGCAGGGTCCGCTCAAGACCGCCGCCGGCGTGTTCGCCGCGGCCTGGGTGGCGCTGGGCACGGCGCGCTTCGTCTGGAGCCGCGTACGCGCCGCCGGTCGCACCTTCACCCCGGAAATGCTTGGCATGGTGCTCGGGCATGCCGGCCTGGCGGTATTCCTGGCCGGCGCGCTGCTGGTGGAAGCGCAGCTGGTGGAGCGCGAGGTGGCGATGACGCCGGGCCAGACGGTGGAGATCGGACGTTATGCGTTCCGCTTCGACGGCGTCGAGCGCGTGCCCGGGCCGAATTACATGGCCGACCGCGGCCTGGTGCAGGCGTTCCGCAACGATCGTCCGCTGGCGCTGATGCATCCGGAAAAGCGCGCCTACGCCTCCGGCGGACAGGTGATGACCGACGCCGCGATCCACGCCGGGGTGATGGCCGACGTGTTCGTCGCCCTGGGCGAACCGCTGGGCGGCGACGCCTGGGCCGTGCGCCTGCAGATCAAGCCGCTGGTGCGCTGGATCTGGGCCGGCGCGTTCCTGATGGCGCTCGGCGGTTTCGTGACCGCGCTCGACAAGCGCTTCCGCAGGGTCGGCGGCCGTCGCGGCGACGCGGCGGAACGCGCGGCCGGCGGTGGCGTGGATGGCGATGGCGTGGAAGGTAGCGCCGCTGGCGTATCCGCGCGCGGAGGTGAAGGCTGATGGCGCGTTCCCGTTCGATGTCGGCCGTCGTGATCGGCCTGGTGTTCTTCGGCCTGGTGGGCCTGCTGCTGTACGGCGTGCTGGTGTCCGACCGCGCCGACCGCGAAGCCCTGCCCTCGCCGCTGATCGGCAAGCCGGCACCGGAGTTCTCGCTGCCGGTGCTGCACGAGCCCGGGCGGCTCGTGTCCTCGCAGGATCTGCGGGGCCAACCCTACCTGCTCAATGTCTGGGGCAGCTGGTGCCCGGGCTGCCGTGTGGAGCATCCGGTGATCACGCGTTTCGCGGAGAGCAAGCGCGTGCGCGTGGTCGGCTACAACTGGAAGGACGAGCACGCCGATGCGATGCGCTGGCTCGAGCAGTTCGGCAATCCCTACTGGCTGGTGCTGGTGGACTATGAAGGCCGCAAGGCGATCGACTGGGGCATCTACGGCGCGCCGGAGACCTTCCTGGTCGATGCCGAGGGCATCGTGCGCTGGAAGCACGTGGGTCCGGTGGACGACAAGGTGATCGCCGAGAGCCTGGCGCCCGTGCTCGACCGGCTCGGGGTGGCGCCATGAGCGCGCTGCTGCGCCGCGGCTGCGTCCTGCTGCTGGCGGCCCTGCTGGCAGTGCCGGGCCTCGTCGCCGCGCAGGCGGTGCGCGACGCCAAGCCGCTGGAGTTCCGCGACGCCGATGAGGCGCGCCGCTTCCATGCGCTGGTCGCCGAACTGCGCTGCGTGATGTGCCAGAACCAGTCGCTGGCCGACTCCAACGCCCAGATCGCGCACGACCTGCGGCGCGAGGTCTTCGACCTCATGCGCAGCGGGCGCAGCGACGAGGAGATCCGCGTCTTCCTGGTCGAGCGCTACGGCGAGTTCGTGCTGTACCGCCCGCGCTTCGCCGGCCATACCGCCCTGCTGTGGCTGGCGCCCGGCGTGCTGCTGCTGGCCGGCGCGGTGGTGGTGGTGCGCATCGTGCGTGCGCGCGGCAGCCGGCCGCTGCCGGCCGAAGAGGAGCAGGAGTGGTGAGCGGACCGATGCTGTACGTGGTGCTGGTGCTGGTCGCGCTGGCCACCGCCGCCCTGGTCGCCGCCCCGCTGCGGCGCGCGGCCCCGCGCCTGTTCGGCGCCTTGGTGCTGGTGGTGCCGGTGCTGGCCTTCGCCTTGTACCGCATCGTCGGCACGCCTGCCGCGCTCGACCCGGCGGCCGCCGTGGCGACGCAGCAGGCCGCGCCGACCATGGAGCAGGCCATTGCCGAACTGGAGGCCGCCCTGCAGCGCGATCCCGCGCAGCCCGAGGGCTGGCGCCTGCTGGCCCGCGCCTACGCAGCGCAGGGTGAGCGCGCCAAGGCGCGCGATGCTTTCATGAAGGCGCTGGAACACATCCAGGACGATCCGGACCTCCTGATCGAAACCGCCCAGGCCCGCGCCCAGGCCGCGCCCGGTAACCAGTTTGACGACGAGGCGTTGGCGCAGCTGCGGCGTGCCCTCGCGCTCGATCCCGGCAACCAGCGTGCGCAATGGTTCATCGGCGTGGTCCAGCGCCAGCGCGGCGAGGATGCCGCGGCCGCGGCCACCTGGGAGGCCTTGCTGCCCGCGCTCGATGCGGAAACCGCTGCCGCCCTGCGGATCCAGATCGACGAGGCGCGGGACGCCGCCGGGCTGGCGCCGCTGCCGCAAGCCCCGGCCGCGACGGCCACACCGGCCGAGGGAACGGCTGCAACCGCCACCACGCCGGTGCCGGCGGGCGCGCTGCGCGTCCGCGTCTCGCTCGATCCGGACTTCGCCGCGCGCGTGCGCCTGCGCGGCGATGCCGCCGTCTTCGTCATCGCCCGCGCCGCCGGCGGCCTGCCGATGCCGGTTGCGGTGGAGCGCCATGCGCTGCAGGACCTGCCGCTGGACATCGTGCTCGACGATGGCGACAGCCCGATGCCCACCGCAAAGCTGTCCGCGCTGACCGACATCGAGCTGGTCGCCCGCATCTCGGCCACCGGCAGCGCGAACCGCGCCGAAGGCGATATCGAATCGGCTGCGGTGCGAGTCAAGCTGCCGGCCGATGCGCCGGTGGAACTGGTGATCGGGACGCAGGCGCGCTGAGGCGCCATCTCGGCGGCGCCCGCCTTCGAGCCAGGCGCGATGCCGCTAGAATTCCGGGATGACCGAGTTCATCCCCCCTGCCACCCGCTGGATCGACCTGCCCTCCCCGTTCCGGATGAAGCGCGGCGGCACGCTCCAGGGCGCGCGCGTCGCCTATGAAACCTGGGGCAGCCTCAACGCGGCGCGCGACAACGCGATCCTGATCGTCACCGGTCTCTCGCCCGACGCGCACGCCGCCTCCAGCGAGGCCGACCCGTCGCCGGGCTGGTGGGAAGCGATGCTGGGCCCGGGCAAGCCGATCGACACGCAGCGCTGGTTCGTGGTCTGCGTCAATTCGCTGGGCAGCTGCAAGGGCTCGACCGGACCGGCATCGATCGATCCCGCGACCGGCGCCCTGTACCGCCTGGATTTCCCGGACGTCTCGATCGAGGACATCGCCGATGGCGCCGCCCACGTCGTGCGTGGCCTGGGCCTGTCGCAGCTGGCCTGCGTGATCGGCAACTCCATGGGCGGGATGACCGCGCTCGCGTTCCTGCACCGGCATCCCGGCCTGGCGCGCACCCACATCAACGTTTCGGGCAGTGCGCGCGCGCTGCCGTTCTCGATCGCGGTGCGCTCGCTGCAGCGCGAGGCCATCCGCCTGGATCCGAACTGGAACAACGGCGGGTACGACGATGCCACCTATCCCGAGTCGGGCATGCGCATCGCACGCAAGCTCGGTGTGATCACCTATCGCTCCGCGCTGGAGTGGGACGGGCGCTTCGGCCGCGTGCGGCTGGATTCGGACCAGGCCGACGACGACCCCTTCGGCCTCGAGTTCCAGGTGGAAAGCTATCTGGAAGGCCACGCCCGCCGCTTCGTGCGCCGCTACGACCCCAACAGCTACCTCTACCTGAGCCGCTGCATGGACTGGTTCGACCTGGCCGAATACGCCGACGGCGACGCGATGGCCGCGCTGGCCGGGATCGAGGTCGAGCGCGCCCTGGCGATCGGCGCCCGCACCGACATCCTGTTCCCGGTGGAGCAGCAGGAGGAGATCGCCGAGGGCCTGGCCCGGGGCGGCGCCGATGCGCACTTCGTGGGGCTGGAATCGCCGCAGGGGCATGACGCCTTCCTCGTCGACATGGACCGCTTCGGGCCGGCGATCAGGGGCTTCCTGCAGTCGCTCTGATCGCGCGCGGGCCAGCCCCGGGGGCCGGCCCTTGAATTGTTACAAGCGGTACGGTCTAGAATGGGGCATGGCATCCGACGCCCCGACCGGCATCCCCTTCCTGGGCCAGGACCGCTTCATCGCGGCCGTCGACGCGGCCGTGCGCAGCGGCGACGGGCATGCGGTGACCGCGCGCCTGCGCAGCGTGCTGTGCGAGTTGATCCGCGACCCGGCCGTGCGCCTGCCCGACTGCGTGCACGAACGACTCGACGACCACTACGCCCGCCGCGAGATCTACCGCAGCCCCGACCTCGGCTACAGCGTGATCGCCATGACCTGGGGCCCCGGTCAGGGCACGCCGGTGCACGACCACTGCGGCCTGTGGTGCGTGGAAGGCGTGTGGCACGGCGAACTGGAGATCACCCAGTACGAACTGCTCGAGACCGAGGGCGAGCGCAGCCGCTTCCGCGCCGCCGGCGGCATGCGCGCCGGCCCGGGCAGCGCCGGCAGCCTGATCCCGCCGCACGAGTACCACACCATCCACAACGGCAGCGACGATGCCATCGCGGTGTCGGTGCACATCTACGAAGGCCGGATGGACCAGTGCTGCCGGTTCGAGCCCGAGGATGGCGAGTGGTACCGCCGCGTCCCGGCAACGCTGACGATCGATCGCGCCGCATAGCCCGCGTGCGCTAGCCTGCGGCACTGCCCCGCCGAAGGACGCCGCCCCATGCTGCCCGACTTCCTGCTTGCCAGCCTGCACCACCTGCTGTTATTCGGCCTGATCGTCATGCTGGCCGTGCAGTCGGCGCTGCTCTCGCGACCCATCGACGCGGCCGTGATGAGGCGGCTGAGCGGTATCGATCGCGGCTACGGCCTCACCGCCGTCCTGCTGCTGTTCGCGGGCGGCGCGCGCCTGTTCTTCGGCGTTAAGGGCAGCGCCTACTACCTGCACAATCCCTGGTTTCACGCCAAGATGGGCGCCTTCGTGCTGGCCGCAGCGCTGTCGCTGTGGCCCACCCTCGCCTTCCTGCGCTGGCGCCGCCAGCTGCACGCGAACGCCGCCTGGACTCCCGACCGTGCCCAGGTCGCGCGCCTGCGCAGCATCGTCCACATCGAGTTCGCCCTGATCGGCCTGATCCTGGTCCTCGCTGCCGGCATGGCCCGCCACGGCGGCCTATCGTTCTGATGCGGGTCCGGGCGGCCGATTCGCTATACTGCGCCCCCGCGCCGGAATGGCGGAATCGGTAGACGCAGCGGACTCAAAATCCGCCGCCCTAAAAAGCGTGTGGGTTCGAGTCCCACTTCCGGCACCAGATGCGAACGAAGGGCTTGGCCGTGAGGTCAGGCCCTTTGTCTTTTGGTCCGCCGCGACGCAAGCGGCCTATATGGACTACGGATGGACGGATGCGAGGGCTCCATCCCTGTGGCCTGATGCATGGCCGATCCGACCTAATTCTCTTCGTCCCCTTTCAGTCCCGAATGCGTGATCTTGAACTGGTCACTCCAACCGGACATCGTGCTTCCCCCTTAGTCCGTATGAGTCCTGTACCTCAGCTTTTCGAGCCGCCCCACCTCGCATGGCTAACCAATTGAAAATAATCCACTTACCAAGTTACCGCAGCCCCACTGCGCCAGCTAGAGCTGATAAGTTACCCTGAGGCAGGGGACATAGGACTTAGCCGCATGACGGATCAGCCCGCGACGCCGACGCCAGACGCGCTAGAACGGCTGCTGCGCGACAAACCTGGCGACGAGAAAACTGGCGCAAATGCCACGCTAGGTTTCACCTTTCAGCAGTGGTGGGGCGCGCTGATGGTTGCCGAACTGCTCGCGAGCAACGATGACTTCGCCGTCGGCATGGAGGTGAAGGAGGATGTAGCCATCCTTGACTCCTCGACTGCCCCTACAACTGTCGAGTTCTGCCAAGTCAAGAAAAACGAACAGTCAGGCGGCTGGACACTCAAGCAGTTGCAGGCCTCCGGCAAGGCAAAACGGGACGGATCTAAAGAACCTTCGACCCTAGCAAAGCTCTATCGCCGTCGGCAGGAATTCCTTGGCCAGTCGACCAAGCTTCGCTTCGTTACGAACGCGAGCGTAAAGGTGCCGTTGGATGAGGATGGGCCGGAGCAGGCAGTGGATGACTGCGACGTCGCAAAGCTAACCGAGGCAGGACAGAAAACTCTCAGGCAAAAAATTGCCGCACAGTTGGGTCTAGACGATGCCGACAGCTTGGACTTATCCAACTTCTCGCTCCATCGAACTTCGCTACCCATCAAGGACCAGCATTTGTTTATTGCCGGAAAGCTGGGAGAACTCTATGAAGACGGTCACCTTCCTTTTTCTGTTCCGATGCCCACCACGGCCGCCCGTATGCTTGCCTCGGAACTGCAGGCAAAGGCTGGCAACACCTCTTATGCGTCAAGCTTCAAGGACTTGCAGAAGCGCATCCTCACGCGTGAGGACGCGCTGGACGTACTAGCTAGAGTGGCGGGTGCCAAACCCAGCATTGGCGATGTATTGGACGAGGCCATCAGCGTCCTCCAATCGGAAAGCCACCCGTTCCTTCAGGTTAAGGACATTCGGAACGCGCGCGTGACCGTATTGGCTCATGCGGTGACTCGCACCAATGACCAAATGAAGGGCTGCGTCTCAGCCCTTGCGACCGTTCTGCCGCAAGTTTCTGCGGCCTCTCCAACTGCCAAGCTAGGAAAGATCATGGACGACTTGGTGGCCGAAGCAAGGAAGATCGATCTGGATGCGTTCCGTGGGCTTTTGCCTGGATACGCAAACGCCGTAGCCCTATTGGTGATCAACGATGCAATCGACGTCAACGTACTCCATATTGCGACTGGTGCGAAACCTGAGGCTAAGCCATGAGCAACCGAAGCGTGATTTTCAAGACGCTTTGGTTGGTATCGCAGCGCGACACGAGCGCGCGGCGCCTGGACTTCCACAGCAAGACACTACTGCTCGGTCCGAACGGGACGGGAAAATCACGAATCGCTAAAAACCTCTATTGGGTCTTCGGGTGCGATGCGCCCAAGCGCAATATGGGTAGCTGGGATCCGAAAACTATCGGCGGACTTGAGTTTGAGTTCAACGGTAAAGACTACTTGGTCCTGCGAAGCGGACCGAAGCTCGGTCTCTTTAGTGGTGATGAACTCGTCTTTGCTTCACAACGCCGATCTGAATGGGACAAGTTCCTAGGCGGGTTCTTTGGTTATCTCTTGAAGCTTTCACGCCCGGGCACTACGAAGCGGTTTGATCAAGCGGGACCCGAGTATCTGACTCTGCCCTTTTATATGGATCAGGATGGCAGCTGGAGCGCCTCTTGGAACACTTACGAAAGCTTAGGGCAGTTCTCCAACTGGAAGATACCTACGTTCGAAGCATTCATTGGCTTGAGGCCGAACGCATATTTCGACGCAAAACAGAAACGCGACGAAGTGGCTGCGCAGCTCAGGGAGAGGCAGAGAGACCTGGATGCTCAGCGCGATGCGTTCCGGCGCGTTGAAGACGTACTACCGACTGACGTTCCATCTCTCGATCCGAAAATATTTCGGGATGAACTCGCCCAGCTGGGCCAACAGGCGGCGATTGCTTACGAGCAACAGGCGAAAGTACGAGGAAAGCTACTTGCGATTGTTTCCACTCGTGAACAGGTTCGGACTGAACTTCAACTGGCCGGCGAGGCACGGCGAGAGCTCACTGCCGACATCGTCTATCTCTCTGAGCTACCCGCGGGTCCAATCGAATGCCCAACTTGTGGCACGGAGCATGAAAACTCGTTCCATGCGCGCCTCAACCTTTCTCAGGACGCGGACACAATGTCTGCCCTCGTCGCAGAGCTACAAAGCCGCGCCGAGACCCTTCGGATTGAGGAAACAGACATCCGCCTAAGCTTGAATGAGATTGAGCAGACGATTGCGCTCTATGAAGAGACTGCCACCCACCGAAAGGCTGATCTGGCCCTGAGCGAACTCCTCGCCGCGCAAAGCCGGAAGACGCTGGACCAAGCTTTTAAGCGCGTGTCTCTCGATATCCAAGCCGTCGTCACCGATCTTGAATCAAGTGAGCGCGAACTCAAGGCCAAGATGAAGCTCTTTGAAAACAAGGCGCGCGAGAAACAGGTGAGGGAGTTCTATCTGGGGCAATTGAAGTCGTTGTCCACGACGCTGAACGTTCCGCTCGATGAACAGATGCTCAAATTCTCGCTAGGCGCGAGAGCTCAGACGGGCGGCAGCTCTGCCCCTCGATCGATGCTCGCGACCCATTTGGCACTGCTCAAAACCAACGTTGAATATGGCGATTGCCCTGTTTTCCCGTTCGTTGTGGATACCCCGCAACAGTCAGGACAAGACGAGAAGAACCTGAGAAAAATGATCGAGGTTATTGGAAAGGTCGCCAGCATCGATCACCAGGTAATACTTGCCGCCGAGTTCATTCCCGACGGTACAGATGTATCGATTTATGAGATCAAGGAGTTCGACCAGAGTCATGGGGCCCTAAACAAAGACGACTATCCACGTGCGGTTGAGCGGCTCCGCGCTCCCTACACGGCGCTGAATGATCGAATCGCCCTTACGGGAAGCAAAAAGCCGCAACGAACCAGAAGGGAACCGAAAGGGGACGGAGGTGATTAATTCGTTTAATCTCCTCCGCCCCGGTTCCTCCCGTCCCGGTTCCTCCCATCGCGAGTCTGTACTCAATGCTCTAAGCTCCGGGCGGGTTCCGGAAGAAGACCGGCCTTCGGAACCCGCAACCTAGCAGTTCATTCGAGCCGACCCCGCTTTGCGGCGCGGCTTAATTCTGGTGGTGGGCGCATGACGATTCCTCGGCTAGCAGCAGTTGTATCAAGCATCTGCAAATGGCTGCTTCTTGTATGCCTTATTGCACAGCTTTCTACAGTCATCGGCTTCGCACTACCTTCTACGCTTTTCGTTGTCCTCTTCCTCGCAGTGTTCGTCGTTTCAAGTTGCATCGGATTGCTCCAGATCCGCGTCGAGATAATCGAGCGCGAATGGCCGTTTTTCACGCAGGAGTCCGTTCGCACGCTCTACCGCCGCTTCCCGCCGTGGGCTGGGGTTGTTGCTGTAGCCATGTTCGTCTGGCACGCGCTTACGATCTCTTCTCAAGTGACTGGTGGGCTGAGTTATGCGCTGCTAGCTGCACTGTTCGCTTGGGAGTTTGGGGCAGTTCGGTCGCTACAAAGGCAGCCGTGGCTCCTCGAGAAACTGACTTGCCCGGATGGTCACCCCATCCGCTACTACAATCGCTTCTGCCCCACATGTGGCGCACTTCTCCAAAGAATCCCGGGAAGCGCCTAGCAATGCGGAACCGAAGGGGCGGAGGTGATTAATCCGTCTTGATCCTCTCCGTCCCCTTTCCTTGTCTGCAGGCCTGTCTGGTCCGATGGCGGACGATTGCGTATCGCGCGCAACTGATCGCTGCTCGCGCGCACACGCTTCTTGCTTGCGCGCAAGCTGGCTCTGCTTGCGATCGGGCGAAGGGCGTACCGTCCACGAGTTGAATTCCGCCCGCGCGCGAGCCGACGCGGCTCGCGGGTGGCCGTCGCAGGCTTGCGCGCAAGCAGAGCTCGCTTGCACGCGCCCTGGAACGGCTTGCGGGCAACCTGGATTCGCTTGAGCGCGACCGGAACCCCCTTGCGCGCAACCCGGTTCTGCTCGTAAGCAGTGCCCAGCGGCTTGCGCCAGGTGCAACAGAAAGCCGACGCCTTCCAGCCTGCCACGCACCAGGGCCGTGGAGTGGATAGGCCTCACGAGTCACGTCTTATCCGCGAAGAAGCTCCGGCGCAGCAGCTTCGCCGCCCTCGGGCAGCTCGAACAGATAGAACGCCACCTCGGGACAAACCGCCGCGTACAGCTGGCGGTCTACCTCGCGCGAGACGTCATCCCACACGCTGGTGTCGTAGAGGTGGCGGCAGCGGTCGCTGAGGTGGATCGACTCGCCGTGTGCCTGGTACGCAGGCAGCGGTGGCGCGAACCCGCGCGGTACCACCAGAAAGGTGCCGTCCTGGCACTCGAACAAGGAAAAGGGCATGAGAGCTCCCGACTCGGAAGCTGCACGGGGCCTCGGGTCCACGACGTCCATCCTGCGTCGAGTGCAGCCCGACTCTACCCGCTTCACGGCTTGCATGTGTGAAGGCGCCCGTCCGCATCCACGCGCGTTCCCGGCATCGCGCTGGTGACTCCCGACGTGTGGGCGCATCATTCGCCCATGAGCATCCTCGACACCCTCAAGTGGCTCGCGCGCGACCTGTCCAAGGTGCAGGACGTGATCGTGCCCGAGCATGGCGAGCGCAAGGCCAAGCGCTACACGTCCACGCCCGACCAGATGGTGGGCGTGGAGGTGCTGCCGGAGTACGAGTTCATCCTGGAAGCGGTGCGGGCCGGCTGCCCTGGCCTGTTCGTGACCGGCAAGGCGGGCACGGGAAAATCGACGCTGATCCACTGGCTGCGGAGCCAGCTGGACTCCTGCGCGGTGGTGGCGCCGACGGCGGTCGCGGCCGCGGCGGTCCAGGGCGACACCATCCACTCGTTCTTCGGGCTGCCGCCGCGGTTGATCGATCCGGAAGAGAAGCATCCGCTGAGCGCGAAGGTGCGGCTGGTGCTGGAGAACGTGAAGTGCCTGATCGTCGATGAGGTGTCGATGGTGCTGCCGAACATGGTGGACACCATGAGCAATATCCTGCGCAGCGCGCGGGGCGATGAGCGGCCCTTCGGCGGAGTACCGGTGATCTTCGTCGGCGACCTGCTGCAGCTGCCGCCGGTGGTGGGCACGCCCGAGGAGGTCGTGTACTTCTCGCACCGCTACCAGACGCGCTACTTCTTCTCTGCCGACATCTTCCGCGAGCAGCCGATCGTGCCGGTGGTACTGGCCAAGGTGCGGCGGCAGGTGGACGAGGAATTCATCGAGGCGCTCAACCGCATCCGCCTGGGCGAGGATTGCCGCGACGCGGTCGCCCTGTTCAACCGGACCTGCTACCGCGACCGCGCGGCCGATGCGCCGGTGGGCACGTACTTGGTGCCGACCAACCAGAGCGCGCGCAGCATCAACATGCGCGAGCTGGACCAGCTGCCGGGCGAGGTACGCCTGTACGAGGCCCGGGTGGGCGGCACGGTGGCGGCCAACAAATGGAAGCTGCCGGTACCCGACCGGCTCGAGCTCAAGCCCGGCGCCAAGGTGATCTTCCTGAAGAACCGCAAGCCCGACTGGATCAATGGCGACCTGGCGACCGTGGTCGGGCTGGAGGACGACCACATCCGCGTGCGCAAGGACGAAACCGAGAACGTGCTGCTTGTGGGGCGCGAAACCTGGCACAAGTACAAGTATTCCTACGACTACCAGACGCGGCGGGTAGAGGCCGAGGTGGTGGGCAGCTTCGAACAGTTCCCGCTGGCGCTGGGCTGGGCGATGACCATCCACAAGTCGCAGGGGTTGAGCCTGGATGCGATGACACTGAACCTCGGCGACGGGGGTGCGTTCGCGGAAGGCCAGACCTACGTGACGCTGTCGCGGGCGCGGACGCTGGAGGGCATCACCCTCGCCCGCCCGATCTCGATGCGCGACGTGCGCACCGATCCTGTGGTGGTGGCGTTCTATCGGGAGCTGGGGATCGACCGATAGCGTCCGCAGATCCGCGGACGCAGGTGGCTTTGCAGGATTGGCTGCCATTGTTCGCGCGGGAAGAGGCAGGCGTCCGGGCGGTGGTCCGTGCAATGCGCTCCAGCTGACCTTGTCGGCGAGTCGGGACACCGGCGACGCGGAAGTCACCGGTCGGACTGTGACCTGGCTCCCACGCACGCCTGCACCGCCGCAAGCGATCACGTTAAGCTAACGGCACGCGCGCTACTGGAAGCGCGTCGCGCACCGGAGATCGTGCGTCCCCGCCCTGCATGGAGCACGCGCATGCGACTGACCTGGTTGGCTGTGCTGTGCCTCGCCCTGGCCGTGACCGGCTGTGACGAGGTGGTCGTGGAAGAATCCTCCGCCGACGCCCGCGAGAGCGCCGCCGCGAAGTCGCGTCAGAGCGCTTCCCCGCCAGCGATGATCGTCGCCCGTCCTGCCGCACGCGCAGCGCAGCCGGCACTGTCGGAGACGACATCGGCGCCAGCCGCGGTGGCACCGGCATCCGTCACCCGCACCACCGGCGGCAACGGGCCGCGGCGGCGCCTCATCGAACCTGACCCGCCCTTCCGCAGCACGCCGGTCGCCACCCTCGACGAGCCCTGGGCAATGAGCTTCCTGCCCGATGGCCGCCTGCTGGCGACCGAGAAGCGCGGCGCGCTGCGGCTGGTGAACCCCGCCAATGGCCAGGTCGGCACGATCAGCGGCGTACCCACCGTGGCCTATGGCGGCCAGGGCGGCCTGGGCGACGTGATCCTGCATCCGCAGTTCGCGGGCAACCGGCGCATCTACCTGAGCTATATCGAGCGCAGCGGCGCGATCTACGGCGCGGTCGTGATCCGTGCGCGGCTGAACCTGGACACGTCCGGCGGCGGCCACCTCGACAGCATCGAGCGCATCTGGGAGCAGGTGCCCAAGGTCAGCGGGCAGAACCATTTCAGTCATCGGCTCGCGTTCGACCAGGCGGGGAAGCTCTGGATCACCTCGGGCGACCGGCAGAAGTTCGAACCGGCCCAGGATCTGTCGACCAATATCGGCAAGATCGTGCGCCTGAACGACGATGGCAGCATTCCCGGCGACAACCCGTTCGCCGGCCAGGGCGGCGTGGCGGCCCAGGTGTGGTCGTTCGGCCATCGCAATCCGCTGGGCATCGCCTTCGATGCCGAGGGCCGGCTCTGGTCGCACGAGATGGGCCCGGAGGGCGGCGACGAACTCAACCTGGTGTTGCGTGGCCGCAACTACGGCTGGCCGCTCGTCTCCAACGGCAACCACTACGGCGGCGCGCCGATCCCCGACCACAGCACCCGTCCCGACCTCGAAGCGCCCAAGGCCTGGTGGACGCCGGTGATCGCCCCCGCGGGCATGATCATCTACTCGGGCGAGCTGTTCCGTACCTTCCGTGGCGACGCCTTCATCGGCGGCCTGGCATCGCAGGCGCTGGTGCGCGTGCGCTTCAACGGCACGGCGGCCGCCGAGTACCGGCGCTATCCGATGGGCCGTCGCATCCGCGAGGTCGAACAGGGGCCGGACGGCGCGATCTGGCTGCTGGAGGATGGCGGCGGCGGGCGCCTGCTGAAGCTGACGCCGCCGGCCTGATCGGCCGCCGCAACGCTGGGCGCTGACCTGGATCGAATGGCCGCCGCGGGCCGGTGTCGATCGGCCCGCCTGCGGATCGTCGCAGACGACATCTCGCGCAGGCCCACCCGATGAAGCCGATCCTCTACGCACACCCCTTCTCTTCCTATTGCCAGAAGGTGCTGGTCTCGCTCTACGAGAACGGCACGGCCTTCGAATACCGCCAGCTCGACCAGGCCGGGCATATGCAGGAACTCACCGAGCGCTGGCCCGTCAGGCGCTTCCCGCTGCTGGTGGACGGCGATCGCACCGTGATCGAGGCCAGCACCATCATCGAGTACCTGCAACTGCATCATCCGGGGCCGCGGCCGATGATCCCGGCCGATGCGGAGGAAGCGCTGGAAGTGCGGATGCTCGACCGCTTCTTCGACAACTACGTGTCGACGCCGCAACAGAAGTTCGTGTTCGATGCGCTTCGCCCGGAGGGCGCCCGCGATCCGCACGGCGTGGCCGAGGCCGCTGCCCTGCTCGACACCGCCTATGCCTGGCTGGACGCGAGGATGGCGGGTCGTACCTGGGCAGTGGCGGAGCGTTTCAGCCTGGCCGACTGCGCGGCCGCGCCCTTCCTGTTCTACGCCCATTACACGCGTCCGATCCCGGCCGCGCTCGGGCATCTGCACGCGTATCGCAAGCGCCTGCTGGCCCGCCCCTCGTTCGCGCGCGCGGTGGACGAGGCGCGGCCGTACCGTGCGTTCTTCCCGCTGGGCGCGATCGAGGACGAGGATGCGCCGGCGGTGGGGCAGCCGGCAGTCCCCACCTAGCGGCAGATCCGCGCGCGGCCGCGATCGAAGTGGAAATGGTCGGCGTGCGCGGCGTTGTAGTCCGGGCCCAGCACCGCATCGAACCACTGGCAGGCGCCGTCGCGCAGCTCGCGCAGGAAGGCGGCTTCCGCCGTCGGCGTCGTGGCGGGCTCGCGTTCCCAGTCGGACAGGATGCGGATGCGTCGTCCGTCCTCGAGCACGAAGCCTGAGATATCGAGCGCGTCGGCGGTGGCGTGCTGGCTGCGCCGGCCGTGCTCGCGACCGTAGAGATTGCGGCAGGCGTAGGAGCCCGCATGTTCGATGCGCACCACCCGGCTGCCGAGCTGTCGCTGCGCCGCCTGCTGCAGCGCATGGCGTTCCCACATCACCAGCGACAGCGCTGCGGGGCAGCTCAATGCGAACGGCTCGCCCACCTCGACGCTGCTGCGCGAGATGCGCACGGCATTGGCGAAGCCGCAGCCTTCGCCGGTGGGGCGATCTTCCATGGCCTCCGCCACCAGCCCCGCCTGCGCGAGCGTGGCGCGACAGGCCCTGGGGTCGCCGCTGGCGCGGCTGAACTTGATTGGCGTCAGCAGGTTCGGCGGATCGTCGATCTGCAGCGGCGCCCACGGGTTCCAGGCATCGGGCAGGCGCAGCGCGCCCGACCACAGCGCCCAGGCGGCGAACGCGACCAGCAGCAGGAACAGCAGTCCGCCCAGCGGACGTCGAGGCTTCGCATCCATCGACGGCATGCTGGCTGGCGCGCGCCCAACGAGGCGTGATGGCGTTGCGGATGGCCGGCAACTGAATCGGTGCCGGCCGGTGCGGCGTATTTCACCGGGGATTTTCGCCGGTGCCTGCAGCATGCCCGCCACACCTCGAAACGGGAGACGTTCCCATGAAATCGATCCATGGCATTGCGATTGCGGCCCTGACCCTGGTGGCGACGCCGCTTGCCCAGGCGCAGAGTTATGGCCCCGAGGACGAGGGCCGCCGTTTCAGCGACGGCAGCCGCGTGGTCTGCGACGAGGTGGAGGTGCGCCGCGGCAGTGGCGACCCCAACCGCATTGCTGGCACGGCGGCCGGCGCCGTCATCGGTGGCGTGATCGGCAGCCAGGTCGGCAGCGGCAGCGGGCGCGATCTCGCGACCGTGGGTGGCGCCATCGCCGGCGGCGCCGTGGGGCGCAAGGTCCAGGGCAATTCGCAGGAGCGGCGTGGAGACCGCGTGGTCGAGCAGCGCTGCGAACGCGTCTGGCGCTGACGCCAGCGTTCTGGGTACAGGCCCGGTGAATACGGGCCCGTCCGCAAGGCAGGGTTCGATCGGCCAGCCGCGTTCGGTGCGGCTGGCCGATTGTTTTTGAGGGCTAGCTGTCGGCAGCACAGGCCGCAACGTGCCGCCCCTCGGAGGCGGCACTGGCCCGATCAATCCATCTATTGCGCGCGATGTCGTACGACAGGGTTACGTGGCCCTGCTCTTCCATGCCTGGAGAATCGCCGCTTCCTGCTCACGCGTGGGCCCTGCCTGCAGCTTGGCCTGCCGTTCCGCCGGCAGTGCGCGGAACCAGTCCATCAGGTCGGCCACGGTGGTCGCCAGCGGGCGGAAGGTCAGCCCTGCCGCGATCGCACGCGCGTTGCTCACCGATCCGTAGCCGCCGTACTGCGGATGTTCGCGCGAGACCCAAATGGGGAATCCCGTCTCGCGCGATTCCAGGAAGTCCGCCGGCACGTGCGTGAACGTCGCTTGCCCGCCCGTCACGGCGTGGCAGCCGTGGACCATCGCATCGGTGCTGAGCGTGTAGTCGGGGCCGCAGGCGTTGAAGGTGCCGGTCGTGCGATTCTCGGCCAGGCGGATCACCCACTCGCCCAGGTCGCGACCGTCGATGATCTGCACCGGATCCTCGCCATCCCCGGGCACCAGCACTTCCCCGCCCTGCGCGATGCGGTGCGGCCAGTAGGTGAAGCGGTCGGTGGCATCGCGCGGACCCACGATGTAACCGGGACGCACGATGGTCACCGCGTCCCCGAACTGGCGATGCGCCTCCGCCTCGCTCAGCGCCTTGAGCGGACCGTACAGCGCGGCCATGTCGGCGATCATGCTCTCGCGCGTCTCGGCCATCGCGTCCTTGCCGCGGTAGGCGGCGAGCGGAGCGTCCTCGGTGATCCCCGGCCGCGATCCGTCCGCATAGACCGAGATGGTGGAAATGAACAGGTACTGCTGCACCCGTCCCCGCAGCGCCTGCCCCGCGTCGCGCACCCAGAACGGCAGCGAGGTGGGATTGTCGATGCACACGTCCCACTCGCGGCCCGCCAGCGCGGACAGATCGCCGGTATTGCGGTCGCCATGCAGCTGTTCGACCTCGCTCCCCCACTCCGGCGAGGGGCTCTTGCCGCGGTTGAACAGGGTGACCCGGTGGCCTCGCGCCAGGGCGTAGTTCACCTGGAACGGGCCGGTGAAGCCCGTACCGCCGAGGATCAGGATGCGCAGTGGCTTGGCTGCGCGCGGAACGGGCGCTGGCGCGGCCGCCGCCGCGATCGAGGGGAGCGTGGCGGAGGCGGCGGCAAGCGCGCCGAGCTTGAACAGGTCGCGGCGGGTGGTGCGCATGGTCAGGATTCCCCGGATGGTGGCGATGTTCTACCACCCTCGTGCAGCCTGCTGCCCATGACGGAAGTCGGGGTCGGCCGAGCGGACAGGCCAGGCAAACCGGTAACGCGCCCGCCCGTCCCTTCGGCCCACCGGGGGACTCAGCCGGCGGCAGCCGTCACCACGATCTCCACCTTCCACTCCGGTCGCGCCAGGCGTGCCTCTACGGTGGCGCGCGATGGCGCCTGCCCCGGCAGCACCCAGGCGTCCCAGGCGCGGTTCATGCCGGCGAAATCGCCGATGTCGGCCAGGTAGATCTGCGCGCGCAGGATCCGGCTCTTGTCGCTGCCCGCCTGGGCCAGCAGATCGTCGATCGCCTGCAGCACCTCGCGCGTCTGGGTTTCGATGTCCGCGCCATCGGTCTCGGGCACCTGCCCGGCAAGGTAGACCACGCCGTTGTGGATGCTGGCTTCGGACATGCGCGGGCCGGCGTCGATGCGCTGGATCATGGGCGTTCCACGGGGAAAGGGAGCCGCACGATAGGCCACGGCCGACCCGCTGTGAAGCGGACGCGCCAGCCCGGCCGCACGTCGTTCGAGGCACGGAACCGGCGCAACGGAATTTCCACGCGGCGGATGCGTTGTCCCCACGGGCCGACAGGCAGGATCGACGTTCCCCCCAATTCACGGAGTAGGACATGGCAGACCGGGATCCACGCGGGAGCGAGCGCCAGCGCCGCCGCTCCTGGCTCGACGACAGCGACACGCGGCGCCGCGACAGCGACGACGATTACACGCGCCAGCTCGCCGACCGCTATGGCCACGGCCAGGGCGGCTACGACCGCGGCGCCTACCCCCAGGGCGGCTACGGCGAATCCACGCGCGACCACGGCGGCCTGGACCGCGACGGGCCGCGCGGCGTGCGCGGCAAGCGCGAGGCCGACAGCAGCGACGGCGATTTCCGCCCGCGCCGATCCTATCGCGGGAGCGAATACACGCCGGAGTGGTCGGGCGATGATCGCTTCACGACCGGCGTTTTCGGCGGCGGTGCCGACCAGGATTTCCGTTCCGGCGGTCAATACCAGGGCGAGAGCGGGCGTGGCGCGCAGCCGGCCTACGGCGGCGACTTCGCCGGCGGCGGCTACCTGGGGCGTGGCGGCGGAGCCGGTCCCCGCCACGAGGCGCGCAGCGGCGGTGCCTTCGGAGACAATCCACGGGGCTGGTACGGACCAGACAGCGCGAGCCGCCACGATCAGGACGACCAGCGTCGGGGCGGAGACTCCAGCCGGCAGGGCGGCGGATTCCGCGGCCGCGGGCCGAAGAACTACCTGCGTTCCGACCAGCGCATCACCGAGGATCTGTGCGAGCGGCTGACCCACGACGACGACGTCGATGCCAGCAACATCGAGGTCGAGGTAAAGCAGGGCGTGGTCACCCTGTCGGGCACGGTGGGCGAACGCTGGATGAAGCACCGCGCCGAAGACCTGGCCGAACGCTGCGGCGGCGTGCGCGACGTGGAGAACAGAATCCGCGTGCTGCGCGATGGCGGCGACTGGGACTCCCGCGGCAACACCGGGGGCGCGACGCGCTGAGCGCGGCCGGCGACTCCGTCGGCCGGAATCACGCGAGTGCTGGGGCGGCCGTGCGGAGCGGCGGACGTCCCGGAAAATCGAAAGGGGGCAGGCACCGCCTGCCCCCTCTTGCAGCCTGACCGCTTACCAGATGCGGACGCGGTCCTCGGGCGCGATCCACAGCGGGTCGCCCTGCTTCACCCCGAACGCCTCGTACCAGGCATCGATGTTGCGCAGCGGCGCGAACGCGCGGATATGCCCCGGCGAGTGGGTGCCGTTGACCAGCTGCTGGCGCAGCGCATCGTCGCGCCACAGCGTCCGCCACACCTGCGCCCAGCCCAGGAACAGGCGCTGCTCGCCGGTGAACCCGTCGATCACCGGTGTCGGCTTGCCGTCCAGCGAGCGACGGTATGCCTCCAGGGCGATGGTCAGGCCGCCCAGGTCGCCGATGTTCTCGCCCATCGCCACGCGGCCATTGATGTGCATGCCCGGCAGCTGCGGGAACTCGTAGGCCTCGTACTGTGCGCCCAGCTTCGCGGCCTGCGCCTCGAACTTCGACGCATCCTCCGCCGTCCACCAGTCGCGCAGCACGCCGGCGCCGTCGGACTTGCGGCCCTGGTCGTCGAAGCCGTGGATGATCTCGTGGCCGATCACGCCGCCGATGGCGCCGTAATTCACCGCCGGATCGGCGTCGGGATCGAAGAACGGCGGCTGCAGGATGCCGGCCGGGAACACGATCTCGTTCTTCACCGAGTTGTAGTAGGCATTCACCGTCTGCGGGGTCATGCCCCACTCGGCCTTGTCCACCGGCTTGCCGATGCGGGCGCGGCGGTAATCCCACTCGAAGGTGCGCGCGCGCAGCGCGTTGCCGAACACGTCGCCGTCGCGCACCTCCAGCGCGCTGTAGTCGCGCCACTGGTCGGGATGCCCGATCTTCAGCCCGAAGCCGGCCAGCTTGGCGCGGGCTTCGGCCTTGGTCTCGGGCGACATCCATTCCAGCGCGTCCAGGCGCGCGCCCATGGCCAGCTTCACGTTGGCCACCAGGTCGTCCATCTTGGCCTTGGCGTCGGCCGGGAAGTAGCGCGCCACGTAGTCGCGGCCGATGGCCTCGCCCATCGTGCCTTCCACGAACGAAACGGCCCGCTTCCAGCGCTCGCGCGGCTCGGGCTGGCCGGACATGAACTTCTCGCGGAACTCGTAATGCGCCTTGACGAAGCGCGCCGGCAACAGCGGCGCCATCGAGTCGACCAGGTCGGCGGCCTGCCAGGCCTTGAGCGTGTCGAGGTCGGTATCGGCGAACGCCTTGGCCATCTGCGGGATGGCGCTGTCCTGGCGCACCACGGCCACCTCGGCCTGCGCAACGCCGGAGGCCTCGAAGAAGCTCGCCCAGGGGAAGCCCGGCGCCTTGGCCGCGAACTCCGACAGCGCCAGCGGGTTGTAGGTCTTGTCGCGGTCCCGGCTCTGCGCGCGGGTCCAGTGCGCTTCGGCGATGCGGGTCTCGAAGTCCAGCACCTTCCTGGCATTGCCCTCGGGATCGTCCCAGCCGGCCAGGGTCAGCAGTTCGGCCAGGTAGGCCAGGTAACGCTCGCGCTGCGGCGCGAAGTTTTCGCGCAGGTACATCTCGCGATCGCCCAGGCCCAGGCCCGACTGCGACAGGTAGAGGGTGTACTGGTCCGGATTGCGCTGGTCGTCCGACACCATCAGCCGGTACAGGCCGCCGCCGAAGCCGCGCGAGACGCTGGCGCGCACCAGCGCATCCTTGTCGGGCGCGTCGCGCAGCTGTGCGATCAGCGGCTGCAGCGGCGCATCGCCGCGCGCCTCGATCGCGGCCTCGTCGAGGAAGTCCTGGTACAACGTGGCGATCTTGGCCGGGTCGCCGCCAGTGGCCGGATCGGCCTTGGGATAGCCGTCCAGCAGCCCGCGCACGCGCGCCTCGGACAGGTCGCGCAGCACGCGGAAGTTGCCGTAGCTCGACTGGTCGGCCGGGATCTGCGTGGTCTTGGCCCACTGCCCGCTCGCGTAGGCGAAGAAGTCGGTGCCCGGCGCGACATTGCGATCCATGCCCGCGGTGTCGAAGCCCCAGCTGCCATAGCGCTGCGCCTGGATGGTGCCGCCCGCCGCGCCGCCGCCAGCCTCGACCGGTACCAGCGCCTGCAGCGTGCAGGCCTCGTCCAGGCAGCCGTGACCGTCATGGGCCAGCGCCGGCGCAGACAGGGCCAAGGCCAGCAGCGTGGCTGCCGACAAGATGTTTCTCTTCAAGATCGCTCTCCAATCTATTGATATTCAAAGAAGGCGGTCTTGCACGCATGCCGCCCTGCGGCGAGCATAGCGATGGTGGCGCCCTGCCACCCGGGCCAAATGGCATGGGCGGGCGCAGTTGCCGGGACGGGCCGCACGGACGGCCCATCAGGCCGCGTTCAGCCCTGCTCGACCCGGCCGGACTGCTTCTCGGCCTCGGTGGCCTCGCGCACGTCGAGCACGCGCACGTCGAAATGCAGGGTCTCGCCGGCCAGGGGATGGTTGCCGTCGATGCGCACGGTATCGCCGGCGACCTCGACCACGGTCACCAGCAGTGCGCCGCGCTCGCTGGTCGCCTCGAACTGCATGCCCGGCTCGACCTTGTCTACGCCCTGGAAGGCCGCGCGGGGCAGCAGCTGCACCATGGCTTCGTTGCGAGGGCCGTAGCCGTCTTCCGGCCGCACGTCGACCTGCAGCGCGTCCCCTGCCCGCTTGCCGGCCAGCGCCTGTTCCAGGCCCCGGATGATGTTGCCCGCGCCGTGGAAGTAGCGCAGCGGACGACCGTCCGAGGACTGGTCGATGATCCGACCGTCATCGCCGGTCAGGGTGTAGTGGATGCTCGCAACGCGCGCGGCGGCAATCTCCATGGAGGATCTCCTTGGACGGTATGAAGTGAAGGGAGGGATCCGCGAAGAACACCGGTGCAGTCACGGCGCAGGGCGGATGGGCCCACCTTAGCCCCGGCACGCGGTCGGCGCAAACGCGACCATTCAGGGGAGCGACGGGTTTGGCACTGTTGCTGCCAGGCGCGCGTGACGCGTCCTGCTCGCGAGCAGGCTCAGCGTGCAGGCGGCTGGGCAGCGAACTCGACCAGCACTGGGAAGTGATCCGACACGTGCCGTCCGTCGACCGGCTGCGCCAGGGTGCGCGCCGTCAGCGGCTGCAACCCGCGCGACAGCACCCAGTCGATGCGAGCTCCGGGTGTGCCGGTGAAACCGTGGAAGCTGCCTTCCGGCCCCTCCCGCCGCGGTGCCTGCTCCCAGGCATCGTGCAGGACCGCTGTGAGGCGGCGGTGCACGGCGCCGCCGGGAACGTCGTTGAAGTCGCCCAGCACGATCGCCGGCCCGTCCGCGATCGCCCCCAACCTCTGCAGGATCAGCCCGGCGCCGCGCAGGCGCGCATCCCCGTCTTCGGCCCGGTACGGCAGATGGGTGTTGAACAGGTGCAGCCGCAGGCCGTCGGCACGACGCTCGAACAGGCCCCAGCTGACCATGCGCGGATACGGATGCCCCCAGCTGATGCTGCCGGGCAGCTCCGGGCTGTCGGACAGCCAGAAATGTCCCGATGCCAGCAGGCGCATGGCGTCGCGGCGATAGAAGATCCCCATGTGCTCGTCGCTGTCGCCGCCACGCCGGCCCACTCCGAACCAGGCGTACTCCGGCAGGCGGGCGGCCAGGTCGTCGGCCTGGCTGCGCATGAGTTCCTGGGTGCCGATCAGATCTGGCGCGGTGTCGCCGATCAGCCGCGCCATCGCGTCGCGGCGCAGGGTCCAGTGGTCGGCGCCGTCCGCGTCGAGCGGCAGGCGCACGTTGAGCGTCATCACCCGCAGCGGGGCCGAGGCCGATGGCAGCGAGCGGCAGGCGGACAGCCCCAGCAGCAGGCAGGCGACGAGGAGTCCGAGCCCGGCCGCGGCCCGCCGGCGGATGCGGCGTGGATCATGCGACATCGGTACCTCCGCGTGCGGCTTGCACGCCGCGCTGGCGCAACTGCCACGACGCCAGCAGCACCAGCGGCAGCGCGAGCACCGCGCCCGGCCAGACGCCACCCAGCAGTGCCGCGGCCAGGCCCGCGTACAGCGCGATGCCGCCAACCAGGATGCGGGCCAGCCCGTCCACTGCGGGGACCTCGCGAACGCGGCCCAGTTCGAAGCGCAGCACCGCCGCGATCACGGGCGCGACCATCAGCAGGCACAGCCCGATCCAGCAGGCGCGTCCCAGCCAGAAGCCCGGCTCCCCGGGTAGTCCGGCATCGATCGGCAGGCCCAGGCGTTCGCCGAGCCAGGCCGCCGGCAGTTCTGCCAGCTTGTGCCACAGGTACAGCGGCATGCCGAGCGCGCCGAGCACCGCGATCGCCCGCGCAGGCGCGTGTCCTGCAAGTACACGCCGCGCGAGCGGTTCGAACGCGAGCACCGCGCCTACCTGGAGCCACATCACCCCGATCAGCGCGAGCGTGGGCGGCAGCATGTTGTTGCCTGCCAGGGCCACGCCCACCATGGCCAGCGGGTAGCCGCCCGCCATCGCCAGCAGCAGCCAGGCCGCGCCCAGCGACAGGAACGCCAGGCCGGCGCCGACACCGCGGAACCGCCCGCGCCTCCAGGCGATGCCCAACTGCTGTGGAATCAGCCAGACCACCAGCATGTTGAGCCAGGCGATGCCGGCGGGCCGCTCGGACACGCGCAGGCCCAGGTCGCGCAGATGCTGCAGCGAGGCGATGTCGGCGCGGACCAGGTCCAGCACCGCGGCGACCAGCACCAGCGCCAGGACCGCGGCGCCCCCGAAGCGCGTATCCAGGCGCAGGCACCAGGGCAGCAGCGCCTGCACCGTGAGCAGCATCAGCAGGAACCACAGATGGATGGTCAGCGACTGGTCGAACACGGTGAGCACGCGCCCGCCCGACAGCAGTCCGAACAGGGCCAGCGCCACCAGGACAGCCAGATAGGTCACCGTCGGCCGCGCCAGCGACAGCGCACGCGATGCCCACCAACCCCGCTGCCCGTCTCCGTCCATGCGCCTGGCGACGCCGTCGGCGCTTACCGCCGCCGAGACGAACACGAACAGCGGCACCACCTGCACCAGCCAGGTCAGCATCCCTGCGGCCTGCCAGCTGGCCAGCAGGTGGTCGGTACCCACGAGGCGGCCGCCGGACAGCCGCGGCAGCGTCGCCACCCAGTGGCCGAACACCACCACCAGCAGTGCGCCGGCGCGCAGGGCATCCGGATACGGGTCGCGCTGTGGCCTGGACATGGGCGATCCGGTTCGGTGACGGCGCATGTTAGCGCCGGGCCGAGGCTGCCACATGCGGATCTAGAGCGTCTGCGTCACGTCGGCGCCACGGGCGGACAGGAACGCCGCCGCGCGGCTGCACTGTTCCCGGCTCAGTGCGTGGACCACGACCGTGGTGCGTCCCTGCGCCATCGCATCATGGGTGGCGTGGATGTAGCGGTCGTGGTCGGGGCGCAGCGACACCAGCCCGCCCAGCAGCAGGCCCGCGGTCGCGCCGAAGAACAGCAGCACCAGGACCGCGGCGATGGGCGACTGCACGATGAAGGGCACCTGCCCCCAGTACAGCAGCCCGAACGCCAGCAAGCCCAGCACAGCGCCCCAGAGTCCCAGCCACATGTGGGCGACGACGATCGTGCGCCAGATGCCGCCGCCTTCGGGTTCGAGCTGGATGTCCACATGGGTCGAATCGGGACCGACCAGCTTGACCTGCGGCAGCGCGATGTCCATCTCGCGGCACATCGCCGCCGCTGCCTCGTGCGCCGCGCGGCGACTGTCGAACACCGCCGCCAGCTTGCTGTTGGAAACCTCGCCGGTGACGGGGATGTCGGACATCGCCTGGAACCCTTGCTGCGTGCGCGCATGGTTCCAGAGGCCATGTCGGCCCGACGTGAGGCGTGCACGCGGCGCGCCCCCGCCAGACCGACATGCCAGCGGCTGCGGGGCTAGTTGCCTGCCGACACAGCCGGATACGCACCCGGCAACGCATCACCGCGCCAGCCCAGCACCTCGCGTGCTTCGTCGGGCACGGCCGCCGGCTGCAGCGCCGCATGCGGCCGCGCGAGTTCGAAGCCTCGCAGGTCCACGCTGCGGAACAGCGCGCCGTGCGGCAACGCCAGCGACACGCCGCGGGACTCCGCGCCCGCCGCCTTCTGGAAGGCGGCTAGGCTGTCGTACTTGGCCAGGCAGTCCTTGCCGCGCACGGGGCTCCAGGTCACCAGCGGCTCGTCGCTGGGACCGCGCACGTAGACGTTGCCCTCGATCCGCGTCGACATCGGGCGGGTCAGCGTGCCGCACATCGCCGCGGGCTGGTCGAAGTGCAGCAGCGGCTGCGTGAAGCCTTCTCCGCCGACCAGCAGGTTGCGCTCGAACACATGGCCCTCGCGTTCGTCGACGTCGGGGCCCGTGGCCGGGTGCCAGGCGAAGTGGTCGGCGGTGGCGCTGCGCTCGTTGCGGTCGAACATCGCCGGCGAGTTGTAGAACGTGTTCTGGTAGACGCGTGCGTCGGCGCTGTTGAGGATGCGGATCCCCTGCTCGTTGTCCACGAACACGTTTCCGGCCACCACCACGCCCCGGGAGATCTCGAAGAAGAAGCCGATCCCGGTGCCTTCGACGTGGTTGTTGGCGAACACGCCGTCGCGGTTGCCCACGTCGTACCAGACTCCGTTGGAATGCGGATGCTCGATGATCAGGTTGTCGCGCACCGTCACGCGCCAGGACTGGTTGAAGATCTTCACCGCGGCCGGGAAGTAGCCGGTGAGCTGTTCGATGTTGTTGCGGCGCACGATGTTGCGTTCCAGCAGCACGTCCGACGAGCCGATGACGTAGATGCCCTCGGTGCCGGTGTCGCTGATCAGCGAGTTGCGGATCGTCAGCCCATCGCCGCGGAAGTAGCCGGCCACGCGCGAGGTGAAGCTGATGGTCACGTTCTCCAGCGTGGTGCCGACCACCTCCTTGCCGTGCTGCGAGGGATCGGAAATCCCCACTGGATCGTCGGTCGGCTCGTCGTTCGGGCCCGTGGACGGCTTCTTGCCCTCGATATCGATGGCGCGGAAGGCGTACTGGGTGAAGGTCAGGCCGCGGATGGTCGGCCCCTTCCCGTCGGACTCCTTGCCGTGCACCGCGCGCGAGGGGCGATGCAGGGCGATATCGTGGGCGGTGATCTCGATCTCGTGCTTGGCCGGGTCGACGCCGACGTACACGTAGCCGCGCTCGTAGTCGATGTAGTAGCCGCCATCGCCCAGCTCGCCTGCCCAGCCCTGCGAGAGCAGCGGCTTGCCGTCGACGAACACCATGTCGTTGTTGAAGCGGTGCAGCGGCGTGCGCATGCCTTCGCGTTCCACCCGCCACCAGGCCAGCGGCTGGGCCGGGAACAGCCGGTCCCATTTGACGCGCCAGACGCCGTCGCGCAGTTCCTCCCACCCGGTCGCGACCTGCGTGCCCTTCAGCACCGGGCGCTCGTCGAGGTAGGGCTGCAGGGTGATGCCCTGGTTGAGCTGCAGGCCGCCGGTGCGATAGGTACCGCCGCGCAGGACGATGCTGTCGCCCGTGACCACGCGCGCGATGGCCGCTTCGATGGTGGTCGGACGCTCGGCCGAGCTGCCCGGCGCGGCGGCGTCGCCGTCCGGTGCCACGAAGTACACGGTGCCCTGGCTCGGAACCTCGTAAGACTGGGGAATCGGACCATAGGGGCCACCGGAGGGCTGCGCGAGCGCCGCGGGCGCTACGGCCAGCGCGATCAGGAGCAGGAGCAGACCCGGGATGACGGGCGTGCGACGCGAACGCGCGGACAGCGCGTTGAGGGACAGCGGCATGTGGTTCCTCCCAGAGACAGCCGACGACATTGGACACGCGGACAGCGGCCGCATGTTAGCGCTATCAGAAGGTAGCACCCGGAACGCCGGCTGGCGACAAGGCCGGTTCGACCGACCTGTCTCTCCACCTGGATGTACGCATGCCCGGTGACGACGCCCAAGGCGTCCCGCAGGGCAGGAATGCGACGGCTGCAGCGCGTCTCCGCCGGCGACCCGTGGGCCAGCGGACCAGGTGACTGTCTCAGGGCCGCGTGGGCGAGCCCTCGTTTTCCGGTTCGTCGGCCCCTGCACCGCCGCTGCGGCCGGCCTGCGGGGCGTCGGGGTGTGCGCTGCCATCGGAGTCGGCGTTGCGTTCGGGCGTCTCCCCCGTCGCCTGGGACGCAGCCGGCTGGTGCGCATGTCCGGTTGGATCCGGCACCTGGTACACCTGCCCCCGCTGCCAGGCATCCGCGCCCGGATCGACCGGAGGCGCCGGGATGTCGGCACGATCGGCGCGCTTGGCCTGGCTGTCGATGCCCAGGCGCTCGTCACGCGCGGCGATCATCGCCGGGTCGGCCTGTCCGTCGGCAGTGAAGCCCATCATCAGCTGCGGCACGCCGTAAGGCAGTTCCAGGTCCTGGTCGGTATGCCAGGTGTGCCAGGTCTTGCCATAGGTGCCCACCAACTTCTGCATCAGTGCGTGTTCGGCCACCTCAGGAAGGCCTGGCGCGACCAGGGCGCCGGATTTCACCTCGTGCACATGGCTGTGCCACAGCGCCTTTTCCTCTGCGGGCAGCCCTGCGAACAGTTCGCCGCTGACGATGTATTCCACGCCCATGATCTTGGCCTCGCGCACGCTGCCGTCGTAGATCACGCACTGGATCAGGTCGTCGTTGAGCACCGCGCAGTAGTGATGCGCTTCCATCTGCGCGTCCATGCGGCCGTTGTAGAAATGGAAGCCGTCGAGATAGGCATTGAGCGCCTCGATCGGCGGCTTGTCCTGGATCGCGGCGGCGCCAGCGTCCAGCGCCCGGGTCATCGGGCTCTCGTCCTGTCCAGGCGCGTCCACACCCGACTCGGTGTCGTTGCCGCCGCAGGCGGCGAGCAGGAGCGCCATCGCGGCGGCTGCGGGGAACTTGTGGTGCATTTCATCCTCCTTGGATACGTTCAATCGTCGTGCGCCCAGCGCGCCAGGTTCTGTTGGATCTCGTCGATGCCCTGCCAGGGATCCTTTCGCCTGCGTCGCAGCCGGGCCGGCACGTCCTTGATGGTGAACACGCCCGCCCCCGCCAGCCTGGGCAGTTCGCTCCAGGCCAGCGGCATCGCCACCGGCGCGCCCGGCCTGCCGCGCAGCGAATACGAGGCCACCGCGGTCGCGCCGCGTCCGTTGCGCAGGTAGTCGATGAAGATCCGCTTGCTGCGCTTGCTCTTGGTCGCCGTGGCCAGGAAGCGGTCTGGCTGCGATTGCGCCAGCGTCTCGGCGAAGCCCCGCGCGAAGCGCTTGGTCAGGTCCCAGTCGCAGCCGGGGTTGAGCGGCACCACCACGTGCAGGCCCTTGCCGCCCGACGCACGCAGGAAGGATTCGAGCTCGAGCTGCGCCAGCAGTTTGCGGATGTCGGTCGCCGCCTTCTTCATTTCGGCGAACGGCACGCCCTCGCCCGGATCGAGATCGAAGACCACCCGGTCGGCCACGTCGGGATCCATGGCATGCGCGCCCCAGGGATGGAATTCCAGCGTATTGAACTGCACCAGTTCCATCAGCCCAGCCGCATCCTCGACCACGAGGTAGTCGGCGTTGCGACCGCTCTCCTCCTTGAGGCGGACCGTGGCCACGCGCTCCAGCCCGGCGGTCAGGTGCTTCTGGAAGAAGCAGGCCTGGGCGATGCCGCCGGGGCAGCGGATGATCGACAGCGGCCGCCCGACGATCTCCGGCAGCAGCTGGTCCATGACCGCCATGTAGTAGTCCCAGACCTCTTGTTTGGTGGTCCGCGTGTCCGGGAACAGCACCTTGTCGGGGCTCGAGAGCGTGGGCAGGTCCGCGGGCCGAGTCGCTCCGCGAGCGCCCTTGCGGGCGGCGGTCTTCGCGGCCTTCTTCGGGGCCGCTTGCGCAGCCGGCTTCTTCGCGGCCGCCTTCCTGGCGGTGGCCTTCTTCAAGACGGCCTTCTTCGAGACCGCCCCCTTCGAGACGGCCTTCTTCGCCGGGGCCGCTGCCCCGTTGGTGCCACGTCTGTCGGCGCTGCTGCTGCGTGCGGAGGGTTCGCGTGCCATGTCCGTCACCGGTTTGCTGGGGTCGCGGTCGCTGTCTGCAAGGTCGGCCACGTCCTTGTCCCAACGCACCGCCTTGAGCGAGGGCTGGCGCAGCAGTTCCTGTCGGCCGATGCCGCGGAAGTTCACTTCGACCAAGAACCGCGGGGCGAACCACGTCGCGCTGCGCAGGTCGGTGTCGGTGGTGCCGACGAAGGCGGTGGGCTTGGCGCCGCCACCGCGCAGCTTGCCGGTGACTTCGCGCATCAGTGCGTCGTTGAAGCCGCTGCCCACCCGGCCCATGTAGCGCCAGCCGTGTTCGTCGTCGGGCTTGGCCAGCAGGAGCGAGCCGAAGCCCTTGCGGCTGCCCTTTGGCGCCGTGTAGCCGACCACCGCGAACTCGTCGCTGGCCAGCAGCTTGGTCTTGCGCCAGTCGTCGCTGCGCCCGCCGTGGTACGGGCGGTCGGCGCGTTTGGAGATGATGCCCTCGAAGTCGCGTTCGCTCGCCAGCCGCCAGGCCGCCTCGCCATCGCCCTCGATATGCGAGCTGTACGCCAGATGCGCGGGCGCGTCCTGCAGCAGGGCGGAAAGCAGCGACTTGCGTTCGATTAGGGGCGCCGCGCTGATGTCGATGCCGTCCACATGCAGCAGATCGAACAGCGCCAGCGCCAGCCGCCCCTGCCGCTCGCCCGAGAGGGTGGACTGCAGCAGGTTGAAGTCGTCGCGGGTCCCGCTGCCGGCGAGCAGTTCCCCGTCCAGGGCGCCGGAGCGCAGCCCCAGCCCCTGCAGCGCATCGCGGATGTCCGGCAGCTTGTCGGTCCATTCCAGGGCATTGCGCGACCAGAGCCGGACCTCGCCCTCGTCGATGGTGGCGACGATGCGGTAGCCGTCCCATTTGAGTTCGTGGATCCACTGCTCGCCCTTGGGCGGTGCATCGCCGAGCCTGGCCAGCTGCGGTTCGAAGGGTCCGCTGGGCGGTGGTGCCTTCTTCGCACCCTGCAGCTTCAGTGCCCTGCCCGACCAGTCCTTGCGCCGCGCCTTGCGCACCGGCACTTCGGCCAGCTTCTTGCGCGCGGCCTTGCCGGCGCCAGCGCGCTTGACGTCCGCAGCCGGTGCCTGGGCCACGTCGGCCAGCAGGTCGTCCGCCTCGAGCGTGCCGGCATAGCTGTCGCGGTCCTTGAACAGCAGCCATTGCGGCTGCCGGGCCGGCTTGCCGGAACGCACCAGATGCCAGCCGCCCTTGAGCTTGCGTCCGAACAGCTCGAAGCGCAGATGTCCCTTGACCAGCTGCGCCTCCGGATCCCCGTCGGTGGTCCACACGCCATGGTCGAAGCGTGCGACATGGCCGCCGCCATATTCTTCGCGCGGAATCTCGCCCTCGAACGAGGCGTAATCCAGCGGATGGTCTTCCACCTCCACCGCCATGCGCTTGACTGTCGGATCGTAGCTGGGCCCCTTCGGCACCGCCCAGCTGCGCAGCGCATCGCCCACCTGCAGGCGGAAGTCGTAATGCCGGCGGCTGGCGTGGTGCAACTGCACGACGAAGATCGGGCGCTTCCCGGCCGGCACCGGCTTGCCCGGTTCGGGTTCGCGCGTGCGGTCGAACCGGCGCTTGCGGCGGTAGTCTTCCAGGCTCACAGGGGCACACTGCCCTGCGCACGGGCGTGCGATGCCGCGCAAGGCTGCGGGATTCCCGGGTTGGACGACGTGGGTTGCATGGTGTCCTGTCGTTGTGGGCCGCCGATCCGTACGCACCAGCGCCGCTACGCTGCGAGCGAGGGCGATCGCCCGCCACGTGCGCGCTGCAGGTGGCCCGTATTCCTAACGCGAGTCCTGTCGCGCATGCGTGAGCGCGCTCAGGCCTTGCGAGCGGCTGCGCGTTTGCGCGGCGCCGTGGCCTTCACCTCGACCCAGGTCGGCGCGTGGTCGCTGGCCTTCTCCTGCAGCCGCACCCAGCGGTCGACGCCGGCATCCACCAGGCGCGCAGCCAATACGGGATTGAGCAGCAGGTGGTCGATGCGCAGGCCCCGATCGCGCTCGGCGTGCTGGCGGAAATAATCCCAGAACGTGTAGATGCGCTCGTCGCCGTGGGTCTGGCGCAGCGCATCGGTCCAGCCCTGCTCAAGCAGGCGGCCGTAGCGCTCGCGCACCTCCGGCTGGAGCAATGCATCCTTGCGCCAGGATTTGGGGTCGTAGATGTCCTCGTCGGTGGGGATGACGTTGAAGTCGCCGATCAGCGCCACCGGGTGCGGTTGCTCGACCAGGCTCGCGGCATGCCTGTGCAGCCGGTCCATCCACTGCAGCTTGTAGTCGAACTTGGGACCCGGCTGCGGATTGCCGTTGGGCAGGTAGAGGGCGCCCACCAGCACGCCGTGGATCGCCGCTTCCAGGTAGCGGCTCTGCCGGTCGTCCCTGCCACCCGGCAGGCCACGCCGGCTCTCGATGGGCGTCGTGCCGCGGCCTAGCAGCGCGACCCCGTTCCAGGATCGCTCGCCCATCCAGATGGCGCCGTAGCCTGCCTGCTCGAGCGCCGCCGCAGGAAAGGCCGTGTCGACGGCCTTGAGTTCCTGCAGCGCCACGATGTCGGGCTGCTCGCGCTCCAGCCAGGTCAACAGGTGCGGCAGGCGCACGCCGATGCCGTTGACGTTGAACGTGGCCAGCCTGAGCGTCTTTGCGCGCGCCATGCACGGTGTCCTCTGTGCGATGGCGGACGCGCCCGCGTGCCCTTGAGGACGCGCGGAAGTGCGGGCGCGTCCGCGGCCCGGCTTACTTGCGCGCGGTCACGCCAGGGGTCTCGTCGCGGACCAGGAACTGCTGGGTCACCTCTCCCAGATGCTCCTGCAGCCACTGCGCCATCGCCTCTTCCTGGCCCAGGATCTGCTCGCACACCCGCTGGGTCTCGGTGTCGCCGATGGCCTGGGCGGCGGCGATCAGGGCGCGGTAGGACGCGATTTCCATGTGCTCGAACACATAGCTGGCCATCGATCCCTTGACGATCTCGTCCGAGGCCATCATCCCGCCCACGGCCTGGCCCATGGCCATCACCTTGCCCATCGCGTCCTTGAGCGCGGAGGGCGAGCTGCCGAGACGCCGGATGCAGCCTTCCAGCAGCTGCTGCTGGCCCAGCGTTTCCTGGATGTGCTGCTCGATCCTCGCCTTGAGCATCGGATAGTTCTCGATCCGCGCGGCCTGCGCCTTGAGCATCTGTTCGGCCTGCTGCTCCATGGCGTGCGCGTCGCGAAGCCAATCCAGCAGGTGTTCACGGGCGTCGGTCATCCGGGGTCTCCTTCACGTGGGGACTCCGATCCTCGCGGTGCGGCCGTGAATACGGCGAGACAGTGGCGTCAAGAAGACCCGCGCTTGCGCGGCGACCGCTCAATTCCCGGGCGAGGACTGCCGCTCGTTCGCTTCCGCAGCCGCCCGGCGCTCCTGCGGCAACGGCGGAATCACCAGGGTGGTGTATTCCTCGTAGCGCGCACGCGGCAGTTCGTGCAGGCACAGGTGCTCGATGCGCGGCGTCTCTATCGGCAGCCGTGCGGCCTCGTACAGGATCACGCCGTGGTCGGCGGGATACCAGCGCTGCAGCCGGTCGACCAGCGCCTGCAGGCCCGCGGGTTCGGCGTGGAAGCGCGTGCAGCTGAGGTCGCCCGCCAGGGCCACCTGCCACAACAGGACCAGGCCGGCCGTGTCGGGCACGCGCTCGTAGACCATCAGCTGGGTGGCCTCGATCGACTGCACGCCGTAGCGCCCGGGGTCGAGTCCAAGATCGGCGTAGAGGCATGCCTCGGCGGAGATGCCGGGTTCCATGCGCGCATGGAAGCCCTCGGCACGGGCCTTGCGCACGACCGCGTGGGGCACGTCGGCGAATACGCCAGGATGCCCGTAGAACACCGCACAGACGCGCTTTCCGGTGCGCACCTGGTCCATGATCGTGGCGTCCATTTCCCGGTAGGTGTCGCGGCGGTCCTTGCCGTCGGCGTAGTGCACGCCCAGGTGGATCGCGTCGGGCCGGAAATCGCGGATCATGCCGAGCGAGAACGGATCCACCAGGCACAGCACCACGTCGGCCTCGCGGATCTCCGACAGGCAACGTTCGCTGATGTGGCGGCCGAAGTCGATGCCGCTGCCGACCACCACCAGTCCGCCGGGCGCCCGCGCCGCGCTCTGCGGCCCGCCGTCCGCGTGCACCACGCGATCGCGTCCCTCGTGCTTGGCCCGGTAGAGGGCCTGGTCGGCCTCATGGATCAACTGCTCCAGGTCATCGGCCTGGTCGCCGGCCTGGCACACGCCCGAGCTGATGCTGAAGCGCACCGTCTGCCCGAACACGGCAATCGGCTGGACGCGCGCGCGCAGCCGCTCCAGCAGCTCGGCGGTCGCGGTGGCATCCGCATCGAGCAGGATCATGAACTCGTCGCCGCCGCTGCGCCCGGCGATGCCCGCCTCGCCCACTTCCTCGTGGATCCAGCCTCCGAGCGCCCGCAGCGCCTCGTCGCCGGCGGCATGGCCGTGGCGGTCGTTCACGCTCTTGAACCGGTCGATGTCGAGCACCACCGCCGTGAACGGCCTTCCCTCGCTGCGCGCACGCAGGAACGCTTCGCCGCCGAGCCTGCGCGCGTGCTGGTAGTTGTACAGGCCGGTGAGGCTGTCGTGCTCGGAGCGCCAGCGATAGCGGCGGCGCTCGCGCAGGGTATGCCGCAGCAGCAGGCCGAGCAGGACGGCGATGATCACCAGTCCGCCCATGCCGGCGGCCAGCAGCCACTGCCGCCGCTGGGTTGCGGTGACCTGCAGGGCGGCGAGTTCCTTCTCGGCTTCCAGGAGCGCGATCTGCTGCTCCTTCAGGCGGGTGTCGAACTCCACCTGCAGATAGGTCAGGCGGCGTTCGCGCGCATCGCGTTCGGCGATCGCGGTGGCCTCGGCGCCGGCGCGGAAATGGGCCAGCGCGGCCTCGAGGTGGCCGCGGCGTTCTGCCAGGCGCGCGCGCAGCTGTTCGGTCTCGGCGATCGCGAGGTGGGCCTGCTGGCCGCGGTAGTAGGCCAGGGTGCCGTCGAGCATGGCGTCGGCGCGGTCCAGGTCCCGGTCCAGCGCGATCAGGCTCTCCGCCAACACCAGGCGCGCGCTCCAGGCGCCGGCGGTGAACCCGGCCTGCTCGAACTCCGCCAGCGCCTGCCGCGACCAGTCCAGCGCCTCGGAATGCCGCCCCTGCCGCGCGGCCATCTTGCCGACGCCGTACTTGCCGTTGGCGACGAAGATCGGATCGCCCGCGCGCGAGCACGCCTCGATCTGGCGGCGGCGCCAGGCTTCGGCCTCGGCGAACCGCCCGGCGTGATCCTCGGCCAGGGCGATGTCGCTCAGCGCCATGCACAACGCCCTTGGATCGTTGAGCGGCTGCACCATTTCCAGCGAGCGCATGGCGAGGTCGCGCGCCTTGTCGGTTTCTCCCACCAGCGTGTGCAGGTAGCTGGCGCTGCTGAGCATGCCCGCCGCTTCGTCGGGCACTTCGGACAGATAGGTGAGCGCTTCGCTGAGCCAGGTGAAGGCCCGGGACCAGTTCTCCCGGTTCGCCGCCACGCTGATGGCGGTGTTGTAGGCGCGCAGCCGCAGCTTGACCGGAAGGTCCTGCTTCAGCAGCGCCTCGAAGCCCTCGAGCGCACCCGCCTGGTCGCCGCTGATCGCGCGGTTGCGCAGGCGCACGAACTCGAGACGCTGACGCTGCGCGTGGCTGAGCTCGGTGCCTTGTTCCTCGAGCTGGGCGATCTCGGCCTCGGACCTGCCCCAGTGGGCGGTGACCGCGAGCCGCTCGATCTCGGCGATGCGGCTCTCGAGGTCTTCTTCCTGGGCCAGCGCAGGTCCGCACGCCAGCGCCAGTCCCAGCCACACGCTGGCGATCCACCGGCCCATGGCGGCACCGCGCAGCGGCGCTATTCCTCGTAGAGCTTGATGATGTGGTTCGTCGCGAACCTGCCGTCCTGCAGGCCCGTGAGCCGCTTGATCGCGCCGTAATCGCGTTCGGACATCGCCTTGCGCTCCGCCTCGGTCAGTCCGGCACGCTGCAGCACCGTATCGGGGTCGCGGGCGTATTCCTCGGCCAGCGCGGCATCGCTCCCCAGCCTTCTCATCAATCCGATCAGCTTCGACATCTTCCCTCCCCGGTAAAGACAGTCCTGGACGCTCCGGCTTCCAGGCGCCGGCGCCGGCCCGGCTGCCTTGCCCGGCATGGGCGCCTGCACTGCGAACCCCTCAAGCCGGCGACATTAGCACAGGGCGGCGGCATGCGGATGGCCGGCGCCGGGGCGGCCCCCGGATCTGCGCGCGGCGAGATGACGATCGGAGACGGCCAGCCGCGGCCGGCCTGCGCGCGCACGCGCATGGTGTCCACCTGCCATGCACAACGTGGCCATTAGAGTGCCTCCATCCCGCGATCTGAAAAACGCCGCCACCGCATCCCAGCCGGCCGGGGGAAGCCCCCGCGACGTGGCCCAGGGCTGCACCGGCGTGTGCCCTCCCCTCGCCTCGGAGTCCTGCATGGCCGTCATCGCCGACCCCCGCCCTCCTGCAGTGCTGCATCCGCTGCACGCGGTGTTTCTTGCCGGCGCGTTCTGGCTGTTCGCCGGCGCCCTGTCGAGCGACATCGCCTATGCGCGCAGCTACGAAATCCAGTGGAACAACTTCGCGTCCTGGCTGATCGCAGGCGGACTGGTGCTGGGCGCAGTGACCCTGGTCTTCGCGCTGGCGGGCGTCGTGCGCAACCGGGCCCGGGGCCCTGGCCCGATGGCCTACCTGCTGGTGCTGGCGGCCGCGTGGATCGTGCAGTTCTTCAACGCCCTCATGCACGCCCGCGATGCCTGGGCCGGCATGCCGGGTGGGCTGGTGCTGTCGGTCATCGGCACCCTGCTGTTCGCGGCCGCGGTGTGCATCGGTTTTCACGCCTCTCGCACGGGAGTCCGCACATGACGAGGCTGCATCACCCCTTCCGTCCCGCTGCCCTCGCCCTGCTGGCCGTCGCACTGGCGGCCTGCAACGCCGAACCGGGGCCGATCGAACGCCAGTACGGCACGGCGCCGGAACTGCCGCAGCCGCATCGCGGATTGCTGCCGAACATGACGATCGCCAAGCCGGTCGAATGGGGCGACCGTCTGCCGGTCGCGCCGGCCGGGTTCAGCGTCCGCGCCATCGCCACCGGCCTCGGGATCCCGCGTCAGACCCTGCTGCTGCCCAATGGCGACATCCTCGTGGCCGAGGGACGCGGCGGCAATGCGCCCAAGCTCAAGCCCAAGGACGTGATCGCCGGGGTGATCAAGGCGCGTGGCACCACCTCGGTACCCAGCGGCAACCGCCTCACCCTGCTTCGCGACGCGGACGGCGACGGCGAGTACGAACTGCAGACGGTCTTCGCCGAGAACCTGGATGCGCCCTATGGGCTGGCGCTGGTGGGCAGCGACCTGTTCGTCGCCAACCAGGATGCAGTGGTGCGGTTCGACTACCAGCCGGGACAGACGCGCGCGCAGGGCGAACCGGAAACGCTTACGCAGCTGCCTTCGGAGATCAACCACCACTGGACCAAGGCGATGACCGCCAGTGCCGACGGGCGCCAGCTCTACGTGGGGATCGGCTCCAACAGCAACATCACCGAGCGCGGCATGAGCGCCGAGGTCGATCGGGCCGTGGTGTGGGAAATCGATGCGGCCAGTGGCATGCATCGCACCTACGCCACCGGCCTACGCAATCCCACCGCCCTGGCGATCCAGCCGGGCAGCGGCCAGCTGTGGGCCGTGGTGAACGAGCGCGACGAGATCGGCCCGGACCTGGTGCCCGACTACCTCACCTCGGTACGCGAAGGCGGCTTCTACGGCTGGCCCTACAGCTACTGGGGCGGCAACGTGGACGACCGCGTGCGGCCACAGGATCCGGACAAGGTCGCCTCGGCGATCGTCCCCGACTATGCGCTGGGTTCGCACGTGGCCGCGCTCGGCGTGGATTTCTCATCGCCGGCGATGGGCCCGGAGTTCGCCGATGGCGCTTTCGTGGGCATGCACGGCAGCTGGAACCGGGCAGACCCGGTCGGCTACAAGGTGGTGTTCGTACCGTTCCGCGATGGCCGACCCGCGGGCGACCCGGTGGACTTCCTCACCGGCTTCCTGGACGAGGAATCGAAGACCGCGCGTGGCCGCCCGGTGGGCGTCACCGTCGACCCGCGCGGCGCGCTGATCGTAGCCGACGATCTGTCCAATACGATCTGGCGGGTCACGCGCGATGGCGCGGCGGCGTCGGGGCCGATGCCCGGGGATGCGCCAATGCCAGCGCAGGGCGCCGTGCAGGATGCCGCGGCGGGCGCGGTGGCCGGAGAAGGCGTGGAGGCGGCTTCCGACCCGCAGGCACCCTAGCCCGCGGGTTCCCTAATCGGCCCAGGACGCCATTGGAGCATTTCCCGCGCGGATGACGTGGCGAAGGCCTGGCAGTCGTCGCGACTGCCGTGCACCTGCCGTCGTGGCGATGTCTCAACCGTTCTTGACCCACTCCAGCGCATGCTCGCGCTGTTCCGGCTTGAACACGCGGTAGCTCACCAGCGGCAACATCGCGCTCTCGAGGCGCGTTGCGGCACGGATCCAGCTCTGGTCGGCCACGACCGCGATCCGGCCGAACTTCGCCAGCTTACCCAGCAGGGGCATGGCGCGTGCGGTGTGCGCGCCCAGGCCTGACAGCGCGATGCCGTCGATGGAACGTGTTTCCACGAACACATGCACCTGTCCGTGGCGCTCCAGCCTGGCTTCCAGGCGATCGAGCATCGCCTCCAGATCGGCACTGGCGACCTCGTGGCTGATGCTGAGGGCGATGACGTCGTCCGCGGTCGGGATGAACTCGTGCATGCAGGCTCCAGGACAGATGGCGATGCCGGCGCGGGAAAACCGGTACGCGCCATGATTCGTGCTGCCCCGTGTGCGCCGGGTCAAGCCCGGCACGCATCGGCCTGCGATACGGCGACTCAGGCCTGGAAAACCGGATCGAGCAGCCGGAAGCTGCCCGCATCGGCGTCCATCTCCACCCTGCCCCCCACCGGCACGATGAACTGCCTCGGGATGTGTCCGATCATCGCGCCGCGATAGGCAGGGATGCCCAGCGGCTTGATGTGGTCGTCGAAGATCTCGTCGAGGGTCAGCGAACCATAGCCATCGCCCGGGTCGCAGTCGGTGCATTCGCCGAAGACGAAGCCAGCGATGCGGTCGAGCGCGCCCATCAGCTTGAGCGTGCTCAACATGCGGTCGATCCGGTACGGCGCCTCCGCAACGTCTTCGAGGAACAGGATCTTGCCGCTGAAATCCGGCAGGTAAGGCGATCCGGCCAATGCGGTCAGCACCGTGAGGTTGCCGCCGACCAGTTCGCCGCGCGCCTTGCCGCCGGCGATGGTGAGGGTGCGGTTGCGACGCGGCACCAGCTCGTCGCCCGCCTCAACCGGGTTGCGGTAGTCCATCAGTTCGCGCCCGAAGAACACGCGCTCGAACTGCTCGGAGTTGAAGCGGTTCCAGCTGCCCGTGCCGTTGGGGCCGTGGAAGGTCACCAGCCCGGTCCGTGCGAGGATCGCGTTGTGCAGGGCGGTGATGTCCGAGTAGCCGAGCAGCACCTTGGGGTTGGCGCGGATCGCGTCGTAGTCGAGCAGCGGCAGCACCCGCGCCGCGCCCGAGCCGCCACGCACGCAGATCACGGCCTTGACTTCGTCGTCGGCGAACGCCGCATTGAGGTCGGCCGCGCGCGCCTCGTCGGCACCAGCCAGATGACCGCGCCGCGCGTCGTAATGGCGGCCGGTCTTGACCCGGAAGCCCAGCGCTTCCATCACCTCGCGCGACAGCTGCAGGCTGAGCCGCTCGTCCGTCGCGGCGGATGGACTGACCAGGGCCACGGTGTCGCCGCGGGCCAGCGGCCTTGGCAGCAGACGCGCAGGAGACGAGGCCGCCATCGTGGAACCGCCCGGCAGCGACACCGCGAGCGCTGCCAGCGCCGCGCTGCCAAGGAACTGTCGTCTGTGCATGCCATCACCTGGTTCCGGAACTGTCCGACAGGGTATCGGTCAGGTGCGGAAGGAACAATCGGCCAGGGCGCCCTGCTGCGCGTTGCGATGCCGTGCGGGCACCAGTGCCTCGCGCGATGAAGGCATCGCGTGCCTCGGTCGTTGGGGGCTGGGCGTGGCCTGGCAGAAGCGCAGCCCGCTCCTCAGCGATCGCGAGGCGCGCCTGCAGGGATCGGCTGCAGCGGACCCATTGGCACCACGCCAGTGGGATTGATGTTGCGATGGCTCTCGTAATAGTGGCGCTTGATATGGTCCATGTGGACGCTGTCCGCCACTTCGGGCATGGCCATCATCCGCACCAGGAAGGCGCTCAGGGCGGGATAGTCCGCGATGCGGCGCAGGTTGCACTTGAAGTGCCCGTGGTAGACGGCGTCGAAACGCACCAGCGTGGTGAAGAGGCGGATGTCGGCCTCCGTCAGGCGCTCGCCCACCAGCCAGTCCTTGTCCGACAGTCGTGATTCCAGCCAGTCCAGCGCCTCGAACAGCGGTCGCACCGCCGCTTCGTAGGCCCGCTGGGTGGTGGCGAAGCCCGCGCGATAGACCCCGTTGTTCACTTCCGGATACACCCGCGCGTTGATCTCGTCGATGCCGGCCCGCAGCGGCTTCGGATAGTAGTCGCCGGCACGCGCGCCGAAGCCGTCGTAGGCATCGTTGAACATGCGGATGATCTCGGACGACTCGTTGCTGACGATCGCCCCGGTCTCCTGGTCCCAGAGCATCGGCACCGTCACCCGACCGCTCATTCCCGGCCTGGCACGCGCGTAGAGCTGGTACAGGTAGTCCGCCCCCAGAACCGGATCGGCAGTGACGCCCGGCCCCGGTTCGAAGGTCCAGCCATGCTCGCGCATGCGCCAGTGGACAACCGACACCGGCACCAGGTCCTGCAGCCCCTTGAGTGCACGCACGATCAGGGTGCGGTGCGCCCAGGGGCAGGCGTAGCTCACGTACAGGCGGAAACGTCCAGGCTCGGCGCGGTGTCCGCGCTGCCCGTCCGGCCCCGGGCCACCGTCCGCGCTGAGCCAGTCGCGGAAACTCGCCTCCTCGCGCTTGAACTCTCCGTCGCGGGTGTCGTACCACCGGTCGTGCCACTGGCCGTCGATCAACAGTCCCATACAGCCTCCCAGGCAAGGATCCGGTGCCGGGCCGACGAGGCCGGCAAGTCATCTCCAGGACAGCGTGTCGCCTCAGTCCGGTCCATGGTGAGACGCCGCGCTGCCGGCGCGCTCGACCCGGAAGTCGATCGGCTTGTAGCTGAAATTGTTCGACTGCCCCGCCGAGCAGGCGGTCATCGCCACCACCAGCGGCATCTGCGCGCGCAGCCGGATGGAGTCGCCGGGGCGGCTCAGGGGCGGACGGACGGCAATGGCGCCCGTGTCGGCGTCGACGGTCACGTGCATGAAGATATTGAAGGCGATCGGGATGCGGTCGATGCCGATTCCGTAGGGCGCCAAGGCCGCCGCCAGGTTGCCCTCGCAGCCGGGCCGGCCCTCGGCTTCGCCGTACAGCAGTTCGAACATCCGCTTCGAACACGGGGTCAGGGTGAAGTCGTGGCGTCCGCAGCTGTCCTCGACGATGGTGAACATCGGTCGGCTACGGTTGGAGTACAGCACATCGCCCGTACTCAGCCACAGCTTGGAGGCGTAGTCGATCGAGCGGCCCGAGGAGAGGTATTCGGCGTGGTCGCCCCGGGCGAAGGCGGTGAGGTCGCTGACCTGCTGGCCCATCGGGTCGAGCACGACCAGCTCGTCGCCGGTGTCCAGCTCGATGGCGCGTCCCGAACAAGGCGGGATCCGCTCGAACCCGTCCGCCGGAGGCGGCGCCTGCACATCCGCGCTCATCGTCCGCGCCTGATGCGAAGCGGGCAGCGCCATTCCGGCTCGACCGCGCGGCCACTGTACTGGCGGGCCTCGCTGGCGACGCCGAAGTCGGCCAGGTTGGGATTGATGGCGCCCTGCAGGGCGCGGTCACGCCGGCGCGTGGCCTTCTGCATTCTCGCGTAGCGCCCATCGGCCCGCAGCCGCTCGAACTGGCGATGCGAGTTGAACACGAGGGCTGGCACGTCGAAGCGACGTGCGGTCCGCGACGCGCCGGGGTGCAGCCCGATCACGAAGAACGGATGGCCAACCAGGCTGAGACTGAAGGCGGGATCGTCCGGATCGGGACTGACGTCCGGCGCCCAGGCATGGCCCCGGCGCGCATCCAGATCGTGCAGGCGCTGCAGCTGCGACCACAGCAGAGCCTCGAAGCGGCGTTCGTCGGTTGCGGCAGGGCCATCGAACAGCGCTGCGAACGAATGCAGGGTCGGGTCGTGCGCGTCCCAGGCCTGCAGCCGGGTGGCGAAGTCCTCGATCGCGTCCAGGAGCGGCGCATCGTTCGCGCGCTCGCCCAGCGCGGCAAACCCGCGGACCACGATCGAGTCGTGCGACAGCGCAGCCTTGGCGCCCACGCAGGGGAAGGACGCGCCGCCGATGAATTCGCGGAATCTCGCGGCATGGGGCCCTTCCGTGCAGGCATGGGACGGGCTCGCGGGCGTGGGTCCGGGAGTGCGGCGGACGGTGGCGCTCGATCTCATCGTGACGGATTCCTGGGGGATTTGGAGGGCATTTCCAGCCCATGCCGCCCACGCTAGCGTCGCGGCCGCCAAGGCCGCGTGTGCGCCCGCCGCGACCGCGCGGACGCAAAATGCGACACTGCACGTCCATTTTCCCGTGGAGAACCCGTGGCCAAGCCCAACTATTCATTCGAAAAGCGCCAGCGCGAACTGGCCAAGAAGAAGAAGCAGGACGAAAAGGACGCCAAGAAGCGCGCCGAGCGCGAGGCCAAGGCCGCCGCAGCGCAGGGCACGCCGCAGGATTGACCGGCGCCGTCAGGCCGTGCGCTCAGGCGCGCGGCGGCAGGCCAGGCACCGCGGGCCTCGCCCGCGCCAGACGCCCGCCTGCCCCGGGACGGATATCCCGCCGCGCAACCGTGTCGAATCCGGGATCGGCCATTCGTCGTGAAATCATGGACGGGAGGCGTCTCCCGCCCCAATCCCGACGCGGAGCCCCAGCAATGAGCAACAGGAACACGATCTGCCTCTGGTTCGACGGCACGGCCCTGGACGCGGCCACCTTCTACGCCGAAACCTTCCCCGACAGCGCGGTGACCGCGGTCCATCGCGCGCCAGCCGACTTCCCCTCCGGGAAAGAAGGCGACGTGCTGACCGTGGAGTTCACGGTGCTCGGCATCCCCTGCCTCGGCCTGAATGGCGGCCCGGCGTTCCGGCACAGCGAGGCGTTCTCTTTTCAGGTCGCCACCGAGGACCAGGCCGAAACCGACCGCCTGTGGGACGCCATCGTCGGCAACGGCGGTCAGGAAAGCGCCTGCGGCTGGTGCAAGGACCGATGGGGCCTGTCCTGGCAGATCACGCCGCGCGTGCTGAGCGAGGCCATCGTCGACCCCGACCGCGCCGCGGCCCGGCGCGCGTTCACGGCGATGATGGACATGCGCAAGATCGACATCGCCACGATCGAGGCCGCCAGGCGCGGCTGACCCACGCCGTGGGCGGCCCTGCCGCCCGCTACCAGTGGTCTTCCAGCATCCGCGGCCGGCACGCCTGCCAGGCGCCGGCCAGCATCAGCGCCACGCACAGCAGCAGGAAGGCGAACGACCAGGTCCAGGCGCCCGTGGCTTCGTGCAGCACGCCGAACAGCAGCGGCCCGGTGCAGCTCAGCGTGTAGCCGACGCCCTGGGTGAAGCCCGACAGCGCCGCCGAACCGCCGGGCGTACGCGTGCGCAGGTTGATCAGGGTGAGCGAGAGCGGGAACGTGGTCGGCCCCAGGCCCAGCAGCACGACCCACAGCACCGGCCATCGCATCGGCGCCAGCCACAGGCCGGCGAACGCGCACGCGTAGGCCAGCACGCAGCCGAGCACCAGCGGGAACGGATTGCGCACCCGCACCGCCCAGCCCGGCACCAGCAGGGCGCCCAGCAGGCCCAGCGCGGCGAACAGCGCGGTCATGGCGCCGCCGAAGGCCTCGCTCGCGCCCGATTCGGCCAGCAGCTTCGGCAGCCAGGTGAACATCGTGTAGGTGATCAGCGAGGTCATGCCGAACATGAAGGCCATGCCCCAGGCGAGCGGCGAGCGCCACACGCTGCCCCGCGCGCGTGGCTGCGACAGTTCCGGCGCCTCGTCGCCAGGCGCCACGGCGCGGTCGTGGATGCTCGCCAGCAGCCCCCGGTGGCGGCGCTCCTGCCACAGCACCGCCAGCCACGACAGCACCGCCGCGACCGCCAGCAGCGACCAGATGCCCAGCGACACGCGCCAGCCCGCGGCCTGCGCCAGGGGCACCGCCGCCAGCGCGGGCAGCATCGTGCCCAGCTGCAGGATGGTGATGTAGAGCGTGCTCACCGTGCCCACGCGGTCCGGAAAATAGCGCTTGACCAGCGGCGGCAGCACCACGTTGCCGATCCCCATGCCGGCAAGCGCCACGATCGACCCGCCGAGCAGGCCGGCGGTGCCGCCGGCGCCCGAGCGGATCAGCAGGCCGGCCGTTGCCAGCAGCATCGACAGCAGCGCGGTGCGCTCCAGGCCGAGCCGGTGCGCCAGGCGCGGCGTCAGCACGCCGCAGGCGGCGAATGCCGCGGTCGGCACCATGCCGAACACGCCGGTCATGGTCGAACCGAAACCGAAGGTCTGGCCCAGGCTGTCGAGCAGCGGCGTGAGCGAGGTCACGGCCGTGCGCAGGTTGAACGCGGACAACAGGATGCACAGCAGGGCCAGCAGGCGGCCGGCCCAAGGAAGACGCGGGGGAGTCATCGCGGCATTTTCCGCGATCGCGTGCCGGAAAGGCAGTGCGCCGGGCACGATGCAGCGTTGCGGACTCCGCCACTGCGCCGATTCGTGAGGCTGCGCTAGTTCGCCGGCTGCAGCCGGTGCGCGGCATCCTCGCAGACCACCAGCCCGCCGTCGGCGGCCTCCGCGCCCACGGCGATCACCCGCATCCCGACCGCAAGCGCCTCCACGTCGACCGCGGCGGCCCTGCACAGGTTCCATCGCGCCGGCAGCTGTACCGCAACGCGTCCGCGCTGGCCGGCATCGACCTGGATCACGGCGTGGCCATCGTAGGCCCAGGGCGCGGTGTCGATCGAGGCGATGGTGCCCTCGATCGTGCTGGCGCCGGGGGCCTGGGCCGCGTCCGGTCCGCTGGCGCAGCCGGCGAACAACAGGGCGGAGCACAGCGCGAGACTGGTGCTGGAACGAAGGGATCGCGACATCGGAACTCCGGGACTCGCAGGCTGCGCCTACGTTGACATGGTGTCGTCGATTCTGCGTCAAGGCGCCCCGCCCCGCCTTGCGCGATCCGGCGCGATCGAGGGGCTGTATCCATGCGATGCGGGCGCCTCGGCCCATCCTTGCGTTGACAGTGTCGGCATCGCCTCCGAGCATGCTCCGTTTCCGCAGGAACACACCGCATGCGCCAGCTCATCGCACTGCTGCTCTGCGCCGTCGGCGCATTGCCGGCCTTTTCGGCGGACACCGTGCCGGGGGCGCCCGCACTTGAAGCTGCAGGCCGCCTGCCGCTACCGCCGCCCTGGCTGGAGGAACTCGATGCGCTGTACGACGCCCGCATCCGCGTGCCGGGGCTGGAAGAGCGCCGGTTCCAGCCCGAGCACTGGTGGAACATCGTCGACCCGGTGCTTGCAGGCCAGCGCTTCCGCATCGAACCGCTCGGCCAGAGCGCCCAGGGGCGTCCCCTGCGGCACGTGGCCTGGGGCGACGGCGGCACCAGTGTGCTGCTGTGGTCGCAGATGCACGGGGACGAGAGTACCGCGACCATGGCCCTGGCCGACCTCTTCCGCTTCCTTGCCGAGCATCCGGCCCATCCCGTCGTGCAGCGCGTGCGCGCGGCCACGACCCTGCACTTCCTGCCGATCGTCAATCCCGATGGGGCTGCGCGCTTCCAGCGCCGCAACGCGCAGGGCATCGACATCAACCGCGATGCGCGCGCGCTCGTGTCGCCCGAGGCGCGGGCGCTGCATGCGCTGCGCGAACGCGTCCGCCCGGCATTCGGCTTCAACCTGCACGACCAGCAGGTGGGCTACCGGGCCGGCGGCTCCGAACGCGGGACCGCGATCGCGCTGCTGGCCCCGGCGTTCAACGAGGCCCGCGACGTCGACCCGGCCCGCGCGCGCGCGATCGAGCTGGCGGTCGCCGTGCGCGCAGTCCTGGAACCCTATGTCGGGGGGCATATCGCCAAGTGGGACGACACCTACAATCCGCGCGCATTCGGCGATCTCACCGCCGGGGCCGGCGTATCCACGCTGCTGATCGAATCGGGCGGCATCGAAGGCGACCTGCACAAGCAGCGTCTGCGCAAGCTCAATTTCCTCGCGCTGGTGGGCGCGCTCGATGCAATCGCCACCGGATCGCACGTGGGCCTGTCGCGACGGCCGTACGAGGAGCTGCCGGAGAACGGCGAGGTGTGGCCGGACCTGCTGATCAGCGGCGCGACCCTGGCGCTGCCGGGACAGGCGCAGGCGAAGGTCGATGTGCTCGTCGACTTCGAAGACCCGCTGCTGGAGCGCGGAGGCAGGGTCGAAGACATCGGCGACCTCTCGCATGCGCGGGCCCGGCGCGTGATCCATGCCGACGGACTTTACCTGCTGCCGTTCCCCGCCCCGGACGCGGCCCCGGAGCCGCGCCCGGTGGCGCCGTTCCTGCCGGGCCGACCCGCGTATTTCCACCTCAGCCGCGATCCGGAGGGGGCCGAGATCGTGTGGACGCTGTCGGGCGACGTGGATCCGGCGCGGCCACATCCGCTGCAGCGTTGAAGGTGCGAAGGCGCGCGGTGCCGCCGCGCTTGCTGGCGTGCCCAGCTGTAGGCCGCTTCGCAGGCTTCGATCCGTTGACGCGCGAGCGTGCGGCATCGAGCGTCAGCGTCGTCGGGTCACCTTGCGCACTACGGCCTTGGCGCCGGTCTTGGCCCCGGCCACGACCACGGCAGCGCTCGCCGCCGCCGAGGCCTTCCACTCTTCGTAGGCGACGTCGAGCTCAGAGCGCTCCTTGGCGCTGAACAGCTTGCGCGCCATCTGGAACATGGTGGTCTCTTCCTCCGTCGCGTGGTGGTCGATCATCTCGCCGAAGACCTTGACCCGCCCGGCGAACTGCGGCGTGGACAGATCGGCCGCATGCACGTCCGGCAGCACCGTCTGCTCGACCGCACGATGCTCTTCCACCGCTTCGGCGTGGGTCTTGAGCCCGTCGCGGTCGGCGCGCTCGGCGAACATCGGATAGAAGACCTGCTCCTCCCACTTCGCATGCGGCAGCAGGTTCTCCTCGATCTGGGCCAGCAGTTCGGCCCGCTTCTTCGTCGCACGATCGCTGGTGGCTTCCATCGCCTCGAACAGGCCGCGCAACTGGTAGTGTTCCGCCTGCAGCGTCTTGAGGATGTCGCGCGTTGCCATGCCGGTTCCTTCGCTCCGTGGGAGCCGGCACCTTGGGGCAGCCGCCGTGGCCGCGATGTGATGTACGTGCGTGCGGGCGCACGCAGGACCGCTGGTGCGATCAGGCGCGGGCGACATGCGAACCGCTGGCCGGGTACGCCGGCAAATCGCGAGCGCCGCTCGCTCGCCTGGCGCGGCTGCGGCGCTGGCCCTGCGCCCACATGCGCATGATGCATGAAACATCACCAATGTGGTTTGGTGATTGCTTCTTCATCGCACGGATGCCATCATGAGGCATGCTTTGGTCCAGCCCATGATCACCGCTTCGCAGCTGCGGGCGGCGCGCGCCCTGCTCGGTATCGACCAGCGCCGTCTGGCCGAACTGTCCGGCGTGTCGTTGCCGACCATCCAGCGGATGGAAGCCAGCGGCGGCACGGTGCGGGGCGTCGTGGGTACGCTGACCAAGGTGGTGGATGCGCTCGAGGCCTGCGGTGTCGAGCTGATCGGCAACGGACAGCCCAGCACGGGCCAGGGTCGCGGCGTTCGACTGAAGGCGTCACCGGAGGGCTGAGCGATGGCACGCGTCGACCGCCGCCGTTACCTGCGGATGTTCGAGCCCAAGCTGCTCACCGTACTGCGCGAAGGCTACGACCTGCAGACGCTGAAGGCCGACGCCGTGGCCGGTCTGACCGTCGCCGTCGTGGCCCTGCCCCTGGCCATGGCCCTGGCCATCGCCAGCGGCACCACGCCCGAGAAGGGGCTGCACACCGCCATCGTCGCCGGCTTCCTGATCTCGCTGCTCGGCGGCTCGCGGGTGCAGATCGGCGGGCCGACCGCCGCGTTCATCCCGGTGGTGTTCGTGGTGATCCAGAACTTCGGCTACGGCGGGCTCATCCTGTGCACGCTGATGGCCGGCCTGATGTTGATCGCGGCCGGACTGCTGCGGCTCGGTACGCTGATGAAGTACATGCCGCAGCCGGTCATCACCGGCTTCACCGCGGGCATCGCGGTGAGCATCTTCTCCAGCCAGGTCAAGGATGCGCTCGGCCTGCGCATGGGCGAGGTGCCCGCGGATTTCGTCGAGCGCTGGTCCGCCTATGGCAGCCACCTGGCCAGCACCCAGCCGGCGGCGCTGGGCCTGACCGTGCTTGGCCTGGTCGTGATCTTCGGGCTGCGCCGGCATCGGCCGACTTGGCCGGGCTTCCTGATCGCACTGTGCGTCTGCACGCTGCTCGCGCTGGGAGTATCGCTGCCGGTCGACACCATCGGCAGCCGCTTCGGCGACCTGCCCTCGTCGCTGCCGGTGTTCGAATTCCCGCGCATTCCCTTCGAACGCACCTTCGATCTGCTGCCCAGCGCCTTCACCATCGCCTTCCTCGCGGGCGTGGAATCGCTGCTCTCCGCCGTGGTGGCCGACGGCATGACCGGCGGGCGCCATCGTTCCAATGGCGAGCTGGTCGCGCAGGGGGTGGCCAACGTGGGCTCGGCGCTGTTCGGCGGGCTGCCCGCCACCGGCGCGATCGCGCGGACCGCCACCAACATCCGCTCCGGTGGACGCACGCCGGTGGCAGGCATGCTGCACGCCGGCTTCCTGCTGGTGTTCATGCTGCTGCTGGCGCCGCTGATGCGCTACGTGCCCCTGGCCGCGCTGGCCGCGGTGCTGCTGGTGGTGGCCTGGAACATGAGCGAGGCCGAAAGCTTCCGCAACACCATGTCGGCGCCCTGGGGCGACCGGCTGGTGCTGCTGCTCACCTTCGTGCTGACGGTGGTGTTCGACCTGACCCTCGCGATTCAGGCCGGCATCGTGCTGGCGGCCTTCGTCTTCATGTACCGCATGGCCGAAGCGGTGGAAGTGAGTTCGGGCATCCGCATGATCGATGACGACCTGGGGCCGGCGGCTGCGGACGAACGCGATCTCGACCAGCGTGCAGCGCTGCCGCGCGGCGTCGAGGCCTACCAGATCGGCGGGCCACTGTTCTTCGGTGCGGCCAATCGCCTGGACAATCTGCTGGACCAGTTTTTCGAGCCCCCGCGGGTGCTGATCCTGCGCATGCGGCTCGTGCCCGTGATCGACGCCAGCGGCGTGCATGCCCTGCGCAATCTCGCCGATCGCTGCCATCGGCAGGGTATCGCGTTGATCGTTTCGGGCCTGCAGGAGCAGCCCGCTCGCGTGATCGCGAAGATGGGGCTGGAGCATGGGTCCGGCGCGCCGCATCTGGCGTCCGAGTTCGAACAGGCGCTGGAGATGGCGCAAAGCATCGTCGACCGGTCCAGTCGCTGATCCGCGGCGCCGGCGCTACGCAGCATTTTTCAGCGTTCGTTCAAGCCCCTCACGGGCTGATCATTGAGCGCCTGCAAGCATCGTCGCCATGATGGCACCCGAGGGACAGGCCCCGGCGCGGGGCTGGTTCGAAACGCGCCCACAACTGGTTCCGACGGCAGCGTCCGGCGACTGGGACATCAGCGTCGCCGACGGGCCTGTCGTCGCGACCGCGATCCACGATGGCCACGCGATCCGCCCGTCGCTGGAACCCCTGCTCGCCCTGCCGCGCGAGGAGCGTCTTCGCGAGGAGGATCCATTGACCGGCCTGCTCACCACGGTGGGCGACGTGCGGATCCGCGTTCCGGTATCGCGCTTCGAGGTCGACCTCAACCGCTCGCGCGAACTGGCGGTGTATGCACGGCCGGAACACTGCTGGGGCCTGCAGGTCTGGAAGCAGCCCTTGCCCGAGGCTGAGATCGCACTCTCGCTGCAGCGCTGGGACCGGTTCTACGCGATGTTCGCCGAGCTGGTCGAACGGATGCTGGAACGCTGGGACGCATTGTTGCTCATCGACCTGCACAGCTACAACCATCGTCGAGATGGCGCCGATGCGGCCTGCGCGCCCCAGTCGGGCAACCCGGACATCGAACTCGGCCTGACCACGGCCGATCCCGGCCGCTGGGGCGCGGTGGTCGAACGGTTCGGGCAAGCGTTGCGCAGCGTTCCGGTGGCCGGCCGCACGCCCGATGTGCGCGCCAACGTCCGCTTCCCGACCGGCGGCCATTTCCCGGAATGGGTGTATACGCGCTGGGGATCGCGCGTATGCACCATCTCGCCCGAGTACAAGAAGATCTTCATGGACGAATGGACCGGCCAGGCCGACATCGTCCAGCTGCAGGCCATCGGCAGGGGCCTGCAGGCGGCGGTGGACGCCGTGCGCCCGGACTTCCGCAGGCGCGGCTGATGGAGGGCCTGCAGCCGCCCTTGCAGCCATTGCCGCCGGTCGCCGCCGATGTGGACGCGTCGCTGCTGGCGATGGATGCCGAACTCGACTGGCTGCTGGCGCTGAATCCGCTGGGCACCGACGCACTGTGGGACGAGTTCGACGCCAGCGGCCGCAAACGGGTGTCGGCCCTGCGCTATGCCGAGCCTCCTGCCGACCTGGACGGGATGCGCCGACGACTGCTGGCCCTGCCCGTCGACCGCATCGAGTCGCCCCTGCTGGCCCAGCTGCTGGGCGAAAAGCAGGTCGACCTGGCACGAACCATCGAACTGGTACGGCTGCGCGGCAGCGAAGGCTTCATCGAGGCAAGCATCGAGCTGTTCGGCGGGGTTGAACCCGAATTGCTGGCCCTGGCCCGGCGCATCCTGGACGGGGTGCGACCGGGCGAGCCGCTCGAAGCCGACACCGGGGTCGATGCGGTGGTCACGGCGGTCGAGGCCGAGGTGGACTGGTATCGCGAGCGCGCCCCCGACTTCAGCCTGGATGTGATCGTCAATGCCGACGTGGGTTCGCTGATGATGGTCTCGCACGGGCGACTGTACCTGGATGCGGACCTCAGGCTGCCAGCGGCGCGCCTCCAGCCGCTGGTCCAGCACGAGATCGGTACCCACGTGATCACCCACTACAACGGAGCACGCCAGCCGCTGCGGCAGCTTGCCGTGGGCCTGGCCCGGTACGACCCGCTGCAGGAAGGCCTGGGCGTGCTGGCCGAATACCTCTCGGGCTACCTTCCCGGCGAGCGCCTGCGCATGCTCGCCGCACGCGTGCTGGCCGCGGAGATGGCGGTCGGGCGCCAGGGCATTCCCGAGATCTTCGCCTGCCTGCACGAGGACCATGGGTTCGCCACCGACGATGCGTTCGATGTCGCCGTACGCGCCCTGCGCGGCGGCGGGCTGACCAAGGACGCGGTGTACCTGCGCGGATTGCGCGACCTGCTGGCGGACCTGCGCGCTGGCGGCGACTTCCCGTCGCTGTTCGTCGGCAAGTTCGCGCTGGCGCATCGCCCAGCCATCGCCGCGCTCGTGGAAGCGGGCTGGGCGGCGCCACCACGGCTGCTGCCCCGCTACGTCGGCGCGGCCGGCTTCGCCGCGGTGCTCGAACGCTGTCGCGGCCTCGGCGTCGACCAGCTTCATCATCCATGCCCCGAACCCCTCGCCCTCCAGGAACAGTCCGCATGAACAGCCCTTCCCTGCGCCTCGGATTCGTCGTCAACGATGTGGCCACCGAACAGGACAACTACACCACCATCCGCCTTGCGCGCAGGGCGCTGGCGCTGGGCCATACGGTGGCCCTGATCGGCCTGGAGGGCTTCATCTACGACCACGACGGCATCGTGCGCGCCAAGGCGCATGTACCGCGCACGGACGACTACGCGGACGACGCCGCCCTGCTTGCCGAGCTCAAGGACGAGGACGCCGGCATCGAGCGCATCAATGTCGAGGAACTCGACGTGCTGATGCTGCGCAGCGATCCCGCCGAGGAGATCGTCGATCGTCCCTGGGCGCCCAACAGCGCACTGCTGTTCGCGCAGCTGGTCGTTCGCCGCGGCGTGATCGTGGTCAACGATCCGACCCATCTCACCGACGCATCCAACAAGACCTACTTCCAGCATTTCCCCGAGGACGTGCGCCCGGTGACCTGCATCAGCCGCGATGCCGACGAGATCAAGGCCTTCATCGCCGCCCAAGGCGGACGCGGCGTGATCAAGCCCCTGCAGGGGTCGGGTGGCCAGGGGGTGTTCGTGGTGAACCAGGACGGCGGCGCCAACGTGAACCAGATGATCGACGCGGTGATCCGCGACGGTTATGCGATCGCCCAGGAGTACCTGCCCAAGGCCGCGGAGGGCGACCTCAGGCTGCTCACGCTCAATGGCCGCCCGCTGCAGGTGGACGGGCGCTATGCCTGCTTCCGCCGCTACAACGACAGCGGCGACGCGCGCAGCAACATCAGCGCCGGCGGCAAGATCGAGCTGGCCGAGCCGGACGCGGATGCGCTGCGCCTCGCCGAGCTGGTGGCGCCCAAGCTGATCCGCGACGGCATGTACCTGGCCGGGCTCGACATCGTCGGCGACAAGCTGATGGAGGTGAACGTCGATACGCCAGGAGGCATCAACATGGCCGAGGAACTGACCGGCGTGGACTTCAGCGGCCACATCATCGCCGACTTGGCGCGCAAGGTCCGCCTGCGCAACCAGTACCGGGGCAACCTGAGCAACGTGGAACTCGCGATGCTCTGAAGCTGGAACGAGACGACACACGGAGCGGCCGGCAGAGGCCGGCTTGCCGTGCCCGCAGAAGCAGGCCGCACCCGCACATGCGGCCGCGCGTGCGACCAGCGCGGTGAAGCCGCCGTGATGGCGCCGCGGGTTCCGGTCAGGTGAATTCATTATTCACGCGCCCTGTTTCACCCGCCGCATGTAGCGCCAAGGTGAACACTGGCTGTCCCCCACCCGTGACGGAACCATGGACAGCGTACTCCACACACCAGGCACCATCGCTACGGCCAGGACCGACGCGCTCGACAACGCCCATCCGGATACGGCGCCGCGAAGCTCCCCGCGTGCCGACCGTTCCGAACGCTTCCCCCTCGTCGTTCACTGCCATCTGCGCTGGGACTTCGTGTGGCAACGGCCGCAGCAGCTGTTCTCGCGCCTGGCGGAACACCATGCGGTGCTGTTCGTCGAGGATCCGCTGCCGACCGATGCCAGCGCCGCGCATCTCGACATCAGCGAGCCCCATCCCAACGTCGTGAGAATGGTGCCACGCCTGCCACACGACGCGCCGCAGGACGTCGATGCGCAGTGGCACGCGCTGCTGCCGCTGATGGAACAGGCGCTGGCGCGGCATCCGCTGCTCGCGGGGCGCTTCGACGATGCCGTGCAGTGGTTCTACTCGCCAATGAGCGCCCCGGTCCTGCTGGGCGCGTTTGGCGCCCGCGGCACGGTCTACGACTGCATGGACGAGCTGGCCAACTTCCGCTTCGCGCCGCCCGACATCGCCGAACGCGAGCGTTTCCTGCTGGCCCGTGCCGACGTGGTGTACACCGGCGGCTACCAGCTGTACCAGGAGAAATCGCGCCACCACGCAACCGTGCACTTCCACGGTTGCGGCGTCGACGCCGGCCACTTCGGCCGCGCCCGCGTCGCCTCGACCGTGGTGCCAGAACAGGTCGCCAGCCTGCCTGGCCCCGTGCTCGGCTACGTGGGCGTGATCGACGAGCGCCTGGATTACGAACTCATCGAGGCGCTGGCGCTCCGCTTTCCCGACGCTTCGGTGGCGATGGCCGGGCCGGTGGTGAAGGTCGATCCGGCCGACCTGCCGCGGCTACCCAACATCCACTGGCTGGGGCAGCAGGCGTACGAACAGCTGCCCGCGCTGGTGAAGGGATTCGACGTGTGCCTGATGCCGTTCGCACTCAACGATGCCACCCGCTATATCAATCCCACCAAGACCCTGGAGTACATGGCCACCGGCAAGCCCGTGGTCTCCACGGCCGTAGCGGACGTGGTACGCAACTTCACCCCGGTGGTCGACGTGGCGCACTCGACCGAGGGGTTCCTCGACGCGGTGGCGCGGGCCGTGGAGGCGCCGGATCCGGCCCACCTGCGCGAAGGCATCGCCCGCGCGATGGCGGCCTCGTGGGATTCGACCGTCGCCACGATGCGCGACGAGCTACTGACGGCCGTACGCCCGGTGCGCGCCGCGCGCGGAGCAGGACGGTGAGGACCGACGTGGTGGTGGTCGGGGCCGGCTTCTCGGGCGCCGTGGTGGCACGTGAACTGGCCGAAAGCGGCTGCGACGTGGTGGTGGTGGACAGGCGCGACCACGTCGGCGGCAACGCCCACGACCGCACCGACGCGCACGGCGTGCTGGTCCATCCCTACGGCCCGCACATCTTCCACACCAACAGCCAGCGGATCTTCGACTACCTCTCCCGGTTCACCGACTGGCGCCCCTACGAGCACAGGGTGCTGGCGAGCGTCGACAACCGGCTGGTGCCGTTGCCGATCAACATCGATACCGTCAACCGCCTGTACGGCCTGGACCTGGACGAGGACAGCATCCAGGACTACTTCGACCGCGTGCGCGAGCCGCGTGCGCAAATTCGCACCAGCGAAGACGTGGTGGTCAACGCGGTCGGCCGGGACCTGTACGAGAAGTTCTTCCGCGGCTATACGCGCAAGCAGTGGGGACTGGACCCGTCCGAACTCTCCGCATCGGTGGCCGCGCGCATTCCCACGCGCACCAACCGCGACGACCGCTACTTCACCGACACCTTCCAGGCCATGCCGGCACAGGGCTATACGCGGATGTTCGAACGCATCCTCGAGCACCCCCGCGTGCATGTGGAAACCGGCGTGGACTTCTTCGCCGCGCGCGAGCGCCTGCGCGGACACCACCTCGTCTATACCGGGCCGATCGACGCGTTCTACGACCACCGGTTCGGTGCCCTGCCCTACCGGTCGCTGCGCTTCGAGCACGAACACCTGCCGGATACGCCGCGCCATCAGGCCGTGGGCACCGTCAACTATCCCAACGAGCATGCGTATACGCGGATCACCGAGTTCCGCCATCTCACCGGGCAGGCCCACACCGGCACCTCGATCGTGCGCGAATACCCGCAGGCGGAGGGTGACCCCTACTATCCGGTGCCGCGGCCGGAGAACGAGGCGCTGTTCAAACGCTACGAGGCGCTGGCGCTGCAGGAGCGCGACGTGACCTTCGTCGGCAGGCTGGCGCAGTACCGCTACTACAACATGGACCAGTGCGTGGGCGCGGCGATCAAGGCGGCGCAGTACGTGCTGGAGAAGATGGGGCGGACGCCGGCGGCCGCGGCAGCCGGGCAGACGTCGGCGGCTGCTGCGGCCTGATCGGGATGGACGGCTCGGGCATCGCGTTGTGGGGCGGCGTGGAGTGCACGATCAACCGCGTCGGCGATCGCTGGTTCAGCCAGCTCGACCGCAGCGGCCATCTGGCGCGTGCAGCGGACCTGGACGCATTCGCAGCGCTCGGCCTGCGTGCGGTGCGGCAGCCGGTATTGTGGGAACAGATCGAAGCCGCCGGCATCGGGCGCCGGAACTGGACGTGGACCGACGCCTGCATCGCCGGCCTGCAGGCGCGCGGCCTGGATCCGATTCTGGGCCTGCTGCATCACGGTGCCGGACCCGCCGGCACCGGGCTGGACGATCCCGGTTTTCCCGAGAAATTCGCCCGTTACGCAGGCTCGGTGGCCCGACGCTATCCTGGCGTGCGCGACTGGACCCCGGTCAACGAACCGCTGACCACGGCGCGCTTCAGCGGCCTGTACGGGCTGTGGGCGCCGCACGGCAACGAGCCGCCGACGTTCTGGCAGGTGCTGCGCAACGAATGCATGGGCACGGTGCTGGCGATGCGCGCGGTGCGCCAGGTGCACCCCGGCGCGCGCCTGGTGCAGACCGACGACCTCGGACGCACCTGGTCGACGCCACGGCTGGCCTACCAGGCGGAGTTCAACAACCAGCTTCGCTGGCTGTCCTGGGACCTGCTCTGCGGCCGGGTGGATGGCGCCCACCCGCTGCATGGCTGGCTGGTGGACGTCGCGCAGGCCTCCCTGGCCGAGATCGCCTGGTTCGCGGACAACCCCTGCCCGCCGGACCTGATCGGCGTGAACTACTACGTGACCAGCGAGCGCTACCTGGACGAGGCGCTGGACCGGTACCCGCCCGCGCTGCATGGCGGCAATGGGCGCGACCGCTACGTCGATGTCGAAGCCGCGCGCGTGCTCGATCCTCCCCCGCCGGGGCTGGCCTCGCTGCTGCAGGAGGCGTGGGATCGCTACGCCATCCCGCTGGCGGTGACCGAAGTCCACCTCGGCGGCCACCGCGAGGAGCAGCTGCGCTGGCTGGCCGAAACCTGGCACGCCGCCGTCCGCGCGCGAGAGGCGGGCGTGGACCTGCGCGCGCTCACCCTGTGGGCACTGCTGGGCAGCCACGACTGGGACTGCCTGCTCACCGCCTGCCGGGACCGCTACGAAAGCGGCGTGTTCGACGTGCGTGGCGGCACGCCGCGGCCGACGGCATTGGCCACGATGGCGCGTTCGCTGGCGGACGGCCAGGCCCCTTCGCATCCGGTCCTGTCCACGCCCGGCTGGTGGCGGCGCCCCTCGAGGCTGCTGCACGGGGCCGGCCGTGACGAGCCGACCTGGAACGCCCCGCCGATCCTGATCACCGGCGCGACCGGCACCCTGGGGCAGGCGTTCGCCCGCCTGTGCGCGGCGCGCGGCCTGGTGCACCGGCTGCTTTCGCGCGACGAACTGGACATCGCCGACGAATCCTCGGTGGAACGCGCGTTCGACCGGCTCCAGCCCTGGGCGGTGATCAATGCCGCCGGCTATGTGCGCGTGGACGATGCCGAACGCGAGCCGGACCGCTGCTTCCGCGAGAACGTCGCTGGACCAGCGCTGCTTGCCCGCGGCTGTGCGCGCCACGGCGTACCGATGGTCACCTTCTCCAGCGACTTGGTGTTCGACGGGCGCCGCGACGCGCCTTATGTCGAGGACGATCCGGTCGCGCCGCTCAACGTGTACGGCCGCAGCAAGGCCCGCGGCGAGGCCATGGTGCTCGACCGCCACCCGGGTGCGCTGGTGGTACGCACCAGTGCCTTCTTCAGCCCCTGGGACGAACACAACTTCGTGCGCATGCTGCTGCGGGCGCTGCATGCGGGCCAGTCCTTCGACGCTGCCAGCGACGTCACCGTGTCGCCGACCTACGTGCCCGACCTGGTGCACGCCTGCCTGGACCTGCTGGTCGATGGCGAGGGCGGGATCCGGCATCTGACCAATGGTGAGGCCGTGACCTGGACCGGCCTGGCCCACCGCGCGGCGCGTGCGGCGACCGCCGACCCCGCGCGGGTGCGCGCGCGCATGTCGGGGGAACTGGGCTGGGTCGCACCGCGTCCGGCCTACAGTGCGCTCGGCAGCCACCGCGCCGGCTTCCTGCCGGGTCTGGACGATGCGCTGGCGCGCTGCGTGGCCGAAGGCGCCGGACAGCCATAGATTCCCAGGCAGGCGACGCAGGAAAGCGCCACGCCGCCACATTCCGCTTTGGTGATCGCTCCGCGCCAGTTCACGATCGCAGGGTCGCGGGCCGCTTAGCTGACCTATGCTCGCCGCGGACGCCGCAGAGCGTCATCACTAGGGAGCCCTATCATGACGATGACCCGCCGCGCGCCCCGGGGCGCGCGAACACGCTGCCGCATCTGGCTTGCCGCCACGTTCGCCCTGTGCTGGGCGCTGGCGCCCGCGGCCTACGCGCTGGACGACACCATGACGCCGATCGAAGCGCCGGACCAGCCCGATGCGATCGCGCTCGATACCGGCCCCCTGCCGGACGCGACCCAGCGCGAAGCCTGGCACCGCCAGTACGGCAGCGTGTTCGCGCGCAACGTCACCGACGCCACGCTGACGCCGTTCCTGGCCGATCCGGCCAAGGCGAAGGGCGCGGCGGTCATCGTCGCGCCTGGCGGAGGCTTCCGTTCGCTGTCGATGGAGAACGAGGGCTGGGACGTGGCGCGCGCGCTCGCCGAGCGCGGTGTATCGGCGTTCGTGCTCAAGTACCGGCTCAACCAGACTCCGGCCGACCTCGACGGCTTCGCGCAGTCGATCCGGCAGATGCTGTCCGGTCCGCGCCCGCCGCGCGATCCGGGCGCGAGCGACGCGGCCACCATGCTCGCCCCGCAGCTGGCCGACGCGCGAGCGGCATTCGCCCTGGTGCGCAGTCGTGCAAGCGAGTGGAACGTGGATCCGGACCGCATCGGCATGATCGGCTTCTCCGCCGGCGCGATGCTGACGCTGACGACCGCCCTGCACGGCCAGGAGGCCAAGCCGGCCTTCATCGGCAACGTCTACGGGCCGATCTCGGCCACCACCGTGCCGGCGGATGCACCCCCGATGTTCGTGGCACTGGCCGCCGACGACGGCCTGTTCTCCAACCTCGGCTTCGGGCTGATCGAGAGCTGGCAGAAGGCCGGGCGTCCGGTGGAATTCCACTACTACGAACGCGGCGGTCACGGCTTCGGCATGTATCCGAAGGACACCACCAGCACCGGCTGGTTCGAAGCCTGGGTGAGCTGGCTGAAGATGCACGGCCACCTGGACCGCAAGAGCTCCTGAGGAGGGCGGGCGCGGCGGGCGGCGTCCATCCGCCCGCTGCTCAGCCGGTTGCACCAGGGCGGCGGCGGGTGTCGCGAAACGCGAGCGCGATTGTGCGTAGCCGGCATCCGCGACCGCATCGCGGTCCTCAATCCGGGTCCTGTGCGGCCGCTTCCCGCCCCTGCTGCCGGATCAGCGCTTCCTCGCGGGCATCGTTGATCGCGTGGCGCACGCCCTCGATGTCCGGCGCCGACTCGTCGTGTTCGAAGACGCCGGTCAGCTCGCTGTCCGGCCGGAGTTCGCCGGCTTCGTACAGCGCCCACATCTCCTCCCCGTACCATGTGTCGAGCAACTCCGGCGCCCAGCCGCCCAGGCAGGCGGTGATGTTGTTGACGTCGCGCAGCAGCATCGTGCGCGCGGCGTTGTTGCCCGCGGCACTGACCACCTGCGGGAAATCGATGACCACCGGCCCGTCGGCGGCGACCAGCACGTTGTAGGGCGACAGGTCGCCGTGGACCAGGCCCGCGCACAGCATCTTCACCACCTGCCGCACCAGGAAGCGGTGGAAGCCGCGCGCCTGGTCCGGCCCCAGCTCCACCTCGGCCAGCCGCGGTGCCGAATGGCCGTCCGCGTCGACCACCAGTTCCATCACCAGCACGCCGTGGAAGTAACCATGCGGCTCCGGTACCCGCACGCCCGCCTCGCGCAGCTGGTACAGCGCATCGACTTCGGTATTTTTCCAGGCCGCTTCCTGCTGCCTGCGCCCGTACTTGCTGGCCTTGCCGATCGCGCGCTGCTCGCGGCTGCCGCGTACCTTGCGCCCTTCCTGGTACTGCACGCGCTGCTGGAAGCTGCGCTGCGCCATGTCCTTGTACACCTTGGCGCAGCGGATTTCCTCGCCCGCGCGTACCACGTACACGGCGGCTTCCTTGCCACTCTTGAGCGGACGCATCACGGCGTCGATCACGCCGTCGTCGATCAGCGCCTGCAGGCCTGCGGGAGTTTTCATGGCACCTCGTGTGAAGGTTCGATCCGCGGTGCCGGCCGTCACGGTTTGGACGGTCCGCTGCGCCGGAGTGCGCGAACGATACACTGCGCGTCCCCTCGATCGTGGTGTCCCACATGTCCGACCCTGTTCGACTGTCCAGGCGCGTGGCGGAGCTGGCACGGTGTTCACGCGCCGAGGCCGAGCAGTACGTGCAGGGCGGTTGGGTGAAGGTGGACGGCCGTGTGGTGGAGGAGCCGCAGCGGATGGTCGGCGCCGCCGAGGCGATCGAAATCGATCACGCCGCGCGGCTGCAGGCCAACGAGCCGGCGACGATCCTGCTGCACAAGCCGGCGGGCTTCGACGCGATCGCCGCTCCCCGCCCTGCCGCCGCCCTGGTGGGCGAGCAGAGCCGCTGGAGCGAGGATGCCAGCGGCGTGCGCCTGCTGGGGCAGCACTTCCAGCGCCTGGTGCCGCTGGCGCCGCTGGAGCGCGAAGCCAGCGGCCTGGTGGTGCTGAGCCAGGATGGCCGCGTGCGCCGGCGACTGGTCGAGGACTGGGACGCGATCGAGCAGGAGTTCGTGGTGGAAGTGGCCGGTACCGCAGGGCCCTGGACCCTGGGCCAGCTCAACCATGGCCTGCGGTTCGAGGGCCGGGCCGTGCCGCCCTGCAAGGTCAGCTGGCAGAACGAGACCCGGCTGCGCTTCGCGATCAAGGCGGTGCGCGAGGGACAACTGCGCGACATGTGCGCCCAGGTGGGGCTGGAGGTGGTGACGATCCGCCGCATCCGCATCGGCAGGATCCCCTTGGCGAAGATGCCCCCCGGTTGCTGGCGCTACCTGCCGGTGGGCGAACGGTTCTGAGCCGGCGCGCAGCACGCGCGGACCATCGGCAAGCTTGTAATGCGCGAGGTGCGCCTGCTACGGACGGTGATGGAGCGCAGGCGGCCCCGCCCTGGACGGGATCAGCGGGCCACGGCGCGGGCATGGTCGATCGTGAACCCGGCGTCCTGGCCGGCGGCGCCGGTGCCGGGCTGCCCGCCACCCACCCAGATCCGGTAGCGGCCCGGCAGTACCTGGCGTTCGCCTTGGGCGTCGACGGCGCTGAGGTCGCGCGGATCGAGGTCGAACTCCAGCGTGCGGCGCTCCCCCGGCGCCAGCGCAATGCGCTGGAATCCGCGCAGCGCGACCCGCGGCAGGCCCTCGATGTCCGGGAAATCCAGGTACAGCTGTGCGACCTCGTCGCCGGCGCGTGAGCCGGTGTTGTGCACCTCGGTGCGCACGCGCATGCCTTCCGATGCGCCGCCCTGCGCCGGTTCCAGCCGGAGCGGCGCGTATGAGAAGCGGGTGTAGCTGAGACCGTGGCCGAAGGGATAGACCGGGCTGCCCTCGAAGTAGCGGTAGGTGCGGCCGCGCATGTCGTAGTCGCCGAACGGCGGCAGGTCGTCCACCGAACGGTAGAAGGTCAGCGGCAACCGCCCGCCCGGATTGACCTCGCCCGAAAGCACCTTCGCCACCGCCAGGCCGCCCGACTGGCCCGGGTACCAGGCCTCGATGATCGCGTCGGCGTGTTCCTTAGCCCAGGCCAGGTTGACCTGGCTGCCGTTCATCAGCACCACCACCAGCGGCTTTCCGGTTGCGCGCGCGGCTTCCAGCAGGGCCTGCTGGTCGGCCAGCAGGTCGAGCGAGGTCTTGTCGCCGCCCTTGAACCCGGGCACCTCGATCGGCGCTTCCTCGGCCTCGAGGTCGGAGGTGAGCCCGACCACGGCCACCAGCACGTCGCTGTCGGCCGCAGCGGCGCGCATGTCGTCGAGCGGCGCATCCGATACGCGCTTCCACAACATGCCGATGCCGGTGAGGATGCGCGCTTCGGTGGTCACCTTCACCGGATAGCGGTGCCCGGCTTCCAGGCGCACGGTGCGCAAGGTCGGCAGGCTGTTCCAGGAGGCGCCGCGCAGGTCCACGAACGGCTGGCCGTCGAACTCCATCTCGCCGTTGAAACCGCCGATCCCGAGGCGGTAGAGGCCCGACTCCGGCGGCACCAGATAGCCGCTCCACTCCACCCGGTGCACGTCGCGGACCTGGGCCAGGTCGAGGCTGCGCGAGTTCACGTCGGGCTCGATCCGGGTGGCGGCCGGTGCGCTCTCGAAACCGGTCCGCTGGATCCAGGCATCGAGTTCGCCCGGTGCGAAACGCGCGGGCAGCGCGGCCGCGGCGTTGAAGTAGCGCGCCAGCAGGCCGGGCTGGCCGTCCGGAGTACGCAGCGCGCTGGACGGAACCGGGTCGCCGTCGGTGTAGGTCTCGCCGAACGGCACGTAGCGCACCTGCGCCTGCGGCATGGCGCGGCGCAGGGCCTCGTAGACCGAAACCGGCGGCGCCGACTGCGGCGAGGAATAGTTGCCGCGCAGCACGCGGGTCGCATCGCCGAGCGGCCCGATCACCGCGATGCGCAGGTCCTCGCGCAGCGGCAGCACACCGTCGTTCTTCAGCAGCACCAGGCTCTTCTCGGCCGCCTCCAGCGCGGTCTCACCATGCGCAGCCGCGCCGACATCGCCGGGCGACGCGGTCGCGGTCGATAGCGGACGCAGTCCCTCGAGGTCGCCGGTGCGATACCGTGCCGCGAACAGCCGCACCAGGGCGCGATCGATGTCGGCCATCGTCAGCAGGCCGCGTGCGAGGGCCTCGCGATAGGGCTCGGCCAGCCCATCCGTGTCGGTCAGGGTCGCGCCGCTGCACTCGTTGTCGACGCCGGCGCGCATGGCGGCCGCCACCGCGGTGGCAGCGTCGGGAGCGAAACGATGGTGCTTGCGGATGTCGGTGACGGCGTCGCAGTCGGACACCACATAACCCTTGAACGACCATGCATCGCGCAGGATGTCCTTCAACAGCAGCCCGCTGGCGCAGGCCGGCTCGCCGTCGACGCGGTTGTAGGCGCACATGACCGAGGCCGCGCCGCCTTCCACGATCGCCGCGCGGAAGGCAGGCAGGTAGGTGTCCTCGAGGTCGCGCCGCGAGACGAATACATTGGCCTCGTGACGGGTCGACTCCGGCCCGCTGTGCACAGCGTAGTGTTTCGGCGTGGCGACCACGTCGATCCACTCGGGATGGTCGCCCTGCATCCCGCGCACGTAGGCCATGCCCATGCGCGCGGCGAGGAACGGATCCTCGCCGTAGGTTTCCTGGCCGCGGCCCCAGCGCGGGTCGCGGAAGATGTTGATGTTCGGCGACCAGGTGTTGAGGCCGGTGCCGATCCGTCCGGTGCGCCCGGTCTGCCGCGCCAGCGCGTGCAGTCCGCGGACCTCGGTGCTGATGACGCCGGCGACCCGCCGGACCAGCGCATCGTCGAAGGTGGCCGCCAGCCCGATGGGCTGGGGGAAGTTGGTGGTCGGCAGCGACCCCATCGCGCCGTGCAGCGACTCGGTCCACCAGTTGTAGGACGGCACGCCGAGTCGCGGGATCGCGGGCGCGGTATTGAGCAGCTGTGCGAGCTTCTCATCGGGGGTCAGCTGCCGCACCAGAGCCTCGGCCAGCCGTTCGGCCGAGGGCGCGGCTTCCCCCGCATCCCGGGCTGGCGCCAGCGGCGCGACGGCGAGCAGCAAAGCCAGGATCACCGCGCGGGGCATCCGGTGCAGCGGAAGTGTCATCCGGTTCTCCTCGATATGGCGCGGCCGCAGCGCACCGCAGGCGCGGCTGCGATGGCGGACCGGGTCTGCATGCAGGGTCCCGATGATGGCATGCCCCCGCCCGCCGACCGATCGCGATCCTGCTCCCTGACTTGTCGTTTTGATGATCGATCCACCGGCCATGGCGGTGCCCTGCACGCGACCGTGAGCCGCGCAGTGCTAAAGACACGGCATGGCGCGAGCGACAACTGGCACTCAAGGCACGACCGCGGCGGCAGCCCGCTGCCGGCGGCGCTTCCTGCGGCAGTTTCCCGGCGGCTTCCGCGACCCGCTGTACCTGGACTGGGAGCGCGACTACAAGTGGGAATCGCACCTGCGCTGGCAGGAAGCGCTGCCGCAGCCCACGTTCCGCCGCCTGCTGCGTGAAGGCAAGGCCATGGAAGCCGCGGCGCGCGCGATGCGGGTGGAACAGCGGTCCCGGCACAGCATGCTGTTCTCGTTCGAGAAGATGGCCTTGCGCGACGCAGTCCGCAGCGAGGCAGGCGCGCAGCTGTTCGCGCAGGGGCTTTACGACTTCCTGCACGGCCGCGGCACGATGGAGCGCCGCTTCGAACAGTGGGTGACGGCCATCGACGCACTGCCGCGCCGGCAGACGCGCGTGCTCACCTGGCCGCTGGTGACGGTGTTCGGCTTCATCGCACAGCCCGACCGCCACATGTTCATGAAGCCCAACACCATGCGCGAGGCGGCGCGCGCCTATGGATACGCCCTGCCCTACCGGTCGCGCCCGTCCTGGGAGGTCTACGCAGGACTGCTCGGGCTCGCCGATACGGTCGCCCGCGACCTGCGCGACCTGCGACCGCGCGACATGATCGACCTGCAGTCGTTCCTGTGGGTACAGGGCTCCGACGAGTACCGCGGCTGAGTGCGATCGGCAGCCTCGCGCCGCGGCCCGTACAATCGGCCCCCTTTTCCCCCGGACCGCAGCGCATGGCCCCCAACTCGACCATCTACAAGGTGGAACTGCAGGTCAGCGACATGGACCGGCATTACTACGCCAGCCACAACCTGACCCTGGCGCAGCACCCGTCGGAAACGCCGCAGCGGCTGATGGTGCGGCTGATCGCGTTCGCCCTGCACGCCCACGAGCGGCTCGAGTTCGGCCGCGGACTCAGCAACGATGAAGACGCCGACCTGTGGCAGCGCGACTACACCGGCGACATCGACCGCTGGATCGATCTCGGCCAGCCCGACGAGAGCCGCATCCGCAAGGCCAGCGCCCGCGCGCGACACGTGGTGGTGGTCAACTACAGCGGCAACAGCGCCGAGATCTGGTGGGGCAAGATCGCGTCGTCGCTGTCGCGGCTGAAGAACCTCACCGTGCTCGACCTCGCGCCGGAAGACGTGGAAGCCGCGGTCGGTCTGCTGGAGCGCGGCATGCGCCTGACCGCGATGATCCAGGACGGCGAACTGCAGCTGATGAGCGAGCGCCAGAACATCGCCCTCACGCCGCGCGTGCGCGTGGCCGCCGCAGCCTGAAGGCCGGCGCGGGAAGCGGGTCTTCCGCTGGGCGGCCTTGGCCACCACGCCGGCGGAAATTCCAACGCCTGCTCCGGCCGTTCCGGGCATCGCCGGCCAGCGTCGCGATCGCTCAGTCGCGCCGGGCCGAAAGCCAGCCGTGGATCAGCCCGGCCTGAAAGAAGCGCGCCGGCGCGCCGAATCCACCCGCCGCGATGATCGCTTCCACCTCGGCCGGTGGCAGTACCGCAACATCGCTGGCGTAAGCCGCCCGGATCCGGTCGATCGACTCCTGCGAGACTTCGGCGGCCTGCATCATCCGTATCCAGGCCGGCAGCAGCACCTCGTAGGCCGCCGAGGTCACATCGGCGGCGAGATCCGTGCTGGCGAGCAGTCCGCCGGCGCGCAGCCTCCGCGCGATCTGCGCGAAAAAGCCGATGCGCTGTTCCTGGTCGGTGATGAACTGCGACACCAGGAAGCAGGTCGCGGCATCGAAGGGCGCGTCGGCCGGCAACGTCTCGAGGAACCCTTCGTGGAAACGGCAGCGGTCGGCGAACCCCTGCGCCTGCGCGCGCTCGCGGCACCGCTCGAGCATCGCGCCGGAGGGCTCCACGGCAGTGAATGTCCAGCCGGGGAAGCGCGCGGCGAGGTGCGCCATCTCCTGGCCGGTCCCGACGCCGACGCACAGCAGGCGCGCCTCGTCCGGCAAGGTGGACAGCAGGGGTTCCAGCAGGAGGTAGAGGCAGTCGCGGATCGCGGCGGTCTTCGCCCATTGCCGGTCGTAGCCGGCGGCCTGCTGGTCGAACAGCGAGATGATCTGGTCGGGTTGCATGCCCGGATATTAGCGTAGCCATGCACCTCGCCGCCTCGGGGCCGGGACCGTGGTGCGCAGGCTGCCCGGGCCGGTTCCGCGCCCCGGGTCGGTTCCCGGGCAACGCCAGCCCTGACGTGTTCACGCACTGCCGCGTGCCGCTCCGCTAGCCTGCGCCGGCGGCGGTCGGCACGGCGCCGCGCGCATGGCCGAGCGTGCCGCGCGCCTGCATCGACGCGCCCACCCCGACCACGGAGGCAATGCAACCAGGATGTGGAAGGACAGGCTCAAGGCCGATTTCCAGCTCGCGCTCATCGTCCTGTTCGGTGCGATCACGGTCCTCGGCGTCACCCCGTTCGCGATACGCCGGCTGACGACCGGGCAGACCCTGGTCGGAGTCATCGATCTGACCATCGTGGCCTGCATCGCCGCGGCCGTGGTGTTCGCCTGGCGCAGCGGGCGCACAGGCGGCGTGTCGATTTTCCTGGCCACGTCCTATTCGGTGGGCTGCGTCGCGATCGCGCATATGGCCGATCTGTCCGGCGCCCTGTGGGTATATCCCGTCCTGGTGGCCAACTTCCTGTTGACCGGACGCGTGCCGGCGCTGCTGATATCCGCTTCGGCCATCCTCGCGATCGCCCTGAGCGATGCCGCGCTGCCGGAACTCAGCCTCAAGTTCGGGTTCGTGGTCAGCGCCAGCGTGGTCAGCGTGTTTTCGTTCGTGTTCGCCGCACGCGCGGCCGCGCAGCGCGACCGGCTCGAAGCGATGGCGATGCGCGACCCCCTGACCGACGCGAGCAACCGGCGCGGACTGGATGCGGCGCTGGAGCTGGCGATGGTCGAAGGCATCGCCAGCAGGCGGCCGGTCGGCCTTCTGGTGTTCGACGTCGACCATTTCAAGCAGGTCAACGACAGCTATGGTCATCGTGCCGGCGACGAGGTCCTCGTCCAGATCGCCGGCCTCGTGCGCGCCAATACGCGGATCGGAGACCGCTTCTTCCGCATCGGCGGCGAGGAGTTCGGGCTGCTGTTGCCGGGTGTATCGGCCGCTGCGCTGGGCGAGGTCGCGGAGCAGTTGCGGACCGTCGTGGAGCACGAGGTCCGTTGCGAGGGACGCCCGATCACCATCTCCGTGGGCGCCGCGCCCTTCCGTGCCGGCGAGTCGTCGGCGGAGTGGCTGGCCCGGGCGGACGCGGCGATGTACGAGGCCAAGCGGCTGGGACGCAACCGGACCGTGGTGAGGGACGGGACCTAGCCCCGTCCTGCTGCCGATGGTGGCGGTTCGCACGCTGCGGTCCGGACCGCACCGGTCGAACTGCCGCTCAGTTGCGCAGCTTCCAGCCGGTGCGGAAGATCCACCACACCACCGCCAGGCACAGCGCCAGGAATCCCAGGATCGCCGCCATGCTGATGCCCACGTCCACGTCGGCGACGCCGTAGAAACTCCAGCGGAACCCGCTGATCAGATACACCACCGGATTGAACAGGGTGATCTTCTGCCACACCGGCGGCAGCATGGAGATCGAGTAGAAAGCGCCGCCCAGGAAGGTGAGCGGAGTGACGATCATCAGCGGGATCACCTGCAGTTTCTGGAAATCGTCCGCCCACAGGCCGATGATGAAACCGAACAGGCTGAAGGTCACTGCGGTCAGCAGCAGGAAGGCCAGCATCCAGGCCGGATGCGCGATCTCGTAGGGCACGAACACCCGTGCGGTGACCAGGATCAGCACGCCGAGTATCAGCGACTTGGTGGCCGCCGCGCCGACGTAGCCGATCACCACCTCCACCCAGGACACCGGCGCGGACAGCAACTCGTAGATGGTGCCGGCCCACTTGGGCATGTAGATGCCGAACGAGGCATTGGAGATGCTCTCGTTGAGCAGCGACAGCATGATCAGGCCCGGGATGATGAAGGCGCCGTAGCTGACCCCGTCGATCTCGCCCATGCGCGAGCCGATGGCGGCGCCGAACACCACGAAGTACAGCGAAGTCGACAGCACCGGCGAGGCGATCGACTGGGTGATGGTGCGGAAGGTCCGCGCCATCTCGAAGCGGTAGATCGCGCGGATTGCGTGCCAGTTCATGCCCGCACCTCCTTGGCGCCGTGCACCAGGCCGACGAAGATCTCCTCGAGCGAGCTTTCGCTCGAATGCAGGTCCTTGAACTCGATGCCCAGCTCGCCCAGGCGCCGCAACAGCGCGGCGATGCCGGTCTCCTCGGTCTGCGAGTCGAAGGTGTAGACCAGCGCGTGGCCTTCGTCGGTCAGCTCCAGCGGCAGCCCGGCCAGCGCCGCCGGAACCGACTGCAGCGGCGCCTGCAGCGACAGGGTCAGCTGCTTCTTGCCGAGCTTGCGCATCAGCACGTGCTTGTCCTCCACCACAACCAGCTGCCCCTTGTCGATCACCCCGATGCGGTCGGCCATCTCCTCGGCCTCCTCGATGTAGTGCGTGGTGAGGATGATCGTGACCCCGTCTTCGCGCAGCCGGCGCACCAGGGCCCACATGTCGCGGCGCAGCTCCACGTCGACGCCGGCGGTGGGCTCGTCGAGGAACAGGATGTCCGGCTCGTGCGCCAGCGCCTTGGCGATCAGCACGCGGCGCTTCATGCCGCCGGACAGCGTCATGATCTTGCTGTCCTTCTTGTCCCACAGCGACAGGTCGCGCAGCACCTTCTCCAGGTACTGCGGGTCCGGCGCCCTGCCGAACAGTCCGCGACTGAACTTCACCGTGGCCCAGACCGTTTCGAACGCATCGGTCGACAGTTCCTGCGGCACCAGCCCGACCCGGCTGCGCGCCGCACGGTAGTCGCCGACGATGTCGTGGCCGGCAACGGTGACCGTGCCGTGGCTGGGATTGACGATGCCGCAGACAATGCTGATCAGGGTGGTCTTGCCGGCACCGTTGGGTCCGAGCAGGGCCAGGATCTCGCCCTTGCGGATATCCAGGTCGACCGACTTGAGCGCCTGGAACCCGGAGTGATACGTCTTGCCCAGGTTGCGGATGGAGATGATCGAGGTCACGGGCCTTCCTGGAGGTGGCGTCGACGGGGCGAGGATCGTAACCGAGCCTTCCGGACGATATTGTTCCGCTGCCGGGAGTCTCAGTCCCGAGCGCCTGCCGCCTGCGCTGCGGCCGTCGCAAAATCCGGGTCGACGCTGAAGCGCCGCGCTTCGCCGGTCACCGGGTCCTCGAAGGCAAGGGCATACGCGCACAGCTTCAGCGCCGATGCCGGATCCTCCGGCGCCCGGGCGCGCAGTACCGGATACAGGCGGTCGTGCAGGATGGGCGCGCCGAGGGCGGCCATGTGCACCCGCAGCTGGTGTTTGCGTCCGGTCACCGGTTCCAGGCGGTAGGTCCAGGCCGCGGCACCGCGGGCGACCACTTCCACCACGGTCTCGCTGTTGGCGACGCCCGGCGCCTCGCGCATGCGGAAAAAGGGCTCGCCCGGCTCCAGCCGGCTGCGATGCACGTACGGGAACGCCAGCGCAGGCAGGGGTGGCGCGAGCGCCAGGTAATGCTTGCGGATGCGCCGCTCGCGGAAGAGCGCGTGGTACAGCCCGCGACTGGCGGGATCGGCGGAGAACAGCACCAGCCCGGCCGTCTCCCGGTCGATCCGGTGCAGCGGCACCAGCGCCGGGTTGCCGAGGCGCCCGGCCAGCCGCGTGAGCAGGGTTTCGCGCACATAGCCGCCGGTGGGCGCCACCGGCAGGAAGTGCGGCTTCCAGGCCACCACCAGGTGGGCATCGGCATGGATCACGGCCTCGGCGAACGGAATGGCCGGCTCGTCGGGCACCTCGCGGAAGTAGCGGATCTCGAGCCCCGGCCGGTATGCGGCCGAGACATCGAGCGCGGTCCCTTCGGCGTCGAGCACCCGTCCGCGCGCGAAGCGGTCTCGCCAGGTCTTTTCGTCGACCCGCGGAAAATGCGCGCACAAGGCCTCGAGCACGCTGGCCCAAGGCCCGGGCCGCAGCTGCAGCCGGCTTGGCGGCAGGGATCCGCGGTCCACGCCTAGCCCCGCACCGGCGCGCGCCGCCGGTACGCCATCGCGCAGCGATGGGGCCAGTGCCGTGCCTGGCGGTGAAGCGTCACGGCCCGCGGCCGCGCGTGCGGCATCGCGCCCGACCGCGTGGCCATCGCCAGCGGATCGCGTGGCCCGAGACGATGCGCGGCACGAGACGGTGCACTCGGCCCGCACTCCGCTGGCCGCCTGCCGGCCGCAGCTCCGCGCCGATGCTGGCGCAAGGCCAGCCGTGTGGTTTGCATGGTCGCCTCGCCAGGACCGCTGGGCCGCCCGCGCGTTCACGTCTGGCCGGCGCCCCGAATCCCGGGACTCTATCGCAGGTCGGCCCATCGCTGTCGGCCGGCGACGCATCCGCACGCCGCGCGGTGCAGGCGGGCACCGCTCCCCGCACATCGATGCATTCGAGGAATACTGCAATCACGATATCGGATCGCAGGCGTTTTCGCGGCCGCCGCGTCGCGCGGGCATGGCACTCTGTCGCGCGTCGCGTCTTCCGGCCCTTCTACGATGACCATGAAGCCCCTGCTCCGACGTCTGGCCTCGGTGCTGTTGACCGGCCTGCTTGTGCTGCCCGCGTTGCCTGCAGCGGCTGCAGGCAAGCAGACCTTCGTGCTCGTGCACGGCGCCACCGCCGGGGGTTGGGAGTGGAAGCGCACGGGCCAGTTCCTCACCGACGATGGCCACACCGTCTACCGCCCTACCCTCACCGGCCTGGGCGAACGCGAGCACCTCAACAGTACCGAGATCGACCTGCAGACCCATATCGACGATGTGGTGAACCTGATCCTGTTCGAGGACCTGCACGACGTGGTGCTGACCGGGCACAGCTATGGCGGCATGGTGGTGACCGGCGTGATGGACCGCATCCCCGAACGCCTGCGCCACGTGGTGTTCCTGGATGCCGCGGTACCGCAGGACGGCCAGTCGATCTGGGACCTGTTCGGCAGCCAGGGCATGCCGCCGGAGCGCTTCAGCGACGGCTTCATGCAGGTGCCCTGGGTCAAGCCCGGCGACAAGCCGCCCTACAGCGTCAAGCACTCGATCAAGTGTTTCAGCCAGCCGGTCTCCTACCGCAATCCCGCCGCGCTCGCGCTGCCGGTGAGCTATGTCGCCTTCGTGCCGAAGGACCAGTCGGCCGAGGAGCGCGCCCGGACCGACAGGAGCTGGCAGAACGCCCAGACACGCGGCTGGACGATCCGCACCTTTCCAGGCGGGCATGTCGCTCATCAGGAAGACCCGCGCGGCGTCGCCACGCTGATCGCGGAACTGGCGGGCGCCGCCGCGCACTAAGCCGGCGCTGGCGCCCGCGCCTCGACCCGCTACCAGCGGCTGCGTTTCATTCCCGCCGGCATGGCGCCGGGCGGCAGCTTGCGTGTGGCGACCGCGACGATGGTGGCCGTCGACAGCAGCGTGGCGGCCAGCAACCCAGCCAACGCCAGCAGTCCGCGCGTGGAGATGCTGGCCTCGGCGTGCAGCCGGGCACGCCCCAGGCGCAGCCGCAGCGAGGCGGCGTGGATCGGCGGACCTTGCGGCGGATCGGTCCGCTCGACGCGTGACAGCGGATGCTCCATCTTTCGCCCTCCTGCGGTACGGCTGGCGATGGTCGCCGCGCGGGCGTGAAGCGCACGCAACGCGCGCGCGCTACCGCCCGCCCCCTGACCCATGGCAGTGTCCGCTGCCTGGCGCGCCCGCTAGGCTTGCGCTCCCAGCCTGCAGGATGCAACGCCATGGCCCGTTCCTTCGCCCGTCCGCTGTCCTGGATCTGCGCCTGCCTCGCGATGCTGTGCATGCTGCCGCTGCAGGCCGCCCCGGACCCGGCCGCCGCCCGCTTCGTATTCGATGAAGCCCGCAGCCTGTGCGAAGGCGATGGCGGTGCGCTGTGGGGGCGATCGCTGTGCGGGCCGATCATGATCGTCGATCCCGCCGACCGCGGCGTCATCGCCAACCAGGCGGATGATGGCGGCATCCTCGTCGCCCGCGATGGCGTCTGGACCGGTGAGCTGCCTGCTGGCACGATGATGGCCAATACCCGGGTGGAGTGGTCCGGACAGGCCTGGACACAGCTGCTGTGGCCGGTTCCCTTCGAACCGGCGCTGCTGCGTGTGTTCCTCGTCCACGAGATGTTCCACCGCATCCAGGCGGACCTGGGCCTGGCCCGGGACGAGGCCGGCAACCGGCATCTGGACGGGCTGGAGGGCCGCTACCTGCTGCAGCTGGAGTGGCGTGCGCTGGCGCGCGCGTTGATGGCCGACGATGCGGAAGCCCGCCGCGCGCGGATCGCCGACGCGCTGGCCTTCCGGCACGAACGCCGGCGTCTGTTCGGCGAGGCGGCCGCCGAAGAGTCCGCGCTGGAGATCAACGAAGGCCTGGCCGAGTACACCGGCGTGCGGGCCGGGCTGGCGCACGAAGAAGCGCGCCGCGCCTATGGCGTGTATGCGTTGTCGCGCTTCCTCGATGCGCCCAGCTTCGTGCGCTCCTTCGCCTACGCCAGCGGGCCGGCCTACGGCCTGCTGCTGGACGAGGCCGATCCGCGCTGGCGCGGCCGGCTGGCGGCGGACGCGGACCTGGGCGCATTGCTGGCGGCTGCCCATGGCATCGATGCGGGGGCGTCCGCGAACCTGGCTGCACGCAGCCAGCGATACGACGCCGATGGCAGCCTGCGCAGTGCCGAAGAATCGCGTGAACGCGCTCGCAGTGCCCGCCTCGCCAGCTGGCGCACCACCCTGGTCGACGGGCCGGTGCTGGTGCTGCCGCTGTCGCGCCCCGGATTCCAGTTCAACCCGCAGACGCTGGCCGCGCTCGACGGCGTGGGCACGGTGTATCCGACGTTGCGGTTGAGCGATGCCTGGGGCGAGCTGGTGGTCGAGGGCGGCGCGGCGCTGGTCTACGCCGATCGCAAGCGCGCAAGCGTGGCCCTGGCCGGGAACGGAGACAGCCTGTCCGGCGAAGGCTGGACCCTGACGCTCAAGCCAGGATGGAAGCTCGCGCCCGGCCAGCGGCAGGGCGACAGGACGCTGGTACGCACCGGCGACGCCGGCGCGGATTAGCCGCGTCGCACACCTGTCGCTACCTGCACGGGTGCGCCGGCTGCCGAAGCGAGTGCACGGGCGCGGCCCGGCATCCGCCCGCGCCCGATTTGCGCAGGGGCGCAGCCTCGCCCTAGGCTGCACACCGCAGCGCCGTCTTTGCGCGGCCGCCCGGGCACCGTCCGCGGCCCGTCAAAGCGCAGCCGAGCGTCGGCACCCGCCTACTCCCCAGTGCAGCGCAGGAGGAAGCAGCATGACCAAGTCGCGCAAACCGGCACCTTCCGGCAAACCGCCCGAGCCCTCCACCGACCACGCCTGCATCGCCGAGTGGCGCGAACAGGTGATGCCGGCCCTGCAGCCGATCGTCGCCCATCTCGACGGCCTTATCCGCAGGACCATTCCAGACCTGCAGTACGCGGTGAAATGGAAAAAGGCCTGGTACGGCCTGCCGGAGCGCGGCTGGATCATCGAGATGGTGGCCTACGACGTCTCGGTGAACCTGGTGTTCTTCGCCGGGGCGGACTTCGAACCGCCGCCACCGCTCGGCGAAGGCTCGCGCTACGTCAAGATCCGGAACATGGACGAGGCCCGCGCCGCAGCGGTGCGCTCCTGGATCGAGCAGGCGGCCGAACGGCCCGGCTGGACCTGACGGCGGCCCGCGGCTGCCGATCGCGATGCGGCCACGGGCGCCAGACCGCCGCCCGAAGCCGTGGCGATGCACGAAGCGCAGGGCGCGAATGCGTCAGCCCGGCTGGCTGGCGATCGGCGCCAAACAGGGCGCGAGCGCGGCAGACGGACGTCATGGCCCGAAACCATGCATCGCTAGCCAGCGGATAAGACAGCACCTGCGTTAGCCGTAGCGCGCGCGATGCCGCCGCAGTGTGCGCGAAACCCGGGCCAGCGCGCACTGCATCTCCAGTGCGAAACCGCCCGCAGGCAGATAGCGCACCGCCGAGTGAGCGGCGCAGACGATGCGGGTCCCGCCCCAGCGCACCGCCAGCGACCGCGCCCACGCAGCGTAGGCATCCGCAGCGCCGGGCGCTGGCCTGAGCGCGCGTCCCAGCATCGGGTGCATGCGCAACGCGGACTGCGGCAGCCATCGCCCCGGGGCACCGGGCGCGGCCAGCACGTTGAGCGTGTCGTCAACGTGCACGATGCCGCTGCGCCGGTGCCGTACCAGCACCGAGGCCACGTGCACGCGCTCGTCCGGACAGACGAAGTCGACGCCCTCGGGGACGGACAGGTCGAACAGGTCGTCGAGTGGATGGGCTTCTCCCCATTCCTCGACCGGCGCCTGCGACCAGGGCAGCGCCGGGGCCTGCTGGCGATGGCGCGCGGTGCCATGCAGCGCAGCCGAGGGGAACAGCCGGTGCATCGCCTCCACGTGCAGGGTGTGGAACGGGTGTACATGGATGACCGCGTCCACCTTCGCACCATCGTCGGTGAGCGCGCGCAGGGCCTCGCGTTGCGCCGCGTCGAGCGGGCAGGCATCCACGATCACGAAACGGCCGTTGTCGCGACGGACCACGGACATGTGCGTGCCGACATCGAGCACGCCACCCAGCCGGTGCGGGCCGCGAAGATTCCAGAAGGTAGCCGCCAGCGCCTGCATGCGCGCAGCTTAGGCGGCAAGCGGTGAAGGGATTGCGGGTGCCTGTGGTTCCGGCGCGCCCGTGACCTCAGGCCCCCCATGACCTCCGGCCCGCGTGACGGGCAGCCCCCGCAGGGAGGATGGCGCACGCCGCCCGTGGCCTGCCAGGAAACCCATGCGTCCGCCGCCCCGCTCCCTGCTCCCTGCCATCGTGTCGCCCGTGTGGGTACTCGCGGCGGTGGTCCTATATGCGGCCGCGCTGTCGGTCTGGGTGTTCTCGCCGGCCTTTCCGATGCATTGGCTGCGCGAACTGCAGCTGGCGTCGGACGGCTGGATCAACGCCACCCTGATCCTGGCCGCGCTGCTCGGCCTCGGTCAGCTGGGCCTGCTGTTCGGGCCGGGCCGGCAGCGGCCCGCGACCCTCGGCTGGCACCTGCCCGCGATCCGCACCGGCCTGCTGGCGACGCTCGCGCTGTGGCTGGCCATGAACGCATCGACCCTGGTCGCCTCTCGCATCGGCGGAACGCCACTGGCCTGGCACCCGGGCTGGGCCGAGGGTGGCCTGTTGCCCGGCGCCCTGGCCGCGCAGCTGCTGGGGACCGCCCTGCTGGAAGAGACCGTCTTCCGCGCGTGGCTGTGGCCGCAGTTTGCATCGCGCCTCGCCACCCGCCTGCCCTGCCGGGTGGCCTGGGTGCTGGCGCTGGTCGCCTCGCAGGCGCTGTTCGCACTGGCGCATATCCCCGCGCGCATCGCTGGCGGTGCCGGCCCGACCGAGCTGGGCATGGCGATCGCCGGGCTGTTCGTGGTGGGCGCGGTGCTGGCGTTGCTCTACGCCGCCACCCGCAATCTGTTCTTCGTGGTCGGCGTGCATGCGCTGGGCAATGCGCCCACCCTGCTCGCCGAGCCACAGGGGCCATCCCCGACCCTGGTGATGCTGGTCGCGGCGCTGGTGGTCGCCGGCGCATGGGCATATCGCCACTGGCGGCAGGAGGCTTCGCGGGAAACCGCCCGGCCGGCGCACCGTGTCGAGTTCCAGCCCCTCGAATCGTCGTCCACGACAGGCCCGCTGCCAGCGGCCGTGCAGCCAGGAGACGAGCGATGCGGGTGATGGTGCTGGTGAAAGCCACCGAAGACAGCGAGGCCGGCGTGATGCCGACGGCGGAGATGCTGGCGGAGATGGGCCGGTTCAACGAGGACCTGGTCGCGGCCGGCATCATGCAGGCCGGCGATGGGTTGAAGCCCAGCGCACAGGGCAAACGGGTCGCGTTCGACGGACCCCGCCGAACCGTGATGGACGGTCCGTTCACCGAAACGCGCGAGCTGGTCGCCGGGTTCTGGCTGTGGGAGGTCAAGGACATGGACGAGGCCGTGGCCTGGGTCAAGCGTTGCCCCAACCCCATGCCCGGACCGAGCGAGATCGAGATCCGGCCGCTCTACGAGATGGAGGATTTCGCCGGGCTGCTGCCCCCGGACGAAGCCGGATAGACCGCCAGGGTCTCGGGCGGCGCGGTCCGCCCGCAAGAGCCGACTGCGCCTGTCCGCGCGCAGCGCACGCCGCATGCGATCGATGGGCGAGCCCTGCGCCTGACGCCTACACGAAGCGGCGCACCTCCTGCGGCCAGCCGCAGGCTTCCGCCAGCCGCCCGGCCCAGGCCCGTGCAGCCTGCTCGTCGGCCACCCGGATCGCTGCGAATCCACCCAGCCATTGCGGGGTCTGGACATGGCGTCCCTCGCGGAAACGCAAGGCGCCGTGCGCATGCTCGACGCTGAACACGCCCTCCTCCAGCAGCCCGCCGGCCAGCAGATAGATCCCGGCGGCGCGCATGTCGTCGACCACGGCTTCCGCCAGTTTTCCGCGCTCGAGGAGTTCCGCGGCAGTGGGTTCGCCCACCCATTGCTGGTTGAAATAGATGAGGTAGTCGGTCACGCGCGTCTCCCGGTTGGCATGGCCGCCAGGATGCGGCCGTCTTGCAGACGAACGGGTGGCCCGCGTTTCGACACCCCCAGACATCCGCCGCGTGCGCATCCGCAGGCCACTCGCGAACGCGGTGCCGCCGCCGACGCGTTCCGCTAGCCGGGAGCGTCCGCCAGCAGCCGCGCGAGCTCTTCGTCCTTCTCGCGCCACAGGCCGTTCAGCCATTGCTGGAACCGGGCACGCGCCGCACGCTCGTCGCCCTCGCCGCCTTCCGCGAGCGTGACCGGCAGCGGCCGCTGGCGCACCGTCACGCGCACTTCCGGCACGCGGCCGGCCACCAGCTCGATCATGGTCGGCCGCCCGCCGGGATAGGCGATGGTGACGTCCAGGATGCCGTGCAGCGCGTCGCCCATGGCTTCGAGCACATAGGCCACGCCCCCGGCCTTGGGCGTGAGCAGGTGCCGGTAGGGGGAGGACTGGCGCGCGTGCTTCCCGGGGGTGAAGCGGGTGCCCTCGACGAAGTTCATCACCGACACCGGAATCGCGCGGAACTTCTCGCAGGCGCGGCGGGTGGCCTCCATGTCGCGCCGTCCCAGTTCGGGATTGCGTGCGATCTCGGCCCGCGTATGGCGCCCCATGAAGGGGAAATCCAGCGCCCACCACGCCAGCCCCAGCAGCGGCACCCAGAACAGCTGGCGCTTGAGGAAGAAGCGCAGCAGCGGGATGCGCCGGTTGAACACCTTCTGCAGCACCAGGATGTCCACCCAGCTCTGGTGGTTGGCCAGCACCAGGTAGTGGCCATCGATCCGCATGTCGGCGGTGCCGCCGGTCTCCACGCGCGTGCCGGTGAAACGGTCGAGCAGGAAGGTGTTCACCGCGATCCAGCTCTCGGCGAGGCCGGTCAGCAGCGTATTGCAGGCCAGCCGCAGGCGCTGCCACGGCAGCAGTGCCTTGAGCAGGGCGGCTGCCAGCAGGGGCACCACGTGCACAACGGTGCTGGTCGCCACGACCAGCAGGATCAACACCACACGGAGCAACGACATCAGGTGCGCGACGGTCTTGCGGAAAGGTGCGCAGCGTATCGCAAACGCGGCCCGGCGCGCCTCGTCGCGGGCGCCCGGCGCATCCCCTGGCCCCACGCCGGGCCGCCTACAGCGTCGATATCGCCGTCGATGCCGCGCACTCGCGGCATCGACCGGCTGGCAGTTCCGGCGAAACCGCGCCGCTTCAGTCCACGTCGGCGGTGGGGGCGTCCCAGCCCAGGTCCGGTTCGGGGTGATAGGCGATGCCCATCGCGTCCAGATGCGGCCGCAACGCGCCCATGCGCCGCACGAAACCTTCATAGCCGCGCTGCGAGGCAGGACTCCAGGCCAGCTCCGCGGCGGCAGCCAGGCGCGGCCACAGGCGGTTGTCCGCGGCCGCTTCGGTGTGCACCAGTTCCGTCCACAGCGCCGCCTCGATGCCGACCGCGGTCCTGAATGGTGCCGGGTCGAAGCTGTACATCCGCGCCAGCGGCACCCCCTCCTTGCGGCACCAGTCGTAGGTCTGCGGTTGCCCGGCATAGTTGCCATGGTCGATGTAGAAGTACGAGCACGGCGACAGGATCAGCGGATGTCCCTTCGCCACCGCGGCACTGATGTCGTAGCTGTCGTTCCACAGCTGCAGCAGGACGTCGGGCCTGGTGTCCGCCACCGAGCCTTCCTCCCAGGCGATCGCGGTGCGCCCCATCTCCTCCACCATCGCGGCGGTGCGCGCCACGAAGTCGGCGTACAGCGGATGCTTGATCTCGTCGCCGCCGATGTGGATCTCCCTGGACGGGAAGATCGCCACGACCTCCTCCAGCACGTTGCGCACGAAGGGATACACCACCTCGGGCTTGTCCAGGCACAACACGCTGAAGCCGACCTCCAGGCCCGAGTACGGCGCCAGGTTGTCCTCGTCGTCGCAGGCCAGTTCGTTGTAGGACGCCAGCGCCGCCTGGACATGGCCGGGCACGTCGATCTCCGGCACGATGGTGATGCCACGCGCCTGCGCGTAGGACACGAGGTGGCGCAGTTCGTCCTGCGTGTACCAGCCGCTCTGCCCGCCCTGCACCGCGCTCGCGCCGCCGATCTCCACCAGCTTCGGGTAGCGCTTGATCTCGATGCGCCAGCCCTGGTCGTCGGTCAGATGCAGGTGCAGGCGGTTCAACTTAAACAAGGCCATGCGGTCGAGCGTTTTTTCGACGTAACCGACCGGCAGGAAACTGCGCGCCACGTCCAGCGACAGCCCGCGCCAACGGTAGGCGGGCGCATCGGCGATCTCCAGCCGCGGCAGCAGCACGCGTGGCTGCCCGCTCGCGGGAAGCAGCTGGCGCAAGGTCTGTACCGCATGCAGCAGGCCGGTGTCGTTGCGCGCGCTCAGCTGGATGTCGTCGGCCACGACCAGCCGATACCCCTCTTCTCCGAGGGCGGGATCGTCGCTCAGCTGCAGGCGGATGCGGGGACTCGATGCCGCGGTGAATGCGATACCCAACCCGTCCAGTGCCGCCTGCAGCGTGCGCGTCGCGTTTGGCGCGGCGCGATCGGCCTCCAGCCCGATCGCGCCTGCGATCTCCAGACTGCCGGAACGCAGCTCCACGGACTGCGGCACCGGCACGAGGTGCAGCGGCGCATCGGCGGCATCCACCGGCGTGCATGCGCTGCAGGCGATGGCCATCGCAGCAACCAGTTGGAACAGCAATGCGCTGGGTTTCATGGCCATTCTCATCTCGTCAGTCGACCGTGCGGCGGTGGAAGGCAGCCTGCACTGTCCTTGCTGATCGGTCGAAAGTCCACCCCGTTCGTGGCGCGATCTGTGCTGCGCAACCGGACCTGCGCAGGACATCCACTGTCCTGTCCGGCGACCGCGACGTCGCCGCGCACCCGTCGTCGGAGCCGGGTGGTGCGTCACCGATCGCATGCCATGGCAGGCCACGACGCCGCCGATGCCAGGCGTGGCGCGCGGGCGACGCCTGGCACGCGCTGGGCACCGACAGGACGGGCGATGGCTTCGGTCTGGCCCGGTCTTCCAGTGGCCGCCACCGGCTGACCCGAAGCCGCGTCGCCGCGTTCGAGCACGAAGGCCTCCCGGCCTCCGGCAGCGACGATGCCATCATGGCCCACGACCGGCGAATGCGCGAACACTAACGGGCGACGGATCGTGCGCGGTTGGGCGCGCGGGCGCTCTGTGTTCCCCCGCAATGCGCGCTCGCCGCGGGCCGGCCGGCGGCGACGGCGTGGCGACCCATGGCCGCATCACCATCGCGGGCACGGCCGTGCCCGCGTGGGCCGGATTTCGACAGCTCGCCTGCTGCGCAAGGCCGGTACGCGGAGCGTGCCTCCCGGCCCTTCGGGCGCGCGTGGCCCCGTGTTTCCGCCCGACCGGGACCGAGGCAGTCCCGCATGCCAGCGGCGCGTCAACCCGGGCCTCACCCGCGCGCCGCTAACGTGCGCCGAACCCGTCCGGATCCCGTCCATGGCACCGCCTCCCAAGCCCAGCCCCTCCTCTCGCGACGACCGGGGCCGGCACGGCGCGATGCATCTGCCCGGTTTGAGCATCGACGACTACAGCCTGCGCCTGCGCGACCCGGACGGCGAAGGCTTCCTCGGCGACCGCGCCAGCCAGACCGCCTTCCGGGCCATGCTCGATACCGCCCGCGCGCGCCACCTGCACGGCCGCGACCCGTTCGGCAAGACGCCGACGCCGGAGGTGGGCAAGGACGAGATCGACCTGGTCCTGGTGGGCGGCAGCCCCGATGCCGCGCATGCGGTGCACCTGGCCGTGGAGGAGTACGCGCGCCAGCTGTGCTATGTCGTGCGCGTATTCATGGCGCAGCCGCAGTGGAAGGGCGTGGAAGGCATCGTCATGGGCGGCGGCTTTCCCGAGCACGAAACCGGCGCGCTCGCACTGCGGCGCGCGATGTGCCTGCTCGATCTGGCCGATACCGGCGTCACCCTGCATCCGCTGGCTCATGATCCGGACGAAGCCGGTCTGCTCGGCTGGGTGCCGCTGTTGCCGGACGATGCGCGTCGCCACGACGCCTTCCTGGCGGTCGATGTCGGCGGTACCAACATCCGCTGCGGCATCGTCCAGCACCGCCTGCACAAGGATGCGCACGGCGGCAAGGCCCGCGTGATCGAGAGCCTGAAGTGGCGCCACGCCAGCGACGATCCGGGCCGTGAGGAAGCGGTCGCGCGCATGGCCGCCATGCTCAACGGGCTGGCCGCGTTCGCACGCACCCTCGGGCTGCGGCTCGCGCCCTTCGTCGGCATCGCCTGCCCCGGCCAGGTGGAAGCGGACGGCAGCCTGTCCTCCGGCGCGCAGAACCTGCCGGGCGATTGGGAGCGACCGTTCCACCTGCCCGACGCACTGGCGCCGCGCCTGGACGCGGTGGATGGCAGCACGCCCCGCGTGGTGATGCACAACGATGCCGTCGTCCAGGGACTGAGCGAACTGCGCCACATGCGCAAGGCGAATCGCTGGGCGGTGCTGACCATCGGCACCGGCCTCGGCAACGCCACCTACACCGTCCGCTGATCCCGGAGCCGCCCGATGTCCGATACGCCCACGCCGGCGCCCCGCAAGGGGCAGCCCGACCCGCAGCTTAGCCGCGAGGAGTTCGAACGACGCTACCGTGCCGCCTTCCGGGATCCGGCCTTCGATCCGCTGCGCGCTGCGATCGACCAGCTCGCGGCCGTCGCCTGGGACGCCTATCGCGAAGGACGCAAGGCCCCGCACACCCGTGCGGCGGGGCCGGGCTTCCACGATCCGGACTATGCGCTGTCGGACGAGTGGCGTGCGGCGCATGAAGCCATCCAGGACGCACAGGCGCGACAGCGCAGCCCCCTGTCGCGCGACCGCATCCTGCTCATCTGCGCCTCGCCGCGCAGCGAACACACCTGCCCCGGCGAAATGTCCAAGAGCTGGCGACTGCTGGAGGCCGCGCGCCTGGCGGCGCAGGAAGCGGGCGCCGACTGCGACGTACTCGAGCTCAATCGCCTCGCTTCCGAGTACGGCCGCGTGATCCATCCCTGCAAGGGTTGCGTGTCGACGGCGATGCCGCTGTGCCACTGGCCCTGCTCGTGCTATCCCAACCACGGCCTGGGCCAGCACCACGACTGGATGAACGAGATCTACGTGCGCTGGGCCGAAGCGCACGGGGTGCTGATCGTGACGCCGGCGCACTGGAACCAGGCCACCTCGCCGCTGAAGCTGATGATGGACCGCCTGGTCTGTGCGGACGGCGGCAACCCCGACCCGACCACCACCTGGGGGAAGAACGCGGACCGCGCCAAGCGCATCGAACTCGACGGCTGGGACTACCCGCAGCACCTCGCGGGCCGGGCGTTCGCCGTGCTGGTGCACGGCGACAGCGAGGGCACCCAGGCGGTACGGCATGCGCTGGCCGACTGGTTGCGCGGCATGGGCCTGGTCGATGCGGGCGCGATGTCGCAGCTCGACCGCTATATCGGCTACTACGACCCCTATGCCACCAGCCACCAGGCGCTCGACCGCGACCAGGCCTTGCTCGAGGAGAGCCGCAACGTCGCGCGCGCCCTGGTCGAGCGCATCCGCCAACTGCGCGCAGGCCAGCGCGAACCGGGTGCGGAGCTGCAGGCACCGCGCCAGAAGTAGGCACGGCCTGGACCGGGCAACTGCCATCGCGCCATTACCGACGCATCAGGCCAGGCACAACGGCCAGGCCGACAGCGCGCGGCCGGCAGCCGGCAGCCAGGATCGCCGGCATCCGTCCGCGGACGGTCCTGCGCCGCGATCGATCAGAAGACCGACAGACCGGTCATCCGGGTGAAGCGGTGCAGCGCATAGCGGCCGAGCAGCGAGTTGCCCTTGCTGTCGAGGCCCGGCGACCAGACGCACAGGCCCATGACCCGCGGCACGACGGCAACGATGCCGCCGCCCACCCCGCTCTTGGCCGGCAACCCCACGTAAAAGGCGAAATCGCCTGCGGCATCGTAGGTGCCTGCCGTCATCATCACCGAGTTGATGCGCGTGGCGCCCTCCGCGCTGGTGACCTGCAGGCCCGAGGACGGGCAGCGCCCGGCGTCGGCGAGATACTGCACGCTGCGGGCCAGGTCCACGCAATCCATGCACAGCGAGCACTGCAGGTAATAGAAGTCCAGCACGTCCTGCACGTGGTTGTGCAGGTTGCCGTAGCTGCGGATGAAGTTGGCCAAGGCCACGTTCCGGTAGCCGCTCTCGCGCTCGGATTTCGCCACCACCTCGTCCGTCCCCACCTCCGGGTTGCCGGAGCGCGCCCGCATGAACTCCAGCAGCACGCGTTCGGCCTCGTCGAAGTGCGACAGGATGACATCGGCCGTCACCAGGGCACCCGCGTTCATGAAGGGATTGCGCGGGATCCCCTTCTCGTGCTCGAGCTGGATGAGGGAATTGAACGGATCGCCCGAGGGCTCCCGGTCCACACGCGTCCACAGCCCGTCGCCGACCGCTTCCAGCGCCAGGGTCAGGGTGTGCACCTTGGAGATGCTCTGGATCGAGAACCGCTCGCGCGACTGCCCCACTTCGTGGATGGCGCCGTCCAGCAGCGCCAGCGCCATGCCGAAACGGTCGCTGGGCACGTCCGCCAGGGATGGGATGTAGTCGGCCACCTTGCCTTCGCCGAATCGCTGGCGGACCTCCTCATCGATGCTGCCGAGGATGTCGTCCAGGTCGAACCGGCCCAGGTCGGCCGCCTGCGGGGATCTGCGCATGCGCGCGCCTTGGATGCGGGGTTGCCGCGGACTCTAGGCATTGGAATGTCAGCGCTGCGTCGCGCTCCGCCACGGCCGCACCGTTGCCGAGCCGCCGGTTCGCATGCAGGGCATCGATGTCCTGCCTGACGCAACCCCTGCCGCCGCGGCACTCCAGCTCACCGCGAGTGCGGCGGCGCGGCGAGCGCGGATTCGCGCAGATAGCGGGCCGCCTCCTCCGCGTAGAGTTCATGGCCCGGTGCGAGGTGCGGCAGCAGCAGGCGCAACCAGGCGCGGCTGACCAGGCGCGTCTCGCGCGCGCAGCCCCTGGCCCGCGCGGCGGTCAGGTCGCCGGTCTCGACCATGCCCGCGAATCCGGCCGGGTCGGTTCCGTAGATCAGGCACTGCAGGTTGAAGTACCGCTGCTCGCCCAGCGCGTGCTCGTCGGCGTAGGCGTCGAGGTTGTAGGCGCCGGTGCTGCGCGAAAGCATCCAGTTGGCCGCCATGCGCAGCTCCCCGATCACCTCCTCCGGCGTCTCCTCGCGGCCGCTGAAACGCAGCATCAGGATCGCCGCCAGCTGGTCCACCGCGTCTTCCTGTCGCCCGGTGATCGGCAGGTCCAGCAGGTGCACCAGCGCGTGGCCGGTTTCGTGCAGCACGATGAAGCGCACGTTGGCGCGTACGTAGCGCAGCGGATGGCCATCGTCCAGGCCGAGCGCCCGCTGGTGCGCCTGTCCACGTTCGTAGAGCGTGCGCAGGGTTTCGTAGCACAGCACCACCTCGGCGTCGTCGGGGCGGTAGAAGGCGCCGAACTCCCCGCATTCCGCGGTCACGTAACGCAGCCGTCGCGGCAGTACGAACATGCCGTCGATCGCGCGCACCGCCGGCAGCTGCCGGAGCAGGTCGGCCTCGCGCACGCGCAGGTGGATCTCCTGCAAGCCGGGCGATCGCGGCGCCGCGTAGACATACTCGAACGCAGGCACGGGAACAGCGTCGCCGGTGCGGATCGTCGCGGCCGGGGCGGCACCGGACCCAGGCGCCACCGCTACGACCGCGACCGCCTCGCGCGCCGCCGCGGCCGTCCAACCCGCCGCCAGCACCAGCAGCAGCACGCTCGTGCGCCATGTCGGGAACATCGGATCAGGTCGGGTCGTTGCGCACTGCGGGAACGAGAGAGTAAGAGAACCGGCGGCCCGGTCCAAGCCGACCGGCCTCAGCGCCCTCGCCGCCGACCTTCGCGCGCCCGGCGCTAGACTGCGCACGGCCCCACGCCAGGAGATTGGCATGCGCATCCTGATGACAGGCGCGACCGGACTCGTCGGCCAGGGCGTCCTGGCCGAAGCGCTCGCCGATCCGGACGTGACCCGGGTCGCGGTGCTTGGACGCCGTGCGCTCGGCCACCCCGACCCGCGCGTGCGCGATCTGCCGGTGGAGCGCTTCGACGCACTGGGGCCCGTGCTCGACCGCCTCGCACCGTTCGACGCCTGCTTCTACTGCGCCGGCGCGCCGCCATTGGGGACGCCGGAAGCCGCATACCGGCATGTCACCATCGCCCTCACCCTGCACGTGGCGCGCGCGTTCGCCGCGCGCAATCCGGCGGCCCGCCTGCTCTACATCTCCGGTGCCCACGCGGATCCCGGAAGCCGGTGGATGCCGATGCGCGTCAAGGGCGCCGCCGAGTCCGCGCTCGGCGCGCTGGACATCACCACCGTGATGCTGCGCCCTGGCGGCATCCAGCCCAGCCATGGCCAACGCAGTCCCCATGGCTGGATGCGGCCGTTCTACGTGGTCGCTGGCCCCCTGATGGGGCTGGGCGTGCGACTGGCGCCGGGCATGATGACCAGCACCTCGCATCTCGGCCGGACGATGCTGGCGCTCGCGACCATGCCATCACCGCCTGCGGTGGTGGAGAACGCCGCGATCAACCGTCTGGGCATGGGTCATGCGCAACCCGGCGACTGACGCCGGATGGTGCTGCACAGCTGCGATCCAGCGCCATGGCCCGCCGCCTTCCTCATCCGGACTGAAACCGGCCGCCGAGCGCGGCCCGGCGACCAGATGCGGGCGGGCATGCGGGCCGCCGGCATCCGGCGACCCGCCCTGGGACCGCGCGTGCTCAGAACCTGTATCCGACCCGCGCGTAGTAGAAGCCGCCATTGAAGCCGTACGGCGCGTGCACCGGATAGCGCGCGCCGGCGACGCCACCCCACGGGTTCTCTTCAGGCACCTCGTCGAACAGGTTCTGCGCCCCGAGGTTGAAGTACAGGCCCGAGTCGAACTTCCAGCCAACCTCCGCATCCACCGTGACCGCACTGTCGCCATGAATGGGCAGGCCGCCGTCTTCGGCCAGGATCACGTCGCTGTCGAGGTGATCCTCGTAGAAGCCGCCGTAGTAGTTGAGCCGCAGGTTGGCGTTGAAGATCCCGCGCTGGTGGCTCACGCCGAGGTAGCCCTTGGTGCTGGGCAGCGATTCCTCCAGCTTCTTCACCCGCGCCTCGGAAATGATGCCCGGGGTGAAACTGTCCACTTCGGTCCGGTTCCAGTTGGCCGCGAGCGAGTACGTGGTGTCGCCGCCGAAATGCTGCGCGGTGAAGCTGGTGACCAGGTCGACGCCGGTGGTGGTGGTGTCGAAGTCGTTGACGAAGAAGCCCACGCGGCTGAGCGTCGCCGCCTCGCTGATGCCCGCGGCCACCAGCGCCGCGCGATCGGCGTCGGTCAGGGTGAAATCCGTGCTGCGCGCGATGCGGTCGGTGACCTCGATGCGGTAGGCGTCGAGCGTGGTCTGCCAGCCCTCCCCCACCCAGACCAGGCCCAGCGACGCGTTCTTCGATTCCTCCGGCGTCAGCGGCTCGGCGCCGTAGAACGCGGCGACGGGGTTGGTCGGTGGCAGGGTGGCGGTGTCGCGCAGTTCGCCGTCGATGAAGGCGCTGGTCACCTGGCTCACGTTCGCCTGCCCTGGCGTCGGCGCGCGGAAGCCCGTGCTGAGCGCGCCGCGCAGGGCGAAGGCTTCGCTGAAGTCGTAGCGGCCGGTGAGCTTCCAGTTGGTGGTGCCGCCGAAGTCGCTGTAGTCCTCGTGACGCACGGCAGCCGCCAGCAGGAACCGTTCGGTGAACCGCGCCTCGAGGTCCACGTACAGCGCCCAGTTGTCGCGGCTGAAGTCTCCGGCGATGCGCGGGTTGAACCCGGGAAACCCGTTCGAGCCGATGCTGAAGCCCTGTTCGGTCAGCGGCCCGATCGCATGCGAAGGCAGGTCGCCGGCCTTGATCTCGAACTCCTCCTCCCGCCATTCCGCGCCCATCGCCAGGCGGATCGGGCCCTCGGTGAATCCGGTCTCGATGTCGTGGCCCACATCGAAATTGAAGTTGCGCTCGGTCTGCACGTTGCCGCCGGGGTTGAAGCGCAGGTCCGGCGGCTGCTCCGGGCCGCGCGAGGCATTGACCGTGTTCAGCAGGAAGAAATCAACGACGTTGCGGCCCCAGGATGCGCTGACGTCCCAGCTCCAGCTGTCGGCCCACATGCCCTTGGCGCCCGCGGTGATGGCCTGGTCCTCCATTTCGCCGCCGAAGCTGGGCGTGAAGCCGCCCGGCAGGCCGTCGAGGAAAGTGAAGCAGCCCTCCGGCAGCGCGTCGACCTGGGGGCCGACCGTGGCGTAGGGAATCAGATTGCCGTCCGCGTCGCGCAGTGCGATCGTCGGGCAGGCGCCACCGTCGAGCGACCCGATGAGCAGCGTCTGCCCGCCGTCGTTGGAATACACGCCGGCGCGCGAGGTGGGATCGCGGTAGTAGAAGCCACCGATCACCTCGCGCTTGGCGTAGTTGCCGAACACGTACAGGTCCGCCGCCTCGGTGGTGATGCCGGCATTGGCGACGAACTTCAGGTCGTGGTCGGTTTCGGGCGATCCCCAGACCTGCACCGGGTTGGCGACGCCGGGGTAGCCTGCGGCTGCCGCGGCCGCGGCATCGTCGCGCTGTACGCTGCGCGAGGTGGCGTCGGCGGCACGCCACTCCGCGGTGAGCGTAGCGAAACCATTGGCCGTGAGCGGAAACCCGACCTGCGCGGAGTACTGCTGGGTGAAGCCGTCGCCATCGTAGAACTCGCCGGCGAAGGCTTCCACCGTACCGCCCGCGTCCAGCCGCTTGAGCTGGAAGTTGACCACGCCGGCGATCGCGTCGGAGCCGTATTGCGCGGCGGCGCCGTCGCGCAGCACCTCCACCTGTTCCAGCGCCAGCGAAGGGAAGACCGAGATGTCCGGACCCTGGGCTCCGTCGGACAGGCCATGGCCGAGGAAGGTGATGACCGCCGCGCGATGGCGGCGCTTGCCGTTGACAAGCACCAGGGTGTTGTCCGGCGGCAGCCCGCGCAGGTTGGCCGGACGCACCAGGGTGGCGGCGTCGTCGATGGGAATCGTGCTGACGTTGAACGAGGGGATCAGCGTGCGAAGCTTGTCGAGCACATCCACCGAGGGCTGGTTGTGGAACTGCTCGCCTTCGATGATGTCGATCGGCACCGCCGAACTGGTTTCCGAACGTGGATTGGTGCGCGAACCGAGCACGGAGACGGTGTCGAGAGTGGTGGCCGCCTGCGCTGCGGGAGGCGTCTGCGTCTGCGACTGCGTTTGCGCCGTAGCGGTGCCTGCAGCCGAAAACAGGGGCGTGACCAGCGCCAGCGCGACGCCTGCAGACAGAGAATTGGGCGCCAGGCGGCGCCAGGGAATGATGTGCATCGTGGAATTCCTTCTCGCTTCGTTGAATGGGGACCCGCTCCGTGGCCGCCCCTGTACCGGCCTGACTCGCGTTTAACAGGAAATTAATGAACTTGGCAATATCGCGCGTGCCCTGGCTGCGCCTGGGTTCATGTCGGTGCTATGACGGGCCATGTCGGTCCACCGGTAGGGACCAACAGGCGGCTGCCGCGCCCGTTGCCAACCCGGACGGCATGGACCGGCTCTTCAGGCGTGCATGCGTGGCCGGCAGGACCCAGCTTCCGAGCGGAAGGCGATGGCGACGCGGTTCCAGGCGTTGATCGCAGCCACGGCCCAGGCGAGGTCGGCGAGCTCCCTGTCGGTGAACTGGTCGCGCGCGGCCTCGTAGACCGGATCTGGAACATGCCCTTCGGTGATGTTGGTCAGGGACTCGGTCCATGCCAGCGCGGCACGCTCGCGATCGCTGTAGTACGGCGCTTCGCGCCACGCGGCCAGGCCGTACAGGCGCTGTTCGCTCTCGCCGGCCGCGCGGGCATCCTTCCAGTGCATGTCGATGCAGTAGGCGCAGCCGTTGATCTGCGACGCGCGCAGCTTGACCATGTGCAGCAGGCCGCGCTCGATGCCGGCATCGTGCAGATAGGCCTCCAGCGCCATCATCGCCTTGTAGCCGCCGGGCGCGGCCTTCCAGTATTCCATTCGCGGTTTCATGGGGCTGTCTCCGTCGTTGTTCCTCCCGCCATCCGGCCGATCAACTGCTCCTGACCGACTGCCATGCCGCGACCCGCTCGGCGATCAGGCGTGCGCGTGCCTGGTGGTCGCCGCCGTCCATGACGCTGACGTCGTTCGCATCCGCCCGCAGGTAGACGCCGGACGTGCGCGCATGCACCTCGTCGCCATGCGTGGTGAAGTAGCCCGTGGCACGCTCGGCGGATTCCAGGCGGACTTCGCCGGTGCCCTCCAGCTGCGGCGCGTCGGGATGCAGCGGCCGCTCGCCCTTCCAGTAGTAGAAGATGCCCGCGGCCTGTCCTTTCTCGCGCGTCGCCTCGCTCCAGTAGCGGGCCGACAGCGCGCCATCTTCCTGCCAGGCACGGCCGGTCATCTCCAGCGCGCCGTCGCGGCCACGTGCGATCCGCAGCAGTCCCAGCACCGACGGCTCCTGCTCTGTGCGCCGGGTCAGCGAGTACTGCCACCACAGGCCCTCGATGCGGCTGGCGCGGCCTGCGACGTCGATCGCGTTGCGCAGCTTCGCGCAGATGCCCTCGATCTCGGCTGCGGCGGTCGAGCCGTCGTAGCGCACGCAGGTCAGCCCAAGCAGGTCGGTCGGCAGCTTGGCGCCGCTGGCGTGCAGGATGAAGGTGCGGCGCATGCCGAGGATCCCGCCGAACAGGCCGGCCTCGAACACCACGTTGTCGCGCGGCGAGGCCTGGCCCGGCGCCGATCAAGCGGCGCCCGGATCGTGCGTGGTCCAGTCGTCCTGCGCGAACACGAAGGCGGCGAAGTCCACCTGCCGCGTCAGCTCGAACAGCCGCTCCAGTGTGGTCGTCCCGGGGTTGAACGAAGTGGTCCAGGGTTCCACCCGCGCGACGTCCTCGAGGCCTCGCGCCAGCGCCTGCAGCAGGTCGGCCTGCTTTCCCGACGAGCCCAGGAAGATCAGGGGCTTCTCCATCGGAATCCTCCTCGCAGCCGCCAGGCCGCCAGACCCCCGTCGCAGGCATCCTACGCCGATTGGCGTGCCGATACAGCCGCAAAAGCGAGGGGTCGGAGCGCCGCCATCGTCCCTTCATGCAGCGTCGCGCTGCGGCGGAAAAATCCGTAGCTTCGGGAGACCAGGGCCTGCCCGACGCGCCCGTGGAAGCAGCTGAAGTCCGGGCTCAGCCCGGGCCGTCGCTGCCGGCGATCGACAGCCTGTCCGCGGCCTGCGCACGGCTCAGGCGCAGCGCTTGGCCAAGCTCGCCCAGGCCATCGTCCCCGGTGCCCTCGGCCAGTTCCTCCAGCGCACGCTGCATCCGTGACGACAGCCCCCAGTCCGCCGAGATGGAACGCGCGCAGCGCGCCGACCAGGTATCGAGCAGCGCCACCAGCGCATCCAGGGCAGGCGCGCCGTGGCCGCGCTTGCCCCAGGTATCGCGCAGCACCTGCACCACCACCACCGATCCCAGCCCGTACAGCAGCGCCAGCAGCTGCCTTGCATGAAGTTCATCGCGCGTGGCCGGCCCGGCCGGGCGGCTTGCGATGTCCGCCGACAGCAGGGTGTGGTCCCACAGCAGTGCGGCGCAGCGGGCGAACGCGCTGCCGTCGTCGGCGATCACCGGCTGCAGCAGGGCCGCCATCGCCGTCCGGCGCAGGCCCTCGGTACCGAGCAGCGTCACCGCCCGCTCCAGCTGCTCGACCGGCACGCCGCGCCGGCGATAGAGCGCGCTGTTGGCGATGCGCAGCAGGTTTCCGGCCAGCGCCGGATCCTGGCCCAGGATCGCAGCGATGGACTGGGCGCTGGCGGCGGGATCGTTGATCGCGCGGGTGAGCTGCGGCAGCAACTGCGGACGGCGCGGGGTGTAGCGTGGATGCGCGTCGATGCGCGCGAGCACGTCGACGGCGGCGGCCTCTACCTCCGCCTGCGCGGCGTCGGCTGCGCCGGGTGCGGTCCCCGCCTCCGCAAAGGCGCGTGCGCACAGCCACTCCAGGATCTGCCGTTCCGTCGCGGGCGTGGCATCCCCTGGCGGCGCGGCGCGCGCGGCGCGCGCGGCGTGCAATCTATGGTCGTCGGCCGCCTGCCGCGCGGCGGCGCCCCGGGGTGTCGCGTCCATCGCCGATACCGCAGGCTTCACGCCGACGCGTCGGGCGCGCGCGAGCAGCCAACCGGCGACACCCAGCACCAGCACCGCGGCAAAGACGGCAATCCACGACGTCGGCATGGCCTTGTTCATCCGGAATGACCGGGTCCCCACCCGGCTGTGGCGCATATTCAAGCATGCGGCAGGGCGCCGCGCGTGTCCGTACGGCCTCGGCCAAGACGGGCGGCCGCGCACCCTGCCGCAGCGCTGCGCACAATCCGGCCGCGTGGAACGAGGGAGTGCGCAATGCCGGCTATCCTGTGGTTCCGTTCGCAGCGCCGCCCATATGAGCACCCGCCCGATCCGCCACGCCGCCCTCCTGTCCTGCCTTCTGCTGGTCGCCGCCTGCGGTGGACCGCCGCCCTACACCGGAGGCGACGTGGCGGAACTGCAGCGCATCGACGTGACGGTGGGCGAAGGCGACGCAGCCACCGCCGGCGACGAAGTCAGCGTGCACTACACCGGCTGGCTCCACGACCAGAACGCGCCCGGCAAGCGCGGTGCGCAATTCGACAGCTCGCGCGATCGTGGGCAGCCCTTCGTATTCAAGCTTGGCACGGGACGCGTCATCCGCGGCTGGGACGAAGGCATCGCCGGCATGCGACCGGGCGGCAGGCGCGAGCTGCACATTCCCGCATTCCTCGGCTACGGACAGGACGGCGCCGGCAACGTGATCCCGCCGGGCGCCTCGCTGGTGTTCGAGGTAGAGCTGCTCGACATCCGGCGGTAATACCGCCGTCCTAGGGACAAGGCACGCGCCCCCGGAGGGCCGCCCCCCAACCCCGCTGCCTTGGCCACCGACTGGGAGCGGATGGTGTACATGGCCGAAGAGGCGCTGTAAGAAGCCAAGCGCAGCGGCCGCGGCCAGTGGCGTGAGACGCCGTTCGGAACCGGGTAGCCGGGCCGACCTTGAGCCTGGTCGAAGCTCCCGCGACGCCCCCGCCCGCTCCTGCCGACCGTCGGAAACCGCTGCGTTCCTGATGGAGGAACGGCGGCTCCCGGCCGAGTATCTCCGGCTGTCGAAACCGGGCCCCCTGATCCGTCTGCAACCAGGATGTGAGTCGTTTCCCGCAGGGCACACGCGGCACGACGGCATCCAGCGCTGCGCTGTCGCCTCCCGCCCTGCCCCCAGGTTGTGCGGCAGCTGCCCACGGGCCCCCGGCACCCGCCGCCGGGCCGGATTTTCCACCAGCAAGAGGAACCGAGATGAAGATCGTCACCAGCCTGAGCTTCCAGGGACAATGCCGGGAGGCCTTCGAGTTCTATGCCGCCGTGCTGGGCGGCAGCATCACCGCGGCGATTCCCTACGGCGATGGGCCGCCGGACATGCCGATCACCGATCTGAAGTACAAGACCTGGCTCATGCACTGCTGGCTCGACGTCGGCGACCAGTCCCTGATGGGCGCGGACATGGACGTCGATTGGGCGCCCGGCATCGACAAGCCGAAGAACGGCTTCGACGTCACCCTGCACACGAGCGACATCGAGCAGGCCAGGCGCTGGTTCACGCAACTGTCCGAAGGTGGCCGGGAGGTGATGCCGTTCGCCGAAACCTTCTGGTCCCCGGGCTTCGGTTCGCTGGTCGACCGCTTCGGCGTGCCGTGGATGGTTAACACGGTGCCGGTCGCGGGCTGGGCGCCGAAACAGGACTGAGCGTGGCGCATGGGTGCCGCCGCGGGCGCGGCACCGGTTTAGACGCAGCGTAGCTGGGCGCTGCACCACACGGCCGTCGCGGCGATCGCCCGACGGCCCGTCTTTGCGCGCATCATCCGGCCTCCCAACTGGCGCGGCCCGTCTGCAAGGTCTGCGCTTGCGCTGGCGGAAAGAACTTCTTCAGAGATCGCGGTCGCGTGCACCAGTCGCGCGGGCGTACGCCCGCAGCTGCGGCGGCAGCATTCACCTTCATGACTCAGCGCTTCCACGCAATGGGATGACTACCGCATAGGCCGGATTCCAAAGGCCAGCCCGATGTCGCACCGATGACAACGCTGCACACCGCATGCGGCTGTGAGCCCTGACACGAATTCACATCGGCGTATGCGCTTGACTACGTTCGTCGCCGCGAGATGGACGATTGCGGCGACACCTTCCCCCCGACGCGCCGTGCATCGACCGCCCCCGCGGTCGTCCCCATCTTGCAAGTCAAGGAGACTGTTCATGAAGGACTTCCTGTTCCCCCGCCGCCGCAGGCTCGGACACGCCGTGCTGTTGTCGCTGACGACGGCTGCCGCAGCGATACTGCCCGCCGCTGCCGTGTCCGCAAGCGATGCGTTCGACCCCGCGCTCAAGGCCGCGATCGAGCGCGATCTGGGCATCGCGCCGACGCAGGCCGCGCAGTACCTGCGGACCGAGCGCCAGGCCGAGCAGAACGAGGCGCTTGCAAAGCGGCAGCTGGGCGATGCCTACGCCGGCAGCTGGATCGAGCGCCGCGACGACGGCCGCTTCGTCTACGTGGTGGGCGCGAGCGGACTGTCGGCGGCGAAAACCTTGCTGCCCGCCGACATCGAGGTGCGCAACGTGCGCCACAGCCTGAAGACGCTGGAAGCGACGAAGGCCGCGCTGGACGACATGGTGCTGCAATCGCCCAAGGGACTTGCGGCGCTGCAGGGCGTGCACGCCTGGCACGTGGATCCGCAGAGCAACAGCGTGGTGGTTTCGGTCGCTTCCGACGCGATGGCCAAGGGCATCGACCTGGTCGCGCGCAGCAGGGCCGACGCAGGCACCATCCGCTTCGAGACCATGGTCGGCCAGCCGGAACTGTTCGCCACCATCCGGGGCGGCATCGAGTACGTGATCAACAACCAGTATCTGTGCTCGGTGGGGTTCCCGGTGACGCGCGGCAGCACCAAGGGCTTCGCCACCGCTGGGCACTGCGGCAACGCCGGCAACAGCGTCAGCGTGGCCAACCAGAACGTGGGCTCGTTCGCGCAGTCCAACTTCCCCGGCAACGACCGCGCCTGGGTGCAGGTGGGCAGCGCCCACACGCTGCAGCCCTGGGTCAGCAACTGGAGCGGCGGCAATGTCGTGGTGCGCGGCAGCACCGAGGCGGCGACTGGCGCCTCGCTGTGCCGCTCCGGTCGCACCACCGGTTACCGGTGCGGCACCATCACCGCCAAGAACGTCACCGTGAACTACGCCGAAGGCAGCGTGTTCGGGCTCACCCAGTCCAACGCCTGTGCCGGCGGCGGCGATTCCGGCGGCTCCTGGATCACCGGCGCGGGACAGGCGCAGGGCGTGACCTCCGGTGGCAACCGTGCCGCGGGCAGCAACAGCAACTGCAGCCTGCCCGCCTCGCAGCGGCGCACCTACTTCGACCGGATCAACCCGATCCTGAGCCAGTACGGCCTGAGCCTGGTTCGCGGCTGAGGCAAGGCGGAGGCGCGCCGGAACGCGCGCCTCCGCATCAGCGGCATGGCTGCCATACGGCGTCCCTCGCGACGCCGGAAACGTGCGGAAGACGGAACCCTCGGGGGTACCCTTCGCGGACAACCCCGATCGACGTGCTCGTCCGTTATTCCAGGGACCCTGCCACTGGAGCCGCCATGCGCACTTCCGCCCTGATCCTCGTTCCCGCCCTGCTGCTGGCCACGGCCTGCGCTCCCGCGCCCCGCGCGCCGGACGGCCCCGCCACGCCCCGATCGCCCGCATCCGCGACGCAGTTCGATGCCGCGCGACTGTCGGGATACCACTGGCGCCTGGTCGAGGCGACCCGCGCGGACGGCACGCGCATCGACGCATTGTTCCCGCGCGCCGACCGCCCACTGCAGCTCGACTTCGCCGATGGGCGGGTCGGCGTCTCCAATGCCTGTAACCGCATCGGCGGCAGCTATGTAATCGAGGGCGATCTGTTCACCACCGGCGACCTGGTGCAGACCCTGATGGGCTGCACCGACGACGCGCTGATGCAGTCGGACGCTGCCATTGGCGACCGCCTCCGCGCCGGCGGCCGCCTGCGCTTCGACGATGGCGGCGCGCTGGTGCTGGCCACGGCCGACGGCGACACCCTGCGTTTCGACGCTGTACCCACCGCCGCCACGCGTTACGGCGGCGCGGGCCAACGCGTGTTTCTCGAGGTTGCCCCGCAACGCGTGCCCTGCCCGCACGCGATGATCCCCGACTACGAATGCCTGCAGGTGCGCGAGATTTCCTACGACGAGAACGGCCTGCGCCAGTCCGCCGGCGACTGGCAGTTCCTGTACCAGGACATCGAGGGCTACACCCACGAACCCGGGGTGCGCAACGTGCTGCGGCTGGACCGCTTCGACATCGCCAATCCGCCTGCGGATGCCTCGTCGATTGCCTACGTGCTGGACATGGTGGTCGAGTCGGAGGTGGTGGACCGTTGATCCATGACCTGGCGCAGAGCCGTGCCGCTTGAAGATGTGGTGTCCGCCCGCCGGCCAGGCCGCGGCGGACACCATTCGAGTCCGCGGGGCTGGAGCCGAAAGCCTGTGCCGAGCGGATCGTAAATCCCCGGCGATCGGGCTCCATCGCTTGCCGTCCTGGCTCTGGCTACGCACGCAGCCATCGCGACATCCTCGGATAGCGCGTTGCACCGTCTGCAGGGGCCGTGTCGCCGATGGTCGTCATCCCTGCCTGTGCCAAGCCGAACGCACCCGGGTACACGCCCAGGGAGAACATGAGGATGAGCCGGTCCGATGCGCCCTGGTAGCCACCGCCGTGGAACAGCACGGCGGGATCCAGCTGCAGATGGACGAGCGCGGCATAAGCCCATGCGGTGGCTTCGACCTCGGTGGCGTACTCCACGCCAGCCGGCACATCGATGCCGCATGTGCTCCGCTGCCCGGTGCGGATCGTAACGCGGGAGCCGGCCCCGCACACCGGCCCAACGGGGAGCGCGCACCCTCGCCAGTGCCCCGCGTGCCCGTCGCTGCCTCGTGGCGATCGTCCATAACGGAGACGGCGCTGGATCGATGTCGATCCAGCCCCGGCGTTTCGACAGGACCGCTCCGACTCCCGGGAGCGATCCTGATCGGATCGGCGTCAGAGAATTAGCGCGCCGCTTGGCCCAGCACTTCCTGGTAGTCCGCGTTGTGGTAGGCCACCACGCTGCGGGCGTTGTCTGCGCTCGCCCCCGCACTGCGTCGATGCGCAGCCGTCAGGCCAGATCGGTCTGGATCCAGCGGGGCGAATGATGGATGTCAACCGTCTGCAGGCGGCCCGGCCCGAGATTCTCGAATCTGTGCGGAATACCGGCAGGGCCCAGCACGATCTCGCCAGCGGCGGCCTCGATGACCGTCCCCCCGACGAAAAACCGGGCACGCCCCTGGACGACGATGAAGGTCTCGTCGTATGGATGCACATGAAGGCCCGGCCCGGCGCCCGGCGTGTCCGTTCCGTAGGCAAGCACGGTCACCGCGCCGCCCATGGCAATGCCTTCGATGGATCCGCGCCACGGGCCCCCGACGCCCGGATCGAACAGCCGTGCCTTCGTCGGGGCACGCCCGTGCGGGGCGACTGTCGAAGGGTCGAAATCCTTGCGGGCCATGCGGAATCCTCGGACGGAACGGACCCGCAACGTTACTGTGGCGGCGCCGCGTTTGAAACGGTTGGCGCGGCACCGACCTGCAAGCGGACCTGTCGGCCGCCGCAGCGCTCACCCGCGCACCGTGGTCACAGGCCGTACCAGCGACGCGCCTGCGCCCCGCCTGCCGCTCGCGCGCGCTTACTTCACCGTCACGCTGGCATCGATCCGCGCATACGCGCCATTGGTGATATCGCCGTCTGCGCCGCTGGAAATCTCGAACAGACGTTCGGCGAACCCGTAGCTGTCGCCGCCGAGGTTGCGGGCCATCGCCACCGCGAAATCGAAGGTGCTGTTGACCGGCATGTCGTCCTCGCCGCCGGTCAGCAGCCGCAGCGTGTCCAGCCCGCTCTCGTTCGCGGCGGCGGCCGCGGTGGTCTGCCCGTGCAGCGCCTGCATCTGCGCTTCGGTGAAACTGATGGTCATGGTCTTGCCCGCCTGTGCAGGGCCGCTTTCGCTGCCGCCGGTGAGCGCCCAGTTGAGCAACTGCGTATGCGAGTTCTCGCGCGATGCTTCGGCCTCCGCATCGCTGCGCCCCCACATGTTGTCCCACCAGCTCAGATCGACCGTGTGGTCGGTGCTGACCTTGAACTCGTAGCTGCGCTCCGACGTCACCTCATGGCCGGCCGCGTCGAAACGCTGCGTCACCTGCAGCGGCACGTTGCCCGAATACTGCAGCTCGGTGGTGAAGGTGTAGGACCCGTCCGGATAGGTGGTCCTGACGAAGGTGCCGGTATTCTGCGCGCCCGCCAGGTTGGCCTGCACCGGCCCAAGCTCCAGCAGGGCGCGCGTCTGCGAGGAATAGTCGATGCGCTCGATGGTGGCCACGTCGTCCACGCCCGCCGTCTCGTGCGCCACCTGGCCGGTGGCCACGAAGTGCGCGTACGCCGCCTGCCCATCGGGATTGGACAGGTCGAAGGTGGCCGTGGCCAGCGTCGAACCGCCGAGGTTGTCCTGCCGGCCGAGCATCGCGGAGGCGATCTCCGAACGCAGACCGATGCCGTTGAACGCCTCCACCGCCTGGTTCGGGCCCATGGTCACGCGCACGTCGTTGCCGTCGCGGGTCACCGCATAGGTCACGCCAGCGGCGTCGGTGACATTGGTCTGCACGCCGATATGACGGAACGATCCTGCCAGGCTGCCCTGGGTGAAGTTCTGCCCGTCCATCATCACCGTCGCGCCGTCCGGGATCGTGGTCGGATCGAAGGGATTCACGCGCGCGGCGGCCTCCGCGCTCTGGTCCTTGCCCGGCAGCAGCACCTTGTAGCGCGCGCGGGTGCCCGCACCGACGCTGGCCTCGCCCTCGACCAGGCCACGGCTGGTGCGGTTCTGGCCCTCGACGTTCGTCGAGTGGGTGAACTGCACCTCGACGGTGAACTCGGTGTAGTCCTTGCCGTCGATGTTCTTGTTGACCTGGCCTGCGGTCACCGCGCTTTCGGTACGGGCCGAGTACTGCAGCGGCGACTGGTCCGTCTGCCCTGGCGGGGTGACGATCTGTGTGCCGGTGAGTTTGATGCTGCCGTCGCCAGGGTTCCAGGTCACGCTGCCGGCGGCGTGCTGGCCCTCGCCGGTGACGGTGTACTCGCTCTTGGGCGAGGGATAGGTGGGATTGGGAACGAAGTCGCTGCCAGCCGGATCCTCGACGACGCTCTGCGATGCGGCCGGGATATTGATCGTCTCCCCGGTCAGCAGCAGCTCGCCGCCGCTCTGCGCCGCATCGCGGCGACGCGCCGACGGATCCTGGAACACCTCCGGATTCGCCTCGCGCAAGGCCTGCTGGGTGATCCCATAGCGCTCGGCCAGGTTCTGCACCGTATCGGTCGCCGAGACCACGTGTGTCTGCGCCTGCGCGCTTGGCTGCGGGAAGTGACCGCCGCCGCCATCCATCGCCATCACTGCCATCGCCCAACTCCTCGGATCCGGGGCACTGCACATATGATTGCGGAGGGACGTCGGTGCGGACACCTCGGGATAACCCCAGGGAGCGCGAGGCGCCTTGACACGCTCGCGCAGCCGAGCGTGGCGTTGGCGCCCTGCAGCCCTTGCCGCGCTCCGGCTATTCGCTCACTGGCCTGCAGCGCTGGCGTGACTGGCTCCAGCCACCTTCGACGCGGTGGGACACGTAGCCACCGATACAGGCCTGTCCCTGCCCGGCCTTCCGCGCCTCGACAGGCCCGAGGTAGGCGGGATGCGGGCGCACCGGGGCCGGCAGGCCGGCGCGAGGCTGCTGCGGGCGCGGCTCATTCGCCTGGATCGAGGGGATGGCCATCAGGGAAACAATTTTTTGTTCAAGTTCCCCTACGGCATGTCGGACAAGCATGACCGTGACCAGCGACTGCAAGACGCCATAGAGCACGAGCGCCGTCAGCACCGCGCCGACGATCCGCCAGACGGAGTGCCGGCTTCCTCACGACGGGAGAAGTGTCGGACCTCTTCATCGCGGAACCGTACGTTGCTGAAGTCGATCTTGTCCTCATCCATGCTCAACACCCCTTGCACCGAAGTTGATGGCTCCACTGCAGTGCGGTCTCAAACACACCTTGCGGATCAGGCGGAGCAGTTACTCCCCCGCCTCCCAGACGCGGCCCGACACCGTCCCTCCCTTTTCCACCATGAACACCTCGACCGCGAACACCTGGTAGGTGGGATCGTCGCTGGCGTCGAAGTTGTCCATGTCGGGCAACTTCCAGCCGTTTCGCTCCCAGGCATCGGCGTGGTCGGCGAAGACGATCTTGTGGTCGACGCCGAGCGGCAGCTGCTCCTTGGGCACGCTCCAGTACTGATGGAACGTGGCGGTGTTGTTGATCGAGGGCTTCTGCGTGCGGACCGTGCGCCAGGTGGTGTACTCCACGCCGTTGCTGACGAACGAGACGCCCTGCTCGCCGCCCTGCCCGGGCGTGCGCACGCCGCGCTGGATGACGTAGTACTCCACCAGATGGGCGGGATCGGCGGGATCCATGTCCATGTCGTAGCCCCAACCGTAGAGGGTCACGTAGCTGGCACCCGAATCCTCGTCGAGGCGATAGCCGATCACGCGATCCCGGTCGCCGCGCTCCCAGCCCGGGCCGCCGACGTAGTTGTAGTCGCCACCCACCCAGTCGATGCTGAAGTTGCCCTGCCCGTCCAGCTTGAACAATGCCTCGCCGCCATCCTTCCAGTGGGTGAAGAACACATCGTCTACGTGCCCGGTGGCGTGGCTCTGGGTAAGCAACGTCTCGCCACTCACGCGCCCGGTATAGGCCTTGAACTTGCTGATCGGCGGCTTGCCCTGCGCCGGGGCGTCGGGTTCGGGCTGTGCGACACCAGCCGCGGCGTCCGCGGCGGGAGGCGACCCGCAAGCGGCGGTCGCGAGGATCAGGGCGGCGGAGAGGACGGTTTTGGCGGGGCGATAGGTCACGGGCTGCTGTGATGTTCGTTGGAGAGGGGTGTGCAGCATGGCCCGACCGCGGCATCAAGCCAAGGGCGCTGGTTCTGAAGTGGAATCACGAGGCACTACGGGGCACGAACGTACCGGCCAGAGAACAACACAGGTGTCGGGGACAATGGCTTGCATCACCCGCGACGGCAGGCGCCCTCGCGCTGCCGTTCCCAGATCAACGCCAGCATTCGGACTGGCAGTCGGGAAGCAACGGACCTGTCTCTTTCGCCGGCTTCTGCCATCGGCAGACAGCAAGCTGCCCAGCTTGCCGAACCCACGAGTCGACCGAGCCGGGGGCATCGGCTGTACGGACTCCGGCCGCAGGGCCAACACGACCCCTGCCATTCGTCAGCCCGACTTCAGGACTAGATATTCTTGTCTAGACAAACTTGTCTAGACGCGCTAGCGTGCCGACATCGACAACCCAGAGACGCACTGCGCATGGCCAAGCCGCGCCTCCCCAAGCCCACCCCCGCCGAACTCGAACTGCTGCGGACGCTGTGGCAGCTCGGCCCCTCGTCCGTGCGCCAGGTGCACGAGGCGCAGCGCCGCGAGCGCCCCGACCTGGCCTACGCCAACGTGCTGCGACTGATGCAGGTGATGCACGGCAAGGGGCTGTTGAAGCGCGACGAAAGCCAGCGCTCGCACGTGTACGCGCCCGCGCAGAAGCAGGACTCGCTGCAGACACGGCTGCTGGACGAACTGATCCACAAGGCTTTCGGCGGTTCGGGCAAGGACCTGGTGCTGGCCGCGTTGCGGACCCGCGGTGTGAGCGATGCAGAACGCGAAGAGATCCGCCGCTTCCTGGAGGAGACCCGCGATGAATGAACTGCTCGCACAGCTGGTGCCGGCGCTGGCCGCCGCCCTGCTCCACTTCCTCTGGCAGGGCCTGCTGATCGGCCTGGTCGCGGCGGCGGCCCTGGCGCTGCTGGGCAATGCGCGGCCGCAAGCCCGCTACGCGGTCGCCTGCGGCGCACTGCTGGCCTGCGTGCTGTGGCCGGGCCTCACCCTGTTGCAGGCGGTCGTACAGGCGGACGCCGCCGCGCCTGTCGCCGCGCTGGCCTACGTGGCCGCCGATGCTTCCGGTATCGCGGATGTCTCCGTCCTGGGCGAGGCGCTGCACACCCCGCGGCTCCCGCCGCTGCCCTGGATCGTCGCGCTGTGGGCCGCGGGCGTGCTCGTGTGTTCACTGCGCATGGCCGGCGGCCTGCTGTGGGTGCGGCACCTGTGCGATCGCGCGCAGCTCGCGACCGGCGCGGAATGGCAGGCCTGCACGCAGCGCCTGGCCGCACGCATGGGCATCCGCCTCACGGTCGCGCTGCGCATCAGCGCGGAAGGCGACAGCCCGGTGACCGCCGGCTGGCGCCGGCCCGTCGTGCTGTTGCCGGTCGCGCTGCTCGCGCGCATGCCGGCGGAACTGGTCGAGGCACTGATCGCGCATGAGCTGGCCCACATCCGGCGCCACGACTACCTGGTCAACCTGCTGCAGGGCGCCGTGGAAACCCTGCTGTTCTACCACCCGGTGGTGTGGTGGCTGTCGCGCCGCATCCGCATCGAGCGCGAACTCGTGGCCGACGGCATCGCCGCGGCGGCGCTGGGCGAACCGCGCCGCCTGGCCATCGCCCTGTCCGAACTCGACCGCCACGCCGGCGTGCGGTCGCCCACCCCGCAAACGCGCTTTGCGCCGGCCGCGCACGGAGGTCACCTGATGTCACGCATTCGCCAGCTCGTCCGCCCCGAACGCCGCGCCGTCGGCAAGGCGGCGGCCCTGCCCCTGATCGGCCTGGCCGTGGCCGGCGCCGCGTTCTACGCCCAGGCCCGTCTCGCGGCTCCGCCAGTGACCGCGACGCCCACGCACGTCGCGGCACCGGCGCCCTCGCCAACCCTGCAGCCGGTTGCAGATGCTGCGTCTCGCGCGGCAATCCCCGCCTCGCCGGCGCCTGCCCAGTCCGCACACAGGATGACGGCCTCGGACGACGCGGCCTACGCGCTGGTGCGCAAGGGCCAGGACGGCTTCAGCCTGTCCGGCAGCAACCACGACATCGACGGGATCGAGATCGCGCGCAAGCACATCGACGGCGACTTCATCTGGTTCCGCCGCGACGGCAAGGCCTGGATTGTCAGCGACCCCAACACCGTGTCGCGCGCGCACCAGGCCTGGGCGGCAACCGATGCGCTGGGCGAAGAAATGGAGGGCCTGAGCCGGCGCATGGAACCGCACAGCGAACGCATGCAGGCACTGAGCAAGCGCATGGAAGCCGTGTCGGCCGACAACGCCTTCGAAACCCCGGAAGTGCGCGCGGCCAGCGAAGAGATGGAAGCCCTGGGCGCCAGGATGCGCGAACTGGGCGAACAGCAGGCCCGGCTGGCGCTGCAGTCGATGAATGCATCGGACGCGGAACGCGACCGCCTGCACCGCGAGCAGGAAACGTTGTCGCAGCAGCAGGAGTCGCTTTCGGTGGAGATGGAGCGCCATGCCGCCGTGATGGAAGCGGCCGGCAAGCGCATGGAGGCGCAGTACGCGCCGATGGAAGCGCTGGGCAAGGAGATGGAGGCAGCCGGCAAGCCGATGGAAGCCATCGGCAAGGACATGGAGACGCTGGGCGCAAAGATCGAGCGCGAGGCCGAGATCGCCGGCAGGCAGGTGCGCAAGCTGATCGACGAAGCCTATGCCGGCGGACAGGCACGGCCGGCGCCTGAGTGGCAATAAGCGCCCGTCGCCAGGCCCACATCGCCGCCGTAAGGGCGCCGCCCGAGGGCGGCTCTCTTCGCTACGCCACGCACTCTCGCTCAGGAAGCCGTCCCTGCCACCTTTCCGACCCGCGTCGGTTCCTCAGCCGGCGTGCAACCGGGATCGATAGTGCCGCAACACGGCGTTCGCGGCGGCATCGGCGCCTTCCGCCACCGGCACCCGCAACACGTATAACGTGCGCGTGGACTGGACGGTGGCGCTGGACGTTCGTGCCATCCCGGCCAGGCCAAGGGAAAACTCCAGCGCATCCGGCACCGCCTCGGCATGGCGCACGTTTTCCACCCGCCGGGTGCCGCTGGTCGGCAACGGGAAGTAGCCCTCGCCGATCAGCACGCCGCTGTCCGAAACCAGCACTTCGACGCCGGCCTCCGGGATCGACCCGGGTGGCCGGTAGTAATTGACGATCACGCTGCGCGCCGGAATGCGCGCCTCCGCCTCGCGGAACCGGCGGAACGCATCGGCCGACACGGTCCAGCGCCCCACCAGGCCTTCGCCCCGGCGCATCGCCCGCACGCGCCCCGCGTAGTGCAGGTAGAACAGGAACGCGATCGGCCCGAGCAAGGCCGGAAAGATGCCCAGCGCCAGCCAGGGTGCGCCATTCCCACCGTGGACGCGCAGGTCGATCACGCCCGCGGCGACCATCGCGATGCCGGCCAGGCCGAGCACGCCCGATACCGCGGCGTTGCGGGCTGGACGGATGCCGGGACTTCTGGATCGTTTCGCCATCGTCGCCCCTCGCTGGGAAGCGAGCAAACCAGGGGAGGTAGACACTTTCCTACGAGACGCAGGGCGGGTTCAGGCCAGTCTTACTCGGTTGCCACCCTGATTGAGGTTGAGTACGCGGAAAGAACCCTCACCCCTGGGATCGGATTCATTTCCCCTACCCTCCGCAGCTGGATCGAGGCTCTCATCGGTCGCAGCGTGGATGTTCGGGCGCGGCAGGCCCGCACCGGGTTCGGTACATGTACCCGGGCCGTTTTCTTCAGAACGGCGGCGCCTTCCGGGCCTTCTGCAGCCGTGCGGCCTCCACCCACCAGGCCAGGTCTTCGGCAAAGCGCACGAAGCTCCTCTCGAGCGACTTGCCGGCCTCGTCGATGGGCTGCCCCTGCGCATCCAGCGTCTTGCCGATGGGCCCAACGTTGACGGTGCTGGAGATCACCACCATGCCCATCTCCGACAGCGTGCCGTGCCAGGGGACGCTGCCGCGCGCACCTGCCAGGCGCCCGGCCGAATAGCTGACGATACCGGCGGGCCGCCAGAACCACTCCTCCAGGAAATGGTCGGTGAGGTTCTTCAGGCCCGGCTGCATGCCCCAGTTGTACTCGCCGGTGACGAACACGAAGCCATCGGCGCCGCGGATCTTGCCGGCGAGGGCCTCCATCGCCTCCGGGGCCTCGCCCGGCGGGTACTCCTTGTACATGCGGTCCAGCATCGGCAGGCCCACCGCCTTGGCGTCGATCAGCTCGGCAACGAAGCCGCGACCCTGCAGCATCCGCACGCAGTAGTCAGCCAGGCGGATGCCCATGCGGCTGGAGCGGTAGGAGCCGTAGAAGACGAGGATGCGTTCGGACATGTGGGACCCTGGTAGAGGTGAGAGCGTTCGGGCTGCTGGGGCATCAATGTAGGACGATGCCTCGCCGGACTCTACCAGTGACGCCTCGGGCCCTCGGCGCTTCACATCAGCTCCAAACATCGGAAAGCGCACCCTGCCCCTTCCCTCCCGACTGCAAAATGCACCTCCTGCCTTCTCCGCTCGGAGGGAACTTAATTTCCTCCGTCCCCTTTAGTTGTTATGGTCGTTGGCGGCAGAACTCACCAAGGGCCATGTCATACAGCTCGTCCGGGGATGAAATGGGCATTGGAGAGCTCAGCAGAATGTAGCCACGCGCCAGCAGAACGTCGCGCCTGTCCAGCGTGGCAGAACCCGGGCGGACACCGGATGCCGCCTCCATGAAGGACTCCGGCGTATAGCGGAACTCTTCCCTGGCCCGCCGTTTGCAGATGGTCATCGCATCCATCCCCACCAGCCGGCGTGCGCCGTCGGCGGCGCCGCGCACGGTGCGGGCAGCGAAATCTTCGTACGACACGCCGAACGCGAACAGGAACGACAGCGCGACCGCCGACCCGAAGAGGAAGCCGCGCAGGTTGTCCAGCATGAACTTGCGAAGGCGCGAGGGTTCAGCCTGCATCCGCCGCTTGAGCAACTGGAGAATTCCCTCAGGCGCCAGATAGATCAACACGAACGCGAACAGGATCTCCAGCAACGGCAGATAGAGCTTCATGCAGTCCCCCTTGGTATCGCGCCAGACTAACCCGGCGCCGGGCAGCAGCGCTCGCCTCCGCCGTCTTCGCCTCCAGGGTGCCGATTGCTCTGAGTTGCTGGCGGAGAGACGGTAGCGACTGCCGGCAAGGACGGGAACGGAGGGAATCAAGAGGGATTAATCACCTCCGTCCCCTTTTTGCTCCCACGTCGCGGTGCCGGGCTCGCCGCCCTGCCCGGCACCGCACCCTCCCGTCAGTGCAGCGTACCTGCCTGCGGGTGCCCGCCCACATCCGCCGGCTTCGGCAGGACCGACACAGCCGCGTCGAGCGCGGAGCGCCGCCCAACGGGTGAGCCATAGGAGGCGTGCGCCTCGCGCACGTGCCGCGCCTTCTGGCGGCCCGCGGGCAGTTGCTGCTCCGCCACCTTGTCCATCAGCTCGCTCGCGGCGCGGGCGTCTTCGGAGATCACGCCGCCCAGCACCGCCAGCGTGCCGTCGGCAAGGTCGGCACGCTCGGAACCGAAGACCAGGTCGCCGTGGGCATGGAGGCGGTCGTGCAGGCGGTTGAGCGCGTCCAGCTGATCCATAGTCATGGCTACGACGAAGTGCGCCCCGGCGGGCTCGGCGGGATCCGCGCCCTCCGCTTCGGCCGCCTCGCGGGCCTGGCCCGCCATGGCTGCGTCGCCCAGGGTGTCGTCCTCATCCTCGTCGTCGACCCCGTCCTGGGCCGCGACTGCCAGCCCCACGTCCTCTACGCCGCCGCCTGCCACCGCCTTGCACGTCTGGGCCGGCTCCACCGCCTCGCCCTCATCCCGTGCGTCGGGCTGGCTGCCCTTCACCTGCCGCTCGGCCGGCCACGTGACCTCGTCCAGCACCTGCTCCACCTGCTCGGCCAGAATCTCCATGCAGACGGCCAGCTCCATTCCGCTGATCTGAGGGCCCCGATTCCGCTCCTCTTCATCGTGCGTGCGTGGCTGCGCCAGCTGTCTCAGGAAATCCAAATAATCCTGCAGCTTCGCCAGCCGGAAGTGACTGTCCTCCGGCAGGAAGTAGCCGGTGGTATCCGTTTCGTCCAACGTGTACTTCGACATCGTCGCCTCCTCGTTCCATGAAGTGCCCGCCCACCGGGACGGCGGACGGGAAGTCGGGAGGTTCGAAACCGCGTACAGACGGCGGGCGTATTCCCCTCGCGGGTGTTGTATTAGCCGCCCTCCCGACGCAGGCATCGCGTCGGTTGCACCTGCAAAGCAAGCAGGCACAAAAAACCCACCGGTTTGTCGGAGGTGGGTACCGCTGTACGAGGAGTTTCGACGCTCCTTGAAGCGAGATTGCGACTGGAATCTGGGTTTGTCAAGCGGAATGGGTGTGGATCAAGGGCCCCTTCTGCTGGGTCGATACGCAAGAGAGCCCGGCATCAAGCCGAGCTTCTCGCGGACACTGAGGACGAGAATTGTTACCTCACTTAGTCTTTTCTTAAGTTCCCCAGGCACGGCTCAAAACAGGAGGAATCACCGAATTACTTGATCTTGTCCCTCTGCGCCTTGCACTGAGCACCGTCATCCTCGCCACTGGTGGAGATGTCGTCAGCGCTCAACTCAAGATGTGGCATGTCAGCATTCCTGGCCGCGGCCAGGAGATCCCGGACAGCCACACGGGCAGCTATTCGCTTGCCGACGTCGTTGGGGGCGCCAATGCATGCGGTCAGCTCGGAGTACGCCTTGGACAGGGCATTGTCATAGGTCTTAATCGTTGCCTCGTCCGCTGTCATTTCGGCCAATCCAGCTTCCTCGCCAATCGAAGGAATGAATTTCCTCTGTAGTTCCTCCGTGATCGGTTCGCTAGTATCACCAAACACCGCGCCTACGAACTGCAAGAACTTGGATGCACTGCGCGTCTCGGTCACCAGTGCCTGGAGCGTCATCGGCTTGATCTTGTCCGATGTCTCAATCTTGAACCAGTTACTCTCTATCGGGTTGCGTACGAGCAACGAGAACTCGTCCCTTGGAGGGCATGCGCCTGGCGTAAGCGTCTCAGCATGATCCGACACGAAGCATGTCTGGCCGTCTGGATACTTGAGCAACTCACCAGGTTTCATGGCTCCGAGCGTGATGACGGTCCCTCCCTTCGCGAGATCTACGCTCGTGCCTGCTTCGCTCAGTGCAAAGGCGAGCATCACGTGGCGCTTGCCCGAAGGTCGAAGGATGTTCGAGCTGATGGGCCGATCCAGAGTGGCCTCCAACGGATAGATGACATACGCCGTTCCACCTGTTGAAGGCTTCACCACGCCCTTGAAGTAGAAATCGGGCGTGGACGCGATGCTGAGACCCATCCTCCAGAAAGCTTGACGATAGGTCAGGTCATTCGAGGCAGGAAACGCCGACGAACTGTTCGCTTCGAAGTGCAGATCCTGCGTGGCTGCGCCTTCGAGTGGGGGAATATTCTTGTAGAACCAGCCGCGCGCAATCACGATGCATGGTCCGATGCCATCTGAGGTCCTGATCTCGATGTTTCTCTGCGCCAGCGCGGCTTGTGTCTCAGCATTTCCCGCCGACTTCAGTGCTTCACCAATCTTGGATACGCCTTGCGCGATGACTGAGGCGGCAAAGACAGCGCCAAGCCCGGTCTCTGCCTCGTCGTTCGATGGGCAAGGCCCCAGTGAGGCCTGGGTATCGTAGTAAACATTTCCGGCCAGGAGGTCGGGTGGAGCTTTGCTGCCGGCAGTCGTTGCGCAACCAGTACACAGTGAGATCAATGCAACGGTGATCAGCATCGAGAGTCTCATTAAAGGCTCCTTGGCTAGACAAGCACAGCACTGTTGAGGAACGCGAGTTCGCCTTCCTCTCGCGTCGGCAGGTACCTCATTGACTTTGAGAACAGTCCGACGTGGATTCCGACAAGCCTGCGGTTGAAGAAAACAGGACAACCGCTGTGCCCATGTGTGGTATGGGCGTTGTGGGCCACGAAAGGGGGGACATGCCTTCCGTCGCCTGCGTGTTCCACCAATTGACTCTTGTGGAAGCCGATAGCGTGATAGGCGTCCTCGCTCCCCAAGGCAGAGAAGTCGTCATCAAGCACGAGGTCGGGATCCGTCGGGATGCGAAACATGGCCAAATCGTCCGCGGAGCAGTCACGACGGTTTCCGTCGCCGTCGATATACCCAGCCGCCACCTTGATGTCTGATCCTTCGATCCAGTTGGAACTGCCGGCAAAGCGGACTTTCACGCTTTGGGCCCGGTGTACGACATGGGCGGCGGTTTGGATGAGGCCCGCCGTCGAGAGCCAACCCGTTCCAACGCTTGGTGGCTCACCTGACACGTTGGCTCGTATCAGGCATATACGGCTGTAGGGAGGTAATCGAAGTCGCTCATCCCCGACCCGCCGCCATTTGGCTCCATTGGTCGGGTAACCGTAGACGGTAGTCATCATGTCCCTGTCGCTCTGGAGCCATGTTCAACTCCGTGAACGAGATCCGCGGACGCCTGAGGCCATCAGTCAGTCCTGGCCTCACTAGAATGACTTTTGGACCAGTTCCAGGAAAAGGGGACGGAGGCAGTTAATCGGAACTGGCCCTCCCCTCTACAACGCTGGGAAACTGGAAATTAATTCCCTTCGTCCCGTTTAGGTCCTCCGTCCCGTTTAGGTCGCTAGTTCCTCTTTAGGTCCTTCAGCCCGGGGGCAGCCCCTCGTGCTCGGCCAGCGGTGCATGCAGTCGCGCCCACGCTGGCCGATGCGTCACGAACAGCGCGTCGGTCGGCGCGAACGCCTCCGGACTCGTCGGGGGCTGCCCGCATAGATCGTGACCATCTCCGGAGCGGACTCTGGCGTTCCGAACAGCATGCTGCCGCACTGTTCGCAGAAGTTGCGCACGGCCGCCTGGCCGCTGCCTCCGGACATGTGCCACTGCCTGACCGGCCCGGAACACGTGAACGAAGACCGCGGCACCCCCAGGACGGGCACGCCACCGCTCCCCGTGGCGCGCTGGCAATCGCGGCAATGGCAGACGATCGAGAACAGCGCTGGCCCCGGAGACCGGTACTGCACGGCACCGCACAGACAACGGCCGGCGATCATGGCGGCGGTGCACTCCTCTCCCCTGGCGCTCCCGCCAGCATATCGCCCCGCCGGGCTGCGGTCAGTCGTCCAGCAGGCCGTGGCGCCGGTGCCAGCCCTCCAGCGACTCTCCAGGCAGGCCATCCAGGTGTACGTCGGTGTCGCCGTCCGGCACTTTCACCCAGCCAGCCCTGGAGCCCAGCAGCATATGCACGCGCTCCGGCGGCACCGGCAGCGGCGTATCGATCGCTGAGGCATGCGGATGGATCAAGTCTGGCCACTCGGGATCGAACAGCCACAGTGCGCTGCCGCAGCCGGTGCAGAAGTGCCGCCGGCCGGAACTGGTGCGACAGGTCCCGTCATCCTCGCAGATCCTGGCCTGGTAGACGTCCAAGTGTTCGCGTCCATCCACCTCCAGCGTATCGGCGCGCGCCCCCAGGTTCACCGCGCTGCCGCCACCGCCAGCGGTCTTGCGGCAGATCGAGCAGTAGCAGTGCAGGAATGGCACCGGCGCATAGGCCTCGCAGCGGAATCGCACCTTGCCGCAGTGGCAGGATCCTTCGAGTCGCATGGCAGGCCTCGGACTTGCGATGGACGCCAGACCCTAACGGGACGGGCGCGAAGCGGATGTCGATGACTCGATATCCGACGGCCGGAGTGGCGGCTCACATGGCTTCTGCCTCGCTAGGCGCGAAAAGCCCCCTATCGCGCCAGCACGCCAACCGACCAGCCCGCGTGCACCCGACCCGATCTGGAACGCAGCCCCGGCCGGGCCTTCATCCCACGCGAAGCAGCTCGCCTGGCGGTGTTCGACTATATCGAAGCCTTCTACAATCGAGCCCGCACGCACTCGTCGCTGGATTATCAATCGCCCGCTCAGGACGAAGAGCGGCTTAACCGCCTGGGTATGTGCCCTAGGTCTACTGTCCGAAGAACCGGGATCACGCCAAACCGCTCCTTTTGGTCGCGACAGATCGACCTCGCTCCCAGGCCTTCGCTGTCGAAGTCATCGACCATATTGGACAACCGGAAGCCGCGACCGTCGGCCAACCAGAGAGCTCATAGCGGGCCTTCCAATTCAACGCTGCGCCTGTCTGGCCTCTTTCAATGCATGAGTCCACCATGCAAGTTCATTCATGGCCTCGTTTGCGCTTGCATTGAGAAAATCGATATCCATAAGTGCTTTCTCCTTCTTGCTAACAGCCAGGTAAGTCTCAACACCGATATGCACGCCGGCTCTAATGGGGGCCATCCCTAGCTCTATACAGATCAAACGCAACTGTTCTACCGCTCTGGCCGCCCCCAGCCCCCCGTATCCCAAGAACAAGGCAGGCTTTCTGCTGAATTCCGAGTAGCAATAGTCCATCGCGTTCTTTAATACGGCGGGAATGCTGTGGTTATACTCGGCCGTAACGAATATGTACCCATCGAACAGCCGGACCCGCTCCAGCCACCGTCGCACCTCAGCATTTGATGAGGATTGGCATGCAGGTGGCGCAGACTCATCGAACATCGGCAGCGAATGGTCTCGGAGATCTATCATCTCAAACGAAAGATCATTGCGTTGCCGGCCGATTTGATATGCCCATTCCGCTGGAATATGGCCGAATCTCTCTCGCCGCGTAGTACTTACGATGATACCGATGGATGGGACACTCATCTCCGACCTCTCTTCGGGGATTATTATTCGATGATCCGACTGTTATGGAGGGATCTTATTGACCAATCGCTATTTCCCTTCACGAGCACCATCGTTAGCAGGCCCCTCCTGTCGGAAGGAGGCGATGCATCTTCTGAAAATTCGCGCCAAACCCACTTGGCGTGAACCAATGCGATGGATTCACACAAAAAGGCTACTTTCTCGGTGGTCAATGAGTAGTTGACCATCTGAGTCCCGATAGCTGTAGGCGTCGCACGATGTAGGGCCACGTTCTCATCTCGAGTCCGCCCCCACCATCCGCGCCAAGAAATGAAGTCAGACTCCTTTTCAAAGAGCTGACCCCAGTCATCCCAGTTTCGCTCGCGCCAGGCTGTGACGTACCTGCGCATCAACTGCTCGATATTGTGTCGTTCGTGTTCCAAATCCGACCTCCGTTGAAGATGGGTTGACGCGAGCAGCAACCGTAGGCAGCCGCCGCCTCCATCCACTATAATCGCGGAAGGAAGTGTCGGAAACAACTGATTCATGGAAACTTCTTTTTCGTTTGTGGAAGATCGCGGTGCTTAATCTCAATGACGTACATATGTTTGTTCAGGTGGTTAAGTATGGAGGTATGACTGCGGCTTCCAAAGCGACGGCCATACCCACTTCCACGCTAAGCAAGCGCCTGAGCGCTCTCGAGGAATCGCTTGGTGTTCGCTTGGTTCAACGAACATCCCGAGCTTTCAAGGTGACCGATCTGGGCCTTGATTTCTACCGGCATGCAACTGCAATGCTCATAGAAGCGGAGTCGGCAGAGTGTGTTGTTCGGGGACACTTGACGCAGTGACCTGCCCCCACTGGCCGTACCAGTGATTACTGATAAAGCCCGGGGTTGAAGGTTACTGCGTTGTTGGCTTGCTGTGCTCGGTGGTTGGCAGCGAACTGGGCAGGCGGGATCCGCCCACAGCTGCTGTGGGGCCGGACCTCGTTGTAGTCGCGCCGCCAGTCCGCGATGACCTGTCGGGCTTGGGCCAGCGAGGTGAACCAGTGCTCGTTGAGGCACTCGTCGCGGAACTTGCCGTTGAAGCTCTCGATGTAGCCGTTCTGCATGGGCTTGCCCGGCTCGATCAGCAGGTGCTCGATGCCGTGGCGTTGCGTCCATGCGATGAAGGCCCGGCTGGTGAACTCCGGGCCGTTATCCGTGCGTACGGCCCGCGGGTAGCCCCGGAAGCAGGCGGCCTGGTCGAGGACCCGGACGACGTAGGCGCCGCTAATGCCATGGTCGACCGTGATGTCTACGCACTCGTGGGTGAAGTCATCGGCCACAGTCAGGCACTTGAGCCGCCGGGCGTTGGCCAAGGCGTCGCTGACGAAGTCCATGCTCCAAACGCCGTTGGGCGCCGTGGCGCTCGCCAGAGGCCGTCGCTCAAGCAGTGCTCGCTTGGCCTTCTTGCGCCGGCGCACAGCGAGGCTGGCCTCGCTGTAGAGCCGATAGACCTTCTTGTGGTTCACATCGGGGAACTCCGGGCGCAGCAGGTCGTGCAGGCGGCGATAGCCGAACCGGCGCCGCAACTGGGCCAGTTCGATGATCCGCGCTGAGAGCGCCTGCGTGGCGGGCGTTGGCTCGGGCGGGTGACGGAAGGCATCGCGGGACAGCCCCGCAAGGCGGCAGGCCCGGCGCTCGCTCAATACCGTCTGGTCGAGCATGCGACGGACTGCCTCGCGCTTGCGTTGCGGGGCTAGCGTTTTACCCCGAAGCCGATCTTCAGCGCCTCGATGTCCAGGTGGGCATCGGCCAGCAGCCGCTTGAGCCGGTTGTTCTCGGCTTCCAGCTCCTTCAGGCGCTTGGCGTCCTCGGCCTCCATCCCGCCGTACTTGGCCCGCCAGGCGTAAAAGCTGGCGGGACTGAAGCCGTGCTGGCGGCCCAGCTCCGAGACCGCCATGCCGGCCTCGGCCTGCTTGATGAATCCAATGATCTGTTCGGTGGTGAAGCGACTCTTGCGCATGTCCGTCCTCTCGGGTTGACGGACTTTACAGCTTCACGTGGTACGGCTCAGTGGGGGCAGGTCACTTCCGCACGCCATGGTTCCGGTCGGTCGAGGCACTGGGTTGGCATTGGCTGGGGCGCTTGCGTGGACGCACCCAGGTCAAGCCGATCGCGGAAGAAGATCGTGCAGACCAATGGGTCGACTCGCGGCAGCTGCATGTGTTGGCCAGCCGGACGCCACGGGAACTGCCGATGATGGAGAGCAACCGGAGTGATCCACTCCCCTGTCGCTTTGTGGTGTACGCCAAGTCCCGACAGGGCCGCAAACATCGCAACGAACGGTCTCCCGAGAAGGTCGCGCGCAGCTCTGCCAGCCGCAAGTCGGCCGCCCGTGAACGCGAGCCGTGGTTGATCGTCTGTTCTCCGACCCTGTCGGCGCTGAACGCCCGGCAGTTGGTCGGCCTGTACGCACGTCGGATGCAGATCGAACTATCGTTCCGGGACCTCAAATCCCACCGCTACGGACAAGGCTTCGAGGACAATCTGACGCGCAGCGGTGGACGCCTACAGATCCTTCTGCTGATCGGCACACTGGCATCGTTCGCCAGTTGGCTAGCGGGAATGGGTTGCGAGGCGACGGGAATCGCCCACTGGCTGCTGCCGATCAAGACCAAACGCAAGCTCTACTCAACCTTGCGTGTCGGCCGCGAAGCTCTGGTCAGGCACTGGCCTATGGAGCCAGTCTCCCAATGGCTGGATCGATTGCGATCACTCCCGCCTGCGGTGCTCCATCAAATGATCTCGCCAGCGTGAGAACGTGGGGATACCTTAGAACCTGACCCTCTTTATCCGGTCACAATCAGGACTCGGAGGCCAGCTTTTGGCTTTGCCGGAACTCGAGGGCGTCCGGAATGTCATGGAACGTCAAGAGGTCACCTGCCAACTCAGCCAGTAGCTCCTTGGCCTCCAAGGCCGTAGCGCGAAAGAACTCCCGCCGATGATTGACCAGGTTGACACGCTTGTTCGCCAAGCGACTGTGCATCGCGGACTCGATGCCGACGGCGTCCTTCGAGAAGAAGAGCGCATGCACGTCGAAGTTGAACGGCACCGACGCGTCGCTGAGTTCCCGGATTCGATCCATCGGGTCGAGCCGGCGGGTCATCCCCACCTTGATCAATGACTCTCCGAAAGATCCGATGTTCGAAATGACATAAACATACCCTGCGCGAATGTTGGCAGCGCGGTAGTCGACCTCGGAAATTGCACGCTCAACTTCCGCCACCTGCGTGCGAAGCCGCTCCGCTGCTTCCATGTCACCTTTCGAGACCAGCGCTTCCAGCGCGTTCAGATAGTGCTGGCGTTCCTTCTCCAACTTCGCACGTTCACGCTCGATCTCCTGCTGGACCTTACGCTCCTCGCGGAGCCGCTCACGCTCTTGGCGTTCAAGCTCCTTCTCCTCCGCCTTCTTCTGGATGAAGTCGGCCGTCAGCTGGAGCTCTTCGATGCGCAACCGAAGGTACTCAGGCGTGATATGGATGCTCATGGTCTTGCCGAGGCGCTGGATCGTCTTGGAGACCTTCTGCAACCGATCGATCGCCGCCGGAAGCGCGTAGGGCTTTAGCCCGCGAACTAGCACATCCGCCTCCGCATTGAAGGCGCGCAGCATCAGCTTGGAGTAGTCGCGGATCATCGTGCGACCTTGCGCTTCAGAGCCGTTGACCGTCCATCCCCTTGCGGCAGAGACCGCACGGCCATCAGCCATGTTCATCTCTTTGATTCTTTGCCGAAGCATGTCCAAGCGTGCCTTGTACGCCACCGCATCCTCGAGGGGGTGCGCGTACTCGTAGACACCAGACTCTTGCAACAACGCCCGCTCACGCGTCTCCACCACCTCCGAACGCAGCTCGGCGACATGTTCAAGCAGTTGGTCGCGCTCAGCACCGAGTTCGGCAAGCTGTGCTTTCCAGGCGGCGTTGGTGGCGTCAATCTCGTCCTTCAGGCGCGCAAGCACTCTCTCCCGTTCAAGCTGATCCAGGGCGCCGACCCGGGCTATAGTGGCGTACAGCTCGTCACGGTCTTTCGACACCGTGGCCAATTCAACAAGGATCTCTCGCGCAACGCGCCGGGCCCCGAAGAACGGGATCTTCCGGTTGGCATCCATATCGCCCCTCCCCATCTGCCTTGATACGTACGACCGAACTGCGCAGCGCCGTCGCCAAGAAGTGCACCGCACACGGTAATCCCGAAGCCTAATGCCTCCGGATCTTGTGGCTGCGACGACTTAATTACCTCCGTCCCCTTAAGTCAGACCCCTGTTTTACTCTGACCCCTGTTTTTGGTGGATCAGGAGCTGCTACGTTACATCGCGCACGCCTCCAAGCCGATCTAACAGACAGTGTCTGACCTGCTTCTTTCGAGTCCATCCCTCGCGTTGAATTACGCTTGTTCCGACAGCTCAATCAACACCGCGCTTACGAATCTTCTCGGCCTCTGCACGGAGCTTTTCGAAAAACTTTGTTTCGTATCTTTCAAGCGTCCGATTAGTCTCCAGGCGCTCAGATTGAGTAATGGGGTCAAGGGAAAGCTTTCTGCGGGACAGCTCCATTCCGGCATCCTCTGCTATCTCTCCAACTATCTCGCTCATACCCATGGTCAGTGCCGCGTCATGCTCTCTCAGCGCGAGCGCCACCAGGTAGCTCCGGATCCTAGCCGTATCGTCAGAGACGGGTGACATCCATAGCAGCGATGCGAGGCCTCGCGAAGCGGGCAAGCGGCCGACCATCAGTTCTACTAGCTGCGACAACCCCAAGTGAGTAAGCATACAGTTCGATATACTCGAATGCCCCTCGTACTCTAGAGCAAAACGAATGCCGCGATCTGCCGATACGAACATTGTCCGAACCCCATCATGAAGTTCTGCGTTGACGATCGCCAGCTGAGCTGCATCGTGCGAAATTACTATCGCGGATTTTTTACTCGCCTCCAGCTTTCCAGAATAGTATTTCTCAAGAGCATGGAGGAGCTCGGCCGCCCCCTTCTTTCTAGCCTGTCCATCCCGCAGAACTTCGAAACCGAGCTTCTCAAGATAGCGTCGTAAATCCACCTCGCTGTTGTAGGGCGCAGCAACGTGTAGAAACTCTTCGAAGCTGATTCCCAGATGCGTTTCCCGATAATTGAAGTACGCGCCCACGAACACATTCACGTTGCCTGATCCGTAAAGGCCAACGGAGCGCTCTTCCCATAGGGCGCCTTCGCCATTACTTGCACGCATGGCTTCGCGAGCAAGCTGCTTGTGACTAACAATCTCGTTCAGAAAGCCATCGTATATTCGAAGTGAAAGACTGACCACTGCGCTTCCCGCCGCACCCCTAAGCGCAGCAATGCTTTGATTGAAGACATCATAATGCGGATGCCCCGGCGTAATGGCCGGCATGATCACATTTGCATCGAAATAGATCCGTTCCGGCAACGTCCTCTTCAGAAAGCCCGCATCGTGCGGCGCTTCAAGTAGAAGCTCCAGGCCAAAGGCAGTCCGACCCAGGTCAGCAAGAAGTTCGGCCTCCTCGTCGTCAGGCCTCGTCAGTAAGCTCTTAACAGAGCGGACAATTCCGCTCAATTCCGAGTGCTTCATCCCGTGCGAATCTAGCTGGTCAGATATGCCGGCTACATCCACGTCTGCCGGCATCTTACGGGCAGCAAAAGCTGCCCCAAGCTCCCATCCCCGTACCAAGAGCAATTCGGAAAGAAGTTCTGTCACGAAGTGACGTGCCGAAACGCTATCCGTACCTCGATCGGTAACGAGAAATCTCTGTATGACTCCATCCGTGAGACGCGACATGGCCGCGTCATAGGTGTTGATGGCGCCGGTCTGCGAAAGATAGCGCACCGGATTGCAACTCGTATCAACCTTGCAAAGGCCGGCTCGAGCCAAGGAGGTAATAGATTGTGCGACCAGTGATCTCGCCGCATCCTCGTCGAGCACCAGGTCATCGCGTAGGCGGTGGAGAATTGACTCTTCATCGATCCCGGCCGCACCGGAGCTCTGGACAATCCCGGAGACTACCCCCTCCGCAACGGCCTGAATCAGAGGCTCACGCTGGCGCCCAAGGCGAGCGCGCGCGAATGCGGTCGCAAGATAGCGCTTCGCCACACGAAACGGCTCCTCACGCACATCGGCAACGGCTCGGCTGGAAGTGGAAGCCGACATTGCGTACTCGCTTATGCCGCGCCACAACTCGATATGATTGGCATCTGAGCTGTAAGTCACCCGCTTGATCGAGTGCGCCTCCAGCTCGGCAATGAATGAATTCGGCGCATCACTCGGCACGAGAGCCAAATGCTCCTGGCGATGCATGCTTTTCGTCACAGCCCGCACAGACCGTAGCACCGTCTCTATAGCCGGGTCCAAGAATGAGAACCCGAGAAAAAGCACCTGCCTTCGTGTCAGAATATGCTCTAGGAAGCGAGTGTACGAATAATTCTTTTCAATTTCGGACAGCGCTGCTGTCGTTAATCGCATAGATGCCGGCAACTCTACTCGCCCATGAATTCTTGCGATGTAGAAATTATCGTAGAACGCTGCCGCGTCCAAGGACGGGTCATCTATATTGACTTCGGTCGCGGATAATGCGTTGTACTTAGCTACGGCCGAGAACAGTGCACGATCGTAGTTTGTCGTCACAGCTGCGTGGAATGGCAGCTTTGCAAGCGCGCTAAGCGGGGCAGGGTTGAAAGTTTCTAATGGCCGCGCAAGCTCTCGAAGCTTTGTTGCTTCAGGCATTTGACGGCACATCATATAATATGTCGCAGCATCCCCGAGCGCGCCATCCTTAATGGCGCGGTCCATGTTGAACCGCGTGAACTCGTCGTACTCGAATACTGCAGCGGCAAGTGCACTCAGATAGTTTGGCCACGTGGGTAACCCAGCGGCTGCAGACACTCCTGCACCGGCGAAGAGGATGGGCAGTTTGGATGCGTTGAAAAATCTTTCGAGAGCTTCTTTAACCGCCACGCCATCCCCCTAGCAATCACGCTACATATTCCGCCGATACTCCCCCCCCACCTCATACAAGGCATGACTGATCTGCCCCAATGAGTGGGTCTTCACCGCTTCCACCAGCGCCGCGAACACGTTCCCCCGTCGCCGCGCCGTGTCCTGAAGATACGCCAGCCCGTGCCCGTCGTGCACCTCGCCGGCAACCGTTTCATCCTCAACCACATGCGCATGCGAGGTCTCGCCCTCCGGCGCCAGGCGGTTCCGGTTGCCCTGCCACCCCAGCACGTTAGCAATCTGCTGCCCCTTCTCCCCCTCCGTCGACCGGATCAGCTCGATCTCCGTCGCCACCTCGCCCGCATGCTCCTTGGGCAGGAAGGTGTTCACCCCCACCAGCGGCAGGCTGCCGTCGTGCTTCCTGTGCTCGTAGTACAGCGACTCTTCCTGGATCTTGCCTCGCTGGTACATGGTGTCCATGGCGCCCAGCACGCCGCCGCGCTCGCTGATGGCCTCGAACTCCTTGTAGACGGCCTCTTCCACCAGGTCGGTGAGGTAGTCCACCGCGAAGCTGCCCTGCCAGGGGTTCTCGATGAAGTTGAGGCCCAGCTCCTTGTTGATGATCATCTGGATGGCCACGGCGCGGCGCACGCTTTCTTCGGTCGGGGTGGTGATGGCCTCGTCGTAGGCGTTGGTGTGCAGGCTGTTGCAGTTGTCGAACAGGGCGTACAGCGCCTGCAGCGTGGTGCGGATGTCGTTGAACTGGATCTCCTGTGCGTGCAGGCTCCGGCCGCTGGTCTGGATGTGGTACTTCATCATCTGGCTGCGCTCATTGGCGCCGTAGCGCTCGCGCATGGCGCGCGCCCAGATGCGGCGGGCCACGCGGCCGATGACGGTGTACTCCGGGTCCATGCCGTTGGAGAAGAAGAACGACAGGTTGGGCGCGAAGTCGTCGATCTTCATGCCGCGCGCCAGGTAGTACTCGACGATGGTGAAGCCGTTGCTTAAGGTAAAAGCGAGCTGGCTGATCGGGTTCGCCCCGGCCTCGGCGATGTGGTAGCCGGAGATCGAGACCGAGTAGAAGTTGCGCACCTTGTGGTCGACGAAGTACTGCTGGATGTCGCCCATCATGCGCAGGGCGAACTCGGTGCTGAAGATGCAGGTGTTCTGGGCCTGGTCCTCTTTCAGGATGTCGGCCTGCACGGTGCCGCGCACGGTGGAAAGCGTCTCGGCCTTGATGCGGGCATAGGTCTCGGCGTCCACCAGCTGGTCGCCGGTCATGCCGAGCAAGGCCAGGCCGAGGCCGTCGTTGCCGGGCGGGAGTTCGCCGTGGTAGCGCGGGCGTTCGCGGCCTTCGAAGAAAGCGTCGATCCTCGATTGCGCCTCGGCCCAGCGGTCGGGATCGGCCTTGAGGTACTTCTCCACCTGCTGGTCGATGGCGCAGTTCATGAACATCGCCAGGATCATCGGCGCCGGGCCGTTGATGGTCATCGACACGCTGGTGGTGGGCGCGCACAGGTCGAAGCCGGAGTAGAGCTTCTTCATGTCGTCCAGCGTGGGGATGTTGACGCCGGAGTTGCCGATCTTGCCGTAGATGTCCGGACGCGGCGCAGGGTCCTCGCCGTAGAGGGTGACGCTGTCGAAGGCGGTGGACAGGCGCGCGGCCGGCTGGCCGAGGCTGAGGTAGTGGAAGCGGCGGTTGGTGCGCTCGGGCGTGCCCTCGCCGGCGAACATGCGGATGGGGTCTTCGCCGCTGCGACGGTAGGGGTAGACGCCGCCGGTGTAGGGGTAGCTGCCGGGCAGGTTCTCCTTGCCCAGGAAGGTGAGCAACTCGCCCCAGCTCTTGTAGGTGGGGGCGGCGATCTTGGGGATCTTCTGGTGGCTGAGCGATGTGCGGTAGTTCTCGACGCGGATGGTCTTGCCGCGGACCTGGTATTCGTTGACCTCGTCGGTGATGGACTTGAGCCGCTGCGGCCATTCGCGCAGGTTGCGCAGGTGGTCGCTGGAGAGGGCCTGGACGGCGTCGTTGTAGCGTTGGCGGAGGGTCAACAGGGATCGGTCGGGCGCTTGAGCCCCGCTTCCCCCGGCAGCGGGGTTGGGGTGAGTGTAGGCGCTGCCGGCGCCTGCGCGGGCGGCCGTACCCTCTCCCCCGGCCCCTCTCCCGGGGGGAGAGGGGAGCAAGTCCGCGCTGTCGTAGAGGTCCAGCGCCTTGGGCAGCTTCGGGTCTTCCAGTTCCTTGAGCGACTGCCAGAACGACTGGGCGCGGTCGGCGGCTTCGGCCTGCTTTTCGATCGAGGCGTTGATTGCCCTGCCCTGTTCGGCGATCTCGGCGAGATAACGCACGCGGTTGCCTGGGATCAGCACGGTGGCGCGCGGTTCCTTCAGCGAGGTATCGATCTGCGGGTTGAAGTCGCAGCGGGGGTTGGGGCTGTCTTGTGTGGGAGCGGCCTTGGTCGCGATGGCTGCTGCAGGGTCGTTCGCGGCCGAGGCCGCTCCCACAGGGGCTTGGGTCGCTTCCGAAGGCTCGCCGGTCGCGAACTTCTCGCGCAGCAGGCGGCAGAGATTCGCGAACATCCAGCTCACGCCGGGGTCGTTGAACTGGCTGGCGATGGTGGGATAGACCGGCACGTCCTCGTCGGCCAGCTGGAAGGCCACGCGGTTGCGCTTCCATTGCTTGCGCACATCGCGCAGGGCGTCCTCGGCGCCGCGCTTGTCGTACTTGTTGAGCACGATCAGCTCGGCGAAGTCGATCATGTCGATCTTCTCCAGCTGGCTGGCCGCGCCGTAGTCGCTGGTCATCACGTACATCGGGAAGTCGACCAGGTCGACGATCTCCGAATCGCTCTGGCCGATGCCGGCGGTTTCCACGATCACCAGGTCGTAGCCCAGGCCCTTGAGGAAGCCGATGCAGTCCTTGAGCACGGCATTGGTGGCCACGTTCTGGCGGCGGGTGGCCATCGAGCGCATGTAGACGCGGTGGGAGCGGAGCGAGTTCATGCGGATGCGGTCGCCCAGCAGGGCGCCGCCGGTGCGGCGCCGGGTCGGGTCGACGCTGATCACCGCCATGCGCATCTGCGGGAAGCTGGCGAGGAAGCGGTTGAGCAGTTCGTCGGTCACCGAAGACTTGCCCGCGCCTCCGGTGCCGGTGATGCCGATCACCGGCGTGGCGCCGGCGTGGCCCGCGGCGCCTGCCGCCCACTGCTTGCGCAGCATGGCCAGCTCGGCCTCGCCGTAGCTGCCGTCCTCGATCGCGGAGAGCACGCGGCCGATGGCGATCTCGTCCTCCAGCGCCGGGCGGGTGCTTGCCGGCTGGCGCGCCTGCACAGCCACGGCCTCGCGTGCCCTGGACACGCGCGCCACCACGTCCTCGATCATCTCCACCAGGCCCAGCTTCATGCCGTCGTTGGGGTGGTAGATGCGCTCGACGCCGTAGGCCTCGAGTTCGCGGATCTCCTCCGGCGTGATGGTGCCGCCGCCGCCGCCGACCACGCGGATATGGCCGGCGCCGCGCTCGCGCAGCATGTCGACCATGTACTTCATGTATTCCACGTGCCCGCCCTGGTAGCTGGACAGGGCGATGGCGTCGGCGTCTTCCTGCAACGCGGCGCGCACCACGTCTTCCACCGAGCGGTTGTGGCCCAGGTGGATCACCTCGGCGCCCTGGGCCTGGATCAGCCGGCGCATGATGTTGATCGCCGCGTCGTGGCCGTCGAACAGGCTGGCGGCGGTGACGAAGCGCAGCGGCGTGGAAGCCGCGGCGACGGTGGCGGTGGGGGAACTGGCCGGCTGGTTCATGGATCGGGCACCGAAAATCTCGTGAGCCCCCGATTCTAGATGGTTGCAGCGGAAACCGGAGTTTTCCGCTGCTCCTTTGCGGTCGGCCCGCGCCTTGCCGGGCCGTGTCCGGCCCGGCGGGTGCCAAGGTTCAGAAACGGTATTCCGCGCCGAACATCAGGGTGTCGGCACGGCTGGCGTCGTACACCAGCTCATCCTCCCGGTCGTCCCAGTACAGCTCGTTGAAGTACACGTAGCTGGTGAACACCAGGCTCAGGCTGAGATGGCGGCCGAGATCGGCCCCGAGGCCGACGCCGACATAACCGCCGTCCACGTCGAAGTCGTAGCTGCCGTTGTCGACGTCGCCGTCGGCGGCCCAGTAGCCGGTGCGCACCAGGCCGTAGACGGGGCTGTAGCGGCCGAAGTTGAAGCGGCCGGTGAAGCCGATGCTGGCGAAATCGACCGCGCCGTAATGCCAGTCCGTGCCGTACTCGTGGCGGGTGGTCGAGGACAGCTTGCCGGCGGCCGCCTCCACGCCCAGCAGGGCGACAGGGCCCGCCTGCCAGCGGTAGCCGGCGCTGAGCTGGCGCGCGGACTGGCTCACGCCGTCGTACACCCAGCCCTTGCCTGCGGAGACGCCGACGAAGGCGCCGCCGCGGCCTTCTTCGTAGGCCGGCGTGCGATACGACGATTCCTGCGCTGGCGCGGCCTGCCAGGCTTGCGGCGGCGCCGCGGCGTCGCCGGTCGGCGCCGCAGTCTCCGGTACGCGCTTGGCCGGGTCCTGCTGCCCCTGCTGCGGCTGCCACGGCTGTACCGGCTTGTTCTGGGCCTGCACGCCGCTGGCCAGGCACGCGCCCACGACGATGGCGGCGATTGCGCCGTGCGACTTCACTCGTTCCATGTTTTCCCCTGTTGGTGGATATCCATTCGCGCCGGTTGGCGCGTTTCCCGCGGTGGTGGATATCGGCCGTGCGGGCCGGATCTGCACCATGCGGCGGCGGATGGTGCCCGCCGCCCGTTCACGCGGCCGCGGAGACTGGGGGGCGGTGCCACCGGCGTCAAGGCGACGGGATCGGCGCGCTGCGCAGGCCAGGGCGACTACGACCACCGTTCAGGCTGGCCACCGGCAGGGCCATGGGCCGGGCCTACAATGCCCCCGGACTTGAACGGGGAATCCACTCGAATGCTGACGCGGGCCAAGCGCATCGCACTGTGGGGCCTGTTCTCGCTGACCCTGCTGGTGGGCAGCGGCGTGCTGCTGGCCGACCGGCTGATGCCGCCGGCCACCGGGGCGCCGGGGCACGCGCTGCCGGTGGTGCCGGGGCAGACCGCGCTCGACCAGGAACTCGAGCCCCTGCTGGCGCGCTACCCCGGCCAGACCGGGGCGATCCTGGTGCCCGACGGCCTGGATGCCTTCGCCTCCCGCGCGATGTCGGCGCGCCAAGCCGGGCGCAGCCTGGACCTGCAGTACTACATCTGGCACGACGACCTCACCGGCCACCTGCTGATGTACGAGGCCTGGAAGGCCGCCGAGCGCGGCGTACGGGTGCGCATGCTGCTGGACGACATCAACACCTCGGGCAAGGATGCCGCGCTGCTGGCGCTGGACTCGCACCAGAACATCGAGATCCGCGTGTACAACCCGTTCCGCAACCGCGACGGCGTGGGGCGCGTGATCGAGATGGTGCAGCGCATGTTCTCGATCACCTACCGCATGCACAACAAGGCCTGGATCGCCGACAACCAGGTGGCGATCGTGGGCGGGCGCAACGTGGGCATCGAGTACTTCGACGCGCACAACCAGACCAACTTCCGCGACCTGGACGTGCTGCTGTTCGGCCCGGCGGTGTCGCAGGCCAGCGCGATCTTCGACGACTTCTGGAACAGCGACGCGGTGGTGCCCATCGGCCAGCTCAACCGCAAGCCGCGGCAGAAGCTCGATGCGGTGCTGGCCGGCATCCAGGAAGAGGCCAACGGCCGCGTGGCGCGGCGCTACCTCGACCGCGTGGACCTCTCGCCCAACGTGCGCGCCTACATCGCCAAGGAACTCACGCCTTACTGGACCGACCGCATCCGCGTGCTCTCCGACCCGCCGCTGAAATGGAAAGAGAACCAGCCGGGCGAATACCTGGTGTCCGAGCTGTTCGAGGTGGTGCGCAACACCCGGCACAAGGCGCTGCTGGTCTCGCCCTACTTCGTGCCCGGCGACGAGGGCGTAGCGGCGCTGGCGGCACTGGTGCGCGAGCGCGAGGCGCACGTGGGGGTGGTGACCAATTCGCTCGCCGCCAACGACGTGGTGGCGGTGCACGGTGGCTACGCCAACTACCGCAAGGACCTGCTGCGCACCGGCGTGAAGCTGTACGAGATGCGGCCGCAGGCGAGTTCGGACTCGAGCCTGTTCGGCAGCAGCGGCGCCAGCCTGCACACCAAGGCCTTCGTGGTGGACGACCGCCATGGCTTCATCGGTTCGTTCAACATCGATCCGCGCTCGATCGACCTGAACACCGAGATGGGCGTGCTGTTCGAGGATGAACCGCTGGCGCTGGCGCTGCGCAACGAGTACCTGCGCCTGTCCGGCGCCGACCAGAGCTACTGGGTGTACCTGGACGACGACGAGCTGCGCTGGCTCGACCGCGCCGAGGAGCCGCCGGTGGTGCTCGACCACGAACCCGAATCGGGCTGGTGGCCGCGCGCGGTGGCCCGCGTGGTGGGCTGGCTGCCGGTGGAATCGCAGCTCTAGCTTGGCGAATCCGGCCGCTGCGGGCGCGAACGTCCGGGCCCGCGGCCGGCCTTCACGCCGGTCACGGGCATTTCCCGGGAGAGGGGCGTAGAATGCCGCGCCAATCCAGTACGGCCTGCCCGCGACGCGGGCTTTTTCACATCTACAAGCCACCTTTCTCGCCAACCTGATCCAGGGCCCGCGCGCAGCACGCGCGGCGTCCGCGACGGAGTGTTATCCATGATCTTCGAACAGCTTGGGACCTACGGCCATGAGCAGGTCGTGTTCTGCCACAACCCCGACGTGGGCCTGAAGGCGATCATCGCCATCCACAACACGGTGCTGGGGCCCGCGCTGGGCGGCACGCGCATGTGGCCGTACGCAAGCGAGCAGGAAGCGCTGAACGACGTGCTGCGCCTGTCGCGCGGCATGACCTACAAGAACGCGGTGGCCGGCCTGAACCTGGGCGGCGGCAAGGCGGTGATCATCGGCGATCCGTCGAAGGACAAGTCCGAGGCGCTGTTCCGCGCGTTCGGCCAGTTCGTCGACTCGCAGGGCGGCCGCTACATCACCGCCGAGGACGTAGGCATCGACGTCAGCGACATGGAATATGTGTATCGCGAGACCCAGTTCGTCACCGGCGTGCACCAGGTGCACGGCGGCTCGGGCGATCCCTCGCCGTTCACCGCCTACGGCACCCTGCAGGGCCTGATGGCCACGCTGAACCGCAAGTTCGGCGACGAGGAGGTGGGCAAGTACAGCTACGCGGTGCAGGGCCTGGGCCACGTGGGCATGGAGTTCGCGAAGCTGCTCAAGGAGCGCGGCGCGAAGATCTTCGTTACCGACATCAATCAGCAGCGCGTGGACCAGGCGGTGAGCGAGCTCGGCGCCGAGGCCGTGGGCCTGGACGAGATCTACGACGTGGACGCCGACGTGTACTCGCCCTGCGCGCTGGGCGGCACGGTCAACGAGAAGACCCTGCCCCGCCTGAAGGCCAAGGTGATCTGCGGCGCGGCCAACAACCAGCTGGCGAACAATGCGATCGGCGACGAGGTCGTGCGCCGCGGCATCCTGTACGCGCCGGACTACGCGGTGAACGCGGGCGGCGTGATGAACATCTCGCTGGAGATCGACGGCTACAACCGCGAGCGCGCGATGCGGATGATGCGCACGATCTACCACAACCTCGGCCGCATCTTCGAGATCGCCGACCGCGACGGCATTCCCACCTACCAGGCCGCCGACCGCCTGGCCGAGGAACGGATCGAGACCATCGGCAAGCTCAAGCTGCCGATGGGTCGCGCCACGCCGCGCTTCCAAGGGCGCGTGCGCGGGAACTGAGCAGCACTCAGGCGGGATTGCCCGCGGGAACGGCCCGGCCGCGCCGCCGGCAATCCCCGGACTGTGGGAGCGACCTTGGTCGCGAACCGGGCACCCATTTTCGTGGGAACACCTTGGTCGCGACCTGGGCGGCAACTGCTCGGGAGCAGCCTCGGCCACAAAGGCTTCGCGCGCAAGCGCGCTCCCACAATTGGTTCCCCGCTCCTTCGCTTGCTGTGGGAGCGACCTTGGTCGCGAACCGGAGCAGCCGCCTCCTGGGGAGCAGCCTCGGCCGCAAAGGCTTTCGCGCGCAAGCGCGCTCCCACAGGCGCCACCCCGCTTCTCGACTCGCGGTGGGCAGGATCCTGGTCGCGAACGAGGCAGCTACCCTCTGTGTGGGGGCGACCTTGGTCGCGAACCGGGGCAGCCGCCTCGTGTGAGATCGGCCGTGGTCGCGTAGGCTTTCGCACGCGAGCGCGCTCCCACAGGTGTTTTCCCGCTCTCCATCGCACACTGTGGGAGCGACCTTGGTCGCGAACCCGGCAGCCGCTTTCCGGCAGAGCAACCTTCGTCGGGAAAGCTTCGCGCGCGAGCGCGCTCCCACAGGGGCCGCTGGTGTCGTGATCGCTGGTGCGGAGGCTCCTGTTACAGGGCGCTGGTGCGGGGCCGCTGGTGCCGGGTCGCTGATACAGGGCCGCTGGCCCGCAGGCCGCTGTTACATGGGCCACTGGTGACGTGCCTGCCGGCGACATGGCGCCGGTCGACCGAGCCGGGGCGGCTCGTTGTAGCATGTGAAACCAATTCACAGGGAGCTGGGCATGCGGACTTTCCCCCTCGGCGAGGACATCGATTCGTTGCGCGAGGCCGTGCGCCGGTTCGCCGAGGCCGAGATCGCGCCGCGCGCCGCCGCGATCGACGAGGAGAATGCGTTCCCGCAGGAGCTGTGGGCCAAGCTCGGCGAGCTGGGCCTGCTGGGCATGACCGTGCCCGGCGAGTTCGGCGGCAGCGAGATGGGCTACCTCGCCCACCTGGTGGCGATGGAGGAGATTTCCCGCGCCTCCGGCTCGGTTGGCCTGAGCTATGGGGCGCATTCGAACCTCTGCGTGTCCAATCTCTACGCCAACGGCAACCAGGCGCAGCACGAAAAGTACCTGCCGAAGCTGTGCAGCGGCGAGTGGAAGGGCGCGCTGGCGATGAGCGAGCCCGGCGCCGGCTCCGACGTGGTCGGCTCGATGGCCTGCCGCGCCGAACTCAAGGGCGACACCTGGATCGCCAACGGCAACAAGATGTGGATCACCAACGGCCCCGAGGCCGACGTGCTGGTGGTCTACATGCGCACCGCCAGCCGCGAGCTGGGCAGCAAGTGCATGACCGCCTTCATTGTCGAAAAGGGCATGAAGGGCTTTTCCACCGCGCAGAAGCTCGACAAGCTCGGCATGCGCGGCTCCAACACCTGCGAGCTGGTGTTCGAGAACTGCGAAATCCCCAGCGAGAACGTGCTGGGCGAGGTCAACAACGGCGTCAAGGTGCTGATGAGCGGCCTCAACACCGAGCGCCTGGTGCTGACCGGCGGCCCCCTGGGCCTGATGCAGGCCGCGCTCGACATCGCCCTGCCCTACGTGCGCGAGCGTCGCCAATTCGGCCAGGCGATCGGCAGCTTCGGCATCATGCAGGCCAAGGTCGCCGACATGTACACCGCGCTGCAGTCCTCTCGCGCCTTCGCCTACCAGGTGGCACGCGACTACGACGGCGGCCACCGCTCGCGCATCGACGCGGCCAGCTGCCTGCTGCACGCCAGCGAAGCCGCGGTGCAGGTTGCGCTGGAGGCTATCCAGACGCTGGGCGGCAACGGCTATATCAATGAATACGCCACCGGCCGCATCCTGCGCGATGCCAAGCTCTATGCGATCGGCGCGGGCACCAACGAGATCCGCCGGATGCTGATCGGCCGCGAGCTGTTCGCCGGCAACCACTGAGGCGCGCCCGGGCGCAGCCGTGCGCCGCGTACGGCCGCGCTGTCAGAACCCCATCGCGTACCGCAGCGTGCCCATGCGCTCGTCACCGCGTGGGCCGAAGCGCTGGTCGAGATCCAGCATCAGCCGGGCGTTGCGTCCCATCCACGCCTCCAGCCCGACGCCGACCAGGCCGCCCGACTTCGCCGCGTCCGCCAGCGGCAGCGGCGACCAGCTGTCGATGCCGATGAAGCTCGCCTGCATGTCGAAGCCGTCGGCCTGCAGCGTCTGCTGCCACTCCGACCACGCCCGCAGCCGGGCGCCGCGCCAGTCGCGGCTGGCGCGCAGGCCGGCGATGGCCTGGGTGCGCGTGAGCGTGGCTGCCGCGGCCTGCAGCCCGAAGCCGCTGCCCCATTCGGCGAAACCGTCGTTGCGCATCCGCACGTACCCGGCCCCGACATAAGGCGTGAGCTGCCAGCCGCCCAGCGCCTGGTGGCGCCCGGCCTCCAGCTCGAGGCTGCCGTAGCGGCCCGTGTACGCGGAGAACACACCGGCCCGCCCCGCGTCGCCGTCGAACAGCCGGCGCTCGATGCCGCGTTCGAATCGTCCGCTGGCGAGGTGCGCCGCGGCATAGCCATCGGCCGCCAGCCGGCCGAGGTAGATGCCGGCGTGCGTCTGCCGGTCGCGGCTGCGGTCGCGGTTGCCGCCGATCCAGTCCTGCGTGCGGGTTTCACCGAAGGCCAGGCCCGAGATGAATCCGCCAGATCGCTGGTCCTGGCCGATCGTCCAGCCATCGCGCTGATAGCCGCCGCCGGCGATGCCGGTGCTGCCGCCCTGGCCCAGCGATCGCGTCCAGGCGCCCGCCTGCCCCGCTCCCGACTGCAGCTCGCCCAGGCGGGTGGACAGCGCCCGCCGCCCCATGTCGATGGCGTCGAAGCTCAGGCTGGTGGCCAGCGAATGCGATTCGCCCGAGAGGCTGTCGAGCGCGGCGGCAGCGCCTGCCTCGTCGCTGAGCGCCTGGAACGCGCCGGCCACCTGCCGCAGCGACGCGTCCGCGCCTTCGGCCTGCGCGGCGTCGAGCGCATCGAACGCACGTTCCAGCCGCTCCGCCGCCGCCAACCCGGCCGTTGACACGCCGGCCAGGCGCTTCGCCGCCGCGGCCAGGTCCAGCCGCTCGATCTCCAGGCTCACCACGGAGGCGTCGTAGTCGTAGGCCAGCTCGGCCTCGAGGAAGAGGCTGGAGGCCTGCGTCAACCGGTCGAACTCGCCGCTCAGGCCTTCGAGCGCGGTCAGCACCGGCTCGCTGGCGCGGGTGACATAACCCGGGGCGATCCCGGACACATGCAAGGTGCCGCCCTCGATCGTGGCCGAGCCATGCACCATGAGCGAGGTGCCGACCTGCACCGACAGCGTGCCGGTCTCCAGCTGGGTGTAGTCGCCGGCGGCCAGCAGGCGGTTGTCCGCATCGACGGCCAGCGTTCCGGCGTTGCGGATGCCCTGCCAGATCGCGCCGCTGCCGGTCAGCGTGCCGTTGCGCTCGACCCGCACCTGGGTGGCGGTCAGATGCCCGTCGACCTGCAGGGTGCCCTCCTCCACCCGCGTGTCGCCGCGATAGTCGCTGTTGGGCAGGTTGGCCAGCACCAGGCGGCCGCTGCCGCGCTTGACCAGACCGCCATCGCCGTCGATCGCATTGCCCCAGGTGGAGGTCATGCCGTCGAAGTCGGCGACGACATCGCCCCAGTCGAAGCGGCCGGGCCCCCGCACCGCCGCGGCGATATCGGCCGAGCCATAACCGAACACGGGATCGACGCCGGCCTCGCCCAGGTCGGTTGCCGTGCCCAGCAGGGTCTGCCGCACGAGGTCGTTGTCGAAGTACGGAAACGCCTCCCAGACAAGGGCCGCGGCTCCCGACACGATCGGCGCGGCGAACGAAGTGCCGGACCAGCGCACGTAGCTGGGCGCGTTGGGCGCGTCGTTGGTGCCTGTGGTCACCACCGTGCCGGGCGCGGCCAGGCAGTAGCGCATCGCCAGGCCGCAGGCATTGGAATAGACCGCCAGCCGCGAGGCGTCCGTCGCATCGAGCGCGGCCACCGTCAGCCAGCCGCGCTCCAGGTCCGCGGCCGGCAGGCTGCCCGCGACCCCGGGCTGGCTCGGCAACGCCGCGGTATCGGAGGGATCGGCGAATCCGGAGTTGCCTGCGGAGAACACCACCAGGCCGCCGTGGTCCCGGATGAAGGGCCGGTATTCGGCCGCGATCGGCGCGGTCGCAGCGGGATTGGTCCAGTACAGGCCGCCCCAGGAGTTGTTCATCACCTGCACGCCTTGACGCATCAGGTCGGCGTGGATCGGCGCCAGGCCCAGGGCGCCGTCGACCTCGTTGCCCCGCCCGCTGCCGTCGTCCACCGGCGGCTTGTCGTTGATGATGCGTGCCGAGACGATCCGCGCGCCGGGCGCGATCCCGCCCGGCCAGCGTCCGAACGGCATGCCGGCTGCGGTCTGCGCGACGGCGGTGCCGTGGCCGACCACGTCGTCGACCTGCAGGTTGTTCGTCGTCCGGTCGATGTAGGTCAGGTTGGCGACGACGCGACCGTCGCGCATCGCCGGGTGGCTGCGGTTGACGCCGCTGTCGACGATGCCGATGCGCACGCCCGCACCCGTCAGGCCCATGGCATGGGCCGCGGCCGCGCCGGTCCACTCGATGTGTCGGCTGTAGCCGGGATCCGGATCCTGCACCGTGGGCGGTGGCGGCTGCGGCGGCGGCGCTGCCGGCGGAGGCGCCACGGGGGGCGGATCGGCGCGTGTCCCGCCCCCGCCGCCCCCGCAGGCGGTCAGGACGCAGGCGGCCATGATGGCCGTGGCCAGGATCGATCGGTGGTGCAGGCCCCGCAGTGCCATGGTCTCCCTCCCTTGATCGCACGCGGCAGGCGCACCGCGCTTCTATAGCCCCATTCGCGATGCCGCGCCAGCCGACCTGCGTCCGTTTGCGGGGCCGCTCGGGCGGGGGCGATAATCGGGGCTTCCCCACGCGGTTTTGGAGTTTTCCATGAGCGACGTCGTCATCGTCGGTGCCAAGCGCACCGCCATCGGTTCCATGCTCGGCCAGTTCACCGGCGTGCCGACGCCCACCCTCGGCGCCGCCGCCATCCGCGCCGCGCTCGAGCAGTCCGGCGCCAAGGGCGAGGACGTCTCCGAAGTGATCATGGGCTGCGTGCTGCCGGCCAACCTCGGCCAGGCACCCGCGCGCCAGGCCGCGCTGGCCGCCGGGCTGCCCAAGGGCACCGGCTGCACCACCATCAACAAGGTCTGCGGCTCGGGCATGAAGGCGGTGATGCTGGGCCACGACCTGATCAAGGCCGGTTCGGCCAGCGTGGTGGTCGCCGGCGGCATGGAGTCGATGACCAACGCGCCGCACATGGTCTCGGCGCGCCCGGGCCTGCGCTATGGCGAGGCCAAGCTGGTCGACCACATGGCCTGGGACGGTCTGACCAACCCCTATGACGGCCAGTCGATGGGCGTGTTCGCCGAGGCGACCGCGGACAAGTACGGTTTCACCCGCGAGGAGCAGGACGCCTTCACCATCGAGTCGGTGAAGCGCGCCCAGGCGGCGATCGCGTCGGGCGCCTTCAAGGACGAGATCGTTCCGGTCAAGGTGGCCGGCCGCAAGGGCGAGGTCGAGGTGGATACCGACGAGCAGCCGGGCAAGTCGGACGTGGCCAAGATCCCGACCCTGCGCGCGGCCTTCCGCAAGGACGGCACGGTGACCGCCGCGAGCTCCTCGAGCATCTCGGACGGCGCGGCGGCAACGGTGCTGACCAGCGCCGAACATGCGGCGAAGCTCGGGCTGGAACCGATTGCACGCATCGTCGGCCACGCCACCTTCTCGCAGGAGCCGGAGTGGTTCACCACCGCCCCGGTGAGCGCGATCCGCAACCTGCTCGACAAGGTGGGCTGGACGGTGGACGAGGTCGACGTGTTCGAGGTCAACGAGGCGTTCTCGGTGGTGGCGATGGCGCCGATCCGGGACCTCGGCATCCCCCACGACAAGCTCAACGTCCATGGTGGCGCCACCGCCCTCGGCCACCCGATCGGGGCCAGCGGCGCACGCCTGCTGGTCACCCTGCTGTACGCGCTCAAGGCGCGTGGCGGCAAGCGCGGCGTGGCGTCGCTGTGCATCGGCGGCGGCGAGGCCACGGCCATCGCGGTGGAGCTGGCCTGAGCCGGGTGAACGGTTAACGCACGCTTGACGAATTTTCCACCCGGCCCCGCTTGACAGCGGTCACGGGCTTGTCATCATTGTTGCGACGCGCAAGTTGCGCGTTGCCAAACTTCAGACGAGGAAGAACGGATATGACCATCAACAAGGCTCTGCTCGCGCTGGCTCTGGGCTTCGCCCTGGCCGCCTGCAGCAACCAGCAGCAGGCCGAGAACGCCGCTGCCGACGCCGCTGACGCCGCTGCCGATGCCGCGACCGCCGCGGTCGAGGCCGAGGGCACCGCCGCTGCCGACACCGCCCAGGCTGCTGCCGACGACGCCGCTGCCGCTGCCGACGCTGCCGCCGACGCCGCCGCCGACGCTGCTGCCGCCACGACCTCGGAAGCCGCCGACGCGGCTGCCGACACGGCCGAGGCTGCGGAAGACGCCGCGAAGGACGCCGAGGACGCTGCTCAGGAAGCGACCCCGTAAGTCCGACGTTGCCGCAAGGCAGTCGAAGAAAGCCGCCGGCTCCGTCCGGCGGCTTTTCTTTTTTTAACATTCTGTTTTGCACAATTGCGCCGCGGCCAGGGGGACCCCGGGCCGGACGACCCATCCAACTACCCGGAGAACACCCTTGAAGATCAAGCTCCTTGCCATTGCCGCCGCCAGCGTGCTCGCGCTCGCCGCCTGCGAAAACACCGCCCAGGGCGCCAAGGAAGACACGGCCGCGAACGCCGCCGCTGCCGAGCAGGCGGCCGCCGACGCCGCCGCCGCCACCGAGCAGGCCGCTGCCAACGTCGCTGCCGCCACCGAAGAGGCCGCCGCCGACGCGGCCGCCGCCACCGAGGAAGCCGCCGCCAATGCCGAGGCCGCGGCCGACGACGCCGCTGCCGCCAGCCGCGAAGCTGCCGCCGACGCCGCCGGCGCGGTGAAGGATGCCGCTGCCAACGCTGAGGAAGCGGCGCGCAACTGACCCCGGTTGCAGTCTGCAACGAAAGGCCCGCCACGCGCGGGCCTTTCTTTTTGCTCATCTCCCGTTCTGGGGGCCCTTGGGCGCCGCTCCATGGGTTTCGATCTGGACTTCGGACGGACGCCGCTGCCTGACGGCCGGGGGTTGCTTTCCGCTCGGTCAGGACATCCTGTCTCGAGTCGCGCGCAATGCATCCATGTTGTGCCCATCGTGATCCCCGCTGCCAGGCGGCGGCTCACCGCTGCTTGAGCCGCGACGTGTCGGTGGGGGCTTCGAAGCCACGCCAATGACGTGGCGATGTCGATCCGGGCCGGGGATCGCGGAGAGCAGCGCATGGATGCGCTGCGGCGGCGAGTCAGCCAGGGGTGAGTGCGGACCGCTTGCGCGGCACTGCCGCGCGTCCGCAGGAACGCCCGGCGCGCTGCGCCGGGCCGGACCGCGCAGCGGGCTGACCGAGCCGAGAGCAATCGCCGGGTCGGATCGACTCCTCATCGTAAGCGGCAGTCCATCTGGCTGTGGCATAGGTTCACGCAGAGGGAGGACTTCGGGCGCCTTTCGCGCGGGCGCCGCCGCTCACGTATCCTCTGCCCTTTCGTCCGAAACCATCCGCACCATGCCGGCACTGACCTCGCAACTCGATCCGCGCTCGCAGGACTTCCTCGACAGCGCCGCCTATCACCGCAGCCTGGTCGACGAGCTGGAACGCCGCCTTGCGCGCGCAGCCGACGGCGGCGGGGAGCAGGCGCGCCAGCGCCACACCGAACGCGGCAAGCTGCTGGCGCGCGACCGCATCACCGCCCTGCTAGATCCGGGCTCGCCCTTCCTCGAGATCGCGCCGCTTGCCGCCGAGGAGATGTACGACGGCGCGGCGCCCGCCGCCGGCATGGTCTGCGGCATCGGCCGGGTGATGGGCCAGGAGGTGGTGGTCGTGGCCAACGATGCCACCGTCAAGGGCGGCACCTACTTCCCGATGACGGTGAAGAAGCATCTGCGCGCGCAGGAAATCGCGCGCGAGAACCGCCTGCCCTGCGTGTATCTGGTCGATTCGGGCGGCGCCTTCCTGCCGCTGCAAGACGAGGTCTTCCCCGATCGCGAGCACTTCGGCCGCATCTTCTACAACCAGGCGCGGCTGTCGGCGGAGAACATTCCGCAGATCGCGGTGGTGATGGGCAGTTGCACCGCCGGCGGCGCCTACGTGCCGGCGATGTGCGACGAGTCGGTGATCGTGCGCGAACAGGGCACGATCTTCCTTGGCGGCCCGCCGCTGGTGAAGGCGGCCACCGGCGAAGTGGTCGATGCCGAGGCGCTGGGCGGCGCCGACGTGCACACCTCCGTGTCCGGCGTGGCCGACCACTACGCCGAGGACGACCGCCACGCGCTGGAAATCGCGCGTTCGATCGTCGGCCACCTCAACCGCCGCAAGACCCTGCCCGTTGCCGTGCGCGAGGCGCGCGAGCCGCTGTACGCGGCCGAGGAGCTGTACGGCATCGTGCCGAAGGACACGCGCCGACCCTTCGACATCCGCGAGGTGATCGCGCGCATCGTCGACGGCAGCGAGCTGGACGAGTTCAAGGCGCGCTACGGCAAGACCCTGGTCACCGGCTTCGCCCACCTGCACGGCTACCCGGTGGGCATCGTCGCCAACAACGGCATCCTGTTCGGCGAGAGCGCGCTCAAGGGCGCCCACTTCATCGAGCTGTGCAACCAGCGCGGCATCCCGCTGGTGTTCCTGCAGAACATCACCGGCTTCATGGTCGGGCGCAAGTACGAGAACGCGGGGATCGCCAAGGACGGGGCGAAGATGGTCACCGCGGTGGCATGTTCTTCCGTGCCGAAGTTCACCGTGGTGATCGGCGGCAGCTTCGGCGCTGGCAACTACGCGATGTGCGGCCGCGCCTATGGCGCGCGCTTCCTGTGGATGTGGCCGAACGCGCGCATCAGCGTGATGGGCGGCGAGCAGGCGGCGAGCGTGCTGGCGACGGTGCGCCGCGACGGCATCGAGGCCAGGGGCGGCGAATGGAGCGTCGAGGACGAGGATGCGTTCAAGGCACCGATCCGCGCGCAGTACGAGCACCAGGGCAGCCCGTGGTACGCCACCGCGCGGCTCTGGGACGACGGCATCATCGATCCCGCGGATACGCGGCGGGTGCTGGGGCTGGGCATCTCCGCTTCGCTCAATGCGCCGATCGAACCGGCCAAGTTCGGGGTGTTCCGGATGTAGCTTCGGCGCGGGATCGGGGTCGGGGTGGGCCGTCCGCAGCGACGCCATCTGCTACCTTGCCGGTCCCGCCGCCCGACGCCCGAAGAATGCGCCTGACGTCCAATCGCGCCTTGCACGCGCGCGCGCTGTTTCCGCTCTGCTTCCTGTTGTCCGCCTGTGCAGGCTCGTCGGCCCCGCAGGCCGATGCCGCTCCTGACGATGCCCCCGTACCCGTCTCGGCCGGCGCCGTCGCCAGTGGGCACTACCCCGACCTCTTCGCCGAGGCCGGCTATCCTCAGGCCGAGATCGAGGCGCGCATCGAAGCCGCCTACCAGCAGCTGTTCCACGGAGATCCGGAGCAGGAGGCCATCTACTACGAGGCCGGCAGCAACGCCGACGGCCCGCTCGCCTACATCCTCGACGTCAACAGCGACGACGTGCGTTCGGAGGGCATGTCCTACGGGATGATGATCGCCGTGCAGCTGGACCGGAAGCGCGAGTTCGACGCGATCTGGAACTGGGCGATGACCCACACCTACCATGCCGACCCGTCGCACCCGGCGCATGGCTATTTCGCCTGGTCGGTGAAGCGCGACGGCACGCCGATCGACGAGATGCCCGCGCCCGACGGCGAGGAGTACTTCATCACCGCGCTCTACTTCGCGTCCGCGCGCTGGGGTGATGGCGAGGGCCTCTACGACTACCGCGCCCATGCCGACCGCCTGCTGCACGATGTCCTGCACCGCGAATCGATCACCGGGCCCACCAACCGCGGCACGATGACCGCGATCAACCTGTTCGACCGCGACGCGAAGATGGTGCGTTTCACCCCCGATGTGGTGAACGCCGCGCACACCGACGCCTCCTACCACCTGCCCGCCTTCTACGAAGTCTGGGCGCGGGTGGGCCCGGAGGCCGACCGCGCGTTCTGGCGCGAGGCGGCCCAGGTCAGCCGCGACTACTTCGCCACCGCCGCCCATCCCGACACCGGGCTGACCCCGGACTACGGCAATTTCGACGGCACGCCCTGGGCGGCCTCATGGCGGCCGGAGTCGGTGGACTTCCGCTACGACGCCTGGCGCAGCGCGATGAACTGGTCGATGGACTGGTCCTGGTGGCGCGCCGACCCACGCCAGGTGGCGCTGTCCAACCGGTTGCAGGCCTTCTTCCAGGCACAGGACATGGACCGCTACGCCAGCCTGTACACCCTCGACGGCCGGCCGCTGGGCGGCGACCGGACCGCCGCCCTGGTGGCCATGAACGCGGTCGCTTCGCTCGCCGCCGACCATCCGCGCAGGATCGACTTCGTCCGGGCACTGTGGGAGCAGCCGGTGCCTACGGGCCAGTACCGCTACTACGATGGCGTGCTCCAGATGATGGGGCTGCTGCACGTGGCCGGCCGCTACCGCGCCTGGCTGCCGTCGGAGGCTCCGTAGCCAAGGGTACGGCTCAACACAATGCGGCAAGTGCCTGCCGGGACACGGATTTGGTGAGCCACGTCACACTGTGAAGGCCATGTCAACATGCTAGGCTCCAAGGCCCCCAATCGCCGTCTGGCGGCGTGCGCCCGACGGTCCCTGCCCAGCCCGAGGAACCCGCGACATGGCCATTTTCAGCCCCCAGAACAACGCCAACGCCCGCAAGGACACGCCGTCCTTCGCGCCGGACGCGCCACCGGCCGTGCCGCCGCAACGTGAAGCTCCGGCAGTCGCGGACTTCACCCCCACCCAGGTCGCGCCGCCCCGCGTCGCCGCGCCCGCCCCGGCGGCCGAGCCGGCCGCCAAGGAATCGCTGATCGCCGCCGATCTCACCATCGAGGGCAAGATCGAAGGCACCGGCCATGTCCGCATCGCCGGACGCTTCAAGGGCGACGTCAACGTGCAGGGCAACCTGCGCATCGAGAACGGCGCCAAGCTCAACGGCGGGGTCAAGGCCAAGCAGGTGGTGGTGGCCGGCGAGCTCGACGGCAACATCGATTCGGCATCGAAGGTCGAGCTGCTCGATTCGGCGGTGCTCACCGGCGACATCAAGGCTGGCACGCTCACCGTCGCCGCCGGCTCCAGGATCCGTGGCCACGTGGAATGCGGCTGGGACAACAGCGAATCCGCGTCGTCGGCGCCGCGCAAGGACAAGGCCAAGGGCGAGAACGCGGAGACGCGCGAACTGGCCAGCTGAGCCCGTGGCCGCGCCGAAGCCCGGAACGGCAGGTGCCACGCGCACCTGCCCCCACTGCAAGACCACCATCCTCGAAAGCGCGAGCATCTGTCCCTCGTGCAAGCACTACCTGCGCTTCGATACCCCGCGCAGCGGTCCCGGCGCGGTCCCCGCCAGCACCACCGCCCTGCAGGTCGAGGGCATGATCCGGCATCCGTCCGAGGGCGGCGCCTGGGAATACTCGGTGGTGCTGAGCGTGCGCGACGACGATGGTACCGAGATCACCCGCCACGTGGTCGGCGTCGGCGCGATGTTCGCCGGCGAGGAGCGCACCTTCCACCTGTCGGTGGAGGTCTCCCCGACCAACGACATGCGCAAGCCGCCCAGAAGCCCCAACAAGCGGGGCCTGCGGCACTGATCGTGGCCTGACGGCGTCAGGCCGCCGTCTCGCTGCGTGTCGCCATCGTCCCTGGTGCGGCGGCCGGACGTCCCGGTCGCCGACCTGCCGCACGCGCCAGCCCCTGCCCCGCACCGCGGCCGCGTTGCGCAGGCCGCGTCCGCGATGCGGTTTGCGGCCTCAGGCTGCCGCCTCGCGGCGGGCGCTTCTGCTGGACAGCGCGAACCCGATGGCGAGCATCAGCGCCACCAGCACCTGCGCGGCGACGCCTTGCAGCGTCGGATACAGGCCCAGCAGTTCCACCCGTGGCCAGCCTTCGAGCCAGCTCACCGGCAGATAGCCGGCCTCCTGCAGCGCGGACACCGCCTTGCCCATCAGCACCACCGCCAGCACCGAGATCATCACAGAGCTGTAGCGGAAGAACTGGCCGATCGGCAGGCTGCGGCTGTAGCGCATCATCCCCCAGCCGATCGCCAGCAGGGCCAGCCCTGCCGCGGCGCCGCCGGCGATGACCGCACCCTGGCTGCCCTGGTTCCAGATCGCGGCGTAGAACAGGATCGTCTCGAACACCTCGCGGTAGACCACTACGAACACCAGGCCCAGCAGGAACAGGCCCGACGACTTGCCCAGGGCGTGGCCCAGCCGCTCGCGCACATAGCGCTGCCAGGCCTGCGCGTGGCTCTTGCCGTGCATCCACAGCCCCACCCAGACCAGCACCACGGCCGCCAGCAGCGAGCCGAAGCCTTCGGACAGTTCCCGGCTCGCACCGCTGATGGTGATCACCCAGGTCGCGAGCACCCAGGTCGCGGCGCCCGCGACCAGGGCGGAGAGCCAGCCGCCATGGACCCAGGGCAACATTTCAGTGCGTTCGGCCTTGCGCAGCAGCGCGATCATCGCGATCACGATCAACAGTGCCTCCAGGCCCTCGCGCAGCAGGATGGTGAAGGCGGCGACGAAACTGGCGGTGGCCGAGGTGCTGTCCTGGCCCAGCACCTGCTCGGCCTCGGCGAACAGGCCATCGAGCTGGTCGACCTGCGCCTGCAGCGCGTCGGCGGGGGCGTCGGCGGCCAGGCCCGAGCGCAGCTGCGCCATGGCCGCCTCGATGCGCACCATCAGCGGATTGTCGCGCGCGGCAAGCAGCGGTTCGACCGGCTCGAAACCATCGAGATAGGCCGCGAGCGCGAGGTCGCGCGCGGCCTTGGCGTCGCCGGCGCGGTAGGCGGCCATCGCCTCGCGCAGCAGTCCTCGCGCGGTGGCGAGGGCCGATTCGAGCTGCTGCGCCTGCGTCGCCTCGGGGTGGCGGCGCAGGTAGGCGACGATCGCGGCCGCGTCCTCGGCCGATCCCAGTTCGTTCGCAAGATCGGCCGGTGTCTGCCCGACGTAGCGGTCGAGATCGAACCTGGCCTGCAGCGCCGCGTCGCCCTCGAGCAGGGCCTTGCCACGGCCGGCCAGGGACTCGGGATAGGCGATCGCGCCGGTATAGGTGGCCAGCGCCCAGAGATCATCGGCCGGAAGTCCGCGGTAGCTCACCATCGAGGTGCCTTCCAGGCCCTGCTCGATCACCTGGTAGAGCGCGAACACGCTGCGCTCGTCGGCGCGTTCGCGATCGGTGAAGTCGATCGGCGGCGGGTCGAGCCCTGCGCTGGCGGGACCATCGCCGGCGCCGGTGGGGCCGTGGCAACTGGCGCACAGTTGCGCGTACAGCTCGCCGCCACGGGCGTGCCGGGGCGGCGTGGCCGGCAGCAGCGGGATCGGGTGCGCCTGCACCAGCAGGGCGGCCAGTCCGCGCGCCTGGGCGGCGATGCGATCGGGCGCGGCCTTGTCGGCGATCGCCCGCTCCAGCGCCTGCGCGTCGCCCTGCAGCTGGGCGGACTGCGGCGTGTCCGGTAGGGCCGCGATGGCCGATGCCGCGGTGGCCGAGAACTCCAGCATCTCGTCGTATTCGAGCTGATTGACCACCTCGCCGTCGGCCACCGCCTCGCGATAGTCGACCGCGATGTAGTCGAGCAGGCGCCAGGTGGTGGCGACCGAAGCGTCCGAAGCGAAGGCGCAGGTACAGATCAGGACGACGCTGAGCAGGAGCGTCGCCAGCAGGCGGTGTGGGAGCATGGGCGGGGAATGAGAATGAGTCTCGTCCAGTTTAGCGCAATCCTGCGTATCCGCGTGCCCGTGCAAGCCTCACTGGCTGCGGCCCGGCGGTGCAACACGGCCGCAGCGAGCCCCGCGCCCGCCGATCGTTCCGCTCGCCGCATGCTGGACAGCAGGAGGACGCGCGCGCCGCAGGACGCAGCGGTCCTGATCGGTGCGTCGTCCCGGCTTACCCGGAAAAGCCGTGCGCCGTCCGCCCTGCCCCGCCTTCCGGCGATGGTCGGCGGCTATGATGCGGAGCCGTCGACCTTCTGCATGACGTCATGACCGAACCGCTGTCGATCCACCGCAACGGAGCCGTGCTGCGCGTGCGCCTGGACCGCCCGGAGTTGCACAACGCCTTCGACGCCGCCCTGATCGCCCGCCTCACCGCCGCATTCGACGAGGCGGCCGCCGATGCGGGCGTACGCGCGGTAGTCCTGGAAGGCGCCGGCGCTTCGTTTTCCGCCGGCGCCGACCTCAACTGGATGCGCGGAATGGCCGCGGCCGGCGAGGCCGACAATCGCGAGGACGCCCTGGCGCTGGCCCGGCTGATGCGCACGCTCGACGAACTGCCGAAGCCGACCATCGCGCGCGTGCACGGCGCCGCTTTCGGTGGAGGCGTGGGGCTGGTGGCCTGCTGCGACATCGCCATCGGCGTGCCCGGCGCGAAGTTCGGGCTGACCGAAAGCCGCCTCGGCCTGCTGCCGGCGGTGATCTCGCCCTATGTCGTCGCCGCGATCGGACCGCGCCAGGCGCGCCGCTGGTTCGCCACCGCCGAGGTGTTCGATGCCGCGCAGGCGCTGCGCATGGGCCTGCTGCACGAGGTGGTCGAGGCCGATGCGCTCGATGCCGCGGTGGAGCGCCAGCTCGCGTTGCTGCTCAAGGCCGGCCCGATCGCGTCGGCCACGGCCAAGCGCCTGGTGCGCGATGTCGCCCTGCAGTCCGACCGCGACCGGCTCGACCAGTCCAACGCGGCCTTGATCGCCGCGCTGCGCGTCTCGGCCGAGGGCCAGGAAGGCCTGGGCGCGTTCCTCGACAAGCGCGCGCCCGCCTGGGCGCGTGAGGACTGACCATGCTCGACCACCTGGGCCTGCGCGTGGCCGACTACGCGCGCAGCCGCGCGTTCTACGAGCGTGCCCTGGCGCCGCTGGGCTTCGCGGTGGTGGTGGAGCTGACCGCGGCCGAGACGGGCGGCGGCTACGCGGGCTGCGGGTTCGGCCCGCCGCGGCGGCCGCATTTCTGGATCGGCGCAGGCACCGACGGCATCGCGCCGAGCGGCGCCGCGCACTTCGCCTTCACCGCCGCCAGCCGCGCCGCCGTGGAGGCCTTCCACGCAGCCGCACTCGCCGCCGGCGGCCGCGACAACGGCGCGCCCGGCCTGCGCCCGCACTACCACGCCGACTATTACGGCGCATTCGTGATCGATCCTGACGGCCACAACATCGAGGCCGTCTGCCACCTCCCCGAGGACGCCAGCCGCTGATGTTCCAGACGATCCTGATCGCCAACCGCGGCGAAATCGCCTGCCGCGTCATCCGTACCGCACGCCGGCTCGGCATCCGCACCGTCGCGGTGTTCTCGGAGGCGGACGCCGACGCCCAGCACGTGCGCCTGGCCGACGAGGCCTATCCGATCGGCGGACCCCGTCCGGCCGAGAGCTACCTGCGCGGCGATGCGATCATCGAGGCGGCGCTGCGGTCCGGCGCCCAGGCCATCCATCCGGGCTACGGCTTCCTCAGCGAGAACGCCGAGTTCGCCGACGCGGTGGACGCTGCCGGCCTGGTCTTCATCGGACCGTCGGCCGCATCGATGCGCCGCATGGGCAGCAAGGCCGGCGCCAAGGAACTGATGCAGGCCGCCGGCGTGCCGGTGGTTCCCGGCTACACGGGCGAGGACCAGTCGCCGGACCTGCTTGCGCGCGAGGCCGCGCGCATCGGCTTCCCGCTGATGATCAAGGCCGCGCACGGCGGCGGCGGCAAGGGCATGCGCATCGTGCGCAGCGCCGACGAGTTTCTGCCGAACCTGGAAAGCTGCCAGCGCGAGGCGGCCAACGCCTTCGGCCGCGACCGCGTGCTGCTGGAGCGCTACATCGAGTCGCCCCGCCACATCGAGATCCAGGTCTTCGGCGACGCGCACGGCAACATCATCCATCTCAACGAACGCGAGTGCTCGGCGCAGCGCCGCTACCAGAAGGTCTTCGAGGAGGCGCCCTCTCCGTTCCTGACGCCGTCGCTGCGCGCGGCCATGGGCGAGGCGGCGGTGCTGGCCGCGCGCGCGATCGACTACGCCAACGCGGGCACGGTGGAGTTCATCGTCGATCCCGGCGGCAACTTCTATTTCATGGAAATCAACACCCGGCTGCAGGTGGAGCATCCGGTCACCGAGATGACCACCGGGCTCGACCTGGTCGAATGGCAGTTGCGCGTAGCTGCCGGCGAGTCGCTGCCGCTGGCGCAGGACGAAGTGCCGCAGCAGGGCCACGCGATCGAAGTGCGCCTCTACGCCGAGGACCCGGAGGCCGGGTTCCTGCCGGGGTCGGGGCGACTGGAGCGGCTGGAACTGCCGCAGCCCTCGGCGCGCGTGCGCGTCGACTCGGGCGTGGTCGAAGGCGACACGGTCACGATCTTCTACGACCCGATGATCGCCAAGCTCATCGTCCACGACCGCGACCGTCCGGCCGCCCTCGCCCGCCTGCGCGAGGCGCTGGCGCAGTGCGCGATCGAAGGCCCCAAGTCCAACATCGCCTTCCTCGAGGCGCTGGCCAGGCACCCGGCGATCGTGGAAGGCCGCATCGACACCGGCTATCTCGATCGCCACCTGGACGAGTTCGTCGCCGCCCAATCGCCCGCGGACGAACTGCTGCTGGCCGCGGCCACCGCCACCCTGCTCGCCCAGGAAGACGAGCGTCGCGAGTTCGCCCGGGCGTCCAACGATCCCACCTCGCCGTGGTCGATCGCCGACGGCTGGCGGCTGGGCCATGCCGGCCAGCGGCCCCTCGCGTTCCAGCATCGCGGCGAGCGCATCGAACTGCAGGCGCAGGGCGATGGCGGGCGCTATCGCATCGGCATCGGCGGTCGCATCGCCTCGGTGGAGGGAGCGCGGCTGGCCGAGGGCGTCCTCTCGCTACGTTTGGATGGCCAGGGGCGGCGCTTCCAAGTGCTGCAGCGTCCGGGCCGGATCGACGTGCATGACGGCGAACGACGGCTGCCGCTGGCGCCGGTGGCGGTGTACCGCCACGAGCCGGCGGCGCAATCCACCGGCGACGACCGCGTGCGCGCGCCGATGCCCGGACGGGTGGTGGCGCTGCGCGTGTCGGCAGGCGATCGCGTGGAGGCGGGACAGGAGCTGGTGGTGCTCGAGGCGATGAAAATGGAACTGGCGCTCAAGGCGCCGCGCGCGGGAACCGTGGCCGAGCTGCGCGCGGCCGACGGCGAGTTCGTCGAAGCCGACAGCGTGCTGGTGCTCCTGGAGCCGACGCAGTGAGCGGCGCTGGCCTCGCCGCTGCCGGTGCGATGCGGCTGTTCGCCCGGGCAGGTTGCCAGGCATTGCGAGCCGGCTGCGCGCCGGGCGATGCACGCCCCCGGTCCGCCGGCGCCCGCGCCGCCTCGCGCCTGGCCCCGCCCCAGGAGCGTCCGTCTTGAGCCGCCATGTCCGCATTGTCGAGGTCGGCCCGCGCGACGGCCTGCAGAACGAGAAGACCCTGATCCCGGCCGCAGCCAAGATCGAGCTGATCGACAGGCTTTCCGCAACCGGCCTGCAGACCATCGAGGCCACCAGCTTCGTCAGCCCGAAGTGGGTGCCGCAGCTGGCCGATGCCGCCGAAGTGTTCGCCGGCATCGCGCGCAGGCCGGGGGTCTCCTACCCGGTGCTGGTGCCCAACCTGCAGGGCTACGAACGCGCGCTCGCCGGCGGCGCGCGCGAGGTGGCGGTGTTCACCGCCGCCTCGGAAACCTTCAACCGGACCAATACCAACGCCGGCATCGACGAATCGCTGGCGCGCTTCACGCCCGTGCTCGAGCGCGCCCGCGGCGACGGCGTGCGCGTGCGTGGCTATGTCTCGACCGTGCTGGGTTGTCCCTACCAGGGCGATGTCGCGCTGGCCGACGTGGTGCGCGTGGCGACGGCCCTGCACGCGATGGGCTGCTACGAGATCTCGCTGGGCGACACCATCGGAGTGGGCACGCCGGCGAAGGCGCGCGCGATGCTGCGTGCGGTGGCCGGGGAGCTGCCGATGTCGGCGCTGGCCGTGCATTTCCACGACACCTGGGGCCAGGCCCTGGCCAACATCCTGGCCTGCCTGGAGGAAGGCGTGGCGGTGGTGGACAGCGCCGTGTCCGGGGCGGGCGGCTGTCCTTACGCCAAGGGCGCCAGCGGCAATGTCGCCAGCGAGGATGTGGTGTATATGCTCCACGGCATGGGCATCGAGACCGGCATCGACCTGGACGCGCTGGCCGACACCGGCCGCTGGCTGGCGGCCCTGCTCGGCCGCGAGACCGGCAGCAAGGCCGGGCGGGCGCTGGCGGCACGATGAACGCGCAGGCCTCGGCCGACGAGGACGCGCCGCCCGGAAGCGGGCGCGGCGATGTGCTGGCCGCGCTCGCGGCCGCCGCCCGCGACCCCGCCATGCCCGATGCGGCGCGCGACCTGTTCGAGCGCGCCCGGCAGGCCCTGGCGGCCGCGGATGCCGAGGCCGAGATCGCCCACCTGCGCTACCACGCCCTGTTCGACGCGGTGCCCGACCCGGTCAGCATCCTCGACGAGAACGGCACCGTACTCGACCTCAACCGCGCGGGCATGGCGGCCTACCAGCTGCCGCGCGACCGCATCGTCGGCCAGCCCATCGAGGTCCTGAACCCCGACCTGCCCAAGGACCACATGCGTCCGGTGCTGGAGGTGCTGCACCGGGGCGAGACCTATGTCATCGAGGTCACCAACAAGCGCGGCGACGGCACCCGTTTCCCGGTCGAGGTGCATTCGGCCGGCTTCGTGCACGACGGCCGCCGCTGCGTGGTGGCGGTGGCGCGCGACCTCAGCGCCCGGCGCATGGCCGAGCTGCGCTATGGCCAGCTGCTGGAGGTGATCGACAAGGGCGTGGTGGTATTCGACGACACCGGTCACCTGGTCCAGGCCAACGCGGCGGCGATGCGGATCCTCGGCGCCGACGAGAACCAGGACTTCCAGGCCTACCTGCGCCCGGCCGACTGGGCCGTGGTGGACGAAGCCGGCCACCCGCTCGCGTTGAGCGACCTGCCGCCGACGCTGACCCTGCACACCGGCAAGGCCACCGGCAGCCAGGTGCTGGGCCTCTACCATCGCCCCGAGCGACGCCTGCGCTGGCTCTCGATCAGCAGCGTGCCGCTGTTCGCCCCCGGCGGGCGCACGCCGCTGCAGGTGCTGTCGTTCTTCAGCGACGTCACCGAACTCAAGCGCGACAGCGCCCTGTTCGACCGCGCGCAGTCGCTGGCCCACATCGGCGGCTGGGAATGGGAGGTCGACCGCGACGCGCTGTACATGACCGAGGAAGCCACGCGCATCCTCGGCGCCGGGCGCGAGGTCCGCTCGATCGGCGACCTGCTGGCCGCGCTCGCCGAGGCCGACTGCCTGCGCATGGACGCCGCCCTGCGCCAGGCGATCCACGACAACAAGCCCATCGACCTGGAGGTCGAGGCCAAGCACACCGACGGCAGTCCGCTGTGGCTGCGCATCATCGGCGAGGCGGAGATCAACCGCAGCGAGGGCACCAGCATCACCGGTACCCTGCAGGACATCACCGAGCGCAAGCAGGAACAGGAAACCCTGCGCATCCGCGCCCGCACCGACCCGCTCACCGGCCTGCTCAACCGCGACGCGATGCTGCACGAGCTTGAGACGCGCATGCGCGATCCGATGCACGGCCCCATCGCCGTGCTGTACATCGACCTGGACCGCTTCAAGGTGGTCAACGACGTGCTGGGCCACGCGGCCGGCGACGACCTGCTCAACGCCGCGGCGCGCCGCATCAGCCGCGCCGCCGGCACCGAGGGGCTGATCGCCCGTTTCGGCGGCGACGAGTTCCTGGTGATCTGCAATACCGGCGACGACGAAACGCGGCCCGAGCGCATCTCCGACGCGATCCTGGACGGCTTCAGCGAGAGCTTCCGCTTCGACAAGGAGGAGTTCGCGATCACCGCCAGCATCGGCATCGCGCGTGCGCCGCGCGACGGCGACCGCCCGCAGACTCTGATCCAGAACGCCGACGCGGCCATGTACGACAGCAAGCGTCGCATCCGCAACGGCCGGCAGGAGTTCACCCCGGAGCTGGCGCAGTCGCAGCAGAACCGCCTGCGCATGGAAACCCACCTGCGCCGCGCAGCCGACAACGACGAGTTCCGCCTGGTCTACCAGCCGCAGGTCGACCTGCATCGCGGCGCCACGGTGGCCGCCGAAGCGCTGATCCGCTGGCAGAACCACCAGTTGGGCGAGATGCGGCCGGACCACTTCATCGGCCATGCCGAGAACACCGGCGACATCGTGCGCATTGGCCGCTGGGTGCTGCGCGAGGCCTGTCGCCAGGCGGCCGAGTGGCGCGATGCGGGGCTCGGCATCATCCGCGTCGCGGTGAACGTGTCCTACCGCCAGTTCCTCGCCGAGAACCTGGCGGACACCATCCGACAGGCGCTGGACGAGTACCGCCTGCCCGGCTCCGCGCTGGAGCTGGAATTCACCGAGCGCGTGCTGATCGAGGACGCGCCGGACACCCTGCGCACCTTCGCCGCGCTGCGCGACCTGGGCGTGATCCTCACCATCGACGACTTCGGCGAAGGCTACAGCGCGCTCAACTACCTCAGGCGGCTGCCGATCCACGGGCTCAAGCTGAGCCAGCTGTTCGTCGAGGGGGTGCCGGACAACCACTCCGACGTGGCGGTCTGCCAGGCGGTGGCCGGCATCGCGCGCAGTCTCGGCCTGGGCCTGGTGGCCGAGGGCATCGAATCCGAAGCGCAGCGCCGCTTCATGCTGGATCTGGGCGTGCCGGTCGGACAGGGCTTCCTGTTCGCGCCCGGGCTGCCGCCGGACGAGTTCGCGCGGCGGCTGCGCGGCGAGAGCTGAAGCGGTAAGGCGCGGACGGCCGGAGCGCCGTGGAAGCGGCTTCGGCCGCGACTGCAATTCGGCGATGTTCCCTGTATTCGCGCCCGCAGGCGCCGCCGCGGGCGCCGGCCGCCTGCCGCCGTCGCCGCGCTAGAATTGCGGCTTTCCGCAACCGGGATCGTCCATGCAGTCATCCTCCATCCGTGCCGTCGTCACCGGAGGCGTGTCCGGGCTCGGCCTGGCCGTGGCGCGGCGCATCGTCGCCGGAGGCGGCCAGGTGGCCCTGTTCGACGTCAACGACGACAAGGGTGCCGCCGCGATCGCCGAACTGGGCGCGTCGCAGTCGCGCTACCTGCGCACCGACGTCACCAGCGAGGACGGCGTGGCCGCCAGCATGCGCGCGGCGGCCGAGGCGATGGGCGGGCTCAACGTAGCCGTGAACTGCGCGGGCATCATCGGCGCCGGCCGCGTGCTGGGCCGCGAGGCGCCGATGCCGCTGGCGCAGTTCCAGACCACGGTGATGGTCAACCTGGTCGGCAGCTTCAACGTAGCCAAGGCTGCGGCCGCGCTGATGCAGCACAACGAGGCCGGCGAGGATGGCGAGCGCGGCGTGATCGTCAACACCGCCAGCGTCGCCGCCTACGAGGGCCAGATCGGCCAGGCCGCGTATTCGGCCTCGAAGGGCGGCGTGGTCGGCATGACTCTGCCGATGGCGCGCGAACTGGCGCGCTTCGGCATCCGCGTGAACACCGTGGCGCCGGGCATCTTCTGGACGCCGATGGTCGACGGCATGCCGGAAGACGTGCAGAAGTCGCTGGCCGCATCGATCCCCTTCCCGGCCCGGCTCGGCCTGCCGGAGGAGTTCGCGGACCTGGTGCACTACATCGTCGGCAACCGCTACCTCAACGGCGAGACCATCCGCCTAGATGGTGCGGTGCGCCTGCAACCGAAATAGCCGCGATCCGGTTCCGGAATCGGGTTCGGTAAAGCGAACCCCATCGTCCCGGCCCCAATCGCGGTCCCGTCCCAATCCCGAATCCCGAATCCCCAATCCCGGCCCCTCCAATGAAAGCCTACGACGTCAAGAAAGGAAACGTGGTCGAACACAACGGCACGGTCTACCAGGTGCGCGACATCGAGCGCAGCTCGCCGCAGGGCCGTGGCGGCAACGTGCGTTTCCGCTTCATCATGTACAGCGTGCCCGGCGGCAACAAGGCCGACGTCAGCTTCGATGCCGAAGACAACCTGACCGAGGTCGAGCTGCTGCGCAGGCAGGCCACCTTCTCCTACAAGGACGGCGATGCCTTCGTGTTCCTCGATGACGAGGACTACACGCCGTACACGCTGGACGCGGACGTGGTCGGCGACGACGCGGGCTACATCACCGACGGCCTGCAGGGCAGCTACGTCCAGATCATCGACGAGCAGCCGGTGGCCCTGCAGCTGCCCCAGCACGTGAGCCTGGAAGTGGTCGAAACCCCGCCCGAGCTCAAGGGCGGCACCGCAACCAAGCGCCCCAAGCCGGCCCGGCTCAGCACCGGCATCGAGATCATGGTGCCCGAGTACATCGTCAACGGCGAGCGCGTGCTGGTGAACACCACCACCGGCGAGTTCGGCGGCCGCGCCGACTGAACCCGAGGCGCGCGCCGGCCTCAGGCCGGCGGCGCCGCAACCAGGTGGCGCAGGCGTTCGCCGAGTCTGGCGATGTTTTCCTCCGTCGCCTGCAGGCGCGCGCGCTGCCGCGCCGGCAGCCAGGCGCGCGCCTCTTCATGCAGCGCATCGTGCGCGGCGCGCAGGCGCGCATCGCCCTCGGCCACGCGCATGCCCAGCACCGCCCGCTCCTGCCCCTGCGGCAAGCCATAGCCGGCGCCGGGCAGCAGTCCCGCCGGGCGCCCTGCGCCGGCGCCGTCCGACCACAGCGCCTGCAGCAGGCCGGCGACCTGTCCCTCCATCGCGTCCTCGCGCCAATAGCGCTGTCGCAAGGCATCGCGGGCTTCGACCTGTTCGCGCCTGAGCGCGGCCTCCTCCAAGACCAGCAGCGCAGCGGTCGCCCGCAGTCCACCACGCCCCAGCCAGTCGCGACGTTGCAGCGGATCGAGCCGCAGCCATCCCTCGGCGTCGCCGCCCGCCAGCGCCAGCTCGGCTGCGGCGACCGCGTACATGTCCTGGAAATAGCGCGACATCGACTCGAACCGGTAGCCCAGGCGTCGCGCCTGTTCCGCATCCTCGAGCACCGAGGCGTCGGCGATGCCGGCCCGTTGCAGCCGCCGCAGCAGACCGGTCGGCGTGACGCTGCGCAGCGGCCGCTGCGACAGCGCCGGCAGCGCGTCGTTGAGCAGCTTCCAGGTCTCGACCGCGCAGTTGTTGCTCACGAAGTAGTAGCGCCCGTCGTAGCCCCAGTGCACCTGCGCCGCGCGCTCGAGCACGGCCGCGACCTGCCCCGGCGCCAGCCGCAGCGGCACCGAGCGCAGGCCGCGCAGTTCGACCCGGGTGTACTCGTCCACCACCTGCGCCAGCGGCAGCACGAACAGGCGCGAGGGATAGCGCCCGGTCAGTCCGCGCCAGTTCGACACCTGCACATCGTCGACGAAGGCGCGGAACGACAGCACCAGGTGGTGGTCGAGATCGAGCCTGCAGTCGGGTCCCGGCGCGCGATCCGGCGCGCAGACCACCAGCCGCAGCATGCCGTGTCCCCAGCGGCTCATCGGCGAGCGGGCCGGCTCCGCGAGCAGGTACTCCACGGCGACGACCCGTGCGGGATCGAGCGCCAGCAGGTCGAGGCCGGGGTCGCCGCCATGCGCCGCCGCCACGAACGGCAGCGCGTCGGCGCAGGCCGCGTCCGGCAACGCCGGCGGCGCGCCCAGGCGACTGGCGAAGTAACGGTGCAGCGCCGGGCGGCGGCAGGCGTATTCGGGGTCGAGCAGATAGTGTTCGAGGTTGACCGCGACGAACTCCGCTGGCGACGCGAGCTCGTAAGGGTCGGGGCTGCGGTCGCGAAAATCGTTGCGGCCCGCGCGCAGGCCCAGGCGCAGCGGCCGCACCGGCCAGCCGGCCAGGTCGAGCAGCCGCGGATCCGCCGACAGGCCGCCTGCGGGCGAGCGGTCATGGACATGCGCCAGCTCGTGCAGCAGCGCGGCAAGCGCGGCGCGTGCGCGGGGATCGTCGACGGCGTTGGGGTCGCGTTGCACCCAGCCCTCGAGCAGGGCGCGGTCCAAGGCGATGGCGCCACCGCGCGTCCGGCCATGCACCCGCGTCGGCAGGTCGTCGCGCCAGCGCAGGGGCACCTCGCGATCGAGTTCCGCCAGCAGTCGGGGTGGCAGGCGCGCCAGCGCGGCATCCACCAGCTCCTGCGTGGCAGCGGTTTCCCGCGGCGACATGCCGGCCGTGTCCACCGCGACGCGCAACGCCGCCCAGGACGGGCCGGCGCAGATCAACAGGCCGGCAAGGCAGGCCGCGCGCAACATCCGGCGCAGCGCCGGCTTCAGCGCGCCAGGATCGCCTGCGCCAGGGCCAGGTCGGTCGCCGCGCGTGCCGCTTGATCGCGCTCGCGCAGCTGACGCAGCGCCGCCTCCAGCCGAACGCCACGGATGGCGCCCTCGCTGGCGACGAACAGCGCCGCATCGTCGCGCGCGGCCAGCACCAGCTTGTCGTCGCCCGAACTGCTGCCCGAAGACGCCGAGCTGCCGGCCGAGGTGGCCCCGCCCGTGGTCCCGGCAAAACTCCCGGCCCAGGCCGGCACGGCGCAGGCGAGCACGACGGCAGCCAGCAGGAAACGCTTCATGGGAAATTCCCCGGATTCATCACGGCGCGCAGCATATCGCGATGCCAGCGCCATCGGCTGAACGCCCGGCTCGGCGGGCCGCAGTCGGGACGGATGCTGCCGGCATCGCCCTGCCGCACGCGACGTGGCGGCAGACGCACGTCCTCGCTACTGCGGATCGAACAGCTTGCCCGGATTGAGCAACCCGTCCGGATCCAGCACGCCACGGATGCCGCGCAGCAGCGCCAGCTCGGCCTCGCTGCGGGTCGAACCCAGATAGGGCTTCTTGACCAGGCCGATGCCGTGCTCGGCGGAGATGCTGCCGCCGTGGCGCTGCAGCGCGCCGGCCAGCAGCTTCGTCACCCGCTCGCACTCGGCCACGAATCCGGGCTGCAGCATGTCGACGGGCTTGAGGACGTTGATGTGCAGGTTGCCGTCGCCGATGTGGCCGAACCAGACCACGTCGAAGTGCGGATACTCGGCCGACAGCAGCGCCTGCACCTCGGCCAGGAACGCCGGCATCGCCGAGATGCGTACCGAGACGTCGTTCTTGTAGGGCACGTGCGGCGCCAGGCTCTCGGTGATGCCCTCGCGCAGGCGCCACAGCTGCGCGGCCTGCGCCTGGCTCTGGCTGATCACGCCGTCCAGCACCCAGCCCTCGCCCACGCAATGCTCGAACGCCGCCATCGCGGCCGCCTCTTCGGCCTCGCCAGCGGCGAACTCGGTGACCACGTAATACGGGTGGGTTTCGTCGAACGGGTTGTGCGCGCCGTGCGCGAGCACATGGTGCAGGGCGCGGTCGGTGAAGAATTCGAAGGCTTCCAGGCGCAGGCGTTGGCGCAGGCTGGCGAAGACCTGCATCAGGGCGGCGAAATCCGGCAGCGCCAGCAGCATGACGCTGGTCGGCGGCGGCGGATCGGTCAGGCGCAGGCTCGCCTCGACGATGATGCCCAGCGTGCCCTCGGACGCGACCATCAGGTGGCGCAGGTCGTAGCCGCTGGAGTTCTTGACCAGGCCACGGCCGAGATCGAGCAGCTCGCCGCGGCCGTCCACCACCTTCAAACCCGCCACCCATTCACGGGTATTGCCATAGCGGATCACGCGGATGCCGCCGGCATTGGTGGCGATGTTGCCGCCGATGCTGCAGGACCCGCGCGCGGCGAAATCCACCGGGTAGGCCAGCCCGTGCTCGCGCGCGGCGTTGTGCACCGCCTCGAGCGCAATGCCGGCCTGCACCGTGAGCGTGCGGTCGATCGGGTCGAAGCCCAGCACCCGGTTCATCCGCTCCAGGCTCAGCACCAGTTCGCCATGCGCCGCGACCGCGCCGCCGGACAGGCCGGTGCGTCCCCCCGAAGGCACGATGGCCACGGCATGCTCGCGGGCCCAGCGCACGACCGCCTGCACCTGCTCGACCGAGGTCGGCAGCGCGATGGCCAGCGGGGCCGGCGTCCAGCGACGGGTCCAGTCGCGGCCGTAATGTTCGAGGTCGGCGGCGTCGGTCAGCAGGCGCAGTTCGGGCAGGGCCTGCACAAGCGCCGCCAGGCGCGGATCGGTCATCGGGACAACGCGCTGCGGGAGGGAGCGCAAGCGTGCCAGCCGCGACCGGGCGCGTCCAGCAAGCGTACGCGCGCCGCCGGCCACGACCTTACGCGGCGCCTGCGTCGGCATCGTTTCGAACGCAACGATGGCCCGCGCCTGCTGGTGTTCCGCCTATCGCGCACCGGCGTTCCGCGCCGCAGCCTAAAAAACGCTTGTGCGCTGCGGAAACGCGGTGCCGCATCTGGAATAATGCAGGGCTCCCCGCCGCCGGATGCCTGCTCGCATGACGCCCCTGAAGACCTCGTTCCCGAAACAGGACATCCGCGTCGTGCTGTTCGAAGGCATCAGCCAGAGTGCGGTCGATGTGTTCACCGCGGCCGGCTACGAGCAGGTCGAACTGCTGTCCAAGTCGCTCGCCGGCGAGGAGCTGAAGCAGAAGCTGGCCAACGCGCACATCGTCGGCATCCGTTCGCGCACCCAGCTCACCGCCGAGGTGCTGGCCGAGGCGCGCAAGCTGATCACGATCGGCTGCTTCTGCATCGGCACCAACCAGGTCGATCTGGACGCGGCCGAACTGGCCGGGATCCCGGTATTCAACGCCCCCTATTCCAATACCCGCAGCGTCGCCGAACTGGTGGTGGCCGAGGCGATCATGCTGATGCGCGGGATCCCGCTCAAGAACGCCGAGTGCCATCGCGGCGGCTGGAGCAAGTCGGCGCTGGGCAGCCACGAGGTGCGCGGCAAAACCCTGGGCATCGTCGGCTACGGCCACATCGGCACCCAGGTGGGCGTACTCGCCGAGTCGCTGGGCATGCATGTGCTTTTCCACGACGTGGAAACCAAGCTCTCGCTCGGCAACGCGCGCGCGGCAGCGGGCCTGGACGATCTGCTCGAGCGCTCCGACGTCGTCACCCTGCACGTGCCTGAAACCCCGGCCACGCAGATGATGTTCGGCGCCGCGCAGATCGCGAAGATGAAACCCGGCGCCCACCTGATCAACGCCTCGCGCGGCACCGTGGTCGACATCGACGCGCTGGCCGCGGCGCTGGAATCGGGCCAGGTCGGCGGCGCGGCGGTGGACGTGTTCCCGATCGAGCCCAAGGGCAATGGCGATGCGTTCGAATCGCCGCTTACCCGCTTCGACAACGTAATCCTGACCCCGCACGTGGGCGGCAGCACGCTGGAAGCCCAGGACAATATCGGCACCGAGGTCGCGGCCAAGCTGGTGCGCTACAGCGACAACGGCAGCACGCTCTCGGCGGTCAACTTCCCCGAGGTGACCCTGCCCGAACACGCGGGCAGCCACCGCATCCTGCACATCCACCGCAACGTGCCCGGCGTGCTGTCGCGCATCAACGAGCTGTTCTCGCGCGAGGGCGTGAACATCGACGGCCAGTTCCTGCGCACCGACGCCAAGGTCGGCTACGTGGTGATCGACATCGCCTCCACCCCGGAGATCACCGCGCGCCTGCGCTCGGCGCTCAACGCGATCGAGGGGACGCTGCGCACGCGCGTGCTGTACTGAGGGCGCGGCCGCGCGTTGACGCGGGGGCTGCGCACGCTGCGGCATGCTGGGCTACGCGTCCCCGCCCCACGTCTGCAGGAGCAGCCCATGCCACGCATCTCCACCGCCTTCCTGTTCGACCTCGACGGCACCCTCGTCGACAGCGTCTACCAGCACGTCCTGGCCTGGAAGGAGGCGCTCGACCGCGAGGGCGTGGACCTGTCGGTCTGGCGCATCCACCGCAAGATCGGCATGAGCGGCGGGTTGTTCACCAACATCCTGCTGCGCGAGACGGGGCTGGACATCACCGCCGACCGCCTCGAGCGCCTGCGCGCCTGGCATGCGGAGGCCTACAACCGGCAGGCGGCCGCCGGGGCGATCCGCCCCCTGCCCGGCGCGCCCGAACTGCTGGCCTTCCTGACCGCCGAGAACATTCCCTGGGCGATCGCCACCAGCGGCCGCATGGAGACCGCGGCACCCAACATCGCCGCGCTCGGTGTGGATCCGGCGAAGGTACCGGTCGTCACCCGCGACCAGGTGCGCTACGCCAAGCCCGATCCCGACCTGTTCCTCGCCGCGGCGGACCGCCTGGGCGTGGACATCGCCCACTCGCTGGTGATCGGCGACAGCATCTGGGACATGCTCGCGGCCCAGCGGGCGCGATCTCTGGGCGTGGGGCTGCTGTCGGGCGGCTATGGCCGCGAGGAACTGGAGCGCTCCGGCGCGTTCCGCGTCTACGACGATCCGGCCGACCTGCTCCACCATATCGACGAGGTGGCTGCCCGCCGTTGAGGCGCGCGCCACGGCAGGCATGGTGGATGCCGCGCGGCACCCGTCATTCCGGTCGACCCGCCCGCGCCAGCCAGCGCTGCGCCATCCGCCGCAGCGACGCATCGGCCGCGGCATCGGCGGCGATCGCGTCGATCCCGCGCCAGGCCAGCGCGTGCGATTCATCGCTGACCACGAAGGCCTCGTTCGCGCCGGCGCGTACCACGTAGCGCACGTCGTAGTGCCAGTGCCCGCCGACGTCCTTGCGCTCGGGAATCCAGTGACGGTCCAGGTCGAAGATCTCCGGATCGACAACCAGGCCTGTCAAACCCGATTCTTCCTCGGCCTCGCGCAGTGCGACCCGGCGCAGGTCGAGGTCGCCATCGGCGTGCCCGCCAAGCTGCACCCAGATGCCGAGCTTGCGATGGTGCGTCAGCAGCACCCGCTGCTGCGTGCGATCGACCAGCCAGGCCGAGGCAGTGAAGTGGCCATCCAGGCGATCACGCAGAAACGCCCTGTCGCCTTCCTCCAGCAGCGCTGCGAAATCGCCCGCGACGTCAGCCTGCCCGGGGTGGCGACGGGCATAGGCCAGCAGCCCCTCGGCCAGCCGTCCAGCATCGTTGCTCTCGTCGCTCAAGGTCGCGGCGCTCCAGTGTCATAGGTCATGGGCGGCGATTGTCGCGCATCGTCAGCGCGCTTGTGCCCCGGTTCGCCGTTTGGCAAGGTAGCGGCGGTAACGATTCCGCGGCCGACCCCCAGCGGCGCCCTCAAGTCCATCTCCAGGGAACCACCGATGTCGAGAAGTCTGTTCAGGGTCAAGCCGGTCGAGCCGGCGCCGCATGTCGATGCCGGCGAACCGGTCGAGGGCTCCCTGCAGGGCGAGGTGACGCTCAAGCGCACCTTGACCGCGCGCCATCTGGTCCTGCTGGGCGTCGGTGCGGTGATCGGCGCGGGCATCTTCGTGCTCACCGGCCAGGCCGCGGCCAACCACGCCGGCCCGGCGATCATGCTCAGCTTCGTGCTCGCCGGCCTGGCCTGTGCCTTCGCCGGCCTGTGCTATGCCGAGTTCGCGGCGATGATGCCGGTCTCCGGCAGCGCCTACTCGTATTCCTATGCCACGCTCGGCGAGTACGTGGCCTGGTTCATCGGCTGGTGTCTGGTGCTCGAGTACCTGTTCGCATCGTCGACTGTGGCGGTGGGCTGGTCGGGCTATTTCGTGAGCTTCCTGACCACCACGCTGGGGTTGCCCTTCCCCGCCGAACTCGCCTCCGCGCCGATCACCTGGGCCGACGGGGGCTTCGTGCGCACCGCCGGCCTGATCAACCTGCCCGCGGTGCTGATCGTGGCCGCGGTGAGCGGGCTGTGCTACGTCGGCATCACCCAGTCGGCCTTCGTCAACGGCATCGTGGTGGCGATCAAGGTGGCCGTGATCGCGGCCTTCCTGGGCTTCGGCGTCATGTACGTCGATCCCGCCAACTGGACCCCGTTCATCCCCGCCAACGAGGGACCCGGCCAGTTCGGCATGGAGGGCGTGTTCCGCGCCGCGACCATCGTGTTCTTCGCCTACATCGGCTTCGACGCGGTCTCGACCGCGGCCGGCGAAGCCAAGAACCCGCAGCGCGACATGCCGATCGGCATCCTCGGCTCGCTGGCGGCCTGCACCCTGATCTACATCGCCGTGTGCGCGGTGCTGGTGGGCATGGCGCCGTTCCGCGAACTGGATACCGCCAAGCCCGTGGCAACCGCCCTCGAGCTGGCGATGCGTGCCGATCCCGGCGCCAACCTGGGCTGGCTCAAGACCGCGGTCGAGATCGGCGCGATCGCCGGTCTGTCCTCGGTGATCCTGGTGATGCTGATGGCGCAGCCGCGCATCTTCTATTCGATGTCGCGCGACGGCCTGATGCCGCGCATGTTCGGCCGCGTGCATCCGAAGCACCAGACGCCGCATGTGGGCACCATCGTGGTGGGCGTGCTGGCCTGCCTGCTGGCCGGGTTCATGCCGCTGAGCGTGCTGGGCGAGCTGGTCTCGATGGGTACCCTGATCGCATTCGCCACGGTGTGCCTGGGCGTGCTTGTGCTGCGCTTCACCCGGCCCGACCTGACCCGCCCGTTCCGGGTGCCGCTGTTCTGGCTGGTCTGCCCGCTGGGCGTGGTGGCCTGCCTGTTCCTGTTCCTGCAGTCGTTCATGGAGCACTGGGTGATCTTCGTCTGCTGGACGCTGATCGGCCAGGCGATCTACTTCCTGTACGGCTATCGACACAGCCGGCTCAACGTCGCCTGAGTTCCTCGACCGACGGCGCCCTGGTGGCGCCGTCGGCGTTCCTGCCCCGGAATCCCGCATGACGGCCACCAGCATCAAGAAGATCGGCCCCGTCCTCGCGACGTTCGTGGTCGCCAACAACATGATCGGATCGGGCTTCTTCCTGCTGCCCGCGTCCCTGGCGGAGGTCGGCGGCGTGACCGCGCTGGCCTGGCTGCTGGGCACGGTGCTGGCCGTGGTGCTGGGTGCGGCGTTCTCGCGGCTCGCGCGGCAGTATCCCGACCTCACCTCGCCGGACGACTACATCCGCCCCGCGCTGGGCCGGGACATGGGGTTCGTGGCCACCACGATGTACTGGCTGTCATCCTGGATCGGCAACAACGCGATCGCGGTGGCCGCGTTCGGCTACCTGGTGATCCTGCTGCCGATCGAGGACAGCGGCAGCGTGCGTCTGGTCGGCCAGATCGCGCTGCTTTGGCTGATGTTCGCCCTCAACCTGCTGGGGCCGCGTTCGATCGCGCGTTTCCAGTCGTTCTGCGTGATCTTCGGGCTGATGCCGGTGGCCGCGGTGCTGATCGCCGGCTGGGCAAGTTTCGACCCTGAGATCTACCGCGCCAGCTGGAACGTCAGCGGCCGCAGCGACCTGTCGGTGGTGTTCAGCTCCCTCGCCCCCGTATTCTGGGCCTTCATTGGCCTGGAGACCGGTGCGATGGTGGCGGGCGTGGTCCGCGATCCGGACCGCAACGTCCCGATCGCCACGCTCGGCGGCATCCTGATCGCCGGCGCGATCTACCTGGTCTCCTCGGTGCTGATGATGGGCATCGTGCCCGCGGCGGACATGGCCGCGTCCAGCGCACCGTTCGCGCTGGTGGCCGGCAGCATGTTCGGCCCTTGGGCGGTCCCGCTGATCGCAGCCGCCGCGGCATTGAAAGCGACCGGCACGCTGGGGGGCTGGATGCTGGTCACCGGCGAGTCGGGCGCGCGCGCGGCCGATCGGGGCTTCCTGCCGGGCATCTTCGGCCGCCTGCGACCCAACGGTGCGGCCGGCTGGGGCCTGTTCATCATCGTGCTGTCGATGACCGCGATCTCGATCCTGACCCGCGCGCCCACCGTCGGCGAACAGTTCGGCACCATCATCGAGATGGCGGTGACCCTGGTGATCATGGCCTACGCCGCGGCCGGACTGAGCCTGCTGTTCGGCACCCGCGAGCGTCGCCCGCAGGGCAGCGACCGCGTCTTCGGCATGGGCGCACTGATCGCCTGCGGCCTGCTGGCCTGGTCGTCGGACACCGACATCCTGGTGGGTGCGGTGATCATCGCGCTGCTGGCCTGGGCCGCCTATCGCGGCTTCGGGCGCCGCGCCGCTGCCTAGCGTCGGCGCACCACGCCCTGGCATCGCCGCGCCTGCCCCGCGGCGATACACTTGCGGCATGAACGACCTGCCCTTCGATGCCGACCTGCTGCGCGAACGCGCCGGCGAGATCATCAGCAACGTGCGCGAGCTCGCGCAACTCGGCTGGACGCCGGCGACCAGCAGCAATTTCTCCTCGCGCCTGGACGAACGCCATGCGGCGATCACCGTGTCCGGCCGCGACAAGGGCCGGCTGACGCCCGACGGCATCATGGTCGTCGACTTCGACGGCGCCGCGGTGGGCAGCGATCACCGCCCCTCCGCCGAGACCCTGCTGCATACCCAGCTGTACCGGCGCTTCGCCGACGTGGGCTGCATCCTGCATACGCATTCGCGCAACCAGACCGTGGCCTCCCGCCTGTTCGCCGGCGCCGGCCACCTGCGCCTGGAAGGTTACGAACTGCTCAAGGCCTTCCGCGGCAACGAGACCCACGAAACCGCGGTCGACGTCCCGGTGCTGCCCAACAGCCAGCACATGCCCACCCTCGCCGCCCAGGTCGATGCCCTGCTCGACAAGGGACCGATGTGGGGCTACCTGATCGATGGCCACGGCCTCTATGCCTGGGGCCGCGACATGGGCGAGGCCCGTCGCCACCTGGAGGCCTTCGAGTTCCTGCTGGGATGCGAGCTGGAGCTGCGCCGGCTGGGCGTGCACCGCTGATCCACCGGCGCATGCGCGCAACGCCCGCGTTCCATCCGCTGCCTCCCGGCGGCCCGCTCCTGCTGATAGCCTGACTTCCTGCCGTTCACGCAAGCCGACCGCCATGAGCCGACTCCGCATCTTCTCCGACGCCAATCCGGACGCCCCCGAGTTCACCAGCCACGATGGCGACGAGATCGCCCGCGAACTGGCGAAGATCGGCGTGCACTTCGAGCGCTGGCAGGCCAGCCAGCCGGTCGCCGCTGGCGCCTCGTCCGAGGAGGTGCTGGCCGCCTACCGCGCCGACATCGACCGCATTTCCGCCGAGCGCGGCTTCACCACCGTCGACGTGATCAGCATCGCGCCGGACAACCCGAAGAAGGACGAACTGCGCGGCAAGTTCCTCGACGAGCATTACCACAACGAGGACGAGGTGCGTTTCTTCGTCGAGGGCTCGGGCCTGTTCACCCTGCACGTGGACGACCGGGTCTACGAGATCGAATGCGTGAAGAACGACCTGATCGCGGTGCCGGACGGCACCACCCACTGGTTCGACATGGGCGCGGAGCCGAGCTTCGTGGCGATCCGCTTCTTCCAGCAGCCCGACGGCTGGATCGGCCATTTCACCGGCACCGACATCGCGCGGAAGTTCCCGCGCTACGAGAAGGACGCCGGCTGAGCGTACGCGCACGCGCGGCTCCTGCGGGCGCGCGACCTGCGCAACGAGACGACATGACCACCATCCTCACCGACATCGAAGGCACCACCAGCAGCATCTCCTTCGTCAAGGACGTGCTGTTTCCCTACGCCCGGCGCGAGCTGCCCCGCTTCGTGCGCGAGCACGGGCAGGAGCCGGAAGTACGGCGCTGGCTGGACCAGGTGGCGCTGGAGAACGGTGGCCTGTGCCAGGACTCGATGATCGTCGAGACCCTGCAGGGCTGGATCGACGAGGACCGCAAGCACACCGCGCTCAAGGCGCTGCAGGGCATGGTCTGGGAGGCCGGCTACGCGAGCGCGGACTTCACCGCGCCGGTCTATCCCGACGCCACCGACGCGCTGCGCCGCTGGCATGCCGCCGGCCACCGGCTGGCCGTGTACTCCTCCGGTTCGGTGCCGGCGCAGAAGCTGCTGTTCGCGCACACCGATGCAGGGGACCTGACCGCGCTGTTCTCCGCCTGGTTCGACACCGCCATCGGCGGCAAGCGCGAGGCGGACAGCTATGCGCGGATCGCGGATGCGCTGGACGTGGCGCCGGCCGGCGTCCTGTTCCTGTCCGACGTGGTGGCCGAGCTCGATGCCGCGCGGGAGGCCGGGATGCGGACTGTCCTGGTCGACCGGCCCGAGGACTATCCGCAGCCCCGCACCGGCGAGCACGGTGGGCACCTGCGCGTCACCGGCTTCGACGGCATCCAGCCCGGATGAGTCTCCTGCGGCGCCCCGGCCTTCGTCGGATCGCCGCAACGGCCTGCCTCGGCCTGCTCGCCTGCCTCGGCACATGCCCCGCCGCCGCGGACGATGCGACGTCGTCCGTCGCGCGGCGCGATCGCGACCTCATCGAGTCCCGCCTCCGTCAGATGCCCCCACCGGAACCGGGCAGGCCCGACCTCTACGCGATCGCGGTGGCCGGCGACGGCGACGAGGACGTGTTCCGCAACGAGGCGCTCTATTTCGAGCAGTTGGTCACCGCCCGCTACGGCGCCGGTGGGCGCGCGATGGCGCTGGTCAACCATCCGCGCAGCCTCGAGGAGGATCCGCGACCGCTGGCCACCCCGGCGAACCTGCGTCTTGCGCTGCAGGGCCTCGGCCAGCTGATGGATCCGGAAGAAGACCTCCTGCTCCTGTTCATCACCTCGCACGGCAGTCGCGACCACGCGCTGACGCTGCGGCTCGCCGGCCACGGCGATGCCGCACTGCGGCCCGCGGAACTGCGCGAGGCGCTCGACGCTTCGGGCATCCGCAACCGGCTGCTGATCGTGTCGGCCTGCTATTCGGGCGGCTTCATTCGGGATCTGGCCGGACCGGCGGCGCTGGTGATCACCGCGGCGCGCCACGACCGTCCCTCGTTCGGCTGCGGCGACAGCGGCAGCGCTACCTGGTTCGGACGTGCACTGCTGGTCGAAGGCTTCAACCGCGACGAAGGCCTGGTGGGCGCCTTCGAGTACGCGAAGCGGCAGGTGGCGCGACGCGAGACCTCGGAGGATGTGGAGCCGTCGTTCCCGCAGATCTCCATTGGCGAGGACATCGCCGCGCGCCTGCACGCCTGGGAAGCGCGCCTGGTGCGCGGCCCGCACCTGCCCTATCCGCACCCGCTCTAGGGCGAGGGCGCGACGCCGGTGCCGGGCGGCAGGCTGGCGTCCTCCAGCCGGTAGACGATGCTGGCGCGATGCTCGCCGCCCTGGTCGTCGAAGGCACGGACCTCGACCCGGTGTTCGCCCGCACCCAGGCGGGTCGGCAGCGCGCCGCGCCACAGATGGGTCGATGCCTCCGCTTCGGCCGAGCGGTCGAACGCGCGCAGTGCCTTTGCGAGATCGTCGCGCGTGTTCTCCAACAACAGGCGCGGATCGGGCGCGGGCCAGTGCCGCATCGGGCGCCACTCGCCGTCGTCGGCCCGGAATTCCACGCGGGTGCCCGCATGGCCCAGGAAGACGTTGGCGTACACGCCCCAGGCCGGATAGGCGCCGTTGCGCAGCACCTTCGGCGCGTGCAGGGCCATGGCCGGGGTGAGCGCGGGGTCGTCCTCGGGCAATGAAGTGGGATGCCAGGCCAGTCGATAGTCCCCGCCAGCGTCGATGTGCAGCGTCGCGAAGCCGCGCGGCGTGCCATCGGCCATGGTCGAGTGCGGTATGCCGTCGGCGCCGGGCACGCCCGACCAGTAGGCGCCGCTCATCGCCCCGACGTTGTACTCGCGCAGCGATGCATCGCCGCGCCAGTCACTGTCCGCGTCGTGGAAGACCATGCGCTGCGCATGGCGGTGACCGCTGAGCAGCAGCACTTTCGGGAACGGACGCAGCAGGGCGAACAGGCGGGCGCGGTCCTGCGGCCGCAGCGACGGCGGCTCGCCCGGCGAGGCGGTGTCGAACCAGGGAATATGCGCACCCAGGACCAGCAGCCGGTCGCGGTCCACCCCGGCGAGATAGCGTTCGAGGAAAGCGAACTGGTCCTCGCGCAGACCGCCGACATAGGCCGGGCGCTGCCCGGGCAGGGCCACCACGTTGTCGAGCATCACGAACGCGGCTTCGCGCTCCTCCCAGGCGAAACTGTCGGGTCCGAACACCCGGGCGAAGCCGGAGAGCGAGCCGGCGTCGTCCTCCGCTTCCGGATCGAGGTCGTGGTTGCCGGGCGCGTGCAGCCAGGGCACGCCGGCGGCCACGGTCGCGGCCACCAGCGATGGATACAGCGACAGGTCGTCATTGGCCACATCCCCCAGGGTCAGGCCGAGCGCGGCATCGCGGTGCGCGGCGAAACCGCGGGCCGCGATCCGGGCGTAGTAGTCGACTTCGCGCGCCGTGCCCGCCTGCGGATCGCTGCTCACGATCACCTTCAGGCCGGACCGCGACTCGCGCCGCTGCAGGGCGAAGTCGCACCCGGTCTCGCCCACGGCGCGCCAGAAGCGCGGCAGGCCATCGGCTCCGGCCGGAACCGAGAAGCCGGCGGGCTTGATCAGGAACACGGGCTGCCGAGGGGACGAGGACAGCCGCCAGCCGCCACCACGATCGCTGGAAACGATTTCCCGACCATCCGAAACGCGCACCCCCGCCAGCCCCGGCTCATGCCCGCCCCGGCGGCCGTCGCCATCGAGATCCTCGAAGACGGTGCCACGTTCGCAGGCCCACGCCGGCGCGAGCGCCGCCGCGACGATGAGCAGCAGTCCCGCGATATGGCGCGGCTGGTGCATCCGGCTCCCCCTTTTTTGCTGGATTTGTCCCATTATGCCGTCGGTCATCGTTTGGACTGGGTGCCGGCTGGACGACGGATGGAACGCCATGGTTCGCACGACGGATACGCGATGAGGTTGGCCCTGTGGTGGCTGCTGGCCCTGGCGATGGTGGGGTCGAGCCTGCCGGCGTCGGCCCAGGCCGATCTGGAACTGACGCCTGCGGTGACGGCGGCATCCCTCTCTCCCTATCTCGCCTACCGGCACGACACGACCGGTTCCGACAGGGCCGAGGACGCATGGCGGCGCGCGGCCAATGGCGACTTCCGGCCGCTGCCGGGCGGCAAGGATGCGTTCGGGTTCCAGAGCGGCGCGTTCTGGTTCCACGCCACCATCGTCAACCGCAATCCGGACGAGCAGCGCTGGCTGCTGGTGCAGGAATACCCGCTCAGCGACCGGCTCGACATCCACCTGCGCTATCCCGACGGACGCATCATCCACCACGTCGGCGGCGACCACGTGCCGTTCGCCGAGCGCAGCGTGCGCTACCGCCACCCCAACCTGCTGGTCGACCTGCCCGTGGGGCAGCCGGTGGAACTGCTGGTGCGCGTGCAGAGCCAGAGTTCGATGCAGGTGCCGCTGCAGCTGTACACGCAGACTGCGTTCACCGAGGTCTCGCGCGACGCCCAGCTGGCCATCGGCCTGTACTACGGCATCCTGCTCGCCCTGTTCTTCTACAACCTGGTGCTGTGGCTCTCGCTGCGCGACGCCAGCTACTTCTGGTATCTGTGCCACATCACCGCATTCGGCCTGGTGCTGTTCACGCTCAACGGGCTGGGCTTCGAGTACCTCTGGCCGGCGTCGCCGTGGATGGCCGACCACATGGTGCCGATCTCGATCTGCCTGGCGCTGATCGCGATGCTGCAGTTCGCGCGCACGTTCCTGGAACTGCCGCAGCGGGCGCCTCGGCTGAACCTCGTCACGATCGGACTGATCGGATTCTTCGTGGTGTTCGGCGTCGCCTCGATCTGGCTGCCCTACCGCGTGTCCACGCCGATCGCCTCGCGCGCGGTCCTGGTCGGCGTGGTCTGGATCGTGCTGACCACCCTGCATGTCCTGCGGCGCGGCTACACGCCGGCGAGGCTGCTGCTCCTGGCCTGGTCGATGTTCCTGCTCGGCACGGCGATCTTCACCCTGCTCGCCTTCGGCGCCCTGCCCAAGAACTTCGCCACCGAGTACGGCGTGCAGATCGGCTCGGCGCTGGAGATGCTGCTGCTGTCGGTGGCGCTGGGCTACCGCTACGCGCAGCTGCGCCAGGAGAACCAGCGCATCACCAGCGAGGCCAACCGCCAGCTCGAGCGCAACGTGGCGCGTCGCACCCAGGAACTGCAGCAGGCGCTGGTGCAGCTCAAGGACGCGCACGAGAAGCTGCAGGACTCCAGCCGGCGCGACGGCCTCACCGGTCTGTTCAACCGCAGCTACTTCCACGAGGGCTTCGACCGCATGCTCGCGCAGTGCCGCGAGGCGCGCCGGCCGCTGTCGCTGCTGATGGTGGACCTGGACCACTTCAAGTCGATCAACGACCGTCACGGCCACCTGGTCGGCGACGAATGCCTGCGTTGGGCGGCGCGCCGCGTCGGCCGCGTGCTGCGCCCGCACGACGCGCTGCTGGCGCGCTACGGCGGCGAGGAGTTCGTGGTGGTCCTGCCCAGCCAGGACCTGCGCGGCGCGGTGGCGGTGGCCGAGGACGTGCGCCGTTCGCTGGTCGACGAACCCTGCGAAGCGCATGGCGTCCAGGTCAGGATGTCGGCGAGCATCGGCGTACACACGGTGGCACCCGACGCGGCCGACGATATCGACGATGCGCTGGAGACGGCCGACAAGGCGCTGTACGCGGCCAAGGCCAACGGCCGCGACTGCGTGAGGACGTCGATCAGCGCGGCGTAATGGCGCGTCGATGGCGCTCCCGGACGAACGCGAAACCGATCGTCGTTGCCGGCGCCCTCAGCGCCGCCGCGTCGCCAGTTTCGCTTCCACGTCCTCCAGCCCCAGTCCGCGCGCGCGCAGCAGGACCAGCAGATGGAACAGCAGGTCGGCCGCCTCGCCCAGCAGCGCATCGTCGTCCTCGGCCACGGCTGCCAGCGCCGTCTCCACGCCCTCCTCGCCAACCTTCTGCGCGATGCGGCGCGTGCCGCCTTCGAACAGCCGGCTTGTGTAGCTGCCTTCGGGCATCTCGTCGCGGCGCCGTTCGACCAGGGCCGAGAGTTCGGCCAGCGCCGCGCCAGGCGCCGAGGGGAAGCAGCTCTCGCGCTGGAGGTGGCAGGTCGGTCCTTGCGGATGGGCCAGCACCAGCACCGTGTCGCGGTCGCAGTCCGCATCCAGCGACACCAGCTCCAGGTAGTGCCCGGAAGACTCGCCCTTGGTCCACAGCCGCTGCTTGCTGCGGCTGAAGAAGGTCACCCGTCGCGTCGCCAGCGTGGCTTCGAGCGCCGCGCGATCCATGTAGCCGAGCATCAGCACGCGCAGGGTCCGCGCGTCCTGGACGATCGCCGGCAGCAGGCCGTCGCCCTTGGCCCAGTCCAGGGCCGCCACGCCGTCCGGGACGGTCGCGTCCGTGGCCTCATCCATTGCGCACCTCCACGCCGTTGTCCTGCAGGTACCGCTTGAGTTCGGGAATGCGGATGCTGCCGCTGTGGAACACGCTTGCGGCCAGCGCGCCGTCGACGTCGGCCTCGGCGAAAGCCTGCCGGAAGTGCACGGGCTCGCCGGCACCCCCGGAAGCCACCAGCGGAACCTGGCACAGCGCCCGCGCCGCGCCCAGCTGCACCAGGTCGTAGCCCCGGCGCACGCCATCGCTGTCCATGCAGTTGAGCACGATCTCGCCCGCGCCCAGCCGCTGCGCTTCCACTACCCAGTCGAGGGTGCGGACCGCGGGTGCGCGCATCCGGTCCGGATCGCCGGTATGGGTGCGCACGCTCCACTCGCCGTCGGCCTCGCGGATCGAATCGATGCCGACCACCACGCACTGCACTCCAAACGCGGTCGCCAGCTCGGAGATCAGCGCGGGCCGCTCCAGCGCAGGCGAGTTGATCGAGATCTTGTCCGCGCCGGCGTGCAGCACCGCGCGCGCCGTCTCCACGTCGCGGATGCCGCCGGCCACGCAGAACGGGATGTCGATGTTCGAGGACACGCGCTCGACCCAGCCGCGGTCCACCGAACGCCCCTGCGGCGTGGCGCTGATGTCGTAGAACACCAGTTCGTCCGCGCCCTCGTCGCGATAGCGCAGCGCCAGCTCGACGATGTCGCCCATGTCGACATGGTCGCGGAAGCGCACGCCCTTCACCACGCGCCCGTCGCGCACGTCCAGACAGGGAATGATCCGCCGTGCCAGCATCAGCGCGGCGCTCCGGCGCCGGCCTCGGCCAGCGCCTGCGGCAGCTGCAGACGGCCCTCCAGCAACGAACGGCCCAGCACGATGCCGGCGCAGCCCTGGTCGCGGGCGGCGACCACGTCGGCAAGATCGCGCACGCCGCCGGAGGCCTGCAGCGCCAGTCCGGGCACCTCGTCGGCCAGCAGCCGGTACAGCGCCAGGTTGGGGCCGGTCATCATGCCGTCGCGGGTGATGTCGGTGCACAGCAGGTGCGCCAGCCCATGGCCGGCATAGCGCCGCGCCATCTCCTGCAGGGTGCCGGCCGCGGTTTCGGTCCAGCCGTGCACCGGCAGGCGCCAGGTGCCTTCGCGGTCCTGGCGGGTGTCGAGGGCGACGGTGATGCGCTCGGCCCCGAACTCGTCGAGCCAGCCGCAGACCATCTCCGCCTCGCGCACCGCCAGCGAGCCGACCACCACGCGCGCCGCGCCGGCATCGAGGATCCTCTGCACGTCGTCGCGCGAGCGCACGCCGCCGCCGGTCTGCACCTGCAGGCCGCTGCTATCGACGATATCGCGCACCAGCTCCAGCAGGGTGTAGCCGCCGGCGCGCGCGGCGTCCAGGTCGACCAGGTGCAGCCAGCGGGCGCCCTGCGCCGCGTAGGCCTGCGCCAACGCCAGCGGGTCGTCGCCGTAGCGCGTCTCCTGCGCGTAGTCGCCCTGGGCAAGGCGGACGATCCGCCCGTGGCGCACGTCGATCGCCGGGTACAGGATGAAACTGCTCATGCCGGCTCCAGTGTCAGGAAGTTGTGCAGCAGGCGCGCACCGGCCGAGGCCGAGCGCTCCGGGTGGAATTGCGCGCCCATCACGTTGCCCCGACGGACCACGGCGGCGAACGGCTGCCCGTGATGGCTGCCGGCGATGCAATCGTCGGTCGTGCCGGCGGCGTAGCTGTGGACGAAGTAGGCGTACTCGCCCTCGCCGAATCCTGCCAGCAGCGGGTCGGGGCGATGCAGCTGCAGCCGGTTCCAGCCCATGTGCGGCACGCGCAGGCCCGGCCCGCCGGGAATGCGGCGCACGCGCCCCGGCAGCAGTCCGAGGCAGTCCGTGTCGTCTTCTTCCGAGTGTTCGAACAGCAACTGCATGCCCACGCAGACGCCCAGCAGCGGCTGGCGCAACCCGCGCAGCGTATCGACCAGCCCCAGGGCACGCAGACGCCCCATCACGGTGGCGGCGGTGGAGACGCCCGGCAGGATCACGCGATCGGCGCCACGGATCGCCTCCGCGTCCGCCGACAGCTCCGGCACTACGCCCAGGCGTTCCAGCGCGCAGCGCACCGAACCGAGGTTGGCGCCGCCTGCGTCGACGAGGACGAGCTTCATGCTTGCCTTCCGCGCATCACAGCACGCCCTTGGTGCTGGGCAGGTCGGCGCCCTCGCGCCGCACCGCCATGCGCAAGGCACGCGCGAAGGCCTTGAACAGGGCCTCGACCTTGTGGTGGTCGTTCTCGCCCTCGACCCTCAGGTTGAGATTGAGCGCGGCCGCATCGCAGACCGAGCGGAAGAAGTGCCCGACCAGTTCGGTCGGCATATCGCCCACGCGCTCGCGCCGGAACGTCGCATCGAACACCAGGTAGGGACGCCCGCCGAAATCCAGGGCCGCGCTGGCCAGCGTCTCGTCCATCGGCAGGGTGAAGCCGTATCGCGCGACGCCGCGCTTGTCGCCCAGGGCCTGCTTCAGCGCCTGGCCCAGCGCGATGCCGGTGTCCTCGATGGTGTGGTGTTCGTCGATGTGGAGGTCGCCCTCGGCGCGCACCTTCAGCGCGATGCCGCCATGCTTGCCGATCTGGTCGAGCATGTGGTCGAAGAACGGCAGGCCGGTGGCGACCTCGGCCTCGGCCGCGCGGTCGAGGTCGATCTCGACGCTGATGCGCGTCTCCTTCGTGTTGCGCTGCACGCGTGCGCGGCGCGGCGCGTCGGCCAGTTCGTGGGCGATGCCTGGCCAGTCCCACTCGCCACCGAACTGGGCGGTGCGCAGCTGGAAGCCGCGGATGCCGAGGTTGCGGGCGAACTGCAGGTCGGTCTCGCGGTCGCCGACCATCGCCGAGCGGTCCAGGTCGATGCCGCGATCGCGCAGGTAGTGTTGCACCAGGCCCAGGGCCGGCTTGCGCGTGGGCGCGTTGTCGGCCGGCCAGCTGCAGTCGACCAGCACCTCGCGGAACACGATCCCCTGGCTTTCGAACACCTGCAGCATCAGGTCGTTCGGCCCGTCGAAGGATGTGCGCGGATAGCCCTCGCTGCCCAGGCCGTCCTGGTTGCTGACGATCACGAACTCGAAGCCGGCATCGCGCAGCTTCAGCATCGCCGGAATCACGTCCTTGACGAAGCGCAGCTTGTGGTAGGCGTCGATCTGGAAATCCTCCGGCTCCTCGATGAGGGTGCCGTCGCGATCGACGAACAGGATCCTGGTGGCCATCAGCCGATCTCTCCAGCGGCGGTCGCTTGTGGTGTCCTCGCGGCTGTCGCGCCGGACAGCACGGACAGCACGCGGTCGTTCTGTTCGGGCGTACCCACGGTGATCCGCAGCGCGTCGCCCAGCGAGGGTGCTGCGCGCTGGTCGCGGACCACGATGCCGGCCGCGAGCAGCGCCGCGAACGCGCCGTCGGCGTCTTCGAAGCGCACCAGCAGGAAGTTGGCCTGCGAGGGGTAGACGCGGCGCACGCCCGCCATGCCGCTCAATCCCTGGCGCAGGCGCTCGCGCTCGTCGCGGACCTGCGCGATGCGCTGCCGCGTCTGGGCCAGTGCCACCGGCGACAGCGCCTCCACCCCGATCTTCGCCACCGGGCCCGGCACCGGGTACGGGGCCTGGCAGCGTCGCAGCACGGCTATCAGCGCAGGCGCGGCGATGGCCACGCCGATGCGCGCAGCCGCCAGCGCGTGGGCCTTGGACAGCGTGCGCAGCACCACCAGGTTGGGCAGCGCGTCGAGCAGGGTCGTGGCCGACGCCACGTCCGAGAACTCTCCATAGGCTTCGTCGACCACCACCAGGGCACGACCCGCGAGCCGTTGCGCGAGCGCGACGATGTCGTCCAGCGCAATCGCCGCGCCACCGGGATTGGACGGCGAACACAGGAACACCAGCTTCGCTCCGCGGGCCAGCGCCTCGCGCCCGATGGCCTCGAGATCCGGCACCAGGCCTTCGCGCTCATCGTCGCGCAGGGGCACCTCGACCAGCGGCGCGCCCTGCAGGCGCGCGCTCACCGCGTACATGCCGAACACCGGCGGCGTCACCAGCACGGCATCGCGGCCGGGCTGGCAGGTGGCACGGACCAACAGGTCGATGGCTTCGTCGCTGCCCCGCCCCACCACCAGTTGCTCGGCACGCACGCCGTAGAGCGCGGCCAGCGCATCGCGCAGCGCCGCCGGCTGCGGATCGGGATAGCGCCTGCAGCCTGCGTCCATGTCCGCGGCGTTCGCCCACGCCGACTCGTTGGCGTTGAGCCAGATCTCGCCCTGCAGCCTGGCGCTGCGCGCCGAACTGTAGCCGGCGAAATCGCGCAGGTCCTCGCGCACCAGCGACAGGGGATCGCCAGGATCGACGCTCATGCCGCCTCCCGCGTGGCCGCCAGGCGCAGGCGCACGGCGTTGGCATGCGCCTCCAGCCCCTCGGCTTCGGCCAGGGTCACTGCGCAGTCGCCGATGCCGGCGATGCCGGACGCGCTCGCCGACTGCACGCTGACGAAGTTCTGGAAGCTCGCCGCCGAGACGCCGCTGTAGGCATGCGCGGCGCCATTGGTGGGCAGCACGTGGTTGGTGCCGCTGCAGTAGTCGCCCAGGGCTTCCGGCGTGTGGTCGCCCAGGAATACCGAACCCGCAACCTGCACCCGATCCAGCCAGGCGCGCGGATCGCGCAGGGCGAGGATGAGGTGCTCGGGCGCGTAGAGGTTGCTGATGTCGAAGGCCTGCTCCAGCGTCTCCACCCGCAGCAGCCGCGATTGCGCCAATGCCTGGCGCGCGATCCCGGCACGCGGCAGCATCGCCAGCTGATCCGCGAGTTCGCGCTCGACGCGATCGAGCAGGTCGGCGCTGTCGCTCAGCAGCAGCACCTGCGAATCCGGCCCGTGCTCGGCCTGCGACAGCAGGTCGGCCGCGACGAAAGCAGGATCGGCGCCGGCGTCGGCGATCACCAGGACTTCCGAAGGCCCGGCCGGCATGTCGATCGCCGCCGCGCCAGCCTGGGCGAGTTGCTGCTTGGCTTCGGTGACGTAGCTGTTGCCGGGGCCGAACAGCTTGGCGCAGCGCGGCACGCTGCCCGTGCCCAGCGCCATGGCCGCGATCGCCTGGGCACCGCCGAGCTTGAACACGCGGTGCACGCCGGTCATCCGCGCGGCCACCAGCACCGCAGGATCGGCCGTGCCGTCGCGGCGCGGCGGCGTGCACAGCACCACTTCGCGGCAACCGGCCAGTCGCGCCGGCACGCCCAGCATCAACGCGGTGGACGGCAGCGGGGCGCTGCCGGCCGGCACGTACAGGCCGACCCGCGCGATCGCGCGCACCACGCGCTCGCAGACCACGCCGGGGGCGGTTTCCACCGCATAGCCCTGCACCATGCCGGCGCGGTGGAAGCGCTCGATGCGGGCGGCAGCCTCCTCCATCGCCGCCTTGAGCTGCAGCGGGACGGCGGCCTCGGCCGCTGCGAATTCGTCGGCGGACACTTCGATGGCGTCCAGGGCGACGCCATCGAAGCGCTGCGTGATCTCCAGCAGCGCGGCATCGCCGCGAGCGCGCACGTCCTCGACCAGGGCCGCGACCGCGTCGCGCGTCTGCGCAGCCACGGCCTGCACCGGACGTTGCAGCGCCTGCGTGCGCGCCGCTGCGTCCAGCCGCGTCCAGTCGAGGCGCTGGGCGAGCGCCGGGCTCATGCCAGCATCCTCTCGACCGGCAGCACCATCAGCCCGCGCGCACCGGCGCGCTTGAGATCCTCCAGCCGCTGCCAGGTCATGGCGCCGTGGCACAGCGCCTGCAGCGCCAGCGTGTCGGCACCGTCGACCTGCAGCAGCGTCGGCTGGTCGGCGTCGGGCAGCAGTTCGAGCAGCGCCGGCACCTCGCTGCGCTGTGCCTGGAACATCAGCAGCCGGCTGTCCTTCAGCCGCAGCACGCCGTCCAGGCGGCGCAGCAGTTGCTGCGCCAATTCACCGCGGATGTCGGCGAAAGGCTGCACCGGACCGGCCAGCACGGCCTCGCTGCGCATGATCGTCTGCACCGGCTTGAGCTGGTTGGCGGCCAGGGTGGCGCCGCTGGACACCAGGTCGCAGATCAGGTCCGCCTGTCCCAGGCGCGGCGCGATTTCCACCGACCCGGACAGCTCGACGATGCCGGCCTCCACTCCGTGCGAAGCCAGCCACTGCGCGAGCAGGCCCGGATAGCTGGTGGCGATGCGCCTGCCCTGCAGTTGCTGCGGGCCTTCCCAGTCCCAGGCATCGGGCACCGCGATGTCGAGCCGGCATCCGCCGAAGCCCAGCGGCAGGATCTCCCTGGACACCTGCGGCTTGCCGGACGCGGCGCGGACGGCGGCCTGTTCTTCCAGCACGTTGCGCCCGACGATGCCGTAATCGCAGACGCCGTCGGCCAGCAGGCCGGGAATGTCGTCGTCGCGCACCAGCAGCAGGTCGACCGGCGCGGTCTCGCCGTAGCAGAACAGCTTGTCGCGGCTCTCGCGCCAGGACAGGCCGCAGGACGCGAGCAGTGCCCGCGCCGGATCGCTGAGGCGACCGGATTTCTGGATGGCGATGCGCAGGCGATCGCGCGCCGCGGGGACGGCCGTGGGGCTCATCTTGGATTCCTTCAGTGGCCCGGCGCGAGCCGGGGGTACTGGCGACGGACGGCGGCGGCATATCCGCCCGCACCGTGTTCGAGCGTGCGCGCGACGCGGCCGATCGTGGTCACGCTGACCAGGGTGCGCTCGTGGATTTCCCGATAGGGCAGGCCTTCGAGCAGCAGGGGCACCACGCGCCAGCGGTCGGCCATGGCCTCGAGCTCGGCCGGGGTGCAGAGATCGCGCAGGAACGCGGCCGCCTCGTCGACACGCTCCAGCCCGGCCAGGGCCTTGGCCAGGGCGCGGAAGGAGGCGTCGGCATCGGAGTCCGACAGGGGTTCGAGGCGCTGCTTCATGGTCGGCATAATGTAATAGCGCGTTATTACATTAGTCAACCAGTTGCGAGAGAGTTCCAGGAACTTGTTCAGCGTCGTGCCCGGGCGGGGCGAACGACTGCGCGCGATTCCTCCTGAACACGAGCGGCGGTCCGACCCCGGGGCGCCGGAACGCAGCTTCGGGAATTTGCCGCAGGGAGAAATCCCTACCGCGGATGCAGGGGTTGGACAATCCTGGTTCTTCCGACTGGATCGGAGCTGTTTGGCGTAGGTGCTGGATACGGGCGTCGGACGGACGCCATGCCCTCCCGGCGGGGGATCGCTCCCCGCTCGGTCAGGGCATCCTGCCCTGACTCGCGCGCAAAACATCCATGTTTCGCTTTCCGCGATCCCCCGCCGGGAGGGCATGACTCATCGATCCTGATGCCCCGATGCTCCGGGGCGAGGTTGGCACGCGTTCGCCGAAGCTCCCCTGGAGCCACCCTTCCGACCGGAGGGACGCCCTCATGGCCGCGTGCCGCAGTGACCCGGGCAGGGACGGCGCAAGCGGCACACGGATGTGCCGCGGCCGCGAGTGCGGACACGGACGTCTGCCCGAGCGGTGCGCCCTCCCTGCCCGGGGCGCTGCGGCCCTTACCGAAGCCGGCCCCACCGAGGCCGGCCCGACCAAAGCCGGCCCCATGCAGACCGACCGCCCCAGGCGCAAACGAAGGCAACGTCTCACGCCGCACCGAAACCATCCGGGCCGCGCTCTTGGGGAGAACCCGTTCGACTGCGGGCGCCGCTTGCGCTGCCCAACCGCTCTATCCCCGGGATCCATCAACGCATCAGAAATGGCCGACACGCGCGTGCATGCCTGCCCGAACGCCGCGCCAGTCACCGGGGCAGCTGGCCTTGCAGGAGCACCGCTGCGCTGGCGCGACGCGGCACCGCGCCCGTCGCTCAGCCGTCTTCGACGAGGCCCCGCTTCTGCACCATCACCCAGCCCGTCACCACCCCGGCCAACGCGCCTGCCCATTCGAGGAAGGCGCGCGTGCCGACGTAGTCGGCATCGTGGATCCTGGCCAGCGCAATGCGCGCGTACAGCGGCGACTCCAGCGCGACCACGCCCAGGTAGAACAGGTGCCAGGTGTCGATGCCGGCCCCGATCGCCACGGCGGTGACGCAGGCCCAGCCGATCGCATGGGCCTCGCTCCAGCCGGCGCGCCGGGCCAGCCAGCGCCAGAACAGCAGGCTGGCGATCCCGATCGCGAACGCGATCAGGGCCGCGAGCAGTACACCGGTCCAGCCGAGGGGCAGCGGCAGGTTCATGCGGTCAGCCCGGCGGCGGCGAGCAGGCTGCCGTCGGCCACCAGTTGCACCGCGGCGGCGACCTCGCCATCGAGCGCGCGGTCGCGGTCGAGAAAGGCGATGCGGCGGCGGATCTCGGCATGCGCACGCGCAACCGCGGCGCCGGGATGGAAGGCTCCGGCCGCGGCGAGTTCGGCACGCAGCGCTTCCACCTCGGCCAGGAACCCGGCGTGGAGCGGCGAGTCGTCGTCCACGCCGCGGATCTTGCGGGCGAAGCCGGCGGCATCGCTGCGTCGCGCCAGGTCGCGCGCCGCATTGATCATGTCCAGGCGCAGGTCCAGCGCCTGCGCCGCGGTGTACAGCTCCAGCCCCAGCACTTTGCCCAGGTCGTCCACCATCGACAGCACGTGCCGCGCCTCGTTGGTGCCCATCGACACATGGTCCTCGGCGTTGGCGCTGGTCGGAATCGAGTACACGCTGGCCGGGTGCGCGCGCGTAGCCAGGTCGTTGACGATGGCCGCCGCGGTGTACTGCACGATCATGTAGCCCGACTCGGTGCCGTCCTCGTTGCCGATCAGGAAGGCCGGCAGGCCATCGCTGGTCGCCGGATCGACCAGTTTGTTGAGCCGGCGCTCGCTGATCGAGGCCAGCACCGGGATCGCCGCCTTGACCGCGCTCATCGCCAGCGCCAGCGGCATGCCGTGGAAATGGCCCGCCGAGATCACCTGCTGCTCGACGTGCTCGGCCTCCCGGTCGGGGAACACCAGCGGGTTGTCGGTGACGGCGTTGAGCTCGATGTCGAACACGCTGCGCGCGTGCGCCACCGCATCGCGCACCGCCCCGTGCACCTGCGGGATGCAGCGCAGCGAGTAGCTGTCCTGTGGCTGGTGCTTCTTGCCGCCGCGGAACGGCTTGAAGCGCAGGTAGAACTTCTCGCGGCCATGGCGCTGGTCGCTGGGCACCCAGTCCCAGCCGATGTCGAAGCCGAGGTCGCGTGCCTGGTCGGTATCCCAGCTCGTCGGCAGCCAGCTCTGGAACCTGGGCACCAGGTGGTAGGGAATATCGGCCAGGGTCGAACCGTCCAGCAGCTCGCGCAGGTGCGCCGCGGTGCGTACCTGGCCCGGGTGCGGACGCAAGGCATGCACCTCTTCGGCAAACGCTCCCAGGCGCCCCGCGAAGGCATCGATGGTCATGGCCGCGGCCAGGTCGGCCGTGTCCAGCAGGCGCTCGAGCCGATGCAGCGCCAGCGCGCCGGTCGCGAGCATCTGCGCGGTGCCGTTGTTGAGCGCCAGGCCTTCCTTGTACGACAGCGACACCGGCGCCAGGCCCGCGGCCTCCAGCGCCTGGCCGCCCGGCATGCGCTTGCCCGCGTAGAACGCCTCGCCGCCGCCGAGCAGCACGATCGCCAGGTGCGAGAGCGGCGCGAGATCACCGGATGCACCGACCGACCCCAGTGCCGGCACCACCGGGACGATGCCTGCATTGAGCAGGTCGGCCAGCGCCTGCAGGGTCTGCACGCGAATGCCCGAATGACCCTTGAGCAGGGTGTTGATGCGGATGCACAGCATCGCGCGCACCACGTCCGCGGCCAGCGGCTCGCCCACGCAGACCGCATGGGTGACGATCAGGTTGTGCTGCAGTTCTTCGTGCAGCGATCGGCCGGACTTCACCGCGCCAGGCAGTTCGTCGCGCAGCGGATGCGCACCGAGCAGCTTGTCGGCGTTGCTGCCGAAGCCGGTGGAGACGCCGTAGATCGGCTCCTCGCGGCGCACCTGCTCGGCCAGGAAGTCGGCGGCGCGGGCCACGTCGCGCAGCGCCGCGGGATCGAGCGCGACCTGCGCGCCATTGGCGACCACCACCAGCTGGTCGCGGGTGAGGGATTTACCGTCCAGGAGAACAGGTTTCATGGCGCGTCTGCCGTCGTCATCGGGGGCGTCCCGCGTGCCGGGACATCATGTCTGCCGTGGTGCACGGCGGAAAGCGGGCGGAACGAGGCCGCCCGGACTCCCTGCCGCAAGGCGCGCGGGCGGTGCCTGGCCCGGCCACCATGTTGGAACCGGCTTCGCCGGCTGCCCGACGCCATCCGGCGGACGCGGCGTCGCGAAGGCGCGCGCCCGACGGGTGCGACCGGCGTCGCGGCTCAGCCCGCGCCGTCGCGCAGCGCCCGCCACTGCTCGCGCTCCACCAGCAGGGTGCGCGCGAGATCGGCGTCCGCCACTTCGAACTGTTCGCCGCGGCGCAGGTCCTTCACCGAGACCACGCCCTTGGCCGCCTCGTCCTCGCCGCGGATCACCACGAAGCGGATCCCGGCGCGGTCTGCGTACTGCATCTGCTTGCCGAGCTTGCGCGGCTCGAGCTGGGTCTCGACGTTGAGCCCGGCCGCGCGCAACTGCTGCGACAGGCCCAGGGCATGGTCGAGGCCGGCGTCGTCGAACAGCGTCACCAGCACGTCCACGGAGCTGTCGGCGGTCCGGACCAGGCCGGCCTCGCGCAGCTGCCAGAACAGGCGCGTCAGGCCGATCGAGATGCCCACGCCCGGCAGCTTCGACTTCGTGTAGTGGCTGGCGAGGTTGTCGTAGCGCCCGCCGGAGCAGATCGAGCCGATGCCCGGGTGCGCGTCGAGCGTGGTCTCGTAGACGATGCCGGTGTAGTAATCCAGGCCGCGCGCGATCGAGAGGTTGATCGCATAGCGGGACTCCGGCACGCCCAGCGCCTTGAGCCGGTGCAGCACTTCGCGCAGTTCCTCGCGCCCCTCCTCGAACAGCGGCGTACCGCTGCCCAGGGCATCGAGCCTGGCCAGCGCATCGTCGTGGCCGGTCGAGCGTACGCGGGAGAACGCCATCAGCCGGTCGATCACCTCGGCCGACAGCCCGAAACCCTCGCCCGCCAGGGTCGCGCGCACCGCGTCTTCGCCGCGCTTGTCGAGCTTGTCGATCTCGCGCAGCACCGGCACCTGCGCCTCGGCGGCGATGCCCTGGCCCTCGAAGTAGCCGCGCAGCATCTTGCGGTGGTTGAACTGGATGGTGAAATCGCCGATGTCCAGCGCCTCGAACACCGCGCTGATCACCGCCGGCACCTCGGCGTCGTGGCGCGTCGACAACGCGTCCTTGCCGATCACGTCGATGTCGCACTGGTAGAACTCGCGGAAGCGCCCGCGCTGCGCACGCTCGCCGCGGTACACGCGCTGCATCTGGTAGCGGCGGAACGGGAACGCCAGCTCGTGCTCGTGCTCGGCCACGTAGCGCGCCAGCGGCACGGTGAGGTCGAAACGCAAGGCCAGTTCGGGTAGGCCGTCGGCGGCCTTCTCCAGCGCGCCGGTGGACTGGGCGAAATACACCTGGCGCTCGGTCTCGCCGCCGGACTTGGTCAGCAGCACTTCCGACAGCTCGAACACCGGAGTCTCGATCGGCAGGAAGCCGAAACCCTCGAAGATGCGCCGGATCGTGTCGAGCATGCGCTGGAACGCGATCTGGTCGCGCGGCAGCAGTTCCATGACGCCGGGCGGGGTTCTGGGCTTGATCATGCTGTCGCGAAGTGGCGGAGAAAGACGCCCATTCTACCCGGGCATGACCTCGAACCGGGCGCCGACGGCCTTCCTGCGGCCGCGCCGGCCGGCGTGCCACCGGGCTGGGACATTTTTTCCGGATGGGCGACCTCGCGCACCGGTATCATGTGCCCAGTCTGCGAACAGAAGCCGCATGTCCAGTCCCGCCGTTGCCCGCTGCCGTCACCAGACCCGTACCGTCGTCCCGATCGACTGCGCCCGCTGTGCGGTGCGCGACCTCGCGGTCTGCGCCTCGCTGCCCGCGCCCGAGATCGATTCGCTGGAGCGCTACGCCTCGTCGATGGAGCTGCAGGCCAACGCCGAACTCGCGCGCAGCGGCCAGCCCAGCCGGCATGCCTACAGCGTCACCGGCGGCATGCTGCGCCTGGTGCGCACCCTGTCCGACGCGCGCCGCCAGGTGGTCGGCTTCGCCACGCCCGGCACCTTCGTCGGACTGTCGGAGATGACGGTGCACCGGCACAGCATCGAAGCGGTGGTTCCGAGCCGCGTCTGCGTCTTCGACCTCGCGGTGCTGCGCGACCTGCGCAACCGCTTCCCCGAGTTCGAGCACACCCTGCTCGAGCGCGCCTGCCGCGAGCTCGACGATGCGCACGACTCGATGCTGCTGCTCGCGCGCCTGTCGCCGATGGAGCGTCTGGCCAGCTTCCTGCTGCGATTGCGCAGGCAGATGAAGATCCACGACGACGAAGCCACCATGGCCCTGCCGATGGGCCGTGGCGACATCGCCGACCATCTCGGCCTCACCGTCGAGACGGTGAGCCGCAGCTTCACCCGCCTGCGCGAACAGGGCGTGATCGCCCTGCCCGACCCCCAGCACGTGGAAATCCTCGACCACGCCGCGCTCGCCGAACTGGCTACCGTCCTGCAGTAGGCGGCAGCGCGGAGGCGTCGCTCAACCCGCCCTCGCCAGCGGATGCAGCCGCCCTTCGCTCAACAGCAGCTCGCGGTGGACTACGCCCGGGGGCAGTGGCGCGTGGCTGATCAGCAGCACGGACCTGTCGCCGCACAGCGCCGGCAAGGCGCCCATCACCGCGTCGGCAGTGTCCTGGTCGAGACCGTCGGTGGGCTCGTCCAGCACCAGCAGCGGTACCGGGCGCAGCAGGGCCCGCGCCAGCGCGATGCGGCGCGCCTGCCCCGCGGAGACGGTGGCGCCGTTCTCGCCGATCCAGGCCGCCAGTCCGCCTGCGGCGTCGGCCCAATCCTCCAGCCGCAGGGCGGCCAGCAGGCGATGCAGGTCCGCCTCGTCGGTCCCGCCACCGCCCATGCGCAGGTTCCGGGCCAGCGTCCCGGCGAAGACCGGTGCTTCCTGGGGCAGCCAGGCGAGGCGGGCATGCCAGTCGGCCTGCGCCACTTCGCGCAGGTCGACGCCGCCCCAGCGCACCGCGCCGGCCAGGGGATCGGCCAGGCGCAACGCCAGTGCGGCCAGGCTGCTCTTGCCGATGCCGCTGTCGCCGCGGATCGCGACGCGCTCGCCGGGTTCCAGCTGCAACTCGGCCCCGTCGAGGACGCGCCGCCCCCCGGGCCAGGCGAAGGCGACCGAGTCCAGCACCAGCGCCCCCCGGGCCGGCAGCACGCCGGGACGAACCGGATCGGCGACGGCGGGCGACTGGCCGGCCAGCGCGTCGATGCGGGACCCGGAAGCGCGCGCCGCCTGCAGCGACTGCCAGGCCAGCGCCATGCCCGGCAGCATCTCCGACAGCGCCAGGGCGGCGAAGGCCAGGCCAGCGGCACGATCCGCGCCCAGCCGGCCCTCGACCACCGCCGTACAGACCAGCCAGAGCAGGACGGACCACCCCACCGCCCCGGCCACGCCCTGCAGGGCACCGATATCGGCCAGACGCAGGCGCCGCCGGCGTTCCTCCAGCGCCAGCTCCGCAGCCTGGCCGGGAAGGCGCAGCAGCCAGCGCCCGGTGGCATCCACGGCGGCCAGGTCGGCCGCGCCGTCATGCAGCTCATGCAGGCTGGCGCGCAGGCAGGCACGCTGCCGGGCCAGCGCGGTGGCCGCGTGCCCACGCGCCGCGCCCCACCAGGCGATCATGGCGCTGGCCCCGCAGACCACCGCGATCCATGCGCCCGACGGCGGATCCAGCAGCAGGGCGAACGGCACCAGCGCCAGCGCGGCCAGAACCAGCGCCAGCAGCGGCCCGATCGCGCGCACCAGCAGGCCGTCCACCGCATCGATGTCGTCCAGCAGGCGCGCCAGCAGATCCCCCGTGCGCAGCCGCGACAGTTGCCCGGGCGACAGCGACAGCATTCGTCCGAACAGCCAGACGCGCAGGTCGCGCGCAATGCGCAGCGTTGTTTCGTGGCCGACCAGCTTCTCGCCGTAGCGGCTCAGGATCCGCGCCATGGTGAGCGCGCGGATGCCGGCCGAGGGCAGGAACAGGTTGAATCCGCCGAGTACGCCGAAGCTCAGCGCCGCGCCCGTCAGGAAGCCGGCGGATACGCCCAGCAGCCCGATGCCGGCGAGCAGGGTCGCCAGCAGCAGGGCCACGGTGGCCACGAGAGCCGCCCGGTGGCGGGACAGCACCTGTCCCGGGCCGGTCACGCTCATGCCGGCGCTCCGGCACGCGCGCTCCGCGGAGCAGGCCCGTCCAGGCGCAGCACCCGCCCGGCCCAGGCCATCACCGCCGGGCTGTGCGTCGCCACGACCACCATCCGGCCGCGGGCGAATGCCTCCAGGGCCGCCAGCAGCCCGGCCTCGGTGCCGGCGTCGAGGAAGGCGGTGGGCTCGTCGAGCAGCAGCAGGTCGGGATCGCGCAGCAGCGCCCGCGCAAGCGCCACCCGCCTCGCCTCCCCGCCCGAGAGGCCGATGCCGCGCTCGCCCACCCGTGTGAGCAGCCCCTGCGGCAGGCGACGCGCGAACGCCAGCACCTGGGCCGCCTCGGCCGCCTGCTCCAGGGCGGCATCGCCTGCCTCCGGGTCGCCGAGGCGGATGTTGTCCGCCAGGCTGCCCTGGAAGATCCACGGCCGCTGTCCTGCGAGCGCGATCCTCGCACCGGCAGGCAGCTCCAGCCTGCCGGCCTCCGCGGGCACCCAGCCCGCCAGTGCTTCGAGCAGGCTGCTCTTGCCCGAGCCGCTGCGCCCGGCAAGCGCGAGCCGTCCTCCCGGGGCCAGTGCGAACGACACCCCCTGCACCGCCGGCGCGGCGGCCCCGGGATACCGCAGTCGCAGTTGCTCCACCACGAGTCCGCCGTCGCGGCTCGCGGTGCCGGCGGGGGGCGGAGCCGGCTCGGCCCGGTCGCGCGGCAGCGCTTCGAACACATCTTCCACCAGCCCAGCCGCCGCCTGGGCGTTGGCGCGATCGTGGTAGTGCGCGGCCAGCCGCCGCAGCGGCGCGAAGTACTCCGGTGCCAGCAGCAGGCAGAACAGGCCGGTGAAAAGCAGGCCGGCCGGAAGCGCGGGGCCGAAGTCGACCAGGCCCAGGTAACGGAAGCCGAACCAGATCGCGACGATCGCCACGCTGACGGAAGCGAAAAACTCCAGCACCGCCGACGACAGGAAGGCGATGCGCAGCACCCGCATGCTCCGGTCGCGCACCTCATCCGCCGCGGCGGCGGCCTCCCGCAGTTCATCGCCCGCGCGGCCATGCACCCGGACCAGGTCCAGCCCGCGCAGCCGGTCCGCGAAATGCGCCGAAGCCCGTGCCAGCGCCTGCAACTGGCTGCGGCCCGCCGCTTCGGCGCCCCAGCCGACCAGCATCTGGAACAGCGGGATCATCGGCGCGGTGAGCAGCAGCAGCAGGCCCGCCACCCAGTCCGCGGCGGCCACCGCGACCAGCAGCGCCACGGGCACCCACATCACCTCGGCACGGGCGGGCAGGTAGCCGGCGTAGTAGCCGTCGAGCGCATCGACCTGCCCCATCGACAGCTCCACCAGCGCGCCCTTGCGGCGACCGCGCAGCCACAGCGCTCCCCGGGCGAGCGACTGTTCCGCCAGTCGCGTACGCAATCGCGCCTTGACCGACTCGGCCACGGTGGCCGCCGCAGCCTGCGCGTACCGGACCAGCGCGGCGCGCAACAGCATCGCCAGCAGCAGGACCAGGAAGGGGCCGGCCATCGCTTGCGGCGCACGTCCCTCGACGAACACCGCCTGGGCGATGGTCGCGATCGCCCAGGCCTGCGGCAGCAGCAACCAGCCCCCGGCCACCAAGGCCGCCAGCCCCCTGCGGTGCGTCGCGCGCACCGGCGCGAGTTGCGCATCCAGCCAGTCAGTGCGGCGTTTGCGTTCGCCGCGCGCGGGCGCGGCAAGGATTGCGGTCATCGCATCTCGCCATCGACGGAGCCCGCAGTATGGCGATCGCGGCATGGACGCGGCGCGATGCCCGTCCGGCTGGATGGGGGGCGCGCCGCAGACGCATGTCGCGCCGGCGCCCATTGCCCGGAACCCACGGCCCGGAAACAGGAAGGCCACCCGCGAGGGTGGCCCAACTGCTTGACCTGATGGTCGGGGAGACAGGATTCGAACCTGCGACCTCTACGTCCCGAACGTAGCGCTCTACCAGACTGAGCTACACCCCGACAGGTGAGCCGCCTATTCTAGTGATCCATGTACCGGGCAGGCAAGTGGGTCGTGCTCCGGCGCGTCGCAGCCGCTCCCGGCATGCCGCTGCCTCAGCCGCCGACTGGCCCGTCATCGTGGCATTGGTCGAGTCACGTCGAACGTCGCGACCTGCGCACCATCGGCCTCGATCACGCGTACGCGGCACGATCCCGCCGCGACCGGCCGCCGCGCGGCACCGGAGCGGGCGCCATCCGACGCGACTGCCGGGATGCGTGTCGACCCGGCAGGAATCCGGGCCACCCTTTCGGGCACGGCAACGACACCGCACGCGTTGACAATCGCTTGCGGGCCCTGCGGTCATCCTCTGGCGCACGACCGCAACCGACACGGAGCAGCATCTGGATACGGCAACCGCCACGCATGCGCAGTGGGTTCCGGTGCCACGCGCGTTCTACCGACGCCACCCTGCCCTCGTCGCGCCCGAACTGCTCAACAAGATCCTGGTGCGTGGCGACGGTCGCGCAGCGCGCATCGTCGAGGTCGAGGCCTATGCGGGCCATGAGGATCCGGCCGCGCATTCGTTCCGCGGCAAGACCGCGCGCAACGCCACCATGTTCGGCGAGCCGGGGCATCTGTACGTCTACTTCACCTATGGCATGCATTGGGGCAGCAACGCGGTATGCGGCGAGGTCGGCGAAGGCATGGGCGTGCTGCTGCGCGCGGCCGAACCGATCCGGGGCGTGGAGCAGATGCGCCTGCTGCGGCCTGCGGCGCGCCGCGACCGCGACCTCGCCAGCGGCCCAGGCAAGCTCTCCCAGGCCTTCGGCATCACAGGCGCGCTGGACGGCGCCGACCTGGTCACGGCCGATTCGGGGATCGGTATCGTCAGCGACGGTACCCCGCCGCCGCGCGAGCCTGCGGTCGGCCCGCGCATCGGCATCAGCCGCGCGGTGGAATTCCCCTGGCGATGGCATGTGGCGGGCAGCCTGCATGTGTCGGTGCGTGCGCCGGCCGGTCGGGCCCGCCAACGTTGACGGGCGCCGCGTGGCGCCTACGCGAACCTGTGCCAAGACGGCATCCGGCACGTCGCCGCATGCGGGTCTTTCCGTCGCGCGATTGACAGTTTTTTAACTTTCGCAATCCTACCTTGGTCGCTTGTTCCGGGGGATCCACATGCAGTCGGCCGAGGAAGCACGCACCACGCTCGGATTGGGGGACCCCAGCCGCCAGTTCGCGCTCCTTCTGAACTCGGTCACCGACTATGCGATCTACATGCTGGACGACACTGGCCACGTGCGCTCCTGGAACCCCGGCGGCGAACGCATCAAGGGTTACAGCGCCGACGAGATCGTCGGCAGCCACTTCTCCCGGTTCTATTCTGCGGAAGATGCGGCCGCGGGCGTGCCGGAACGCAACCTGCACACTGCCCGTACCGAGGGCCGCTATGTCGGCGAGGGATGGCGCCTGCGCAAGGACGGCAGCCGCTTCCACGCCAGCGTGGTGATCGACCCGATCTTCGAGGATGGTCGCCTGGTCGGCTTCGCCAAGATCACCCGCGACATCACCGAACGCTACGAAGCCGAACAGCGCCTGGAACGGACGCGCCACTCGCTGCTGCAGTCGCAGAAGATGGAGGCGATCGGCAAGCTCACGCTGGGCCTGGCGCATGATTTCAACAACCTGTTGACCATCATCATCAACAGCCTGGACGTCATCGACAACCGCGTCCGCGACGAGCGCGTGTCGCGCATGGTGGAGACGGCAATGCGCGCCTCCGAGCGCGGGGTGCTGCTGTCGCGGCAGCTGCTCACCTTCGGTCGCGGCCAGAATCTCGCGCCGGAGCGGCTCGACATCAACACCGTCATCCGCGACCGCGACGAGTTGCTGCGACGCTGCGCGGGCGATGCCGTGGAGTTCTCGTTCGAACTCGCCGAGCCGCTGCCTGAAGTGGATGCCGATGCGGGCCAGCTGGAGGCCGCGCTGCTCAACCTGGTCAGCAACAGCCGTGATGCGATGGTGGATGGCGGACGCATCCACCTGCGGACCTTTCTGCGGGACGAACGCGAGCCGGGATCGTCCGGCAGTCCCCAGCACCGGTTCGTCTGCGTCGAGGTCACGGACACGGGGCCGGGCATCCCGTTCGATCACCAGACCCGCGTGTTCGAACCGTTCTTCACCACCAAGGAGGTCGGCAAGGGCAGCGGCCTCGGGCTGAGCCAGGTATTCGGCTTCGCCTCGCAGTCGGGCGGCGGCGTGGACCTGTCCAGCACGCCGGGGGCCGGCACGAGCCTGGTCATCCGCCTGCCGGTTGCGGGGGGCGAATGAGCAGACCGACGCAGCACGTGTTGTTCGTCGAGGACGAGGACGACCTGCGCAGCATCATGCAGGACGCGCTGTCCGACCATGGCTATGAGGTCACCATGGCCCGGAACGGGCGCGAGGCCCTGGAGCAGCTCGGCAGCAGCCGCTTTTCGCACGTGGTCACCGACGTGAGCATGCCGCAAGGCGTCTCCGGCCTGGAGGTGGCGGAACACGCGCTGCGACAACAGCCGCGTCCTCGCGTGGTGGTGGCCTCGGGTTACCAGCGCTCCCAGCTGGAGCAGTTGCCGGAGGGCGCCCATTTCCTGTCCAAGCCCTATCGCATCCGGCAGTTGCTTGCCGCGCTCGACGGCTGAGCCACGGCCCGGCGGGGTCGCTTCAGCATGATGAATCCAGGGCAGGCCGCTCGCACATCGTCTTGACGGCGGCCGGCGCAGGCTCGCCCCACCCCGGCATTGGGCCGGGGACAGGAGACGGCACATGCGTGACAGCGAAGACAGCCAGCGCGAGTCCCAGGACAGCGGCAACCAGCGCGAAAGGCAGCAGGGACAGCAGCCCGGACGCGACGAGGAAGAATAGCGCCCCTCCCCCACGGCGCGATGCCGGAAAGGGCCCGTCAGCGGGCCCTTTCCACATCCGCAGCCAGGCGGGGATCGCCGCAGCGACGCATTGCGCCGTCAGCCGCTCCCGCCCGGAAACAACGCCGCCTGCACGGGCGGATAGACCAGCAGATCGCCATCGGCACGCGCATCGGGATGCAGGCCATGCCGCTGGTACTGGCCTGCTCCGAGGATATGGACGACCTCGTGCCCGCGATGCACCAGTACGTCGCTGATCAACCGCCGGTGGCAACGCCACCACACCGCCTCCGCGCACATCAGCGCGGTCCTGCACGCACGCGCGCTCTGCAGCGCCAGATCCAGCCCCTGCGCGAACTCGCTGCTGCGCAGGTGGTCGGCATAGCCCTGGAAGGCCGCGTTGCGCCAGGCGGCATTGGGCGAACCGGGCCGCGCTTTGCGGCGACCGCCGAGCTGCGGCAGCCAGTGGTACTGCAGGCCTGCCGCCGGCAATTGCTCCGCCATGGCTTCGCTGGCGAACCAGGGATACCTGCGGGAACCCGGGAAGCGACGCACGTCCGCGATGGCGCCGATGCCGCACTCGGCCAGCAGATCGAGGAATTCCTCCCACGATCGCGTGGAATGCCCGATCGTCCAGACGGCCGGGGCGGTCGTGGACCCTGGGCCTGGCCGGGTGGGCGAAGCGGACGCGGCGTCGGTCATGGCGACCGATTGAATCGCGCCTCCCGTCGTCGCCCTGTCATTGCGCGCCTCGAGCGCGGTAGGGGCTGGAAAGTCGTGAGCGCCCGGGACGGGCGCGGCGCTGTGGGTTGGACAGCCGCCTGGAAGCGGCTCAGCCCAGCCGGTCCAGCACCTCGACGAGCTCGGGCGCCAGCGGGGCATTCAACACGTACGGCGCCTGGCCTCCCTCGAGCGCGAACTCCAGCGAGGCGGCGTGCAGGAACAGCCGGCGCAGCCCGAGCTGATCACGCAGGCGCCGATTGACGTCGGGATCGCCGTACTTGTCGTCGCCGGCCACCGGATGCCCGATGTGCCGGGCGTGCACGCGGATCTGATGGGTGCGTCCGGTCTCGATGCGGACCTCGCAATAGGATTGCCCACCGCGACGCTCCAGCACCCGGAAATGGCTCAGCGATGCCTTGCCTTCCGGGCCGACCTGGACGTGGCGCTCCCCGCCCTGGCGCAGGCCCACGTGCAGCGGCGCGTCCACGCTCATCACGCCGTCGGGCATGCGCCCCGCCAGCAGGGTCAGGTAGCGCTTGGCGATGCCCTTGGCCTGCACCGATGGATCCTCGCGCAGCAGGGCCTGCAGCTCGCGCAGCGCGGAGCGCTTCTTGGCGATCACCATCAGGCCCGAGGTGTCGCGGTCGAGCCGGTGCACCAGTTCCAACTCCTGGCCGGGCCGCAGGGCGCGCAGCGTCTCGATGACCCCGAAGTTGACCCCGCTGCCGCCATGGCTGGCCACGCCGGAGGGCTTGCTGATGGCCAGCAGGCGTGCGTCCTCGAACACGATGCTGGCGGCCATCGCCTCCAGCAGACCCTTGGCGGGCGCGCCCTTGTCTCCCGGCTCGCCGAGACGGACCGGCGGGATCCGCACCTGGTCCCCCGCCTCCAGCCGGGTCTCGGCCTTGGCCCGCCCGCCGTTCACCCGAACCTGGCCGCTGCGCACGATCTTGTACACCAGCGACTTGGGCGCGCCCTTCAACTGGGACAGCAGGAAGTTGTCGAGGCGTTGTCCGGCGCGCTCGCCGTCGACGGCGACGATGCGTACGCCACCGCTGGGGGGTAACCGGGTCTCATTCATTCTTGGGCTTTATCTGATACACTCGGCGGGCGAGATAAGGTGCTGATTTCGCTGGAAGATCACGGGCCGAAAGCCCGCCTTCCGCGAGGTCCGTGCCAGCACGCGGCCACCGCCCTCGGGGCGGCCATGTTAGCGGCTGGACGGCAGTCCCGGACACCGCCCGTTGCGAAGGCAGCGGTGCTGAACATGTCCCGCGCGGCGCAAGCGCCGGCCCGAAAGGCCTTCGCGAAGCAGCCGCCGGCCCCGTAACACTCTTGATTGAAGCGCTCCCGCGGTCCGCCGTGGTGTCGTAGCGCTGGAAACCCGGGATCGCCGCTGCGCATGCGCGGCTGGCGGCCAACCGAAGCTCCAGGCGAAACGCCCCGGCGTTCCGCGCGCCTGCACACGCTCGCAAGAGCGCGGCAGCGGCAAGCGCGAGGAAACGCAAACCATGAAGCGAATGCTCATCAACGCCACGCAGGCAGAAGAACTGCGCGTGGCGATCGTCGACGGCCAGAACCTGTACGACATCGACATCGAACAGCCGTCCCGCGAACAGAAGAAGTCCAACATCTACAAGGGCCGCATCACCCGGCTCGAGCCCTCCCTCGAAGCGGCCTTCGTCGAATACGGCGCCGACCGCCACGGCTTCCTGCCGCTGAAGGAAGTCTCGCGCGACTACTTCCAGGCCGGCGCAGACCACCGCTCGGGCAACATCAAGGAACTCCTGCGCGAAGGCCAGGAAGTCGTGGTCCAAGTCGACAAGGAAGAGCGCGGCAACAAGGGCGCGGCCCTGACCACGTTCATCTCGCTGGCCGGCCGCTACATGGTGCTGATGCCCAACTCGCCCACCGCCGGCGGTGTCTCGCGCCGGATCGAGGGCGACGACCGGGCCGAGCTGAAGAAGGCCATGGACGCGCTGACCATCCCCGAGGACATGGGGGTGATCATCCGCACCGCCGGCGTCGGCCGCGACGCCGAAGAGCTGCAGTGGGACCTGGACTACCTGCTCAGCATCTGGCGTGCGATCGCCGAGGCCGCCCTCAGCAAGCCCTCGCCGTTCCTGATCTACCAGGAATCACGCCTGATCACCCGCGCGCTGCGCGACTACATGCGCGCCGACATCGGCGAGATCCTGGTCGACACCCCGGAGATGTACGCCGAGGCCAAGGACTTCGTCGAGCAGGTGATGCCGCACAACCTGCGCAAGCTCAAGCACTACACCGACGACGTCCCGCTGTTCAACCGCTACCAGATCGAGTCGCAGATCGAGAGCGCCTACGAGCGCACCGTGCGCCTGCCCTCCGGCGGCGCCCTGGTGATCGACCAGACCGAGGCCCTGACCGCGATCGACGTGAACTCGGCGCGCGCCACCAAGGGCAGCGACATCGAGACCACCGCGTTCAACACCAACCTGGAGGCGGCCGAAGAGGTCGCACGCCAGATGCGGCTGCGCGACCTGGGCGGCCTGGTGGTGATCGACTTCATCGACATGGACTCGAGCAAGCACCAGCGCGAGGTCGAGAACAAGCTGCAGAACGCGCTCAAGTACGACCGCGCGCGCGTGCAGCTGGGCCGCATCTCCAAGTTCGGCCTGCTGGAAATGAGCCGCCAGCGGCTGCGCGCCAGCCTGGGCGAATCCAGCCAGATCGTCTGCCCGCGCTGCGAGGGCCACGGCCGCATGCGCAGCGTGGAATCGCTGAGCCTGTCGATCATCCGCGTCGCCGAGGAGCACGCGATGAAGGACAACACCGGCCAGGTGCTGGTGCAGGCGCCGGTGGAGATCGCCAACTTCCTGCTCAACGAAAAGCGCGGCGCGCTGGCCGAGATCGAGAAGCGCCACAAGGCGCCGATCGTGATCGTGGCCGACGAGCAGCTGCACACGCCGCACTACGAGGTTACCCGGCTGCGCGAGAACGAACTGGGCGAGGAAAGTGCGCGCCCGAGCTACCAGCGCGGCACGCCGCGTCGCGTGGCGACCATCGCGCTGAACAAGAACAACCTCAACATCCCGCCGCCGGCCGTCACCAACGTGCGTCCTGCGCAGCCTGCGCCGGTGCGCGAGCCCCAGCCCGAACCGGCGCCCGCGCCGGCGCCGGTCGTCGCGCCCGCCCCCGTGCCGGTCGCGGCCGGTGGCGTGCTTGGTTGGCTCCGTCGGGTCTTCGTCGGCGAATCCGCGTCGAACACCGAACCGGCACGGCCTGCGTCGTCGGCGCAGTCGCCGCAGCGTGGTGAACGCGGCGAGCGTGGCAATCGCGAGCGTGGCGAACGCGGAGAACGCGGCCGGCGCGACCAGCGCCAGGGCAAGGCGGCACGCCGTGATGGCGGCAAACCGGCCCAGGGACAGCAGAAGGAAGCGCGCCAGGCCCAGCCGGCGCGTGGCCAGCAGCCGGCGCAGGGCAACGCGCAGCCGCAGGCCCAGGCTCCGGCGCAGAAGAAGCCGGCCAAGCAGCCCAAGCAACAGGCCCGCGCGGCCGACGCGGGCGAGCCGGTGACCAGGCCGCAGCCCGACGCGGCCACCAGGTCGCCAGCGCCTGCCGCCATTGTCGAGTCGGTCGAGCGCGAGCCCTTCGCTCCCGCGACCGCGACGCAGGACGCGTCCCCCGTCGCCACCCCGCCCAGCGTGGTCGCAGCGCCGGAACCTGGCACCGCAGCGGCCGAGACCGCGGCCCAGGCCCAGGCGGCCAGCGCCGATGGGCAGGACCAGACCGCGGTCGCCGCGGGCGATGAGGGCGCCGGTGGCCGTCGTCGTCGCGGGCGTCGCGGCGGGCGCCGTCGCCGTCGCGGCAACGGCGAAGCCGCCGGACTGGCTGAAGGACTGAACGACGACCTGGGCCAGGACGGCGACGAGGGCGACGACGAGGGCGAAACGCCCGCCATCGCGCAGGCCCGCCGCACCCAGCCGGAATTCGAGTTCGACGAGCCTGGCGCGCCGGTGCAGGCCGCCTCCGTCCCCGCCGCGCCTGCGCCCGTCGAGACGGACACGGCGCAGGCCGGGACCAGGCCGGCGACGACCGTGGTCGCTGCGGCGGACGAGTCCGCCGCAGCCACGGCGCCAGTCGAACCTCGGCCGGCACAGGCCGAGCCGGTGGCGACCGCCGCGCTCGAGCCCGTCGTACCGCCGGTGGCTGCAGCCGAGCCTGCCCAGCGCGATGTGCCGGAGCCGGAGCAGGTGGCGCAGGCCACGCCGGCGTCGCTCGAGCCCGATGCACCGGTCGTCGCTGCAGCCGAACCTGCCCAGGTCGACGTGCCCGAGCCTGTGGCGCAGGCCGCGGCGGCGGTAGACCCGGTCGCAGCAGCCGAGGCCGCCGAACCGACGCCGACGTCCGCGCCGCTGACCCAAGCCCCGGTCCTGGTCGACGCGACTTCGGAGCCGGTCGTTGCGCAGGACACCGCCGCACTGGCTGAGCCCGCAGCCGAACCGGCTGCGGCCGCGGCGCTCGTGGTCGAGCAGGCGCCGCCGGCGGACGACCGCGCGCCGGGCCTGTTCGACGCGCCCGTGCAGGCGCCGCCTGCGCAAGCCGTCGCGAACTCGCCCGCGGAAGATGCGGCCGAGGCGATCGACGAAGCCGCGGGACAGGACGACATCCACGCCGACGGCGACACCCGCCGCAACGCCTGACGTCCCGCCCCGGGTCGCCCCTCGCAGGTGCTAGATCACCTGCGAGGGATCGACCAACCCGTACTGGCTGGCCAGGCGCGCCAGCGCGATGCTGTCGTCGATGCCAAGCTTGGCGAACAGCCGCGACTTGTGGGTATTGATCGTCTTCGGGCTGAGGTTGAGCCGCCGCGCGATCTCTTCCTGCCGCAGCCCCTGCACCAGCAGCATCGAGATCTCGAGCTCGCGCGGGGACAGCTCATCGAACGGCGTGAGCTCGCCACCCAGTCCCGACAGCGCCAGCTTCTGCGCGATGCCGTTGGCCAGGAACCGCTTGCCGCGCGCCACATCCCGCACCGCACGCACCAGCTCGGTCGAGTCGCCGCCCTTGCCGACGTAACCGGACGCGCCGGCCTCGATCAGCTTGCGCGGCATCGGCCCGTCCTCCAGCACCGACACCACGATCACCTTGGCGTGCCGGCCCTTGACCACGCGCTCGGTGACCTCCAGCCCGCTCACGCCGGGCAGGTGCAGGTCGCACAGCACCACGTCCGGCCGCAGCTTGCGGATCATCGGCAGCGCACTCTCGCCGGACTCGGCCTCGCCCACTACTTCGATGTCGGTTTCGCCCGACAGAATCATGCGCATCCCTGCGCGCACCAGCGCATGGTCGTCGACCATGAACACCCGGATCGTCATCCCTGTCTCCCCTTGCGCCACGCCCCTGACCACGGGAGGCTAGCGCCATGCCACGCGCGCGCGCAAGCGCACCGGGGCGGAGGACAGCGCCCACCGGAACACCTGGTCACAGGAGCAACGAATGACGACGGCCGAACCCGATATCCGGCGCGTATCCGCCGGCGACCTCATGGTGATGCGCGCCCTGCTCGCCATGCTGGGCAAGGCCTTCGACGACATGGACACCTACACCGGCGCCCAGCCCGACGACGATTACCTGGGCAGGCTGTTGTCGGGCGGGCAGTTCATCGCCCTGGCCGCGATCTCGGGGGGCGAGGTCGTCGGTGGCCTGGCGGCCTACGAACTGCAGAAGTTCGAACAGGCCCGCAGCGAGATCTACATCTACGACCTGGCGGTGGACGAGGCCTGGCGCCGACGCGGCATCGCCACCGCGCTCATCGACGAGCTGCGCGCGATCGCACGCGAACGCGGGGCCTGGGTGATCTACGTGCAGGCCGACCCGCCGGACGCACCGGCGATGGCGCTGTACACCAAGCTCGGCACGCGCGAGGACGTGTGCCATTTCGATATCGGGGTGTGATGGCGGAAGGGGTGGGATTCGAACCCACGGATGGTTTGACCCATCGGCGGTTTTCAAGACCGCTGCAATCGACCACTCTGCCACCCTTCCGGCTTTTACCGCGCCGTTGCTACGACCGCGCGCTCAGCGCATTGTCGCATGCGTGCCCGCGTCGCCGCCCGGCCGGCGCAGGGCGCCGGCGGCTGCCGAAGCGCCATCGTCCTTGTTGCAGTTGCGGCAGTTGAGGCTGGATTCCTCGATCAACGGCGGCAGTTTCTCGGCCAGAAAATCGATGAACACGCGCACCGCCGGCAGCATGCCGCGACGCGAGGCGAAGACCGCATGCGCCACGCCCTGCGGCAGCCGCCAGTCGGGCAGCACCACCTCCAGTTCGCCGCTGCGCACGGCCTCGGCGCACATGGTCTCGGGCAGCATGGTGATGCCCAGTCCCTGCTTGGCCAGTGCCATCAGCATCGGGAAATCGAAGCCGGACACGCGTGCCTTGAGCTCGACGCGGCGGACCTCGCCGTCTCTGCCCTGCAGTTCCCAGCGCTGGCGGCCCTCGTCCTCGCCCATGGTCATGGTCGTGTGGTCGCCCAGTTGCTCGGGCGCGGTCGGGCGGCCGGCACGGTCCAGGTACCTGGGGCTTGCGACCAGCAGTTCCTGGATCTGGCCGAAGCTGCGCATCACCAGGCTGCCGTCGTCGTCGAAGCGGGTGCGCACGCGGATCGCGACGTCGAAACCCTCGTTGATCACGTCCACGCGGCGGTTGCTCACGTGCAACTGCACGCGCACCTCCGGATAGCGGGCCAGGAACTCGGGCAGCAGCTTGGGCATCAGCTGCTGCGCCACGCCCACCGGTACGCTGGCCTTGACCACGCCGCGCGGCTCGGCGCTCAGCCGGTCGACCACCTCGCGCGCGGCGGTGGCCTCGGCCAGCATCGACTGCGCGTGCCGATGCACGCTCTGACCGACATCGGTCACCGCGAAGCGCCGGGTCGAGCGCTGCAGCAGCCGCACGCCCAAATCGTTCTCCAGCTGGCTGATCCGTCGGCTCAGGCGGGACTTGGGGATTCCCAGGGCACGTTCCGCGGCGGCGAACCCGCCGTGTTCCACCACCATGGCGAAGTAGTACAGATCATTGAGATCCTGCACTGGAACCTCCGAATTTGGAACGATGAGTAATATTTAACCGCATTTATCTCATAAATGCAACGAAATAAGCTGCCCTCCCGTCAGTACACGAGAGAGGACACCGACATGAAACTGCTCCAGATCGATTCGAGCGCGCTGGGCGAGCATTCCGTCACCCGGCAGCTGACTGCCGCCATCGTCGCACGTTGGCGGTCCGAGGTGCGCGGGCTGCAGGTGGAGACCCGCGACCTGGAACAGGATCCGCTGCCCCACCTGTCGGGCGCCATCCTGTCCGGCCGCGACGAACTGGGCGCAGCCCGTGGCGCGGCGGTCCTGGAGCAGTTCCTGGCGGCCGACGTGGTGGTGATCGGCGCGCCCATGTACAACTTCGGCCTGCCCTCGTCGCTCAAGGCCTGGATCGACAGGATCGCCGTGGCGGGGCGCACTTTCCGCTATACCGAATCCGGGCCGGTCGGCCTGGCCGGGGGCAAGCGCGTCGTCCTGGCGCTGGCCGCGGGCGGGGCGCACCAGGGCCAGCCCACCGACTTCGTCGAGCCCTACCTGCGCCAGGTGCTCGGGTTCCTCGGGATCACCGACATCGAGGTGGTGCGCGCCGACCGCATCGGGCTGTCGCCGGAGCACCGCCAGGACTCGATCGCGAACGCGCTGGCGTCGCTCCCGGAGCCGTTGCCGAAGGTGGCGTGAGCAGGGGCAGCGTCCGGCTGCCGGGCGACGGTTTCACCACGCAGCCACGGGAAGCGGCAGTTACGGCCGTTCGTATGATTGGGTGACTCGGGCCAGCCGCGCCGGGCGCCGACTCAGGCGATGCGGTCGGCGCCGCCCATGTAGGGGCGAAGCACCTCGGGCACCATGATCGAGCCGTCGGGCTGCTGGAAATTCTCCATCACCGCGATCAGGGCGCGACCGACCGCGGTGCCCGACCCGTTGAGGGTGTGCACCGGTTCGGGCTTGCCGCTGTCCGGGTTGCGCCATCGCGCCTGCATGCGGCGGGCCTGGAAATCGCCGCAGTTGGAGCACGAGGAGATCTCGCGGTAGGTCTGCTGCGAGGGCAGCCAGACCTCCAGATCGTAGGTCTTGCGGGCCGAAAACCCCATGTCGCCCGAGCACAGCAGCATGCGGCGGTACGGCAGGCCCAGGCGCTCGAGCACGGTCTCGGCGGCGCGGGTCATGCGCTCGAGTTCGGCGTCGCTGTCCTCGGGCCGCGCGATCGACACCAGTTCCACCTTCTCGAACTGGTGCTGGCGGATCATCCCGCGTACGTCGCGACCGCCGCTGCCGGCCTCCGAGCGGAAGCACAGCGAGTGCGCGGTCATGCGCAGCGGCAGGCGCCCGGCATCGACGATGTCGTCGCGCACGATGTTGGTCAGGGAGATCTCGGCGGTCGAGATCAGGTAGCGCCGGTGCTCGCCCAGGGTGGTGGCGAACATGTCCTCCTCGAACTTGGGCAACTGCCCGGTGCCCAGCAGGCTGTCGGCGTTGACGACCACCGGCACATTGGTTTCCTCGTAGCCGTGCTCGCCGGTGTGCAGATCGAGCATGAACTGGGCGAGTGCGCGATGCAGCCGGGCCAGCTGGCCGCGCAGCACGGTGAAGCGCGCGCCGGACAGCTTGGCCGCCGTATCGCCGTCGAGCCAGCCGTGGCGTGCACCGAGTTCGACGTGATCCTTCGCTTCGAAGTCGAAGGCACGCGGCGTGCCCCAGCGGTGCTGCTCGACGTTCTGGGTTTCGTCCGCGCCCACCGGCACCGACGGATCCGGCAGGTTGGGAAGCCCGAGCGCGACCGCTTCGAGTTCGCCGCGGATCGCGTCCAGCCGCGCCTCGCTGGCCTTGAGCTCGTCGCCCAGGCCCGCGACTTCGGCCAGCAGGGGCGCGACGTCCTCGCCACGCGCCTTGGCCTGGCCGATCGCCTTGCTGCGCGTATTGCGCAGGTTCTGCAGCTCCTGGGTGCGCACCTGGATCTGCTTGCGCTCGGCCTCCAGCGCCTGCAGCCGGTCGACGGGCAGCTCGAACCCGCGGGTATCGCGCAGGCGCGCGGCGGTTTCGGGCAGGTGCTGGCGGAGCAGGGTCGGATCGAGCATGGCGGGGGCAAGGGCGCGGGAAACAGCGCAGCATTATCGCCGAGATGGGCAGGCCCTGCCCCGCAGCCTGCGCGGCGCATGACCTCCGATGTGCCAGAATCGGGCAAAACACAGGCTCTTCGCTGCGCATGTCCACGCCTTCAACGCCCACGTCCCGCGGCATCGCCCGCTTCCTGCCCGCAGGCCGCGCCTGGTGGCTGGTCGGCGGCGCGATCCTGGCCGGGCTGCTGCTGTTCGCCCTGGTGCTGTCGGGCAAGCGCGACGAGTTCGAATTCTATCGCGCCGATGGCGAAGCGGGCACCGGCGTGCCCGGCCAGATCTTCGAGCCGCTGCCGGCCCCGCTGCCGGCGGGCGAGTCGGCGGCCAGCGGCATGGACACCGACGCCCCTGCGGACGGCGACGCGCCCAGGGTCGACCAGCATGGCACGCCTCCGGTCGAGACCGCCGTCCAGCCGGCCGCGCCCATGCCGCCGTCCCCGGCACCTGCCGAGCTGGCCGGGACACGCGAACCGCGGGTGCTGTCGGCACCGCCACCGGAGTACCCCCTGGCCGCACTGCGGGCCGGCGCGTCCGGCGAGGTGGTGCTGCAGATCGAAGTGCGCGCCGATGGTCGTCCGGGCAAGGTCGAGGTGCTCAGCGGCACCCGCAACCGCGCCCTGGATCGTGCGGCGGTACGCGCCGTGCGCCAGTGGCGCTTCGAACCGGCGATGCGCGATGGCGCGGCGGTGGCGGGCTCCGTGCAACAGACGATCCGCTTCGACGCGCCGCGCTGAGGCTCACCGGGCCTTGACGCCGGGGCGACGCCGCCTGCACGGGGCGCGTGGAACTTTGCCTGGGCCCAAACCTATGGAGCCCGGCCCATGTCCGACCCGATGACGCACGACCGCCCTGCCTCCCCGCCGCCCGGCGATGGCACGCCGCCGCAGCGCAGCAGCGCCCTGCTCTGGATCCTGCTGTTGCTGGCGATCATCGCCGTGGCCTGGTATTTCGTCGGGCGCAACGACGCGCCGGACGCGGTACCACCGCCCATTGGCGAAACCGCCCCCATGCCCTCCGAGTCGCCGGTATCGACCGCTCCGGCGGAGCGCGAACCCGCCCGCGAGCGGACACCGCCCGCAGCGCCCAGCGAGCGCCCAGCGGAGCCGATCGATCCGCAGCGCCCCGAGTATCCCAGCGCCGCCCTGCGCGCCGGGGAAGAGGGCACGGTCGTGCTGCGCGTGGACGTGGCTGCCGACGGCACGCCGAGCGATGTGCAGGTGGTCGGGCGCAGCGGCTCGCGCGAGCTGGATCGCGCCGCAGAGCGCGCGGTGCGCGACTGGACCTTCCGGCCCGCGACACGCGACGGCAAGGCGGTGGCCTCGTCGGTGCAGGTGCCGGTGGATTTCAGGGTCGAACGACAGTAGACCGGCGCAGGCCAGCGGATCGATGGACTCCGGCATGGCCCGCAGCGCGGGCCATGCCGTCGACTTTCAGCGGGTCGGGCGCAAGCAGGTCCATCGATGCCTGCCTGCCCCACCCGAGGCCGAGCACCGGCCGGGTCAGCCCGCGCGCAGTCCCAGCCCGGCTCCCGAGGCCAGCGCATCGAAACCTGGGAACGAGGTCGCCACGTTGGCCACGTCCTCGATGCGCACCTCGCCCTGTGCAAGCTGCGCCGCCACGGCGAAGGACATCGCGATGCGATGGTCGCCATGGCTCTGGATGCTGCCGGCGCCAAGCGGGGCGCCGCCGCGGATCACCGCGCCATCGGGGGTCTCATCGATCGATGCCCCGAGCGTGCGCAGGCCGGTGGCCATCGTCGCGATCCGGTCGGATTCCTTGACCCGCAGCTCCGCCGCGCCACGCACCACGGTGTCGCCGCGGGCGCAGGCGGCGGCCACGAACAGCGCCGGGAACTCGTCGATCATGTCGGCCACGTGCGCCTCGGGCACCTGGATGCCCTGCAGCGGCGCATGGCGCACGAGCAGGTCGCTGACCGGCTCGCCGCCCTGCTCGCCCGCCGGCTGCTCGACGATATCCGCGCCCATCAGGCGCAGCACGTGCAGCAGGCCGGTGCGGCGCGGGTTCACGCCCACCCGCCGCAACCGGAGTTCCGAACCGGGCACCAGGGTGGCGGCCACGATGAAGAAGGCCGCGGACGAGAAATCGGCGGGCACCTCGATGTCGCGTGCCTGCAGGCGATGCCCGCCCTCGATCCGCGCGAAGCCGGGCGAAAACTCGATCGGCCAGCCCAGCGCCTGCAACATGCGCTCGGTGTAGTCGCGGGTCGGGTGCGGCTCGCGCACGGTGGTGGCGCCGTCCGCATACAGCCCGGCCAGCAGCAGGGCCGACTTGACCTGCGCGCTGGCCACCTCGGTCTCGATCTCGATCCCGCGCAGTGCACTGCCACCGTGGATGCGCAGCGGCGGCACGCCGCCCTCGCCCGTATCGATGCGCGCGCCCATCCGCGCCAGCGGCACGGTCACCCGGCGCATCGGCCGCTTGGACAGCGACGCGTCGCCGACCAGGATGGTGTCGAACGTCTGGCCGGCCAGCAGGCCGGCGAGCAGGCGCATGCCGGTTCCTGCATTGCCGCAATCCAGGGGCACGTCCGGCGCACGCAGGCCATCGATCCCCACGCCGTGCACGACGCGGCTGCCGGCCTTCGGCGTCTCGATGCGCACGCCCATGCGGCGGAAGATGGTCTCGGTGGCGCGCGCGTCCTCGCCTTCGAGGAAGCCGTCGATGCGCGAGACGCCATCGGCCAGCGAGGCCAGCATGATCGCCCGGTGCGATACCGACTTGTCGCCGGGCACCGCCAGCTCGCCGCGCAGCGGTGCGCCCTTCGAGGCGATCCAGTGCATGTCCGTCCCGCTGCTCATCGCGTCTCCCCGTGCAAAGCGTTCAATAAAATGTCCCAGGCCCGGCACGCGCGGCGCGCGCAGCCTGCCCGGCCGCCGGCACCGCGGCGGCCGGCAATGTCGTAGATCAAGGCACCGCGACCGGATACGAGCCGAGTACGCGCACGTCGCCGGCGAAATCGTCGATCTCGGCCAGCGCATCCTTCAGCGGCGACTCGTCGACATGACCGGCCACGTCGATGAAGAAGGCGTACTGCCACAACGCCCCGTGCGCAGGCCGCGATTCGATCCGGTTCATGCTGATATCGCGCCGCGCCAGCGGCTCGAGGATGCGGTAGAGCGCGCCGGGCTGGTCGCGGATGGAGACCATCAGCGAGGTGCGATCGTTGCCCGACGGCGGGAACGAGGCGCGGCCGATCACCAGGAAGCGCGTGGTGTTGTCGTTGCGGTCCTCGATCGGCCCCGCCACCACCTTCATGCCGTAGACATGCGCCGCGTTCTCGCCGGCGATGGCGGCGGCGTCGTCGGATTTCTTGGCCCGGCGCACGGCCTCGGCGTTGCTCGCCACCGCTTCCTTGTGCACGCCCGGCAGGTTCTGCCGCAGCCAGTTCTTGCACTGCGCCAGCGACATGCCGTGCGAGTACACGCGCTCGATGTCCTCGAGGTGTCCGGTGCGCGAGAGCAGGTACTGGTGCACGCGCAGTTCCACCTCGCCGCAGATCTTCAGCGGCGAGGTCAGGAACATGTCGAGCGTGGACTGGATCGTGCCCTGCCCTGAATTTTCCACCGGCACCACGCCGAAGTCGGCGCTGCCCGCGGCGACCTCGTCGAACACCTCCTCGATGCTCACCAGCGGCAGGCCCTTGGCCGAATGCCCGAAGTGCTTGTGCACCGCCTGCTGCGAGAACGTGCCCTCGGGCCCGAGGTAGCCGATCTTGAGCGGTTCCTGCTGCGCCAGGCACGCGGACATGATCTCGCGGAACAGGCGCACCAGCACCTCGTCGCTGAGCGGTCCGTCGTTGCGGTCGACCACACGGCGCAGCACCTGCGCCTCGCGCTCGGGCCGGTAGTAGTCGATGGCCGCGGCGAGCTTGCCCTTGGCCTTGCCGACCTGGTGCGCCCACAGCGCGCGCTCTGCGATGAGCGCCTGGATCTCGTGGTCGATGCCGTCGATCTGCGCGCGCACCGCGGCCAGGTCGGGCGGCGACTTGCGCGACAGCTCGCCGCGGCTGCGCGCCGACGACGCGGCCGCAGCCGACCTGTGCGCTGGCGCGGCCGGGTCCGCCCGCTTGCGCGTCGCGGCCTTGGGGGTGCCGGGAACCCCGGTCGTTGGTTTCGGCCGGTTCTTGCCGGCAGCGGACTTCGCCCGCGCCCGTGTGTTGCGCTCAGCCATGACGCTTCTGGAACTCCCGCATGTAGTCGACCAGTGCCTGCACGCCCGCCACCGGCATCGGGTTGTAGAGCGAGGCGCGCATGCCGCCGAGCACCCGGTGGCCCTTGAGGCCGATCAGGCCGGCCTCGCGCGCCCCGTCGAGGAAGGCGGCATCGAGCGCCTCGTCGACGAGGAAGAAGGGAACGTTCATGCGCGAACGCACGCTTGCGTCGACGTCGTTGCGGTAGAAGCCGCCGGATCCGTCGATCGCCTGGTAGAGCAGGCGCGCCTTGTGCTCGCTGCGGCGGTCGAACTCGGCGGTCCCGCCCTCGTCCAGCATCCAGCGCACCGTCAGGCCCAGCAGGTACCAGTTCCAGGTCGGCGGCGTGTTGAGCATCGACTCGCCCTTGAGCTGAGAGCGGTAGTCGAAGATGTCCGCGCGCGGCTGGCCGGCGCGCTCGAGCAGGTCGCGACGCACGATCACCACGCTGATCCCGACCGGACCGAGGTTCTTCTGCGCGCCTGCGTAGATCAGGCCGTACTTCGACACGTCGACCGGCTCGGAGGCGATGCTCGAACTGAAATCCGCGAACAGCGGCACCTTGCCGGTGTCCGGCGGCACCTGGCCCCAGGCCGGGCGGAACTCGACGCCATGGATGGTCTCGTTGGCGGTGATATGCACATAGGCGGCATCGTCCGACAGGCGCCAGCGTTCGCGCGCGGGGATCGTGCGAAAGCCGCCGTCCTCGCCGCTCGCGGCGATGTTGAGGTCCACCGACACCAGCTGCTTCAATGCCGTGCGGCCCCAGTGGCCGCTGACCACGTAGTCCACGCGCTGCCCGGGTTCGGCGAAATTGAGCGCGATCAGGGCCTGCTGCGTGGTCGCACCGCCGGCCGGGAACAGCACCGCGTAATCGTCGGGGATGGCGACCAGTTCGCGCAGGTCGGCCTCGGCCTGGCGAGCCACCTGCAGGAACTCCGGACCGCGATGGCTCATCTCGACGATCGACGCGCCCGCGTCGCCCCACTCGAGCATGTCCGCCTGCGCCTGGCGCAGCACGGCTTCGGGCAGCATCGCTGGACCAGGACTGAAGTTGTATGCGCGCGCCATCTTGCTTCACGGACCGGTGTGATGGAGATGCCTAGTATGCCGCAGCGCAACAGCGATTCCTGCCGCCGATGCGCAACTTTTACCGCGCTGCGGCGTCCAAACCACGCTTCCACAGGAAACCAATCATGTCCTTGCGCAGCGTGCTCTCGATTCCCGCGGCCGACGTTACCGATGAAACCGTCTATCGCGCCCGCCGCTGCCTGCTGGGCGCCTTCGCCGGCGCACCGCTGCTGCCGCTGGCCGGATGCGCCGAAGCCGAAGCCCCACCCTCCACCGCGGTGATCACGCCCGCGCAGGCGCGCTCCGGTTTCCGCACCGACGAGGTGCAGACGCGCTACGAGGACATCACCAGCTACAACAATTTCTACGAGTTCGGCACCGACAAGGCCGACCCGTCGCGGGCGAAGAAGACCTTGCGCACCTCGCCCTGGAACGTGGCTGTGTCGGGCGAGTGCGCGAAGCCGGGCAACGTCCCGTTCGAGGAACTGCTCAGGGGAATCGCGCAGGAAGAACGCATCTACCGCTTGCGCTGCGTCGAGGGCTGGTCGATGGTGATCCCCTGGCTGGGCGTGCCGCTGGCCGCGGTGCTGAAGAAGTTCGAGCCGAACTCGAGCGCGAAGTACGTCGCATTCACCACGCTGGCCGATCCGGTGCAGATGCCTGGCCTGCGCTTCCGCTCGATCGACTGGCCGTATCGCGAAGGCCTGCGCATCGACGAGGCCATGCATCCGCTGGCCTTCCTGGCCACCGGCCTGTACGGCAAGCCGCTGCCGCAGCAGAACGGCGCCCCGCTGCGGCTGGTGGTCCCGTGGAAGTACGGCTTCAAGAGCATCAAGTCGACCGTGGAGATCCGCTTCAGCGAGCGCATGCCCGCCACTGCATGGAACCGGCTGCAGCCTGGCGAATACGGCTTCTACAGCAACGTCAATCCGGAGGTCGACCATCCGCGCTGGAGCCAGAAGACCGAACGCCGCATCGCCGGCACCGGCAACCGCCTGTTCGCCGACCGCATCGCCACCCGCATGTTCAACGGCTACGGCGACCAGGTCGCATCGCTGTACGCCGGCATGGACCTGAAGAAGTGGTACTGAGTCCCGGCATGCCGGCCGCCGCCGCCCGTGGCCGCCTCCGCGATCGGGGAACGATGGATCCATGACGCAGGCGAGCCGTCCGCTGCCGCTGGCCAAGTCCGCGGTCCATGCGTTGGCGCTGCTGCCCCTGTCGCTGCTCGCCTGGCGTTTCTGGCAGGTCTGGAGCGAGGCGGACATCGATGCGCTCGGGCCCGATCCGGTCGCGGCCATCGAACACGAACTCGGCCTGTGGGCGCTGCGCCTGCTGCTGGTCACCCTGGCCATCACGCCGCTGCGCCAGATCAGCGGGCAGCCGGCCTGGCTGAAGTTCAGGCGCATGCTCGGCCTGTATGCCTTCGCCTATGCCAGCCTGCACCTGGCGGCCTATCTGGCGCTGGACCTGCGCGGCTGGTGGGCGCTGGTGTTCGAGGAGATCGTCAAGCGCCCCTACATCACCGTGGGCTTCGCCGCCTGGCTGCTGCTGGTGCCGCTGGCGGTCACGTCCACCCGCGGCTGGATGCGCAGGCTGGGGCGGAACTGGGGCCGCCTGCACCGGCTGGTATACCTCGTCGCGGTGCTGGCGGTGCTGCACTTCTGGTGGATCGTGAAATCCGACTATCGCGAGCCGCTGCTCTACGCCCTGGTGCTGGCGATGCTGCTGGGCTGGCGGGTCTGGAACAAGACCGTGCGGCGCTCACGCCCCGCGCCCGCCCCGCGCTGGCCCTAGACGGCGATGGCCTCGGGCGCCTCAGCCGGAGCCGAACAGCAACAGCGCCGCCAGCAGCAGGGCCAGCCCCACGGCGGCGAGCAGCAGCCAGGGCAACCGCATGGCCTGGCGTGAAGCCGGCGGCGCCAGGATGGCGGGTGCTTCCGGCGCGGCGTCCCCCGCGGCCCGGCTGCGCCGGCGCGGCGCCTCGACCACGAAGCGGTGATGGCCATCGAAGACGATCTGGTCGCCGGCCTCGAGCAGGGCGTCGCGTACGGACTCGCCATTGACCTGGCTGCCCTCGGCCGAGCCGAGGTCGCGCAGCACCACCTGCTCGCCCACCAGCTCCAGGCGCGCGTGGCGGTCGGCGAAGGCCGGGTCGTCGATCCGGATATCCGCGTCGGCATGTCGACCGACCAGACGCGGGCGTTCCAGCGTGAAGCAGCGGCCGTGGAAGCGCCCGCCCACGCCACGCAGCACCACCCGCAGGTTGGGCATCTCGTCCGGCAGGCCGGCTTCGTCGCCCGGACCCGGCACCTGGACCGGCTCGGCCGAGACCAGGCGCAGTTCCACCCCGTCGACGTAGATGGCGTCGCCGGCCCGCAGCATGGCCATGCGCTGCACCTGGCGACCGTTCACATGCACGCCCGGGGCGCCAGCCTCCACGTTCAGCCACATGCCGCGCCGGTCCACGCACAACCGCAGCGGGCAGTCGCCGCCCCCTTCCACCACTTCGATGCGGCCGGGCCCGGTGCGCGCAATACCGTGCACGCCGACCGGCAAGGGACGGTCGTCGCGCGGCTGCGCGGCAATTCGCAATCTGACGGACTCCATGGCGCGGCAATCTATCACGCGCGTCGGGGAGGCTTGGCCGGGCGCGCCCTCCCATCGCAGAATGGCGCCCCTCCCCCCAGGCGCCCCCCCATGGCCGGCATCGACATCCGCCACCCGCATTCGCTCCCGCTGGACCAGGCCCGCCTGTCCGTCGAACAGGTGGCGCAGAAGCTGTCAGAACGGTTCGAAGTGGCCTGCGACTGGCAGGACGACACCCTGCACTTCTCCCGCAGCGGGGTGGAGGGCCGGATCGCGCTCGAACCCAACCAGGTCCACGTGACCGCGAGCCTGGGCTTCCTGCTGTCGGCGATGAAGGGGCCGATCGAAGCCGAGATCCGCCGGGTGCTGGCCGAGCGTTTCGGCGACAGCGCCAGCGCCTGACCCGGACCGGCCAGGAGCAGGTGCCGGAACCGGGCCTGACCGGGCCGCGCCTTGGCGACGACTGCGGCGCGCGGCAATCAGGCCGCCGCCATATCTGGGACGGCCGTCGCGCCACCGCTGTTGGCAACGCCTCGCGCATGGCCGCCGCGCGGCGCAGGAGGGCGATTCCGCTATCCTTTGCCGCCCCCCGCAAGCCTGGTAACCGATGCCCAACTGGCTGATCGCGATCGGCGTGGCGCTGCTGATCGGCAGCATCGCCACGTTCCACTTCCGCACCGTGCAACTGCGGCGCGACGAGACGCGGGCGGGCATCCGGGCCTTGTCGGGGGTGTCCTGGCGGAGCTTCATCCACATGGTGCTGGACGCGTTGTCGCGACGCGGGTACCGCCGGGTGGTGGATGCGGAAAATCCCGCAGGCGACAGCGACTACATCCTGGAACGCGACGGCGACCACTGGCTGCTCTCCTGCAAGCACGGCAGCGCCTTCTTGCTCGGCCGGTTGACCGTCAACGAACTGTCCAGGGCCATCGAACTCAAGGGCGCGGTGGGCGGCTTTCTGGTCACCCAGGGACGCATCACCGACGATGCACGGCCGGTGGCTTCCCTGCAGCGCATCGAACTGCTGGACGGCCCGGCCCTGTGGCCGCAGCTGCGCGACTTCCTGCCCGCCGATCAGCTGGCCGGCATCCGCGCCGGCGCCGCCCGGGCGGCCCGCCAGCGCGTGCTGCTGTCGTGGCTGCTGGCGCTGCTCGCCGGCGTCGCGGTCTGGCTGGCCCTGCCGCCACCGGCGCCCGTCGCCAGACCGGCCGCGGCGCCGGCCGTCGCGGCCGATGTGGCCCGGCCCGGGGAGCAGCCGGCTGCCGCGACAGCCCCTGCGGTCGACCCCGGCCTGCCGTCGGTGTCCCTCCCCGGGCCACAGGCGCCTGCGGCGACGACGCCGGATATCGAGCAGCAGCGTGCCGACATCGCCGCCGCAGTGTCGACCCTGCCCGATGTCGACCGCGCGGCCTGGTCCAGCGAATCCACGTTGCAGGTCTTCCTGTCCGCGATCCAGGACGATCCGTTCGGGCGCATCTGCCCGCTCGTGGAGCGTTACGACGACCTGGCCGCCTCGCGCATCCAGCTCACGCCGCCACCGGGCAGCGACGCGACGGTCCGCTTCCGCCAGTGCCGCTCGTACTGACGGCGTCCGCCGGACCGCGACGGTACGGCACGTGTTGACCACCCCGGACCTGCGTGCTGTCATTGCCGCGGACTGGGTGTGGAAGTGCGTAATGGCCAGCGCCGGGCTGACGTTCGAACAGGCGGCCAGGGACGTGCAGCTGCTGTCCCGACGGCCCGACAACGAAACCCTGCTGCGCCTGTATGCGCTCTACAAGCAAGGTTCCGAAGGCGATGCCAAGGGCGAGAAGCCGGGCTTCTTCGATTTCGTCGGCACCGCCAAGTACGACGCCTGGAGCGCGCTCGCGGGCATGCCGCGCGAACAGGCGCAGCGTCAGTACGTGGAGCTCGTCGCCAGCCTGAAGGGCTGAGCGCCGGACGGATGGCCCGCGACACCCGCCAGCGGATCCTCGACTGCGCCCTGACGATGTTCAACGCGCGGGGCGAACCGACCGTCACCACCAACCACATCGCCGATGAGCTGGAGATCAGCCCCGGCAACCTGTACTACCACTTCCGCAACAAGGACGACATCATCGAGCAGCTGTTCACGCGCTACGAAGCGCGCATGGACGACGTGCTCACGCCGCCCGACGGCCGCCTGCCCGGGCTCGAGGACATCTGGATGCAACTGCACCAGGTGTTCGAGTGCATCTGGGAATACCGGTTCTTCTACCGCGACCTGCTGGAAATCCTCAGCCGCAGCCGGCACCTGCGGACGCGCTTCGCGCGCATCCTCAAGCGCGCCGACGATCGCGCGCATACGGTGATGCAGCGCCTGTCGCAGGCCGGCGTGGTGCGCGCCTCGCCTTCGGAGATCGATGCGGCCGCCACCAATCTGCTGGTGCTGGCCACATTCTGGCTCAACTACGCGGCCATCCGCGGCGACCGCGACGAGCGCACCGCGATCCGCGAGGGGATCGTCCAGGTCATGATGCTGCTGTCGCCCTTCCTGCGCGACGCGGAGCGCGCCCACCTGAGCCATCTGATCGGGGCCTATACCCGATAGCGCCGGAAACGCCGAAGGATCGTCCAGGCTGGCGCCCGCACGGCTGTGCCCAAAAGGAATCCGCGACGAGGCTTGCCCCGGCCCTGCCCTCCACCGTAGAATTCGCGTCCCGTTTCACCGTCGCCCCATCGGGCACCCGACGGCAGGGCCGCCAGTACGCAGGCGGCATCGAAACCGGGCGGTTAGCTCAGCGGTAGAGCATCGCCTTCACACGGCGAGGGTCGCAGGTTCGAACCCTGCACCGCCCACCATGAATCAAGTGTGTTGCGTGAAGCCGGCCTCGTGCCGGCTTTTTCGTGCTGGCACCTGCCGCGGCGGAGGACGGCAGTTGCCATCCGGCCGGCCGCGATGGCTGGCGCATCGATCTGCGCCGACAGAGCCGGAAACCAACCGACTCAGTGCACAGGACCGCTGCCGCGGCGCCGGTCGTCCGATACGACGCAGCCGTCCACCAGCTGGATCGTGCGGTCGCAGGTCTCGGACAGGCGCGGGTCGTGGGTGACCACCAGCACCGCGCAGCCGAACTGTTCGTTGAAGCGGCGCAGCAGTCCGAACACCTCCGCCGCGGTCCGGGTGTCGAGGTTGCCGGTGGGTTCGTCCGCGAGCAGCAGAGCGGGCCTGGTGATCAGGGCGCGCGCGATCGCGACGCGCTGCTGCTGCCCCCCGGAAAGCTGGTCGGGACGACGGTCGGTGAACTTCTCCAGCCCCACGTCGGCGAGCAGACCGCGTGCGGTCTCGGTGATGGCCGGGTCGGGCCGGCCATTGGCCACCATCCAGGGCATCAACACGTTCTCCAGGGCGGTGAACGCGTTGACCAGGTGGTGGAACTGGAACACGAAGCCGATGTGGCGTCCGCGCAGCGCGGTGCGCGCCTCGTCGTCCATGGCGCGGGTGGGTTCTCCGCCAAGCCACGCCAGCGCCAGCACGGCGATGACCGCGATGCCGAGAAGTGCCCATCCGTTCGGTTTTCTGCTGGCCATCCACGAACGCCCGGCGACAAACGCCTATCTTTGCCGCAAACCGGTGAAGATGGGGAGCGCGCCGATGGAACACGCCGGTGCCTGCGCCGGGTTGCGCCGGGCAGGTCAGCGCGAGTCCTCAGCCGCCGCCCCTGCCGCGCTGCCGCCCCGCGCGCGCGCCGCGCAATGCGTCGAGCTTCTCCTTGAGCTTGAGCTCGAGGCCGCGCTCGACCGGATGGTAGTAGACGCGTTCGCCCATGGCGTCGGGAAACCCCGTCTGGTCCAGCGCCACGCCGCCCTCGGCGTCGTGGTCGTACTGATAACCCTTCGACCAGCCCAACTGCTTCATCAGCTTGGTCGGCGCGTTGCGCAGGTGCATCGGAACCTCCTGCGTACCGTACTCGGCCACATCGCGCCGGGCCGCCTTGAAGGCGACATAGGCCGCATTCGACTTGGCGGTGCTGGCCAGGTAAAGCACCAGTTGCGCCAGCGCCAGTTCGCCCTCCGGGCTGCCCAGGCGATCGTAGGTATCCCAGGCGTCGACGGCCATCTGCAGCGCGCGCGGATCCGCCAGCCCGATATCCTCGACCGCCATGCGCGTCAGGCGGCGCGCCAGGTAGATCGGATCGCAGCCCCCGTCGAGCATGCGCGCCAGCCAGTACAGCGCGGCATCCGGATTGGAACTGCGCACCGACTTGTGCAGCGCCGAGATCTGGTCGTAGAACTGCTCACCGCCCTTGTCGAAGCGGCGGGTGCGGTCGGCGAGCACCTGGTCCAGCACCTCGTCGGTGATCGTTCCGCCCTCTCCGACCAGTTCCGCGGCGATCTCGAGCAACGTCAGCCCGCGACGCACGTCGCCATCCGCCGCGGTGGCGATCAGCAGCAGCTGACCGTCGGCGATCTGCAGGCCGCGTCCACCCAGGCCCCGTTCGCGGTCGTCCAGCGCGCGGCGCAAGGCCGACCGGATATCGTCGGCGGAGACCGCCTCCATCACATGCACGCGACAGCGCGAGAGCAGCGCGGAGTTGAGTTCGAACGAGGGGTTCTCGGTGGTCGCGCCGACGAAGACGATCGTGCCCCGTTCGATATGCGGCAGGAACGCGTCCTGCTGGGCCTTGTTGAAGCGGTGCACCTCGTCGACGAACAGCACGGTGCGGCGCCCGTCGGCGAAACGCTGGCCAGCCTCCGCCAGCACCTGCCGGACCTCGGGCAACCCCGACAGCACTGCCGACACCGAGCGGAAGTCGGCGTCGGCATAGTGCGCCAGCAGCAGGGCCAGGGTGGTCTTGCCGCAGCCAGGCGGCCCCCACAACACCATCGAATGGACGCTGCCGGCCTCGATCGACTGTCGCAAGGCCGAGCCGGGCGCGACCAGCCTGCGCTGCCCCACCATCTCCTCGATCGTGCGTGGCCGCATACGCTCGGCCAGCGGCCGCAGCGCGCTGCGGTCGATGTCGAGCAGGTCGCCGCCCGGGGCGGGTGATGGAGGTCTGGCGCGAGGCACGGCGGTAGGCAAACGGGAACCGGGTGCGCACCATAGCAAGCGTCGGCTGAAGCTGCCGCCGCCGGGCCTCAGCGGGACGCCGTGCCCAGGTCGTAGTTCACGCGCTGCCAGGCGCCCGCCACCCGGTCGTACAGGGCCTCGATCCGGACCGGCGTGCTGCCGTCCAGGCCGAAGTCGGCGATACCCTGGGCATTGATGCGCAGCAGCCGGCCGCCGCCCTGGACGGTGTTGATGTCATCGAGCTGTAGGCGCGTGGAGCGCCCGCCGAACTGGCGGTCCAGCTCCACCATCACCCGTTCCTCGAGTTCGCGCACCAGCCCCGAATCGTTGGGGACCTCGCGCTCGCCCGCCGAGACGCCGCCGATGGTCAGGCGCGGATAGCCCGCACTGGAAAACGTGGTGTCGTAGACGGTGCTATAGCGGAAGCCGATCCATTCCTCGTCGCCGTCCAGGCGCATGCGCCCCAGCCCGCTGACGTTGCGGTCGCGGAGGCTGGCGATCCCGACCTCGTAGGAGTCGATGCTCACCTCGATCGATGCGGTGTTCATCTGCTCGGCCAGAGCGGCCACCACCACGGCGGCCACGGCGTTGTCGAGCGCCTCGTTGCCGCTGGTGGCGGCGCCCGGCTGCGCCGCGGCCTGCGAGGCGCGTGCAGGCGCGGCGGTGGCGGCCAGCTGCGCCTGTGCGGGCCCGCCGGCCTGCGCCACCGCCAGCAGCAGCGCAGTCGCCACCTGGATGGCGGCTGCGCCTGCCCGCGATGGCGCCTGCGCGATCATCCGAGGGGGCTCAGCCTTCGCCCACCACGTCCACGCCCGCCGGCGGCGTGAATACGAAGGTGCCGCGCTCGAAGCCCGGATTGCGCTTCCAGCCGCTGAAGCGGATCTGCGTGCGCTGGCCCAGCGCATCCACGATCTCCATGCGCGCGAGCCCGGACGCGGCCATGCCCAGCCGCGCGCTCTGGAACGGCGCATCTTCCGCGCCCTGCTTCGGCTTGAGCACCAGCCACTGCAGGCCGTCGTCCTCACCGCCCTCTTCCACCAGGTAGTCGCGGTCGAGGCGCGCCGGATCGATCAGCGCCGCGAGCGGGCTGTCCTGCTCGGCGCTGCCCTGCGGACGGCGGCTGACCTGCTCCAGGTCCGGGTCGTAGACCCACACGGTCTTGCCGTCGGCCACGATCAGCTGCGGATAGGGCTTCTCGTACTCCCAGCGGAACAGGCGCGGTGCCGACAGGGCGACCCGGCCGCTGGAGGTCTCGCGCACGCGGCCGCCTTCGTCCAGCACCTGCTGCATGAACTGCCCGTCCAGGCCGGTCAGGCCCCGGGTGAAGCTGTCGAGCTGCGCACGGCCGCCAGCGTGGGCAGCACCTGCCAGTGCGACAATGGCGACAAGCAGCCAGCGGCTCTTGCGGATCATGGACACGTCCTCGGGAATGGGTGGCGCAAGTCTGCAAAGAGGAAGCTGAACACGCACTTCGCCCATCCCAGGCCCCTTGTTACGGGAAGCCGGGGCCAGGCCGGACGCAGCTGCCCGGTGAGCGTTCATGCAGCCGCACTTTGCGGGGCCCGTCGACGTTCACCAGGCGGCGAGCGTCGTCGCCACCGCCCTACTTCGGCGGCGGCGGCGCCAGCACGGCGCGATCGCCGTTGTGCTCGGGCGCGGACACCACGCCCGCGGCCTCCATCGCCTCGACCAGGCGCGCGGCGCGGTTGTAGCCGATCTTCAGGCGCCGCTGCACGCCGGAGATCGAAGCGCGGCGCGTCTCGGTGACGATCTTCACCGCCTCGTCGTACAGCGGGTCGGACTCGTCCCCCGAACCGCCGCCCGCTTCCGGCAGGCCGGTCGCGCCGACCGTGGTGCCGTCGTACATGGTCTGCGATTCGTCCAGCACGCCCTCGATGTAGTCGGGTCCGCCACCGCTCTGCTTGAGGTGCTCGACCACGCGGTGCACCTCCTCGTCGCTGACGAAGGCGCCGTGCACGCGCTCGGGCATGGCCGTGCCCGGCGGCAGGTACAGCATGTCGCCGTGGCCGAGCAGGGTTTCGGCGCCGGACTGGTCGAGGATGGTGCGCGAGTCGATCTTGCTCGAGACCTGGAAGGCGATACGGGTCGGGATATTCGCCTTGATCAGGCCGGTGATCACGTCCACCGAGGGGCGCTGGGTGGCCAGGATCAGGTGGATGCCCGCCGCACGCGCCTTCTGCGCCAGGCGCGCGATCAACTCCTCCACCTTCTTGCCGACGATCATCATCATGTCGGCGAATTCGTCGATGAAGATGACGATGAAGGGCAGCGTCTCCAGCGGTTCGGCGACCTCGCTGGATTCCGGATTGGGGCGGAACAACGGGTCGAGCAGCGGCTGCCCGGCTTCCTGCGCGTCGCGCACCTTCTTGTTGAAGCCGGCCAGGTTGCGCACGCCCACCGCGCTCATCAGCTTGTAGCGGCGCTCCATCTCCGCCACGCACCAGCGCAGGCCGTTGGCGGCCTCCTTCATGTCGGTGACCACCGGCGCGAGCAGGTGCGGGATGCCCTGGTAGACGCTGAGCTCCAGCATCTTCGGGTCGATCATCAGCATCCGCAGGTCCTTGGCGGAGGCCTTGTACAGCAGGCTCAGCACCATGGCGTTGACCGCCACCGACTTGCCCGAGCCGGTGGTGCCGGCCACCAGCAGGTGCGGCATGCGCGCAAGATCGGCCACCGTCGGGCGGCCGGCGATGTCCTTGCCCAAGGCGAGCGTCAGCGGGCTGGTCGACTTGTCGTACTCCTTGGAACGCAGGAGCTCGGACAGGTAAATCATCTCGCGGTGGGTATTCGGCGTTTCCAGGCCGATCACCGACTTGCCCGGGATCACATCCACCACGCGCACCGACTTCACCGACAGGCCGCGGGCGATGTCCTTGTCCAGCGTGCTGATCTGGCTGACCTTGATGCCGGGCGCCGGCTCGATCTCGAAGCGGGTGATCACCGGGCCGGGATAGGCACCCACCACCTGCGCATCGATGCGGAAGTCCTTGAGCTTGAACTCGATCTGCCGCGACAGCGTTTCCAGCGTTTCCTCGTCGTAGCCCTTGGGCTGCGGCTTGGGATCGTCGAGCAGGGCCAGCGGCGGCACGCCGCTGCCGTCGCCGACGTGGAACAGCGGGATCTGCTGCTCGCGCCGGGCCCGGTCGCTCTTTTCCACGACCGGCGCCGGCGGCGGCTCGATCTTCACTTTCTCGCGCCTGGCGCGCAGTTCGGTGTCGACCTTGCGGGTTTCCTCCCGCTCCACGCGCCGCTCGTGCGCCTCGATGCGCTCGGCCGCCTGCTTGCGCCCACGGCGCAGCAGGGCGGGCAGCATCAGCACCCAGCCCCCGACCCGGTCGGCCACCGCCAGCCAGGACAGGCCGGTGGCCAGGGTCACCGACACCAGCAGCAGGGCCAGCAGGAACAGGTTGCCGCCCAGCGCGCCAAAGCCGCGGTCGAGCGAATTGCCGACCAGCCGGCCGAGGATCCCGCCCCCGCCCTGCGGCAGGCCTTCGACGTTGCCCAAGCGCAGGTACAGCATTCCGGTGGCGGACACCATGAAGCCGACGATGCCGACCAGGCGCAGCGCCGGCCCGAAATCGACCCGGCCATCGCCATCCGAATCCATGCCGAACAGCGCGATCCAGGCGATCGCGCCCAGGATCAGCGGCAGCAGATAGGCCACGTAGCCGGTGAGGCCGAGCAGGATGTCGGCGATACGCGCGCCCACCGGCCCGCCCGCATTGTGCAACTCGCTGGCGACACCGCCGCCTGAGGCCACGAACCAGCCCGGATCGTCCGGCGAATGGGTGACCAGGCACACCAGCAGGTACAGCAGCAGGGGCGCGACCAGGATCATCGCGATGTCGCGCAGCAGGCGCTGGCGACGCGGATCCGGCGGCGCGGCCTCCTTGGCCGTCGCGCGCTGGCGCTTGCCGCGTTCAGGAATCGCCCGAGCCACCGTCATCCACTGCCTTAGCAAACCGACACAATGCCTTGATCTTAATTCAAAGTTCCAGCGATTGCAGGGCGGGATGCAGCAGCCGGCCGGCCTCGACGTTGATTCCGCGCAGCAGGGCCGGATGCGTCCGCCAGCCGCCCGAGGCGAGACGGTCCACCCAGGGCAGGATCGCCGCGCAGATGGCCTGCGAGCTGGTGCGGGGCACCGCGCCCGGCATGTTGGTGACGCAGAAGTGGGTGACGCCCTCGTCCACGTAGGTCGGCGCCTCCCAGGTCGTCGGACGCGACGTCTCGAAGCAGCCGCCCTGGTCGATGGCGATGTCCACCAGCACGCTGCCCGGCTCCATTGCCCGCACCATCGCCCGGTCGAGCACATGCGGCGCCACCGCGCCTGTGACCAGCACGGCGCCGACCACCAGGTCGGCCGTCGCCACTTCCTGCGCGACCAGGTCGTCGTAGGGATGCAGGGTGGTCACGTTCTGTCCGGCCCGCATCATCGCCTCGCGCCGGTCCTGCCGGGTCTCAAACACCACCACGTTGGCGCCGCCGGCTGCCGCGGCCGCGACCGACGCGCCGCCGGCCTGGCCGGCACCGAACACCACCACCTTGCCGCGGGGCGTCGACGGCAGCCCGCCGAGCAGCACGCCTTTGCCGCCCAGCGGCTGGTGCAGCTGGGCGGTGCCGACCTGTACGGCGATCCGTCCGGCGATCGTCGACATCGGCGCCAGCAGCGGCAGCTCGCCGCTGTCGAGTTCCACCGTTTCGAAGGCGACCGCGGTCAGCCCGATGTCCAGCAGCCGCCTGGCCAGCGGCGGATCGGGTGCAAGATGCAGGTAGCAGAACAACAGGTGATGCGGACGAAGCAGCGCGAGATCGCCCGCGACCGGCTCCTTGACCTTGACGATCAGTTCGCCTCGCTCGTACAGCGCGGCGGCGTCGGGCGCGATGCGCGCGCCCAGTCGCTCGTAGTGCGCGTCGGCGAAACCCGAGGCCACGCCGGCGTCGCGTTCGATCCATACCTCGTGTCCGCGGCGGACCAGGTCGCCGGCGGCGGCCGGCACCAGCGCCACGCGGCCCTCCAGCGGTTTGGTTTCCTTCGGCACTCCGATGCGCATGCGCGGCTCCGATCGCGATCGCCGCGCCTGGCGGCCGGGACAGCGCGTTTCGCGGACACCGGAAGCGAATACGTCGGCACGCGACATGTCGCCCCGCGGATACTGCGTTTCGCGGACATCGCCGCGCGCGCCTTGTGTTGCCGCCGCGCCGCCGCCAAGCTATGGACCCGTCAAGCCGCGCTCAATGAACTGCGAGTATACATGCCCCCCTCTTCGCCCCGGCACATCCGTCTGATCATTCTCGGTTCCGGCCCTGCCGGCTGGACCGCCGCCGTCTACGCCGCCCGCGCCAACCTCAAGCCCGTCGTCATCACCGGCCTGCAGATGGGCGGCCAGCTGATGACCACGACCGAGGTCGACAACTGGCCCGGCGACGCGCATGGCCTGATGGGCCCGGACCTGATGGCGCGCATGCAGGCGCATGCCGAACGCTTCGAGACCGAGGTGGTGTTCGACCATATCCACACCGCCGACCTCTCGCAGCGCCCGTTCCGCCTGGTCGGCGACAGCGGCGAGTACACCTGCGACGCGCTGGTCATCGCCACCGGCGCGACCGCCAAGTACCTGGGGCTGGAGTCGGAGGAGAAGTTCAAGGGCCGCGGCGTGTCCGCCTGCGCCACCTGCGACGGTTTCTTCTACAAGGACCAGGACGTGGCCGTGGTCGGCGGCGGCAATACCGCGGTCGAGGAAGCGCTGTACCTGTCCAACATCGCCCGCAAGGTCTACCTGGTGCATCGTCGCGACACGCTGCGCGCCGAGAAGATCATGCAGGACAAGCTGTTCGCCAAGGTCGCGGCCGGCAAGATCGAACCGGTCTGGCACCACACCGTGGACGAGGTGCTGGGCAACGATGCCGGCGTGACCGGCATGCGCCTGAAGTCGGTGCAGGACGACAGTACCCGCGAAATCGCGGTGCACGGCTTCTTCGTCGCCATCGGGCATACGCCCAACACGGCGCTGTTCGAGGGCCAGCTGGCGATGAACAACGGCTACCTCGACATCCGCTCCGGCCTTTCCGGCGGCGCGACCGAAACCTCGGTCAAGGGCGTCTTCGCCGCGGGCGACGTCGCCGACCAGGTCTATCGCCAGGCGATCACGTCGGCCGGGTTCGGCTGCATGGCGGCGCTGGACGCCGAACGGTTCCTGGACAAGGGCGCCTGACCACGCGCCCCGCCCGGTCCGGCGATGCCGGGCCGGTGGGGCGCGCCGAGCACAGCATGGCCGAGGTCCGGATCCATCGCCGCCTCGCCGATATTCCGGCAGACCGCTGGGACGCCCTGCACGATGGCGGCAATCCCTTTGTAGACCACGCCTTCCTGTCCGGTCTGGAAGAGGCCGGCTGCCTGCGCGAGGACTGGGGCTGGACCCCGCACCATCTCGCGCTCTGGGAGGACGATGCGCTGCTGGCGGCGGCGCCGGCCTACCTCAAGCACAACTCGCACGGCGAGTTCGTGTTCGACCACGCCTGGGCCCACGCCTATGCGCAGCATGGGCTGGACTATTTCCCCAAGCTGCTGTGCGCCGTGCCCTACTCGCCTGTGACCGGTCCTCGCCTGCTGGCGCCGACGGCCGCGCTGCGCGGCACGCTCGCACGCGAACTGGTGGAGGAGACTGCACGGCTGGGGCTGTCGTCGGCCCACGTGAACTTCGCACCCGCCGATGAGGACACCGGCTTCGGGCAGGACTGGCTCCAGCGAACCGACCTGCAGTACCACTGGCGCAACGACGCCGGCTGGTCGAGCTTCGACGACTACCTCGGGGCGATGGACCACAGGCATCGCAAGAACATCCGGCAGGAGCGGGCGAAGGTGGCACGTGCGGGCGTGGAGTTCCGCACCGTCCACGGCGGCGAGGCCAGCGAGGCGGACCTCGCCACCATGCATCGCTTCTACCTGCAGACCTTTGCCGAATACGGCAACTCGCCCGCGCTCACGCTGGAATTCCTGCAGCACCTGGCCAGGGCCATGCCATCGCGACTGCTGCTGATCCTGGCGATGTACCACGGCGAGGCGGTGGCAGGTGCCCTGTGCCTGCGCGGCGACGACACCTTGTATGGACGCTACTGGGGCGCGCTGGCGCAGCTGCCAGGGCTGCACTTCGAGACCTGCTACTACCAAGGCATCGAATACTGCCTGCGCGAGGGCCTGCGCGTGTTCGAGCCGGGCGCGCAGGGCGAGCACAAGATCGCGCGCGGCTTCCTGCCGGTGGAGGTGCGCAGCCGCCACTGGATCGCCGACGCCCGGTTTCGCGAGGCACTGTCGTCCTGGTGCGCGCAGGAGCGCATGGTCGTCGCGCGTAATCGCGCCTGGCTGCAGCAGCGCAGCCCGTTCCGGGCTGCGCCGGACACGTGCGACTGAGCCAACCGGGCCCAGCGATCGCGCACGGCCGCCCTACAATCCGGGCGTGAACCTGCCCCTGCCCCGGCTGTCCGACGACCCGGCCGCGCCGTTTCCGGATCCGGCCCGCGCCTTGCGCCAACCCGATGGGCTGCTCGCCTATGGCGGCGACCTGTCGCCGCAACGCCTGCTCAACGCCTACCGGCGCGGCGTCTTTCCCTGGTTCTCCGAAGGCCAGCCGATCCTGTGGTGGTCGCCCGATCCGCGCATGGTGTTCCGCAGCGATGGCGTGCGCCTCTCCTCGCGCTTCCGGCGCGGCCTGCGCCGCTCGACCTGGGTGGCGCGGGCCGACACGGCCTTCGCACGCGTGATCCACTGCTGCGCCAGCAGCCCGCGTCCGGGGCAATCGGGTACCTGGATCACGGCCGAGATGCAGTCGGCCTACCTGCACCTGCACCGGCTCGGCCACGCCCACAGCGTGGAGGTGTTCGCCGATGCGGACGAGGACGCGCCGCTGCTGGGCGGGATCTACGGCATCGCGGTGGGACGGATGTTCTACGGCGAAAGCATGTTCAGCGCGGCCTCGGGCGGATCGACCGCGGCGCTGGCCGCCCTCGCCCACTGGCTGCACGGGCGCGGCTGCCCGCTGATCGACGCCCAGGTGGAGAACCCGCACCTGCTATTCCTCGGCGCGGCGCACATGCCGCGCGAGCGCTTCCTGCAGGCCATCGCGCCGCTGGTCGAGGCGCCCGTGGCGCCAGGTTCCTGGACGGCGGACTTCGGCACTGTCCCGCTGCATTCGCGGGGAAGATGAACACCCCGCCCCGGCCGCGGCTTTGCACCGGGCCGGCGCGCATGGCAGAATGCCCCGCTTATTTTCGCGGCAGTGGCGCGCCCGCAACCACCGGCAACAGGACGAATGGCGAAAGACGACGTCATCGAATTCGAAGGCACGATCTCCGAGACCCTCCCGAACACCATGTTCCGGGTGAAGCTTGAGAACGGCCACGAAATCATTGCGCATATCTCCGGACGCATGCGCAAGAACTACATCCGAATCCTGACCGGCGACAAGGTCAAGGTCGAGATGACCCCCTACGACCTGACCAAGGGTCGCATCACCTACCGCATGAAGTAGACCGGCATCGCCGGTCGCGCCGCAGGACGGCGCCTTCCCGCACCGCACCCTCGGCGCGCTTCCCCTACCCGCATTCCCCCTGCCATCAGTCGCATGGCGGCCGGGCATCGACGCGCCTATGCTTCGTGCATCCCTTCAGGAGATGTCCGATGCATAGGCCCGCCCTTGTCCGCGCCCTCGCCCTGTCCGTCGCGCTCGCCCTTGCCGCTCCGGCCGCCTTCGCGCAGCAGGAAGCGCCGGCCGCCGCAGCCGCGAGCACCCAGACCGAGAGCCAGCGCCTGAATGCCTGGTTCGAACGCAAGTACCAGGAAGAGCTGCGCTTCAGTCCCATCGCGCTGACCTTCCTCGGCCGCAAGGAGCTCTACGACCGGCTCGACGACATGTCCGAGCAGGCGCAGGACGAGCGCCTGGCCTGGCGCAAGGCCACGGTGGACGAGATGGAGTCGCAGTTCGACCGCGAGGCGCTCGACGACGAGACCAGGCTGTCCTGGGACCTGTGGAAGCTGCAGTACGAGACCGCCGCCGCGGGCAACCGCTATCGGCGCAACGTCTACGTCTTCAACCAGATGCAGGGCGCGCAGTCGTTCCTGCCGACCTTCCTGATCAATTTCCACAAGGTCGAGACCGAAGCCGACTATCTGGCGTACCTCGCCCGCCTGAAGGAAGCGCGTCGCGCGATGGGACAGATGCTGGAGCTGGCCAGGCGCAATGCCGACGACGGCTATCGCATGCCGCGCTTCGCCTACGACGGGGTGCTCAAGGAAGCGCGCGCGGTGATCACGGGCGCGCCCTTCGACGAGGGCAAGGATTCGGCGCTGTGGGGCGACCTGCAGGCCAAGGCCGACGGGCTGGTCAAGTCCGGCCTCATCGACGCGGCGCGCGCCACCGCGCTCAAGGACGAGGCGCGCCAGGCGCTGCTGGACAACATCCAGCCCGGCTATCGCGACCTCATCGCCTGGGCGGAAGCCGATCGCGCCAACGCCATCGACAACCCGTCGGGCGTGGGCACCACCCAGGCCAACGGCGCGGACTACTACCGCCACCAGCTGCGGATGCACACCACCACCGACCTCGACGCCGACGCGGTGCACCGGATCGGCCTGGACGAGGTCGCGCGCATCCATCGCGAAATGGAGGCGCTGATGAAGCGGGTCGGTTTCGAGGGCGACCTGCAGGCCTTCTTCCGGCACATCTCAACCGATCCGAAGTTCAAGTATCCCGACACCGATGCCGGCCGCCAGGCCTACATCGACGATGCCACCCGCGCCATCGACAACATCAAGAAGGTGCTGCCGCAGTACTTCGGCCTGCTGCCCAAGGCCGACCTGGTGGTCAAGCGCGTCGAACCGTTCCGCGAGCAGCCAGGCGCCGCACAGCACTACTTCCCCGGCACCGCCGACGGCTCGCGTCCCGGCGTGTACTACGCGCACCTGTCGGACATGAACGCGATGCCCAAGCCCGAGCTCGAGGTCATCGCCTACCACGAGGGCCTGCCGGGCCATCACATGCAGATCTCGATCGCGCAGGAACTCACCGGCGTGCCCGAGTTCCGCACCCAGGCGCGCTCGACCGCGTACTCGGAGGGCTGGGGCCTGTATTCGGAATGGCTGGCGCGCGAGATGCCGGGCACCTATGTGGATCCCTACTCCGAATACGGCCGCCTGGCCTCGGAACTCTGGCGCGCGGTGCGCCTGGTGGTCGACACCGGCCTGCACGCCAAGGGCTGGACCGAGCAGCAGGCGGTGGACTACTTCAGCGCCAACTCCGCCACGCCGGAGGCCGCGATCCGCTCCGAGATCCAGCGCTACATCACCTGGCCGGGCCAGGCCACGGCGTACAAGATCGGCATGATCCGGATCCAGGAGCTGCGGCGCAAAGCCGAGGGCGAGCTGGGCGAACGCTTCGACATCCGCGGCTTCCACGACGCCGTGCTCGGCGGCGGCGCGCTGCCGCTGAACCTGCTGGAGCGCCGCGTCGACCAGTGGATCGCCAGCCGCAAGGGTTGACGCGCGGCTCCTGCTGCGCCGGTCCCGCAACGGGACCGGCGCCATGGCCAGGCGGGCGGACACGAAAAAGGCGGCCATGGGCCGCCTTTTTCGCTGCATCGCGCCGCGCTATTCGACCGTGGCCGGCAGCAGCTTCTCCGGTTCGGCGAACGTCTCGACCACCAGCTCGTCGTCCTTGACGTCGATGCTGACCCGGCCGCCCTTGGCCAGCTTGCCGAACAGCAGCTCGTCGGCCAGCGGGCGCTTCACCTTGTCCTGGATCACGCGCGCCATCGGACGCGCGCCCATCTGCGGGTCGAAGCCGTGCGCGGCCAGCCAGTCGCGAGCGGCCGGCGTGGACGTCATCGCCACGTTCTTCTCGTGCAACTGGGTTTCCAGCTCGATCAGGAACTTGTCCACCACCCGCAGGATGTGGTCCATGCCCAGCGCCTGGAACTGCACGATCGCATCGAGACGATTGCGGAACTCCGGGGTGAAGCCCTTGCGGATCACTTCCATCGCGTCGGTGCTGTGGTCCTGGCGAGTGAAGCCGATCGACCGGCGCGAGGCCTGGGCGGCGCCGGCGTTGGTGGTCATCACCAGGATCACGTTGCGGAAGTTCGCCTCGCGCCCGTTGGTGTCGGTCAGCACGCCGCGGTCCATGACCTGCAGCAGGATGTTGAAGATGTCCGGATGCGCCTTCTCCACCTCGTCCAGCAGCAGCACGCAGTGCGGCGTCTTGACGATCTTCTCGGTCAGCAGGCCGCCCTGGTCGAAGCCGACGTAGCCCGGGGGCGCGCCGATCAGGCGCGACACCGAATGCGGTTCCATGTACTCGGACATGTCGAAGCGCACCAGCTCGATGCCCAGCTGCAGCGCGAGCTGGCGGGTGACCTCGGTCTTGCCCACGCCGGTGGGGCCGGCGAACAGGAAGTTGCCGATCGGCTTGTCCGGATTGCCCAGGCCGCTGCGCGAGAGCTTGATCGCCGAGGTCAGCATCTCGATCGCCGGATCCTGGCCGAAGATCACCATCTTCAGGTTGCGCTCCAGGTGCTCGAGCACGTCCTTGTCGGAAGCGCTGACCTGCTTGGTGGGGATACGCGCCATCTTGGCGACGATCGCCTCCACTTCCTCCACGTCGATCAGGTGCTTGCGGGAATCGGCCGGCAGCAACCGCTGCCGCGCACCCGCCTCGTCGATCACATCGATCGCCTTGTCGGGCAGCAGCCGGTCGCCGATGTGCTTGACCGACAGGTCGACGGCCGCCTGCAGCGCCTCGTCCTGGTACTGCACGTCATGATGCTCTTCGTACTTCGACTTCAGCCCGCGCAGGATCTCGTAGGCCTCGCCCACGGTCGGCTCGACGATGTCGATCTTCTGGAAGCGCCGCGCCAGCGCGCGATCCTTTTCGAAGATGCCGCGATACTCCTGGAACGTGGTCGAACCGATGCAGCGCAGTTCGCCCGAGGCCAGCGCCGGCTTGATCAGGTTGGAGGCGTCCATCGTGCCCCCTGACGCCGAGCCGGCCCCGATGATGGTGTGGATCTCGTCGATGAACAGGATCGCTCCCGGATGCTTCTTGATCGCCGTGAGCACCGCCTTCAGGCGCTTCTCGAAGTCGCCGCGGTACTTGGTGCCCGCCACCAGCGCGCCCAGGTCCAGCGAATAGATGGTGGCATCGGCCAGCACGTCCGGCACCTCGCCGTGGACGATGCGCCGCGCCAGGCCTTCGGCGATCGCCGTCTTGCCTACGCCCGCCTCGCCCACGTACAGCGGATTGTTCTTGCGCCGCCGGCACAGCACCTGGATGGTGCGCTCGACCTCCTCGGCGCGTCCCACCAGGGGGTCGATGCGGCCCTCGCGGGCCATGGCGTTGAGGTCGGAGGCGAATTCGGCCAGGGCATCGCCCTTGGCTTCGCCGTCGCCGCCCTCGGCCCGCGCCGCGGCGTCCTCACTGCCCGGCTCCGGCGCCTCGCCGCCGGCCTTGGCGATACCGTGCGACATGTAGTTGACGACGTCCAGGCGGGTGACATCCTGCTGGTGCAGGAAATAGACCGCGTGCGAATCCTTCTCGCCGAAGATCGCCACCAGCACGTTGGCGCCGGTGACCTCCTTCTTGCCGGAGGACTGGACATGGTAGACGGCCCGCTGCAGCACGCGCTGGAAACCCAGCGTGGGCTGGGTATCGCGGCCATCGTCCTCGGGCAGCTTGGACACCGAGGTCAGGATGGCCTGCTCGAGATCCCCACGCAGGCGCGGGAAGTCCGCGCCGGTGGCCTTGAGCACGGCCTCGGCCGAGGGGTTGTCGAGCAGCGCGAGCAGCAGATGCTCGACCGTCATGTACTCGTCACGCGCCTCGCGGGCGCGCTTGTAGCACTGGCCGATGCTGTACTCGAGATCCTTGCTGAACATGGGGAGGGAACCTCCAGGGAACTGCAGCCTGTATGGGGCCGCGGTTCGGCTTTTCCATGCCCCGGCCTCGGCTCCTTTTAGGCCTTTTCCATGGTGCAGAGCAAGGGGTGCTGGTTGAGCCTGGCGTATTCGTTCACCTGTGCCACCTTGGACTCGGCCACCTCGCGGCTGAACACCCCGCAGACCCCCCGCCCCCGGGTGTGGACGTGCAGCATCACCTGGGTGGCCTTTTCGAGGTCCATCGCGAAAAAGCGCACCAGCACGTCGACCACGAAGTCCATGGGCGTGTAATCGTCGTTCAGCAACAGGACCGAATACAGCGGGGGACGTGCCAGTTCCGGCTTTCCGGTTTCGACGACGGTGCCGTGGTCGTGTTCGGGATGCTTGCGGGTCATCCGGCGATTATACGGAGAGCGGACGCAGGGCCGGAACGGCCGGCATTGGACGGGGCGCGGGCCCACGCGAGACAATTCACGGCGAATCCACAAAGGGGGGACACCATGAAACACCGCGTTGCACTGTTGCTGGTCGCCGCCGCGCTCGCCGTCCTGACCGCTGCCCCGGCCATGGCCGACAGCTCGGTGGCCTCGCGCCTGGACGCGCGCGGAATGAAGTACGAGGTCGACGAGGACGGCGACTACAAGGTGGTCTACAACTATGCCGAGGAAGGCCGCACCCAGCTGGTCTTCGTGTCCGGGCGCACCGAGGACGTGGCCGGGTTCCGGATCCGCGAAGTGTTCGCCCCCGCCGCGCGCCTGGAGCAGGACGGAATCGACGGCGCCCGCGCCCTCACCCTGCTCGAGGACAGCCGCACCCAGAAGCTGGGCGCCTGGGAAGCCGCGGGCGACGTGCTGTACTTCGTGATCAAGCTGCCCGACAGCGTCGATGCGGCCGCCCTGGAAGCCGCGCTGGACATCGCGGCCCAGGTCGCCGACGACAAGGAGATCGAGTTCAGCGGCGACCGGGACGAACTCTGACGCATGAGCTACCGCGAAGGCCGCTTCTGGCAACCCGACGTCACCGTGGCCACGGTGGTGGTCGACGACGGCCGGCTGCTGTGCGTGGAGGAACGGGTGCAGGGCCGGCTGGTGCTCAACCAGCCGGCCGGCCACCTGGAGCCCGACGAAAGCCTGATGGAAGCGGCGCTGCGCGAGACCCGCGAGGAAACCGGCTGGGATGTGCGCCTGACCGCCTTCATCGGCGCATACCAGTGGAAGGCGCCGGCCCGCCCTGGTGAAAGCGAGGGTCGCCACTACCTGCGCTTCGCTTTTGCCGCCGAGCCACTTCGGCTCGATCCGGACCGCACCCTCGACGAGGGCATCGAGCGTGCGCTGTGGCTGGCGCCCTCGGACCTGCGCGCTGAAGTCGCACGGCATCGCAGCCCCCTGGTGTGGCGGGTGGTCGCCGACTACCTGGCCGGCCGCCGCCATCCGCTGTCGCTGGTCACGCAGCTGGCATGAGCGGCCCGCAGGTCATCGTCGGCATGTCCGGCGGCGTCGATTCCTCGGTCGCCGCCCTGCTGCTGCGCGACGCCGGCACGCCGATCGCGGGGCTGTTCATGCAGAACTGGGCCGACGACGACGCGCAGGACAGCGCGAGTGCCGCTGAAGGCAGGCCGGAAAATGCGTCCTGCGCTTCCGGCACTCCCGCCATCCATGGCGGTCGGAAGCTGAAAGCGGCCGGCAGCGGCGAGTGCCGCGCCGAGGACGACCGCCGCGACGCGGTCGCGGTGTGCGGCCGGCTTGGCATCCCGATCCATTTCCGCGACTTCTCGTCCGAGTACTGGAGCGGCGTGTTCGAGCACTTCATCGCCGAATACGCGGCCGGCCGCACGCCCAATCCCGACGTGCTGTGCAACCGCGAGATCAAGTTCCGGCATTTCCTGGACGCCGCGCGCGAACTGGGCGCGGAGAAGATCGCCACTGGCCACTACGCCGCCGTGGGCCATCGCGCTGGCCGCTGGCACCTGCTGCGCGCGGCCGACCGCGGCAAGGACCAGACCTATTTCCTGCACCAGTTGGGCCAGGACCAGCTGGCCGCCACCGAATTCCCGCTGGGCGCGCTGGCCAAGGCCGACGTGCGCGCCATGGCCCGCGAGGCCGGCCTGCCTACCGCGGCCAAGAAGGACTCCACCGGCATCTGCTTCATCGGCGAGCGCGATTTCCGCAGCTTCCTGTCGCAGTACCTGCCTGCGCGCGAAGGCGAAATGCAGACGCCGGACGGGCGCGTGGTCGGTCGCCACCCGGGCGTGTTCTATTTCACCCTGGGGCAGCGCGAAGGCCTGCAACTGGGCGGCCTGCGCGGTTTCGACGCGGCCCCTTGGTACGTGGTGGGCAAGGACGTCGCGCGCAACGCGCTGGTGGTTGACCAGGGCAGCGACAGCCCCTATCTCAGATCCACGCGGCTGTGGAGCGAACCGGCGCACTGGATCGGCGGTTCGCCGCCGGCCCGACGGTTCGAATGCACGGCCCAGACCCGTTACCGGCAACCGGAGGAACCCTGCCAGGTGAGCATCGACGAATCCAGCGGCAGCCTCGAAGTGGCGTTCCGCAATCCGCAGCGCGCGGTCACGCCAGGCCAGTCCGTGGTGTTCTACGACGGCCACACCTGCCTGGGCGGCGCGGTCATCGCCAGCACCGATGCGCCGCTTGAACAGCGCCTGCGCGGGGAGGCGGCATGATGGACGACCGCGTACTCGCGCTGGCCGGCCTGGCACAGGCCCTCAAGCAGGTGCGTCGCATCGCCGAAACCGGCCAGGCCGATGCGGCCGTGCTGGGCACCTGCCTGGACAGCGTGTTCCGCATCGACGCCGCATCGCCCGAGGACGTCTACGGCGGCGCGCGCAACCTGCGCCCGGGGCTGCTGCTGCTGCGCGATTTCCTGTCCAGCCAGGGCGAGGACCCGCAACTTCCGAAGCTGGCCCTGTCGGTGACCCAGCTCGAACGCCGCTTCGTCGCCGACGACGACGTGGCGGGACGCGTGCACGCAGGCATCCTGGCGATCCTGCCGCAGGCGCAGAGCCTGGGTGCGGGCCATCCCGAAGTCCTGGCGGCATTGGGCACGCTGTATTCGGAGACCGTGAGCCAGTTGCGCCCCAAGGTCATGGTGCAGGGCAACCCGCACTACCTGGGGCAGGCAGGCGTGGTCGCCGAGATCCGCGCCATCCTGCTCGCCGCGCTGCGCTCGGCCGTGCTGTGGCGCCAGCTGGGCGGCAGCGTCTGGGACCTGTTCCTGCGCAAGCGCGCGGTCCAGCAGTCGATCGAGGGCTGGCTGGACTGACTCAACGCGCGGACAGCAGTCCGCGCCTGCGGAACCAGATTTCCAGCGGCAGGGTCGCCAGCGGCGGCACTGCCGCGAGCAGGGCCAGCAGCAGCGCCCATGCCGGCCAGCGCAGTCTCGCGCCGGCCACCACGGTCACGGCGACGTAGGCCAGGAACGCGATGCCGTGCAGGCGGCCGAACAGCCACACACCCAGCTCGGTGGTGCCGGTGCCGTACTTGAGCAACATGCCCAGCAGCAGGCCGGCCCAGGTGGCGGCCTCGATGAAGGCGACGATGGCGAACAGCCGCCCCATGGGGGCGAGGCGGTCGGAACGGGTCATGCGATCGGGTCCCAGGGAAGGCTCGCCTCCCACCAGCGCCGGTGTGGCGCATCCATAAAAGGACGGCCGGCACCGGACCGGTCCGGCCGTCGATCCTCGGCCGGGTGCGCCCGCGTCGGGCGCGCCCCTGCCAGTGGCGTCAGGCGGCGACGCTGGCCGCCGTCTCGCGATACTCCTCGATCTGGTCGAAGTTCATGTAGCGGTAGATCTCGGCGCCCTTCTCGTTGATCACGCCGATGTCCGCCATGTACTCCTCCTTGCTCGGGATCTTGCCCAGGCGCGAGCAGATCGCCGCCAGCTCCGCCGAACCCAGGAACACGTTGGAGTTGCGGCCCAGGCGGTTGGGGAAGTTGCGGGTGGAGGTGGAGAACACCGTCGCGCCCTCACGCACCTGGGCCTGGTTGCCCATGCACAGCGAGCAGCCCGGCATTTCCATGCGCGCGCCGGCGGTGCCGAAGGTGCCGTACACGCCCTCCTTGGTCAGCTCCGAGGCGTCCATCTTGGTCGGCGGCGCGACCCACAGGCGGGTCGGGATATCGCGCTTGCCTTCCAGCAGCTTGGCCGCGGCACGGAAGTGGCCGATGTTGGTCATGCACGAACCGATGAACACTTCATCGATCTTGGTACCGGCCACGTCGGACAGGGTCTTCACGTCGTCCGGGTCGTTCGGGCAGGCCAGCAGCGGCTCGTGCACCTCGGCCAGGTCGATCTCGATCACCGCCGCGTACTCGGCGTCGGCATCGGGCTCGAGCAGCTGCGGGTCGGCCAGCCAGGCTTCCATCTTCGCGATGCGGCGTGCCAGCGAACGCGCGTCCGCATAACCTTCGGCGATCATCCACTTCAGCAGGGTGATGTTGCTGGTGAGGTACTCGATGATCGGCTCCTTGTTGAGCCGCACCGTGCAGCCGGCCGCCGAACGCTCGGCCGAGGCGTCGGACAGCTCGAACGCCTGCTCCACCTTCAGGTCCGGCAGGCCCTCGATCTCGAGGATGCGGCCGGAGAAGATGTTCTTCTTGCCTTGCTTGGCCACGGTCAGCAGACCGGACTTGATGGCGTAGTACGGGATCGCGTTGACCAGGTCGCGCAGGGTCACGCCGGGCTGCATCTCGCCCTTGAAGCGCACCAGCACCGACTCGGGCATGTCCAGCGGCATCACGCCGGTGGCGGCGGCAAACGCCACCAGGCCCGAACCTGCCGGGAAGGAAATACCCACCGGGAAACGCGTATGCGAGTCGCCGCCGGTGCCGACGGTGTCGGGCAGCAGCATGCGGTTGAGCCAGCTGTGGATCACGCCGTCGCCCGGGCGCAGCGAGATGCCGCCGCGGGTGGAGATGAACTCCGGCAGGGTGTGGTGGGTCTTGACGTCGACCGGCTTGGGATACGCCGCGGTGTGGCAGAACGACTGCATCACCAGGTCGGCGCTGAAGCCCAGGCAGGCCAGGTCCTTCAGCTCGTCGCGGGTCATCGGACCCGTGGTGTCCTGCGAACCGACCGAGGTCATCTTCGGCTCGCAGTAGGTGCCCGGACGCACGCCCTGCCCTTCCGGCAGGCCGCAGGCACGGCCGACCATCTTCTGCGCCAGCGAGTAGCCCTTGCCGCTGTCGGCCGGCTGCTGCGGCTGGCGGAACAGGTCGGTGGCCGGCAGGCCCAGCGATTCGCGCGCCTTGGCGGTCAGGCCGCGGCCGATGATCAGCGGGATGCGGCCACCGGCGCGCACCTCGTCGAACAACACCTCCGACTTGACCTGGAACTCGGCGATCACCTGCCCGTTCTTCAGCGCCTTGCCGTCGTAGGGACGCAGCTCGACCACGTCGCCGTGTTCCATCTGCGACACGTCCAGCTCGATCGGCAGTGCGCCCGCATCTTCCATGGTGTTGTAGAAGATCGGCGCGATCTTGCTGCCCAGGCACACGCCGCCGGCACGCTTGTTGGGGATGTACGGGATGTCGTCGCCGGTCCACCACAGCACCGAGTTGGTGGCGGACTTGCGGCTCGAGCCGGTGCCGACCACGTCGCCGACATAGGCCACCAGATGGCCCTTGTCCTTGAGCGAGAGGATCTCCTGGATCGGACCGCGCTTGCCGTCTTCCTCCGGCACGAAGGGCGCGTCGGGGCGCTTGTTCTTGAGCATCGCCAGCGCGTGCATCGGGATGTCCGGGCGCGTGGTGGCATCCGGTGCCGGCGACAGGTCGTCGGTGTTGGTCTCGCCCGGCACCTTGAACACGGTGATGGTCAGCGACTGCGGCACTTCCGGCTTGGAGGTGAACCACTCGGCATCGGCCCAGCTCTGCAGCACGGCCTTGGCGTGAGCGTTGCCGGCCTTGGCTTTTTCTTCCACGTCGTGGAAGGCGTCGAACACCAGCAGGGTCTTCTTCAGGCCTTCGGCGGCGATGGCGCCGACGACCGCATCGTCGAGCAGCTCGATCAGCGGCGCGACGTTGTAGCCGCCCAGCATGGTGCCCAGCAGTTCGGTGGCGCGCTCGCGGCTGATCAGCGGCGTCGCCTCGGTACCGAAGGCCAGCGCAGCCAGGTACGAGGCCTTCACCTTCGCGGCATCGTCCACGCCGGCCGGCACGCGACTGGTGATCAGGTCGACCAGGAAGGCTTCCTCGCCCGCCGGCGGCGCCTTGATCAGTTCGATGACCTCGGCGGTCTGCTGCGCGCTCAGCGGCAGCGGCGGGATGCCCAGCGCAGCGCGCTCGGCGACGTGGTGGCGATAGGCTTCCAACATCGGGGTTTCTCCAGAAAAAACGGTGACAAACAGGTTCAGGCCTTGGGCACGATCAGCTTCAGGCCCTTGAAATAGTCGCGGTGGAAGGCGGTGTCGAACGTCACCAGCCCATCGCATTGCAGCAAGGCGTGCGCGCCCACCAGGAAGTCGGCGACCGGGCGCGGCTCGCCGCCGCGCTGCCGTTGCCGCCGCTCCATTTCGCCGGCGCGAAGCGCGGACTTGGCCTCGACTGCGCTGAAATGCACGCCCATCTCCTCAAGCGCGGCCAGCGCATCGGCCCCGTTGCGCAGCGAAGCGCACAGCTGCGCCAGCGCCACGTCGCACAGCACCACGCGCCCGCCGGCCAGGCACTGGCGCAGGCTGGCCTCGACGGCGTCGGCACGCGGCCCGTCGGTCAGCAGTTCCACCAGCACTGGCGCGTCGGCGGCGATCATCCGTCCTTCCGAGCCCCGGGATCGAGCGCGAACTTGCCGCGCACGCGCGAGATCGCGTCGTCCACGCTCTTGCGCAGGATGATGCGGCTGCCGTCCAGCTCGACCTTGAGCACGCTGCCCTTGGTGAGTCCCAGCGCATCGCGCACGGCCTTGGGCAGGGTGATCTGGCCGCGTTCGGCCACGGTGGCTTCCATCGCGAGTCTCCCATGCACGGAACGGTATGGATGGATTATACATACTTCCGCCCCCATACCGCAGCCTCCATACTTCCCCACGCGCAGAAAGAGCGTCTCGGGACCGCAACGCGGACCAGCGTAGACTCGACCGCAGACGCCGCAGCCCATCAGCCAAAGGAGTCCCGACATGGCCGACAGCTTTTCCACCCACGCCACCCTCGAGGTCGGCGGCAAGTCCTTCACCTACGCCAGCCTGCCCCGCCTGGGCGAGCGCTTCGGGATCGCCCGCCTGCCCTACTCGATGAAGATCCTGCTGGAGAACCTGCTCCGGCACGAAGATGGCGTGACCGTGCTGCCAGCCCATATCGAGGCGGTGGCGAACTGGGATTCCGCGGCGGTGCCGGACATCGAGATCGCCTTCATGCCCGCGCGCGTGGTGCTGCAGGACTTCACCGGCGTGCCCTGCGTGGTCGACCTGGCGGCGATGCGCGACGCGGTCGTGCGCCTGGGCGGCAGGCCCGAGCAGATAAACCCGCTGATCCCCTCCGAACTGGTGATCGACCACTCGGTGCAGGTGGATGTGTTCGGCAAGCCCGATGCGCTCGACATCAACGGCAAGATCGAGTTCGAGCGCAACCGCGAGCGCTACGGCTTCCTGCGCTGGGGCCAGAAGGCTTTCGACAACTTCAAGGTGGTGCCGCCCAACACCGGCATCGTCCACCAGGTGAATCTGGAGAACCTCGCCCGCGTGGTCTTCGCCGGCGAAAAGGACGGCCAGCCCTGGGTCTATCCGGACACCGTGTTCGGCACGGACAGCCACACTACGATGATCAACGGCATCGGCGTGCTCGGCTGGGGCGTGGGCGGCATCGAGGCCGAGGCCGCCATGCTGGGCCAGCCTTCGTCCATGCTGATCCCGCAGGTGGTCGGCTTCAAACTCACCGGCAGGCTGCCCGAGGGCGCCACTGCTACCGACCTGGTGCTCACCGTGACCGAGATGCTGCGCAAGCACGGCGTGGTGGGGAAGTTCGTGGAGTTCTTCGGCGATGGCCTGCAGCACCTCCCGCTGGCCGACCGCGCCACCATCGGCAACATGGCGCCCGAATACGGCGCCACCTGCGGCATCTTCCCGATCGACCAGGAGTCGCTGAACTACCTGCGCCTGTCGGGTCGCGACGAAGCGCAGATCGAACTCGTCGAAGCCTATGCGCGCGCGCAGGGCCTGTGGCACGAGCCCGGCGCGCCGGAGGCCGCCTACAGCAGCGTGCTGCATCTGGACATGGGCGACGTGAAGCCGTCCATGGCCGGCCCGCGCCGGCCGCAGGACCGGGTCCTGCTGGAAGAGGTGAAGCGGAACTATCGCGAGAACCTCCCGGTGCTCACGGCCAATCGCGATCGGCGCAGCCCCGACGTGGCGAACTTCGTCGCCGAGGGCGGCGGCGCGGCGGTGGGCAACGACCTGCTGCAGAAGGGCTTCCACGACACCGTGATCGATGGCCGCAACGTGCGGCTCAAGGACGGCGCGGTGGTGATCGCCGCCATCACCTCCTGCACCAACACATCCAACCCCGCGGTGATGATCGGCGCCGGCCTGCTGGCCCGCAACGCGGCGGCTCGCGGGCTGGACCGCAAGCCCTGGGTCAAGACCTCGCTCGGCCCGGGTTCGCGCGTGGTCACCGACTACCTCGAAAAGGCCGGACTTCTGGGCGAACTCGAGAAGATCGGTTTCTATGTCGTCGGCTACGGCTGCACGACCTGCATCGGCAACTCGGGGCCGCTGCCGCCGGAAGTCAGTGCCGCGATCGCCGCCGGCGACCTGGTCGTGACCTCGGTGCTGTCGGGCAACCGCAACTTCGAAGGCCGCATCCACGCCGAGGTGAAGATGAACTATCTCGCCTCGCCGCCGCTGGTGGTGGCCTATGCGCTCGCCGGCACGGTGGACATCGACCTCACCACCGAACCGCTCGGCCACGACCCGGACGGCAATCCCGTGTTCCTGCGCGACATCTGGCCCACCAACAAGGAGATCGGCGACTTCATTGCCCGCACGATCGGGCCGGAGATGTTCAAGCAAAACTATGCCGACGTATTCAAGGGCGACACGCGCTGGAACACCATCGAGTCGCCCGACGGCGAGCTCTACGCATGGGACGATGCGTCGACCTACATCAAGAACCCGCCCTACTTCGACGGCATGACGATGGAGGTCGGGAGCATCGACGACATCCGCGGCGCGCGGGTGATGGGCCTGTTCGGCGATTCCATCACGACCGACCACATCTCGCCCGCCGGCAGCATCAAGAAGGATGCGCCCGCCGGGCGCTTCCTGCAGTCGCGCGGCGTGCAGCCGGCCGACTTCAACAGCTACGGCTCGCGCCGCGGCAACGATGACGTGATGGTGCGCGGCACCTTCGCCAACATCCGCATCAAGAACCTCTTCTTCGGCGGCGAAGAGGGGGGCAACACCCTGTACTTCGGCGCACCGGGCGCGCCCGGCACCCCGGAGAAGATGTCGATCTACGACGCGGCGATGCAGTACCGCGCCGCGGGCGTACCCACCGTGGTGTTCGCCGGCAAGGAGTACGGCACCGGCTCTTCCCGCGACTGGGCGGCCAAGGGCACCAACCTGCTCGGCATCAAGGCCGTGGTGGCGGAAAGCTTCGAGCGCATCCACCGCGCCAACCTGGTGGGCATGGGCGTGCTGCCGCTGCAGTTCCGCGAGGGCGAGAACGCGCAGACCCATGGCCTGGACGGCACCGAGGTGATCGACATCGTGGGCCTGGAGGACGGCCGCGCGAAGGCAGCCACCATCGTGGCCACGCATGCCAATGGCACCGTGAAGCGGATCAACGTCGACGTGCTTCTGCTGACGCCAAAGGAAGTGGAGTACTTCCGCCACGGCGGCCTGCTCCACTACGTGCTCCGCCAGCTCGCCGCACGCCAGTAACGGCCCGGCGCATCACGTGCGGAAGCCCCGCCCGGCGCAGCGCGCCGGGCGTTCGCACAGGCCGCGCGGCATGCCGCGCAAACGGCCTGCGCTTACCCGCCACGGCGGCCTGCTCCACTACGTGCTCCGCCAGCTCGCCGCACGCCAATAACGGCTCGGCGCATCACGTGCGGAAGCCCCCGCCCGGCGCAGCGCGCCGGGCGTTCGCTCGCGATCGACGCACTCGAATCCGACACTGCTTGTAGATCCAGCCAGGCGCAGCCTGTCGGGGGCAGCGGGCCTTCGCAGCGAAATCAACGGGGAAGCCTGCGCCACCGGTGCAGGCCGGAGGACATTCGCGGAGAAGGCCCGCTGCCCCCGGCAGGCCCCTCCGTTCGCGATGAAGATGATCGAACCCGCAACACACGGACGCGGCACACACTCAGCATGGCCAACCGGGCAACCCGCGCCGCCACGTGTCCGCGCTGCCACCTCCCTGATACCCGTGCGCTCAACCCACTCCAAACCCAGGCACTGCTTGTCGATATCCGGCCAGGCGCAGCCTGTCGGGGGCAGCGGGTCTTCGCAGCGAAATCAAGGGGGAGGCCTGCGCCACCGGCGCAGGCCGGAGGACATTCGCGGAGAAGGCCCGCTGGCGCCGGCAGGCCCCCTCGCTCGCGATGAAGAATGATCGAACCCGCAACACACGGGCACGGCACACGCCGCACGGTCAAACCAGCAACCCGTGGCGCCGCGTATCCGCGCTGTCACCCACCCTCATACACGCGTGCGCTCAATGCACTCCAATCCCAGGCACGGCTTGTCGACATCCGGCCTGGCGCAGCCTGCCGGGGGCAGCGGGCCTTCGCAGCGAAATCAAGGGGGAGGCCTGCGCCACCGGCGCAGGCCGGAGGACATTCGCGGAGAAGGCCCGCTGCCCCCGGCAGGCCCATCAGAACCCAGGTGAACTGAGCGAGCCCGCTCCACATCGCGCAATCCCCCAGGCGCGAAGACAACGAATGTGCCACGCCGCCGCGTGTGAGCGTCACCAATGAGGCCCGACGCTAAAGCTCCGCGACCCCGATGCGGCACAAGCGTTAGAACGTCGGCGTCCAGCGCACGCTGGCCAGCATCCACTCCCCATCCTCCAGACGCCACCCCGACTCGACCTCGTACACCTGCGCACTGTCCGGGAGCGCACGACCAGTGCTGCCACCACGAAGGATCGCATTTCCACGCACCGTCGCATGGGCAGGCGACAACTCGACATCCAATGGCCCCATCGCCAGACCGACCTCCCGATAGCGCAGCGCGAAGCCCGTCGCCAGCCTGCGCGCCCCGTCGCGATCGAGGCCCTCGTTGCCGATGAAGTCCTCGGCCAGATGCTGTTGCAGCGCAGCAGGATCGCGCGCCTCGATCGCCGCGACCAGCGTGGCCACGCGTCCGCGCAACGCGGCCTCGGGTTCCTCCCGCGCGCAGGACATGGACAGCGCGAGCAGGAACGACCACAGCAAAACGCGCCCCAGCCGCCCCGCACGCGCCCCAACACGACGGGCGCGATCCGGATCGCCGCCAACGGTTCGACTACTGTTTTCCATGGCCACTACTGTACGGCCTCCAGCGCGCGCAGGCCTGCCCTGCACCCACGCCGCGCGCCTTGCCAGCCCTCCAAGCCCTATGCTCCAATCCATACTGATCGGTATCGCCCAGAATGCCGGCCCGAACGTCCCGTGGAGGGGAACGCATGACGATCGAACGCCCGTGGCTTGCGCAGTATCCAGCCGGTGTTCCCGCTGAAATCGATGTCGACGAGTTCCAGTCGATCCCCGCGGTGCTGGAGCAGTCGATCAGGCAGTTCGGCGACCGTCCCGCGTTCACCAACATGGGCAAGGCGCTGACCTACGCCCAGATCGATGAACTCAGCAGACAGTTCGCCGCCTACCTGCTGGGCGAACTGAAGCTCAAGAAGGGCGATCGCGTCGCGATCATGATGCCCAACTGCCTGCAGTACCCGATCGCGACCTTCGGCGTGCTGCGGGCCGGCCTGACCGTGGTCAACGTCAACCCGATGTATACCGCGCGCGAACTGAAGCACCAGATGGTGGACTCGGGCGCGAGCGTGATCCTGGTGCTGGACAACTTCGCCAAAACCGTCCAGGACGTGGTGCCGCACACCGACGTGCAGCAGGTGATCACCACCGGGCTGGGCGACCTGCTTGGCTTCCCCAAGGGGCCCATCGTCAACTTCGTGCTGCGCAACGTGAAGAAGATGGTGCCCGAGTTCGACATCCCCGGCGCCGTGCGCTTCCGCGACACCTTGCGTCTCGGCAGCCAGCACCCGCTGCCGGAAATCTCGATCACGCACGACGACATCGCGTTCCTGCAGTACACCGGCGGCACCACCGGCGTGGCCAAGGGCGCGATGCTCACGCACCGCAACCTCGTGGCCAACATGCAGCAGGCCTCGGCCTGGGTCGGTGGCGAAGTCAGCCCGGGCAAGGAGGTGATCGTCACCGCCCTGCCGCTGTACCACATCTTCGCGCTGACGGCGAACGGCCTGGTCTTCATGAAGTTCGGCGCCAAGAACATCCTGATCACCAATCCGCGCGACATGCCCGGCTTCGTCAAGGAGCTCAAGCGCGAACCGTTCACCGCCATCACCGGCGTCAACACCCTGTTCAACGGCCTGCTGAATACGCCCGGCTTCGACCAGGTGGACTTCTCCTCGCTGCACACCACCCTCGGCGGCGGCATGGCCGTGCAGCGCGCGGTGGCCGAACGCTGGAAGAAGGTCACCGGCGTGACCCTGGTGGAGGCCTATGGCCTGACCGAGACCTCCCCGGCCGCCTGCATCAACCCGATGAACCTGGCCGAGTACAACGGCGCGATCGGCCTGCCGGTGCCCTCGACCGAATGCTGCGTCAAGGACGAGGACGGCCGGATGCTGCCGGTCGGCGAGGTGGGCGAGCTGTGCGTGCGCGGCCCGCAGGTGATGAAGGGCTACTGGAACCGCCCCGAAGACACCGCTGCCGCGATCGACGCCGAAGGCTGGCTGCATACCGGCGACATGGCGAAGATGGACGAACAGGGCTTCTTCTACATCGTCGACCGCAAGAAGGACATGATCCTGGTCTCAGGGTTCAACGTGTACCCCAACGAGATCGAGGACGTGATCGCGATGATGCCGGGGGTGCTGGAAGTGGCCGCGGTCGGCGTGCCCGACGAGCGCTCCGGCGAGGCGGTCAAGGTGGTGATCGTCAAGAAGGACCCTGCCCTCACCGCAGAGCAGGTCAAGGCGCATGCGCGCGAGAACCTGACCGGCTACAAGCAGCCGCGCCACGTGGAGTTCCGCGACGAGCTGCCCAAGACCAACGTGGGCAAGATCCTGCGCCGCGCCCTGCGCGACGAGGCCGCCTGAGCCTCGCGCGTCCTGGGGCAAAACCTGCCCCAGGACGGCAGATTCTGCCGACGCGCGGTGGGTGACAGGCGGGCGCAAGCAGAATCGCGGCTTACAGCGGACAGCCGGAAACGGGTATCTGGCCGTGTAGCGGGACGGTAGCGGAAGGCGCGGCCACGACGACCGCGCGGCAGCGTCAGGCCTCCGGCCCCGATGCCTGCGCCTTGAGCGCAAAGCGCTGGCAGATCGCGTCCAGGCGCTCGCGGTTCTTGAGCAGGGCCGCCACGCAGCCCGGGTCGAAAAGCTTGCCGGACTGGTCGCTCAGGTAGGCCAGGGCCTCGTCGATGCTCCAGGCCGGTTTGTACGGCCGCTTGGACACCAGCGCATCGAACACGTCGGCCACCGCCACGATGCGCGCCTCCAGCGGGATCTCGTCGCCAGCCAGGCCGTCGGGATAGCCGCTGCCGTCGAAGCGCTCCTGGTGACGCAGCGCGATCACCGCGCTCAGCTGGATGAAGCGGTTCTGGCTGCCGGACAGCAGCTCGTGGCCGATGCGCGGATGCTCGCGCATCAGCGCGGTTTCGGCCGGGTCCAGCGGACCGGGCTTGAGCAGCACCGAGTCGGGAATGGCGATCTTGCCGATGTCGTGCAGCGGCGCGGCCAGCTCGATCATCCGCACTTCGTCCTCGAACAGCCCCAGCTGCTCGGCGACCAGCCCGGCCACCGCGGCCAGCCGCGCGAGGTTGGCGCTGGAGCCGGAGTCGCGGTACTCGATCGCGCGCGCCAGCCGGTGCAGCGTCTCGCGCTCGCGCTCCTCGACCTCGTGCATGCTCGACAGCAGCCGTTGCTCCAGCGACAGCGCGCGCTGCTTGATCGATTCGGATTGCTGGCGCAGCTGCAGCAGGTTGCGGCAGCGCGCGCGCAGCTCGCGCGGCCGCACCGGCTTGACCAGGAAATCGATGACCCCCGCATCCAGGGCCGCCTGGCGGATGGGCTCGTCGCCCACCACCGTGACCAGCACGATCGGCACGTCCCGGTGCAGCAGCGGCTTGCGGAAGCGCCGCGCGAACTCGAGCCCGTCGATCACCGGCATCCGGTAGTCGAGCAGCAGCAGGTCCGGCCTGTTTTCCTCGCACCAGCGCAGCGCCGCCTGCGGGTCGCCGAAATCCAGCACGTCAAGCTCGGGACTGATGTCCTCGAGGATATGCCGCAGCATGGTGCGTGCGGATGTCTGGTCGTCGACGATGACGATGTTCATGGGGACTTCTGGCTCCGTAGGCATGCGTTCCCGCCCTGCTGGGCCGGCCCGCTGCCCGGTGGGTGGATAGCTAGCAAATCCCGTGCCCATACCGGATCCTTCCCTGTACCTCTGTCTGGAGTATGTACGCAAACGCAGGTTAGCGCAGGCCGGGGCTAGCCGCCCGCCTCCGGACGCATGTAGGGGAACAGCAGCACATCGCGGATCGAGGACGAGCCGGTGAGCAGCATCACCAGCCGGTCGATGCCCACGCCCAGCCCGCCGGTGGGCGGCAAGCCGACCTCCAGCGCCCGGATGTAGTCCGCGTCGTAGTGCATGGCCTCGTCGTCGCCGCCCTCCTTGGCCTCGACCTGGGCCCGGAAGCGCGCGGCCTGGTCCTCCGGATCGTTGAGCTCGGAGAAGCCGTTGGCGATTTCCTTGCCGCCGATGAAGAGTTCGAAGCGGTCGGTGATGCCGGGCTCGTGGTCGGACTCGCGCGCCAGCGGCGAGACCTCGACCGGGTAATGGGTGATGAAGGTGGGCTGCACCAGGCCGGGTTCGACGGTCTTCTCGAAGATCTCCAGCAGCAGCTTGCCCCAGCCGTAGCCGGGCTTGACCGGGATCTTCAGCGCCGCGCAGTGTCGCGCCAGCGCCGCCCGGTCGCGGCAGTCCGCCTGGCTGATCTGCGGGTTGAGCTCGCGCACCGCGTCTTCCATCTTCCAGCGGCGGAACGCCGGGCCGAGGTCGATGGCGTGGCCGTCCCACTCGACCGCGGTGGTGCCCAGCGTCTCCTGCGCCACATCGCGGATCAACCCTTCGGTGAGGTCCATGATCTCCTCGTAGGCCACATAGGCCTCATAGAGTTCGAGCATGGTGAACTCGGGGTTGTGGCGGGTACTCACGCCCTCGTTGCGGAAGTTGCGATTGATCTCGTAGACGCGCTCGAAGCCGCCGACCACCAGGCGCTTGAGGTAGAGCTCGGGCGCCACGCGCAGGTACAGATCGAGGTCGAGCGCGTTGTGGTGGGTGCAGAACGGGCGCGCGGTGGCGCCGCCGGCGATGTAGTGCATCATCGGCGTCTCCACTTCGAGGAAGCGGCGCGCGTCCAGCCAGCGGCGGATCGCGGCGATGATGCGCGAGCGCTTGACGAACACCTCGCGCGCTTCCGGGGTGACCACCAGGTCGACGTAGCGCTGGCGGTAGCGCTGCTCCACGTCGGCCAGGCCATGCCACTTGTCCGGCAGCGGACGCAGCGACTTGGTCAGCAGGCGCAGGCGCTCGACCTTGACCGACAGTTCGCCGGTACGCGTACGCATCAGGCTGCCTTCCGCGGCCACGATGTCGCCGACGTCCCAGGTCTTGAACGCGTCGTAGGTCTCGCCCAGGGCGGTCGACTGCAGGAACAGCTGGATACGGCCGCTGACGTCCTGGATCTGCGCGAAGGCGGCCTTGCCCATCACCCGCTTGGCGAGCATGCGTCCGGCCAGCTGCACCCGCCGGCCGGTCGATTCGAGCGCGTCGCCGCTCCAGCGCTCCGCGTCGCCGTATTCGTCCTGCAGATCCTGCGCATAGTCGTGGCGCCGGAAATCGTTGGGAAAGGCCACGCCCTGCCCGCGCAGCGCCGTCAGTTTCGCTCGGCGCTCGGCGATCAGCGTGTTCTCGTCGGCGGGCGGCTGCGTCTCTGGCTTCTGGTCGGTCACGGGTCTTGCCTGTAGGAGATGGAACATTGTCGGCGCGGGAGGATGTGTTGGAAGCGACCAGCCGTGCGCTCAGCGGCCGGTGCTGCCGAAGCGCGACGCCGCGCGCGGCCTGCGCTCAGCGCGGCGCTGCCGGCCGCGCGTCAGACCGCATCCGTGCGCTTGGCGCCGGCTTCGAGGCCGGACTTGAGGCTGGCCTCGATGAACTCGTCCAGGTCGCCGTCCAGCACGTTCTGCGTGTCGGAGCGCTCCACACCGGTGCGCAGGTCCTTGATCCGGCTCTGGTCGAGCACGTAGTTGCGGATCTGGCTGCCCCAGCCGATGTCGGACTTGGTGGCCTCCACCGCATCGCGCTCGGCGTTGCGCTTCTGGATCTCGAGTTCGTAGAGCTTGGCGGCCAGCATCTTCATCGCGTTGTCGCGGTTCTGGTGCTGGCTGCGGCCGGTCTGGCAGGCCACCACGATCCCGGTGGGGACGTGGGTGATGCGCACGGCCGACTCGGTCTTGTTGACGTGCTGGCCACCGGCGCCCGAGGAGCGGTAGACGTCGGTCTTGAGGTCGGCCGGATTGATCTCGATGTCGATGTTGTCGTCGACCTCGGGCGAGACGAACACCGAGGTGAAGCTGGTGTGGCGGCGGTTGTCCGAGTCGAACGGCGATTTGCGCACAAGCCGGTGCACGCCGGTTTCGGTCTTCAGCCAGCCGTAGGCGAAGTCGCCCTCGACCCGCAGCGTGGCCGACTTGATCCCGGCGACATCGCCGCCACTGGCCTCCATCAGTTCGGTCTTCCAGCCGCGCGATTCGCACCAGCGCAGGTACATGCGCAGCAGCATCTCGGCCCAGTCCTGGGCCTCGGTACCGCCGGCACCGGCCTGGATGTCGACGAACGCATTGCTGCTGTCCATCTTGCCGGAGAACATGCGCTGGAACTCCAGCTGCTCCACGCCCTTCTGGTAGCCATCGACGTCGGCGACCACGGCCAGCGCGGTGTCCTCGTCGTCTTCCATCTCGGCCAGTTCGAGCAGCTCGCCGGCACCGGCGAGGCCCTCGGTGAGGCTGCGGATGCCGTTGACGGTCTTGTCGAGCATGGACCGCTCACGCCCCAGCGCCTGCGCGCGCTCCGGATCGTTCCAGATGTCGGGATTCTCGAGCTCGCGCTCTACTTCCTCGAGCCGTTCGCGCCTGGCATCGTAGTCAAAGAAACCCCCTCAGCGCATCCAGCCGACCGGACAGGTCGGCGATGCGCTGGCGCACGGGGTTGAGTTCGATCATGGCGTGGTACCGGCGGTAAACAGCCCGCGATTCTAGCAATCCCGCGCTGTCGCAGACAGGGCGGACACGCCGCCGGCAGTTAGAATCGGCGTTCCTCCGCCCCGCCGTCACGCCACGCCCCATGTCCAACCGCATCCGGCGCGCGCTGTCACTGCTGGCCCTGGCGGCCATCGTCGCTACCGCCGCAGCAGCGCCCGGCGATGCCGAGATCGCGCGCTGTTTCGAGCTGCGTGACAGCGACCCGGCGAAAGCGGCCGCCCTGGCCGAGCAGACGCTGCAGACCCCGGGCCTGGGCGTGGAGGAACGCATCAAGCTCACCACCTGCCTGGGGCGCTCGGCGGCGAACGCCGGACAGGCGCGGCGCGCACTGGACGCCGTCGCGGCCGTCGATGCGCTGATGCAGCGCCATCCGATGCCGCCGGAGTTCCAGCTGCGCGCGCTTTCCAACTCCGGCGCCACCCTGCACATGCTGGGCAACATCCAGGGAGCCCTGGACTACTACGGGCGCGCCTACGAGGCGGCGAAGCAGAGCGAATCGGACGAGGCGCAGGCGGCGATGCTGGCCAACGTCGGCAGCATCCAGAGCGAGGGCCTGGGCGCCTTCGAGGAAGCCGAGGCGTATTTTGCGCGGGCCGCGGAGGTGGAGCGGCGCATCGGCGAGCCGCGGGCGCTGCTGCCCTACAACCGCGGCATGAACTTCCGGCGCATGGGCCGGCCCGCCGACGCGCTGGCGGCATTCGCCGAAGCCGAACGCCTGGCCAGCGCCGCAGGCCAGGAGATGGTGCTGCATCGCGCGCGTGCCGAGCGCCTGGCGCTGCCGGCCGCGGACGGGCGGCTGCCCGCATCCGCGCGTGGGGAGCTGCTGGAGATCGTGGATCGCCAGCAGGCGCTGGCCGATCCCAGCGGCGCGGCCACGACCCTGCTGCGGCTGTCCCAGGCGGCGCTGCGCGACGGCCAGGCACAGGAGGCGTTGGCGCGCGCCCGGCAGGCCCGCGGCCTGCTGCCGGCGGAGGTGTTCGGATTCGAACAGCGCGAGGCCCTGCTCGCGGAACTCGCCGCGCTCAGGGCCTTGGGCGACTGGCGCCAGGCCCTGGCGGCCTCCGAGGAACTGCGCGCGATCGAGGTCGCAGCCCGGCAGCAGAGCCTGGAAGGGCTTGCCGGGCTCCAGGCCAGGCTGCAGGACACGCGCAGCGCCGAGGAACTGTTGCGGCTGCGCGAAGAGCGCCGGATCGAAGCCCTGGAGTTGGCGCATGCCGCGCGGCTGCGCAACGCGTCGATCGCCGCCTTCCTGACGTTGGTCCTGCTGGTGGCCGCGTTCGCCTGGTACCAGCGCGGCGTCACCGCGCGCCTGCGCCGCCTGAGCACGGTGGACGGCCTGACCGGGCTGCTCAACCGGCGCGCGGCTTCGCGCGAACTGCAGCGCGGCGAATCCGCGGCCGAAGATGCGGATCGCCGCAGCGTGGTGTTTCTGATCGACATCGACCATTTCAAGGGGCGCAACGATCGCCACGGCCACGCCGCGGGCGATGCCGTGCTCAAGGCGGTCGCCCTGCAGTTGCGTGCATCGTCGCGGCCCGGGGACCTGGTCGCGCGCTGGGGCGGGGAGGAATTCTTGGTGGGCTGCCGCAACCTCGACCTGGCCGACGCCAGCGCCGTGGCCGAACGGCTGCGCACCGCGATGGCATCGCTGCGCCTAGACCCGGCGGCCGGTGGTGCCGATGAGCCGCTGTCGGTATCGATCGGTTTCGCCAGCCAGCCCTTCTTTCCCGGCGTCGGCGAAGGCTGGGAGGACACGGTGTCGCTGGCCGATCGCGCGCTGTACGCGGCCAAGCGCAGCGGCCGCGATGCCTGGGTGGGCCTGTGGGGACGCGGGCCCGGGCGCTACGCCATCGACGAGGTGCTGGCCGACCCGGCCGCGCTGGCGGCGCGCGGCGAGATCGAGGTGGCCTCCAGCCGCCAGCCCGTGCCCTGGCAGGCACCGGCCGCGGGCGGCTGAGCGGCTCTCAGCTCTCCACGAACCGCCCGCGCAGCGCGCCGCGATGGCGACGGCTGGCCGGCAGGACGCTTCCATCCTTCATGTGCACGCGGGCATCGCCGGTGTCCAGCGGCTCGATCGAGGACAGGTGCGCCAGGTTGACGATGTAGCTGCGATGGATCCGGACGAACCGCGCCGGGTCGAGCCGCTCGCCGATGCCGCCGATCGTGCTCCGCAGCGGGTAGTCGTGCCCGCGCACGCGCAGGTTGACGTAGTTGCCCGAGGCCTGCAGCCATTCGATGTCGTCGGCGTCGACCAGGAATTCGCGCCCCAGCTTGCGCACCAGGAAGCGCTCGGGCCGCTCGACCGGCTCCACCGCCGGCCCCTCGTCCGGCGCGCCGAGCAGGCTGACCTCGCCCTGCAGTCGCCGCAGCAGCACGCCGTAGGCCTCGACCACGCACACGAGCCAGACGTAGCTGCGCACGTCCTTGAGGTATTCGTAGAGCAACTCGCGCGGCCAGGGTCCGAAATCGTAGTCGGCGCCCTGCCAGCGATAGGCCAGGATGCGCAGCCCTACCATGCCCAGCACGTGCACCAGCGATACCGCCACGCTCGCCACCAGGTGCAGCGGCAGGCGGCGGTGCAGGTTGTGCCACTGGCTCGGATAGCGCTCGACCAGGCGCGCCACCAGCGGGATCAGCAGGGCCCACATCAGCGCGCTGCTGGCCTCCCACACGGCCGGTTCCCAACGCTGGAACGGATTATCGACATGGCGGTCGAGTTCCATCCAGGTGTTGATGCTGTTGCCGATCCCGTTGATGACCAGGACCGCGGCCACCACGCCGGCCTCGACCCAGGGACGCCAGGGGGCGTAGCGCTCGTAGGCGGTGGCGGTGGCGGTGGCCGGCATGGGGGCCGATTCTACGTGCCGCGCCGCCGCGGGCCGTCCCTTCGCGCCCGCGGTTCGTCCCCGGGGCGTGTCGGCCGGTCACTTCGGGCTGGCGGTCGCAGCGACAGTTCCCCACTCTGGGCCATCCGCCATCGTTCTGTCTGCCCATGACACGCCGCCACGATCTCGACTGGGTTCGCGTCCTCGCCTTCGGCCTGCTGGTGCTCTACCACGTGGGCATGTACTACGTGACCTGGGAATGGCACGTGGACAGCCCGCATGCGGGGCCGGCGCTGGAGCCCTTCATGATGATGAGCTCGCCATGGCGGCTGTCGCTGCTGTTCCTCGTCTCGGGCGTGGCCACCGCCTTCCTGGTCGGAAAGATGCAGCGCCAGGCCGGCAGCCCCGGCGCGCCGCCCCGCTTCCTCGGCCAGCGTTCGTGGCGGCTGCTGCTGCCGCTGGCCTTCGGCATGCTGGTGGTGGTGCCGCCGCAGTCGTACTACGAAGTGGTCGACAAGCTGCCCGGCGGCTACCACGACGGATACCTGGCGTTCTGGGCCCGCTACCTCGCTGCCGACGACAGCTTCTGCCGGGGCGACGATTGCCTGGCGGTGCCGACCTGGAACCACCTGTGGTTCGTGGCCTACCTGTGGGTCTACACCGCTGTCGCGTGGCTGGCGCTGCGCCTGGCGCCGCGCGCAGTGGCGAACGCGGGCGGGCGCCTGGGCACCTGGCTCGGCAGCGGCGCGGCGTTGCTGGTGTGGCCGGCGCTGGCGCTGATCCTCGCCCGGATGACGCTGATCGAGCGGTTCGGCTCCACCCACGCGCTGGTCGACGACTGGTACAACCATGTCCAGTACTTCACGGTGTTCGCGCTCGGCTTCCTGCTGGCGCGCCAGACGCGCGTCTGGGACGCCTTCGTGCGCCTGCGCTGGCCCGCCCTGGCGCTGTGGCTGGGCAGCTGGCTGGCGATCGCCCTCTACTTCGAGATGTTCCGCGACCTGCAGCCGCCGCAGGCGCTGCGCCTGTCGATGCGGGCCGCGTGGGGCCTGAACCAGTGGTGCGCGATCGTGGCGGTACTCGGGTTCGCGCGCCGGATCGCGCCAGGCGACAGCCCGGTACTGCGCTACCTGTCGCGTGCGGTCTTCCCGGTCTACATCCTGCACCAGACCATCATCGTAGTGCTGGCCTGGCAGCTGCGGCCGCTGGGACTGCGGCCGCTGCTGGAGGGCCCGCTGCTGGTGCTGGCGACCTTCGCGCTGGCCTTCGCCGGATACGAACTGGTCCGCCGCATCGCCCTGCTGCGGCCGCTGTTCGGCCTCGGCTACCGCGAACAGGCCGCTCCGGCGCCCGGCCTCCAAGGCGACGCGATCGCGGTGCGCGAGCGCTAGCCTGCCGGCGCCTCAGGCCGGCGCACGGTGCTCGACGATCAGCTGGATCGCGTCGCCACCGCGCCAGTCGTCGGGCGACAGGCGATAGGCCAGGCGCTGCCGCGCGGCCGGCGCCTCCCCCGGCAGGCCGCCGAACTGGATCGCCGCCAGCGGGCTGCGCACGCCCTCGGCGCGCAGGCGCAGCTTGAGGTGGCGGTCGCCCACGGGCTTCCAGTCGAGCACCTCGAACACACCGTCGAACAGCGGTTCGGCGAATCCCTGTCCCCAGGGGCCGCCATCGCGGATCGCCTCGGCGTGGAAGCGGTCGAATTCGCCCGGCAGCAGTTCGCCATCGCTGAGCAGCTCGGCCTGCAGCAGCACCGGATCCAGCATGCGGCCAACGGCCTCCGCGAAAGCCCGCTCGAAGGCCGCCAGCGCTTCCCGCCGCAGGCTCATGCCGGCGGCCATGGCGTGACCGCCGAAACGCTCGACCAGCCCGGGATGCGCGCAGTCGACCGCGGCCAGCACGTCGCGGATGTGGAGGCCGGGAATCGACCGCGCCGAACCGCGAAGCTGGTCGCTGCCCGGTTCGGCCGGCGCGAAGGCGATCACCGGCCGGTGCAGGCGCTCCTTCATCTTCGAGGCCACCAGCCCCACCACGCCGGCGTGCCAGTCCGGATCGAACAGGCAGACCGCCAGCGCCGGCTCGCCGCCCACGGCCGGGATCCTGGCCAGCGCGGTCTCGGCATCGTCGACCATCAGTTGCTGCACGCCGCGCCGTTCGGCATTGATCTGGTGCAGGCGCCCGGCCAGTTCGCGCGCCTGGCGCGGATCGTCGCTCAGCAGGCATTCGATGCCCAGCGACATGTCCTCCAGCCGACCGGCGGCGTTGAGCCGCGGCGCGACCGCGAACGCGATATCGGCGGCGGCCAGGGTCTCGGCGCGCCGCCCGGACACTTCGATCAGCGCCTGCAGCCCTGCACAGCCGCGCCCGGCGCGGAGCCTGCGCAGGCCGGCCGCCACCATCGCGCGGTTGCTGGCGTCCAGCGGCACCAGGTCGGCCACGGTGCCGACCGCCACCAGATCGAGCAGCACCGACAGGTCGGGGAGATCGCGCCCGGCGAACGCGCCCTCGTCGCGCAACCGTCCACGCAGCGCCAGCAGCACGTAGAAGATCACGCCCACCCCGGCCAGCGCCTTGCAGGCGAAGGCGTCGCCGCGCAGGTTGGGATTGACGATGGCGTCGGCCGGCGGCAGCGTCTCGCCCGGCAGGTGGTGGTCGGTGACCAGCACCGGCCAGCCGCGCGCCTTCGCCGCCGCCACGCCGGCGTGGCAGGCCACGCCATGATCGACGGTTACCAGCAGGCCGGGCCGCAGCGCAGCAAGTTCTTCGACCAGCCCGACCGACAGGCCGTAGCCGTGCAGCATGCGGTTGGGCACCGCATGCACCACATCGCGCGCGCCGAGCATGCGCAGGCCGCGTACCGCCACCGCACAGGCGGTGGCGCCATCGGCGTCGAAATCGCCGACGACCAGAATCCGCTGCTCGCGCGCGATCGCATCGGCAAGCAGGCGCACGGCCTCGACCAATCCGCCGAGGCCATCGGGTGGCGGCAGGTGCGCGAGCCTGGGCTGCGCCAGCGCAGGATCTCCGATGCCGCGCGCGGCATAGATGCGCCGCAGCAGCGGCGGCATCGCCTCGGGCCAGCCCTCGCCCAGCCGGTAATCGCGCCTGCGGATCCTGGGCGCCATCACCCCTGGAAATCCGGGCGGGGTCGACGCCAGACCCGCCAGCGCTGCCGCCGCCGCAGGGTGAACGTCGCACCATCGGCGGTGTCGAGCACCAGCGCGTCGATGCTGCCCGCGCTCAGCGAGGCCAGCGCAGGCTGCAGCCAGGCGCGCTCGAGGACTTCGCCGTCGCGCAGCGTGGACAGGTCGAACAGGACATCGCCCTCGCCCGCTTCGAACCGCGCCGGCAGGGCCGCGGCGTTGCCGGCCAGCGTGGCGAGGGCAGCGGCCAGCTCGTCGCCGCCGTGGAAACGCGTCCGTGGCGACTGCACCTGGTCCGGCAGCCTGCCGCCGCCCCAGAACCAGAGGGAGTTCACCGGCCGCCTGCCGGATTCCATGCGGCGCTGGTTCCAGGGATGGTTGTGCAGCACCACCTGCGCCTCGGTCAGCAGCACGCGCCAGCGGCGACCCTCACTGCCTTCGGCCAGGTGTTCGAAGACGTCGTCCCCCAGGGCATCGTCCGGCTCGGCGAACGTGGGCAACGGCGTCGAAGGCGCCAGCCGCAGGTACCAGCGCGACGGCACCGGCGCATCGATCGGCATGCCGGCATCGCCGAACAGCGGCTTGAGCGCCGGCAGCAGTTGCGCGACGTCGTCCGCATCCAGGCCCAGGGTGTCGCCGTGGTCGAGCAGCCGCGCGCCGTTGATATCCGGCTGGATCCGGCAGGGATCGGCGCGCAGCCAGCTCGCGCCCGCCGCATCGCCGGCATCGAGCTGCCGGGTCAGCGCGGCCACCGGCCAGTGGTCGGGCACGAGGCGGACATGCCGGCGCAGCTGCGCACGCCGGCCATCACCGAGTCCGCCGACCGCGTCGGCCCGCCCCAGTGCCGCGGCGACCCCGGCCGATGGCGCACCCAGCCGGCGCGCGGCAGGCAGCAGCAGGGTCGCCGTCGCCATGGGCCTCAGTCGCTGTAGCTGACGTCGACGATCTCGTACTCGCGCGATCCTGCCGGCGCCTCGATGGTCACGCTGTCGCCGGCGTGCTTGCCGATCAGGGCGCGCGCCACCGGCGACGAAATCGCGATCAGGCCGAGCTTGATGTCGGCCTCGAGGTCGCCCACGATCTGGTAGCGCTTTTCCTCGTCGGTCTCCACGTCGGCGATGGTCACCTTGGCGCCGAACACCACCTTGTCGCCGGCGTTCAGACGCGCCACGTCGATGACATCGGCATGCGACAGCTCGCTTTCCAACTGCTGGATCCGGCCTTCGATGAAGCCCTGCTGCTCGCGGGCGGCGTGGTACTCGGCGTTCTCCTTCAGGTCGCCGTGCGACCGCGCCTCGGCGATGGCGGCGATCACCGCCGGCCGCTTGACCGACTTGAGTTCATCGAGTTCGGCGCGCAAACGCTGCGCACCGGCCATGGTCATGGGTGCTCGCATAATCAGCTCCTCAGGCGTCCGCGCGCAGGGTCTGGTGCAGTTCCTGCAGCGCCCAGACCGGGCCGCTGCCGCGGAAATCCAGCGAATGCAACAGCGCGCGCGCGCCGGCGACGGTGGTGGAATAGGTGACGCGTTGCTGCAAGGCCTCGCGCCGGATCGAGAAGGAGTCGGCGATGGCCTGACGTCCTTCGGTGGTGTTGACGATGTAGGCGATCTCGCCGTTCTTGATCAGGTCGACGATGTGCGGGCGGCCCTCGATCACCTTGTTGACCTGCTCGCAGTCGATGCCGTTCTCCCGCAGCCACTTCGCGGTTCCGGCGGTGGCGACGATGGCGTAGCCGCGCTTCACCAGATCGCGGGCCACCGGCAGCACCCGCTTCTTGTCCGGATCGCGCACCGACACGAAGGCCTTGCCGCCCGCGGGCGGCGCCTTGATGCCGGCGGCCTCCTGCGCGCGGGCGAACGCGGCGCCGAAGTTGCGGCCCACGCCCATCACCTCGCCGGTCGAGCGCATCTCCGGGCCGAGGATCGGATCGACGCCCTGGAACTTCGCGAACGGGAAGATCGCTTCCTTGACCGAGTAGTAGTCGGGCACGATCTCCTTCGTCGCGCCCTGCTCGGCCAGGCTCATGCCGGCCATGCAGCGCGCGGCCACCTTGGCCAGCGGCATGCCGGTGGCCTTGGACACGAACGGCACCGTGCGCGAGGCGCGCGGATTCACTTCCAGCAGGAAGATGGTGTGGCTGCCGTCGTCCTCGGTCTGCACCGCGAACTGGGTGTTCATCAGGCCGACCACGTTCAGCGCCTTGGCCAGGGCCACCACCTGCTCGCGCAGGCGCTCCTGCACCTCGGCCGGCAGCGAGTACGGCGGCAGCGAGCAGGACGAGTCGCCCGAATGCACGCCGGCTTCCTCGATGTGCTCCATCACGCCGCCGATCAGCACGTTGCCGTCGCGATCGGCGATCACGTCCACATCCACTTCCACCGCGTTGTCGAGGAAGCGGTCGAGCAGCACCGGCGAATCGTTGGACACCTTGACCGCGTCGCGCATGTAGCGCGCCAGGTCGGCATCGGCGTGCACCACTTCCATCGCGCGGCCGCCGAGCACGTAGCTCGGGCGCACCACCAGCGGATAGCCGATCTCGCGCGCCAGCACCTGCGCCTCCTCGGCGCTGCGGGCAGTACGGTTGGGCGGCTGCTTCAGGCCGAGCTGGTCGACCAGCTTCTGGAAGCGCTCGCGGTCCTCGGCCAGGTCGATCGAATCGGGCGAGGTACCGATGATCGGCACGCCGTTGGCCTCCAGCGCACGCGCCAGCTTCAGCGGGGTCTGGCCGCCGTACTGCACGATCACGCCCTTGGGCTTCTCCAGCTCGACGATCTCCAGCACGTCCTCGAACGTGAGCGGCTCGAAGTACAGGCGGTCGGAGGTGTCGTAGTCGGTCGACACGGTTTCCGGGTTGCAGTTGACCATGATGGTCTCGTACCCGTCCTCGCGCAGGGCGAGCGCGGCGTGCACGCAGCAGTAGTCGAACTCGATGCCCTGGCCGATGCGGTTGGGCCCGCCGCCGAGGATCATGATCTTCTCGCGCCCGGTCGGCTCGGCCTCGCACTCCTCCTCGTAGGTCGAGTACAGGTAGGCGGTGGTGGTGGCGAATTCGGCCGCGCACGAGTCCACCCGCTTGTAGACGGGGCGGACGCCGTGGGCGCGGCGCAGCGCGCGGATCGCCGACTCGTCGGTGCCGACCAGCTGCGCCAGGCGCGCGTCGGCAAAGCCCATGCGCTTGAGCGCGCGCAGGCGCGCGCCGTCGAGCGCGTCGATTCCCCCGGCGGCCACCACCTTCTCGGCCGCGACGATGTCCTCGATCTGGTCGAGGAACCAGGGATCGACGAAGGACAGCGAGAACACTTCGTCCACCGACAGCCCGGCGCGGAATGCATCGGCCAGGTAGAACAGCCGCTCGGGACCGGCTTCCTTGACCTCGCGGCGCAGGCGCACCAGATCGGTCTCGTCGGACAGGTCCAGCCCGGTCGGGTCGAAGCCCACCTTGCCCGTCTCCAGCCCGCGCAGGGCCTTCTGCACCGATTCCTGGAAGGTGCGGCCCATCGCCATCACCTCGCCCACCGACTTCATCTGAGTGGTCAGGCGGGCGTCGGCCTGCGGGAACTTCTCGAAGGCGAAGCGCGGGATCTTGGTGACGACGTAGTCGATCGAGGGTTCGAACGAGGCCGGGGTCTTGCCGCCGGTGATCTCGTTCTTGAGTTCGTCCAGGGTGTAGCCGACCGCGAGCTTGGCGGCGACCTTGGCGATCGGGAAGCCCGTGGCCTTCGACGCCAGCGCAGACGAGCGCGACACGCGCGGGTTCATCTCGATCACGACCACGCGGCCGGTTTCGGCATTGATGCCGAACTGCACGTTGGAGCCGCCGGTATCCACGCCGATCTTGCGCAGCACCGCCAGCGACGCATCGCGCAGGCGCTGGTATTCCTTGTCGGTGAGCGTCTGCGCCGGCGCGACGGTGATCGAGTCGCCGGTGTGCACGCCCATCGGATCGAGGTTCTCGATCGAGCAGACGATGATGCAGTTGTCCGCGGTGTCGCGGACCACTTCCATCTCGAACTCCTTCCAGCCCAGCACCGACTCCTCGACCAGCACCTCGCCCACCGGCGAGAGCTCCAGGCCGCGCTTGACGATCTCCTCGAACTCCTCGCGGTTGTAGGCGATGCCGCCGCCGCTGCCGCCGAGGGTGAAGGACGGACGGATGATGGTCGGATAGCCGACCTTGGCCTGGATCTCGACCGCCTGCTCGAAGGTCCGGGCGACCTCGGCCTTGGGGCATTCCAGGCCGATCTCCTGCATGGCCACGCGGAACAGCTCGCGGTCCTCGGCCATGCGGATGGCCTCGCGCTTGGCTCCGATCAACTCGACGCCGTACTTCTCGAGCACGCCGTTGTCGGCCAGGTCCAGGGCGCAGTTGAGTGCGGTCTGGCCGCCCATGGTCGGCAGCAGCGCGTCGGGCTTTTCCTTGGCGATGATCTTCTCGACCGTCTGCCAGTTGATCGGCTCGATGTAGACCGCGTCCGCCATCTCGGGGTCGGTCATGATCGTGGCCGGGTTGCTGTTGACCAGCACCACCCGGTAGCCCTCCTCGCGCAGCGCCTTGCACGCCTGCGCGCCGGAGTAGTCGAACTCGCAGGCCTGGCCGATGACGATCGGGCCAGCGCCGATGATGAGGATGGTCTTGAGGTCGTTGCGCTTTGGCATCAGTGCTTCTCTGCGTGCTGCTTCGCCATCGACGCGATGAAGCGGTCGAAAAGCGGGGATACGTCCTGCGGACCCGGGCTCGCTTCCGGATGGCCCTGGAACGAGAACGCCGGCGCATCGGTCAGTTCGATGCCCTGGTTGGTGCCGTCGAACAGCGAGCGGTGGATCACGCGCACGTTGGCCGGCAGGCTCGATTCGTCGACCGCGAAACCGTGGTTCTGCGAGGTGATCATCACCCGGCCATCGCCGAGCGACTGCACCGGATGGTTGGCGCCGTGGTGGCCGCTGGGCATCTTCATGGTCCGGGCCCCGGCGGCGAGCGCCAGCAGCTGGTGGCCCAGGCAGATTCCGAACATCGGGGTCTTCTCCGCGATCAGTTCGCGGATCGCGGCGATGGCGTAGTCGCAAGGCTCCGGGTCGCCGGGGCCGTTCGACAGGAACACGCCGTCGGGCTGCATTGCCAGTACCTCGGCCGCAGGCGTCTGCGCCGGTACCACGGTCAGCTCGCAGCCGCGCTCGGCCAGCATGCGCAGGATGTTGCGCTTCACGCCGAAGTCGTAGGCCACCACGCGGTAGCGGGCCGGCGCCTTCACGACCTCACCGCTGTCGAGGTCCAGCGAGCCGTCGGTCCAGGCATAGGGGGCATCGGTGCTGACCACCTTGGCCAGGTCCATGCCCTTGAGGCCGGGGAACTTGCGCGCCGCCTCCAGTGCCTTGTCGACGTCGATCTCGCCGCCCATCAGCGCGCCGTTCTGCGACCCGCGCTCGCGCAGCAGGCGGGTCAGCTTGCGGGTGTCGATCCCGGCGATGGCGACGATGCCGCGCTGCTGCAGCCACTGCGGCAGCGCGACCTGGCTGCGCCAGCTGCTGGGGCGGCGCGGCACGTCGCGCACGATCAGGCCCGCGGCCCAGACGGAGGCGGCCTCGTCGTCCTGGTCGGTGCAGCCGGTGTTGCCGATATGAGGATAGGTCAGCGTCACCAGCTGGCGCGCGTAAGAAGGGTCCGTGAGCACTTCCTGGTAGCCGGTCATGGCGGTGTTGAACACCACCTCGCCGACCGACAGGCCGTTGGCGCCCACGGAAACGCCCTCGAATACGGTGCCGTCTTCGAGGACGAGGATTGCAGTCTGGGTCACTGGCTTCGCCTACGTGAGGTTGCAAAAAACCGCCGAAGCGGCTTCGAACCGGTCCGGGGCGGTGAGGAATCAGGCGAGCGAGAATGATACCGGGGCACCGCCTGCGGCGCCAGAGGATCGAGGCCAGGAACTGAACGGATTGCCGGCTTGCCGCGCGACCGCCGTCGGAGCAGCGCGGTGCAGTGGTCGGCTTCCCGCGCGCTACAGCAGGTCGCGCAGCCGGTACTGGCCAGGCGGGCGCCCCTGCAGCCGCATGGCCGCGTGCAGCGCGCCCCGCGCGAAGATGTCGCGATTGGTTGCACGGTGAACCAGTTCGATCCGCTCGCCTGCGGCGGTGAACTGCACCAGGTGCTCGCCGACGATGTCGCCTGCCCGCAGCGATGCGTAGCGTGGTTGCGCGCCACCGCGGCCGGCGGCCTCGCCCAGCGACAGCGCGGTGCCCGAGGGCGCGTCCTGCTTCTGCGTGTGGTGCGACTCGACGATGTCGCAGTCCCAGCCCGCCAGCGCGGCGGCCGCACGCTCGACCAGCTCATCCAGCACGGCCACGCCGAGACTGAAGTTGGACGCCCACAGCAGCGGGATCCTCGCCGAGGCCTGGCCCAGCGCCAGACGCTGCCGGTCGGAGATCCCGGTCGTTCCCGACACGAATCCCGCACCGCGGCCCACGCACAGCGCCAGCATGGGGTCGAAGCCCTCGGGCAGGCTGAAATCGATGGCCACATCGAACGCGGGCACGCCTTGCAGCTCGCTGCTGGCGAAGTGCGGAATCCCGTCCACCACGCGCTGGCCGATGCGCCGCTGCACCGCCGCCACCACCTGCAGGGCGGGCTGGTCGGCGGCCAGGCGCAGCAGGGCCTGGCCCATGCGCCCGGAGGCGCCGTGGATGAGGAGTCGGATGGGCGTCGTGGTCATGCGCGCAGGCTAGCGGCGCGCACCAGGCCCGGCAAGGCCGGGCCGGGTCAGGACACCATGCGGTCCCAGAAGCCGCGCACCCCGTCGAGGAAGGTGCTGGACTTGGGCGAATGCCGGCGTGCGTTCTCGCCGGTGAACGTGGCTTCGAACTGCTCCAGCAGCTCGCGCTGTTCGCTGGTCAGGTTCACCGGCGTTTCCACCACGACTTTGCAGTACAGGTCGCCCGGCGCGCGGCTGCGCACCGACTTGACGCCCTTGTCGCGCAGGCGGAACACCTTGCCGGTCTGGGTCTCGGCCGGAATGCGGATTTCGGCCTCGCCGCCCAGGGTCGGCACGCGCACGCTGTCGCCCAGCGCCGCCTGCGAGAAGCGGATCGGCACCTCGCAATGCAGGTCGTCGCCGTCGCGCTCGAAGATGTCGTGCGCACGCACCCGCACTTCGACGTAGAGATCGCCGGGCGGCGCGCCGGCCGGGCCGGCCTCGCCCTCGCCCGCCAGGCGGATGCGATCGCCGCTGTCCACGCCCGCCGGCACCTTCACCGACAGCACCTTCTCGTCCTCGATGCGGCCGTTGCCATGGCAACTCTGGCAGGGATTGGCGATGGTCTGGCCGCGGCCATGGCAGTGCGGGCAAGGCTGCTGCATCGAGAAGATGCCGCGCTGGAAGCGCACCTGGCCGCGGCCGTGGCAGGTCCCGCAGGTCTCGAGCTTGCGATCGGCCGAGCCGCTGCCGTCGCAATCCTCGCATTCGGCCAGGGTCGGGATCTCGATACGCTTCTCGACGCCGCTGACCGCTTCCTCCAGGTCCAGCTCCATCACGTAGCCGACGTCGGCGCCACGACGCGGCCCACGCCCGGCGCCGCCGCCACCGAAGATGTTGCCGAAGATGTCGCCGAAGATGTCGCCCATGTCGGCGCCACCGAAGCCCGGACCGGCGTTGCCGCCGCCCATGCCGTGCTCGAACGCAGCGTGGCCGTGCTGGTCGTAGAGGCGGCGCTTGCCGCCATCGGACAGGACCTCGTAGGCCTCCTTGCACTCCTTGAACGCGGCTTCGGCGGCCTTGTCTCCCGGATTGCGGTCCGGGTGATGCTTCATCGCGCAGCGGCGATAGGCCTTCTTCAGGTCCTCCTCGCTGGCATTGCGGGCGACGCCGAGGACTTCGTAGTAATCGCGTTTCATTGAGCTGGGATTGGGGATTCGGGATTGGGGATTGGTAGAAGCAGGGAAACCCGGGGCGGGACACAAAAGAGCGGAGCCGGAGCGCCGCTCTTTCGAATCCCGAATTCCGAATTACGAATCCCGGCCCTTTTCGTCCTTGACCTCGGTGAACTCGGCATCGACCACGTCGTCGCCGGCCGCCGACTGCCCACCCGCCTCTGCGCCACCGGGTTGCTGGGCGGACGCCGCGGCCGCGAACAGCGCCTGGGCGGCTTCCTCCAGCGCCTTGGTGCGCGTTTCGATCTGGCCCTTGTCGTCGCCCTTCATCGCGGTCTCGACATCGGCGATTGCCGCCTCGACCCGGCCGATCACGTCGCCCGGCACCTTGTCGCCGTTGTCCTTTACCGCCGTCCGCGCACTGTGCACCAGCGCGTCGGCCTGGTTGCGCGCACCGACCAGTTCCTGGAACTTGCGGTCCTCGTCGCGGTGCGCCTCGGCGTCGGCGACCATCCGCTGGATCTCGTCGTCCGACAGGCCCGAACCGGCCTTGATCTCGACCTTCTGCTCCTTGCCGGTCTTCTTGTCCTTGGCGGTGACGTGGACGATGCCGTTGGCGTCGATGTCGAACGACACCTCCACCTGCGGCATGCCGCGCGGCGCCGGTTCGATACCGGTCAGGTCGAAACGCGCCAGCGACTTGTTGAAACGGGCTTGCTCGCGCTCGCCCTGCAGCACGTGCACGGTCACGGCCGACTGGTTGTCCTCGGCGGTGGAGAAGGTCTGCGAGGCCTTGGTCGGGATCGTGGTGTTCTTCTCGATGATCTTGGTGAACACGCCGCCCAGGGTCTCGATGCCCAGGCTCAGCGGGGTCACGTCGAGCAGCAGCACGTCCTTGACGTCGCCGGCCAGCACGCCGCCCTGCACCGCCGCGCCGATGGCCACGGCCTCGTCGGGGTTGACGTCCTTGCGCGGCTCCTTGCCGAAGAACTCGGCCACGGCCTGCTGCACCTTGGGCATGCGGGTCTGGCCACCGACGAGGATCACCTCGCTGATGTCGGACGCGCGCAGGCCGGCATCGTTGAGCGCCACCTTGCACGGCTCGATGGTCTTGCGCACCAGGTCCTCGACCAGGGCCTCGAGCTTGGCGCGCGTCAGCTTGATGTTCAGGTGCTTCGGGCCCGAGGCGTCGGCGGTGACGTAGGGCAGGTTCACCTCGGTCTGCTGCGCCGAGGACAGCTCGATCTTGGCGCGTTCGGCCGCGTCCTTCAGGCGCTGCAGGGCAAGCGGATCCTTGCGCAGGTCGATCCCCTGGTCCTTCTGGAACTCTTCCACCAGGTAGTCGATGACGCGCTTGTCGAAGTCCTCGCCGCCGAGGAAGGTGTCGCCGTTGGTGGCCAGCACCTCGAACTGCTTCTCGCCGTCGACTTCGGCGATCTCGATGATCGACATGTCGAAGGTGCCGCCGCCGAGGTCGTACACCGCGATCTTGCGGTCGCCGCCGCCCTTGTCCAGGCCATAGGCCAGGGCGGCCGCGGTCGGCTCGTTGATGATGCGCTTGACGTCCAGGCCGGCGATGCGGCCGGCGTCCTTGGTCGCCTGGCGCTGGCTGTCGTTGAAGTAGGCCGGCACGGTGATCACGGCCTCGGTGACCTTCTCGCCCAGGTAGTCCTCGGCGGTCTTCTTCATCTTTTCCAGGATGCGCGCGGAGACTTCCTGCGCGGACAGCTTCTTGCCGTCGCTGGTCTGCACCCAGGCATCGCCGTTGTCGTGCGCGACGATGGCATAGGGCACCAGGTCGAGGTCCTTCTTGACCTCGGCATCGGTGAACTTGCGGCCGATCAGGCGCTTGACGGCATAGAAGGTGTTCTTGGGGTTGGTGACGGCCTGGCGCTTGGCCGAGGCGCCGACCAGGACTTCGCCGTCCTTGGTGTAGGCCACCACCGACGGGGTGGTGCGGTCGCCTTCGCTGTTCTCGATGACCTTGGCCTTGCCGCCGTCCATGATCGCCACGCACGAGTTGGTCGTGCCCAGGTCGATACCGATGATCTTTGCCATGATGGGGTTCCCTCTGGAATCTTGTCTGGTGGCGGCAGGCCGCCGATGGTGCGTATCTGGGGCTGCCTCGCGGGCGCTTCAAGCGCCGCGGGGCGGGTTTTCAGCGTCAGTCGTGCTTGGCGACGGACACCAGGGCCGGGCGCAGCAGCTGTTCGTTGAGCAGGTAGCCCTTCTGGAACACCTGGAACACCGTGCCCGGCGCGACGTCGGTGGTCTCCACCGCGCTCATGGCGTTGTGCTGCTCCGGGTCGAAGGCCTCGCCCGGCGCGGGCGCCACTTCGATCAGGCCGTTGTTGCCGCACACCCGGGTCAGCTCGCGCAGGGTCAGCACCACGCCATCGCGCAGCGGGTCTTCGGCTGGGGCGGTGTTGAGCGCGGCCTCGAGGCTGTCGAAGACCGGCAGCAGGTCGCCCAGCAGTTGCTTGTTGGCGAAGCGGCAGGCGTTGCGCACGTCGCGCTCCAGGCGCTTGCGCTGGTTTTCCATGTCGGCGCGGTCGACCAGCGACTGCGCGCGCAACTGCTCGAGCTCGGCCTCGAGCGCCTGGATGCGGTCCTCGGTATTCGTCTCTTCGGCCGCGGGCGCGGCCTCCTGCATCGGTTCCGTCGTCATGTCCTGGATTGGTTGGAGGCGGTCGCTGGCCGCCGGCCCCGGAGCTATGGGGTCGGCAGGTCCGGATTCAAGGCGGCGCCCAGCAGGTCCGCCGTCGCCTGGACCACGGGAATGACCCGGTCGTAGGCCATCCGGGTCGGCCCGATCACGCCCAGCACCCCCAGCACCTTGCCGCCGGCCGCGTAGGGCGCAGTCACCAGCGAGACGCCCTCCAGCGGGGCCAGCCCGGTCTCTTCGCCGATGAAAATCCGCACCCCGGGAGCGCGGATGGTGCGCTCCAGCAGTTGCAGGATCTCGCGTTTGCGTGCGAAGGCCTCGAACAGTTCGCGCAGGCGGTCCAGGTCCGACAGGTCCTGCACCCCGATCAGGCGCGTCTGGCCGGCCAGCAGCATGTCGTCGCTGTCGGCCGGCGCCAGTGCCTGCTCGGCCAGCTCCACGGTATGGGTGAGCAGCGCCTCCATCTCGTCGCGGGCGGCCTGCAGGTCGCGCACCAGGGTGGCGCGGATGTCGGCCACCGGGCGCCCAGCGAAGTTGGCGTTGAGATAGTTCGCCACCCGCTCCAGTTCCGCGCCCTCGAAGGGGCGGCGGGTCTGGATGATGCGGTTCTGCACGTCGTGGTCGGCGAACACCAGGATCGCCATCACCCGCTGCGCGTCCAGCGGCACGAAATCGATGTGGCGGAAGGCGAACTGCTCGCGGCGCGGCACCGACACCACGCCGACGAAATGGGTCATCGCCGAGACCAGCTCCGAGGCGCTGCCCAGCAGCGACTGGGTGCCGCCGCCCGCGGCCAGCTCGCCGCGCAGGCGCGACAGCTCGCCGCCCGACAGCGGCTGTACCTGCAGCAGCGAGTCGACGAACACGCGATAGCCCTGCGCCGTGGGGACGCGCCCTGACGAGGTGTGCGGCGCGGCCAGCAGCCCCTGCTCCTCCAGATCGGCCAGGATGTTGCGGATGGTCGCCGCGCTCACGTCCAGACCCGAATGCCGCGCCAGCGTCTGCGAACCGACCGGCTCGCCATCGTGGATGTGGCGCGCGATCAGGGTGCGCAGCAGCTGCCGCGCACGCGGGTCGAGATTGCTGCCGGGCGGGGAGGCGGCCATCGGCTGATTAGATCGCCCGGACCGGTGGCCCGCAAGCCGCACGGGCCGGGCCCGCTACAGACGGCCGACCCCGCCGGCGCCCGGCCCTACGCGATGCCGGCCCCTCCCCTGCCGGCCAGCCGGCTCGCCCGCCCACCGCCCTGCCCTCATGATCCGGGCCGTGACCGTCTCGGTTGTTGCGACCGCGCGCACTACAATGCCCGGCCATGCTCAAGCGCCTGACCCTTCGCGACTTCGCCGTCGTCCCCGAATCCGAACTCGAGTTCGGTCCGGGCATGACCGTGATTTCCGGCGAAACCGGCGCCGGCAAGTCGCTGCTGGTCGATGCGCTGGGCTTCCTGTCGGGCCTGCGGGCCGACGCCGGCATGGTCCGCCATGGCGCCCAGCGGGCCGAACTGCATGCCGAGTTCGACCCGGCCGCGGTCCCGGCGGCACTGGCCTGGCTGCGCGAGCAGGAATTCGATGACGGCAGCGCCTGCACCCTGCGTCGCACCCTGCGCGCGGACGGCGGGTCGCGGGCCTGGATCAACGGCCGGCCGGCCACCCTGGCCCAGCTGTCCCAGCTGGCGGGGCTGCTGGTCGAGATCCACGGCCAGCACGAGCACCAAGCGCTGCTGGAGAAGGCCAGCCAGCTCGCCCTGCTCGACGCCTTCGGCCGCCACGACGCGGAACTGGCCGCGGTGCGCGAGGCCGCTGCGGCCTGGACTGCGCTGCTGCGCGAGCGCGACGCGCTGTCCAGGACCGGCGACGTCTCCGAGCGGATCGACTGGCTGACCCATCAGCTCGCCGAACTCGAACGCGAGGACCTGCGCCCGGAAGCGATCGATGCCCTGGTGTCCGGCCACCGCCGCCAGGCGCATGCGGCCGGCCTGATCGGAGCCTGCGATGAGGCGCTCGACGGCCTGGCCGGCGACGACGGCCCCTCGCTGGTGCGCCGCCTGCAGCAGTTGCGCAGCGGACTGTCGCGCGAACTGGCGCACGAGCCGCGCCTGGGCGAAGTCGACGCGATGCTGGACTCGGCCGCGATCCAGCTGGAAGAGGCCACCCTGCTGCTGCAGCGGGTGCGCGAGGAACTGGAGGTCGACCCGGCCCAGTTCGAGGCGCTCGACGCCAGCCTTGCGCGCCTGCACGAACTCTCGCGCAAGCATCGCGTCGCACCGGGAGAACTGGCGGACCGCCAGGCCGGCTTCGCCGCCGAACTCGAATCGCTGCGCGATGCCGGCACCCGGCTGGACTCGCTGGCGGGCGAGATCGACCGCGCCGCCGCGCGCTGGCGCGAATCGGCCGATGCCCTCGGCCGGGCCCGGTCGCAGGCCGCGGCGCGGCTGTCGGACGCCACCACCGCGCTGATCGCCGAACTGGGCATGGGCGGGGGCGTGTTCGAGGTGGCGCTCGAGCCGATCGACGCCGGCCGCCCCGATCCCCAGGGCGGCGAGCGCGTGGAGTTCCTGGTGTCCGCCAATGCAGGACAGCCGCCCCGGCCGCTGCGCCGGGTGGCCTCGGGCGGCGAGCTGTCGCGGGTGTCGCTGGCGATCGAGGTCGCGGCGCTGGGGTCGGACACGGTGCCGACGATGGTGTTCGACGAGGTCGATTCGGGCATCGGCGGCGCCGTGGCCGAGATCGTCGGCCAGAAACTGCGTGCCCTGGGGGCCCGCTGCCAGGTGCTGTGCGTGACCCACCTGCCGCAGGTGGCCGCGCAGGGCCATGCACACTACCTGGTGAGCAAGGCCGACCGGGACGGACAGACCCGCTCGGCGGTACGTGCCCTCGACGCCCGCGAGCGCCAGGAAGAACTGGCGCGGATGCTGGGCGGCGTGGAAGTGTCGAAGGAAGCGCGCGCGGCCGCGAAACGGCTGCTGGCCAGCACGGTCGATTGAACCCTGCGGCGGCCACGTTGGCCCTGTCGCCATCGCTCCCAGACCCCGTTCCCGTGCCTTCCAGGCATCTGGCGGCTGCAGGCATCCCTGACTGCAGCGTCTCCGCGGGCGATCGCTTTGGTCGGCAGCGGCCGCGCCGGTAGCCGCGTCCTGAAGTCCCGGCACCGCGCCGCCCCTGTTGAGAGTCGTCCATGCACCAGGCGCGGCGTGCGATGCAGGCGGCTGACGGTTGACTGCTGCCATGCGCGCCTGTGAAGCCGACCCACCTCGCCGGAGCACCGTGTCCGGCGGTGGCCCACGTCGCGCAAGCGACCGCGCCCAAGCGCCTTCTGGGCCGCAGGACCGCGCTGCTGACCGTGATGACGGCGTGAGCGCTACCAGCGAGGCGCGGCGTATCGTCGCCGGTTGGACGGGCGATCCACTCCAGGGGAAGGCAGGATGGTGACGCAGACGATGCAGGCGGTGGATGTCGCGCCCGCCGAGCCGGCGCCAGGCCGGTCCGACGAGGCGATGCGCATGATGCTGTCCGCGCTCCAGGCAGTCGCACAGGGCGACTTCATGGTGGAGCTTCCCGGCCACTGGGAAGGCCTGGAAGGTCGACTCGCGGACGCGTTCAACACCGTGGTGCGCAGCAACCGCGAACTGGCGCTGGAACTGACCCGCGTCGGCGAAAAGGTCGGGCGCGAGGGCCTCACCCGGCAACGCATCTCCCTGCCCAACCGCCACGGCAGCTGGGGCGGCATGGAAGGCTCGGTCAACGATCTGGTCGACGACCTCGTCCGGCCTGTCGCCACGATCACCGAGGCCATCGCCGGCGTGGCCAAGGGCGATCTCACCCGCAGCGTGCCGCTGGAAGCCGACGGGCGTCCGCTGCAGGGCGAGTTCCTGCGCTCGGCCACGATCGTCAACCGCATGATCGAGCAGATGGGCGAGTTCAGCTCGGAAGTCACGCGCGTGGCGCTCGAGGTGGGCACCGGCGGACGCCTGGGCGGCCAGGCCCAGGTGGCCGGCGTCTCGGGCGTGTGGAAGGAGCTGACCGACTCGGTCAACCAGATGGCGTCCAATCTCACCGCCCAGGTGCGCAACATCTCCGAGGTCACCATCGCGGTCGCCAACGGCGACCTGTCGCGCAAGATCACCGTGGACGTGCGCGGCGAGATCCTGCAGCTCAAGGAGGCCATCAACACGATGGTCGATCAGCTTCGCGGTTTCGCATCGGAAGTCACGCGCGTGGCGCGCGAGGTCGGCACCGAGGGCAAGCTCGGCGGACAGGCGATCGTACCCGGCGTCGCCGGCACCTGGAAGGACCTGACCGACTCGGTCAACGCCATGGCGTCCAATCTCACCAGCCAGGTGCGCAACATCGCCGAGGTCACCACGGCGGTGGCGCGCGGCGACCTGTCGCGCAAGATCACCGTGGACGTGCGCGGCGAGATCGCCGAGCTCAAGGACACCATCAACACGATGGTCGACCAGCTCAACGGCTTCGCCGCGGAAGTCACGCGCGTGGCGCGCGAAGTGGGTACCGAAGGCAAGCTCGGAGGACAGGCGCAGGTGCCCGACGTCGCCGGCACATGGAAGGACCTGACCGACCACGTCAACTCGATGGCCTCCAACCTCACCAGCCAGGTGCGCAACATCGCCGAGGTCACCACCGCGGTGGCGCGCGGCGACCTGTCGCGCAAGATCACGGTGGACGTGCGCGGCGAGATCGCCGAACTCAAGGACACCATCAACGTGATGGTGGACCAGCTCAACAGCTTCGCCGCCGAGGTCACCCGCGTGGCGCGCGAGGTCGGCACCGAGGGCAAGCTCGGAGGACAGGCCCAGGTGCCCGGCGTCGACGGCACCTGGGCCGACCTGACCGACTCGGTCAACGCCATGGCCTCCAACCTCACCAGCCAGGTGCGCAACATCGCCGAAGTCACCACCGCGGTGGCCAGGGGCGACCTGTCGCGCAAGATCGCGGTGGACGCGCAGGGCGAGATCCTGCAGCTCAAGGACACCATCAACACGATGGTGGACCAGCTCAACGGCTTCGCCGCGGAGGTGACCCGCGTGGCGCGCGAGGTCGGGACCGAGGGCGAACTCGGCGGACAGGCCCAGGTGCCCGGCGTGGCCGGCACCTGGAAGGACCTGACCGACAACGTCAACTCGATGGCGTCCAACCTCACCACCCAGGTGCGCAACATCGCCGAAGTCACCACCGCGGTGGCCAGGGGCGACCTCTCGCGCAAGATCGCGGTCGATGCGCAGGGCGAGATCCTGCAGCTGAAGAACACCATCAACACCATGGTGGACCAGCTCAACGGCTTCGCCGCGGAAGTGACCCGCGTGGCGCGCGAAGTCGGCACCGAGGGCAAGCTCGGCGGACAGGCCCAGGTGCCCGGCGTCGCCGGCACCTGGAAGGACCTGACCGACAACGTCAACTCCATGGCCACCAACCTCACCACCCAGGTGCGCAACATCGCCGAGGTGGCGACATCGGTGGCGCGCGGCGACCTGTCGCGCAAGATCGCGGTGGATGCGCAGGGCGAGATCGCGCAGCTGAAGGACACCCTCAACACGATGGTGGACCAGCTCAACGGCTTCGCCGCGGAAGTGACCCGCGTGGCGCGCGAGGTCGGCACCGAGGGCAAGCTCGGCGGACAGGCGCAGGTGCCCGGCGTCGCCGGCACCTGGAAGGACCTGACCGACAACGTCAACTCCATGGCCACCAACCTCACCGCCCAGGTGCGAGGCATCGCCAAGGTGGTGACCGCGGTGGCCACGGGCGACCTGCAGCAGAAGCTGACGGTGGAGGCCAAGGGCGAGATCGCCGAGCTCGCCGACACCATCAACGGCATGACCGACACCCTGGCGATCTTCGCCGACCAGGTGACGACCGTGGCGCGCGAAGTGGGCGTGGAGGGCCGGCTCGGCGGACAGGCCAAGGTGCCGGGCACGGCCGGCATCTGGAAGGACCTCACCGCCAACGTCAACCAGCTCGCCGCCAACCTCACCACCCAGGTGCGTGCGATCGCCGAGGTCGCAACCGCGGTGACCCAGGGCGACCTCACCCGTTCGATCACGGTCGATGTCCGCGGCGAACTCGCCGATCTCAAGGACAACATGAACCTGATGATCGGCACCCTGCGCGCAACCACCGAAAGCAACAGCGAGCAGGACTGGCTGAAAACCAACCTAGCCAAGTTCAGCGGCATGATGCAGGGCCAGCGCGACCTGCTCACCCTGGGGCAGATGCTGCTGTCGGAGCTGGCGCCGCTGGTCGGTGCCCAGCAGGGGCTGATCTACGTGGTGGAGGCCGACGACGCCAGCCCGCGCGCGCGGCTGCGGCAGCTGGCGCGCTATGCCGACGCGCCCGGCGCACCCCAGCCCGGCACCCTCGCCTTCGGCGAAGGCCTGGTCGGCCAGTGCGCGGCGGAGGGCCGGCTGATCCTGGTCGACGATGTCCCCGCCGGATCGGTGCAGATCCAGTCGGGGCTGCTCAGCGCGGTGCCGCGCGCGGTGATCGTGCTTCCGGTGCTGTTCGAAAAGCAGGTCAAGGCGGTGCTGGAACTCGCGTCGCTGTCGGGCTTCACCCAGTCGCAGCGCGTCTTCCTGGAGCAGCTGTCGGGCAGCATCGGCATCGTGCTCAACACCATCGAATCGACCATGCGAACCGAGCGGCTGCTGGCGCAGTCGCAGCAGCTGGCGGTGGAGCTGCAGTCGCAGCAGGACGAGCTGCAGCAGACCAACGAGGAGATCGCGCTGAAGGCCCAGCTGCTGGCCGAACAGAAGGCCGAAGTCGAGCAGAAGAACCGGCAGATCGAGCACGCGCGGCACGAGCTGGAGGAGAAGGCGGCGGAACTGGCGCTGACCTCGCGCTACAAGTCCGAGTTCCTGGCCAACATGTCGCACGAGCTGCGCACGCCGCTGAACTCGATCCTGATCCTGGGCCAGCAGCTGGCCGAGAATCCCGATGCCAACCTCAGCGGGCGCCAGGTCGAGTTCGCCAAGACCATCCACGCCGCAGGCACCGACCTGCTCAACCTGATCAGCGACATCCTCGACCTGTCCAAGATCGAATCTGGCACGGTGACGGTCGAGGTGGAGCCGGTCGGCTTCGCCCACCTGCGCGAGAACCTGATGCGCGCGTTCCGCCACGAGGCCGAGCGGCGCGAGCTGGAATTCACCATCGATCTCGATCCCGCGCTGGAGCCGGCGCTCAGCACCGACCCCAAGCGGCTGCAGCAGATCCTCAAGAACCTGCTCTCCAATGCGTTCAAGTTCACCCCGCAGGGCAGCGTGCGCATGCGCGCCTACAACGCCGCCTCCGGCTGGTCTCCCGACAACGCCAGCCTGCGCGACGCCGGCGCGGTGGTGGCGTTCGAGGTGAGCGACAGCGGCATCGGCATTTCCCAGGACAAGCAGAAGATCGTGTTCGAGGCGTTCCAGCAGGCCGACGCCGGCACGTCGCGCCAGTACGGCGGCACCGGCCTGGGGCTGGCGATCAGCCGCGAGATCGCCGGCCTGCTCGGCGGCGAACTGCAGTTGCGCAGCGAACCCGGCGCCGGCAGCACCTTCACCCTGTACCTGCCGCTGCACCACGCCGGCAGCGACCAGGCCGGCGCGAGGCGCGCCTGGAGCGCGCCGTATGGCGGCCATGCCGCACCCGAGCCCTCGCGCACCGACCCTGGTCCGGTGAACGACGACCGCGACCTGCTTCCGGGCGACGCACCGGTACTGCTGCTGGTGGAGGACGACGTCCGCTTCGCCGGCGTGCTGCGCGACCTTGCCCGGGCGCAGGGCTTCCGGGTGCTGGTGGCGACCACCGGCGGCGAGGCGCTGCAGCTGGTCCATGCCTGCGCGCCTACCGCGATCTGCCTCGACATCTTCCTGCCGGACATGCTCGGCTGGACGCTGCTGGCGCGGCTGAAGCAGGATCCTGGCACGCGCCATATTCCGGTGCAGATCCTCACGGTGGAGGAAGGCCGCCACCAGAGCCTGGAGCGCGGCGCCTTCGCCTTCTTGGCCAAACCCTCCACCAGCGCAGCGATCGGTGCCTCGCTGCAGCGGATCCGCGACTATGCGATGCCGCGGGTCAAGCGCCTGCTGGTGGTGGAGGACGACGCCCACGAGTGCCTCGGCATCGAGCAGCTCATCGCGCACGACGACGTGGCCATCGACACCGTCGGCAGCGGTGCCGCCGCGCTAGAGGCGCTGGCCTCGGGCAGCTACGACTGCGCGGTGATCGACCTGCGCCTGCCCGACATGAGCGGCTTCGAGTTGCTCGACCGCATCCAGCAGCAACCCTCGCTGCACGAACTGCCGATCGTGGTGTTCACCGGCAAGGAGCTCAGCGCCGAGGAAGCGCAGCTGCTGCGGCAGACGGCCAAGAGCGTGGTCATCAAGGACGTCGAGTCGCCGGAGCGGCTGCTCGACGAGACCGCGCTGTTCCTGCATCGCGTGATCGCGGACCTGCGGCCCGCGCAGCGGCGCATGGTCGAGCGCCTGCACGCCTCGGACCATGCGCTGGCCGACAAGCGCGTGCTGGTGGTCGACGACGACGTCCGCAACATCTTCGCCATGTCCAGCGTGCTGGAACGCCACGGCATGCAGGTGGTGGCCGCCGGCACCGGCCAGGAGGCGATCGAGAAGGTCGCCGGCGACGATGCGATCGCGGCGGTGTTGATGGACATCATGATGCCCGGGATGGACGGCTACGAAACCATGCGCGCCATCCGCAGGCTGCCCGCCTCGCGCGCCCTGCCGATCATCGCGGTCACCGCCAAGGCGATGAAGGGCGACCGCGAGAAATGCCTGGAAGCCGGCGCCTCGGACTACCTGGCCAAGCCGGTGGTGACCGACGAACTGCTGGGGGTGCTGCGCCAATGGCTGCACCGGTGATGGACGCGCGCATCGCGCCTGCGGAGGACAGCGCCTCGGCCCTGGTCGCCGGGCCGGCGCGGATCCTGCTGGTCGACGACCAGCCCGCACGCCTGCTCACCTACCAGGCCATCCTCGAGCCGCTGGGCGAATGCCTGGTGCAGGCGCGCTCCGGACACGAGGCGCTCAAGCGCCTGATGGAGGACGACTACGCCCTGGTTCTGCTCGATGTGAACATGCCGGGGATGGACGGCTTCGAGACCGCGAGCCTGATCCACGGACACCCGCGCTACGAGAACACGCCGATCATCTTCGTCACCGCGGTCAACCTCTCGGACATGGACCGCCTGCAGGGCTACAAGCTGGGGGCCGTGGACTTCGTGATGGTGCCGGTGATCCCGGAGATCCTGCGAAGCAAGGTCGAAGTGCTGGTGGAGCTGTACCGCAAGCGGCGCGAACTGCAGCTGCTCAACGCCAGCCTGGCCGCCCGCAACCAGGAACTGCAGCGCGAAAAGGCACGTGAGCTCGAGGCGCTGAACGAATCGCTGCGGCTGGCCAACGAGGCACTGGCCAGCCGCAATGCCGAACTCCAGACCGAGGTGGCCGAACGCGCGCGCGCCGAGGAACGGCTGCGCGGGGTGGATCAGCGCAAGAACGTCTTCCTGGCGACCCTGGCGCATGAACTGCGCAACCCGCTGGCACCGCTGCAGAACGCGCTCAGCATCCGCCGCCTGCAGTCGGCGGCCGAGGACCCGCTGCAGGACACCATGGAGCGCCAGCTGGCGCTGCTGGTGCGGATGATCGACGACCTGCTCGACATCGCCCGCATCAGCCAGGGCAAGCTCACGCTGCGCCCCTGCGAGGCGTCCCTGGCCGGCGTGCTGGATGCGGCCGTAGAGATCGCCCGGCCATGGCTCGACGGCGGTGGCCATACCTTCGTGCTCAAACTCGATCCCGCCGACATCGTCCTCTACGCAGACCAGGCGCGCTTGGCCCAGGTGTTCGCCAACCTGCTCAACAATGCCGCCAAATACTCCGACCCCGGCAGCCATATCGAACTGGAGGCCGCGCTGGACGAGCCCAACGACGAGGTGGTGGTGAGCGTGCACGACAACGGCATCGGCCTGGCCGGCGAGTCGCTCGAGAACGTGTTCGAGATGTTCCGCCAGGTCGACACCACCGTCGAACGCGCGCAGGGCGGGCTCGGCATCGGGCTGACCCTGGTCCAGAAGATCACGGCGATGCACGACGGCCGGGTCGAGGTGGAAAGCGCCGGACTGGGCCGCGGCTGCACCTTCCGCGTGCGCCTGCCGCGCCATCCCGCGTCCGGGACGGCCGTGGCCAGCCCGGTGCCGGCGGACGCGGAGCCGGCCGCTGGCGGCACCGGTCCCAGCCGCGTGCTGGTGGTCGACGACAACCGCGATGCCGCCGACACGCTGGCGCTGATGGTGCGTACGCTCGGTCACGAGGTCGTGCAGCTGTACGACCCCGCGGGGGTGGAGGCCGAGGTCGAGCGCTTCTCGCCCCACCTGGTGCTCCTGGACGTGGGAATGCCCGGACGCAGCGGCTACGACATCGCGCGTGCCCTGCGGGCCCGCCGCGGGCAGGACGCCCTGTCGATCGTGGCAGTCACCGGCTGGGGCCATGCGGAGGACCGCAACCGTACCCGCGAGGCGGGCTTCGACGAACACCTGGTCAAGCCACCGCAGCTGGAGGCGATCCGGCGCCTGTGCGCCGCTGCGGGCGGACGGAACGCCGCGCCGTGAGCACGCCGCTGGGCAAGGCCTGGGTCGACCGTGTCGCGCACGACCTGCGCGGGCCGCTGGCGCCGATGCAGACAGCGGTCTACCTGCTCCGCGAGCCCGCCATCAGCGACAGCCAGCGCGACGAACTGCTCGCCGTGCTCGACCGCCAGATCGAGCGCCTCAGCGGGATGATCGGCGAGTTCAGCGATTTCGGCCGGGCAGAAACCGGCCGCCTGGTCGCGCATCGCGAGACGGTCGACATCGCGGCCCTGCTCGCCGACCTGGGCGGCGGCGCGCAGGACTGCCCGCCCCAGGTCGCGCTGGATCCCGCGGCGCATGGTCTGCAGGTGCAGGGCGACGTGTTGCGGCTTGCGCAGTTGTTCCAGCTGTTGCTCGGCATGCAGCTCACGCGCGGACAATCGACGCCCGTGTCCGCCCGGATCGAAGCGGCAGGCGGCGGCCTGCGCATGACCTGCGCACTGCGCTGCGCCGGGGCCTCGGACGAACTGGCGCAACTGCTGCTGGCGGCGCCGCACCCCGATCCGCCCGACGACACCTTGGGCTTCAGGCTGCTGATCGCCGGCGCGATCGCGGACGCACATGGTGGCAGCCTCGAGGGCAGCGCGCGGGATCCGGAGACGCTGGACCTGGTGCTGGAACTGCCGGCCGCAGGCTCCTCGCCCGGGCCGGCCGCGACGTCCCGCTAGACACGGCCGGCGGGGCCGGGCCCGCCGCGCAGGCCCCGTCGCTCAGCGCTTGCGGCGCACGTAGAGCACCAGCGAGTGCTCGTCGAGCAGGTAGCCGTGCTCGCCGGCGATCTTGTTGAGCAGGCTCACGATCTCCGGGCTTTCGAACTCGGTGATCTGGCCGCTGCTCATGTCGACCATGTGGTAGTGGTGGTCGCCACGGTCGAGTTCGTACAGGGCGTGCCCGCCCTCGAAATTGTGCTTGGTCACCAGTCCGGCGGCTTCGAACTGGGTCAGCACTCGGTACACCGTCGCCAGGCCGATCTCGTCGCCCTGCTCCAGCAGTTGGCGATAGATGTCCTCCGCGGTCATGTGCTGGCGCGGGTTCTTCTGTTCGAGCAGTTGCAGGATGCGCATGCGCGGGTGCGTCACCTTCAGCCCGGCCTTGCGCAGTTCGGTCGATTCCATGGAGCCTCCATTCACAGCCGATTTAGCGCCAGCTGCTTGGACGCCGGCCTCGGTGCGCCCGGGAGTGTATCATCGCGGCATCCACAGCCCGGTTCCGCAGGCCCCGATTCCATGCGCATTCCCCGCCTCCTGTTCGTCGTCCTGGTCGCCCTCGGCACGGCCGGTTGCGGCATCCTGTACAAGCAGCCGATCTACCAGGGCAACCTGATCGAGCAGACCGCGGTCGAGCAGCTGCAGGCCGGCATGGACAAGCAGCAGGTGGTGACCCTGCTCGGCACCCCGTCGATCGCCGACCCGTTCCACCACCAGCGCTGGGACTACACGGCCACCGAACGCACCAACCGCCGCGGCGAGACCGAGGTGAAGAACCTCACGCTGTGGTTCGAGAACGACAAGCTCACCCGCTGGGAAGGCGAATACTTCGCCGAGCAGGACAAGGAACTGTCCGAACGCATGCGCCGCTTCGGCAACCTGCCGAAAGAGAAAGGCAACCAGCGCCGCTAGTCGCGCGGCTGGCGATGCGCGTCGGGCGCGGCCGGCACCCCCGGCGCGTCGCGCGTGGTGCTTCCTGGCCTTGGCGGCGTGACGCCCGCGCGCCCTTGCGGCTCAGCGACGCCCGCGCTCGGCCTGCACCCTGGCCCGCCGACGCCGGCTGTCCTTGGGGTCGGCCAGCAGCGGCCCCAGCAGTTCGAGCCTGTCGCCGTCCCGCAGTCGCGCGTCCACGTCCACCCGCTCGCCATGCACCGCGAAGCCGACCACGCCCTCGCGCGGGAGGTGGCTGCGCGCCAGCGCGTCCGCCACGTTCGCCCCCTCGGGCAACTCGAGCGTTTCGGCCTGGTAGTGACCGGTCCAGGCGCGGATCAGCTGGACCCGCACCGCTCAGGCCTCCGCGTTCGCCACGCGCACGAAGTCGTCCACCATGCGGTCGGCCAGGCCGCGCAGCCCCAGCGACAGCACTGGCAGCATCAGGCTGCTCTGCGGCTCGAAATCGAGCGAAAGCGACACCTTGCAAGCGCTTTCGTCCAGGGCATGGAACTGCCAGCGGCCGTGCAGGCGCTTGAACGGCCCGTCGCGCAGCTCCATCTCGATGAGGTGCGGCGGCGACAGCGTATTCTCGGTGGTGAACCAGGTGCGGAAGCCGCCGATGCCCAGTTCCAGCCTGGCCAGCACCCGGGTTTCGGCCGACTCGATGATCCGGGCGTCCTCGCACCAGCCGAAGCGGCGCGGATAGGCGGCGACGTCGTTGACCAGTTCGAACATGCGATTGACTGAATGTTCCACCAGGGCGCTGCGTTGGATCGTGGGCATGGCTCGCGCGGGTGACCTGCTTCGGGGACAATGGCGGGATGGGCAAGAAGAGCGGCAAGGATAAGGCAAACGGCGACCGGACCATCGCGCTGAACCGGCGCGCGCGCCACGATTACCATCTCGACCAGCGCTTCGAAGCGGGTATGGCGCTGCAGGGCTGGGAACTCAAGGCGATCCGCGCCGGCCGCGCCAACATCGGCGAAAGCTACGCCATGGTCCGCGACGGCGAGCTGTTCCTGTACGGCGCGCAGATCACGCCGCTGATCCAGGCGTCCACCCATGTGGTGGCCGATGCGCACCGCAGCCGCAAGCTGCTGCTGCATCGTCGGGAGATCGACAACCTCATCGGCCGCGTGCAGCGGGACGGTTACACGCTGGTCCCGACCGCGCTGTACTGGAAGGGCAACAAGGTCAAGCTCGAGATCGCGCTCGCCAAGGGCAAGCAGAGCCACGACAAGCGCCAGGCTTCCAAGGACCGCGACTGGAGCCGCGACCGCCAGCGCGTGATGCGCGCCCACAACAAGGACGCGTGAGGGCGATCCGGCAAGCGCCCACCTCGGGCCTGTCGCGAAACGCCAACCCGACGGCGGGGTGATCTGAGAGGATCCCGGGCAAGCCGCTCTCGGTCCGTGCCGGGAAGAGGCCCGGCATGCGCCCCGTACGCACTTCCGCCGCCGCCGAGACCGGCCGCGATCAGTCCTGCGGCTGGCGTGGCTCGTGCGGCTCCACGGGTTCGGCCGGAAGCGTGAAGCGGAACGTAGCCCCCTCGCCCGACCGGCCCTCGGCCTGGATGCTGCCGCCATGCCGCTCGACGATGCGCTTGACCGTGGCCAGGCCGATGCCGTGCCCCTCGTACTCGTCCGCGCCATGCAATCGCTGGAACGGCCTGAACAGCTTGGACGCATAGGCCGGGTCGAATCCCGCGCCGTTGTCGCATACCACGAAACCCGCCATGCCCTCCGGCAGGTCCGCCGCCCCCGCATCCGCCGCCAGGCGGATCCGCGCCGGCGACCGTCCGGCACTGAACTTCCAGGCGTTGCCGAGGAGGTTCTGCAGCAGGTTGCGCAGCAACGCCGGATCGCCGCCCGCGACCAGGCCAGGCTCGATCTCCACCTCGACCTGCCGCGACGGCTCGGCCTGGCGCAGGTCCGCCATCACCTCCGTGGCCAGCCGGCTCATGTCCACACGTGCGTGGCGCAGTGGCTCGCGCGTGATCCGCGACATCTTCAGCAAGGCATCGATCAGCGCATCCATGCGGTTGGCCGCGTTGCGCACCCGCGCCAGATAGTCCAGCGCCTCCGGGCCCATTTCGGGCGCGAACCGCTCGCCAAGCAGGCGGCTGAAGCCCTCGACCGTGCGCAGCGGCGCGCGCAGGTCGTGCGACACGCTGTAGGCGAACGATTCCAGCTCGCGGTTGGCCAGGGTCAGCTCGTGGGTGCGCTGCTCGACGCGCGCCTCCAGGGTGCGGTTGAGCAGGCGCACGGCGCGTTCGGCGCGCAGGCGATCGGTGGCATCGTCCACCTGCACCAGCATCGCGACATCGCTGCCGATATCGCCGGGCACCGGCGACAGCACCGCCTGCACGAGGCGGATGTCGCCATCGCTGCGCCGCAGTTGCAGCGTCGCCGGCGCGGTCGCGCTGTCGGCCAGCGCGGTCTCGGCCTCCGGATCGAGGAACTGCGCGGAAAAGCGGGTTCCAGGCAGGGCGCCGAGGGCGACGCCCAGGATCCTGGACAGGGCCGGATTGGCTTCGACGATGCGACCCTCGCCGTCGAGCAGCGCGATGCCGGTGCCCGAATACAGCATGGCGTTGCGCAGGCGCTGTTCGCTGCGCCGGTACGACTCGCTCATCGCCTCGGCCAGGCGCTCGGCGCGCGACTGGGTATGGGCCAGGGCCAGCACTACCGCGAACAACAGCAGCGACAGCGCCGCACCGGCGGCGAGCACCGCCTCGCGGTCGGACAGGCCGCGTCCGGTCCCGGCCTGCGCCCGCGGCTGGAAATCGATGCGCCACTGCCGCCCGTAGGCTTCGAAGGTGGTGCTGTGCTGCAGCGGGCCGGCTTCGGCCCCGGCGTGCGCGATGTAGTCCGCATCCTGGTGCAGCAGGCGCTCCCCGCCGACATCGTCGCCGAGGTCGAGGATACGGATGAGCTGGCCGTTGCGATACGGCTCGAGCGCGCTGTCGACGAAGGCGCGCGCATTGAAGGGCGCGTATACCCAGCCCGAGATCGCGTTGCGTCGCGCCAGCAGGTTGCCCGGCTGGATGCCGTTGGCGTAGACCGGCGCGAACATCAGCAGGTCGTCCTGGCGGCCATCGCGATCCTGCAGCAGCGCCAGCGGCGCACTCAGCCTGACCTCGCCGCTGTCGCGCGCCGCCGCCATCGCCCGGTGGCGGCCGGCTTCGGAGAACATGTCGAAACCGATCGCATCGCGATTGGGCAGCGTCTGCGGCTCCAGCAGCAGGATCGGGCCGTAGATCTCGCGCACGCCGTGCGGGCGGATCTGGAACAGGCCCTTGCCTTCGTCGCGCATCGCCAGTTGCAGTGCGTCGAGGTCGCTGCGGCGCAGATAGGGCACGTAGCCCAGTCCCATCATGCCCTTGAACTGGTGCTCTATGTCGAGTCCGCCCACGTAGTCGCGCCACTGCCGCTGGGTCGGGCGCGCTACGGACCAGTACAGCGACACCCCCCCGCGCAGCGCGAGCTCGTAATGCAGCAGACGCTGGCGCAGCTGCGTGGTGATCTCATTGCTGTCGGAGACGAAACGGGCATGCAGGGCCATGCGCTCCCGTTCGCCCGCCAGGCCAGCGTAATGCCAGACGATCAGCAGCGAACCGATCAGGGTCAGCACCGCCAGCACATAGCCCCGGCGCACCCGCGGACGGCTGCGGCCGGCAGCCCCGACAGCGCCTGGCAAGACCTGCGACATCAACACAGCATACCGGCAAGCCTGAATGCCCGGAGCGCGGCGCGTCCGCCCGCCTTGCGTGGCTCCCGCCCGCCCCTATACTGGGCGTGTCAGCGTGATCGACATTCCCGGGGGTGCACTGGCTTCGACGGGGGTTGCGAAATCGCCTGGCGCATGCCGAGGGGGCAGCTTTCCTCGTTAATCCAGCGGCAAACTCTAGTTGCCAACGACGACAACTACGCTCTCGCCGCTTAAGGCGTAAAGCCCCGAACCCACTTGTGCCCGTACTCGTGGATGTAGGGTCATTATTACGGGAACCAGCCGTGGCGGCCGCCTGTCTGCCCCGGTTGAACTCACAGGCTGGTTCCGGGGTGCGCTTCGCACACCGTGCTGCTCCGGGACGAGATCCAACGGTGGGCTAAGCATGTAGTGCTGGGGATGGAGTGCCTTCGGACGCGGGTTCAATTCCCGCCACCTCCACCAAACACGGGCCGGAACCTTCAGGTTCCGGCTTTTTTTTGTGGCCCTGCCCCGCCCGCCCCGCCGCCAGCAAAGAAAGGGGCCGCTCGCGCGGCCCCCTCCGGACGTCATGTCGGGCCTGCTCAGCCCTGCAGCGGCACGATCCTGATCTCGACGCGACGGTTCAGGGCGCGGCCCTGTTCGGTGCTGTTGTCGGCCACCGGGAAACGGTAGCCGAAACCGGCTACCTCGAAGCGCTCGCGCTGCAGACCCTGGCCGATCAGGTAGCTGGCCACGTTCTGGGCGCGCTGCTCGGAGATGCGCTGGTTCACCGCTTCGCCGCCGACGTTGTCGGTATGGCCGCTGACCTCGACGATGGTCTGGTTGTACTCGCGCAGCGTGTTGGCCACGTTGTTGAGGGCGGGATAGAACTGCGACTTGAGCTCGGTGCGGTTGAAATCGAAAGTCACGCCATCGGGCAGGTTGAGCTTGATGGTGTCGCCTTCGCGGTCGACCTGGATGCCGGTGCCCGCGGTCTGGCGGCGCAGTTCGGCTTCCTGGCGGTCCTGGTAGGCGCCCACCGCGCCACCGGCCAGGCCACCCACGCCAGCGCCCACCATGGCGCGCTGGCGGCGCTCGGTGGCGTCGCCGCCGCTGAGCAGGCCGGCCACGGCGCCGATGCCGGCGCCGATCAGCGCGTTGTTGCGGGTGCGGTTGGGATCGTCCGGCGCATTGGTCTGGCCGGTGTACGTGGCGCAGCCGGCGAGCATCGAGCCGGCGAGTACGGCCGAGATGGCGATCGCGGTCTTGTTGCGCATGTTGGCGGTCTCCTGCGGGCGGCTGTCCCGCTTCATGAATGGGCCGCCAGCAGACCATGCGCCATGCCAACGGTTGGTGACGGGGCGCACGCGCTCCCGGAGCACGGCACGTTTCCGTTCAGGAAACTCGGGCCAGGACCGTGATCGCCGCTGCGGGGAATGCTTCAGTCCGTATTCGCCTCGCGCAGCGAGCGGTAGGCGTGCAGGGCCTGCTCCCGCCCCGCAGCCAGGTCGACGATTGGGCGCGCGGGATAATCCGGCGCAAGCTGCCTGGCCCTGCCCGGGTCCAGCCAGGGGGCGTGGCGCAGCGGTAGCGGCAGCGCCGCGAGCTCGGGCAGCCAGCGGGCCACGTACCGGCCCTCGGGGTCGAACTTGCCGGCCTGGGTTACCGGATTGAACACGCGGAAATACGGCGCCGCGTCCGCGCCGGTGCCGGCCACCCATTGCCAGCCCATGGTGTTGTTGGCCAGGTCCGCATCGACCAGGGTTTCGTGGAACCTGCGCGCGCCCTCGCGCCAGTGCTGGCGCATGTGCTTGCACAGCCAGCTGCCGACGATCATGCGGACCCGGTTGTGCATCCATCCCGTGTGCCAGAGCTCGCGCATGCCCGCATCGACGATCGGCACACCGGTGCGGCCGCGCCGCCAGGCCTCCAGCAGCCGCTGGTCGGGCCGGGCCCAGGCGAAGGCGTCGAACCGGCGATCGAAGTTGTGCTCGGGGCTCTGGGGAAAATGGTGGAGCAGATGGTGGGCGAACTCGCGCCAGCCGAGCTGTCGCAGGAAGGCATCGATGTCGGCACCCGTCGCCGCGGTGCGCCGGGCTTCGAGCGCCGCGGCGATGCGCCAGGACGTGATCTCGCCGAAATGCAGGTGTGGCGACAGGCGCGCACTGCCGACCCGGTCGGGCCGCTCACGCTGTTCCCGGTAGCCGTGCAGGGCGCCGTCCAGGAACACCTCGAGCGCCTCGCGGGCGCCGGCCTCGCCCGGCGTCCAGTGCTCCCAGAAGCCGGCATCCCAGCCGCGCGCGGGTGCAAGCCGCAGCACATCGAGCCGGATGCCGTCGGGATCGCCTTCGATGTCGGGCAGCGACGCAGGTGGGGACCAGGGCGTGGCCGGGTGCCAGTCCGCCAGTGCGGTGCGCCAGAACGGCGTGAACACGCGATACGGTCCGCCCTGTCGGGTGGCCAGCGTCCAGGGTTCGAACAGCAGGGAGCCGTTGAAACTCTCCGCGTGCAGACCCTGGGCACGCAGGGCGCGCTTGATCGCGGCGTCGCGTCGCTCGATCGCCGGCTCGTAGCGGCGCGTCCAGTACACCGCCTCGGCGTCGCAGGCCGCCGCGATGGTACCCAGCAGTTCGAGGCTGGGGCCGCTGAAGATCCGCAGCCGCGAGCCGCGTGCGCGCAGGCTTGCGTCGAGTGCCGCCAGCGAACGCTGGCGCCAGGCGTCGGAGGCCGCGCCCGGCCGCCATGCGCCCTCTTCCTCAGGCGCGTGGATGTAGATGCAGACCGGCACCTGGCCGGCGTCGAGGGCCGCGCGCAACGCAGGCTGGTCGTCCAGCCGCAGGTCGTTGCGGAACCACACCAGGGCATTGGCCATCGATCCGCGGTCCTGTCGTGAAGGGACGTCAGCGCGCCCGGCCGAGATACTCGCGCGGGATGCGTTCGTTGAGCTGGACCAGGATCTCGTAGGGGATCGTACCTGCGCTACAGGCGACTTCCTCCACCGTGATGGTCTCGCCGCCCTGCGTGCCGACCAGCACCACCTCGTCCTCGTTCCAGGCGCTGTGCGCACCGATGTCGACCATGAACTGGTCCATGCATACCCGGCCCACGACCGGATGGCGGCGGCCACGCACCAGCACCTGCCCGCGCGAGGACAGCGCGCGCGGCCAGCCGTCGCCATAGCCCAGCGGCACGGTCACCATCCGGGTATCGCCCTGCGCCGTCCAGCTGGCGCCGTAGCCGACCGTGCTGCCGGCGCGCACCACCTTGAAGTAGACCACCTGCGAGACCAGCGAGAGCGCCGGCGCCACCGCGACCGTGCGCCTCGAAGCCGGACCGGGCAGCACCCCGTAGAGCAGGATGCCGGGGCGCACCATGTCCAGCCAGGTGTCGGGAAAGTGCAGCACGCCGCCGGAATTGGCGAGGTGGCGGCGCGGCATCGGCGCTCCGATCCGCTCGAAATGCGCGCAGGCCTCGAGGAAGCGCTCCAGCTGCAGCGCGGTCATCGGCGCGTCCGGATCGTCGGCGCAGGCCAGGTGCGAATACACCCCGACGACCTCGCACCAGGGCGAGCGCGCCGCCGCCTCGATGAGGGGCCCGGCCGAGGCGGCGTGCACGCCGATGCGCTCCATCCCGGTATCGATCTTCAGGTGCACGCGCGCGCGCCGGCGCAGCGCCCGGGCGGCCTCCTCCACCTGCGCGAGCTTGGACAGCGAGGAGACGGTGAGCTCCAGGTCGTGGACGATGAAACCGGAGACCTGCGGGCCGAAAATCCCCCCCAGCACCAGGATCGGCACGCCGATGCCGGCTTCGCGCAGCGCGATTCCCTCCTCGAGGAAGGCCACGCCCAGCTGCTGCGCGCCGGCGGACTGCAACCGTCGCGAGACCTCGACCAGGCCGTGGCCGTAAGCATTGGCCTTGACGATCGGCATCACCGGCACGCCGACATGGGCGGCGATCGCGCGGTAGTTGCCGGCGATGGCCTCGAGGTCGACCCGGATGCGGCTGGGCCGCTGGTTGGAGATGGGGTGCAAGACGATGCGCCGGGGGGCATGGAGGCGTGCGGCAGGCGACGATTCTATCTCCAGCGACGCGACGCGCCGCATGGGCGTTCGCGCCGTGGCGGTCGCCGGGTATGCTGCAGGTCCGGACTCAGGATGAGATCGTGGACATGAACGGATTCGTGCAATGCCGCCTGGCGACCTCCTGCCTGGCCTTGGGCCTCGCATCCATCGCCTCCGCTTCCGGGGCGCCCGCTCCCGCCCGCTTCATCGACGGCTCCGCAGTGGAGATCGCCCCTGGCGACTGGGATGGCGGCTTCGCGTTTCCCGGAGTCTACTGCCTCCGCTTTCCGGTGCCGGAGGAGGCGAGACACCGCGTCAGCGGCCTGTTCAATGGGACCAGCACATCGCTGGTGAGGGTCGAGTACGACTCGGGGCTGGAAATGTCCGTCGTCAGTTCAATCATGCCCGCCCCCCTGGACAGCCGACAGGATCATGCGAGGCAGATCGAAAGCGCGCGCGAAGTCGACGCGCTGCTCCCCGAGGCGCTGTACCGGTTCAGCGTGGCGGATTCCGCCATGGGCCCGGTCATGCGCAGGCACCTGGCGAACGCCGTGTCGCGAATGCCGTCGCATCTGGATCCGTTTCCGATCGCGATCGCGTTTCACGATATGCCCGCGGGACATTACCGTTCGATCGCCGAGCTTCGCGAGTTCTCCCGATGGCCCGACCGCTACGAGGTGACGGTGTATCCGCCGGTCCCGAATCCCACCAGCGCACCCGAGATCGAACTGGTGCGGCAGATTGCCGCCTCGTTCGCGGATGGACTCATGCAATCGCTGCAGGACTGCACGGGCGCGTTTCCCGCGCGTGATCCGGACGCAGCGCTGCCGTGAGCGGGGCCGGCGCTATTCGAAGCTGCCCACCGAGTCGTGGGCTAGGTTGTCGAAGCGGGTGTACTCGCCGAAGAACTTCAGCTTCACCGATCCGGTCGGGCCGCTACGCTGCTTGCCGATGATGATCTCGGCCAGGCCCTTGTCCGGCGAGTTTTCCTTGTTGTAGTACTCGTCGCGGTAGATGAAGATGATGATGTCGGCGTCCTGCTCGATGGCGCCCGACTCGCGCAGGTCGGCCATCACCGGGCGCTTGTCGGTACGCGTTTCCAGCGAGCGGTTGAGCTGCGACAGCGCGATCACCGGCACGTTGAGTTCCTTGGCCAGGCCCTTGAGCGAGCGCGAGATCTCGGAGATCTCGGTGGCGCGGTTCTCGCTGTTGCCGGGCACGGCCATCAGCTGCAGGTAGTCGATCACGATCAGGCCGAGGTCGTGCTCGCGCTTGAGACGGCGCGCCTTGGCGCGCAGCACGTCGGGCGACAGGCCCGGCGTGTCGTCGATGAAGATCTTGGTTTCCTTGATCATCCGGATCGCGCTGGTCACGCGGCTCCAGTCCTCGTCCTCGAGCTGGCCGGTGCGCAGGCGGGTGGCGTTGATCCGCCCGTTGGACGAGATCAGGCGCAGCGCCAGCTGGCTGGCCGACATTTCCATCGAGAACACCGCCACCGCCTTCTTGGTCTTGATCGCCGCGTACTCGGCGATGTTGAGTGCGAAGGTGGTCTTGCCCATGGCCGGGCGCGCGGCCAGGATGATCAGGTCGGTCGGCTGCAGGCCGGCCGTCATCTGGTCGAACTCGGTGTAGCCGGTCGGCAGGCCGGTGATGCCGCCGCCGTTGGCGTGCCGCGTCTGCAGCACGTCGAAGGCCTCGGCCATGGCCTTGTTGATCGGGGTGAAGTCCTGGCGCCCGCGCGAGCCGGCCTCGGCGATCGCGAACACCTGCTGCTCGGCCTTGGCCAGGATCTCGGCGCTCTCGCGGCCCTCGGGCTGGAAGCCGTCGTTGACGATCTCGGTGCCGATCTCGATCAGCTGGCGCAGCACCGCCTTGTCGCGCACGATCTCGGCATAGGCCTTGATGTTGGCCGCCGAGGGCGTGGTGCTGGCCAGTTCCACCAGGTAGGCGCCGCCGGCCACCTGCTCGGACAGGCCATTGGATTCGAACCACTCGCCCAGGGTGACCGCATCGAAGGGACGGTCCTTCTCCGCCAGCTCGCGGATGGCGCGGTAGATCAGCTGGTGGTCGCGCCGGTAGAAGTCCTTGTCGTTGAGCAGGTCGGCGATGCGGTCGAAGGCATCGGGCGCCAGCATCAGGCCACCGAGCACCGCCTGCTCGGCCTCCACCGATTGCGGGGGAACGCGCAGCTGGTCGATGCGGGGTTCGCTGCGTTGGTCCTGGCGGAAGCCGGGGCGTGCGGACATCGTGCAAGTCACTCCTGGCAACGGTCCGGGCCGCGTCGGCGGCACCGGGCCGGTCATCGTAGCGGCCACGGCTGTGGGCACGCGACGGAACAAGCTGTGGATAAGATCGCGCGCGGAGGTCTCGCGACATGCGACCGCGCGAGGGCGGCTCCGACGCGTTCCCGGCGGCTTCAGGATGCCTCCGCACGTCGGCAGCGGAACATCTCGCCGACAGGCAGGGAAACTCGGCCCTTCGGGTGCGCACGGCCCGGGTGCGAACACCCGGCCCGCCCGGTCCCGCGGCGACTGGCGACGGGCCACGCAGGTCGCCCCGGCCCTTCCCGCCCCCGAAACAGGACAGGCGCCTCGCGGCGCCTGTCCTGGGTCCAACCTTGGCGGAAACTCAGGCCGCTTCGGGCTCGACGATCACCTTGACCGTGGTCTCGGCGTCGGCGTGCAGGTGGATCACCACGTCGAACTCGCCGGTGTTGCGCAGCGGGCCTTCGCCCATCACGACTTCCGACTTCTCGACCGGGGCCACGGCCTTGGTCAGGGCCTCGGCGATGTCGCGCGGGCCGACCGAGCCATACAGCTTGCCCTCGGTGGAGGCGTTGGCGTAGATCGTCACGCTGGCGCCTTCCAGCTTCGCGAGGCGGGCCTGGGCCTGGTCGGTGATGGCCTGGGCCTTGGCTTCGTACTCGGCGCGCTTGGCCTCGAACTCGGCCAGGTTGGCGGCGGTGGCCGGCACGGCCTTGCCCTGGGGAACCAGGAAGTTGCGGCCGTAGCCCGGCTTCACGGTGACCTTGTCGCCGAGGTTGCCGAGGTTGGTCACGCGCTGCAGCAGGATCAGTTGCATGTCGTTGCTCCGTATTCGTTAGCGGCGCGAGGCGCCGCAACGGTTGCTGTCCGAATCGGACGGATCGGTGCGTCGAGGAGGTGGCGACGCGATCGCCACCCTGCCCTCTCCTCCCGCCTGCGGGAGGAAGAAACGGCCCGCGTCGTGCGGGCCGCGCCTTAGACGTTGTGGTTGTCGGTGTACGGGATCAGCGCGAGGAAACGCGCGCGCTTGACCGCGAGCGCCAGCTGCCGCTGGTAGCGCGACTTGGTGCCCGTGATGCGGCTCGGCACGATCTTGCCGTTCTCGGTGAGGTTCTGGCGCAGGGTGTTGAGATCCTTGTAGTCGATCTCCTTGACACCCTCGGCGGTGAACTTGCAGAACTTGCGGCGGCGGAAGAACTTGGACATGTCGGTGCTCCTCAGGCGGCGGCGTCGGTCGATTCGGCCTTGCTGCCGTCGCCGTCGGTGGACGTGGTTTCCTCGTCATCGCGGCGGCGACGCTCGGTGCGCTCGGGCTTGTCGCCCTTCTCGTCCTTGTTCTTCATGATCAGGGACTGCTCGGTCTCGGCCTCGTCGCGGCGCATCACCAGGTGGCGCAGGATGGCGTCGTTGAAGCGGAAGCCCTCGACGAGCTCGTTGAGCACGTCCTGGCCGGCTTCGATGTTGAGCAGCACGTAGTGGGCCTTGACCAGGTTGTCGATCGGATAGGCCAGCTGGCGGCGGCCCCAGTCCTCGAGACGATGGACCGTACCGTTGCCGTTCTCGATCAGCGTCTTGTAACGCTCGATCATCGCCGGCACCTGTTCGCTCTGGTCCGGGTGGACCAGGAACACGATTTCGTAATGACGCATGGGTTGTCCTTTCGGGTATTCGGGCGCCCTCGCGGACGGCCCGGACAGCTCCCCAACGCCCCGGAATGGACGCGGTGGAGCAAGGCCCCTGCAGACGCGGGCCGCAGGGAGCCGCGCATTATGGCGGATCAATGGCTTGCGAGCAAGGCGGTGGCGCCAAGGCCGGGCCCTGCCGACCCCAGGCGCGCCACCTCCGGTCTCCCGACGGCCGGGACAAGCGGAGCGCGGGCTGCCGGGCCGCAATGCGTGGTGTCGTTCCGGCGAAAGCCCGCAGCCGATGCCCCGAACGGTGCGGCGCTCAGGCCGCCCGGTCGGCGTCGGTCGTGAAGCTCTCGCCGCAGCCGCACTCGGCCGCCGCCCGGGGGTTGTCGAACACGAACTCGTGGTTCAGGCCCTTGCGCACGAAGTCGATCGTGGTGCCCTCGACCATCGGCTGGCTGGCGGCATCGACGTAGATGCGCACGCCGTCCTGTTCGCTGACCGCGTCGCCTTCGCGCACATCGCGCGCAAGTTCCACCTCGTAGCCCCAGCCCGAGCACCCGGTCTTCCTCACTCCGAAACGCAGTCCGAGCGCATCGGGGCTGCCGGTCAGAAACTGGCGGACACGTTCGAGGGCGGGGGGCGTGAGCTGGATGGCCATGACGTGATTCTAGCGCGGGGTGCCTGAAGAAGGCCTTTGAGGGGTCTGCAGCACGGTAAACTGTGCGTTCCGATATCGGCCCCTCTCCGCAGGATTCAAGGCATGACGGTTACCAGCGTCGAACACGCGCTCGCGGGCAGGATCCCCGCCGGCGGCGAAGTCACGGTCCGTGGCTGGGTACGCACCCGGCGCGACTCCAAGGCCGGGCTGAGCTTCGTCAACGTCAGCGACGGTTCCTGCTTCGCGCCGATCCAGGTGGTGGCGCCCGCCACCCTGTCGAACTACGAGGACGAGGTGAAGCGCCTCACCGCAGGCTGCGCCGTCGTCGCCCGCGGCACCCTGGTGGCCTCGCAGGGCCAGGGCCAGAGCTTCGAGATCCAGGCCGAATCGATCGAGGTGGTCGGCTGGGTGGAGGATCCGGAGACCTATCCGATCCAGCCCAAGGCGCATTCGCTGGAGTTCCTGCGCGAGGTCGCGCACCTGCGTCCGCGCACCAACCTGTTCGGGGCGGTCACCCGCATCCGCCACTGTCTGGCCCAGGCCGCGCACAGGTACTTCCACCAGAACGGCTACTACTGGATCAACACCCCGATCATCACCACCTCCGACGCCGAAGGCGCCGGACAGATGTTCCGTGTCTCCACCCTGGACCTCGCCAACCTGCCGCGCAACGACCGCGGAGAGGTCGACTTCTCCCGGGACTTCTTCGGCAAGGAAGTGTTCCTGTCGGTGTCGGGCCAGCTCAACGTCGAGGCCTTCGCGCTGTCGATGGGCAAGGTCTACACCTTCGGCCCGACCTTCCGCGCCGAAAACAGCCACACCACGCGCCACCTGGCCGAGTTCTGGATGATCGAGCCGGAAATCGCCTTCGCCGACCTGGCCGAGGACGCGCGCGTGGCCGAGGACTTCCTCAAGCACCTGTTCCGCGCGGTGCTCGACGAGCGCGGCGACGACATGGCCTTCATCGCCGAACGGGTGCAGAAGGACGCCATCAGCCGGCTGGAGAAGTTCATCAACGCGCCGTTCGAACGCATCGAGTACACCGATGCGGTGGCGCTGCTGCAGAAGTCGGGGCAGAAGTTCGATTTCCCGGTCGAATGGGGCCTGGACCTGCAGACCGAACACGAGCGCTGGCTGACCGAACAGCACGTCGGCCGCCCGGTGGTGGTGACCAACTATCCCGAGCACATCAAGGCCTTCTACATGCGCCTCAACGACGACGGCAAGACCGTCGCGGCGATGGACGTGCTGGCGCCGGGCATCGGCGAGATCATCGGCGGCAGCCAGCGCGAGGAGCGCCTGGACGTGCTGGACGCGCGCATGGACCAGTTCGGCCTGGACCGCGAACACTACGCCTGGTACCGCGACTTCCGCCGCTACGGCACCGTGCCCCACGCCGGCTTCGGCCTCGGCTTCGAGCGGCTGATCGTGTACGTGTGCGGCCTGTCCAACATCCGCGACGCGATCCCCTACCCGCGCGCACCCGGCACCGCGGAGTACTGAGGTGCTGTTGTCCGAACCGATCGTGCTGTTCGCGGCGCTGTGCTTCATCGGCATCGCGATCGGCGGGATCACGGCCTTCGTGATCTTCTGGCCGCTGTCGCTGGTGCACCTGCGCGACCGCCATCCCGAGATCCATGCCGGACTGGGTTCCGGCCCCTTCCTCGGCCGCAAGTCGCTGCGCTGGCTGCTGGGCGGCGGCTATCGCGAAGTGCACGACGCGCAGTTCACCGGCCTGGCCACGCCTGCGCGCATCTCGGCCTTCGTCATCCTCGCCGCGCTGGCCGCGTCGGCCATCCTCTGGCTCTGGGCCCTGGTGCTGAAGTGAACGATCGATCCCCTCCCCACGTACTCGAACAATGGTGGCTGGCCAGCCTCGGCCGCACCGTGGTGTGGGCGCGGCTGCGCGTGCGCGAGGCGGGCACGGCCGAAGTATTCGACAGCGACGGCAACAGCCTGGTCTACGACAGCGAGGACACCGCGCGCGCCATGCTGATGGACGCGGAATTCGTCGCCTACGACGGGCTCGACGAAGACGACGCGCTGCAGCGCGGCTTCTCCCTGACCGAGGTCGCACCACCGGCCGGCAACGACGAGGCTGCACTGCGGCCGCGCATGGTGCAGTCGCTGGGCAAGCGGGCCTGAGGCTCCCGGCGCTGCCAGAACCTGGGCCGCGCCGCGATGCAGGCGTCCCGGACGTGCGGATGCCCTAAGATCGGGCCATGTACGCCCCGCGCGCCTTCGCCGAGACCGACCTCGCCCAGCTCGACGCGCTGCTGGCGGCCGACCCCTTCGTCACCCTCGTGACCGTCGACGCCGAGGGCGCGCCCTTCGCCAGCCATCTGCCCGTGCTCTACCGCCGCGAAGGCGAACGCGTGCTCGTCGAAGGCCACTGGGCGCGACCGAATCCGCAGGCAGGCCACCACGGTCCCGCCCTGCTGATCGTGCATGGCCCCCATGCCTACGTGTCGCCGGGCTGGTATCCCGACAAGGAAGCGGCCGCGCGCGTGCCGACCTGGAACTACGCCGTCGCGCACCTGTCCGGCCAGCTGCAGCCGTACCGGGACGAGGACACGCTGGCCGACCTGGTCTCGCGCCTGAGCGACCGCTTCGAGGCGAGCGTGGGCCAGTCGTGGCGCTTCGAGCCCGACCGCGACGACCATCGCCGGCAGTTGCGCGGCATCGTCGGCTTCCGGTTCGAACCCGAACGCATCGCGCTCAAGTTCAAGCTCAACCAGAATCATCCCGTCGCCAACCGCCTGGCGGTGGCCGATGCGCTCGCGACCGGCGCCACCGTCGACAGCCAGGCGGTGGCGCGGCTCATGCGCGACCGCCTCGACTGAACAGGAACTCCGATGGATCTCGATCTCACCGGCCGCCACGCCCTGGTCTGCGGCGCTTCCGAGGGCATCGGGCGCGCCGCGGCGCGCGAACTGGCACTGCTCGGCGCCGACGTCACCGTGCTGTCGCGCCGTGCGCCGGCGCTGCAGGCCGTGGCCGATGCCCTGCCCCGCAGCGGCGCGCAGCGCCATCGCGTGCTGGCGGCCGACGTCTCGCAGCGCGACGCGCTGCGCGAGGCGGTCGCCGCGCTGGGCGAAGAGGCCCCGGTGCACATCCTGGTCAACAATACCGGGGGCCCCCCGGGCGGCCCGGCGCTGGACGCCACGGAGGCGGCCTTCCTCGACGCCTTCAACCACCACCTGCTGGCCAACCACGCACTGGTGCAGACGGTGGTGCCGGGGATGAGCGCGGCGGGCTGGGGCCGCATCGTCAACGTGGTCTCGACCTCGGTGTACGAGCCCATCGCCGGCCTGGGCGTGTCGAACGCGATCCGTGGCGCGGTGGCAGGCTGGGCCAAGACGCTGTCGCGCGAACTGGCGCCGGCCGGGATCACCGTCAACAACGTCCTGCCCGGCTACACCGATACCGCACGCATCGACCAGATCCTGGCCGACCGCAGCGCGGCCAGCGGCAGGTCGCGCGAACAGGTACTGGCCGCGATGCTGGCCAGCGTGCCGGTCGGGCGCATGGCCCGGCCCGAGGAAACCGGCGGCGTGATCGCCTTCCTGTGCTCGCCGGCGGCCGCCTATGTGACCGGCGTCAGCCTGGCGGTGGATGGCGGGCGGATGCAGTCGATTTGAGAGCCGGGATTGGGGATTCGAGATTGGGGATTGGAAGAGCGGCGAGCGCCAGGCCTGTGTTTTGTCCAATCCCGAATCCCGAATCCCGGTCCCCACCCGATGCCCGAAGGTCCTGAAATCCGGCGTGCCGCCGACCGCCTTGCTGAGGCGGTGGTTGGGCAGCCGCTGGTGTCGGCGTGGTTCGCGTTTCCGGCTCTCAAGCGGCACGAAAAGACGTTGCTCGGGCGGCGCATCCTCGCCATCCAGCCGCACGGCAAGGCCCTGTTGACCCGCTTCGACCACGGCTGGACGCTGTATAGCCACAACCAGCTCTACGGCGTCTGGAAGATCTGCGACGCCGGCCAGCGCCCTCAGACCACGCGCTCGCTGCGGGTGGCGCTGGACACCGCGGAACGCGCGATCCTGCTCTACTCGGCCTCCGACATCGCGATGTGGCGCGACGAGGACCTGCATCGTCATCCGTTCCTGGCCGGACTGGGCCCGGACGTGCTCGATCCCGCGCTGGACGCGGCGGCGGTCGCGGCGCGCCTGCGCTCGCCCGCCTTCGCGCGGCGACGCCTGGACAGCCTGCTGCTGGACCAGGGCTTCCTCGCCGGCATGGGCAACTACCTGCGCGCGGAGGTGCTGTTCGAGGCCGGCATCGCGCCGGGGCGCCGACCCCTCGAGCTGGCCGATGCCGAGGTCGCGCGGCTGGCGAGCGCGCTGCTGGCGGTACCCAGGCGCAGCTACCGCGCGCGCGGCATCGAACCGGCGCGCGGGATGCGCGCGGACTATCTCACCGACACGCCGGACGGCTTTCGCTTCCAGGTGTTCGATCGCGAGGGCGAGCCCTGCCCCCGCTGCGGCGCGCGGGTCGTACGCAGCCAGACCGCGGGCCGACGGATGTACGCCTGCCCGGAGTGCCAACGCTGACGCGCGGGCCCGGCCGCCGGTCGACACGGCCGCACGGCGGGCGGAGTAAGCTGGCCCGATGAAACGCTGCCTGCACCTGATCGGAGGCGCGTCGCGCGAACCCGCCTCCGGCCGCTGGCTGGATGTCCATGAGCCCGCCTCCGGCCGCGTCTTCGCGTGCGTGGCCGACGGCGATGCCAGCGATGTCGCGGCCGCCGTGGACGCCGCCGCGGCGGCAGCCCCCGCCTGGGCCGCGCTTCCCGCCGATGCCCGCGCGCGTTGGCTGGAGCGCCTGGCCGATGCGCTGGAATCCCGGGCCGAACTGTTCGCCCAGGCCGAATCGCGCGACGCCGGCAAGCCGATCGCCCTGGTGCGCGAGATCGAGATCCCGCGCGCGGTGGCCAACCTGCGCTTCTTCGCGCATGCCGCCACCCAGTTCGCCAGCGAATCGCACCACGGCCAGGCCGGGCTCAACTACACCCTGCGCCAGCCGCTGGGCGTGGTGGGCACGATCTCGCCCTGGAACCTGCCGCTGTACCTGCTGACCTGGAAGATCGCCCCGGCGCTGGCCGCCGGCAACACGGTGGTCGCCAAGCCGTCCGAGGTCACGCCGCTCAGTGCGGCCATGCTCGGGGAACTGGCGATGGACATCGGCTTGCCGGCCGGCGTGCTCAACATCGTGCACGGCCGCGGCTCCGGGGCCGGCGAGGTGGTCGTCGCGCACCCGGACGTGCGTGCGGTCTCGTTCACCGGCAGCACCGCCGTGGGCCGGCACATCGCCGCCCTGGCCGCTCCGCAACTGAAGAAGCTGTCGCTGGAACTCGGCGGCAAGAACGCCACGGTGGTGTTCGCCGACAGCGACTGGCAGGACCACCTGGACACCCTGGTGCGCTCGGCTTTCCAGAACAGCGGCCAGATCTGCCTGTGCGGTTCGCGCATCCTGGTCGAGCGCGGCATCGCGCGCCAGTTCAGCGAGGCGTTCGTCGAATGCGTGCGCGCACTGCGCATTGGCGATCCGGTGGATCCGGACACGCGCTTCGGCCCGCTGGTCTCGCAGGCCCATTTCGACAAGGTGACCGCGGCGCTGGCGCGCGCGCGCGCGGAAGGCGGTCGCATCCTGTGCGGCGGTCATGCGCTCGACCGACCCGGCTGGTTCGTCGAGCCGACCGTGATCGAGGGCCTGGGGCCGGAATCGGACACCAACCGCCAGGAGATCTTCGGGCCGGTGGTCACCCTGCAATCCTTCGACGACGAGGAGCACGCGCTGCGGCTGTCCAACGCGGTGGACTACGGGCTCTCGGCCTCGCTGTGGACCCGCGACCTCGACCGTGCCCACCGCCTGGCCGCATCCATGCGGGTGGGTATCGTCTGGATCAACAGCTGGATGTTGCGCGACCTGCGCACGCCCTTCGGCGGCAGCGGGCACTCCGGGCTGGGACGCGAAGGCGGCATGGAGGCCATGCGCTTCTTCACCGAACCCAGGAACGTCTGCATCGCTTTGCGATAATGGCGGCGACCCCGCCACTGGACCCGCGATGAGCCGACTCGACGAACTGCTGCAGAAGAACGAAGCCTGGGCTTCACGCATCGAGGCCGAGGACCCGACCTTCTTCCAGCGGCTGTCGAAGCTGCAGACGCCCAAGTTCCTGTGGATCGGCTGTTCCGACTCGCGGGTGCCGGCCAACCAGATCGTGGACATGGCCCCGGGCGAGGTGTTCGTCCACCGCAACATCGCCAACGTGGTGGTGCACACCGACCTCAACTGCCTGTCGGTGATCCAGTTCGCGGTCGATGTGCTCAAGGTCGAACACATCCTGGTGGTGGGCCACTACGGCTGCGGCGGCGTTCTCGCCGCGCTGGACGGGATGCGCGTGGGCCTGGCCGACAACTGGATCCGCCACGTCAAGGACGTGGCCAACCGCCACAGCGACGTGCTGGAGGGTATCGACGAACACGCGCTGCGCCACGACCGGCTGTGCGAACTCAACGTACTCGAGCAGGTCACCAACGTCTCGGAGACCACGATCGTGCGCGATGCCTGGTCGCGCGGGCAGCCGCTTCACGTCTACGGCTGGGTCTACACCCTGCGCGACGGCCGCGTGCACGATCTGGGGCTGGACGTCGACAGCGAGCAGGCGCTGGCCGAGCAGTACGCGCCAGCGCTGGAGCGGATCCGCACGGACCGGGAGGACCGCTGATGGCGGGCGCCGGCATCCGCGCGACCGCGGCGCCGGCGCCGGTGGGCCGATATCCGCACGCGCGCCGCGCCGGCGGGCTGCTGTTCCTGTCGGGCATCGGCCCGCGCGACCCGTCCAGCAATGCGGTGCCGGGCAACGTCCACGATGCGGACGGCAGGCTCGTCGCGCACGACATCGTCGCCCAGGCGCATGCGGTCTTCGCCAACGTCCGCGCGGTGCTCGAAGCCAGCGGTGCGCGCTGGGAGGACCTGGTCGACGTGACCGTGTACCTGACCGACATGGCCGGCGATTTCGCCGGCTACAACGCGGTCTGGGCGGAGTACTTTCCCGACCCGTCCACCGCTCCCTGCCGCACCACCCTGGGCATCGACGCGCTGCCCACGCCGATCGCGATCGAGCTCAAGTGCGTCGCCGCCCTGTCGCCGCCCGGCATGGCCGGGCAGGAGAACCCGCCGTGATCCCTGCACCTCTGAACTTCCAGCGCTGGATCGAAGACAACCGCCACCTGCTCAAGCCGCCGGTCGGCAACAAGTGCATCTACGACGGCGAATTCATCGTGATGGTGGTCGGCGGGCCGAACGCGCGCACCGACTACCACTTCGAGGAAGGCCCGGAGTGGTTCTACCAGCTTGAGGGCGAAATGGTGCTGCGCATCCAGGAGGATGGTCGGGTACGCGACATCCCGATCCGCGCCGGCGAGACCTTCCTGCTGCCGCCGCGGGTACCGCACTCGCCGCAGCGCGCGGAAGGCTCGATCGGCCTGGTGATCGAGCGCAGGCGCCTGGCGCACGAGGACGACGGCCTGATGTGGTTCTGCGTGCAATGCAACGCGAAGCTGTACGAGGAGTTCTTCCACCTGCAGGACATCGAACAGGATTTCTTCCGCGTGTTCGAGACCTTCTACCGCAGCCAGGACCTGCGCACCTGCAAGCATTGCGGCCACCTCAATCCGCGGCCGTCGCGCTACGAGATGCAGGCCGACTCCCAGGCCGACATCACCTGAGTGGCCCCCGGCCTGCACGGCTGGGGTGCCGACGGGTTTGATCGCGATCAATGCTGCGCCGCGACGGCCGGCGCACAGTCTGCCTGGACGCAACGCGCGACAGGGGACGACACCGTGGCACTTCTGACCTGGCAGGACAGCCTCAATACCGGCATCGACATCATCGACAGCCAGCACCAGCGCATCGTCGAGATGATCAACCACCTGCACGTTGCGCAGAAGTCCGGGTCGAGAGCCGCGATCACCGAGGTGATCGACGAGATGGTCGACTACACCCTGTCCCACTTCGCTTTCGAGGAGGAGCTGATGGAAGAGGCCGGCTATCCGTTCTGCGCCGCGCACAAGCGCGTGCACGAGGTGTTCGCCAGGCGCGTGGCGGAGATGCGGATGCGCTTCGAGGCAGGCGAGGACGTGGTCGGCGAACTGCAGGGCATGCTCTCGCGCTGGCTGTTCAACCACATCCGCAACGACGACAAGGCCTACGCCGACCAGGTCAAGCAGCACCTGAACCTGTTCGTGCGCGAGCACCAGCAGGGCGGCTGGCTCAAGCGCACGGTGCACCGCCTGTTCGGCTGAAGCCGGGCGGCAGCGTTGCCGCACTGCGGCGCGCCCGCCGCGCCGACAGTGCCTACAATCGGGCGATGCTCAGGATCGACATCCACGCCCACTACCTGCCCCGCGACTGGCCGGACCTGGCGCGCAAGTACGGCGAGGCCCGATTCCCGGTGATCCACCACACCGAGGACGGCCGCCACCGGATCTACAAGGACGGACGCTTCTTCCGCGAGATCTGGTCGCGCACCTGGGACGCGCGCGAGCGCATCGACGACTACGCCCGCTTCGGCGTGCAGGTGCAGGTGATCAGCACCGTGCCGGTGATGTTCAGCTACTGGGCGCGGCCCCAGCACGCGCTGGAGCTGCACCAGGCGCTCAACGACCACATGGCCGCCACCTGCCGCGACCATCCGCGCCACTACGCGGGCCTGGGTACCGTGCCGCTGCAGTCGCCGCGGCTGGCGGTGCAGGAACTCGAGCGCTGCGTCGACCAGCTGGGGCTGCAGGGCGTGCAGATCGGCTCGCACGTCACCGGTCCGGACGGCAGCCACTGGAACCTGGACGCGCCCGAGCTGTTTCCGTTCTTCGAGGCTGCCGCCGACCTGGGCGCGGCGATCCTGGTGCATCCCTGGGACATGATGGGCACCGACACCATGCCCAAGTACTGGCTGCCCTGGCTGGTGGGCATGCCTGCCGAGCAGTCGCGCGCGGCCTGCTGCCTGGTGTTCGGCGGCGTGCTGGAGCGTCTGCCGAAGCTCAAGATCTGCATGGCCCATGGCGGCGGCAGCTTCCCCTACACCATCGGCCGCATCGAGCACGGCTTCAACATGCGCCCCGACCTGGTCGCCACCGACAATCCGCACAATCCGCGCGAGTACCTGCGCCGCCTGTACTTCGACTCCTGGGTGGCCGATCCACGCGCACTGCGCTACCTGCTCGACACCTGCGGCGTGGACCGGGTCATGCTCGGCACCGACTACCCCTTCCCGCTGGGCGAGCAGGAGCCTGGCGCGGGCATCGAGCAGCTCGATCTGGCCGATCCCGACCGCGCGCGCCTCTACCACGGCACCGCGCTGGAGTGGCTGGGCCTGCCGGCTTCGCGCTTCGCCTGACATGGTGCGCGTCGTCCACCGCCCGGATCCTCACCCGCCGGAACTCGGTCCTACAATGCCCGCATGAGCGACCTGTACGACGACCAGCACGCCCGCCACCTCGACGCGGCCGATCCCCTGCCCAGCCTGCGCGATGAGTTCCTGCTGCCGCGCCACGGCGAGGCGGAGCAGGCCTACTTCTGCGGAAACTCGCTGGGCCTGCAGCCGCGCGGCGCGCGGGCGCATGTGGAACAGGTGCTGGAGAAATGGGCGACCGAAGCGGTCGAGGGCCATTTCACCGGCCAGGCGCAGTGGATGCCCTACCACGAGCTGGTGCGCGAACCGCTGGCTGAGGTGGTGGGCGCCCAGCTCGGCGAGGTCGTGGCGATGAATTCGCTCACCGCCAACCTGCACCTGATGATGGTGAGCTTCTTCCGCCCGCAGGGCGAACGCAACGCGATCCTGGTCGAGGCCGGCAGCTTCCCCTCCGACCGCTACGCAGTGGAGTCGCAGCTGCGCTTCCACGGCCTGTCGCCCGAGCAGTCGCTGATCGAGGTGACGCCCGACCAATCCACCGGCACGGTGTCGATGCAGGCGATCGAGCGTGCGATCGTCGAACACGGCCCGCGCCTGGCGCTGGTGCTCTGGCCCGGCGTGCAATACCGCACCGGGCAGGCCTTCGACCTCGCCGAGATCAGCCGCATGGCGCATGCCGCCGGTGCGATCGCCGGCTTCGACCTGGCGCACGCGGCGGGCAACCTGCCGCTCGCGCTGCACGACAGCGGCGCCGATTTCGCCGTGTGGTGCCACTACAAATACATGAACGCGGGGCCGGGCGCGGTCGCCGGCTGCTTCGTGCATGCACGCCATGCGCACAGCGATCGGCCGCGCTTCGCCGGGTGGTGGGGCCACGAACAGGCCACGCGCTTCCGGATGGGGCCGCAGTTCCTGCCCACGCCCGGCGCCGAGGGCTGGCAGCTGAGCAACCCGCCGATCCTCGCCCTGGCACCGCTGCGCGCCTCGCTCGAGCTGTTCGCGCGCACCGGCATGCCGGCGCTGCGCGCGAAGTCCGAACGCCTCACCGGCTATCTCGAGGCCCTGGTCGATGCCCGGCTGCGCGACACGCTGGAAGTGGTCACGCCGCGCGATCCGGCGCAGCGCGGCTGCCAGTTGTCGCTGCGGGTGATTCGCGGCCGCGGCCTGGCCGGACGCGACGCCGGACGCGCGCTGTTCGAGCATCTCGGCAGCCAGGGCATCGTTGGCGACTGGCGCGAGCCGGACGTGATCCGGATCTCGCCGGCGCCGCTGTACAACACCCATGCCGACGTCCTGCGCTTCGCGACCGCGGTCGAGCAGTGGCGCTCGGCGTGAGGACCACCCCATGAACACACCCAACCCGCGCCACATCACCATCATCGGCGCAGGACTCGCCGGCACCCTGCTCGCCACCCTTCTCGCCCAGCGCGGCTGGGCGGTGGACGTGTTCGAGCGCCGCGGCGACCCGCGCCTGCATGGCTACGCTGGCGGGCGCTCGATCAACCTGGCGTTGGCCGAACGCGGCCTGCACGCGCTGCGGCAGGCCGGCGCCGACCCCGGCGTGATGCGCCAGGCGGTGATGATGCGCGGGCGCATGGTGCATCCGCTGGGCGGCCAGCCCGAGCTGCAGCGTTACGGGCGCGACGACAGCGAGGTGATCTGGTCGATCAGCCGCGGCGAGCTCAACATCGTGCTGATCGAGGCCGCCGAGGCGGCGGGCGCCACGCTGCATTTCGACCGCCGCCTGGAGTCGGTGGACTTCGACGCGCGCACGATGCGCGTCTGCGGCGACGGCCACGACCAGGCCATCCCCTTCCACAGCCTGGTCGGCGCGGACGGCGCGGGATCGACCCTGCGCCTGCAGATGATGCGCCACGCAGACCTCGGCGAGCGCACCGAATGGCTGGACCATGGCTACAAGGAGCTGGAGATTCCGCCCGGTGCCGGCGGCCGCTTCCGCATCGAAGCCAATGCCCTGCACATCTGGCCACGCGGGCACTACATGTGCATCGCCCTGCCCAACGACGAACGCACCTTCACCGTCACCCTGTTCATGCCGCATGCCGGCCCCTACCCCAGCTTCGAGACCGTGCCCGATGGCGCGGCGGCGCTGGCGCTGTTCGAGGAGCAGTTCGCCGACGCCGTGCCGCTGATCCCGATGCTGGAGCAGGACTACGATCGCAATCCCATCGGCACGCTCGGCACGCTGTACCTCGAGCGCTGGCACGTCGACGGGCGCGCGGTGCTGCTGGGCGATGCCGCCCACGCCATGGTGCCCTTCCACGGCCAGGGCATGAACTGCGCCTTCGAGGACTGCGTCGCGCTGGCCGACCACCTGCAGTCCGCGCCCGACATCGCCAGCGCCTATGCGGCGTTCGCCGCGCAGCGCATGCCCGATGCCGCGGCCATCCAGCACATGGCGCTGGAAAACTATCTGGAAATGCGCGACCGCGTGGACAACCACGACTACCGCCTGCAGCGCGCCCTCGAACTGCAGTTGCAGGAACGCCATCCCGGGCGTTTCATCCCGCACTACAGCATGGTCACCTTCATGCGCATCCCCTATTCGCTGGCGCTGGCGCGCAGCGAGATCCAGCGCGCGATCCTGGTGCGGGCGACGCAGGGGCTGGGGTCCCTGGACGAGGTGGACTGGCCAGCGATGGATGCGGAGGTGCTGCGCAGGCTGACGCCCATCGCCGACTGACGGCGCGCCGCTCGGCGGGGCCTACAATGGGCCATGGGCAACAGTTTCCTGTTCTACGACCTCGAGACCTTCGGCGCCGATCCGCGCCGCACGCGGATCGCGCAGTTCGCGGCCGTCCGCACTGACGAGGACCTCAACGAGATCGAGGAACCGATCGATTTCCTGGTCCGTCCCGCCGACGACCTGCTGCCCTCGCCCGACGCCACCCTCGTCACCGGACTGCCGCCGCAGCGCGCCCTTGCCGAAGGCGTCCCGGAGGCTGAGGCCTTCGCCCGCATCTTCGAGGAGATGTCGCGGCCGCAGACCTGCACCCTGGGCTACAACTCGCTGCGCTTCGACGACGAGTTCGTGCGCTACGGCCTGTACCGCAACTTCCACGATCCCTACGAGCGCGAGTGGCGCGGCGGCAACTGCCGCTGGGACCTGCTGGACGTGCTGCGCCTGATGCACGCACTGCGACCGGACGGCATCGCCTGGCCGCAGCGCGACGACGGCAAGGGCACCTCGTTCAAGCTCGAACACCTGGCCGCCGCCAACGGCGTGCGCGTCGGCGACGCGCACGAGGCGCTGTCGGACGTGCGCGCCCTGATCGGCCTGGCGCGACGGTTCCGCGACGCCCAGCCGCGGCTGTGGGACTACGCGCTCAGGCTGCGCGACAGGCGACACGTCGCCACCCTGCTCGATACCGTGGCGATGGCGCCGGTGCTGCACGTCTCCCAGCGCTACCCCGCCACGCGGCTGTGCGCGGCCGCCGTCGCGCCGATCACGCGCCATCCGCGCATCGACAGCCGGGTGATCGTGTACGACCTGGACGCCGACCCGGACGTGCTGCTGCAGCTGGACGCGGACACCATCGCCGCGCGCCTGTACCTGCGCGCCGACCAGTTGCCCGAGGGCGCCGCGCGCATCCCGCTCAAGGAAGTGCATCTCAACCGGTGTCCCGCGATCGTGCGCTGGGACCACCTGCGCGACCAGGACTTCAGCCGCCTTTCGATCGATCCCGCCCTGGTGCAGGCTCGCACCGCGCGCCTGCGCGAGGCCGGGCCGGCGCTGGCGGAAAAGCTGCGCCGCGTCTATGCCCAGCAACGCGAGCAGCCCGCGGCCGATGCCGACGCCGCCCTCTACGACGGCTTCCTGCAGGACGCCGACAAGCGCCTGTTCGCCGAGGTGCGCGCCACGCTGCCCGAGGCGCTGGGCGCGCGTGCCTTCGGCTTCCGCGATCCGCGCATGCCCGAGCTGCTGTTCCGCTACCGCGCGCGCAACTGGCCCCATACGCTCGACGCTGGCGAGCGCCAGCGCTGGGACGAGTTCCGCCGGCGTCGCCTGGCCGACGGCAGTGCGCTGTCCGAACTCGGGTTCACGTCCTATTTCGCGCGTATCGCCACACTGCGCGGCGAACACGCCGGCGATGCCGCGCGCCTGGCCCTGCTCGACCGGCTCGAGGACTGGGGCCGACAACTCCACGCATCTCTCGCATGAGCAGCTATTTCACCGACAAGTCCCTGAAGTTCCTGCGCGCCCTGGCACGGCATAACGAGCGCGCCTGGTTTCTCGAACACAGGGACGAGTACGAGACCCACGTGCGCCAGCCCTTCCAGCGTCTGCTCGACGACCTGGTCGGCCCACTGGCGGAGGTCAGCCTGCATTTCCGCTCCGACTCGCGCAAGGTCGGCGGCTCGATGTTCCGCATCCAGCGCGACACGCGCTATGCGCACGACAAGGCGCCGTACAAGGAGTGGCAGGGTGCGCGCCTGTACCACGAGCGCTGCCGCCAGGTGCCGGCGCCCTCGTTCTACCTGCACCTGCAGCCGGGCGGCAGCTTCTTCGGCGGCGGCATCTGGCATCCGGATACGCCGGTGCAGCGGCAGATCCGCCAGTTCATCGTCGACAATCCCGGCGGCTGGAAGGCTGCGGCGCACGCGCCCGCGTTCCGGCGCCGCTTCGACCTGGACAACGACGAGATGCTGGTGCGTCCGCCGCGCGGTTTCCCCGGCGATTTCGAGTTCATCGACGACCTGCGCCATCGCAACTTCGTCGCCTGGCGCCCGATCGAGGACAGCGTGATGCTGGGGCCGCGCCTGCTCGGCATCCTGCGCAAGGACCTGCACGCGCTGGCTCCTTTCATGGATTATCTGTGCGCGGCCCTCGACCTGGAGTTCTGATGCGCAAGTGGACGGTTCTCGCCAGCCTGCTGCTGGCCGCGCTGCTGGCCTGGGTGGCGGCCGGACCCTGGATCACCATGCACGCCATCGGCAAGGCGGTGCGCGAGGAGAACGCAACCGCACTGGCCCGCCATATCGATTTTCCGCGGCTGCGGGCCAGCATCAGGGACCAGCTCGGCGACCGCATCGCGCGCAGCGTGGGGGCCGAGGCGCGCTCGGGATGGCTGGGTGCGCTGGGGACGACCATCGCCGGCGAACTTGCCGGCGGCGCCGTGGACCTGATGGTCACGCCCTACGGCCTGGGCGCGCTGATCGAGGGCCGGAAGGTCTGGAATCGCGCCACCGGCCTGCCGCCGGCCCGCACCGAGGCCGGTGCCGCCGCCCGTCCCGATCCCTGGCGCAATGCGCAGCGCCGCTACGAATCCACCTCGCGCTTCACGGCCACCGTCCACACCGACGACGGCCAACCGGTGGTATTCGTGCTGACCCGGGAGGGCTTGCGCTGGCGGCTGTCGGACATCCGGCTGCCCAGACCCTAGCGCGGCTGCGCGGCCGGGCATTCCCGGTCCAACGGCTCCGTGACGCGCACCTGTGAGGGTAGACCGTCCAGCGCTACGCTCCCACGTACGGCCTCGCCCCCCGGCTGCACCAGCGGATGCCGCCCGGAAACGAACCGGCCTTTCAACCGGTTGATGGGGGCCTCGAACAGGCGAAAACTCAGGTGGGCGACCAGGATGGCGAACAGCGTCTTGGCGACCAGCGACAGCAGTCCGAGCTGCGCAAGGTCCACGTCCATCAGCGCGAAGGCCTTGTTGAGCGCCACTTCCGCCGGACGCTGCAGGATATACAGCCCGTAGCAGATGCCGCCCAGCGACACCAGCCAGGGCATCCGCAGGACCGCGGCCACGCGCGTCCCCCGGTGGCGCAACGCCCAGGCGACGACGACGAAGAAGTAGAGCGCGAGGAAGCTGTAGCCGAGGATCCTGCAGAAGGCGCGGGTGCGGTCGAAGCCGTCGTTGACGAAGATGACGACCGCCGTGCAGGTCAGTGCCGCCAGCAGGATCGAGAGCCCGCGCGATGACAGCGCCACGCCGGACCTGGCCAGGATCGCGAGCCATACGCCGACGCTCAGGTTGTCCAGCCTGGCGATGGTCGACAGGTACTGGATGCGCTCGTTGTCCGGGAACGCGGCCAGCATCGCCAGCCGGAACAGCGGCGACAGCACCATGAAGCCGATCAGCACGCGTCTGAGCGTGGCCACGTCCAGCCAGCGCACCAGCAGCGGACACAGCAGGTAGAACTGTTCCTCGATGGAGATCGACCACAGCGGGGCCAGCAGATAGGCCGGCTCGGTGCCCGTGATCGATTCGCGGATGTTGCCGGCGAACAGCAGGTACCAGACCGGACTTCCCGACTCGCGCAGGAATTCGGTGTCCCGGTACTGCACATCGTGGAGCACGGTCTGCGCTAGCGGCACCGCGATGAAGAGCGCGAGCACGAGCGCGTAGTAGAGCGGGAATATGCGCAGCACCCGGCGCGCGTAGAAATTCCGGAAGTAGCGTTCGTCGTGACGCGTGTCCAGCAGGATGCCGCCGATCAGGAAGCCGCTGATCACGAAAAACAGATCCACGCCCACCCATCCCAGGTGGGCCACGGCCGACCATTCGCCGAGCAGACCACCGCCCTCTGGCCAGAAGTGATGGATCGTCACCATCAGGATCGCGATGCCGCGCAAGCCTTCCAGTTCGATGACCTTCCCGCGCCAGTCGATCGGCGCGTGCGGGCCGGACGCGAAGGCAACGATGGCCTCCCGCATCGGCCGAGTGGATTCCGCTGATCCGCGCAGCTGCGCCACTCCCGTCATCCCTGGGACGTCCGAGGAGGCTAACGGCAGGCCGTGCCGGAGGCGGACGCTCAGGGCCGGCGGCTTGAGAAAGGCCGGTATCGCCCCGGCTGCGTGCGCCCCGCCGACGGGCGGGGCGCTGCCCTGGCAAACCCGGCGACCACAGGCGCGTGTCGCCGGCCCTGCACGAACCCTCAACACGCCCCGCTGGCAGAATGCGCCGCACTGGCTTCGGCAAGCCGGCCGGCAGCCAGCCCCGCCACCGCTGGAGCCGCCATGCACCCGGCACGGACTCTTCCGCCCCGCAGTCCATCGGCCTGCCTTCGCGCGCGCCGCGCTGGCGGACGACATCGGTACGTGGGGGGCTGCACCGCCCGTCGGGGCACGGACGACGGCCGCGATGTCGATTGACCTCACCGGCCTGGGCCAGGGCAACGGCATGGACAGCCAGGAGGCATTGGGCTGGCTGCTCGCCTATCTCGGGCTGCTGGGCTGGATGTGTGCGGGCCTGCTCGACTTCCGCTGCCATCGGCGCACCGACCTGCCGCATACCTCGGGCCTGGTCGAATCGAGCCTGCACCTGCTGCAACTCGCCCTGGTCGGGGCCGCGATCGTGCTGGGCATGCTGTTCGAGTTCCACATGCCGGTGATCGCCACCATGACCGCACTGGTGGCCGTGCACGCCTGCGTGGGCTACCTCGACACGCGGCAGGCGTTCAGGCATCGCCCGATCCTCCCGTTCGAGCAGCACATCCACAGCGTGCTCGACATGGCGCCCTGGATCGGCCTGGGCCTGGTGATTGCCGCCACCTGGCCGGCTGCGGTCAGCACCGAATGGACGCTGGCCCTGCGCCAGCCAGGCCTTCCGGCCTGGGTCTGGCTGCTCGTCCTGGCACCGGCGGCGCTGCTGTGCGGCCTGCCCGCGGCGGCGGAATGGCGCGCCGCGTGGCTGGCGCGCCATGAACCGCCGCGCCGCGACGGTTGAACCCGGCGGCACGAGGACAGGCCCCGGGCGGATCCGGTGCGCCCGACCGGCCGGCCCCAGTCGCACGCCGCCTCGAAGTCCGGGGCGACGATCGCGCGCAGTGGCAGGCAGTCGGCCCCGCCGCAACCAGCTCCCGCGCTACAGGTTCGACACCCCGTGCGGCACATGCCCCGCCAGTACGTGCTGGCGCGCACTGTCGATGTTGTGCAGCGAGTCGTCGAAGAAGATGTCGGCGCCGAAGGCTTCGAGGAAGGGGCCCTTGGCGCGCCCCCCCAGGAACAGCGCCTCGTCCAGGCGCACGCCCCACTCGCGCAGGGTGCGGATCACACGCTCGTGCGCCGGCGCGGAGCGGGCGGTGACCAGCGCTGTCCGGATCGGGGAAGCCTCGCCCGCGGGAAATGCGGCCTGCAGATCGTGCAGGGCCGACAGGAACGCGCGGAACGGACCACCCGGCAGCGGCTCGCGCGCGCGCTCGATCTCGTGGCGATGGAAGGCGGCGATGCCGCCCTCGCGCGAGACCCGCTCGCCCTCGTCGTCGAAGATCACCGCATCGCCATCGAATGCGATCCGGATCTGCTCGCGGGCGGCCCGCCCGGGCTTGGGGCGCTCGGGCAGGATGCTGGCCGCCGCCACGCCGTTGGCCAGCGCCTGGCGCACCGAGTCGGGGTTGGCGGAAAGGAACAGGTGCGCGCCGAACGGCCGCACATAGGGCCAGGTCGGCTCGCCCGAGGTGAAGGTGGCGCGCGAGATCGCGAGCCGGTGATGCTGGATCGAGTTGAAGATGCGCAGGCCGGTATCGGCCGAGTTCCGCGACAGCAGGATCACCTCGACGCGCGGCGCCTCCGGGGGCGCGGCCTCGTTGAGCGCCAGCAGTTTGCGCACCAGCCCGAACGCGATGCCCGGCTCGAGCACGTCGTCCTCGCGCTCTCGCTGGAAATCGGCATAGCGTTCGATACCTTCGCGCTCGAACAGCGCATGGCTGTCCTCGAGGTCGAACAAGGCGCGCGAGGACACCGCGATGGTGAGGACGGCGACGGCTTCTTTACTGGACATGCACCGATTATGGCCCGAGGGGCGTCGCAGCGGCTGCGATGGCCGGTTCGCCTCGCGCGGCGGTTGCCGCGGGTCGCGGCAGGGACCCGCTACCTACCCATTCCGCCCGGTGGCGGTGAGGATCGCAAGCCCACGCTGGCACGTGGCTCGCGGATCCACGGCACCGGCACGACCGTCCCGGCGTTCAGGCCTCGAACTGCTCGCTGAGGATGCGTTCCTCGAGATTGTGCTCGGGGTCGAACAGCAGGCGCACCGTGCGCTCGCGCGATTCGCGGATCATCACTTCCACCACATCGCGCACCTCGTGCGAGTCGGCGGTCGCGCTGACCGGACGCTTGTAGGGGTCGAGCACGCGGAAGCGCACTTCGGTATCGGCCTTGAGCAGGGCGCCGCGCCAGCGGCGCGGTCGGAATGCGGCGATCGGCGTCAGCGCCACCACGTTGGCGCCCAGCGGCAGGATCGGGCCGTGCGCGGAATAGTTGTAGGCGGTGCTGCCGGCGGCGGTCGCCACCATGACCCCGTCGGCGATCAGTTCGTCCAGGCGCAGCTTGCCGTTGAGTTCGATCGACAGATGCGCGGCCTGGCGGGTCTGGCGCAGCAGCGAGACCTCGTTGTAGGCCAGCGAGCCGACCGTGGCGCCGGACTCGGTCTGCGCGATCATCTCGAGCGGATGCAGCACCGCCGGCTCGGCCGCCGCGATGCGCGCGAGCAAGCCGTCGGGGCGGAACTGGTTCATCAGGAAGCCGACGGTCCCCAGTTTCATGCCGAACACCGACTTGCCGAGACTGCCGTGGCGGTGCAGGGTCTGCAGCATGAAGCCGTCGCCGCCGAGCGCGCACAGCACGTCGGCCTCGTCTGGCTCGCACTGGCCGTGTTCGCCGACCAGCGTATCGAGCGCGGCACGCGCCTCCTCGGTCTGGCTGGCGAGAAAGGCGATGCGGGGCGTCGTGCTCATCGGCGGCTCCTGCGCGTGGGGCCTTGGAGGATAGCGCGACGGACCCGGAACGCGGGAACGGCCCGACCTTGGCGAAGCGACGCCTGGAGCACGGGAGGCCACAGGCATTGGCGGCCGGGATCGGAGACGAACGATGCGGGAGCCGCGAACCCGATGCGGACGACGCTCGCGCAACAGCCGGGGATCGCAAGGTCGATGTGGGGCCGGACGCAGGGGCGACCCGCCCCACTGCCAAGGCCGACATGTCGCGGACTGCGACATGCCGGCCCCTTCCTACCGGGATGACCGGCCGCGGCGACGGCCGCGGCCGGGTTGGCTCAGCCGCGCTGGGCCAGCTGGGAGAGGCGCTGGACGGCGACCGACACCGTGGGATAGTCCACGGTCTTCTGCGCGCCCAGTTCGGCCAGCATCGCCAGGGTGAAGCGCAGCGCCGGATCGTCGCGATCCAGCCAGTGGCGCACCTTGGCCTCGGCCGTGTTGCCGGGGCACTCGAGCACCTGGCCCACGATGATCCGCTGCTGCGCCGCCAGTTCCTCGCGCAGCACGCCGCGCGCCACGGCATGCCAGCGGCCATCCACTTCCAGCGCGTCGATCTGGCGGGTCAGCCACGGCACCCGCAGCGCTTCGCCGACGCGGAAGTGCAGCTTGGCCACGTCGATGGGCTTGCGCTTGCGCTCGGTGGCCAGCTCGATGATGTCGGCGCAAGGCTCCAGGTACGGCAGCGCGGCCAGCTGCCCGGCCAGGTCGGCCGGTACGCCCTTGCCGAGCCAGTCGGCCAGGCTGGCCTCGTACTCCGGGCGCATCGAGTCGGGGATGATGTTCTCGCCCGCGCGGATGTCACGGAAGCCGTTGTGGTACCGATCCACGGCGGTGGTGATGTCCGGGATCGCGCCCGGACGCGACAGCAGCCAGCGGGTGAACGAGCGCTGCAGGTTCCAGATCACCTGCAGGGCATCGATCTGCACCGATTCGGCGACCTTGCCGTCGAGCGCGTCGATGTCCAGCCACAGCGCACGGGCTTCGAGCGTCTCGCGGGTGATGGTGAAGGCCTTGGCGACCTCGCCGTAGCTGCGGCCGCTGTCTTCCTGCATGCGCAGCAGGAAGGTCGCGCCCATGCGGTTGATCATCGTATTGGTCACCGCCGTGGCGATGATCTCGCGCTTGAGCCGGTGCTGCTCCATCGCCCCTGCGTACTTCTTCTGCAGCGGCTGCGGGAAGTAGCGCTGCAGCTCCTTGGACAGGTACGGGTCTTCGGGTACGTCCGAGCGCAGCAGCTCGTCGAAGGCCACCAGCTTGGAATACGACAGCAGCACCGCCAGTTCCGGCCGGGTCAGGCCCTCGCCGCGGCTCTTGCGCTCGGCGATCTCGGCATCCGACGGCAGGTACTCGATCTGCCGGTCGAGCAGGCCCTGCTGCTCCAGCGTGCGGATGAAATGCTGCTTGGAACCGAGCCGCGACACGCTCATGCGCTCCATCAGGCTGATCGCCTGGTTCTGGCGGTAGTTGTCCCAGAGCACGAGCTGCGCGACTTCGTCGGTCATCGAGGCCAGCAGCTTGTTGCGCGCATCCATCTTGAGCTTGCCGTCGCGCACCTGGGCGTTGAGCAGGATCTTGATGTTGACCTCGTGGTCGGAGGTGTCCACGCCGGCGGAGTTGTCGATGAAGTCGGTATTGAGCAGCACGCCGTTGCGCGCGGCCTCGATGCGGCCGAGCTGGGTCATGCCCAGGTTGCCGCCCTCGCCCACCACGCGGCAGCGCAAGTCGCGGCCGTCGACGCGGATCGCGTTGTTGGCGCGGTCGCCGACATCGGAGTGCTGCTCAGTGCTGCCCTTGACGTAGGTGCCGATGCCGCCGTTCCACAGCAGGTCGACCGGCGCCCTGAGCACGGCCGACAGCAGCGCGTTCGGCGCCATCGAGGTGGTGCCCTCGGGCAGGCCCAGCGCCTCGCGCGCCTGCGGCGAGATCTCGATCGACTTGAGCGTGCGAGGGTAGACGCCGCCGCCCTTGGAGATCAGCTTCGCATCGTAATCGGCCCAGCTCGAGCGCGGCACCTTGAACAACCGCGCGCGCTCCTCGTACGAACGTGCCGCGTCGGGATTCGGATCGATGAACAGGTGACGGTGGTCGAACGCGGCCACCAGGCGGATGTGCTTCGACAGGAGCATGCCGTTGCCGAACACGTCGCCAGACATGTCGCCGATGCCGACGCAGGTGAAGTCCTGCGACTGCGAATCGTGGCCGAGCGCGCGGAAGTGGCGCTTCACCGACTCCCAGGCGCCGCGCGCGGTGATGCCCATGCCCTTGTGGTCGTAGCCCACCGAGCCGCCCGACGCGAAGGCGTCGTCCAGCCAGAAGCCGTAGTCGCGGGCAATGCCGTTGGCTGTATCGGAGAAGGTGGCCGTGCCCTTGTCGGCGGCGACGACCAGGTAGGGGTCGTCCTGGTCGTGGCGCACCACGTCGCGCGGCGGCACGATCGCGCCCTCGACGATGTTGTCGGTGATGTCCAGCATGCCGCTGATGAACAGCTTGTAGCAGGCCACGCCTTCGGCGAACTGGGCATCGCGGTCGCCGCCCGCGGGCGGGCGCTTGACGATGAACCCGCCCTTGGAACCGACCGGCACGATGACGGTGTTCTTCACCATCTGCGCCTTGACCAGGCCCAGCACCTCGGTGCGGAAGTCCTCGCGGCGGTCGGACCAGCGCAGTCCGCCACGGGCCACCGGACCGAAACGCAGGTGCGTGCCCTCGATGCGCGGCCCGTACACGAAGATCTCGCGATAGGGCTTGGGCTTGGGCAGCTCGGGCACGTTGGCCGGATCGAACTTGAAGGCGATCGTTTCCTTGTAGCCGCCATCGGCGGTGCGCTGGAAATAGCTGGTGCGCAGGGTGGCATCGATCACGCCCATGAAACTGCGCAGGATGCGGTCCTCGTCCAGGCTGGAGACGTTGTCCAGCAGCGCCTTCAGCGCGCGGCGCACGGCGTCGGCCCGGCTGTCGCGATCCAGCCGACGCGCATCGACCACCGGCTGCAGGATGGCGCGCAGCGCGTCATCGCCGCCCACCAGCACCCGCAACTGCGCAGCCAGGCGCTCGGCGCCGGACGCCGCGGCGGCCGCATCCGGGTCGAAACGCGCCTCGAACAGCTCCACCAGCAGGCGCGCGATCAGCGGATTGCGCGCGAACGTATCCTCGACGTAGCTCTGCGAGAACGGCACGCCCACCTGCAGCAGGTACTTGGCGTAGGCGCGCAGCAGCGCCACCTGGCGCCAATCCAGCGACGCGCCCAGCACCAGCCGGTTCAGCCCGTCGTTCTCGGCGTCGCCGCGCCACAGCCGCGCGAAGGCCTCGGTGAAATCGGCGCCCGCCTCCTCCACATCGAGTCCCGCCACGCCGGCTTCGACTTCGAAGTCCTGGATGTACAGGGCTGCGTCGTCGAGCTCGAGCCGGTAGGGATGCTCGGTCACCACGCGCAGGCCCAGGTTCTCCATCATCGGCAACGCGTCGGACAGGGCGATGTCGCCGCCGCTGCGGTAGAGCTTGAAGCGCAGCGCGGTCTCGCCGGCGACCGGCGCCGGCAACTGCTGCAGGCTCAGTTCCAGATCGCTGCCCGTGGCGAGCGCGGCCAGGCGTTCGACATCGCGTGCGGCGATCGCTGGCGTCGCGCTCTCGATATAGCCGGCCGGCAGCAGGCGGCCGTAGCGGCTCGCCAGGGCCAGGCCCTGCTCCTCGCCGTGGCGGACGACCAGCGCGTCGCGCAGGTCGTCCTGCCAGTTGCGCACGATCACCGCCAGCTCGCGCTCCAGCAATGCCTGGTCCACTTCGACCTGCTGCCCACCGCGCGGCCGCACGATCAGGTGCACCTGGGCCAGCGGCGACTCGCCGATCGCCACGTTGGCGTCCACGTGGTCGGCATGCAGCACGCGGCGCAACATCGCCTCCACCCGGCGGCGCACTTCGGTGCTGAAGCGGTCGCGCGGAATGTAGACCAGCACCGAATAGAAGCGGCCGTACCGGTCGCGGCGCAGGAACAGGCGGCTGCGCACGCGCTCCTGCAGGCCCAGGACGCCGGTGGCCAGGCGGTAGAGTTCGTCTTCCGAACACTGGAACAGCTCGTCGCGGGGCAGCGTCTCCAGGATGTGCTTGAGCGCCTTGCCGCTGTGTCCGGTCGGCTTCAGGCCCGACGCGCTCATCACGTGTTCGTAGCGCTCGCGCACCAGCGGGATGTCCCAGGGACGGCGGTTGTAGGCGCCCGAGGTGTACAGGCCGAGGAAGCGCTGCTCCGACACGGCCCGGCCCTGGTCGTCGAAACCGAGCACGCCGATGTAGTCCATGTAACCCGGGCGGTGCACGGTCGAACGCGCATTGGTCTTGGTCAGCACCAGCACCTCGCCATCGCCGGCGGCGCTGATGTTGTGCGCGGCCAGCGACTTCAGCGGGCGCCCCTTGCCCTGGCCGCCGCGCAGCAGCCCCAGGCCGCTGCCTTCCACCGGCACCAGCAGTTCCTCGCCTCCCTTGCGCTGGAGCTGGTACTCGCGATAGCCGAAGAAGGTGAAATGATCGCTTGCCGCCCAGCGGAGGAACTCCTGTGCTTCGGCGCGCTCGGCATCGCCCACCGGGAGGGGCCGGTCGGCCAGTTCGGTGGCGACCTGCCGCATCCTGTCGCGCATCTCCGCCCAGTCCCCGACGATGGCACGCACGTCCTCCAGCACGCGGTTCACGCTGGCCTCGATCGCGGCCATGCCGTCGGCGCTCTGGCGGTCGATCTCCAGATGCATCACCGACTCGGTTTCGCCCTCGCCCACGCCGGTCAAGCGCCCGGCCTTGTCGCGCGCGATCTGGATCACCGGGTGGCCGAGCACGTGTACACCCACGCCGGCCTCGGCCAGGGCCATGGTCACCGAGTCGACCAGGAACGGCATGTCGTCGTTGACGATCTGCAGCACCGTGCGCGGAGATTCCCAGCCGTGGCTCTCGCGGGCCGGGTTGAACAGGCGCACCAGCGCCGTGCCGGGCTTGCGCCTGTGCGCGAAGCCCAGCAGGTCGTCGGCCAGCGCGGCCCAGCCCTCGGCATCGTGCACGGGCAGCTCATCTTCGGTCATGCGCCGGTAGAAGGCACCGGCGAAGGCGCTGGCGCTCTCGCTGCCGCCCTTGCCGCCGCGTCGGCGGATCGCCGCGAAGATCGGTTCCAGCACGTCGGCCGGGCGCTCCTGCGCACGCGTCGCGCGTGCGCCGGGCGAGGCCTGGCGGCCTGCACGTTTGCCTGCGGGGGTCTTGCCGGGTTTTGCGGGTGTCATGACGGACGGGCTCCGGATGGAGTAAGGCCCGCGTTCTCACGCGGGCCGGGGCGGTTGGCGGGCACCGCGAGGGTCCCGCCGCAAAGGTTCGCAATGGCCGCGCCGACGGCTCCGGCGCGTGGTTCTGGATCGGGGATCGGCACGATCGCCCTCAGCGCAGCCCGGTCTCGGCACGCGCGATCACCAGGCGCTGGATCTCGCTGGTGCCTTCGTAGATCTCGGTGATCTTGGCGTCGCGGAAATAGCGCTCGATCGGCATTTCCTTCGAATAGCCCATGCCGCCATGGATCTGCACGGCCTGGTGGGCGATCCACATCGCGTTCTCCGAGGCGGTGAGCTTGGCGATCGCCGCCTCGGCCGAGAACTTCTTTCCCTGGCCCTTGAGCCAGGCCGCCCGCAGCGTCAGCAGCCAGGCCGCGTCGAGCTTGCACTTCATGTCGGCGATCTTGGCCTGGGTCATCTGGAACGTCCCGATCGCGGCGCCGAAGGCCTTGCGCTCCTTGACGTAGGCGATGGTGGCCTCATAGGCGGCGCGGGCGATGCCGATCGCCTGCGAGGCGATGCCGATGCGGCCGGCATCGAGCACGCCCATGGCGATCTTGAAGCCCTCGCCCTCCTGGCCGAGCACCTCGTCGGCCTGGACCACATAGTCGTTGAACTCGATCTCGCAGGTGGCAGAGGCGCGGATCCCGAGCTTGGGCTCGGTCTTGCCGCGGCCGAAGCCCTCGCGCGCGGTGTCGATCAGGAAGGCGGTGATGCCTCGCGCGCCCTTCTCAGCATCGGTCATGGCGAACAGCACGATGTACTTCGCCACCGGCCCGGAGGTGATCCAGCTCTTCTTGCCATTGACCACGTAGCTGCCGTCGGCCTGCTTCACCGCGCGGCAGCGCATGGCGGTCGCGTCGGAGCCGGACTGCGGCTCGGTCAGCGCGAACGCGCCGATCTCCGCCCCTTCCGCGATCGCGCGCACGTACTTCTGCTTCTGCGCCTCCGTGCCGTGGGTGAGGATGCCGTTGCAGAACAGCGAGTTGTTGACCGACATGATGGTGGAATGCGCGGCGTCGGCGGCGGCGACCTCGACCATGGCCAGCACGTAGGCCACCGGATCCATGCCCGCGCCACCGTACTCTGCCGGCACCTCGATCCCCATCAGCCCGTTCTCGCCGAGGGTTCGGATGTTCTCCAGCGGAAATTCGCCGGTGCGGTCGTGGTGTTCGGCGCTGGGCGCGATCTTTTCCTGGGCGATGCGGCGGGCGACGTCCTGCAGCATCAACTGTTCTTCGTTGAAACCGAACTCCACGGCAGCCTCACAACGTTTCGGGAGAAACCTTAATTGTAGCCCGGCGCGCGCGGCAAACCCTATCGTTTTCGTTGCATCGACCATGCGCAAATCGGCCTACCCCGCGCCGGTCAGAACCCGCGCGAGGTTGACGGGTACCGATCCCGCTTCCAGAATATCTCTATATCGAGATACGGAGATATTTATGGACCTCGAGGCTTGGTCCTCGCGGCTGAAGGTACTGGCCGACCCCACCCGGGTACGCCTGCTCGCCCTGCTCGAGGGCGAGGAGCTGACCGTGGCCGAACTCTCCGCCATCACCCGGCTTGCGCAACCGCGCGTGTCCACCCATCTGGCCAAGCTGAAGGAGGCCGGGCTGGTGCGCGACCGGCGCGCCGGGGTCTCCGCCTACTACCGTTTCGACGACGAGTCGCTCGAGGCGCCGCAGCGGGCACTGTGGCAGGCACTGTCGACGGGCACCGACGACCCGCTGCTGCGCCAGGATGCCGAACGCGTGGCCGGCGTGCTGGCGATGCGCGCGGCCGACCAGAACTGGGCCGATTCCGTGGCCGGGGACATGGAACGGCATTACTCGCCGGGCCGCACCTGGGAAGCGCTGGCGCGCAGCGCGCTGCCGCTGCTGGAGACAGGCGACGTGCTCGACATCGCTTCCGGCGACGGGGTGCTGGCCGAACTGCTCGCCCCGCACGCACACCGCTACGTCTGCGTGGACAGCAGCCGCCGCGTGGTGGCCGCCGCGGCCGAGCGCCTGCGCCGGTTCCGCAACGTCGAGGTGATGGAGGGCGACATGCATGCCCTGCCCTTCGCCACGGCCGAGTTCGACCTGGTCGTGCTCATGCATGCCCTCACCTACGCCGACAAGCCGGCGCAGGCGGTGGCCGATGCCGCCCGCGTGCTGCGCCCGGGGGGCCGCCTGCTGCTGTCGAGCCTGGCCCGGCACGAGCACCAGAACGTGGTCCAGGCCTACGGCCACGCCAACCTCGGTTTCAGCGAGAAGGATCTGCGCCGCTTCGTCGCGCGGGCCGGCCTGGAACTGCTCAATGCCGAGACCGTCACCCGCGAGAAACGGCCGCCGCACTTCGAAGTGATCTCGATGATCGCCCGCAAGCCCTGAGCCTTCCGGAGGTTCCCATGCACGCCCTGCCCTGGCTCCACCCCGACCGCGTCGCCCTGCTCGAGGCCGCGCTGCGCGAACGCATCCTGATCATCGACGGCGCGATGGGGACCATGATCCAGCGCCACGGCCTGGAAGAGCCGGATTACCGCGGCGAGCGGTTCGCCGGCGGTTTCGACAGCACCCGCGAGGCGCCGCCTGCCGGTGGCCACGACCTGAAGGGCAACAACGACCTGCTGCTGCTCACCCGCCCCGACATCATCGCCGGCATCCACACCGCCTACCTGGAGGCCGGTGCGGACCTGGTGGAAACCAACACCTTCAACGCCACCTCGGTGAGCCAGGCCGATTACCGCCTGGAGCACCTGGTGCGCGAGCTCAACCTCGAAGGTGCGCGTGTCGCCCGCGCCTGCTGCGACGCGGTGGCCGCCCGCACCGGGCGCCCCCGCTTCGTCATCGGCGTGCTCGGGCCCACCAGCCGCACCGCTTCGATCAGCCCCGACGTCAACGACCCGGGCTTCCGCAACACGAGTTTCGACGAACTGCGCAGCACCTACCGCGAGGCCATCGACGGCCTGATCGACGGCGGCGCCGATACGCTGATGGTCGAAACCATCTTCGACACGCTCAACGCCAAGGCTGCGCTCTACGCGATCGAGGAAGCGTTCGACGATCGCGGCGCACGGCTGCCGGTGATGATCTCGGGCACGATCACCGACGCCTCGGGCCGCACGCTGTCGGGGCAGACGGCCGAAGCGTTCTACGCCTCGGTTGCGCACGGCCGGCCGCTTTCGGTGGGCCTGAACTGCGCGCTCGGCGCCAGGGATCTGCGCCCGCACGTGGAAACACTGGCGAACGTGGCCGACTGCCATGTCAGCGCGCATCCGAACGCCGGGCTGCCCAACGCCTTCGGCGGCTACGACGAAGCGCCGGAGGAAACCGCCGCGATCCTGCGCGAGTTCGCCGAAGCCGGCCTGCTGAACCTGGTGGGCGGCTGCTGCGGCACCACCCCCGACCATATCCGCGCGATCGCAGACGCCGTGGCCGGCCTTCCGCCGCGGACGCTGCGCACCACGGCGGCGCTCGCGGCGTGACGGCAGGTCGTGGAAGTACCCGCCACCGCGTGTGGCGGCCGACCCACTGGTCGGCCGCAGACGTGACTGGACCGCAACCGACGGGCCGGCAAGCCCTGACATATTCGAATGGCCCCACTCGCACCGGCCCGCGCCCGTGGGTGGCCAAGGACGTCCTGCGATGAACGACACGCCCCGCTACACCCGTCTCTCCGGCCTCGAACCGCTGGTCATTACCCCCGACCTGCTGTTCGTCAACGTCGGCGAACGCACCAATGTCACCGGCAGCGCGCAGTTCCGCAAGCTGATCAAGGAAGGCCGCTACGAGGAAGCGGTTGACGTCGCGCGCCAGCAGGTCGCCAGCGGCGCGCAGATCCTCGACGTGAACATGGACGAAGGCCTGATCGACTCCGAGGCGGCGATGACGCGCTACCTCAACCTGATCATGTCCGAGCCCGACATCGCCCGGATCCCGGTGATGGTCGACTCCTCCAAGTGGAGCGTGATCGAAGCCGGCCTGAAGTGTCTGCAGGGCAAGAGCGTGGTCAACTCGATCTCGCTCAAGGAAGGCGAGGAGGCCTTCGTCGAGCAGGCGCGCAAGGTGCTGCGCTATGGCGCCGCCGCGGTGGTCATGGCCTTCGACGAACAGGGCCAGGCCGACACCTGCGCGCGCAAGGTCGAGATCTGCACCCGCGCCTACCGCATCCTGGTCGACCAGGTCGGCTTTCCGCCCGAAGACATCATCTTCGATCCCAACATCTTCGCCATCGCCACCGGCATCGAGGAACACGACAACTACGCGGTCGACTTCATCGAGGCCACCCGCATCATCCGGAGCACCCTGCCCCACTGCCATGTCTCGGGCGGGGTTTCCAATGTCTCGTTCTCGTTCCGCGGCAACGAGACCGTGCGCCAGGCCATCCATTCGGTGTTCCTGTACCACGCCATCCAGGCGGGCATGGACATGGGCATCGTCAACGCCGGCGCGATGCCGATCTACGACGACCTCGACCCTGAACTGCGCGAGCGCGTGGAGGACGTGGTCCTCAATCGCCGCGCCGACGGCACCGAGCGCCTGCTGGAGATCGCCGAGCGCTACAAGGGCAGCAAGGGCCAGGCGAAGGTCGAAGACCTGGCCTGGCGCGAGCGACCGGTGCGCGAGCGCCTGGCCCATGCGCTGGTGCACGGCATCGACGCCTGGGCCGAGCAGGACACCGAAGAGGCGCGCCAACAGTCCCCGCGCCCGCTGGACGTGATCGAAGGCCCGCTGATGGACGGCATGAACATCGTCGGCGACCTGTTCGGCGCCGGCAAGATGTTCCTGCCGCAGGTGGTGAAATCCGCCCGCGTGATGAAGAAGGCGGTCGCCTACCTGCTGCCGTTCATCGAGGCGGAGAAGCTGCGTACCGGCGACACCGGCAAGAACAACGGCAAGATCGTGATGGCCACGGTCAAGGGCGACGTGCACGACATCGGCAAGAACATCGTCGGCGTGGTGCTGGCCTGCAACAACTTCGAGGTGGTCGATCTCGGGGTCATGGTGCCGGCGCAGAAGATCATCGATACCGCCATCGCCGAGAATGCCGACCTGATCGGGGTGTCCGGGCTGATCACGCCGTCTCTGGAGGAAATGAGCCACGTCGCGCGCGAGATGCAGCGCCAGGGCCTGGCGATCCCGCTGATGATCGGCGGCGCGACCACCTCGCGCGCGCATACCGCGCTCAAGATCGACCCCTTCTACAAGTCGCCGACGATCTGGGTGAAGGACGCTTCGCGCGCGGTCGGGGTCGCCCAGTCGCTGGTCTCCGCCGAACTGCGCGGCCCCTTCGTGGCGGCCAACGAATCGGACTACGCCGAGATCCGCGAGCGCCACCGCAACCGCGGCGACGCCAAAAGACTGGTGGCCCTGGACAAGGCGCGCGCCCAGCGCTTCGACGGCGGCTGGGCGGAATACACACCGCCGGCGCCGAAGCAGCCGGGCCTGCACGTGTTCGAGGACTACCCGCTGGAGGAACTGGTGGCCTGCCTGGACTGGACGCCGTTCTTCCAGGCCTGGGAACTTGCGGGCAAGTTCCCGGCGATCCTCGAGGACGAGATCGTCGGCCGCCAGGCCAGCGAACTGTACCGCGATGCGCGCGCGATGCTCGAGCGGATCATCCGCGAGAAGTGGCTGACCGCCAGGGGCGTGTTCGGCCTCTGGCCGGCCAACAGCGTGGGCGACGACGTCCTCCTGCGCCACGATGACGGCGAGGCCATGCTCCACTTCCTGCGCCAGCAGGTGGACAAGCCGGTCGAGCGGCCGGACTTCTGCCTCGCCGATTTCATCGCCCCGGCCGACAGCGGCGTGCAGGACTGGATGGGCCTGTTCGCCGTCACCGCCGGGATCGGGATCGAACCGCACCTGGAACGATTCCAGGCCGACCACGACGACTACAACGCGATCCTGCTCAAGGCGCTCGCCGACCGCCTGGCCGAAGCCTTCGCCGAGCGCCTGCACCAGCGCGTGCGCAAGGAGTTCTGGGGCTTCGATGCCGACGAATCGCTCGACAACGAGGCCTTGATCGCCGAGCGTTACCGCGGCATCCGGCCGGCGCCCGGCTATCCGGCCTGCCCCGAGCACAGCGAGAAGGCGACGCTGTTCCGCCTGCTGGACGCCGAGCGCAACGCCGGCATGCGCCTGACCGAGAGCTTCGCGATGCTGCCCACCGCGGCGGTATCGGGCTACTACTTCAGCCATCCGCGCAGCCAGTACTTCGTGGTCGGCCGCGTGTCCAAGGAGCAGGCGCAGGACTACGCGAAGCGCAAGGGCGTGGACCTCGCGCAGGTGGAGCGCTGGCTCGCCTCCAACCTAGACTACGATCCGGAGTAGCCGCAACCGCCGGGGCGTCGCGCACGCGTTCACGGCTTTCGCGTGTCGGGACCGGGCGGCGTGGCGGGCGTCCAACCTCGATGACGACCCGGATGGGCCGCGGCGGGGCGACGCCATGCCATGCGACTCATCCTTCGCACCAGATCATGCGGCTCGAGCGCGATGTTCCGGAGCGAACGGCTGCGACCGGCAGGCGAGCCTGGCACCGCAGCCGACCCTCAGGCCGCGTCGGCGCGGCTCGCATCCATGGCTGCGATCATCGACTGCACCGCGCGCGCCGTTTCCCGCGGGCGCTCCATCGGGAACAGGTGGCTGCCCTCCAGCCACGCGATCCGCCCGCGCGTGGCCGTGCGGGTGGCATGCAGGCCCACCTGCCGCACCTCCCGCGAACCGGTACCGCCGATGAAACCGATCGGCGCGGCCGTGGCCTGCGCGGCAGCCACGACGGTCATCGTCGGCAGGCTGCGGTAGATCGCAAGCTCGATGTCGCGATCGAAGGCAAGCACGCGGCCGCCGTCTTCCGAGGCCCGCGTGCCGTACTCGGCATAGCGGCGCAGCGTGCGCGGGTCCCAGCGCGCGAACGCGGCGCGCGCCGCGAAATGCGCATGCACGGCCTCGACGTCGGGCCAGGTCATGCGGCGCCTGCGCGTCTGCCGGATCGGCATCATGTAACGGTCGAAGCCGAGCTGACGTCCATAGCGCACCAGTCGCGCACTGAAGCCGCCGATCAAAGGCGAATCGAGCAGCACGACGCCGGCGACGCGCTCGCCCAGGACAGCGGCCGCCAGCACACTGACATAGCCGCCCAGGGAATGCCCCACCAGCCAGAGCCGCTGATCGGGCGCGACCCGCGCCTGCACATGATCGACAAGCTGCCGCGTCAGCCCCGGCCATCGTGGTGCGACCGGATACCCGGGCGCATGTCCGAAGCGGTCGACCGCGGAAACCTCGAAGCCCGGGCGCCAGGCGTCGAACAGTTCACCGTAGACCGGACCGGGAAAACCGTTCGCGTGGGAGAACACCAGGTGCCCGCGCCCAGCGTGCTCCGCTTCGTGGACCGGGGCCGCCATGCTCACCAGAGCAGGTCGTCGGGAACCTGGTACCTGGGATCGGCGTAGGGGTCCTCGCCGGCCGGCGCATCGGGATCGACCCGGAGCGCGACCGCGGCAGGAAAGATCGACTCGACCTCGGCCAGGTCGGCCGCCGTCACCAGCACATAGCGGCCATTGAGCTGCGCAACGCCCAGCTCGCCCGCATTGAGCGCGCGCAGCTGCTCGGCGTTGACGTAGATGCGCTTGATCTTGCCGCCATAGGGAAAGTGGCGGGCGATCTCGGCGCCGGCGTCGTTCAGGGCGCGGTCCTTGAGGAACTCTTCCAGCTTCGCCCGTGCCTCGCGCCGCTGGCGCGCCTGTTCCTGGCGCTGCCGCTCGGCCTCGATGCGCTCGTCCTTTTCCTTCTGGGCGCGGATCGCGTAGGCCTTCGCCAGGTCGATGTCCTCGCGCGTGCGCGGACGGCCCGGCTTGCCGGGCTTGCCTGGTTTACGCGATTTGCCGCCAGGCGCCGCGGCTGCGGACGCGCCCTTGTGCGGTGCCCGCTGCGGCGACGCCGGCTTGCGCTCGCGCGCAGGGGTGGGCGCGGGCTTGAAGCCCAGCCCCATCAGTTGGTCGCGCAACGAATCGCTCATGGCATGCGGAAGATCAGTAATGCGGGGGCTGAGGTTCGAGCGCCGGATCACCCGGGCCATCGCCACGGGTGAGTTTCAGGTCTTCCAGCACGCGCTTCAACAGCTCCGCGTTGGAGACCCCCTCCAGGCGCATCTGCGTCAGCGCCTCGTTGAGCTCGGAAATCAGCTGCTCCTGGAAAGCCAGCCGCATCTCAAGCTCGACCACGCGCTGTTCGAGTGCTTCGGACATGGCCAGACTCACCCCCGGCCGATGGAGCGGCCGCGGCCGATGCCCCAATACGCGATACCGGCCTCCTCCACCTCGACGGGATCGTAAAGATTGCGGCCATCGAATATCACCCGTTCCAGCAGTGATTTGCGCAGCAGCGCGAAGTCGGGGCTCCGGAACTGCTTCCATTCCGTGACGACGGCCAGGGCATGCGCGCCCTGCAACGCATCTTCAGCGCTCTCGCACAGCACGAAATCCCGGCGCTCGCCGAAGAGGCGCCGCGCCTCTTCGCCCGCTTCGGGATCGAAGGCTTGCACGATGGCGCCTGCCTCCCACAGTTGCTGCAGCAGGCGCCGACTGGACGCTTCGCGCATGTCGTCGGTATCGGGCTTGAATGCCAAGCCCCACAGCGCCACCGTTTGGCCGCGCAGCGCTTCGACCGTGCCGTAATGGCGCAGCATCAGTTCGAACAGGTGTCCCTTCTGACGATCGTTCACGGCCTCGACCGCCTGTAGCAGGATCGGCTCATGTCCGTACCGCGCAGCCGTACGGGCGAGCGCCTGCACGTCCTTCGGAAAGCACGACCCGCCATAGCCCGCGCCCGGGTAGATGAAGTGCCAGCCGATCCGGGGATCGGAACCGATGCCCTTACGGACCTGCTCGACGTCCGCGCCCACCTTCTCGGCGATGCCGGCGATCTCGTTCATGAAACTGATCTTCGTGGCCAGCATCGCGTTGGCAGCGTACTTGGTCAGCTCCGCTGAACGGACGTCCATGGCTACGATGCGATCGTGATTGCGGTTGAACGGCGCATACAGCCGGCGCAGCTTCGCGATCGATGCCTCGCTGGCGCTGCCAAGGATGATGCGGTCGGGGCGCATGCAGTCCTCGACAGCGGCTCCCTCCTTCAGAAACTCGGGGTTGGAGACCACGTCGAAGTCGACCTGCGCACCCCGTGCAGACAGCTCCGCCGCGATGGTCTCGCGCACCAGATCGGCGGTACCGACCGGTACGGTCGACTTGTCCACCACTATCGCGGGACCCTGGAGATGCCGGCCAATCGTCCCGGCGACAGCCAGCACGTACTGCAGGTCGGCGCTGCCGTCCTCGTCCGGTGGCGTACCCACGGCAATGAAGATGACCTCGGCTGACGCTATTGCCACTGCAGCGTCGGTGGTGAATGTCAGCCGGCCGGCCCCGTGATTGCTGTGGACCATCGCTTCCAGGCCTGGCTCGTAGATCGGCACCACGCCCCGCTCAAGGCCATCGATCTTGCCCTGGTCGACATCGACGCATACCACCTTGTGCCCGACCTCGGCCAGACAGGTTCCGCTGACCAGGCCAACATAGCCGGTTCCGAAAATCGCTACTTGCATTACGCGTGTCCGATGCCCGATCCGCCGCGCTCAGCGCGCGGCGTCGACGATATCGAGCAGTTCGACCTCGAACACCAGGGTGGCGTTCGGGCCGATCGGGCCGCCCGGGGTGCCCTGCTCGCCGTAGCCGAGCTTGCCGGGGATCCACAGGCGGTACTTGCTGCCCACCGGCATCAGCTGGAGGCCTTCCTGCCAGCCCGGCACGACCTGGGCCAGGGCGAACTCGACCGGCTCGCCGCGCGCATAGGAATCGTCGAACACCTCGCCATCGAGCAGGGTGCCGCGATAGTGCACGCGCACGGTGTCGCCGGCGGCCGGGCGCGCGCCCTCGCCTGCGGTGAGCACTTCGTACTGCAGGCCCGACTCGGTGGTCTGCACGCCTTGCTTCTTGCCGTTCTCGGCGAAGAACTTCTCGCCCTCCTCGGCATTGCGCTTGCCCGACTCCTGGAACTCCGCCAGCTGCTTAGCCTGCATGCGCGTGCTGAAGTCCTGCATGACCTGCATCGCCTCTTCCTGGGTCAGCAGCGGCTCCTTGCCGTCGATGGTGCTGCGCACGGACTTGAACAGGGTGTCGAGGTCGACCTCGTCCTTGGCGCCCTTCAGGCTCTCGCCGATCTGCATGCCGATGACATAGCTCACCTGCTCGCGCTCGGTCTTCATGCCGCCGCGCGCCGTGGTCCCGGCCGTGGCCGTCGCCGACTCGGTGTCGCTGCCGTCGACCGGCTTGCCGGTGTCCTTGTCCAGCGGCTCGCAGGCCAGCAGTGCCAGCGACAGCGACGCGCCGAGCACGACCAGGGAGGTGGAACGCTTCGAAACCTTCATCGGCTTACTCCAATGCGGAACATGAGTGCGGGGGACGGCGGCGGCGGGGCCGCCGCGTCAGAGGATGTCGAGCAGCTCGACCTCGAACACGAGGGTCGCGTTCGGGCCGATCAGCGGCGGGCTGCCGCGCTGGCCGTAGGCCAGCTCGCCGGGAATCCAGAGCCGGTACTTCGAACCGACCGGCATCAGGGTCAGGCCCTCGGTCCAGCCGGCAATGACCTGGTTGAGGCCGAACTCGGCCGGCTCGTTGCGGGCCAGCGAACTGTCGAACTCGGTACCGTCCAGCAGGGTGCCGCGGTAATGCACGCGAACCCGGTCGCCGGGCTTGGGGCGGGCGCCGGCGCCCTGCTTCAGGACGCTGTACTGCAGCCCCGAGCCGGTGGCGAAGACGCCCTTGGCGCCACGATTGCGGGCCAGGAAATCCGCACCGGCCTGGCGGTTGGCCTCGGCCTGCCGCTGGGCACGCTCGCGCGAATGCGCCTCCAGCGCGGCGCGCGCCTGCGACGCCTGTTCAGTGTCGAGCAGGGGCTTGCCGCCGCTGGCGACGGTACGTGCCGCCTGGACCAGCACCGGCAGGTCGATCGCATCGGCCAGCGGCGCAAGCGACCGGCCGACGTTGAGCCCGGTCAGCAGGCCCACCTTGGCCTTGTCGACCTCGGGCGGCTGCGCGCCGGGGGCCATTCCGGGCACCCTGCGTCCGCTGCGCGCGGCCACCCGCTGCATCAGCGCCTGGCCCACCTGCACGGCTTCCTGCTCGCCGATCAGGGGTTCGCCACCCGCCAGCGCCGCGGCCACCGCGCGTTCGAAACTGGGGAAGTCGATGTCGGGGGCCGCCGCGGTCAGCGACTCGCCCACGTCCATTCCGATCACATAGCTCATCCGCTCGCGCTCGCTGCCAAGCGGGCCGGCGCCCTGCGTCTGCAGCGCCCACGCGGTTCCGCACACCAGCAGCGCAGACAGGCCCAGCGCGGCCAGGCCACGCATCACACGGTTCATGGGAAACAACACTCCGGACAGTCGCCACGACACGGCGCAAGCCGCCTATTGTCGCGGGCCGCACGCGCGCCGGCAATCGCCCGCCGGCGCGTGTCGAGATCGGCGTTCAGCCGCTCAGGCACCCGGGACGGGCGCCTCGAGTGCGCGTTCGATCGCGGACACGATCGACGGATCCTGCGGCAACAGACGGCTGCCCCACGACGCGATGACCTTGCCATCTCGGCCGACGAGGTATTTGTGGAAATTCCAGGCTGGCGCTTCGCCTGTGGCCGCGCGCAGGTCGCGGTACAGCGGAGTGGCCTGGTCGCCCAGCACGTGCACCGGCTCGAACATCGGGAACTTGACCCCGTAGGTGAGCGTGCAGAACTCCGCGATCTTCTCCTCGTCCTCGAACTCTTGGTTCCGGAAATCGCCCGACGGGAAGCCGAGCACCGAGAACCCCCGCTCCTTGTAACGGGCGTGCAGTGCCTCCAGCCCCTCGAACTGCGGGGCCAGCCCGCATTTGCTTGCCGTGTTGACGATCAGCAGGACCTGCCCCCCGTAGGTGGCGCCCAGGTCCACCGGCTGCTTGCCGGTCAGGGGACGGTAGCTGCGATCGAGCAAACCGGCCGCCGAAGCGGTCACCGACGCCAGCAACAGACCCAGCGCCAGCACGTATCTGATTGTCTTCATTGGAATTTGCGCCCGGAAAGGTGGGAACTCGCGCCCGACCATGACTTCAGTTGGGGGACAACAGGTGCAAAACCGCTTGCGTCGGCCTGTTCTGGTGTTATAGTTGAATACAACACCTATCCACCAGAGCAGGACGTTCATCATGAACCGCAAGCTCCGCAACACGATACTGGCTTTCTCGGTGACTGGCACGGTGCTGGCGCTGGCCCTGATCACGGCGCGTCCGCTCCCGTCCGAGGCCCTGCAGCCCGCCGCGATCGCGGCCATGCCGCTGGCCGAGGCCACCGATGCGGCCGCCACCGACGCCGCCCCCCCCGGACCGGCTGCCCTGGCCACCGCCCCGGCGCTGGACCAGCAGGTGGAAGCGCGAGTGAACGCGCGCGCGCGGCAGTTCGAGGACGACATCGCGAAGGCCACCTCGTTCGAAGGCGCCCTGGCCCTGACCGTCGGCTTCGTCGCCGCGGCCACCGCGGAAGCCGTCGTGGCCGGACTGGCCAGTTCCGAAGCGGCCCCGGCCAGTGCGGGTGCCAAGAGCGCCGGCGAGCCGGACACCGCTCCGCGCAAGCACCGTGGACACGTCCGGCGCGCCGTGGCGGTTCCCTATTTCTCGTTCGCGCGCGCGGGCCACGGCGGCCGGAGCTGAGCCATGACCAATATCCAGTGGAGCGACGGCGCTCCCATCTACCGCCAGCTGAAGGAGCGCGTCATCGCGATGATGCTGGACGGGGAACTGAAACCCGGCGACGCGCTGCCCTCGGTGCGGCAGGTGGCCGCGGAATACCAACTCAATCCGATCACCGTCTCGCGCGCCTACCAGGAGCTGGCCGACGAGTCGCTGGTCGAAAAACGAAGGGGCCTGGGCATGTACGTCACCGAAGAAGCGGCGAAGAAACTGCTGGTCAACGAACGCGAGCGTTTCCTGCGCGAGGAATGGCCGCTGGTGCTCGAACGCATCCAGCGCCTGGGCCTGGCGCTGGACGAGCTGATGCAGGCGCAGGCGCCCGCCGGAGGTACGCGATGAACGCGGTGGCCGGCAATCTCCAGGTGGTGCACGCGCGCGGGCTGCGCAAGGGCTACAAGAACAAGCTCGCACTCGATGGCGCAGGCTTCCGGATCGAGGCCGGGCGCATCGTCGGCCTGATCGGCCCCAACGGCGCCGGCAAGACCACCGCGCTCAAGGCCATGCTCGGCCTGATCCCCTTCGACGGCGAGCTGAGCGTGCTCGGCCGCGATCCGCGCAGCCAGCGCGACGAACTGATGAACGACGTGTGCTTCATCGCCGACGTGGCGGTGCTGCCGCGCTGGATCAGGGTGCGCGAGGCGATCGATTTCGTCGCCGGCGTGCATCCCCGCTTCGATCGCGCCCGCTGCGAGCGCTTCCTGGCCAATACCCAGCTCAAGCCCAACCAGCGCGTGCGCGAGATGTCCAAGGGCATGATCGTGCAGCTGCATCTGGCGCTGGTGATGGCCATCGACGCGCGCCTGCTGGTGCTCGACGAGCCCACCCTGGGGCTGGACATCCTCTACCGCAAGCAGTTCTACCAGCGCCTGCTGGAGGACTACTTCGACGAGCAGAAGACGATCGTCATCACCACCCACCAGGTGGAGGAGATCGAGCACATCCTCACCGACGTGATGTTCATCCGCGACGGCAAGGTGGTGCTGGACGCGCCGATGGAGGATGTGGGCGAGCGCTTCGTCGAGGTGCTGGTCAATGCCGACCAGGCCGATGCCGCCCGCGCGCTGGGTCCGATCGACGAGCGCGCCCTGCCCTTCGGCAAGACCGTGATGCTGTTCGACGGCGTGTCGCAGTCCGCGCTGTCGCCCTTTGGCGAGACCCGCAGCCCGGGCCTGGCCGATCTGTTCGTCGCCACGATGAAAGGAACCTACGCATGAACGCCGCCGCACACACCCTGACCGAAGCCACGCGTCCGGCCGGTGCAGCGCACGTCACCCCGGGCCGCCGCTTCGGCTGGCTGCTCCGGCGGGAATACTGGGAGAACCGCGGCGGCTTCCTCTGGGCGCCGTTCGTGGCCGGCGGCGTCTCGCTGCTGCTCTCGACCATGGGCATCGTGTTGGCCATGGTGGCCGCGGGACGCAACGTGCCCCACGACGCGCATATCTCGCTCGACGACGGGACGCGGATCCAGATCAACGGCATGGACCTGAACATGCTCACCTCGCAGCTGGGCCATGAGGAGCTGGCGCAGCTGGGCGCGGGCCTCGACCTCACCCTGCTGCTGGCATCGAGCTGGCCCTTCATCGTGCTGGCCTTCGTGCTGTTCTTCTACTGCCTGGGTTCGCTGTACGACGAGCGCAAGGACCGCAGCGTGCTGTTCTGGAAGTCGCTGCCGCTGTCGGACACGCAGACGGTGTTGTCCAAGCTCGCCAGCGCCACGCTGGTGGCGCCGCTGCTGGCGATACTGGCCGCGATCGCCACCCTGTTCGGCTTCCTGCTGCTGATCAGCCTGGTCGTACTGTTCTACGGCGGCAACCCGGTCGAGCTGCTGTGGGGCCCGGCCAGTCCGCTGAAGATCGCGTTGCTGTACCTGGTGGGCCTGCCGGTCTACGCGCTGTGGGCGATGCCGACCATCGGCTGGCTGATGCTGTGCTCGGCCTGGGCCAAGAGCAAACCCTTCCTGTGGGCGATCATGATCCCGCTGTTCGCCGGCATCTTCGTCGGCTGGCTCGAGTTCCTCGGCGTGTTCGACGACATGACCTGGCCGTTCTTCAAGAACGTCGTGTTCCGCTCGCTCACCAGCGTGTTCCCGCTGACCTATCTGGACATCCAGATGCTGGCCGGGATGGACGAGACGCCCGCCGCGTTGCGGGAACTGATCAGCCCGGTCTCGATGTACCGCAACCTGGGCAGCGTCAACCTGTGGATCGGCGTCGTCGCCGGCGCGGCCATGATCTTCGCCGCGATCCGCCTGCGCCGCTGGCGCGACGAGGGGTGAGCGAACGCGCCTGGTCGATGCCCTATCGGCATCGACCGCGTTCGCGAACGCCCGGCCATGAATGGCCGGGCCGGATCATCCCGAAGCACTGTTGTACCACCATGGTGGCACGACGCAGTCCACCGGCACTCGCACCACGTTCGCGAACACCCGGCCACAGACGGCCGGTCCGGGTCGCCCCAAGAAACGAACCCACCCCTGCCCCATCCGCTCCAGCGTCACACCGCCCTCCCGCCACGCGTCACGTTCATTCCCAGATGCCACGAGGCCCTGCCATGAAGCCGCTCGCCACCCTCGCCCTCATTGCCAGCCTGCTGCCGCTTGCTGCCTGCCAGCGCGACGACACCGGCCCGACGGCGCCTGCAAGCGCCGAACCGGGCCGGCCGGCCCCGCAGACGGCACTGGGCCGCACCGTGGCCTCGGCGCTCGACAAGGCCAGGAAAGAGCTGCATGAAGGCAACCTGGGCCTCAACGGCTCGACCGATATCCGCATCAACGGCAAGCGGATCCAGCGTGACGCGGACGACCTGCCCAAGGCCGAGATCACGCCCGACGGCCAACTGATCGTGGACGGCAGCGCGGTCGCGATGGACGCAGCCGGCCGCGCGCTGGCCCGCGACTACCGCAGCGGCATGCTCGCCGTGATCGAAACCGGCATGGACCTCGGCGTGCAGGGCGCGGACCTCGGCATGCGCGCGGCCAAGGACGCCATCGGCAGCCTCCTGCGCGGCGATACCGAGGAGATGGAAAAGCGCATCGAGGCCGAGGCTGCCGAACTCGAGGCCTCGGCCATGCGCCTGTGCGACCAGCTGCCGGCGGTGCTGGCCGCGCAGGAGGCGCTGGCGAAGGCGGTACCGGAGTTCGCCCCCTATGCGCGCATGGACGTCAGCGACGTCGACGACTGCCGCGACCAGTCGAACGACGTCGACACCGCCATGCTGTCCGCGGATGCGGATGCGGATGCGGATGCGGATGCTGATGCGGAAGCGGCCGCCGAGGCCGATGCCGCGGCTGCGCGCGTCGACTGAAGCCCGGCTTAAACCGTTGGCCCGGTCGCCGCATCCCATGTGGCATCCACCACAGCAAGGAATTCCCGGCATGCCCCTTTCGACGAAGATCGCCTCTCTGGTCCTGGTCGCCTCTTCCGCCCTCGCGCCCGCACTGGCGGCCGAGTGCAGCCACTCCGCGCCACGCAGCCTGGACCTCGACCTGCGCGGGGTGAAGACGGTGATGTTCGAGGTCGGGCCGCACGAATTGCGCGTGGACGCCACCCCCGCAGCCACCGGCGCCCTCAGTGGACGCGCCTGTGCGTCCAGCGCGGACCGTCTCGACGCGTTGACCCTCACCCAGCAGCGCGAGGGCGACCGGCTGCGCGTCCGCCTGGCCCACGGGGAGGCGGGCTGGAGCCTCGGACTGGGCAGGCGCTACGCCTATCTCAGCCTGCAGGCCAGCGTGCCGGACGATGTCCTCGTGCAGCTGGACGTCGGCTCGGGCGATGCCTGGCTGACCGGCGCGGCGGCCGCGAGCGCCGACGTGGGCTCGGGCGATGTCGAGCTGCGGCGCATCCGGGGCCTGGCGACGGTCAAGGTCGGTTCGGGCGATGTCGCGGTCGACGACGCGGGCCGACTGAAGGTGCTCTCGATCGGTTCGGGCGACGTCGAGGCGCGCGATGTGCGCGGCGACAGCGAGGTGGGCAGCATCGGTTCGGGCGATTTCAGCCTGCGTCGCGCGGCGGGCAGCGTCTCGATCGAATCGATCGGTTCGGGCGACGCGGACCTGGCGGACATCGAAGGCGACGTCCGCATCGGATCCATCGGCTCCGGCGACGTGGACGCGCAGGGCGTCGGCGGCGGCCTCAGCGTGTCGTCGGTCGGCAGCGGCGACATCGATCACAGCGGGGTGCGCGGCGCGGTGGAACTGCCGCGGCGACGCTGACCCACCAGAAGAACAGGAGAATCGAGATGCGCGATGCCCCGTCCCACGCCGCCGGCCTGCCGTGGTTGCTTGCCGCGGCGCTGCTGTTCCCGCCGGCTGCCGCCTTCGCGGCTCCGTCGCAACCCGGGGGCGTCGGCGACGAGATCCGGACGGAATTGGCCGAGGCCCGTCGCGAGGTGGGTGCGGAGCTCGCAGTGGCCCGCGCCCGGCTCGATACGGACAACCTGGAGCTCGGGCAGAACCTGCGCTTCGGCGACCGGGACCGTCCGGACAGCCGCGGCGAAGCACTGCCCAAGGCCGAAATCACGCCCGCCGGCGACTTTCTGATCGCAGGCGAGGCGGTGGCCATCGACGCGCGCCAGCGGCGCGAGCTGCTGGCCTACCGCCGCGAGGTGATCGACGTCGCCAGGGCCGGCATCGACATCGGCGAGCGCAGCGCGAACGCGGCGCTGGACGCGGTGGACCAGGGCCTGTTCCGGTTGATCTTCAGCGCCATGAGCGGCGGCCTGGAACGACGCCTGGAGAAGACCATCCGGCAGACCGTCGAGCCCGGCGTGCGGCAGATCTGCCAGCGGTTGCCGGGACTGTTCGATGCGCAGCAGCGGCTGGCCACGGCCCTGCCGCAGTTCCAGCCCTATGCCACGCTGCAACCCGACGAAATGGACGACTGCCTGGAACAGGTGCACCAGGAGTTCGCGCGGCGCTGAGGCGCGCCCGCGGCAGGTCCGCCCGCAGCGGCGTCAGCCGCCGCCGGAGCCGCCGTGGATCCCGCCGCGCGTCAGCGCAGCCGGATCGAGCAGGCGCCGCAGCTGCGCGGCCGGCAGGCCGCTGTCCTCCAGTGCCACGTCGAAGACCGGGCGGTTCTCGCGATACGCCCGCTTGGCGATCGCCGCGGCCTTCTCGTAGCCGATCACCGGATTGAGCGCGGTGACCAGGATCGGATTGCGGTCCAGCGCGGCGTCGATGTTGTCGCGGCGCAGCTTCAGGCCGGCGATCGCGTGGTCGGCAAGCAGCCGGGCGATGTTCGCCAGCAGACCGATCGAATCGAGCAGGTTGCTGGCGATCAGCGGCAGGGCCACGTTGAGCTGGAAGTTGCCGGTCTGGCCGGCCACGGTGATCGCCGTGTGGTGCCCGATCACCTGCGCGCAGACCATCACCGCCGCTTCGGGCAGCACAGGATTGACCTTGCCGGGCATGATCGAACTGCCCGGCTGCAGGGCCGGCAGTTCGATCTCGCCCAGGCCCGCCAGCGGTCCTGCATTCATCCAGCGCAGGTCGTTGGCGATCTTGATCAGCGCCACCGCCAGCGCATTGAGCTGGCCCGACAGTTCCACAGCGTCGTCCTGCGCGGCGATGCCTTCGAACCGGTCCCGCGCCGGCTCGAACCGGGTGCCGGCCAGCCTGGACAGCTCACGCGCCACCCGGTCGCCGAACTTCGGATGCGCGTTGATCCCCGTGCCGATCGCGGTCCCCCCGATCGGCAGCCGCCGCAGCCGCAGCAGCGCGTCGGAAATGCGCGCCTCGGCCGAGGACAGTTGCGAGGACCAGGCGCCGAACTCCTGGCCGAACGTCAGCGGCATGGCATCCATCAGGTGGGTGCGGCCGGTCTTGACCACCTTGCCGAACGCACGCGCCCGGCCATCGACGGTCTTGCGCAGGTGCCGCAGCGCCGGCAGCAGGTCCTCGACCACCGCCAGCTGCGCGGAGACGCGGATGGCGGTGGGCACCACATCGTTCGAACTCTGCCCGAGGTTGACGTGGTCGTTGGGATGCACGCGGCGCCGCGCGGTCGACGCCAGCGTGGCGATCACCTCGTTGGCATTCATGTTCGACGAGGTGCCGGAGCCTGTCTGGTAGATGTCGACCGGAAAATGCCTGTCGTGGCGGCCCTCGGCCACCTCCAGCGCGGCGCGCCGGATCGCCCGGGCGGCCTCCTCGGGCAGCAGGCCCAGCCCACCGTTGACCGTCGAAGCAGCGGCCTTGACCAGGCCCAGCGCGCGGATGAAGCCGCGCGGCATCGGCCGGCCGGACACGGGAAAGTTGAGCACCGCGCGCTGCGTCTGAGCGCCCCACAGCGCGTCCGCAGGCACCTGCAGTTCGCCCATGCTGTCGTGTTCGACGCGGAAACCGGCGGCGTCGGCGGTGGCGGCTTTCCGGGACCGGGCCATCGTGCTGTCTCCTCGCTGCGATGCGCCGGAGGATACGCCAGGGCCCGGAAGGGTCCCGGCAAGGCGTTCGCCCCGGCTCTGGCGCACCGGATGCCGGCGCAGTCGGCCGCCGCTTGCGCAGGGCACCCGAACCCGCCGGCAGCGGCCCGCGCGGGCAACGATCGCGGCGCGCCTGCGCCCGATGCGCGAACGACACTAGAATACGCGTCCCGTTCGCGCGCCCCGTCTCCATGTCCGCCACTTCCCCGCAAGACGCCGCCCTGCTCGCCCTGTCGCCGCTCGACGGGCGCTACGCCGCCAAGGTCGAGGCCCTGCGCCCGATCTTCTCCGAGTTCGGGCTGATCCATGCGCGCGTGCGGGTGGAGATCGAGTGGCTGATCGCGCTGGCCGCCGAGCCGGGCATCGCCGAGCTGCCCGAGTTCGACGCCAGCCGGGTCGCGACGCTGCGGGCGCTGTGGCAGGACTTCTCGCCGGCCGATGCGGCCCGGGTCAAGGCGATCGAGCGCACGACCAACCACGACGTCAAGGCGGTGGAGTACTTCATCAAGGAGCGGCTGCAGGCCGAGCCGGCGCTGGCCCAGGCGCTGGAATTCGTGCACTTCGCCTGCACCAGCGAGGACATCAACAACCTGTCGTACGCGCTGATGCTCGACCAGGCGCGCCAGGAGGTGCTGCTGCCGCGCCTGGACGCGCTGATCGGCAAGCTGCGCGAGCTGGCGCATGCCCACGCGGCGCTGCCGATGCTCTCGCGCACCCATGGCCAGAGCGCCTCGCCGACCACGGTGGGCAAGGAGATCGCCAACGTGGTAGCACGCCTGCAGCGCCAAGGCGAGCAGCTGGCCGCGATCGCGATCTGCGGCAAGATCAACGGCGCGGTGGGCAACTACAACGCCCACCTGGCCAGCTACCCGGAAGTCGACTGGCCGGCCTTCGCGCGCCGCTTCGTCGAATCGCTGGGCCTGGAGTTCAACGCCTACACCACCCAGATCGAGCCGCACGACTACATCGCCGAGCTGTGCGATGCGCACAAGCGCATCGGCACCATCGCGATCGACCTGTGCCGCGACGTCTGGGGCTACATCTCGCTGGGTTACTTCAAGCAGGCGGTCGTGGCCGGCGAGGTGGGCAGTTCGACCATGCCGCACAAGGTCAATCCGATCGACTTCGAGAACGCGGAAGGCAATTTCGGCATCGCCAACGCGCTGCTCGAGCATTTCGCCGCCAAGCTGCCGGTCAGCCGCTGGCAGCGCGATCTCACCGATTCCACCGTGCTGCGCGCATTGGGCACGGCCTTCGGCCATGCCCTGATCGGCTTCGATGCGCTGCAGCGCGGCCTGGGCAAGCTGGGCGCCAACCCCGACCGGCTGGCGGCCGATCTCGACGCTTCCTGGGAGGTCCTGGCCGAGGCGGTGCAGACGGTGATGCGCCGGCACGGCCTGCCCAATCCCTACGAACAACTCAAGGCGCTGACCCGCGGCCAGGGGATCAACGCCGATTCGATGCGCGGATTCATCCAGTCGCTGGACCTGCCGGCGGAGGATCGCGAGCGGCTGCTGGCGATGACCCCGGCCAGCTACACCGGCCTGGCCGCGGAGCTGGCATCGGGCGTGTGACCATGCGACTGCTGGTGAACATCGACGTTCCCGACCTGGCCCTGGCCGAACGGTTCTACGTTGATGCCTTCGGCCTGCGTCCGGGGCGCCGGTTCGGTAGCGGCGGTGTCGAACTGCTCGGCGTGGACGTCCCGCTATATCTGCTGCTGAAGGCGCCGGGGAGCGAGGGCGCCGGTGGCCAGCCGCGGCACTACGCGCGACACTGGTCGCCACTGCACCTGGATGTGGTGGTGGACGCGCTCGACGCGGCGCTCGCCACCGCGCTGGGCGCTGGCGCCCGCCAGGAAGGCGAGATCCGCGACGAGGCCTGGGGCCGCATCGTGCAGATATCCGACCCCTTCGGCCACGGCTGGTGCCTGATCCAGTTCCTCGGCAACGGTTACGACGAGATCACGACATGAGCCTCCGCCCCGCCCCGCTCCTCGCCACCGCGCTGGTCTTGCTCGCGGCCTGTTCGCACGAAGGCACCGGCGACGTCCGCGCGCCCGCCCAGGCAGCCGCCGCCACAACGGCTGCGCTGCCGCCCGCCCCCTGTCGCGATGATTCGGGCTGGGACGACCCGGCCACGCCACTGCGCATCCACGGCGATACCTGGTACGTGGGCACCTGCGGCATCGCGGCGCTGCTGGTGACCTCGCCCGACGGCCATGTGCTGATCGACGGCGCCACCCCGAAGGGTGGCCCCCAGATCATCGACAACATCCGCGCCCTGGGTTTCGACCCCGAGGACGTGCGCGCGATCGTGTTCTCGCACGAACACTTCGATCATGTTGGCGGCCTGGCGGCGCTGCAGGACGCCACCGGCGCGCCCGTCTTCGCCCGCCAGCCCGCGGTCGCCACCCTGGGGCGCGGCGCCGCCGACGCCAGCGATCCGCAGTTCGGCGAACTCGACGATTTCGCGCCGGTGGCCGACGTGCGCCTGCTCGCCGACGATGGCGTGGTGCGCGTGGGCGACATCGAACTGCGGGGCGTCCCGACGCCCGGGCACGCGGTTGGCGGCACCAGCTGGACCTGGCGCGCGTGCGACGGCGACGACTGCCGCCGTATGGTCTATGCCGACAGCCTGACCGCCGTGTCGGCCGACGGCTACCGTTTCAGCGACCATCCCGACGCGCTCGCGCGCCTGCGCGACAGCTTCGACAATGTCGCCGCGCTGGACTGCGAGATCCTGGTCACCCCGCATCCCGCCGCCAGCGCCCTGTGGACGCGGCTGGGGCCGGACGCGACGCGCCCACTGGCCGACCCCGGCGCGTGCCGGGCCTACGCCGACGCCGGTGCCGCGCGCCTCGCGCAACGTCTGGCCAGGGAAGCCGGCACCGGGACCATGCCATGAGCCCCACGCCTCCGATCGAGGTCCAGGGGCGCCCCGGGCAGTTGCTGGGCATGCCGGCCTCGCAGTTCCTGCGCGACTACTGGCAGAAGCGGCCGCTGCTGATCCGCGCCGCGCTTCCGGATTTCGTCTCGCCCATCGAACCCGAGGACCTGGCCGGGCTGGCCTGCGAGGAGTTCGCGCTGTCGCGCCTGATCCGCCACGACCGGGCGCGGGACGCCTGGCAGGTGCAGACCGGGCCGTTCCCCGAGGAACTGTTCCCCACCCTGGGCGAGCGCGACTGGACGCTGCTGGTCCAGGACGTGGACAAGTGGGACACGGACATCGCGGCGCTGCTGGCGCATTTCGACTTCATCCCGCGCTGGCGCATCGACGACATCATGGTCAGCTTCGCGGCGACCGGCGGGTCGGTGGGCGCCCACGTCGACCAGTACGACGTGTTCCTGCTGCAGGCCAAGGGACATCGGCGCTGGCAGATCGATGCCGGGGCGCATCCGTCGCTGGATTTCCGCGACGATGTCGAGATCAAGCTGCTGCGCGAGTTCCGCCCCAGCCACGACTGGGTGCTGGCACCGGGCGACATGCTCTACCTGCCGCCGGGCGTGCCGCACCACGGCGTGGCCGAGGACCCCTGCCTGACCTTCTCGGTGGGCATGCGCGCGCCCTCGGCCGCCGAACTGATGGGGGACTACATCGACACCCTCGCCGCCACGGCCGACGACGCGCTGCGCTACGGCGACGCCGACCTGGCGCCGCCGCAGGACCCCAACGAGATCGACGCCGAGGCGATGCGGCGCGTGGTCGAGGCGCTCAATACCCTGCGCTTCCGCGATCCGGACCGGCTCGGCGACTGGTTCGGGCGCTTCATCACCCAGTACCGCAGCGCCGACGTGGCGGCGCCGGACCAGGAAGCGCCTTCGCGCATCGAGATCGAATGGTCGCTGGAGCATGAGGACGGCGTGCTGCAGCGCCATCCCTGTTCGCGCATGGCCTGGCGCCGCGCCGCCGACGGTGGCCGGCTGTACGTCTCGGGCCAGGACCTGGCCCTCCCCGTCGACGATGCCCGACGCATCGCCGGCAGCGAGCGGTTCGACGGCGCGCTGTATGGCGCGCTCTCGCCGGCCGGTCGCGACGCCGTGCTTCAGTTGCTGCAGTCCGGCCACTACCAGTGGCTGGACGGGACCGACGCGGGGTGAGTACCACCGGGCCGTTCCAGGTCGTCGCCGTCGACTACGGCGCGGCGCAGGAACAACTGCGCGCCGTGCGCGAGGCCGTGTTCGTGCGCGAACAGGGCGTACCGGTGGATCTGGAAGTGGACGGGCGCGACCCCGACTGCCGCCACGTGCTCGCGCGCGATGGCGCGGGCCTCGCGATCGGCACCGCCCGGCTTGCGCCGGATGGGCGGATCGGACGGATGGCGGTGCTATCGCAATGGCGCGCCCACGGGGTCGGCAGCGCCCTGCTGCACGCACTGCTGCGGCTGGCGCGGGAAGACGGGCTGGACCGGGTGAGCCTGCACGCGCAGGAAGCTGCCATCGAGTTCTATCGCCGGCATGGATTCGAACCCGCGGGCGAGCGTTTCCTCGAGGCCGGGATCGTCCACCTCGCCATGCAGCGGAAGCTGGACCGGCCGGTCGCGGTCGACGACCGCGAGGCCGCGGTCGCGACCACCCTGGCCATCATCGCGAACGCGCGGCGGCGTCTGTGGATCTACAGCCGTGTCCTCGATCCCGGCCTGTACGACCATCCACGGGTGCTCGATGCGCTGCGTCGTTTCGGCGTCGCGGGCGATGCCCCGCAGGTGCGCATCCTGCTGCAGGATGCGGCCGCGGCGGCCCGCAACCACGCGCCGCTGATCGGCCTGGCGCAGCGCCTGCCCAGCGTGTTCGCCTTCCGCGAGGTCGAGGATCCGGTGGACCGCAGCTGGCCGTCGGCATTGATCGTCAGCGACGCGGGTGGCTATTACTTCCGTCCGCTCGGCCACCGCTTCGACGGCGAAACCGAGTCCGCGGCCAGGGCCCGTGCCCGCCAGCTCACCACCGGCTTCGACGAGGTCTGGGAGCGTGCCCGCCCCTGCAGCGAGTTGCGCGCGCTCGGGCTCTAGGGCCGCGCCGGGCGCGGCCTCGAAGCCGCCCATCGCGCAGGACGTCGCGTTGCTCGCCGCGCTCGCGGCATCGCGTGTCGGCGCCGAAGCGACGCGACCTGCGCACGGCACGCCACGTTCCCCGCACGTGCGCGCAGCCGCCGCGACGGGCTTAGACCCCGAAATCCGCGCGAAAACGCGGCGAAACAGGCCTGCCGGAACTGTCCCCGACCCGAATGCAGGGGTTCTTCCACCCAAAGCATGATGCAACGCCACAAAGGCAGTGGCTATAATGGCGCGCTCTACATTCAGCCGATCCCGGAAGCTCAAAAATCTTTCCGGATCAGCCATTTGCCTTCCCAACAGAGTCCCAGACGCCCGACGTGGACAGTCTTCTCAAGCAGTTTGCGCAGTCCTCCCAGCTTGGCGCCAATGCCGCCTACATCGAGGATCTCTACGAGCAGTACCTCGTCTCTCCCGACAGCGTCGGGCCGAAGTGGAAGGCCTGGTTCGACGGCTTCCAGGGACGCGAGGCCGGCGATGTTCCACATTCCCCGGTCATGGCCGCGGTGGCCCAGGCGGGCCGCCTGGCGGCTCGGGGGATCGTCGCCGGCGGCTCGGGCACCAGCGATGAGCGCGAGCGCAACGTCGGCCGCCTGATCACCGCCTACCGCTCGCGTGGCCATCTCGGCGCGAAGCTCGACCCGCTGGCGCTGTCGCCGCCGATGAATCCGCCGGACCTGGGGCTGGACTTCCACAGCCTGTCCGAGCGCGACCTGGACGCGGAGTTCAGCACCGGCGGCGTCGCCGGCAAGCCGCGCATGAAGCTGCGCCACCTGCTGGACCGGCTCAAGGCGACCTACACCGGCCCGATCGGCGCCGAGTTCATGCACATCCCCGAGGTCGAGCAGCGCCAGTGGCTGTACCAGCGACTGGAAGCGGCGGGCGGCGACTACAACCTCAGCGCCGAGACCCGCAAGCGCGTGCTCGAGCGGCTCACCGCCGCCGAAGGCCTGGAGCGCTACCTTCACACCAAGTACGTCGGCCAGAAGCGGTTCTCGCTCGAGGGCGGCGACTCGCTGATCCCGCTGCTGGACACGGTGATCCGCCAGTCCGGCATGGAGAAGGTCAAGGACATCGTGATCGGCATGGCCCACCGCGGCCGCCTCAACGTGCTGGTCAACACGCTGGGCAAGAGCCCGCGCAAGCTGTTCGACGAATTCGAGGGCAAGTTCGAGCACAACGAACTGGCCCACGCCGGCGACGTGAAGTACCACATGGGCTTCTCCGCCGACATCGCCACGCCGGGCGCGCCGGTGCACCTGGCGCTGGCCTTCAACCCTTCGCACCTGGAGATCGTCGACCCGGTGGTCGCCGGCTCGGTGCGTTCGCGCCAGGAGCGCCGCCAGGACGAGGAGCGCCGCCAGGTGCTGCCGGTCCTGATCCACGGCGACGCGGCCTTCGCCGGCCAGGGCGTGGTGATGGAGCTGTTCCAGATGTCGCAGGCGCGCGGTTTCGCGGTCGGCGGCACGCTGCACGTGGTGGTCAACAACCAGGTCGGCTTCACCACCAGCAACAAGGAAGACGCACGCTCGACGCTGTACTGCACCGACGTGGCCAAGATGGTCGGCGCGCCCGTGTTCCACGTGAACGCGGACAACCCGGAGGCAGTGGTGTTCGTGGCCAAGCTGGCCTACGAGTTCCGCCAGCAGTTCCGCAAGGACGTGGTCATCGACCTGGTCTGCTATCGCCGCCACGGCCACAACGAGGCCGACGAGCCGGCGGCGACCCAGCCGCTGATGTACCAGACCATCCGCAAGCACCCGACCACGCGCGAGCTGTATGCCGCGCAGCTGGAGAAGGCCGGCGTGATCGAGGCGGCCGGTGCGAAGGCGCTGGTCGACAGCTATCGCGACAAGCTCGATGCCGGCGAGGTCACCACCGAGCTGGCGGGCTCCAAGCCCGAGGACTACGAGCTCACCATCGACTGGTCGCAGTACCTGTCGGGCACCCTGGCCGACGAGGTCGACACCCGGGTCCGGAAGGCGACGCTGGGCCACCTGGCGCAGGCGATCAATTCCATTCCCGATGGCGTCCAGCTGCATCCGCGCGTGGCCAAGATCTACGAGGACCGGCGCCGGATGAGCGCCGGCGAGATCCCGGGCGACTGGGGCTTCGCCGAGAACCTGGCCTATGCCACCCTGCTGGGCGAGGGCCACGGCCTGCGCCTGGTCGGGCAGGATGCCGGCCGCGGCACCTTCTTCCATCGCCACGCCATCCTCCACGACCAGAAGACCGACAGCTACTACATGCCGCTGCGGCAGCTGGTCGAGCGGCCCGAGCAGGCCACCGTGATCGACTCGCTGCTGAGCGAGGAAGCGGTGATGGCGTTCGAGTACGGCTTCTCCACCACCGACCCGAACACGCTCGACATCTGGGAAGGCCAGTTCGGCGACTTCGCCAACGGCGCGCAGGTGGTGATCGACCAGTTCATCGCCTCGGGCGAGGCCAAGTGGGGACGCATTTCCGGCCTGACCCTGCTGTTGCCGCACGGCTACGAGGGCCAGGGTCCGGAACACAGCTCGGCGCGCCTGGAGCGCTTCCTGCAGCTGTGCGCGCTGGACAACATGCTGGTCTGCGTGCCGACCACGCCCGCGCAGTGCTTCCACATGCTGCGCCGGCAGATGAAGATGGCCACGCGCAAGCCGCTGATCGTGATGAGCCCCAAGTCGCTGCTGCGCCACAAGCTGGCGGTCTCGACCCTGGACGAACTGGCCGACGGCCACTTCCAGCACCTGATCCCGGATGCCTCGGCCGACCCGAAGAAGGTCAAGCGCGTGGTGCTGTGTTCGGGCAAGGTCTATTACGACCTGCTGGAGGACGCGCAGAAGCGCGGCCAGGACGACGTCGCGCTGGTGCGCATCGAGCAGCTCTACCCGTTCCCGCGCGAACTGCTGGCCGCCGAACTGAAGAAGTACGGCAAGGCCAGCGACGTGGTCTGGTGCCAGGAAGAGCCGCAGAACCAGGGCGCGTGGTACCAGATCAAGCACCACCTGCAGGCCTGCCTGGACAAGGGCCAGGCCCTGAGCTACGCCGGCCGCAGCCGCTCGCCGTCGCCCGCGGTGGGTCACTTCGCCGACCACGTCGAGGAGCAGCTGCGGCTGGTCGCCGACGCACTGGTCAATCCGTCCGGCGACCAGATCGTCGCCGAATAACGCCGCCCCGAATCCAACGCATCAAGGACGCCATCCCATGGCCACCGAAGTCAAAGTCCCGGTCCTTCCCGAATCCGTGTCCGACGCCACCATCGCCGGCTGGCACAAGAAGGCCGGCGACGCCGTCCGCCGCGACGAGAACCTCGTCGACCTGGAGACCGACAAGGTCGTGCTCGAAGTGCCCTCGCCCGTCGATGGCGTGCTGAAAGAGATCAAGTTCGCCGAGGGCGACACGGTGACCAGCCAGCAACTGCTCGCGATCATCGAGGAGGGCGCCGCGCCTGCCGCCGACGCGGGCAACGACAGCAAGCCCGCCGCCGGCGCCGAGCAGGTGCAGGAAAAGAAGGGCGCGTCCAAGGCCGAAGCTGCCGCACCCGCCTCGACCCAGCCCGCCCCGGTGTCGTCCGGCAAGACCGGCGAGCTGCCGCCCGGCGCCCGCTTCACCGCCGAGAGCAAGGGCATCGACCCCGCGCAGGTGGAAGGCACGGGCCGCCGCGGCGCGGTGACCAAGGAAGACCTGCTCAACTACGCCAGCGGCAAGACCGCCGGCGTGTCCGGCGGTGCGCGTCCGGAAGAGCGCGTGCCGATGACCCGCATCCGCAAGCGCATCGCCGAGCGCCTGATGCAGTCGAAGGAATCGATCGCGATGCTGACCTCGTTCAACGAGGTCAATCTGGGCAAGGTCATGGCCCTGCGCAAGGAGCTGGGCGAGCAGTTCCAGAAGGACACCGGCGTCAAGCTCGGTTTCATGAGCTTCTTCGCAAAGGCCGCGGCCAATGCGTTGCAGCGCCACCCCGTCGTCAATGCCTCGGTCGATGGCGACGACATCGTGTACCACGGCTACGCCGACATCTCGGTGGCGATCTCCACCGATCGCGGCCTGGTCACGCCGGTGCTGCGCAACGTCGAGCGCATGTCGTTCGCCGACATCGAGAAGGGCATCGGCGACTACGCCAAGGCCGCGCGCGAGGGCGGGCTCAAGCTCGAGGACCTGCAGGGCGGCACCTTCACCATCACCAATGGCGGCACCTTCGGCTCGCTGCTGTCCACGCCGATCGTCAACCCGCCGCAGTCGGCGATCCTGGGCATGCATGCCATCAAGGAGCGCGCCATCGTCGAGAACGGCCAGGTCGTGGCCGCGCCGATGATGTACATCGCCCTGTCCTACGACCATCGCATCATCGACGGCAAGGACGCGGTGCTGTTCCTGGTGGACATCAAGAACCAGCTCGAGAATCCAGGACGCATGGTGCTCGGGCTGTAAGCCCGAACACGCATGCCGGGATTCGGGATTCGGGAATGGGGAGTCGGCAAAGCCGCCCTGCCTCTCCCAATCCCCAATCCCCAATCCCGAATCCCCTTGTGAGGGAATGAAATGACCGAACAATTCGACGTCGTCGTCATCGGTGCCGGCCCGGCCGGCTACCACGCCGCCATCCGCGCCGCGCAGCTGGGCATGAAGACGGCCTGCATCGACGCCGCGCTCGGCAAGGACGGCAAGCCCGCACTGGGCGGCACCTGCCTGCGCGTGGGCTGCATTCCGTCCAAGGCGCTGCTCGACTCCTCGCGCCAGTTCCACAACCTGCAGCACGTGTTCTCGCAGCACGGCATCAGCGCGAAGGATCCGAAGATCGACGTGGGCACGATGATCGGCCGCAAGGACGCCATCGTGAAGCAGTTCACCGGCGGCATCGCGCAACTGTTCAAGGCCAACAGGGTCACGCCCTATTACGGCTTCGCCACCCTGCACGCCGACCGCATGGTGAAGGTGAAGCAGCACGACAGCAGCGAGATCGAGCTGACCGGCACCAATGTGATCATCGCCGCGGGTTCCGATTCGATCGAGCTGCCGTTCGCGAAGTTCGACGGCGAAACCATCGTCGACAACGTCGGCGCGCTGGATTTCACCGAAGTGCCCAAGCGCCTGGCCGTGATCGGCGCCGGCGTGATAGGCCTGGAGCTCGGCAGCGTGTGGAAGCGCCTGGGCTCGGAGGTGGTGATCCTCGAGGCGCTGCCCGACTTCCTGGCCGCGGCCGACGCCGAGGTGTCCAAGGTCGCCGCGCGCGAGTTCAAGAAGCAGGGCCTGGACATCCGCCTGGGCGCCAAGGTGTCCAAGGCCGAAGTCACCGGCAAGGGCAAGAAGAAGGAAGTGCAGGTCACCTTCGCCGATTCGAAGGGCGAGGAAACCATCACCGTCGACAAGCTGCTGGTGGCCGTGGGCCGCAGGGCGGCGTCCAAGGGCCTGCTGGCCGAGGGCAGCGGCGTGAAGCTCAACGAGCGCGGCCAGATCGAAGTCGACGAACACTGCCATACCGGCGTCGACGGCGTCTGGGCGGTGGGCGACTGCGTGCGCGGCCCGATGCTGGCGCACAAGGGCTTCGAGGAAGGCATCGCGGTGGCGGAACTGATCGCGGGCCTGCCCGGCCACGTGAACTTCGACACCATCCCGTGGGTGATCTACACCGAGCCGGAGCTGGCCTGGGTCGGCAAGACCGAGCAGCAGCTCAAGGACGAAGGCATTCCGTACAAGGCCGGCAGCTTCCCGTTCGCGGCCAACGGCCGCGCGGTCGCGATGGTGGAGCCGGCGGGCTTCGTCAAGGTGCTGGCGCATGCGGAGACCGATCGCGTGCTGGGCATGCATCTGGTCGGCGCCAATGTCTCGGAGCTGGTGCACGAGGGCGTGCTGACGATGGAGTTCAAGGGATCGGCCGACGACCTCGCCCGCATCTGCCACGCCCATCCCAGCCTGTCCGAAGCCGTCCACGACGCGGCCATGGCGGTCGACAAGCGTGCGATCCACAAGGCCAACTGAGGCCGGGGTCGCGATCTCCGAAGGCCCGGGCTTGCCCGGGCCTTCGCCGTTGGGAGTTGGGAGACGCCCGTGCCGCGCTGGCTTCCGCTGTGCCTGTTCGCCGTCAACGGCATCGCGATGTCCGCATCGATGAACCCGCCGGCGGCCGGGGCGGAAGCAGCGGACGAAGAGTCCCTCGAGCTGCGCTGCGCGCGCATCCGCCCGGGCATGGGCTACCGCGACGCCCTGGCGCTGATGGGACGGCCGCCCGACAGCACGCTGTCCGGCCACACCGCGGCCGGCCCGGGTGGCGATCCTCCCGCCGGCAGCTACGCGATCGATTTCTGGAACGGGACCGACCTCCATGGCCGCAGCCGCGTTTGGCGCCTGCACGTCAGCGGCGGAACCGTCGAGTCGGTCGACTGCGATACCGCGCCGGGCCACAGCCCGCCCGCATCCTCCATTTCCACACCGGATACCTGATCATGCGCTCGATCTGCGTCTACTGCGGTTCCAATTCCGGCAGCAAGCCTGTCTATACCGAACGCGCCATGGCCCTTGGGGCCCGCATCGCACGCGATGGCCTGCAGCTGGTGTACGGCGGCGGCAATGTCGGCCTGATGGGCGTCGTGGCCGACGCCGTGCTGCAGGGCGGCGGCGAGGTGATCGGCGTGATCCCCGAACAGCTGGTCAACTGGGAAGTCGCACACAAGGGCGTGACCAAGCTGGAGGTGGTGGGTTCGATGCACGAGCGCAAGATGCGCATGTTCGACCTGGCCGACGGATTCGTGGCCCTGCCGGGCGGCTTCGGCACGCTCGACGAGATGTTCGAGATGCTGACCTGGCGCCAGCTCGGCATCGGCAGCAAGCCCTGCGCCTTCCTCGATGTGGACGACTTCTACCAGCCGCTGATCGGCATGATCGATCGCATGGTCGAGGAGCGCTTCCTGCACCAGGCCCAGCGCGCCGACCTGTGGCACGGGGACGATATCGACACGATGCTGGGGTGGATGCGCGACTATTCGCCGGCGAGTGCCAACAAGTGGCTGGACGAGAAGCACCGCAAGTCCCTGCGGTGAGTCCTTGGCGCGCGGCGGCGCGTTCGTCTTCGGGGCGCCCATGTCATGACCGGGCGCGGTTGGACGAGAAGCACCGCAAGTCCCTGCGGTAGGTCCAGGCAGCGCGTGGCGACGCGTTCATCATCGTGGCGCCCATGTGGCGACCGGGCGCAGCGTGGCTTGTCGCCGCATATCCTGTGACAATGCGGGACTACGGATCGATCGACCCGCCGCGCAGTCCTGGAGCTTGGCTTCCCGACCTGCGCTGCCCTCACAGGAAACCGCATGAGCATTGCCGCCGCTTTCGACGCCTTCCGCATCCACAGCGATGAGGCCGGCTACCGCAGCGGCATCGAGCAGGTCGCTCTCGACGACCTGTCTCCCGGCGAGATCGTGGTCAAGGTCGCGTTCTCGTCGGTCAACTACAAGGATGCGCTTGCGGGCACTGGCCAGGGCAAGATCCTGCGCCGCTTCCCGCTGGTCGGTGGCATCGACCTGGCCGGCCATGTGGTGGCGTCGACCGATCCCAAGTTCCGCGAGGGCGATCAGGTCCTGGTCACCGGGTCGGGACTGAGCGAGACGCGCGATGGCGGCTATTCGCAGTACGCGCGCATCGAAGCGAAATGGGCGGTGCCGATGCCGCTGGGCCTGTCGATGCGCGAGAGCATGGTGCTGGGCACCGCCGGATTCACCGCGGCGCTGGCGCTGCTGCGCATGCGCGACAACCGCCAGTCCCCTGAGCTCGGCCCGCTGGCGGTGACCGGTGCGACCGGTGGCGTCGGATCGCTGGCCGTGGATATCTTCAGCCGCGCCGGCTACACGGTCCACGCGATCAGCGGCAAGCCGGAGCATGCCGACTACCTGCGCGCCATCGGCGCCAGCGAAGTGCTCGGCCGCGAGACGTTGTCGACCGCCAGGCCGATGGAATCGGTGCGCTTCGGCGGCGGCCTCGACAACGTCGGCGGCACGATGCTGGCGAGCCTGCTCGCCCAGACGCGGCCCTACGGCAACGTCGCCAGCGCCGGCCTGGCCGCCAGCGCCGATCTCCCGGCCTCGGTGATGCCCTTCATCATCCGTGGCGTCTCGCTGCTGGGCGTGGCCTCGGCCGGCACGGTGCGCGGCATCCGCGACGAGGTCTGGCAACTGCTGGCCTCGGACTGGAAGCCACGCTACCTCGACCGGATCTGCACGCGCGAAACCACGCTGCAGGGCCTGCCGGAGGTATTCTCCGGCATGCTCGCGGGCGGTTCGGTCGGCAGGACCCTGGTCACATTCCCATAGCCAGGGCGGTTGGCAGGGCCGGTCCCGCCGCTACAATCGACCGTCAACAAGGGGAATCCGAATGGCGCGCATCCTGATCGTCGACGACTCGCCCTCGCAGCTGATGGGTATCCGCCGCATCGTCGAGAAGCTCGGGCACGAGGCGGTGACGGCCGAGGATGGCGCGGCTGGCGTGCGCGCCGCGAAGGAGCATCTGCCCGACCTGATCCTGATGGACGTGGTCATGCCCAACCTCAACGGATTCCAGGCCACGCGCACGATCAAGCGCGACGCCGCCACCGGCCACATCCCGGTGATCCTGGTGACCACGAAGGACCAGGAGACCGACCGCATCTGGGGCATCCGCCAGGGCGCGCAGGGCTATCTCACCAAGCCCTTCAGCGAATCGGAACTCACCGAAGCGATCCTCTCGACCATCGGCCACGGCAACGAACCGCCGCCGACAGCCGACAGCGCGGCCTGAGGCTGCGCCGACCGCAGGCTCAGCCGCGACGCCACTCGCCGCCGAAGGCGTCCCGCAGGCGTTCGTAAGCCTCGCGCTGCTCGGCCTCGCGCGGCGCGGGCGCCTGGATTTCCAGTTCCACCAGCTGGTCGCCGGCCGGCGCGCCGCCGCTGCCGGGCAGGCCGCGTCCGCGCAGGCGCAGTTTGCGTCCGGCTTCCGAACCGGCCGGGATCTTCAGCTCCACCCGTCCGCCCAGGGTCGGCACGCTGACCGTCGCGCCCAGGGCCGCTTCCCACGGCGCCACCTGCAGCACGTGAATGATGTTGCGACCGTCGACTTCGAACTGCGGATGGGCCGCGTACTCGATTTCCAGCAGCAGGTTGCCGCCCTGGCTACCCTGTCGCGCCAGCCGGATCACCTGCCCGGGCCGCACGCCAGGCGGCACGCGGACATCGAACGAACGGCCGTCCACGCCGATCCGCACGCTGTCCCCGCGATAGACGTTCTCCAGCGAAACCGCGAGCCGCGCGCGCGTATCGCCCATGCCCGGCGCACCGGCACCGCGCGCCCGCGGACCGCCACCGTTGCCCTGGCGCCGGAACAGGCTCTCGAAGAAGTCGCTGAAGCCGCCGCCGGCACCACCGCCTGCGAACACGTCATCGAAATCGAAACCGGCCGGACCACCGGATCCGAAGCCTGCCGGCGGCACTTCGTCGCCGGGGCGGTATCCGCCGGCGCGCAACTGGTCGTAGGCCTTGCGCCGCGCGGGGTCGCGCAGCGCCTCGTAGGCCTCGTTGACGGCCTTGAACTTGTCCTCCGCGCCCGCTTCCTTGCTGACGTCGGGATGGTACTTGCGCGCCAGCCGGCGATACGCAGACTTGATCTCCGCCTCGCCCGCATTGGGCTCCACGCCCAGGACGCTGTAGTAATCCTTGAACTGCATGCTCGCTCCACGACGACGGCCCGCGTACGGGCCGTCGCAGTTTACCGGTGCGTGGAACGGATCAGTGCGCGGTCGACGCGCCCACCTGGATGCGGCGCGGCGTGGTCTCGGCACGCTTGGGGATCACGATCTCCAGCACGCCGTTGCGGCCGTCGGCCGTCACACCCTCCGGATCGGCGCTGTCGGGCAGCGCGAAGCGGCGATGGAAGCTGCCGTAGCGGCGTTCGACGCGGGAGAAACGCTCCGTCTCGGTGGTCGATTCGCTCTTGCGCTCGCCCTTGATCGAGAGGATGCCCTTGTCCATCTGCACCTCGATGTCCTGCGGGTCGATCCCCGGCAGGTCGGCGTAGATCACGAAGCGGCCCGCCTCTTCCTTGATGTCCACGCGCGGCACCCACTGCGCGGTGACCACGGCCGAGGCGTCGGTGTCCTGCTCGCCGAAGAAGCGGTCGAACACCTGCTTGATTTCATCATGCAGCGCCAGCTCCGAGGGGCGCTGGCGGTAACGGACGATGCTCATGTCTGGCTCCTGGATGTGTGCGGCGGCGCCAGGGCCGCCATGCCCGGGATGTGGGAACGCGGCCGCGGCTTTCAAGCCCCCGGCCCCGCCGCGGCGTGCGAGGATAGGCGGGCATTCCTCCCTCCGTACAGGCTTCTCCATGACCATCCAGATCGGCGACCGCATCCCGGAAGTGGTGCTCAAGTACATCGACGACGGCGTGCAGGCGATCGACACGCCCACGCTGTTCGAGGGCAGCAAGGTGGTGCTGTTCGCCGTGCCCGGCGCCTTCACCCCGACCTGCTCCGAACGCCACCTGCCCGGCTACGTCGAGCATTTCGACCGCTTCCAGGAACGCGGGATCCATGTGGCCTGCGTGGCGGTCAACGACCCGTTCGTGATGCAGGCCTGGGGCGAGCAGTTGCACGTGCCCAAGGGGCTGCGCATGCTCTCGGACGGCAACGCCGACCTGGCCCGGGCCCTCGGGCTGGAGATGGATGCCAGCGGCTACGGCATGGGCGTGCGCAGCAAGCGCTTCGCCCTGTACGCGGAGGACGGCGTCGTGAAGCAGTTGTTCGTCGAGGCGCCGGGCGAGTTCCGGGTATCGAGCGCGGAGCACATGCTGGAGCAGTTGCCGGCGTAAGCGGCGACCTCCGCACCCTTCCCGTCACGGGAGGATGCGGAACTCCACCGTGGCCCAGGCGCCGCTGTCGGCCAGCGCGGTGAGGCGGTGGCGTCCGCTGCCAGCGAACCCGTATTGCAGCGCACTGCCGCGGGTGGTGGCGATCCAGCGCCCGTCCAGCAACCACTGGACGGGTCCGTCCGCCCCCAGTGCACGCAACGAGACCCGGATATCGCCGCGGCTGCCGGGCGGACGGGCCAGGGCGGCGCCGTCGGCCAGGCCTTCGATCCGGAGCTCGGCCTGGTCGCGGCCGTCGTCGACGCAGTCGGGCGAGAGCGGCGGCGGCCGCGACGCGCGCCGCACAGCGGCCGTCAGCCAGGGCGAGGCCAGCGCCGGCCAGCGCGCCACCGACATCGCCCTGCGCGCGTGCGGACGGGCGCAATCGGCCGACAGGCGCAGCCCCGTCTGCGCATCGACGTCGAAGCGTTCCAGGCCCGCGCCCCACAGCCGCGCATCGCGTTCGGCGAAGGTCGGCGGGATCGCGCCGTCGAGGATCCAGGCCTCGAACCGGCGCTGGCACAGCGCCCCGTCCTGTACGTCGGCCGCCGTCCCCAGCGGCCAGCAAACCTCTTGCCGGGCGACCTGGGGCGGCATGGGTGGGGCGACCGCATCGCCGCGCGCGCGCGGCAGGCTGTCCACCACTTCGAACAGCAGGGGCAGCGCGGTGAGCGCACCGTACTGGCCGGGCAGCGGCGTACCGTCCGGCCGTCCGACCCACACGCCGACGGTATGACTGCCGGTTCCGCCGATCGCCCAGGCATCGCGGAACCCGTAGCTGGTGCCGGTCTTCCACGACACGCGCGGGCGCCGCGTGGCGTCGAACATGCCCTCGCCCTCGCCCGGGCGCGGATTGGACTGCAGGATTTCCCCCACGATCCAGGCCGCGCCCGGCGACAGCAGGCGCCGTTCGATCATGGGGTCGTCTGGCGTATAGCGCACGCGGCCGGCGATGCCGCCGCGGTGCAGCGCGGCGTGCGCACCCACGAGATCCTCCAGCCGTGCGCCGGTCCCGCCCAGGATCAGCGACAGGTTGGGCGAGGCGCCGCGCGGGAAGCGCAGGGCGATGCCCGCGTTGTCGAGCCGCGCCGCGAACCGCGCCGGACCGACGCGGTCGAGCAGGTCCACCGCCGGCACGTTGAGCGACAGCCGCAGCGCAGTCGCCGCGCCGACCGGGCCGTTGAACGCCGCGTCGAAGTTGCCCGGCCGATAGCCGCCGAACGATTGCGGCGCATCGACCAGCAGGCTTTCCGAATGGATCAGGCCATCGTCCAGGGCCATGCCGTAGAGGAAGGGCTTGAGCGTCGAGCCCGGCGAACGCCAGGCACGCACCATGTCCACGTGGCCCAGCCGGCTGCGGTCGAGCAGGTCCAGCGAGCCGACGTAGGCGCGCGCCTCGAGGCTGGCGTTGTCGATCACCAGCAGCGCGGCCGACGTGCGCTCGGGCAGGCCGGAAAAATACGCGGCCACGCGCTCCTCCAGCGTGCGTTGCAGGTTGGCGTCGATCGTGGACACGATTCGCGACCGGGTCGGATGCGCCGCGCGCAGGCGCTGCGCCAGCAGCGCCGCCGACATCGGCGGACGCAGGCCGCGCGCGACCACCGCCTCCATCCGCGCATCGTCGGCCACGGCACGCGACCATGCGCCCAGCCGCACCATGCGCTCGAGCACCTTGTCGCGCGCGCGACGGGCGGGTTCGGGATGACGATCCGGGCGCAGCCGGCTGGGCGCCTGCGGCAGCACCGCGAGCAGCGCCGCCTCGGCGTGCGACAGGCGCGCGGACGGCTTGCCGAGATAGGCCCAGCTGGCCGCTTCCACGCCCTCGATGGTGCCGCCGAAGGGCGCACGCTCCAGATAGAGCGCGAGGATCTCGTCCTTGGACAGATGCGCTTCGAGCTGCAGCGCGCGCAGCATCTGCACCAGCTTGCCGGGCAGCGTGCGCGTGGACGGTCCCGCGTCGCGCTCGAGGATGCGCGCCACCTGCATGGTCAGGGTCGAGCCGCCGGAAACGATGCGTCCGCCGCCAGCCCACTGCCCTGCCGCGCGCAGCAGGGCCAGGGGATTGATCCCGGGATGCCAGCGGAACCAGCGGTCCTCGTACTGCAGCAGCGCCTGCAGGTACAGCGGCGAGACGCTCTGCGGCGTGGCCGGGTGGCGCCAGACACCATCGGCATCGGCGAAGGCGCGCAGCGGCGTGCCGTCGGCCGACACCACCAGCGTGCTGCTATCGCGACGCTGCGGCAGCTTGGGCGGGAAGGCGAGATCCAGCGCCAGCAGCGCCAGCAGCAGCGCAACCGTGCCCCAACGCAGCCACGGCAGCAGGCGCCGCCGCCAGGACACTGGCCCGTCCGTGCTGCCCGGTGGATGGTGCCGTCGCTGCAATCGCACGTCGGTCTCGCCTGGCATGGGGTCGTGTCGCCTGGCGGCCCGACGGCGGCCCTTCCCCGTCCGGGAAGGGCCGGGCATCAGCCCCGGGCAGTCGCGCCGCCGGACGCAGCGCTCACGGCTGCACCACCGTGATCGATGCCGGCAGCGCGCGACCCACGCCGCGGACCTCGGGACGGTACATGTCCTCCACCAGTGGCGGCGGCACGGTATAGCTGCCCGGCGTGACGGCGCGGACCAGATAGAACACGCGCGCGGTGTCGCCGCGGCGCAGGTCGAGCGCGGCCACGTAGCGGTCGTCGCGGAACTCTTCATGGCGCAGCGTCGCCGCATTGGCGCGATCGCTGATGGCGATGCCGTTGACCACCACGTCGGCCCACTGCCTGGCATCGCCGAGATTGAAGTTCTCGATTTCCAGGCCCGCCGGCAGCAGGTCGGTGACCAGCGCGTCGCGCATGTCCAGGTCCGGCGTCACCGACAGCGCCACGATCAGCGCCTCGCCCTCCTTCAGCGGTGCCGGCGTCCAGGGCTTGCCCTCGGTGGTGTACAGCGCGCGCTGGATGCGCACACGGCCCTCGTCCATCGCCGGCGCATCCACCGGCACGCCGGCCACGTCGATGGACACGAACAGCGGAGGCTCGCCCACCGGGTCGAAGCGCACGCCCTTGGCCAGGGTGGCCGCGTCGTAGCTGCGGCCGACGATGCGCGCGGGCGCGACCGGCTGCTCCACGCCGCCTTCGGCAAGCGTGCCGGAGACCTGCTTGCCCTGGGCCGAAGCCAGCGACTTGCCCAGCCGCGCCAGCGCGATCTGCTCCTGCGTGCTCAGGTACAGGCGGCCGCCGCCGCGGCGCGCATCGAGGTCCCGGCCGATGTCGATCGCCTTCGCATCCCAGGCCGCGCGGACCATGCCGCGTTCGTGGGTGAGCGCGATCATCAACGCCCGGTCGCGCAGCTCGCTGCCGTAGTCCCACAGGTGGCGCGGACGCGTCGCAGGCCGGTCGAAGGCCTCGGCCACCGCCTTCTCGCCGCGCGCCTTGTCGCCCTGCAGGCTCAGCGCCAGGCCCAGATGGGCCAGCGACAGCGCGGTCAGGGACTTGCCGCGGTCGTTGTCGTACATCGCACGCAGGGTCCCCAGCGGCGCACGGTTCACCCGCGCCAGCACGTAGCCGGCGTGCGCCTGGTAGGCGAAGCGCAGGTGCTCGCGATGGTCCTGGCCGTAGAACTGCTCGCCGCCGGACAGCAGGTCTTCGCCAAGGCGCTCAAGCGCCTTCTGCAGCACCTGCTCGGGCACGTTGAATCCCGACTCGCGCGCATCCAGGAGGAACTCGACGATGTACGGCGTCAGCGCCGGATTGACGTAGCCGTCGCTGCCCCACATCGAGAAGTGGCCGGAGCGGACCTGCATCGAGGCCAGCCGTCCGAACGCGCCCTCCACGTACTGGCGCCGCCTGGCGGCATCCACGTCGCGAAGACCCAGCATCTCCGCGGTGGCCTGGTCCAGCTGCAGGGCCGCGTAGCCCTTGCTGGTGGTCTGCTCGGCGCAGCCGTAGGGATAGTCGAGCGCACCGCGGATGGCGCTGGCGAAGGGAATCGGCGGCAAGGCGCTGACGGTGAACTGGGCGCGCACCGAACCGGCCATCAGCCCCTGGCCGACGGCGCCGTCCAGCGTCACCGGCGCAGCCGACTGCAGCACCTCGGTGCGCGAACGCAGCACCGCCGGCCAGGCCGGCCGTACCGGCAGGTCGTAGCGGCGATCGACGCGCGCGCCATTGCCGTCCACGCGCACCCGCACCCTGGCCACCTCGTAGCCGGTGCGTGCGGCCAGCGGGAAGGTCAGCGTGGTCTTGCCGTCGGCGGCCAGCTCCACGGTGCGGGCGCCCTCGCCCACCTCCAGCGGGCCGATCCCTTCCAGGCGCACGTCGAAACGGCCGGCCCGACCGGTGAAGTTGGTCAAGTCCAGGGTGACGGTGGCGCGGTCGCCCGGCGCCAGCACGCGCGGCATGCTGGCCTCGGCCACTACCGGGGCACGCGCCACGGTTTCCACCGCACGGCTGCCGTAGCCGTCCGCGGAGTACACGAGCGCCGAGACGCGCAGCGCGCCGTTGAAGTCCGGCACCGGCAGGGTGACCCGCGCATTGCCGCTGGCGTCGAGCTTCACCGGGCCGCTGAACAGGTCGACGGTCTGCACGCGCGCAGTGGGCCGGCGCGCCTGCGGCATGGCCGCCAGCGGCATGTCGCCGCCGAAGCGCATGCGCGCGGTGCCGCCCTCGAAACTCTCGATCACGCGCCCGTACACATCCCAGGCATCCACGCCCAGCCGGCGCTGGGCGAAAAAGTGCGCGCGCGCGTCCGGCACCGGATAGCGGGTGATGTTGAGGATGCCCACGTCCACGGCCGACACCGTGGCATAGGCCTCCCTGCCCGCCAGCTGCGGCGCGCTCAGCACCACCTGCACGGGACCTTCCGGGCGAATCTGGGCGGGCACCTTCAGGCCGAGCGCGACACGCCGGTCGCGCCGGTCCATCGGCACGTGCGCCACGCCCACGGCGCGCGCGGGGGTTACCTTGCTCGCGGCGCTGCCGCCGCGGAACACCAGTGCGGTCACATACACGTCGTGGCGTTCCCAGTCCTCGGTGACCGGGATCTCGAAGCTGCTGCCGGCCCTGGCCTCGATCTCCTGCACGTAGAGCATGCGGTCGCTCTCGACCATCAACAGGCCCTTGCCAGGATGCGGCGGCGTCACCGTCACCTTCATCCGGTCGCCGGCGCGATAGGCGGTGCGGTCGAGCGCCAGCTTGACCTTGTCGGGGCGCGCGTCGAGTCCGCGATTGCCGTCGCTCCAGCTCCAGCCGGCGCGGAACGGATAGCGGGTGACCAGCCGGGTTTCCGGATCGAGCACGTCGATGCGGTACTCGCCCCACTCCACCGCAAAGTCCACGCGGGTCGCGGCCGCGGTGTCGATGCTGCGCGTCTCCACGTTCTCGTAGCGGCTGGTGTACTCATACTCCCAGCCGCCATCCTCGTCGAAGCGCCAGTGGTAGTCGCGGTGCTCGCGCACCAGGGTCACCTGCAGGCCCTTGGCCGCGCGCGGCTTGCCGTCGCTGCCCACGCGGATCAGTTCGAAGCCGGGATTGCTGTTGGCGTCCGCGCCTTCGGCGTCGTCGAACAGCGGGCGCACGCCGACCAGCGCCTGCGCCGGCCACAGCACCCGGCGCAGCGTGCGGTTCACGCTGCGTCCGCCGGTCTCGAACAGGCTGCCCGAGACCACCGCCGCGATCGGCGTGGTCGGCCTGGCTTCCTCTGGCAGCGCGATGTCCTGCTGCAGCCTGCCCTGCCCGTCCAGGGAGGCGTCGACGACGTCCTTCGCCTCCCTGGGCAACTGCACGGTCGGATCGCCGAAGAACCAGCCCGGCATGCCTTCCAGCGGATGCTGCTCGACCGCGACCGCCAGCCTGGCGGTGAAGCGGTTGCCCGCGGCCGGCGCCCCATACAGATAGGCGCCGGTGGCCTGCAGCTTCAGCGGCTGGCCCGGACGCAGGATGGCGTCGGCCGCATCCAGGTCCAGCTTCATGCGCTCGGGCAGAAACTCCTCGATGCGCAGCGCCATGCCCTGCACGGCCTCGCGGCTGGACGGATCGGTACGGAACTCCACCTGCCAGCGGCCGGTGGGCGCGTCGGCCGGCACGTTCTTCTCGAAGCTGTAGTAACCCAGCGCGCCGGGCCGCAGCCGGGTCTCGAAGAACGGCTTGCCGTCCGGCTGCTTGAGCCGAACGAACAGCGTCTGCGCCTTGCCGTCCTTCGCGGCCACCGGCCGGCCGTCGTTGTCGCGCAGCAGCGCCGAGACGCGGACCGTCTCGCCCGGACGATAGAGGTCGCGCCCGGACCAGGCGAACACGTCGAACCAGCTCGCCTCGCGCCCGGACACGGCGAATTCGGACAGGTCCAGCGCCGGCTGGTTGAAGGGCAGCATCGCCACATCGCTGCCGCGGCTGGCCACCAGCACGTGTCCGGCATCGAGCGTGTAGTCGAGCAGGGCGTTGCCATTGGCGTCGGTGCCGGCGCGGTAGACCGTCTCGCCGCGCGCGTCGAGCACGCGCAGTTCGGCGCTGCCGATCGCAGCCCCGTCGCGCAGCGAAGCGGCGTGCACGAACAGCCTGTCCTTGTACGCACGCGCGTGCAGGCCCATGTCGCTGACGGTGAAGTAGGCGGTCTCGAACTCGTCCTGGAACGAGCCGGCGCGCTTCATCACCGCGAAATACAGGCCCGGCTGCTGCAGCTCGGCGATGTCCTGCAGCGGCAGGTAGGTCAGCACGCGCTCGTTGCGCTCGCCGCCCAGCACGAAGCGGTTGACGTAGACCGGCTCGGCCAGCTGCGACATCGGCGTGCGGTCGTTCCAGCGGTTGTCGAGTTCCCAGCTGCCTCGGCGCCCGCCGCGCTGGTATTCGGCGAAGAACTTCGGCAGCGACGCCTCCCGCACGCGCAGGAATTCCACGTCCACCTCGGCGACGTTGACCGACACCACCGGCAGGCCGCGCGACTCCTTCGCCGGCAGCACGCTGCCCTGCGAGGCGAACCCGACCACCGGGTCGAGTTCGCCGGTGTATACCTTCTCCTCGAGCGCGAGCGGAAGCCGGCTGCCGTCGGCCGCGGTCAGGTCGGTGGAGATGCGCAGGGTGTAGTGCTGGTCGGCCTTGACGTGCGGGTAACGCAACACCGTGCCGGCCTCATCGAGCGTCCAGCTGCTGGGTTCGGCCACGGGCTCGGCGAAGGTGATCAGCCTGTCGAAGTCCTGCGTGCCGACCAGCGGCTGCGAGAACTCCAGCGCGATCGACAGCCCCTCGCCAGTCTGGTCGGGCCAGGCGCGCACCAGCGCGAAACCCTCGACCTGCTCGCGCTCGGCCTGGATCGCCTCGCCGCTCAGCGCGGGCAGTTGCCCGGTTTCGTTGCGCTTGCAGCCCACCAGCGCCAGCAACAGGAGCCCCACCACGGCTACGCCGCGCGCGGCCTCGCCCAACATCCGCCGTCCCACGCCTGCCATCGCTGTCAGCCCTTCCCCGACTTGCCGCCAGTATAGACAGCGTGAATCCGGCTGCGCCGGCGCGGAACAGCAGTTCCTTGGGGACGGCACCGCGCGACGTCACCCCGGGCTGCGGTCCGGATAGAGGCGATCGCCTGCCTGCCCCGCCGCCTCGGCCATGTGCCGCCCGCGCCCGCGTCGCCCCAAAGAAGAAGCCCGCCTTGCGGCGGGCCGCTTCCTGCAGGAACGGGCGGCGCCGTCAGGCCTCGGGACGGGCCTCGACGTCGCCTGCCACCGGCGAGGCAAGCTCATCCTGCTCGCCCAGGGAGGCATCCACGCGTTCGATCGCCTGCAGCGTCTCGCCCTCGCCCAGGCGGATCAGGGTCACGCCCTGGGTGTTGCGACCGACCTGCGAGATCTCCGATGCGCGCGTCCGCACCAGGGTGCCGCCGTCGGAGATCAGCAGCACTTCGTGCTGGTCCGACAGCTGGATCGCGCCGACCAGCTTGCCGTTGCGGGCCGTGGTCTGCAGTGCGATCACGCCCTGCGTGCCGCGTCCCTTCTTCGGGTATTCCTCCAGCGAGGTGCGCTTGCCGTAGCCGCGCTCGCTGGCGGTCAGGATGTCGCCGTCGCCATCGACCACCACCAGGCTGCACACGCACTCGCCATCGGCCAGGCGGATGCCGCGCACGCCGGTGGCCGTGCGGCCCATGGCGCGCACCGAACCCTCGTCGAAGCGCACCGCCTTGCCGTTGCTGGCGAACAGCATCACGTCGCGGCTGCCATCGGTCAGCTCGGCATTGACCAGCGCATCGCCCTCGTCGAGGTTGATGGCGATCTTGCCCCGCGCCAGGCGGAAGGCGAACTCGGTCAGCGGGGTTTTCTTGACCGTCCCGTTGCGGGTGGCGAAAAACACGAACTTGTCGGCCTCGTACCCGCGCACCGGCACCACCGCCTGCACCTTCTCGCCCTCTTCCAGCGCGATCCAGTTGATGATCGGGCGGCCGCGCGCGTTCGGGCCGGCGTCGGGCAGCTGGTGCACCGGCAGCCAGAACACGCGGCCGGCACTGGTGAAGGTCAGCAGGGTGTCGTGGGTGTTGACCAGCCACAGCTGGTCGATGAAATCCTCGTCCTTGGTCGCCGCGGCGTTGCGGCCACGGCCGCCGCGCTTCTGCGCGCGATAGGCGGTCACCGGCTGGCGCTTGGCGTAGCCGGCGTGCGAGAGCGTGACCACCACGTCTTCCGGCGCGATCAGGTCGAGGATGTCGAGGTCCTCCTCGCTGGCGCGGATCTCGCTGCGGCGCTCGTCGCCGAATTCTTCCTTGACGTTGCGCAGCTCGGTGCGGATCACCTCGAGCAGCACTTCCGGATCCTCGAGGATCTCGATCAGGCCGCGGATGGTGTCCAGCAGCAGGCGGTATTCCTCGGTCAGCTTCTCCTGCTCCAGCCCGGTCAGGCGGTGCAGGCGCATCTCCAGGATCTGCTGCGCCTGGGTATCGGTCAGCTGGTAACCGTCGGCCAGCAGACCCACGCCCGCGGGCAGGTCCTCGGGACGCGAGGCCTCGGCGCCGGCGGCTTCCAGCAGCGCTCCGACCAGGCCCGGCTGCCACAGGCGCGCGAGCATGCGCTCCTTGGCGACCGCCGGGTTCTCCGAGGTCTTGATCAGCTCGATCATCTCGTCGATGTTGGCGAGCGCGACCGTCAGGCCCTCGAGGATGTGGGCGCGCGCGCGCGCCTTGCGCAGCTCGAAGATCGTCCGGCGGGTGACCACCTCGCGTCGGTGGCGAACGAAGGCCTCGAGGATTTCCTTGAGGTTGAGCAGCTGCGGGCGGCCGGCGACGATGGCCACCATGTTGATGCCGAACACCGACTCGAGCTGGGTCTGGGCGTAGAGGTTGTTGAGCACCACCTCGGCCGAGTCGCCGCGCTTGATCTCGATGTAGATGCGCATGCCGTCCTTGTCGGACTCGTCGCGCAGCTCGCTGATGCCCTCGAGCTTCTTGTCCTTCACCAGCTCGGCGATCTTCTCGATCAGCCGCGCCTTGTTCACCTGGTAGGGAATCTCGGTGACGATGATCGACTCGCGGCCGTTGTCGGCCACCTCCACCTCGCACTTGGCGCGGATGCGCACCCGGCCGCGGCCGGTGCGATAGGCGAGGTGGATGCCGCCCACGCCGTTGATGATGCCGCCGGTGGGGAAATCGGGGCCCGGGATGTATTCCATCAGGCCGTCGATGTCGATCTCGGGGTTGTCGATCAGCGCGATCAGCGCGTCCACCACCTCGACCAGGTTGTGCGGCGGGATGTTGGTCGCCATGCCCACCGCGATGCCGGCCGAACCATTGACCAGCAGGTTCGGGAAGCGCGTCGGCATCACCGACGGCTCGAGCTCCTTCTCGTCGTAGTTGGGCTGGAAGTCGACGGTTTCCTTGTCGATGTCCGCCATCAGCTCGTGGGTGATGCGCGCCATGCGCGCCTCGGTGTATCGCATCGCCGCGGCGGAGTCGCCGTCGACCGAACCGAAGTTGCCCTGCCCGTCGACCAGCATGTAGCGCAGCGAGAACGGCTGCGCCATGCGCACCAGGGTGTCGTACACCGACTGGTCGCCGTGCGGATGGTACTTACCGATCACGTCACCGACGATACGCGCCGACTTGTAGTAGGGCTTGTTGCTGTGCGCGCCGAGCTCGTTCATCGCGTGCAGCACGCGCCGGTGCACCGGCTTCAGGCCATCGCGGACATCCGGCAGCGCGCGCCCCACGATCACGCTCATGGCGTAATCGAGGTAGCTGCGCCGCATTTCGTCTTCGAGGTTGACCGGGATGATTTCCTGCGCGAGATCGGTCATCGAGTTGCTTGCGTCCTGTGTATGCCGGGCTTCCCCGCGGCTGCCGGCAGCCGCCCGGAAAAACGTGGCGGCGGGCCTCTCGGCCGCGCCGGAATCAATCGCGGAATGCTATCACGAACGCCGTTTTTTCGCCAGCATATTCCTGCGCGAAAACAACCACTTGCGGATCCTTTGCGCAGCGACAGCCGCATCGCTCCCGCCCCTTCGCCCTCCGGATCCGCGACGCCGTCCGCGCCACGCTTCCGGATCGTCCGCCAGCAGCAGTGCCTGACAGCTGTCAGTACAGCGAGGCGGTCCGCCGCTCCACACTGTCCGCACCCCGCCCGCATCCGGTCCCGATGAGGTCGATCGCACCGTCCCCGCTTCCGCGCCTGTTGCTGTTCGCCGTCGCCCTGGTGGTGCTCTGGCGGCTGACGCTGGGAATGCCCGAGGTCGCGTCCGACCCGCGCGCGCAGCGTATTGCGCAAGGCGTGCTGCTGTCGGCGGGCGTCGCCGCGCTGGTCTGGGGCCTGCTCCGGTACGAGCGGCTGCCCTGGCGCGTGGCGGGATGGAGCGCGGCGGCAGGCAGCAACCTGCTCGCCTTCGCCGCGGGCATCGCGCTGTGGCTGCTGCCCGCCGCCGCTGGCGTGGCCCTCTGCCTGTGGCTGGACTGGGCGACGCTGTCGCCGCGCTTGGGGACGACGGATCTGGCCCTGCTCCTGCCGGGCATCGCGCTGGCCGTTCTTCTGTCGGAGGCCCTGCCCGAGGAACTGGGGCTGCGCGGCTACGTCCAGGGGCTGGTCGGGCGGCACGCGCCGGCATGGGTCGCCCTGCTGGCGCAGCTGGCGGTGTTCGTCGCCTTCGCCTGGGCCGTCGGCGCGCTGGATTCGCTGCAGCAATGGATGTTCGTGCCGGGGCTCGGGCTGATCCTCGGCTATGCGCGGGCGCTGTCGGGCCGGCTGTGGACCTGCATCGGCATCCACTGGGCCTGGATGACCACGACCCAGTGGCTGTTGGCCGCGTTCGACATCAGCGGCGCGCAGACCCTGCTGTTCGTGGCCTGCGTCCTGCTGCCCTCGACCACCATCGGCATCGTGCTGGGCCTGCAGCGGCCGGACTTCGACTGGCGCCGGCGCGAGCGCTGAGCACCGCTGAGGCAGATCCGACTTCCGCGCCGGCCTGCAGACCCAGGTCTCCCGACAGACGGTACTTCCCGACCGCGCCTCAACTGTGCATACACTATATGCACAGTATGAACACTGACCTCCACATCTCGCAGACCGACGCGCGGCCCATGTATCTCCAGATCGTGGAGCAGATGCGCGCGCGCATCGCGTCCGGGGAGTGGCCCGCCGGCCACGAGCTGCCTTCGATCCGGGCGCTGGCGGCGACCATCAAGGTCAGCGTGATCACGGTCAAGCGCGCCTATCTCGACCTCGAGTCGGAAGGGGTGATCGTCACCCGCCACGGCAAGGGCTCGTTCGTCGCCGACAGCGGTCGCGGCAGCGCCGCCAGCGAGCTGCAGCAGCAGAAGCTCGACGAGCATCTGCGCGGCGCCGCAGAGATCGCGCGCCAGCTCGGCATGACCGACAAGGAACTCGAAGCACGACTGCGCAGCGCGCTGCGCGCCGGGAGCACACCATGAGCAACACCGCCCACCTGCGCCTGCGGGGCGTCGGCAAGGCCTATCGTTTCTTCCAGCTGCAGGGGCTCTCCTTCGACCTGGAGCCCGGCGAGGTGATGGGCCTGGTCGGCCCGAACGGCGCGGGAAAGACCACCACCATCCGCATGGCCATGGGCATGATCGCGCCCGACGCTGGCGAGATCCGCGTGCTCGGCCACGCCATGCCGGCCGCGCAGGCCGAAGCCAAGCGCGACATCGGCTATGTGTCGGCCGACATGCGGCTGATCCCCAACGCGACGCTGGGCTGGCACATGGCCTTCGTCGCCTCGGCCTACCCCGGCTGGGACGCCGACTATGCGGCCACCCTGCAGCGCCGCTTCAACCTGCATCCGCAGCAGCCGACGCGGACGCTGTCGCACGGCGAGCAGGTCAAGGCCGCCATGCTGCTGGCGCTGGCCCGCCGGCCGCGGCTGCTGCTGCTCGACGAGCCCGGCAACGGCCTGGATCCGGTCGCGCGCCAGGAACTGCTGACCGAACTCATGGACGTGCTGCGCGACGACGGCCGCTCGATCCTGTTCTCGTCGCACAACACCGTCGACGTGGAGCGCATTTCCGACCGCATCGCCTTCATGGACCGCGGCCGGCTGCTGGAAAACAGCGACAAGGAAGCGTTCCTGGAGCGCTGGCGCCGCATCGAGGTGCAGCTGGAACCCGGCGCCGCCCTGCCCCTGCTGCCCGACATCGTGGCGCAGGCCGGCGAAGGCCGGTTCCGCACCCTCACCACCAACCGCTTCGACCAGGCGCAGCTCGCGTTGCTGGGAAGCGCCGTGCACGGCGTCCAGCGCATGAGCCTGGAAGAGATCTTCGTCGCCAACGTCATGCATCACCGGGAAGCGCGCAACCCATGAACGGTATCGTCAACCGGCTCATCGCCAAGGAACTCCACGTCCACCGGGGGATGATGCTGGCGACCGCCACCGCGGCCGCCCTCTCGGCCCTGGCCTGCGCATTCGGCCGCGTCGCCTTCAACGTCGGCTCGATCGCCTGGATCACCGCGGTGATCGCTGGCGGGGTGATGCTGGCGATCTACGGCGTGGCCAACGAGCGCAAGGAGCAGTCGCTGCAGTTCATCCTCAGCCTGCCGGTCTCGGTCCCGCAGTACGTGCTGGCCAAGACCCTCGGCCTGTTGCTGTGCTTCGCGCTGCCCTGGCTGGCCGCCACGCTCTCGGCCGTGGCCCTGGTGCTGGCCTCGCCTGCGGTGCCCGACGGCATGCTGCCCTTCGTCGTCGCGCTGTGCGGCTACCTGCTCGCCAACTTCGCGATCGTGCTCTGCGCCGCGCTGCACGCGCGCTCCGAAGGCGCAATGACGGCCGCGATCATCCTCACCAACATGTCGGTGAGCATCTTCATGTTCGTCGTCGGTGCGCTTCCCGGCATCCGCGCCCATCTCGATGCCGACGCGCCGGTGTGGAACGGCAGCGTGCTCGGCGTGCTGCTGGTCGAAGCCCTTGTCCTCGTGTTCGCCGTCGCCCTGCCGCAGCTCACCGTCGCGCGCCGCCGCGACTTCCTCTGAAGGACACCGCCATGCCCCACCACGATCCGCAGCGCCTGCATGCGCTGGACGCCGTCCGCGGCTTCGCGCTCCTGCTCGGCGTGGCCTTCCATGCCGCCTTGTCGTTCATACCGGGCTGGCCGCCGGGGCTGTGGGCGATGCAGGACCACTCGCCGAGCGCGTTCCTGGGCGATGCCGCCTTCGTCTCGCACGTGTTCCGGATGACGCTGTTCTTCTTCATCGCCGGCTACTTCGCGCGCCTGCTGCATGGCCGGCTCGGCACCGCCGGATTCTGGAAGAACCGCATCCTGCGCATCGGCCTGCCGCTGGTGGCGGGCTGGGTGGTGCTGTTCCCGCTGATTTCGATGGTCTGGGTCGTCGGCCTCAGCAAGGTGTTCGGCGGCAGCCTGCCGGAGATGCCGGACATGCCGAAGGTCGCCGGCGCATTCCCGCTGACCCATCTGTGGTTCCTGTACCAGTTGCTGCAGTGCTATGTGCTGGTCCTGCTGGTGGCCGGGCTGGTCGCGCGCCTCGACCGCAGGCAGGCGCTGCGCAGCCTGGCCGATCGCGTGTTCTCGTCCGCGCTGCGGCTGCCGGTCGTTATCCTGTTCGTGCTCGCCCTGCCGGTGGCGAGCGCACTGCTGCCGTTGTCGAACTGGTTCTACTGGACCGGGATTCCCACGCCAGACCAGAGCCTGATTCCGCAGCTGGCGTCGCTGACGGGTTACGGCACCGCGTTCGCCGTGGGCTGGCTGCTGCACCGTTCCCGCGATGGGTTGGCGGCGCTGGCACGGTACTGGCTGCCGAACCTGCTGGCGGGCGCGCTCGCCGCAGCCTGGATGCTGGTGAGCCTGCGAGTCACCCCGATGGCGCCGGACGGCGTCCCCGCCAATCCGCTGGTGCTGTTCGAGGGTGCCCTGCTGACCAAGGCGGGCTTCGCGCTGATGCATGGCGTCGCCGCATGGGGCCTGTCGCTCGGCCTCACCGGCGCCGCGCTGCGATATCTCGGCGGCTACAGCCCCGTGCGCCGCTACGTTGCCGACGCTTCGTACTGGATCTATCTCGTGCACCTGCCCGTGGTGGCCGCGCTGCAGGTCTGGGTGGGCCACTGGTCGCTGCACTGGAGCCTGAAGTATCCATTCATTGTGGTCGCCAGCCTGGCGCTGCTGTTCGCCAGCTACCACTGGCTGGTGCGGCCCACGCTGATCGGGCAGTTGCTCAACGGTCGCCGGGTGCGCCGCGGCGGCGGCACTGCGCCGCAGCCGGAGCCGCCAGCGCCCGCGCCCCGACCCACGCCTGCCACGAAGACGCATGACGCGACGCCCGTCGCCACGCTGCGGGGCATCACCCGCAGCTTCGGCGGCGTGACCGCGCTCGACCGCTTCGACCTGCAGCTGCGCAGCGGTGAACTGCTGGCCCTGCTCGGTCCGAACGGCGCCGGCAAGACCACGGCGATCTCGCTATGGCTGGGCCTGCTCGAACCCGATGCCGGCACCGTCGACCTGCTCGGCGGTCCGCCGCAGGAGAGCGCGCGCCGGCAGGGCCTGGGCGCGATGATGCAGGATGTCGAGCTGCCGAAGGAGCTGACTCCGCGCGAGCTGGTGCGGCTGGCTTCGAGCTACTACGCCGACCCGCTCGGCCTCGACGAATGCCTGCACCGCGCCGGCGTGTCGGGCTTCGCCGATCGCGCCTACGGCAAGCTCTCCGGCGGCCAGAAGCGACTGGCGCAGTTCGCCGTCGCCCTCTGCGGACGGCCACGCGTGCTGTTCCTCGACGAGCCTTCGGTGGGACTGGACGTGCAGGCGCGGGCGGCGCTGTGGTCGAGCATCCGCGGCCTGCTCGCGACCGGCTGCTCGATCGTGCTGACCACGCATTACCTGGAAGAGGCCGAGGCGCTGGCCGATCGCGTGGCGGTGATCGCCAAGGGGCGCCTGGTCGCCTCCGGCAGCGTCGACGAGATGCGCGCCCTGGTCGCGCGCCGCCGGATCAGCTGCCAGACGCGGCTCAGCGAAGCCGAGGTTTCCGCCTGGCCCGGCGTGCAGGAAGCACGCCGCGAGCGCGATCGCCTGCACCTGACCGCCGTCGGCGCCGAGCGCGTGGTGCGGCGCCTGCTGGACGAGGATCCCGCGCTGTCGCGACTGGAAGTGCGCGAGGCCGGACTCGACGACGCCTTCAACGCCCTCACGAAGGAGGCTGCATGAACATCCTTGCATCGACCCCGCTGCTGACGGCACCCTCCACGCGCAGGCTGCTGCGCGCCTACGCCGAGGAAACCCGTTGCGAGGCGCTGCGCATGCTGCGCAATCCCGGTCTCGCCCTGCCGGTGCTGATCATGCCGGTCGCCCTGTACGCGCTGATCGCCTTGCTGGTGGCGGGCCAGGCGACGGCCGAGGATCCGATGGTCGGGGTGTTCCTGTTCGCCGCCTTCGCGGTAATGGCGGTCAGCATGCCGGGGCTGTTCGGCATCGGCGCCTCGCTGGCGATGGAACGCGACATGGGCCTGCTGCGGCTCAAGCGCGCGCAGCCGGCGCCGGCCGGTTCCTGGCTGGTGGCCAAGCTCGCCTGCGGCCTCGGCTTCGGCGTGCTCGCCTACCTGCCGATCCTGGCCGTGGCGCTGCTCGCCGGCCGGCTGGAGCTCGATGCGCCGCGCATCGTCGCGCTGAGCGTGGTGCTGGTCGCCTGCGCGATTCCGTTCTGCGCGATGGGCCTGATGATCGGCACCCTGTTCAAGGGCAGCGCGGCGCCTGGCTATGCCAACCTGGTCTACCTGCCGGGCTGCTACCTCTCGGGGATGTTCTTCCCGCTGCCCGAGTCGCTGCACTGGCAGGTGCCGGTTTGGCCGCAGTTCCACGTCATCCAGCTGGCCATGCATGCCGCGCGCGTGGAGAAGTTCCAGTTCGAACCGCTGGCGATGGCGATCGCCTATTCGCTGGGCTTCACCCTGCTGTTCAGCGCGGTCGCGATCTGGCGGCTGGCGCGCAAGGGCTGACCGCGCGCCGAGGCACGGTGGCCGCCGCCGGATACGGCGACGGCCGCGGATCAGGCGGCGAACAGCGCCCGCATCGAAGCGGTGTCCGGATGCTCGACGATGCCCTTCTCGGTCACGATCGCATCGATCAGCGAGGACGGGGTGACGTCGAACACCGGGTTCCAGGCCGGCACGCCCTCGGCCACGGTGCGCTGGCCGCCGATGCCGTAGAGCTCGGCAGGGTCGCGTTCCTCGATCTCGATCAGTTCGCCCAAGGCGGTGTCCATGTCGACCGTCGAGGACGGCGCCACCACCATGAATTTCGCGCCGTGGTGGCGCGCGGCGATCGCCAACTGGTAGGTACCGATCTTGTTGGCGGTGTCGCCGTTGGCGCAGATGCGGTCGGCGCCGACCACCACCCACTGCACCGCCCCGGTCTTCATCAGGTGCGCGGCAGCGGAGTCGGCGATGAGCGTCGCAGGAATCCCGTCCTGCAGCAGCTCCCAGGCGGTCAGGCGCGCGCCCTGCTGCCAGGGACGCGTCTCGCCGGCGAACACCTTGCCGATGCGTCCTTCGGCCACGCCGGCCCGGATCACGCCCAGCGCGGTGCCGAAGCCGGCCGTCGCCAGAGAGCCGGTATTGCAGTGGGTCAGCACGCCGCTGCCGGGCGCGATCAGCGAAGCGCCCAGGGTGCCCATGGCGTGGTTGGCGGCAAGATCCTCGGTTTCGATGGCGCGCGCTTCGGCTTCCAGCGCCGCGCGCCAGTCCATGCCCTCGCCCGCCTGCGCACGCAGCAGGGCCGCGCGCATCCGCGCCAACGCCCAGGCCAGGTTCACCGCGGTGGGACGGGCGGCATTGAGACGCTGCAGCGCTGGCTCCAGCGCCTGGGCTGCCGCTGATGCGTCGGCCGCCTCGACCTCGCGCGCGGCGAGCACCGCGCCCCAGGCGGCAGAAATGCCGATCGCCGGTGCGCCACGCACCGCCAGCGCATGGATGGCCGCGGCGACCTCCTCGCTGCTGCTGCAGCGCAGGTACTCGACCGCGAACGGCAGCCTGCGCTGGTCGAGCAGTTCCAGCGCGTCGCCGGTCCAGTGGATGGGACGGATTCGGTCGTAGCGTGCGTAGTCGATGGCCTGGCTCATCGGCGCATTCTACGCCGCCGACACGCGCGGCTCAGGCACGGCTGAAGTCGTAGGCCAGCACGTCGGCGATGGCGCCGGTGCCGAGCATCGCCATCAGCAGGCGGTCGATGCCCAGGGCGACGCCGGCGCAATCCGGCAGGCCGGACGCCAGCGCCTGCAGCAGGGCCTCGTCGATCGGCGGCCGCGCCGCGCCGCGACCGGCGCGGACCGCGTGGTCGCGCTCGAAGCGCGCGCGCTGCTCGGCGGCATCGGTCAGCTCGTGGTAGCCGTTGGCCAGCTCCAGCGGGCCGAGATAGAGCTCGAAGCGTTCCGCCACTTCCACCTCGCCGCGGCGCACGACCTTCGCCAGCGCGCATTGCGTGGCCGGGTAGTCGTACATCGCCAGCAACTGCCCTTGCGGGAAAGCCGGCTGGATGCGGTGGGTCATGAGCAGGTCGAGCCAGTCGTCGCGGGTCAGGCCGGCCGGATCGATCTCGCCCGGGAACGCGGCACGCAGTTCATCGACCGGCGCCGTCATCGGGTCGATTCCCAGCGCATCGCGGTACACCTCGCGAAACGAGGCCTTGCGCAGCGTCGCCTCGCGTCCAACCAGGCCCAGCGCGGCCTGCACCAGGGCCGCGGTCTCGTCGATCAGCGGCTCCAGCGTCCAGCCGACGCGGTACCACTCGAGCATGGTGAACTCAGGGTTGTGGCGGCCGCCGGCCTCGCCGTCGCGGAACACGCGGCCCAGTTCGTAACAGTCGCCGAGGCCTTCGGCGAGCAGCCGCTTCATCGGGAATTCGGCCGAGGTGCGCAGCCAGCGCCTGCGGGGTGCGCCATCGGTGCGTCCGCCGAACTCGAGGTGGAACGAGGTGATGTTGGGATCGGTGTTGCCGGCGCGCGACAGCACCGGCGTCTCGACCTCCAGCACGCCGCGCGCGTCGAAGAACTCGCGCACCAGGCGGTTGAGCCGAGCCCGCAGGCGCAGTGCCTCGTGGTTCATGCCGACTCCACGGCCAGCGCGCGGGTGAGGATGTCGCGCTGGTCGTCGCGGAATCCGCTGCGCAGGTAGAGCGCCTTCGCGCGCGCGTTGTGGTGGTTCACTTCCAGCCGCGCGACCGCCGCGCCCTGTCCACGCGCCCAGTCGCAGGCCGCCGACAGCAGCGCGCCGCCGAGCCCGCGACCGCGGGCAGCCGGCGCCAGGTACAGCTCGTCGACCAGCACGTGGCGCCCGCCCTGCTCGATGCTGAAGCACCAGCCGAGGACCAGGTAGCCGATGCATTCGCCCTCGGCCTCGGCGAACAGCAGCGCGCCGAGCGAGGGATCTGCGAGCAGCTGGTCGAAACCGCGGCGCACGCGCGCCTCGTCCAGTGGGATGCGGTCCTCGGCGTAGAAACTGCGCAGCATGCCGAGCAGCCGCGGCATTTCATCGGGCTGCACCGGCCGCAACGACACCGGCGGGCTCATGCATGCTTCCCGAGGAAGTCCAGCAGCTGCGCCTCGTCCCAGACCTCGATGCCCAGCTCCTGCGCCTTGGCGAGTTTGGAGCCCGCGGCTTCGCCGGCCACCACCAGGTGGGTCTTCTTCGAAACGCTGCCGGCGACCTTGGCGCCCAGCGCTTCGAGCTTCTCGCCGGCTTCGTCGCGGGTCATCGCCGACAGGCTGCCGGTGAGGACCACGGTTCTGCCGTCCAGAGGTCCCGCCGCGCGCTCGGCTTTCGCGGGCGCGGCGTCCAGCAGTCGCTGCATCGCGGCATCGGTCGCGCGCAACTCCGCCAGCGCGTCCTCGTCGGCCAGGTAGGCGGCAAGATTCCCGGCGCCCGCACTCGATGCGCCTGCACCCGCCCATCCGCTGGCATTGGCGCGCAGCAGCGCGTCGAGCCTGCCGTAGGTGTCGGCCAGGCGTTCGGCACTCTTGCCGCCGAGCTTGTCGACCGGGAGCGTGCCGAGCAGGTGCGCCAGGCCCAGGCGCTCGTGCAACCCAGCCGAGGGCATCGCCTCGTCGGTGAACGTGATGCCCGCGGCCAGCAGCGCATCGACCACCGCCGCGTTGCCCGGCTGTTCGAAGAAGGTCGCGATCGAGCGCGCGACCTCGGCGCCGATATCCGGCAGCGCCTGCAGCAGCACCGCCGGCGTCGTGCGTACGAAGTCCAGCGAACCCAGCCAGGCCGCCAGCGACCTTGCCGTGGTTTCCCCCAGGTGCGGGATGCCCAGCGCGAACAGGAAGCGCGGCAAGGTGGTGCGCCTGCTCGCCTCGATTGCGGCGACCAGGTTCTCGGCCCAGCGCGTCGCCAGCTTGCCCGACACGTCCACAGCCAGGTGGCGGCGCAGGAAGGCTGCGTTCTTCCAGTCCAGCGCCTCGTCGGCCAGCGCTTCCTGGCCCGCGATATCCAGCGTCAACGCGCCGCGGCTGTCGGCCACGGTCGCGAACAGATCGGCGGCGGTGGCCGCGTCGAGCGCGGTCTTCATCCGTACCAGGTCCTCGACCGTCAGCGCGTACAGGTCGGCCGGCGAGTGCACGAATCCGAACTCCACCAGCGCCTCGGCCTGGCGGTCGCCCAGGCCTTCGATGTCCATCGCGCGACGCGAGGCGAAGTGGCGCACCGCCTCCTTGCGCTGTGCCGGGCAGGACAGTCCGCCGCTGCAGCGCCATGCGGCCGCGCCTTCTTCGCGCACCAGTTCCGAGCCGCAGACGGGACAATGCGACGGCATCGTCCACGGCACGGCGCTGGCGGGGCGGCGCTCCTCGATCACGCGCACGATCTCCGGGATCACGTCGCCGGCGCGGCGCACGATCACGGTGTCGCCCTCGCGCGCGTCCAGCCGCGCGATCTGGTCGGCATTGTGCAGCGTGGCATTGGTGACGGTGACGCCCGCCACCTGCACCGGCTCGAGCCTGGCCACCGGCGTGATCGCACCGGTGCGCCCGACCTGCACCTCGATCGCGCGCAGCACGGTGGACTGCTCCTGTGCCGGGAACTTGTGCGCCAGCGCCCAGCGCGGCGCGCGCGAGACGAAACCCATCTCGCGCTGCTGGTCGTAGTCGTCGAGTTTGTAGACCACGCCGTCGATGTCGTAGGGCAGCGCATCGCGCAACTTCCCGATCCGGCGGAAATAGGCCAGCAGGCCGTCGAAGCCCTTGGCGGTGTCGACTTCAGGCGACACCGGGAAACCGAAGCCGCGCAGCAGGGCCAGGGTCTGCGAGTGGGTTTCGGGCAGCTCCAGCCCCCGCACCTCGCCCACGCCGTAGGCGAAGAAGGCCAACGGCCGGCGCCGCGTCACCGCGGGATCGAGCTGGCGCAGCGAACCGGCCGCGCCGTTGCGCGGATTGGCGAGCAGTTTCTCGTTGCGCTCCAGCGCCGCCACGTTCCAGGCCTCGAAGGCCTTGCGTGGCATGTAGATCTCGCCGCGCACCTCGAGCACCGCCGGCGGCGGCAGCTGGCCGGGGCGCAGCTTCAGCGGCACCGCGCGCACCTGGCGCAGGTTCGCGGTGACATTCTCGCCGGTGCTGCCATCGCCGCGGGTGGCGCCCTGGACGAACACGCCGCCCTCGTAGCGCAGGCTGATCGCCAGGCCGTCGAGCTTGGGTTCGACCGAGAACACGGGTTCGGCAATGCCGAGCTTCTGTTCGATGCGGCGTTCGAAATCGGCCACCTCGGCGTAGCGCACACGGTCATCGGCATCCTCGGGCACGCCCGCGGTTTCGAAGGCGTTGGCCAGCGACAGCATCGGAATCGCGTGCGTCACTTCCGGGAAGCCGCCATCGGGACGGATGCCCACGGTGCGGGTGGGCGAATCCTCGCTGGCGAGTTCGGGGTTGGCCTGTTCCAACGCCTCGAGTTCGCGCATCAGTGCGTCGTAGTCGGCATCCGGAATCGCGGGATCGTCGAGGACGTAGTAGCGATGATTGGCGTCTTCGATGCGGGCTCGCAGTTCGGCGACGCGGGCGGTGGCGGCGGGGTCGGGCATGCGCGGGATTGTAGGATGCGGCGCCGCGTTTGGCTGTCACGGGCGGTGGCACGCGGCGGCCTGACGTGCCTCACCTCGACGGTGGGCTCATTCCGCGAATGTGCCCCGGCATCGTCGGATGCGGAGGCCGGTTCGGCTACCACAGGCGCCTGGTTCGCGGCGGCGTGAGGGGCTTGGTTCGCGGCGACCTGAGGGACTTGGTTCGCGGCGACCTGAGGGGCCTGGTTCGCGGCGACCTGAGGGGCCTCGCCGCGACCGGCGGGCTTCCTTTGCGGAAGTCCCCCCTGCATCCGTCAGATGCGCGCCAGGTTTGACTATCACGGGCGCTGGCGCGCGGCGACCTGAGGGGCCTCGCCGCGACCGGCGGGCTTCCTCCGCGAATGTCCCCCGGCGTCCGCCTGGCGGCGGACGCCTCCTCCTTGATTTCGCTGCGGAAGCCCGCCGGCCGCGGCGAGGCTCGGTTTGCTGATGGTGGGGCGCGCGCTCCCGTGCAGCCCGGGCAGGTGCGCAGGTCGTGTCCGATGACGCCGGCACCATTCGCGCGCCGCGGCGGACGCCGTCCCGCCCCTTACCGCAAGCATTCGGTACGGTAGCGGGAAAGAGCGCCAACGGCGCGACGCCCGTACCTCGGTCCTTCCGCAACCGCGGTAGAAGCAGCGCAACTCACTACCCTGCAGGTATCAGGGATACGGCGTTTTCTCGATCCGCAGCCGAGCCCCGCCGGGGGCGGTGGGTCCGCGCAGCAAAATCAAGGAGGAGGAATCCGCCAGGGGCGGATTCCGGGGGACATTTGCGGAGCGGGCCCGCCGTTCGCGGCGGGGTCCCACAGGTCTCAGCGCCCAGCAGGCAGGACCTGGTTCGCGGCGGGGCTCTCCAGTCCGCAACGTCAACCGGGCATGCTGTGCCCGGTGACAGGATTCACCAGCGCGGGCTGCGCGTGACCGGCGGAACTTCGTGCTCGCGATCCCAGGCGCGCATCTCGTCGCGCAGGCCCGCGATGCGTTGCCGGCCCAGCGCGTTGCGCGACTCGTCCAGCAGCACGCCGTCGAGCAGCTCGGCCATGCGCTGGGCCGCCGGCAGCATGGCGTCCCAGGCGTCGAGCGCGCTCACCGGTGCCGGCAGGGTCAGGAAGAAGGCGATCGCAGGCGTTTCCAGCGACTGGATGCTCGCCATCTCGAAGCTGCCGGGCTTGCGGATGTTGGCCACGCTGAAGATCGGCCCGCGCTCCGGATGACTCTCGACCAGGCGGTGAAACACATTCATGTGGCCGTAGGTCAGGCCCGCCTTCTCGGCGGCGACCACGATGTCCGGCCCGCGCAGCACCTGGTTGGCGCGCGCGGCGACGTAGAGCGTGATGATCTTCTCGAAGTCCTCGCTCACACGCTTGCCCAGCTCGCTGTTGGGCGAAGCCGCGCCGACGCTCTCGTCGAGCAGGCTCATCTCCGTCTGCACCAGCTCCTCGCCGCCCGCGGGCGGTGCGTCCGCCAGTTCGCGCTCGATCTGCGCGCCCAGGGTCGGTTCGACCCGGCTGGCGTCGCCGTCGCGCTCCTCGCGCGGCAGGCGCCTGCCCTGCTCCTTGCCCTGCCGGGGGCGCGTGCCGAAGTACCAGATCGCCGCCAGCAGGATCAGGCCCGCGATCAGGATGCCAATGCGCAATTCGGTCATGCATGTCCTCCGGAACTGGTGCGGGGCCTCACGCCGCCCCGGCCAGGCGCGCAGCCTCGGCCAGGTCGACGGACACCAGCCGGCTCACGCCGGGCTCGCGCATGGTAACGCCACTGAGCTGCTGCGCGGCTTCCATGGTGGCCTTGTTGTGGGTCACGAACAGGAACTGCACCTGCTGGCTCATCTCCGAGACCATCGCGGTGAAGCGGCCGACGTTGGCTTCGTCCAGCGGCGCGTCCACCTCGTCGAGCAGGCAGAACGGCGCCGGGTTGAGCTGGAAGATCGCGAACACCAGCGCCACCGCGGTCATCGCCTTCTCGCCGCCTGACAGCAGCGAGATGTTGCTCACGCGTTTGCCCGGCGGGCGCGCCATGATCGCCACGCCGGTGTCGAGCAGGTCCTCGCCGGTGAGTTCGAGGTAGGCGTGGCCGCCGCCGAACAGGCGGGGGTAGATCTCCTGCACGCCGGAGTTGACCCGGTCGAAGGTGTCCTTGAAGCGGCCGCGGGTCTCGCGGTCGATCTTGCGGATGGCCTCTTCCAGCGTCTCCAGCGCGGTGGTCAGGTCGGCGTCCTGGGCGTCGAGATACTCCTTGCGCTGCGCGGCCTCGGCATGTTCCTGGATCGCGGCCAGGTTCACCGGCTCGAGCCTGCGAAGCTTCGCGTCGAAGTCGACGACCATTTTTTCCCAGGCCGGCGCGGTCGCGTCCTCGGGCAGGGCGGCAATGGTCTCGTCCATGACGAAGCCGGCCTCGGCCACGGCCGCGGCGAGCTGGCCGGCACTGATCTCCAGCGCCTGCTGGTCGAGGCGGCGCTGGGCGATGGCTTCCCGCTGCGCCAGCGCCTGCTGCTCACGCTCGTGGCGCACGCGTTCGAACGCACGCAGGTCGTTGTCCACGCCCTCCAGCGCCGAGCGCGCGGCGGCCAGGTCCTTCTCGGCGATGACGCGGCGCTCCAGCGCGGCCTGGCGCTGTTCCTCCAGCGCGACCACCGGGGCGTCACCATCGGAGAGCTGCGCAGCCAGTTCGCCCAGGCGCGCGTCCAGCTGGCCGCGCTGGCCGCCCATGCGCTGCAGGGCCTGGGTCAGGGCGACCACCTGGGCACGCTGGGATTCCAGGGTCAGGGCCAGGGCGTGGGCGGTGTCGCGGGTTTCGCGCGCAGCTGCGCGGGCGGCGTCGCGGGCCTCGACCAGGCTGCGGCGCTCGGCTTCCAGCGCATTGCGCGCGGCCTCCAGCTCGGCCATGCGCGCCACCGCATCCTCCAGCCGGGAACGCGCCTCGCGCGCCTGCGCGGCGCTGCCGTCGATGGTTTCGATCAGCTGGCCGAGTTCGGCCTCGATCTTCTCGATCCGCGCCCGCGCGTTGTCCACCCGCCCCTGCTGGCCCTGCAGCTGGCCGGCCAGTTCCGAGACGCTGCGGTGCGCGGTATAGAGCTGGCGCTGCGCATCCTCGCGCTGCTGCTCGGCCTGCAGCAGGCGCTCGCGCCCGGTCGCCAGCGCGGCTTCCAGTTCATGCTCGCGCGCCTGCAGTTGTTCGATCGTCGCGCGCAGCTGCTTGATCTCGCGCTCGCGCAGCAGCGCGCCCTGCTTGGCCGCGCCCGAGCGCATCACGCGCACCCAGCCGCTGCCGAGGCGCTCGCCGCCGCGGGTGATGACCGATTCGCCCGGATCCAGCCGTGCCTGCAGGGCGGCCGCCTCGCCCAGGCTCTCGGCCACGTGCAGACGGGCCAGCATGCGCCGGATGGCGAGCGGCCCCTGCACCTTCGCCGCCAGCGAGGTCGGCGCGAAATCGTCCGCGCCGGCGGCCGAGGCCACCAGGGCCAGCCGGCCTTCGCCGAGGTCGGCCAGGGCTTCGACCAGCGCCTCCGGCGCCTCCACCAGCACGCCTTCGATCAGTTGCCCCAGCGCGCCTTCGACCGCGTTCTCCCAGCCCGGCTCGACGCTCAGCTGCTCGCCCACGCGCCTGGCCGAATCCAGGCCGTGCCGGCGCAGCCATTCGACCGCGGCGCCCTGCTCCTGGCCCAGCGCCGCGTGCTGCAGCGTCTCCAGCGAGGACAGGCGGCCGCGCGCCTCCTGCGCCTGTTTGCGCAGGTCGGACAGTTCGTTCTGGGCGCTGCGCTGCTGGTCCTGCAGGTCGAGCGCAGCCTGCTTGCGCGCCTCCAGCTGCTCGTTGAGGCCGTCCAGCGCGAGCTTCTGCTCCTCGTGGCGCAGGGCGATGGCCTCGAAGGCTTCCGACAGCGCGTCCAGGTCCAGTGCGCCACGCTCGGCCTGCAGTTGTTCGCGGCGTCGGTCGGCGTCCATCGACTGGCGGTCGAGATAGTCCACGCGGGTGCGCTCGACGTCGCCGGCGCGCGAGGCCTCGTTCTGCTCGCGATTGTGCGCTTCCCAGCGCTGCTGCCAGTCGGCCAGCGCCTCCTCGGCGGCGCGCAGCGCCTCCTGACGGACCTCGTCGCCCTCGCGCAGGGCCTCCAGCTGCGGCTCGACATCGGCGATGGCCGACTGCAGCATCTCCAGCCGCGACTGGTCGCCGCTGATGTGCTGGCCGATCTCCTCCAGCGCCTGGCGGGCCTCGTCGCGGGCCTTGTGCAGGCGCTCGGCCATCTCGCGCTGGTGCGCGATCTGCTGCTCGATCCGCGCCAGCGTACCGCCCACCTCGTAATTGGCGGCCTGCACCCGGCTGAGCGCGGTGCTGGCCTCGTCACGGCGCACGCGACCGGTTTCCAGCTCGCGCTCGGCCTCGCGCTGCTCGGCGATCAGCTGCTGCAGCCGCGTCTCCTCCTGCGACAGGCCCTGCCGCAGCGCCTGCAGCTGCGCGTCCAGCGCGCGGAATTCCAGCGCCTTCCATTGCGCGTCACGGATCTTCCGCTCGGCCTGGATGGCGGTGTACTGCTCGGCCTGCCTGGCCTGGCGGGCCAGGTGCTGGAGCTGCTTGCCCACTTCCTCGCGCAGGTCGTTGAGGCGGTCGAGGTTCTCGCGGGTGTGGCGGATCCGGGTCTCGGTCTCCTTGCGCCGTTCCTTGTACTTGGAGATGCCGGCCGCTTCCTCGAGATAGACGCGCAGCTCCTCGGGCTTGGCGTCGATCACCTGCGAGATCATGCCCTGCTCGATGATCGAATAGCTGCGCGGGCCCAGGCCCGTGCCCAGGAACAGGTCGGTGATGTCGCGGCGGCGGCAGCGCGCGCCGTTGAGGTAATAGCTGCTCTGGCCGTCGCGGCTGACCGTGCGTTTGACCGAGATCTCGTTGAACGACGCGTATTCGCCGCCCACGGTGTGGTCGGAGTTGTCGAAGATCAGCTCCACCATCGCCTGCGACACCGGCTTGCGCGCGGTGGAGCCGGCGAAGATCACGTCGGTGAGCGAATCGCCGCGCAGCCGGCTGGCCGAACTTTCACCCATCACCCAGCGCACCGCGTCGATGATGTTGGACTTGCCGCAGCCGTTCGGCCCCACCACGCCGGTCATATTGGTCGGCAGGTGCAAGGTGGTGGGGTCGACGAAGGATTTGAATCCGGCGAGCTTGATCGTGGACAGGCGCATGCGGCGTTGGAGGCCCTGGCCGCGCGCGCAGGCGCGGCTCCTATGGTTCTAGCGAGAAGGTAGGAATGACTTTCAAGTCATTGAATGCATTGGGATACTAACGACCCCAACCGCATTCCGACCCGCGAGTATAACGACCGGGCCGCCCGCCCGTCGCGGACCTCCCGCGCCCGGTTCAGCCCTTCTCCCCGGCCAGCCGGGCCAGGAACGCCCGGCACCAGGCATGGATGTCGTAGCCGGTGATCGGCCGCATCATCGACTCCCAGCGCTCGCGGCGCTCGGCCAGGGGCATGGCCGCGGCCCGGGCGATGGCGTCCGCCACGCCGTCCAGGTCGTAGGGGTTCACCAGCAGGGCCGCATCCAGTTCGGCTGCGGCGCCGGCCAGCATCGACAGCACCAGCACCCCCGGATCGTCCGGATCCTGGGCGGCGACGTATTCCTTGGCCACCAGGTTCATGCCGTCGCGCAACGGCGTCACCAGGCCGATCGACGCCTGCCGGTAGAAGCCGGTCAGCGTGGGATGGGGGAAATTGCGGTTGACGTAGCGCAGCGGGGTCCAGTCCGGCGCGGCGTGGGTGCCGTTGATATGCCCGGCGATGCCCTCGAGCTGGTCGCGCAGGTGCTGGTATTCGAGCACGTCGCCACGCGACACCGGGGCGATCTGCAGAAAGGTGAGCCGGCCGCGCTCGCCCGGGTGGCGTTCGAGGAAGCGGGCGAAGGCGCGGAAACGCTCCGGCATGCCCTTGGAATAGTCCAGCCGGTCGACGCCGATCGCCAGCTTGCGCCCGCTGAGGCTGTCGCGCAGCGCCCGCACCGCGGACTTGTTGACCGCCGCGGCCGACTGCTGGGCGATGCGATGGGCGTCGATGCCGATCGGGAAGGCCCCAACCGCCACCGAGCCGCCGCCCGGCAGCCGCACCACGCCGTCGGCATCGACCGAGGCGCCGCCGAAGATCCGCGCATAGGTGCGGAAGCGGTCGGCATCGCGGACGGTCTGGAATCCGACCAGGTCGTAGGCGAACAAGGTGCCGAACAGGCGGCCATGCTCGGGCAGGGCCGAGACCAGGTCGGCCGAGGGCATCGGCACGTGCAGGAAGAAGCCGATCCGGCAGCGCACGCCGCGCTCGCGCAGCATCGCCGCCAGCGGGATCAGGTGGTAGTCGTGGATCCACAGCACGTCGTCGTCGCGCAGCTGCGGCGCCAGCTTCTCGGCGAACAGCATGTTGACACGGCGGTAGCCGGCGCGGGTTTCGCGCGCGTAGTCGACCAGGTCCAGCCGCGAGTGCAGCAGCGGCCACAGGGTGCGGTTGGCGAAGCCGTTGTAGTAGGCGTCGTGGTCGGCGCGGTTGAGGTCCATGGTGACGTAGCGCACGTCGCCGGCCTGCTGTTCGTGCAGGCGCCCGCTGTCCTCGCGCACTACCTTGCCGCTCCAGCCGAACCACAGCCCGCCACGCGCGCCCAGCGCCGCCTCCAGCCCGACGGCCAGGCCGCCGGCCCGGTTCTCTCCCGGCAGCGCCACGCGGTTGGATACCACCACCAGACGACTCATGAAGCCTCCTGCCAGCTGCGCGACAGCCGCATCGCGGCGATGATCAGGCCGACGTGCGAATAGGTCTGCGGGAAGTTGCCCCAGGCTTCGCCGTCGTCGAACGCCAGGTCCTCCGATAGCAGCCCGAGGTGGTTGCGCCGCGCCAGCAGGCGCTCGAACATCGCCCGCGCCTCGTCCTCGCGGCCCGTCGCGGCCAGCGCGTCGATGTACCAGAACGTGCAGATGGTGAAACTGGTTTCCGGCTCGCCGAAATCGTCCGGCGCCACGTAGCGGAACAGCGCGTCGCCACGGCGCAGGTCGCGGCCGATCGCATCGACGGTGGCCATGTAGCGGGGATCATCCGGCGCCAGGAAGCCGATGTCGGCCAGCAGCAGCAGCGAGGCGTCGAGGTAGTCGCTGTCGAACGAAGCACTGAAATGATTGGCGTCCGGCCGCCAGGCGCGTTCGATGACCCTCGCCTGGATGGCGTCGGCGCGCTGGCGCCAGTACGCGACGCGATCGTCGCGTCCCACCTGCCCGGCGATCTTGGCCAGGCGGTCGCAGGCGGCCCAGCACATCGCGGCCGTGTAGGTATGCACCTCGGCCCGGCCGCGGAACTCCCACAGCCCGGCGTCGGGCTGGTCGTGCAGCGCCCAGGCGCGCTCGCCGAGCGGTTCGAGCCGGGCGAAGGCCGCCGCGTCGCCGGGGTGTACCAGCCGCTGGTCGAAGAACAGCTGGGTCGAGGCCAGCACCACGCTGCCGTAGACGTCGTGCTGCTTCTGCACCCAGGCCAGGTTGCCGCGCCGCACCGGCCCCATGCCGCGATAGCCGGCCAGGCTCTCGACCTCGGCCTCCTCCAGCTCCTCGGCGAAGTCGATGCCGTACAGCGGCTGCAGGCTGCCGTCGTGGGTGGCGATGTTGTAGATGTAGCGCAGGAACTCCTCCATGCTGCGCGTCGCGCCCAGCCGGTTGAGCGCGCGCACCACGAAGGCCGCGTCGCGCAGCCAGCAGTAGCGGTAGTCCCAGTTGCGCGTGGTGTGCGGCGCCTCCGGAATCGAGGTGGTCATCGCCGCGATGATCGCGCCGCTGTCCTCGTACTGGCACAGCTTGAGCGTGATCGCACTGCGGATCACGGCCTGCTGCCAGTCCAGCGGGATCGAGAGGTAGCGCACCCATTCGCGCCAGTAGGCGTCGGTGCGCCCGATCGCCTCCTCCACGTAGCCCGACAGCGATCGCTGCAGCGGCTCGTCCGGCCCCAGCACCATGTACTGCGCCTCGTTGAGCACGAACGCGGTCTGCTCGCGCACGAAGCGGATCGGCACGTCGGTGGTCAGGCGCAGGGTGAAGCCAGGCAGCAGCCAGCGCATGTGGTTGCTGCCCCAGGTCGAATCGGGCACGCGAGCGCCCCAGTCGGCCAACGGCCGCACGCGCACCCGCACCCGGGGGCTGCCGGCCAGCGGCGTGATGCGGCGGATGATCGACACGGGCCGGTAGATGCGCCCGTTCTGCTTCCAGCGCGGCGCGAAATCGAGCACCTCGACCGCGCCCCCGTGGCGGTCGTGGAGCACGGTGCGCAGCAGCGCGGTATTGGTGACGTACTGCTGCTCGCTGCGCTCGAAGTCTTCCAGCTCCACCGCAAGGTCGCCGCCCTCGTGCGCGCGCGGCGAAAGCAGTGCGCAGAAGGCCGGGTCGCCGTCGAATGCGGGCAGGCACGACCACACCACGCGCGCTTCGCGATCGACCAGCGCCCCGAAACTTCCGTTGCCGATGACGCCGAGATCGAGCGTCTGCCGCATGCGTTGTCCTCCGTTCAATTGCCTGTCCCCAGCCATGCGTGTACCGCGGCGATGTCCGGCAGCCGGCAGCGGGCGGCGCTGCCGGCCCGGTCGCCCACGAGCACGCCCAGGCCATCCTGCGCATTCACGGCCTGGAAGCCGTATTCGTCGGTCAGGTCGTCGCCCACGAACACCGGCTGGCGCCCGCGGAACGGCGGCTCGGCCAGGAAGGCCGAGATCGCCGTGCCCTTGTTGGCGCGCTGCGGCCGCAGTTCGACCACCATGTCGCCCGGCTGCAGCTGGTAACCCGGCAGGCGCTGCACCGTCCGCGCCGCATATGCCTGCAGCGCGTCCGCGGCGTCGGGCATGGCACGCCAGTGCAGGGCCAGCGTTTCGCCCTTGTCCTCGAGCAGTGCGCCCGGCCAGGCCGACACCAGCTCCAGCGCTTCCAGCCGTACCTGCTCCAGCGCCGGCGGCAGCGGCGGCGGGCCGGCCAGCGCCTCGCCCGCGCGTCGGCGCTGCAGGCCATGCAGGCCGGCGGCGGCGAGCCTCAGCGGGGCGAACAGCCGGTCGAGCACGTCCACGTGCCGGCCGCTGACCAGCGCCACCGCGCCGTCCATCGCGGACGACAGGGCGCCCAGGCGGTCCACCAGGCGGGGGGAGACATACACCTGCTCCGGATCGTCCGCGAACGGCACCAGCGTGCCGTCGACGTCGAGGAACAACGCCCAGCGTTCGGACAATGGAGGCGGCGGCGGCAGAAAGGGGGGGCCGTCGGACATCATTCGGCCATGATGACCCGCGACGCGCGGTCGCGCCATGAAGATGCCGTCACCGGCGCGTCAATGCCAGGCCGCTGGCAGGATCGAACAGATGCAACTGGCCAGGCGCGATGCGCAGCCGCAGGAGCTCGCCCGGCGCCGGTAGCGACTCCGCCGCGAGCCTAGCCACCAGGGCCTGTCCGCCCACGCGGGCATGGACGTGCGCGTCGCTACCCATCGGCTCCACCACCTCGACACCGGCTTCGAACCCGGCGCCCTCGCCGCTCACAGGCAGCAGATGCTCGGGGCGTACGCCCAGTTCCATATCCTTTCCGTCCAGGGCCGGATCGATTGGGTCGTCGTCCGGCAATGGAACTGTCGTGCCGTCGACCAGCTCGAACCGCCAGCCGTCCCCGCGCAGCAGCCGGCCCTGCAGCAGGTTCATGGCCGGACTGCCGAGGAACCCGGCCACGAACCGGTTCGCCGGATTGCGGTACAGCGCCATGGGCGCGTCGATCTGCTGCACCTGGCCATCCTTCATCACCACGATGCGCTGGCCCAGGGTCATCGCCTCGACCTGGTCGTGGGTGACGTAGAGCATGGTCGCGCCCAGCTGGCGGTGCAGCCGCGCGATCTCGACCCGCATGCCGGCGCGCAGGCGGGCGTCGAGGTTGGACAGCGGTTCGTCGAGCAGGAACACCTGCGGTTGCCTGACCAGCGCGCGCCCGAGCGCGACCCGCTGGCGTTGTCCGCCCGACAGCTGCGCCGGTCGCCGCGACAGCAGCGGCTCGAGCTCCAGCATCCGCGCCGCCTCGGCCACCCGTGTCGCGATCGCTTCGGCAGGCAGTTTGCGCAGCTTCAGCGCGAAGCCGAGGTTCTCGGCCACCGTCATGTGCGGGTACAGCGCGTAGTTCTGGAACACCATGGCGATGTCGCGCTCGCCCGGCGCGACATCGTTCACCGGCCGCCCGCCGATGTGCAGGCGGCCGGACGTGATCTCCTCCAGTCCGGCGACCATCCGCAGCAGGCTGGTCTTGCCGCAGCCCGAGGGGCCGACCAGCACCAGCAGTTCGCCATCGGCCACCTCGAAGCTGGCGCCGGCCACGGCCACATGGCCGTCCGGATACACCTTGCGCAGCTGGTCCAGTTGCACGTGCGCCACTCGTTTCTCCCGGCTGGAGGATCCGTCCTTGCGCTGCGCGAAGCTGCCGCGCCGGCCGAGATGGCAGGATGGCGGCCACCTCGACACTACGCTTCGGACGATTGCGTTATTCTCGCAATGTAATCGTTTTCATGCCGCGCAGGCCATCACCAGGACGCCGCACACCGATGAGTTCGCCTTCTTCCAAGGACTTTCGCTTTCCGCCCGGCTTCCTCTGGGGCGCCGCCACCGCCGCCCACCAGATCGAAGGCTCGCCCCTGGCCGACGGCGCCGGCCCCAGCATCTGGACGCGCTTCGCGCACACCCCGGGCATGACCCTCAACGGCGATACCGGCGATGTCGCCTGCGATCACTATCATCGCTGGAAGGACGATGTGCGCCTGATGCGCGAACTCGGCCTGCAGGCCTACCGCTTCAGCGTGTCGTGGTCGCGGATCCTGCCCGAAGGCACCGGCCGGGTGAACCAGGCGGGCCTGGACTTCTATTCGCGCCTGGTCGACGAACTGCTGGAGAACGGGATCGAGCCGCTGCTCACCCTCTTCCACTGGGATCTGCCGGCCGCGCTGGACGACCGGGGCGGCTGGCTCAACCGCGACTGCGCCGACTGGTTCGCCGAGTACGGCGGCGTGCTCTATCGCGCGCTCGACGGGCGGGTCAAGAAGTGGGCGACGATCAACGAGCCCTGGGTGGTCACCGACGGCGGCTACCTGCACGGCGCACTGGCGCCCGGGCATCGCAGCCGCTTCGAGGCGCCGATCGCGGCCCACAACCTGATGCGCGCCCACGGCGCGGCGGTGCAGGCCTATCGCGCCGAGGGCGCGCACGAGATCGGCCTGGTGGTGAACATCGAGCCCAAGTATCCGGCTGGCGACTCCGCCGAGGACGCGGCCGCGGTGCGCCGCGCTCACGCCTACATGAACGAGCAGTTCCTGCATCCGGCCCTGCTCGGCCGCTATCCCGACGAACTCAGGGACATCTTCGGCGAGGCCTGGCCGGACTTCCCCGAGGCGGACTTCGAGCTGATCCGCCAGCCGCTGGATTTCGTCGGCATCAACTACTACACGCGCAGCGTCACCGGCGATGGCGACAGCTATCCCCAGAGGACGAAGGTGGTGCGCCAGCCGCTGGGCACCTATACCGAGACCGGCTGGGAGGTCTTCCCGCAGGGACTGACCGACCTGCTGCTCTGGTTCAAGCGCACCTATGGCGACCTGCCCGTCTACATCACCGAGAACGGCGCGGCCTTCTTCGACCCGCCGGTGGCCGAGGAAGGCCGCGTGCGCGATCCCTTGCGAATTGATTACCTACGAAAGCATTTGACCGCCATCCACGACGCGATCGCCGCCGGCGTGGACGTACGCGGCTACATGGCCTGGTCGCTGCTGGACAACCTGGAGTGGTCGCTGGGCTATTCGAAGCGGTTCGGTATCATCCACGTCAACTACGGGACGCTCGAGCGCACCCCGAAGGACAGCGCGCGCTGGTACTCTGGCATCATTCGGAGCCACGGGCGAAGCCTGTCCGATCCCCTTCCCTAACGATGGCAACGCGGGCGTCAATGCACGACTCACTTCTGCTGTTCGGCGCCACTGGCGACCTGGCTCAACGCTATCTGTTCCCTTCCCTGCTGCACCTGCTTCGCGACAGGCTGCTGCCGGAGAACTTCCGCGTCGTCGCCATCGGCCGCACGCCGCACGACGACGACGCCTTCCGAGCCTGGCTGCGCGAACGCATCGGCGGCGACGCCCGCAACAACGGCGCCCTGGACGACCTGCTGGGGCGGATCCATTACCACCCGCTCAACCTCAACGACGTCGAGGGCATGGCCGGCACGCTGTCGCGCTATGCCGACCGGCCTGCGGTGAGCTACCTGTCCACCCCGCCCAACCTGTTCGAGTCCGCCTGCCTGGGGCTCAAGGGCGCCGGCCTGCTGGAACCGCCCTCGCGCCTGGTGCTGGAAAAGCCGATCGGCCACGACCTGCCTTCGGCGCGCGCGATCGACGCCACGCTCAAGTCGGCCCTGGACGAGTCGCGGATCTTCCGCATCGACCATTACCTGGGCAAGGCGCCGGTGCAGAACCTGCTGGCCCTGCGCTTCGGCAACACCCTGCTCGAGGCGGTGTGGGACAACCGATCCATCGAGTCGGTCGACATCCTGGTGGCCGAGACCGCCGGCGTGGACGGGCGCGAAGGCTATTACGCCGACTACGGCGCGCTGCGCGACATGGTGCAGAACCACATGCTGCAGCTGCTGGCGCTGATCGCGATGGAGCCACCGGCCGCGCTCGACGCCGACAGCATCCGCGACGAGAAGCGCAAGGTGTTGCGCGCGCTGCGGCCGATGACCGCCGCCGACGCCGCCGCCGACAGCATCCGCGGCCGCTATACGGCGGGCGTGGTGGAAGGCTCGGCCGCGAAGGGTTTTTTGGCTGACAGCGCTGTCGAAACCTTCGTCGGCCTGCGCGCCTGGATCGACAACTGGCGCTGGGCAGGCGTGCCGTTCCGGATGGTCACCGGCAAGCGCATGCCCTCGCGCACCACCGAGGTGCTGGTCAACTTCAAGCCGGTCACCCACTGGGTGTTCGACCGCCCCGATCGCGAGCACGCACGCCCCAACAGCCTGCGCATGCGCCTGCAGCCGGAGGAGACCATCGAGCTGGGGCTGATGGGTTCGCTGGCCGCGCCCGAATGGGGTGCGACCGAGCTGTTGCCGATGTCGCTGGACCTCGCGATGCTGCCGCCCAAGCGGCGCATCGCCTACGAGCGGCTCATGATCGACGCCCTCAAGGGCGACCAGACCCTGTTCGTGCGCGACGACGAGGTCGAGGCGCAGTGGCGCTGGATCGACAGCATCAGCGCCGCCTGGGCGGACGCCGCCACCCCGGTCCACGACTATCCCGCCGGGTCCTGGGGCCCGGCCGGCGCGGCGGGGTTTCTGCCGCGCACCGTGGGCAAGGCGGGCAGCCGCGGATGAGCGCGCCCCGGATCCTGCTCGCCGACATCGGCGGTACCAACGCCCGCTTCGCCCTGGCGGATCCGGCTGCGGAGTCGCCGCTGCTGGTCGACAGCGTGCAGCGCTTTCCGGTCGCCGATTTTCCATCCCTGGCCGATACCGCCCGGCATTACCTGGTCGAGACCGGCCAGGCGGACACGGGCATCCGCCATGGCGTGTTCGCCGTGGCCGGGCGCGTGGATGGCGACGAGGCGCGCATCACCAACCATCCCTGGGTGATCTGCCGCCGCCGCACGCAGGCGCAGCTGGGTTTCGAACGGGTCAGCCTGGTCAACGACTTCGCCGCGCAGGCCATGGCGATTCCGCTGTTCCAGCCCGGCGACGTGGTGCCGATCGGCGCGGCCACGTGGACGCCGGAGCGCGCGCCGCAGCACCGCACCTACGCCATCCTCGGTCCCGGCACCGGGCTGGGCGTGGGCGCGCTGATGATCCGCGAGGGCCGCCACTTTCCGCTCGAGACCGAGGGCGGGCACGCCAGCTTCGCACCCGGAACCCCGGAAGAGCTGGCGGTGCTGGCGCAGCTCTCGGCCCAGTTCGGCCGGGTGTCGAACGAGCGGCTGATCTGCGGCCCGGGCCTGGTCAACATCCACCGCGCGCTGAGCGAGATCGCGGGCGAGGATCCGGGACCGCTGCAGCCGGCCGACGTGACCGCCCGTGCGCAGGCGGGCGATCCGCGCTGCATGCGCGCGGTCGACGTGTTCTGCGCGGTGTTCGGCGCGGTCTCGGGCGATCTGGTCCTGACACTTGGCGCCTGGGACGGCGTGTTCCTCACCGGCGGCCTGGTGCCGAAGATGCTCGACGCGCTCCAGCACTCCGGCTTCCGCCAGCGCTTCGAACACAAGGGGCGCTTCTCCCCGGCGATGGCGAGCGTGCCGTCGCTGGCGGTGCTGCATCCCCACGCCGGCCTGCTCGGCGCGGCCGCGATCGCGCGCCGCGAAGCGCTCGAGGCGCCCACGCCATGAGTCCGCACGATGCGCACGACGGGGCCATGGACGCAGCGCCCGCGCCGGCCGTGCAGATGCACACCTACGAGTCGCTGACCCAGTGGACCTGGGGCGCGGCCGTGGCGATCTCCTCGGTGCTGGGCCGCGACCTGCAGGACCGGCCGCGTGCCCGCCTGCTGCTGTCGGGCGGCAGCACCCCTGCGCCGGTGTACGAGGCGCTGGCCAAGGCGCCGCTGGACTGGAGCCGCGTCGATGTCGCCCTGGTGGACGAGCGCTGGCTGCTGCCGGACGACCCGGACAGCAACTCGCGCCTGATCCGCGAATCCCTGCTGCGCGATCGCGCCGCTGCCGCCCGCTTCGAGAGCATCACCCGCCCCGGGCGCAGCATCGAGGAAGCGGTCAGTGCCGCGAACCTGCACGCCCGGGCCGCACCCGGCGTGGTCGTGCTGGGCATGGGCGAAGACGGACACACCGCTTCGCTGTTCCCGCGCATGCACAACCTCGAAGCGGCGCTGCAGTCGCGCGCGCCCTACGTCGCGGTCGACGCCACCGGTTGCCCGGGCGCTGGCAAGTTCCTGCGCCGCATCAGCCTCACCCCCGCCGGCCTGGCGCCGGCGCATACCCGCCTGCTGCTGATCCGCGGCGAGAGCAAGCGCAAGCTGCTCGAGCGCGTGCTCGGCGGCGACGATCCGCTCGAATACCCCGCGCGCATCGCGTTCCAGACGCCCGGCGCGCCGCTGCACATCCACTGGTGCCCGTGACCCCACGCCGCGCGCGCCAACGACAGGGACAGCCCCCATTCCGATGAACCTGCACCCCGTACTGCACGCCGTCACCGAACGCATCCGCCAGCGCAGCCGCGCCTCGCGCGCGGCCTACCTGGCCGCCATCGAGGCGATGCGCCAGGCCGGCCCCAGCCGCAGCCGCCTGAGCTGCGGCAACCTGGCGCACGGCTTCGCCGCCTGCGGCCCGTCCGACAAGTCGCGCCTGCGCGGCGGGGTGACGCCCAACCTGGGCATCGTCACCGCCTACAACGACATGCTCTCGGCGCACCAGCCCTACGAATCCTATCCGGGGCTGATCCGCGCGCACGCCAGCCACCTCGGCGCCACCGCCCAGGTCGCCGGCGGCGTGCCGGCGATGTGCGACGGCGTGACCCAGGGCCGCGCGGGCATGGACCTGTCGCTGTTCTCGCGCGACGTGATCGCGCAGGGCACGGCGATCGCGCTCTCGCACGACATGTTCGACAGCACCGTGCACCTGGGCATCTGCGACAAGATCGTGCCGGGCCTCCTGATCGGCGCGCTCGCGTTCGGCCACCTGCCGGCGGTCTTCATTCCCGCCGGGCCGATGACACCGGGCATCCCCAACAAGAAGAAGGCGGAAGTGCGTGAGCGCTATGCCGCAGGCGAGGCCACGCGCGAAGAACTGCTGGAGGCCGAGGCCGCGTCCTACCACTCGCCCGGCACCTGCACCTTCTACGGCACCGCCAACTCCAACCAGGTGCTGCTCGAGGCGATGGGCGTGCAGTTGCCCGGCTCGTTCGTCAACCCGGGCACCGGCCTGCGCGACGCGCTGACCCTGGCCGCCACCGAACGGGCGCTGGAGATCTCCGCGCTCGGCGACGACTACCGCCCCTTCGGCCGGCTGATCGACGAGCGCGCGATCGTCAACGCGGTGGTCGCACTGATGGCGACCGGCGGCTCCACCAACCACACCATCCACTGGCCCGCCGTGGCCCGCGCGGCCGGCATCGTGCTGACCTGGGACGACATGGACGCGCTGTCGCAGGTCGTACCCCTGCTGGCCCGCGTCTATCCCAATGGCGAGGCCGACGTGAACCGGTTCCAGGCCTCGGGCGGCATCGGCTTCGTGTTCCGCGAACTGCTGGACGCAGGCCTGATGCATGGCGATGTCGAGACCATCCTGCCCGGCGGCATGCGCGCCTGGTGCGACGAGCCCAGCCTCGCAGGCGGCTCGCTCGGGTTCGTGCCCGCGCCGACGGTCAGCGCCGACGAGGACGTGGTGCGGCCTGCGTCCGCACCGTTCGAAGCCCAGGGCGGCCTGCGGCTGCTGCGCGGCAACCTCGGCCGTTCGCTGATCAAGCTCTCGGCGGTGAAGCCCGAGTACCGCACGATCGAAGCGCCCGCCGTGGTCGTCGACGATCCGCGCACGCTCAACAAGCTGCATGCGCAGGGCCTGCTGCCGCAGGACTTCGTGGCCGTGGTGCGCTACCAGGGGCCCAAGGCCAACGGCATGCCCGAACTGCATTCGCTGGCGCCGCTGCTGGGCATGCTGCAGAACCAGGGACGCCGCGTGGCGCTGGTGACCGACGGCCGCCTCTCCGGCGCATCGGGCAAGATTCCCGCCGCGATCCACCTCACGCCGGAGGCCGCGCGCGGTGGCCCGATCGCGCGCCTGCGCGAGGGCGACATCCTGCGGCTGAACGGCGAGGCCGGCACCCTCGAAGCCCTGGTCGACGCCGGCGAATGGGCCGAGCGCGAGCTGGCGCCCAGCACCGCGCACTGCGCCTGGGATGTGGGCCGCAATCTGTTCGCCCTCAACCGCGCGATGGTGTCGCCGGCCGACCAGGGGGCGCTGTCGATCTCCTGCGGTCCGCCCGCGCGTGACGGCGGCCAGTGGGAATACGACCAGGAATACCAGCTGGGCGACGACCCGCAGGCGGCAGCGCTCGCTCCGCACGAACATCGCGACGCCTGAGCGCGCACGCCCGACCGCCACCACTCCAGACGAGCCCATGACCATCGAATCGCTCCAGAACCGCGCCGAACAGCTGCTGCGCCAGGCCGGCATCCTGCCCGTGATCACCGCCGACAGCGTCGACCAGGGGCGGCGCATCGCCGAAGCCCTGCTGGAAGGTGGCCTCACCTCGCTGGAACTCACCCTGCGCACCCCGGCGGCGCTCGAGACGCTCGCCGTGCTGAAGAAGGAGCTGCCCGAGATCGTGATCGGCGCGGGCACGGTGCTGACGGCCGAGCACATCGCCCGCTCGATCGACGCGGGCGCCGACTTCCTGGTCACGCCCGGCACGCCGGCACCGCTGGCCGAAGCGCTCGCACGCGCATCGATTCCGGCCGTGCCGGGCGGCGCCACGCCCACCGAGTTCCTGCAGCTGATGGCGCACGGCTTCCGCTGCTGCAAGCTGTTTCCCGCCAACGCGGTCGGCGGCCTGGCCATGCTCAAGGGGCTGGCGGGCCCGCTCGCCGCCCTCAGGCTCTGCCCCACCGGCGGCATCAGCGAGGCCAATGCCGCCGAGTTCCTGGCGCAGCCGAACGTGCTGTGCCTGGGCGGTTCGTGGATGGTGCCGAAGAGCTGGCTGGACGCAGGCGAGTGGCAGAAGGTCCGCGACAGCGCGGCCAAGGCCGCGGCCATCATCGCAGCCGCACGCGCCTGAGCCCGGGACCGGCACAGCGCGGCCCCGGCAACGCCAGGCCGCGCGAACCGGTCGATCAGGCCAGCGCCAGCCGCACCCGCAGTTGGCGCCACAGCGCCGCATGCAGCAGGTACCACGCGGCCAGCAGCCAGCCCAGCTGCCATTCCAGCGCGTTCTCGATCCGGTCCTTCCAGCCTTCATCCGCGACCAGGGCCGTGGCGGCGACGCTCGCCAGGCCCAGCAGCAGCATCAGCGCGCCAACCGCCAGCATCGCGCGCACGGTGCGGCGGGCCTGTCCGCTTGCGGCGATGCCGTGCAGGAAGCGCAGTTGCGCGAGATAGCCGAAACCGAAGAAGCACACCACGCCGTAGCGCCGCAGGAACCGGTAGATCTCACCGTCGCTGCCGAGGAAGGTCGCGTAGACCGCTAGCGCGGTGGCGGCGATCCCGCCCAGCCAGCCCACATCCCTCCAGCCAGGCCCGAGCCGGCGCGCCGCCAGCCACCAGTGCAGCCCCACCAGCAGCGCGCAGGGCAGCACCAGCAGCCGGAACACGTGATTGCCCAGCCCGTGGCGCGCGGCGCGGCTGATCGAGGTGCAACCCTCGAGCACCGGGATGCAGGCCTCCACATGGCCATCGCGGATCGACAGCCACAGCGCCAGGTGCGCGGCGGTGGTGAACAGCAGCGCGATCGCCGCCGGCAGCGGCCACAGCGGGAACGAGGTGTTCGCGACCGGTGCGGGCATGCGCCGCTCCTCTTCCTGCAGCCTAGCGCGAGCCAACCGCGGAGGCGCACGCCGCGGCCTGCGCCGCCGCAGGTGCGCGGACGAGGCCCGGCGTAAGCGTGGATTGCCGATGCCGCCCGCCGATGTCCGCAACCGGCGCCATCTGCTAGTCCTGCGCTCCGATCCGCACCCGGGCCGGCAGCGCGGTGACCCGCAGTTCGTCGCCGTCCATCTCCGCGGCACCCGATTCCACCGACAGCGCGCCCGGGGCGCCGTCGAGCGGCCAGGGCAGCACCAGGCCGCCCTCGGGCAGGCGCATCCCGGTGTCGTCGACCTCCAGCAGCAGGCCGTCGCCGTCGCGGCGCAGGCGGTAGGCCAGCGGGCCATGCGCCGTGCGCAGGCCCGCGATGCCGACTCCCTCCCCCTCCAGCCATGCGGGGGGCAGGCCCGCGGCCAACACCTGGCTGCCGTCGCGCTCGCGCGCGTAGGCGAACATGTCCAACGCCGCGCGCACGAAGTCCGAGCCCACCCAGGCGTGCGGCAGGTCGCCGAGGAAGAACGGCTTGCGCGGCGTGCGCGAGACCACCTCGCCCCACTGGTTCCAGGCCGGCGGCGCGCGGTCGGCGAAGAAGTAGTCCACCGCTTCGTTTGCCCGCTCCTGCCAGCCCAGCCGCACGAGTGCGCCCACGTTGCGCCATTCGTAGGGCGTGTAGTCCTTCCAGTCGAGGCTGCCGTCGCGGCGCCCGGAGAAGTGGCGCCAGTAGCGTTCGAAGGTTGCATGCAGCAGGTCCTGCGGCAGCCGGTGCTGCTCGCCGCCGGGCGCCAGTGCGATCGTGGTCGAGGTCGGGTCGAAATCGCCGAGCTCGGCGGCGCCGGGCAGGAAGTCGATGCCGTGCAGGCGGGTGGCGGCGTGCAGCGAATCCATCAGGTCGCCGTGGAACTGGTCTCGCGATTCGGCCATGCGGCCGGCTTCTTCTTCGCGTCCGAGCGCCTGCGCGATCCGCACCGCATCCTTGTAGCCGCGCAGCGCCCAGAAGTTGTCCCAGTACGAGTGCATCGGCTTGGCCGAGTAGCCCTCGTGGCTGATCGAGGCCGGCATCATGCCGTAGAAGGCGCGGTTGACCCGGCGGTTGGCGGCGGTGCGCTCGGACAGCCGCAGCTGCTCCATGTAGCGCCAGGCGCCCTCCACATGCGGCCACATGCGTGCGAGAAAGGCGTCGTCGCCGGTGTAGCGCCAGTACTCGGCGATGTTGAAGATCAGCTGGCCGTGGCTGTCGTTCTCGGGGACAGGATCGCTGCCGCGGTCGTCGACGCAGCACGGCACCTTGCCGCTGTCGAACTGGTACGGCGCATACCACTCCAGGTACTCGCGCACCACCTCGGGCCGCCCCATGCGCAGCAGGCCTTCGGAAATCATCGCGCCATCGCGGATCCAGCTGCGCGAGTAGGAACGCGTGCCCGGCTGCAGGCGCGGGCCGACACGCGACACGAGCATGTGCGCCAGCGACGTCCGCAGCGTATCGGCCAGGGCCTGGCCCTCGGGTGGCACCCGCAACGTCACCTGGCCGAGCTTGCCGCGCCACATCGCCGCGGTTTCGTTCTGCAGCTCGGCCGCGTCCCACCAGCGCCGCGCCAGGCCCGCGTTGCCCGTCATCGGCACCATGATGTCGATGGTGCGCGTTTCCCAGGGCGCCAGGCGCATGCGGTACAGCAGGGCGCCAGAGGCCAGCCCGGTCGGGTCCACCACGCTCCTGGACGATGGCGGCCGCCTGGCTTCCAGATGCGACACCGCCATGCCCGCGTCGAAGGGCGTGGCGAAGGCCGCGTTCGGCAACTGCTTGGCGAACACCCGCGCCCGGCCGTCCACCGACACCGTGCCGCCGTCGATCGACAGGCCGTGGATCGGACTCACTCCGCCCCGTGTATTGAGGAACTGGCTCGGCGGGTTCACCTGGAACGGGCGCACCGCAAGGGCCAGCGTGTAGTCGCGCGCGCGGCCGCCCGGATTCGACAGGCGGTAACGCGCTACCAGCCGCGAGTCGGCCGCCTCGCCATGCGCGAACGCGGTGACGTCCAGCTGCAGGTCCTCGCGCGACCAGTGCACGCCGGGGATGGGCAGGTAGCCTTCCTGCAGCGACTGCCGCGTACGCACGTCGCTCCAGGTGGCGAGCGCGCCGTCGACCAGGACGAAGGGTTCGATGCTGAAACCACCGCGGGCGACCTCGATCGCGCCATCCTCGCCGATCAGGCCCTGCTGTGTCCCGCCATCCAGCCCCAAGATCGTCCAGTAGGGCTGTTCGCCGCGGAAGCCGCGCGGGAACAGGCCCTTGCGCGACTGCGCCGCGATCGCGACGACGAAGTCGTTCGGTGAGGCGGCGAACGACAGTGGCTGCACGCCAACCTCGCCCAGGACGAACCGGGCGCCCGGACCGTCGATGAAATCGAAGGCGATGTAGCGCGCTTCGGACTCGGGCAACGCGATCCAGTCGTCGCCGCCACCGCCCTGCTCCACCTGGCGCACGTCACGCCAGGCCGCCCCGTCGTCGGACAGCGAGATGCGGTAGCGCGACGCATGCAGCCCGCTCTCCCATCGCAGGCGCAGCCCGCCGAACTCACGCGCGCGGCCCAGGTCGAGCACCAGCCGCTGCGGCAGCGGGGACACGTCCGCGCTCCACGCCGTCGCCGTCAGCCCGTCCACCGCCAGCGCTGCGTCGCCCGCGGTCGCCACGGCGGTGGCCACCAGCGGGCTGCGGTCCTCGGCCGGCAGGACCTCGAAGCCCAGGCTGTCGAAACACACGCTGCCGTGGCCGCCGGCGTTGTTGTAGATCGTGAACTCGACCTTGGCGCTGTTGCGCAAGACCGGATCGGACCCGGGCCCCCAGGCCTTGGCGATATGGCGCTGCCGGTAGCGCACCTCGCTCCACTGGCGCGGGAACCGGTAACGCGGCCGGTTCACCCACCACACGTTGTCGCTGCTGGCGTCGACCAGCTTGAACTGCAGGTCGTTGTCCGGCGAGTCGCCACGCAGCCGGAACGAGAACCGGTAGTTGTCCGGGTAGTCCATCGCCAGCTCGCGCTGGATGCCGACGTGCCCGGATACGCCATTGAAATCGTAGTCCAGGCACAGCGCCTGGCCCTGGTCGCCCGCGACCGCACGCAGGCTGCCGCTGACCTGGTCGGAGGCCACCACGCGCCAGGCCGACAGGTCGTCGAAACCATCCAGCAGCCGGTGGGACTGCGCGGGTTCGGGTTCCAGCGACGGCTGCGCGGCAAGCGGGCTCGCCAAGCAGAGCCAGGTCAGGGCGAACAGGCTCGCAAGGAGCGCTCTGTGGAAGGAGCGTGCGTCCATGACGGGTTGCGGTCTGTCACTCATGTGTCGTTCGTAGTCCAGAGCGTCTGGCATCGGGCGAGCCCCAATGCATGTTGCCATTGCTCCGTACCGGGCAGGATGACATCGAGGGCTGGAAATCTGGGCAGGGCCTTATCCCCCCTCATTCCCGCGAAAGTCCGAATCCGGCGTGTCGACGCTTCGAAGCGCGGGATTCCCGCCGTCTCGGTGATGACGCTAGTGCCCCAGATCCCGCGGCTGCGTTCGAATGTCCCGCAAACGCCCGCCCTCATCCTTTCACGCTCCCGAGCAGCAGGCCCTGGAGGTAGTAGCGCTGCAGCAGCAGGAACAGGATGAGTACCGGCAGCACCGTCACCACCGCCCCGGCCATCATTAGCTCCACGTCCATGATGTGTTCGCGCGACAGCGCCGCGAGCCCCACCGGGAGGGTGTAGCGGGACTGGTCGGTGAGCACGATCAGCGGCCACATGAAGTCGTTCCAGGCGCCCATGAAGGTGAAGGTCGCCAGCGTGACCAGCACCGGCTTGAGCAGCGGCAGCACGATGCGGAAGAAGATGCGGGCCTCACCGGCGCCGTCGATGCGCGCCGCCTCGATCAGCGCATCGGGAATGCTGCGCGCGTACTGGCGCACCAGGAAGATACCGAACACCGAGGCCATGCCCGGCGCGATCACGCCCCAGTAGCTGTTGACCAGGCCGAGCTGCTTCATGAGCAGGAACAGCGGCAGCATCGCCACCTGCGCCGGTACCACCAGCGCCGCCAGCAGCCACTGGAAGATCCGCTCGCGCCCGGCAAAGCGCAGCTTGGCGAAGGCATAGCCGGCCAGCGTATTGAGCAGCAGCGACAGCACGGTGATGCCGACCGAAACCAGCAGGCTATTGGCGAAATTGCGGCCGATGCCGGTGGTGGCGAACAGTTCGCGATAGCTGTCGAGCGTGGCCCGCGACGGCAGGAACGGCGGCGGGAAATGGCTGGCCTCGCCACGCGGCATCAGCGAGACCGACAGCATCCACAGCAGCGGGGCCACGCTGAGTACGGCCAGCGCCAGCAGCGCGCCGTTGACCTGCAGCGCCTGCCAGCGCGACGCGCCGATCCGGCTCATACCAGCCCCCGCCGCCGCCCCGCGCGCAGCATCATCGCGGTCACGCCGAGGATGAGCAGGAACAGCAGGAAGGCCACCGCCGAGGCGCGGCCCAGGTTCCACCATTTGAAGCCTTCCTCGAACATGTAGTACAGCACGCTGACCGTACTCTGCAGCGGGTCGCCCCGGGTCATCACGTACGGCTCGGCGAACAGCTGGAAATATCCCGACACCGTGATCACGCCGACCACCAGCAGCACAGGCCCGAGCTGCGGCAGGGTGATGTGCAGCAGTTGCCTCCACCGCGAGGCGCCATCGATCCGCGCGGCCTCGTAAAGCTCCTGCGGAATCGCCTGCAGCCCCGCCAGCAGGATCACCATGTTGTAGCCGAAGTTCTTCCAGACCGCGAACAGCATGATCGTGGGCATGGCCCAGCGCGGATCGCCGAACCAGTCGACCGGTCCGATCCCCAAATGCCCCAGTGCCCAGTTCACGAGGCCGTAGCTGGTGTGGAAGAGGTAGCGCCAGATCACCGCCACCGCCACCAGGGTGGTCACCACCGGCGCGAACAGCGCGGTCCGGAACAAGGCCCGCATCCTCGCCAGCGGCGAGTTGAGCAGCAGCGCGGCGCAGAGCGAGACCAGGATCGACAGCGGCACGCCGACCGCGACGAAGTACGCGGTATTGCCCAGCGCCTTCCAGAACATCGGCGTGCGCAACAGGTCCAGATAATTGTCCAATGCGACGAGGCGCAGGTGGTCGGGATCGGCCAGCGCGTAGAGATCGAAGTCGGTGAAGCTCAGCAGCAGCGCGGCGCAGACCGGCAGCCCGAAGAACACGGCAAGCACGATCAGCGCCGGTGCGACGAAGATCCAGGCGGCCAGGTCACGACGCATGAAGGCGTCGCCTCCTGTCCGCTGCCAGGTGGCGCCAGGGATGGCCGCGACCCTCGCTACCCGGCACATTGCCCGCCGGCCGCGCAGGCTCCCGGCCCAGGCGCGGCGTACCGGCCGTCCATGGGTGCGCGTCGCCGCGCCTGCCGGGCGCCATCGGCGTCGGCCGGCTCATCGGTCCGCCTCGTGCGCCCGCACCCAGCGGCGCTTCTCCAGGATCGCATCCACGCGCGCATCCAGCTGCCGGACCGCCACATCCTGCGCCTGCCCGCCGCGCACCACGCGCTCGGTGGACAGGCGCATCTCCTGCACGATCCGCTCCCACTCCAGCACCTGCGGCGTGGGCCGCACGCGCTCGAGCTGGTCGCGGAAGGCCCGCGAGAGTTCGTCGCCGGCCAGGGCCGGGTGGGCCCAGGCGCTGCGCCTGGGCGGCAGGTCGCCGATCAGGGCGTGGAAGCGCTGCTGCACGTCGGGCCTGGACAGGAACTCGACCAGTTGCCAGGCCGCGTCCTTGTTCGGCGACGAGCGGAACAGCACCAGGCTGGTGCCGCCAGCGATACCCGCGCCCGGGCCGTCGGGCCCCGGCAGCGGCATCGTGCCCCAGGCACCTGCGAGTTCCGGCGGTTGCCGACGCCGGAACTCGCGGATGTTCCACGGTCCCGACAGGTAGAACGCATACGAGCCGCGGAAGAACTCGTCCCAGACGTTGGAGATCTGCGTCTCCGATACCCGCGGTGCCCAACCGCGCTCGAAGATTCCGGCGTAGAACGCGAGTGCCTTGCGGAAGCCCGGCCCGCTGAAGTTGCCGCGTCCATCGTCCTCGCGCAGCAGCGGATCCCCGGTCTGCAGCGCCAGCGACAGCTGCGGCTCGAACTCGTTGAGCGGCAGCAGCACCGCGTGGCGGCCGGGCGGGCCCGCGCGCACGATCGCGTCCATGGCGCGCTCCCACTCGGCCCATGTGCGCGGCAGCGCGTCGATGCCCGCTTCGGCCAGCAGATCCTTGCGATAGAACAGCAGGCGCGTGTCGACGTACCACGGCACGCCGCGCAGCACCCCGTCGACCACATTCGTGGCCCAGATGCCGGGAAAATAATCGCGCTCGTCGATGATCGCCGAATCGTCCACCCTGCCCTGCACCGGCTCGAGCGCGTCGAGGGTGGCGAACTCGGCGATCCAGGTATTGCCGAGCTGGCAAACGTCCGGCAGCCCGTCCGCGGCGAACGCGGTCAGCAGCTTCTCGTGCGCGGCCGTCCAGGGGATCTGCTGAAGCTCGACACGGATGCCCGGATGCTCGCGCTCGAACTCGCGCAGCAGTTCCGCCACCACCTCGGCCTCCCGGCCCATGGCCCAGAACCGCACCGTGGTCGCGTCGTTCTCGCTGGCGCAGGCAGCGAGCAGCAGCGCCAGCAGCGGCGCGATCAGCATTGGCCAGCGCGATCGCATCGACATCCAGATCCCGTCCCGGGCACGGCGACGCGGCGGGCGCGGTCGCCCGCCGGCATCGCCCCCCATTGTGGCAGACACGCTATTGCGGCGGCGGATCCGATGCACGCGGCTCGGCCGGCGGCTTCTCCTCGTCGCGGTCGCGCGACTGCGCCATGCCGATGTCGCTGGCGGCGGCCGCCTCGGGATCCGGTTCGCCCGAGGTGGTGGGCGCCCCGGGCGGCGCCAGCCAGCCGCCGGTGAAGCCCGCGCGCTCCAGCCCCTTGCGGATATAGGGATTGCCGCGCATCACCTTCCACACGAAATCGTTGCGGTAATTGGCGATCATCGTGAGGATCGGCCCCTGGTCGATGCCGATGTAGTCGCTGGCCACCCAGCCGCGGCCGGGGATCAGGCGCCCGGTCTTGAGCGGCACGTCGTACTTGAAGCTCGGGTTCACCGCGTCGAGGAAGCCGTAACTGGAGTAGAGGTACTCGCCGTAGCGCTCGTACAGTTCCTCGGTGGCGGGGATCACGATCTCCGGTGCGAACGCGATCGACGCGATCGCCGCCGTGGGCGCGATCGTGCCGTCGTCGAAATGGTCCGACAGGCCCGCGCCGCGCGCACTGTAGTGGCGGAACTCGCGCTGCTCGTCCCTGAACTGCTGTGTGGTGCGCTGCGGCCCGTCGCTCGCGGTCAGGCCCCAGATGTTCTGGCCGTAGTCCTCCCAGCCCATCGGGTTCTCGATGGCGTAGGCGCGCTGGGCATAGGTCGCGCGGCGGCTGTTCTCGAAATAGTCGATGCCGCGATTCTTCATGTACTCGTCGCGGATCCCGCGGAAATCGATCCACACGTGCGAATACTGGTGTCCGAAGTGCGGGCCGAAGCTCAGGTACTCCTGCCCCTGGAACACGCCCCAGTCGCGTTCGTAGGTGCGCGTCCACGCCTCCCAGGCTTCCGGCTCGACAGGATGGGTGGGTGAACCCAGTGCCAGGATGTAGACCAGCATCGCCTCGTTGTAGCCGCGCCAGTCGTGGCTGATGAATCCGCGCTCGGGATACCAGCCCATCGAGATCAGCGGCGGCCGCTGCTGCAGCCAGGGCCACTCCACCCGCCGGTAGATGCGGTCGGCCAGCTCGCGGATCTCCACCTCGCGCGCATCGTCGCCGTCGTAGTAGGACTGCGCGAACAGCACGCCCATGATCAGCAGCGCCGTGTCCACGCTCGACAGCTCCACCCAGGACTCGTAGCGCGCCCCGCTCTGCATGTCGAGGAAGTGGTAGAAAAACCCCTTGTGGCCGCTGCGGCCGGTGGCCTGCGGCCCCATCCGCGCACCATCGAGGAACTGCAGCGTCACCAGGGTGCGGTCGACCGCCTGGGTACGGCTGACCCAGCCGTTCTCGATGCCGATTGGATACGCCGTCAGCGAGAAGCCGACCGAGGCGATGCTGGCGAACGGCCGCGACGGAAAGCGGTCGGGCGTGAGCCCGTTGACCTCGTTGGTGGTGTCCCAGAAGAACTGGAAGGTGCGTCGCTCGATGTCGCGGAACAGGGGCGGCAGCTCCGGCGGGCCCGGTGGCTCCTCCGCCTGCGGATCCGGTTCGGGCAGCACGATCTGCGGAATGGGGCCTGGCTTGGGCGGTGCCACCGCGGGCTCGGCCGGGGGCGGCGCATCGCGCTGGCAGGCCGCAAGCGCCAGCATCAGCGCCAGCAGTGGAAGGAATCGAGGAAACGCAGGGCTAGGCATCTTGAGTGGGAATTACTGGAAACGATTTCTTCGCAAGTGAAAAAAAGGCCGGCTGCGCGCGGGCAGCCGGCCCATCGGTTGCTTACCAGCTGAAGCCCATGGTCAGCTTGAACGTCCGCGTCGGGCCGGTGATGCCCAGGCCCGTGCGCTGGCCGAAGTTCGGATCCTGGACCTGATTGACGCCGCGGAAGTTGCCGAAGTCGGCGTAGTTGCGCTCGTTGGTCACGTTGAGGATATCGCCCCGCACGCGGAAACGGATCCCCCCGCCGGTATCCCACTCCTTCTGCGCGGCCAGGTCGAGCTGGAAGAAGTCCTGCTCGTCAAAATAGTAGGTCTCGAAGCGGCCCACGACACTGCAGGCGCCGGGATCGAATCCCTCGAAGCAGGCCAGGCCGTTGTTGCCAGGCGGGCTGGTCCAGGTGACCTTGCCCGAGAGGGTGAGGCCCAGGAAGTCGCCGATGCCGGTCAACACCACCTTGTGCCGGGGGATTCCCGCCGAATGCATGAACGCGACGTTCTCCAGATCCGGATAGTCGAAGGTCAGCAGGTCCGAGTTCTGGCGGTTCTCCTTGGCATCGCTGTAGGTGTAGGCCAGGCCGGTGGCCCAGGGCGAGTCCTGGGTATACGCCTTGTCCAGCGAGATCAGCACCGAATTGAGCCGCGTCTCGACGCCGTTGTCGCCGCGGAAAAAGCGGTTGTAACCCGGCAGGTCCGCGTCCGGCGCGCTGCCGAACACCACGCCGGGTGGGTAGAAGCTGCCGTCCTCGCGCCGGTTGCCGACCGTGAACAGGATGCCGTCGTGGCTGAGGATGTGCTGCAGCGTGACCGACGAATTCCAGTCGTAGCCCAGCATGCCGAACGCATTGCGGATGCCCAGGCTGAACTGGTCGGAGTACGGTGTCTTGAGGTCGTTGTTGAGCAGGAAGACCTCGGCGCCGAAGTTGGTCCCCGGCACGACGAGCGACTCGAGCACACCCGGAGTCAGGTAGGCCGGATCCCAGGCGATGCAGGGCGTACGCGGGCGTTCCGGGTCCGTGCAGTCGTGGCCCGGCGTATTGAAGTTGTACTGGTAGCGCTGGAAGGCCAGCCGGTACTGCTCGTAGGACAGGTAATCGAACTGGTTGCGATTGTAGGAGCGGCCGGCGCCGCCGAACAGCACGTGGCGCTGGTCGCCGGTCAGGTCGTAGGAAAAGCCGAGGCGTGGCGCGAAGCCATCCTTGAACGAATCGCGGTTGCTGCCGTTGCTGATGTAGTTCTCGATGTCGTAGTCCATGTTCGGACGCGCGGCCGCGTACGCGCGCAACCGGCTGGACAGGGTCTCGGGAGTGACGTGCTCCTCGTAGCTGGGGTTCTCCTCGTAATCCCAGCGGATACCGAGATTGAGCGTCAGGCGATCGGTGACTTCCCAGTCGTCCTGGATATAAAGCCCGACCTGGGTCGCATCCGACTCCACCGTCGTGGGGTTGCCGTTGCCTGGCGCGGTGAATTCGACGAAGTAAGGCACCAACGCACCCTGGGCGACGTCGTAGCGGAACTGCGGGCTGTACGGCGTCTGCTCGAAGGCGGTGATGTCGATCTTCTTGTACTTCACGCCCATCTTGATGGTGTGTCCCTCCCAGCCGAAGAAGGTCAGGTCGTTCTGGAACGAATAGCCCTTCTGCCCTTTGCTCTGGTAGTCGGCACCGCCCCCTCCGCGGAGCACGAGCTCCATGTCCGGATTCTCCAGGGTCTCCTCGCCCCGGCGCGGAACGTAGAGTTCGATGCCATTGGCGATCAGCGCTGGCCGCGGCGCGAAATTGGCGTCCTCGTAGGTGAGATGGGCGTCATTGAGCCAGTTGGCCGAGCTGAACTGGTAGCGCAGGTCGGCGCGCGTCTCCTCGCCGGCCTTCAGGGTGGCGCGCTCGGCGAGGTTGGGGCCGTTGCCGACATTGGTCACCTCTTCCTCGTCGCGCCGCTTGAAGGTGAGTTCCACCAGGTGGGCCTCGCCCGGCGTCCAGCTGAGCTTGCCGAAGTACAGATCCTCCTGGAACGGCACCGCCACCGCCTCCCGCGCGGCGGCCTGGAAGGCTGGCGGCAGGTCCTCGACCGCAAACTGGCGCCCTGGGGTGATGGTACGGGGAGAGTTGTACTCCTTGGCCTCGTAGGTCACGAAGAAATGCAGCAGGTCGCGCACGATGGGCCCGCCGAACGCGATCCCGTACTGCTCTTCCTTCGAACGCACCTTGCCGCTGCCGGCCTCCTCCGCCGGCGTCGCCTTGCGCCAGTCGTCGCCGGTGCGGTCCCAGAAGAACTCGCCGCTGAAATCGTTGGTGCCCGAACGCGTGACGGCGGTGATGCCGGCGCTGCTGAGCTGGTCGTACTCGGCCTTGTAGTTGGAGGTGATCACCTTGTACTCGGAGATGCCGAGCTGCGGGAACGGGTTGCCACGGCTCGAGTCCTGGCCGGTGATGCCGCCCTTGAGCACGTAGTCCTTCTGCCCGACGCCGTCGATGAACACGTTGATGCCGCTCGAGAGCTGCGGCCCGCTGCGCAGCGAGGTCGAGCCCTCCGCGCCGGTGCTGAAGGTCACGCCGGGCACGATGTCGGCGAATGCGAGGAAGTTGCGCGAGGCCTGCGGCAGCGATTCGATCTGCCGCTGCGAGACATAGGTCGCGATCTCCGAGGTCTTGGTCTCCACCAGCGACTGCCCGGTCACCACCACCGCATCGAGGTCGGTCGCTTCGCCGGTCGGCCCGGTTTCGGCCACGCCGCCGACGCCGAGGTTGAGGGTGGCGGTCTGGCCGACAGCCACGGTCACGTTCTGCGAGCTGGCCTGGCCATTGGCCTCGACCTGGATGCGGTAGGTTCCCGGGGGCAGGCCCGCGAGGTTGTAGCTGCCGTTGGCGCCGGTCTGCACGCCGCGGGTGAGGCCGGTGGCGAGGTTGGTGGCGGTTACCTGCGCCTGCGCGGCGGGCGTGGAGTCGACCATCACCTGGCCGCGGATGGTGGCGGCGGTGGACTGGGCCAACGCGGGCGCCGACAGCAGCATGCAGCCAGCCAATGCGCAGCTGAGCAGGCTGCGCTCAAGCCTGCGCGACGCGGAGCGGGACTTCGGATTCATCTTGTTGCCCTCCCAGGGCGGTCCTGTCGTCGTTGAGCGGGGGATCGACGCGGCGACGAGCGACGCATCGCTTTTCGACTCTGTAGCGGACGGGTGTCGGGGCGTCACCTCATCCGCCGTGTGCGGACGCCTGGCTCGACCGGCGGATCACCAGTCGCGGTTCCAGCAGTTGCTGGAGCGGTTCCGGTTCCGCCGCCTCCTGCGCGATATCGAGCAGTCGGTGGATGGCGCGTGCGCCGAGCTCGGCGATCTCGACGCGCATGGTCGTTAAGGGTGGGTGTACGTAGCGCGAAAGCGGTATGTCGTCGAAGCCGGCCAGCGCGATGTCGTCCGGCACCCGCAGCCCGCCCTGGTTGAGCGCGAACAGGCAGCCGAGCGCCATCATGTCGTTGGCGGTGAATATCGCGTCCGGAAGCCCTTCCCCATCGAGCAGCGACTGCCCTGCGCGGTGCCCCGAAGCTTCGTCGAAGTCGCCCGGCAGCACCCGGGCCTCGGCCTCGGGCACGAACTGCGTCAGCGCGTCCCGATAGCCGCGCAGGCGCTCCCGGGCATCGAAGTTGTCTTCGGGTCCGGCGATGAACGCGATCCGCCTGTGGCCGCATTCGACGAGGTGGCGCACCATCGCCATCGCGCCACCGTAGTTGTCCACCCCCACCGCTGCCTGCCCGTCCACTGCCAGCGCAGGGTTCATCAGCACCACCGGCATCGGCGGCAGTTCGGCGGCCAGCGCTTCGGCGCCGTCGACGAAGGGAGACATCAGCAACAGCCCGTCCACGCGTCCGCGCATGGTGCGCAGTGCCGCGCCCTGCTCGCGCGGATTGCCGTGGTAGCTCGACACCAGCAGGTGCAGCCCGCGCTCGCGCGCGACCTGGTCGATGCCCCGCATCAGTTCGGAGAAGAATTCGCCGTACAGGTCGGGCAGCACCACGCCGATGGTCTGGGTGCGCCGGCTGCTGAGGCTGCGCGCCGCGTGGTGCGGGCTGTAGCGCAGCTGCTCGGCCACGGCAAGGATGCGCTGGCGCACGTCCGCGGCGACGTTGGGATGGCCGTTCAAGGCCCGGGACACGGTGGCCACCGACACGTTCGCCTGCCGGGCCACGTCCTTGATCGTGATGCTCACCCAGGTTTCCCCCTCGCATGCACAGGCTTGTGGCGGACCGCGAAACGCCCCGACCGGGAGCCGGTGCGCCTGATCGGGGGCCCGGCCCTTCTCACCGGTCCACCACCTCGAAGCGCGCCGACTGCGTCGCCTCCGAACTGCCGCCGACGAAGACGGTGAAGCCGCCCGGCTCGACCACCCGCCGCATCCGCGCGTCGTACAGCGCCATGTCTTCGCTGCCTAGCTCGAACGCGACCTCGCGCGACTCGCCTGGCTGCAGTTCCACCCGCTGGAAGCCGCGCAGCTCGCGCACCGGGCGGGTCACGCTGGCCACGTCGTCGCGCAGGTACAGCTGCACCACCTCGGTGCCGGCGCGCTTGCCGGTATTGGTCACGCGTACGCGCACCTGCTGGCGCGGATCGGCCGCCGACACCTGTGCGCGGCCGACCTGGGGCTGACCGTACTCGAACGTGGTGTAGGACAGGCCGTGGCCGAACGGATACAGCGGCGTCCAGTCCACATCGATGTACTTGCTGGTGAACTTGTTGTCCTTCGCCGGGGGGCGGCCGGTGTTGCGATGCGCGTGGTAGATCGGCACCTGGCCGACGTTGCGCGGCACGGTGACCGGCAGCTTGCCCGACGGGGCCTCGTCGCCGAACAGCAGGTCGACGATGGCGTTGCCGCCCTCCACGCCGGGGAACCAGGCTTCCAGGATCGCCGGCACCTTGCCCTGCAAGGCGCCGATCGACAGCGGCCGGCCGTTGAGCAGCACCGCGACCACCGGCTTGCCGGTCGCGGCCACCGCCAGCGCGAGCTGTTCCTGGACGCCGGGCAGGTCGAGGGAGGTGCGGTTGTTGGCCTCCGCGCTCATCTCGGGATGCTCGCCGAGGAACATCAGCACCGCGTCGGCCTGGCGCGCGGCGCGCACCGCCTCGTCGAAGCCCGAGGTGTCGTCGCCCTCGATGTCGCTGCCCTTGGCCACGACCAGCCGGGTTCCGTCGCCCAGCGCCTCGCGCAGCGCCGCCAGCGGCGTGACCGCATCCTCAGGGCGTCCGATGCCGACCCAGTTGCCGAGCATGCCCCAGGGCTCGTCCGCCAGCGGGCCGATCACCGCCAGCGTGCCCAGCGACTTCGACAGCGGCAGCACCTCGCCCTCGTTCTCCAGCAGCACCATGGACTTCTGCGCCGCCCGGCGCGCGGCGGCACGATGCGCGGGGGTGAGCGTCATCGCCTGCTGGCGTCCGGCGTCCTTGCAGTAGCGGTAAGGATCCTCGAACAGCCCCAGCCGGAACTTGGCGTTGAGCACCCGTCGCACCGAAGCGTCGACTTCGGCCAGCTGCACCCGGCCGGCCTCGACCGCGGCCGGCAGGTCCTGGAGGTAGATCGCGCTGACCATGTCCACATCCACGCCAGCGCGCAGACCGGCGGCGCCCGCGGCCTCGCGGTCGGCGGCGATGCCGTGCGGCATCAGTTCCATCACCCCGGTGTAGTCGCTCACCAGCAGGCCGTCCCAGCCCCACTGTCCGCGCAGCAGGTCCTGGATCAGCGGCCCATGCGCGTGCATCGGGATCCCGCCCACCTCGTTGAACGAGGCCATGATCGACTGCGCGCCGGCGTCCACGGCCGCCTTGAACGGCGGCAGGTAGACCTCGTGGAGGGTGCGCTCGGAGATGTCGGCCACGTCGTAATCGCGCCCGCCCTGCGCAGCACCATAGGCCACGAAATGCTTGGCGGTGGCGAGCATGGTGTCGGGTGCGGCGAGGTCCTCGCCCTGGAAACCGCGCACCTTGGCCGCGGCGAACACCGCATTGAGATAGGGATCTTCGCCCGCGCCCTCGACAATGCGGCCCCAGCGCGGGTCGCGCGCCACGTCGACCATCGGCGCATAGGTCCAGTGCACGCCGTGGGCGGTGGCCTCCACCGCGGCGATCCGCGCCGCCTCGCGCGCGCCATCAGGGTCGAAGCTCGAAGCCTCGCCCAACGGCACCGGGAAGATGGTGCGCATCCCGTGGATCACGTCGTAGGCGAACAGCAGCGGAATGCCCAGCCGCGACTCCTCCACCGCGATCTTCTGCAGCCGGCAGGTCAGCGCGGCACCCTGGGTACCGAGCCAGGAGCCGATCTGGCCCTCGCGCACCTGGTCCTCGCTGCCGGCCATCGCCGCCGGGCCGGTGTTGTTGCCCACGCCCGGGGGCTGGTTGAGCTGGCCCAGCTTCTCGGCCAGGGTCATCCGCGCCATCAGCGCATCGACATAGGCCCGCTCGGCCTCGGGGCTGCCTGCCGACGTACGGGGCGGCGGGGGCGCCGACCAGGCGACGGGGGCCAGCAGCGTCGCAGCCAGCAGGCCCGTGAGGGCCGGCGCCAGGCGCCGATTGGGGGAACAAGAGCGGATCATGAGGAAGCAGACAGCGGGGGAGCACCGAATGTAAACGCTTCCAACCCGCCATGCATGGCACGCCGCAACATGGCGGCGACCTAGATCGCCGGCTGCGGCAGCACCGGGCGGAAGGGACGGACGTCCACCCGCGCATAGACCCCCGCCTCCACATAGGGGTCCGCGTCGGCCCAGGCGCGCGCGGCCTCCAGCGATTCGAACTCCGCGATCACGATGCTGCCGCTATAGCCCGCCGGCCCGGGATCGTCGGCGTCGATCGCCGGGCACGGGCCCGCCAGCAGCAGCCGGCCGGCGTCGCGAAGCGCGGTCAGGCGGGCCAGATGACGGGCACGCGCCGCCATGCGGCGGTCCAGTACCGATTCGCCGTCGTATCCCTCGATCGCATACCACATGCCCGTGCTCCAGACTGACCGGACACGATTCTAGCCGTCGCGATCGCTGGACAGCCCGCCGGCCCTGCGCTTACCCTAGGGAACAGGTTTCGCAGCCGAACGCCGCTCACGTCGCTCAAGGACGCACAGTCGCGGCCCTTCGGCCAGATCCGACGCCCCCTTCGCGGTTTCCTGCCGGCTTCCGGCGTGGCCCGCACGTGGCGGCCGGTCGCAAGACGCTTTGACCAGTGCTGATGTTCCGGACCCGTGCATGCCGGGGATGCGCGTCCGCACGCCCAGCCCTTGGCCGCCCGCGGCGCTGGCACCACACACGCAAGACGGCCCGGAGGGGCCGCACCTCGAATGAGCCAACCCGCCCAGGACAACGCCGCGCAGGCGCACGCCCATCCGCAGCAGCAGGAAATGCCGCTGGCGGTGGTGCATGGCCAGCCGGTGCTGCAGATCCCGCAGGATCTGTACATCCCGCCGGACGCGCTGGAGGTGATCCTCGAGGCGTTCGAGGGCCCGCTCGACCTGCTGCTGTACCTGATCCGCCGCCAGAACCTGGACATCCTCGACATCCCCGTTGCGGAGATCACCCGCCAGTACGTCGACTACATCGGGGTGATGCAGGAGCTGCGTTTCGAACTGGCCGCCGAGTACCTGGTGATGGCCGCGATCCTGGCCGAGATCAAGTCGCGGATGCTGCTGCCGCGGCCGGCCAGCGAGGACGGCGAGGAGGACGACCCGCGCGCGGACCTGGTGCGGCGCCTGCAGGAGTACGAGCGCTTCAAGCAGGCGGCCGAGGACATGGACGCCCTGCCCCGCATGGACCGCGATACCGCGCCCGTGTCGGCCTTCGTGCCCGACCGGGCCGCGATCAGGACCCCGCCGCCGGTGGAACTGCGCGAGATGCTGATGGCGCTGCACGACGTGCTCAAGCGCGCCGAGCTGCTCACCAGCCACGCGATCCGGCGTGACGCGCTGAGCGTTCGCCAGCGGATGGGCGAACTGCTCACCCGGCTGGAGGATGGCGCTTTCCACCGCTTCGAGGGGCTGTTCGACCCGAACGAAGGCCGGCTCGGCGTGGTGGTCACCTTCCTGTCGATCCTCGAGCTGGCCAAGGAGCGCCTGCTCGACGTGGTGCAGGAGGCTCCGCTGGCGCCGATCTACGTGAAATCGCTCGCGCTCGGCCGCGCCGCGGACGAACCGCTGGAGTTCTCCAGCGAATTCGACGACGAGCCTGCGGAGCGTCCGGACAACTGAAGGCCGCTGACCGGCACCACCGCCGCCGACCCGCCCGCCGTCCATCCGTCCCGCGCCATCCACCCATTCCCACCTGCAAGCACTGCCGATGGATCAACCGCTCATCAACCGCATCGTCGAGGCCGCGCTGCTGGCCTCCAGCCAGCCGCTGACGGCCGTCCAGCTGTCCGCGCTGTTCCCGCTCGACGAACCCGCGCCGGATGGCAGCATCCAGACCGCGCTCGAGACGCTGCAGGCCGAGAGTGCGGATCGCGGCGTGGAACTGGTCGAGGTCGCCTCCGGATGGCGCTACCAGGTCAAGGCCGACGTGCACGCCTGGGTCGCGCGCCTGTGGACCGAGCGCCAGGTCAAGTACACCCGCGCCACGCTCGAGACGCTGGCGCTGATCGCCTACCGCCAGCCCATCACCCGCGGCGAGATCGAGCAGGTGCGCGGCGTGGCCACCAACAGCAACATCATCAAGGCCCTGGAAGAGCGCGAGTGGATCCGCGTGGTGGGCCACCGCGACATGCCCGGCCGCCCCGAACTGCTAGGCACCACCAAGGCCTTCCTCGACTACTTCGGCCTCAAGCGCCTGGACGAGCTGCCGCCACTGTCCGAGTTGAAGGACTTCGGCGAGCTGGAGCCGCAGCTCGAGTTCGAGGGCGAACGCGCCGTCGGCGGGATCGCCGCCGCGGATGCGGATGCGCCCGGCGATGACGATGCCGCCGGGGGCGATCGCGCCAGCGGCCAGGATCTCGCCGCCAACGATGCCGAAACCGTCGACGGCGACACCTCCGGCGACCCGGCCGCGCTCGACCACACCGACAGCCAGGACCCCGCTGCGTCGACCGACGACGCGGGCGTGGACGCTGCCGACACGCAGGACGCGGGCACGATCGACCAGGACGTTTCCGACGCGCCCGACCACGACGGCGACGACGCCGGCCACAACGACGATTCTCCCCACCACCCCGACGGCAACGATGCCGCGGCCGACCAGCAGGACGCCCTCGCCGACGACGGCGACAGCACCCGGAGCACTCATGAGTAAGCAACACCCCCCCGCCAGCCGCAAGCTCTCGCTCAAGCGCAGCGAAGACAAGGTGGCCGACGCGCCGCGTCTCGAAGAACGCCTGCACAAGGTGCTGGCCCAGGCCGGGCTCGGTTCGCGCCGCGCGCTCGAACAGCGGATCGCCGACGGCCTGGTCAAGGTCAACGGCGAGGTCGCGCAGACCGGCATGTCGGTCAAGGGCGGCGACCGCATCGAGATCGACGGCCGCCAGTTCGTGGCCAGCGCGCTGACCGAGCCGGCGCGCGTGCTGATGTACAACAAGCCCGAGGGCGAAGTCACCACCCGCGAGGATCCCGAAGGCCGGCCGACGATCTTCGAATCCCTGCCCGCGCTCAAGGGCGCGCGCTGGATCGCGATCGGCCGCCTCGACATCAACACCACCGGCCTGCTGCTGCTCACCACCGACGGCGAGCTGGCCAACGCCATGATGCATCCCTCGTTCGAGATCGAGCGCGAGTACGTCTGCCGCGTGCGTGCGCCGGAGGGCGAGGAGACGGTGTCGGAGAAGATCGTCGACCGGCTCGCCCGCGGCGTCGCGCTGGAGGATGGCCCGGCCAAGTTCGACGAGATCAAGCGCATCGGCGGCACCGACTCCAACGAATGGTTCCAGGTGCTGCTCAAGGAAGGCCGCAACCGCGAGGTGCGCCGGCTCTGGGAATCGCAGGGCTGCCAGGTCAGCCGGCTCAAGCGCGTCCGCTACGGCAGCGTGGCGCTGCCGCAGACGCTGCTGCGCGGCCAGTCGCTGGAACTGGCCGATGCGCAGGTCGAGACGCTGCGCAAGGACCTCAAGCTCGAGGAAGGCCCGCCGCCGGCGCTGACCCTGCTGCCGGTGATCGGCCAGCGCAAGGCGGCCAGGTCGACCGTGCACGTGGGCGGCGACCGCCGGCCGCAGGGCTACGTCAATGGGCACAACACCGCCGACGAAGGCCGCGAACTGCGTCGCTTCGACCATGTGCGCGAGGATCGGCGCGGCCGTGGTGGCAAGAAGCCGCACGGCGGGCTGACCGTCAGCGGCGAACAGGCCGCCAAGCAGTCGCAGAAGCCGTTCAAGCAACGCACCCAGAAAGGTCCCAAGCCGCTGCCGGACGGCAATCCGGCGGCGTTCCGCACCTGGTACGTGCCCGATGGCGTGGACACCGGCCCCGCCGGACACCGCAATGCCGATGGCCGCGGCCCGCGCAAGCCCGGTCCCGGCAAGAAGCGCACCGGTCCGGGTGGCGGCGGCGCCGGGCGCAATCCGCAGGGGCGCAGCCAGGCCGCGCATCCCTACGGTCATCCGGGCGGCGCGATGAGCTTCCCGTCCGACCACGCCTCGCCGGGCCACAACCCGAACGCCGCGCGCCCGCGTGGCCCGCGTCCGGGTGGCGACAACCGGCCGAAGGGTCCGCGTCCCGGCGGTGGCCGCGGGCCGGGCGGCGGTGGCCGTGGCCCTGGTGGCGGAAACCGCGGACCGCGGGGCGGAAACCGCTGAGATCGATGCCACCCGCCGCCACGGCGTCGGGTGGCTGGCGGTCCGCGTCGGACGCGGGCGTGCATCGTCGGGTGGCTCGGGGCATCGATCGCCACCATTGCGCGAGGCATCCCGCATGCCGGCGACCCTGGTCCATGAGTCCGGACGCATCGTCGGCAGGCGCAAGCCTGCCGGCATTTCAGGCTCATTGAGCACGCACGCCGTGCTGCGGTCGGAATGGCCTCGATGGCGGCCGCGGCACCCAAGCGCGCCCTCGCAGGCGCGCCGCCTTAGACCGCGTCGCGCGCGACTTCCCGCAGCCGGCCTTCGTGCAGTTCCACCACGCGGTCGAGCTTGCGCGCCAAGCGACGGTCGTGGGTGACCAGGACCAGGCTGGTGCGCTGCGCGCGGTTGAGCTCGAGCATCAGCTCGAACACGGTGGCCGCGGTCCGCTCGTCGAGGTTGCCGGTCGGTTCGTCGCCGAGCACGCAGGCCGGCCGGTTGACGAGGGCGCGCGCTACCGCGGCGCGCTGGCGCTCGCCACCGGAGAGTTCGCCAGGCTTGTGCTCGATGCGGTGCCCCAGGCCTACGGACTCCAGCAGGTCGCGTGCCCGCGCCGCCGCGGCCTCCGTTGCGGCGCCGCCCAGCAGCAGCGGCAACATCACGTTTTCCAGCGCCGTGAATTCCGGCAGCAGGTGGTGGAACTGGTAGACGAACCCCAGCGCGCGGTTGCGCAGCTGGCCGCGGGCCGCGTCCGACAGCGCGCTCATCTTCCGCCCCGCCACGTAGACCTCGCCTGCGGTCGGCGTGTCCAGCCCACCGAGCAGGTGCAGCAGGGTGCTCTTGCCGGCACCCGAGGCGCCGAGGATCGCGACGGTCTCGCCGGCATCCACCCGGAAATCAAGGCCGTCGAACACCGGGGTGCGCATCTTGCCCTCGGCATAGGTCTTGCCGAGCGCTTCGGCCCGGATCACGGCCGGATCCACGCCCTGCACCTCGCCGTAGGCGCCCTGCGCGGCCGCCCTGCCGTCCGTCGCGCCCGGGCTCTGCTGCATGCGGTCATTCATAGCGCAGGGCCTCCGCCGGCGCCGTGCGCGCCGCGCGCCAGGCGGGATAGATGGTGGCCAGGAACGCCATCAGCAGGGCCACGGCCGCGATCACCGCCACGTCGCCGGACTGCAGGTCGATCGGCAGGCCGGTCACGTAATAGACGTCCCCGGGCATCAGCACGATGTCGAACGCGCGCTCGATCGCGCGCAGGAGGTGTTCGAGGTTGAAGGTCAGCACCAGCCCGCCGATCACGCCGGCCACCGTGCCGATCAGCCCGATCAGCGTGCCCTGCACCACGAACACCTGCATCACCCCGCCCGGGGTAAGCCCGAGCGTGCGCAGGATGGCGATGTCGGCCAGCTTGTCTGTCACCAGCATCACCTGCGAGCTGAGCAGGGAAAAGGCGCCCATCAGGATGATCAGCGACAGCAGGATGCCGATCATGGTCTTTTCCAGCTTGAGCGCGCGGAACATGTTCGCGTTCTCCATGCTCCAGTCGCTGACCCGGTAGTAGCTGCGGTTCTCGGCGGCGAGCGCCTGCGCCAGGTCGGCGGCCACATCCCAGGCCTGGTCCATGTCGTGCAGCTTCAGGCGCACGCCGGTGACGCCGTCGCCCATGCGCATCAGCCGTTGGGCGTCCAGGATATTGACCACCGCCAGTCGCCGGTCGAAGTCCTGGTAACCGGCCTCGAAGATCCCGCTGACGGTGAAGCGCTTGAGCTGCGGCACCGCGCCCATCGGCGTGACCTGGAAGTCGGTGGTCACCACGACCTTGTCGCCCACGCGCGCGCCCAGCCACTGCGCCAGTTCCTTGCCGAGCACGATGTTGAACGTGCCCGGCGCGAGATCGGACAGCGCGCCCTGCACCATCCACTCCGCCAGGTCGGAGACCTGGGCCTCGTCCTGGGGCGATACGCCGCGGATCGCGGCGGGTTCCTGGCGCGCGCCGCGCAGCAACGCCTGGGTATCGATGTAGGGCGCTGCGCCGGACACGCGCGTATCGCGCTTGGCGACCTCGACCGCATGCGGCCATTCGCGCATGGCCTCGCCGTCGGCGCTGACAGTGGCGTGCGCGACCATGCCCAGCATGCGGTCCTTGATCTCGCGCTGGAACCCGCTCATCACCGCCAGCGTGGTGATCAACACCATCACGCCGATCGCGATGCCGAGGATCGAGGCCAGGGAAATGAAGGAGATGAAGCCGTTGCGGCGCTTGGCACGCAGGTAGCGCAGGCCGATGGCGACGGGGACGGGCTTGAACATGCGCTCAGCGTGCCTGCGCGCGACGGGCGCGATGCCTGGACCCGGCGTGTCGGAACAGTCGCGGCTTGGGCGGCATCGGCGGATTCTCGTCGCTGAACGGGCGCCTATGGTGCCATCGAAGCCCCGCCGCGGGCATGCCGCGAAACCGGCGCGGCCAGTCGCAGTTCACGTCTCGATGCCGGCGGCAACGTGTCGGGCCACCAGGCGCGGTGATGGCGCCGACCGCGGGCATCACGCCAGCTGGCAAAGGCCAGCGGACCGCGCCACTGCAGGGCGAAGCCGGCGGCCGGCTGGTCGTCCACCCTCGGTGCCGCACCCGGGCAGAACACGAAGACCAGTGCGGGGCGCTGGCACTCGCGTCGCCACAGCCACAGACCGCAGGCGCAGGCGGACACCGCCGCCGGCCAGGCCACGCCACCCGGCAAGTCGGACAGCAGCAGCGAAGCGGCTGCCAGAAGCCCCAGCAACAGCAGACTGCTGGTCAGCCAGCGCGACGGGCGCCAGGCGATCCGGGCCGCACCCGCGCAGGCAGCCGGCTCAGGCAGGCGGGAGCGCGCGGATCCGGCGGACGAGCGCGTCGAGTTCGGCATCGCTGGCGGCCTCGTGGCCCATGAACCAGTGCCAGAGCCTATCGTCCTCGCAGTCCAGCAGCCGTAGGAAAACGCCGCGTTCGGCTTCGGAGGCTGCCGCCCATTCGCGGTCGACCCAGCGCTCGAACAACTGGTCGAGTTCGCGCATGCCGCGCCGGCAGCGCCAGCGGATTCGGCGCAGCTCGGCGGCGTCGGCGTCAGTGTCTGGAGTCATCGGTCACGTCGATGCGGCGGCAGCGCAGGCGGGAAGCGCGGCGAAGGAAAGGACCGGGTGTCTGCCCGCGCTGCGGGCCGGCGACCATGCGGGAGAAACGCCGTCGCGACTCACGCCGGCGCTTCTCGCCCCACACTCAACCGTGCCGGGCCAGCATCAACTGCTTGATCGAACCGATCGCCTTGGCCGGGTTGAGGCCCTTGGGACAGGTGCGTGCGCAGTTCATGATGGTGTGGCAGCGGTAGAGCTTGAACGGATCCTCCAGATCGTCCAGGCGCGCGCCGGTGTCCTCGTCGCGGCTGTCGACGATCCAGCGGTAGGCCTGCAGCAGGATCGCCGGGCCCAGGTAGCGCTCGCCATTCCACCAGTAGCTCGGGCAGGCGGTGCTGCAGCAGGCGCAGAGGATGCACTCGTACAGGCCGTCGAGCTTGTCGCGGTCGGCCGGCGCCTGCAGGCGTTCGCGGTCCGGCGGCGGCGCGCTCTGGGTGCGGATCCACGGCTTGATCGAAGCGTACTGCGCGTAGAAGTGCGTGAGGTCGGGCACCAGGTCCTTGACCACGCTCATGTGCGGCAGCGGATAGACCGGCACCTCGGACTTCTTGCAGTCGTCGATGGCGCGGGTGCAGGCCAGCGTGTTCGTGCCGTCGATGTTCATCGCGCACGAACCGCAGATGCCCTCGCGGCAGGAACGACGGAAGGTCAGGGTCGGGTCGATCTCGTTCTTGATCTTGATCAGCGCGTCCAGGACCATCGGCCCGCACTTGTCGAGGTCGACCTCGTAGGTGTCGGTGCTCGGGTTCTGGCCGTCGTCCGGGTTCCAGCGGTACACCTTGAAGGTGCGCACGCGCTTGGCGTCCGCCGGCGCCTTGAAGTGGCGCCCCTTGCGGACCGTCGAGTTCTTCGGGAGGGTGAATTCAGCCATTTTTGAGGTCCGGGATTCGGAATTGGGGATTCGGGATTCGGAAGAGCGGAGTTCGCGTCGGATGGCAGTCGCGAATCCCCAATCCCGAATCTCCAATCCCGGCTCTAATACACGCGCGCTTTGGGCGGCACGACCTCGACTTCGTCGTCGAGGGTGTACATGTGCACCGGACGGTAGTCGATGCTGGTATTGCCAGCCTCGTCCGCCCAGCACAGCGTGTGCTTGTGCCAGGTCTCGTCGTCGCGATCGGGGAAGTCCTCGCGGGCATGGGCGCCGCGCGATTCCTTGCGGTTCTCGGCCGAGGTGATGGTCACCAGCGCCTGGCCCAGCAGGTTCTGCAGTTCCAGCGTCTCGATCAGGTCCGAGTTCCACACCAGCGAACGGTCGCTGACCTTGACGTCGGCGAAGGAGGCGTGGATGTCGCGGATCTGCTTCACGCCCTCCTCCAGCGTCTCCTGGGTGCGGAACACCGCGGCATGCGCCTGCATCGAGCGCTGCATGTTGTCGCGGATCACCGCCGTCGGCGTATCGCCCTTGGCATTGCGCAGCCGGTCGAGGTTGGCGATCGCCTTGTCGGTGGCGTCGCCGGCCAGGCGCTTGTGCGGCTGGTTGGGCTTGATCGTCTCGGCGCAGCGGTTGGCCACCGCGCGGCCGAACACCACCAGGTCGAGCAGCGAGTTCGAGCCCAGGCGGTTGGCGCCGTGCACCGACACGCAGGCCGCCTCGCCGATCGCGTACAGGCCGGGAACCACCGCATCCGGGTTGCCGTCCTTCAGCTGCACCACTTCGCCGTGGTAGTTGGTCGGGATACCGCCCATGTTGTAGTGCACGGTCGGGATCACCGGGATCGGCTGCTTCTCCACGTCGACGCCGGCGAAGATCTTCGCGCTCTCGGCGATGCCCGGCAGCTTCTTGTGGATGTCGGCCGGGTCGAGGTGGGTCAGGTCGAGGTGGATATGGTCCTTGTGCTCGCCGACGCCGCGACCCTCGCGGATCTCGATCGTCATCGAGCGGCTGACCACGTCGCGCGAGGCCAGGTCCTTGGCGTTGGGCGCATAGCGCTCCATGAAGCGCTCGCCGTTGCTGTTGCGCAGGATGCCGCCCTCGCCGCGCACGCCCTCGGTGATCAGGCAGCCGGCGCCATAGATTCCGGTCGGATGGAACTGCACGAACTCCATGTCCTGCAGGCCCAGGCCCGCGCGCAGCGCCATGCCGCCGCCGTCGCCGGTGCAGGTGTGCGCCGAGGTCGCGGAGAAGTAGGCGCGGCCGTAGCCGCCGGTCGCCAGCACCACGCCGTGGGCGCGGAACAGATGCAGGGTGCCCTCGGCCATGTCGATGGCGAGCACGCCCTTGCAGGCGCCCTCCTCGTCCATGATCAGGTCGAGCGCGAAGTACTCGATGTAGAACTCGGCCTGGTGCGCCAGCGACTGCTGGTACAGCGTGTGCAGGATGGCGTGGCCGGTGCGGTCGGCGGCGGCGCAGGTGCGCTGGGCGGTGCCCTTGCCGTAGTGCGTGGTCATGCCGCCGAACGGGCGCTGGTAGATCTTGCCCTCCTCGGTGCGCGAGAACGGCACGCCCTGGTGCTCGAGCTCGATGATCGCCGGGATCGCCTCGCGGCACATGTACTGGATGGCGTCCTGGTCGCCCAGCCAGTCGGAGCCCTTGATGGTGTCGTAGAAGTGGAAGCGCCAGTCGTCCTCGCCCATGTTGCCCAGCGCGGCGGAAATGCCGCCCTGCGCCGCGACGGTGTGCGAGCGGGTCGGGAAGACCTTGGTGATGCACGCGGTCTTGAGGCCCTTGTGGGCCAGGCCGAAAGTCGCGCGCAGGCCGGCGCCGCCGGCGCCGACGACGATCATGTCGTACTTGTGTTCAACGATCTTGTAAGCGGAGGTCATCGCAGGCTCAGCCGGAGAAGGCGATGCGGGAGATCGCATACAGCGAGGCGATGGCGCCCAGCCCGCACAGGAAATTGTTGAGGAAGTGCGCGGTGATCTCGAGCGCGCGCGTATGCACGTAGTCCTCGATCACGATCTGCAGGCCGAGCTTGGCGTGCCAGAACATGCTCACCAGGAACACCGCGAAGATGATGGTGTTCCAGGGCCGCGCGATGATGCCGCGCGCGGTTTCCAGGTCGGCGCCGACCAGGGTCACCAGCGTCCAGACGAACCAGATCGCCAGCGGTGCCAGCACGATCGCGGTCACCCGCTGCGTCCAGAAATGATCGGTCCCCGACTTGCCCGAACCCAGCCCGCGTGCGCGCTTGAGCGGCGTACGGTACGGCGCCGCGCGCGAAGTCTCGCCACCACCGCTCATGCCGCACCCCGCAAGCCGAAGAACCAGATCAGGCCGGTCAGCGCGAAGCCGACCACGAACACGGCGATGCCGGAGGCATACACCTTGGGAATCTCGTAGCCCCAGCCGGCGTCCCACAGCAGGTGACGGATGCCGTTGAGCAGGTGGTAGACCAGCGCCAGGGTGAAACCGAACAGGAACAGCATGCCCAGCGGGGAGGCCCACTGGCGCGAGGCGAATTCGTAGGCCTCGCCGCCGATCGCGATCGAGAGCAGCCACCACACCAGGGAAATGCCGCCGAGCGCCAGCGAAATGCCGGTGACCCGGTGCAGCAGCGACATCACCGAGGTCAGCTGGAAACGGTATGTCTGCCCCAGCATGAAGGGCGACAGGGGACGATTGGGCTTTGCCATTGCTGGCGGTTCTCCTGGCTGGCGGCGGGGCCGCGTGGCTGGATCGGGCTGGCCGATCAGGCCCGGCCCCGCATGGAATCAGAAATCGATGCAGCGGCCGTTCTTTTCCCAGTCTCCGTACCGGGTCGGGTCGGGGCCGTCGCGGCCACCGAACTCCGGCACCCCTGGCGACTGCGGCTCCGCGCCCGGAGGCGGACCGGCGGCGGCAGGCTCCGCATCGGGGCCTCCAGTGACCGGTTCGCCTAAGATGTCCTGGCTTTTCACCAGTGAAAGTTTAAGTCCCGCGCCCATGTCCGACAAGCCAACGCTTACTCCCGACACTTTTTTCGCCATTTCCGGCTGGTCCGCGATCCGCCTGGCTGGCAGCGATGCGTCGCGTTTCGCGCAGGCGCAGTTCATGGGGGACGTGGAGGCACTCGCGGCGGGACACTGGCACTGGAATGGCTGGCTGACGCCCAAGGGCCGCCTGATCGCCCTGTTCGCCCTGATGCGGCTGCAGCCCGACAGCCTGCTCCTGCTGCTGGCCGATGCCGAGCCGGGAGACTTCGTGGCAGCGCTGTCGCGTTACGTGTTCCGGAGCAAGCTGCGCATCACGCACGACGCGGAACTGGCGATCAGCGGCCGTTTCGGCGCGCCGGAGGTGGCGTCCGGTTCGGCATGGGCCGGGGCGGCCGCGCCCACGGACCTGCAGCTCGACCTCGGCGGCAGCGGCGGTGCGCGCACGCTGGCGGTGTCGGCCCGGCAGGCGCCCGAGGACCCGGAGGCGGCCGCCCGCTGGCGCGAGGCCGACCTGGCGCACGGGCTGCCGCGGCTGGACCCGGGGCAGGCCTCGCAATGGACGCCCCAGCAGCTCTCGCTCGAACGCCTGCGCGCGTACAGCGTCAAGAAGGGCTGCTACCCCGGACAGGAGATCGTGGCGCGCACCCATTTCCTCGGCCAGGCCAAGCGCGGTCTGGTGCGCCTTGGCGCCGACGGCGCCATCCCCCCCGCCCCGCTTTGCGATGCCCAGGCGCCGGAACGGGGAATCGGCACGATCGTCAGCACCGCAGGCACCGAAGCCCTGGCGGTGATGCCGCTGGACGCGGGCGACGGGCCGTGGCTGGCCGCGGGCGTCGAATGCCGGCCCCTGCCGCTACTCGAGGGGCTGGCGCGCTGACCCCTGCGACGCGCGCCGGCCACGGCTGGCCGTGCCTCAGTCCGCCAGTGCGGCGGCCGCCGCGACGATCTCCTCGTCCGAGGGAATGACCAGGAAGGCCGCGCCCGCCAGTGGCGTGAAGGTGTCCGCCCCGACCACGCGGCGCAGCGGCTTGTCGCCGAACCCGGCTTCCGCGATCGCGGTGATGATGCCCTCGCCCACGCCGGCGCTGCGGCGGCCCTCGTCGACGACCAGGATGCGGCTGCAATCGGCGGCATGGCGCGCGATGGCCGCGTCGTTGAGCGGCACCAGCCAGCGCAGGTCGACCACCCGCACCTTCCAGCCCTGCGCCTGCTCGATGCGGCGCGCCGCGCGCAGACTCATCGGCACGCCGTTGCCGAAGGTCAGGATGACGAGGTCGGAAGCTTCCGGGTCGTAGACACGCTCCTCTCCCAGCTCCATCGCCTGCCCGGGTTCCGGGTACGCCGTCAGCCAGCCGCCGTCGCCCGGCTCGTGCAGGTCCTTGGTCATGTACAGCGCGATCGGCTCAAGAAAGGCGCAGACGCGCCCGTCCACCTTCGCCAGCGCCACCAGGGTACGCAGCATGGTGGCCGCATCGTCGCCGCGGCTGGGACAGCCGACCACCAGGCCGGGGATGTCGCGCAGCGCGGTGATCGAATTGTCGTTGTGGAAATGGCCGCCGAAACCGCGCTGGTAACCGAGCGAGGCGATGCGCATCACCATCGGGTTGCGGTACTGGCCGTTGGAGAAGAACTGCAGGCTGGCCGCCTCGCCGCGGATCTGGTCGCAGGCGTTGTGGAAATAGGCCAGGTACTGGATCTCCGGCAGCGGCAACAGGCCCATGTTGGCGTAGCCCTGGGCCAGACCGAGGATGATGGTTTCGTCGAGCAGGGTATTGAACACGCGGCGCGGGCCGAAGGCCTTCTGCAGGCCCTTGGTCACCGTGTACACGCCACCCTTCTGCGCCACGTCCTCGCCGAATAGCAGCGTCTCGGGATACTTGGCGAACAGGTCGTGCAGGGCGGCATTGATCTGCAGCGCCAGATGCCTGGGCGGCAGGCGTTCGGGCAGCTTCGCCTCGCCGCCGAAAGCCTGCGCTCGGCGGTCCGCATAGTCGGCACGGGAGGCTTCTGCACGCACCGCGTCCGGCGTGTACGGCGCCAGCGGCGCCATCACCTCCTCCAGCGAGGCCAGGCGCGGGCGCCGGTCGGCCTCCTCGGCCGCGGCGAAGCACTTGCCGCGGGTGTCCTCGTACAGCGCCAGCACCTCGTCCTTCGACATCAGCCCGGATTCGAGCGCGATGGCGGCCGAGCGCAGCAGCGGATCGGTCGCCTCCACCGCGCACAGCTCCGCGATGTTGCGCCACTCGATCTCGAAGTCGGTGCCGGCGTGGCCCATGATGCGCGTGGTGCGCAGGTGCAGGAAGGTCGGGCGGCGCGTGCGGCGGCAATGTTCGACCGCGCGCTGCACGTCGGCATAGCCGTTGGCCAGGTCGAGGCCGTCGGCATAGAAGTAATCGAGGTCTGGACGCTGCGCGAAATTGCGCGCCACCCAGCCGTCGGGCGTCTTCACCGAGATGCCGATGCCGTTGTCTTCGCACACGAACAACACCGGCGCCGGCAGCTTCTGGTAGGCGGTCCAGGCCGCGGCGTTGAACGCAGTCTGCGCGGTGGCGTGGTTGCTGGAGGCATCGCCGAAGGAACAGATCGCGATGCTGTCGTCCGGGATCGGTAGCCCATGGCCGATGCGGCGCGCCTGCTCGATCGCCACCGCGGTGCCGAAGGCCTTGGGCAGGTGCGAGGCGATGGTCGAGGTCTGCGGCAGCACCCACAGCGGCTTGCTGCCCCAGACCTTGTGGCGGCCGCCGCTGGCCGGGTCTTCCTTGCTGGCCGCGAACGACAGCGCCGAGTCCATGACCGGATCCATGCCCGGCAGCTTGCGGAAGCGCTCGGCCATGAAGCCGCCGCTGCGGTAGTGCAGGAAGGCCGGATCGGTGTGCCGCGTCAGCCGCGCCACCATCGCGTTGCCCTCGTGGCCGCTGGAACCGATGGTGTAGAAAACCTTGTTCTGCACCCGCAGCACGCGTGCCATCAGGTCCAGATGGCGACTGATGAGCTGGGATTCGAACAGTTCACGGAAGCTGCGCGCATCCAGTGCGCTGCCCTCCAGGATCGCCTCGCCGTCGGCGGGCCTGGCATCGGTGCGCCCGCTCCAGCCGCGCACGAACTCCTGGAAGTTGACGTCGCAGATCTCGGCGCGGTTGAGGCCCTTCATTCGGGCCGGGATCGGATCGGGAACGGTCGTGAACATGCAGTGTCTTCGCAGGGGACGGGTGGGCCCGGCCGGATGGATGGGAGGCGGAAAGGCGCTAGCCCGACGCGACGATGAGGGCGAGGTTGCCGGCGGCCGGTGCAGGCATCGGCACGAAGCCGGGCGTCTCCCGCACGCGCGACAGCCAGGCGCGCAAGGCCGGATAGGCGGCCAGGTCGAAGCCGCCCTCTCCGGCCACGCCGGTATAGGCGAACAGCGCGATGTCGGCGATGCCGTAGTCGGGTCCGGTGAACCAGGCATGCCGCGAAAGATGCTGCTCCATCACCGCCAGCGCCTGATGCCCGCGTTCGAGCAGCCTGGGCAGCTCGGCGCGACGCGGCGAATCCAGCGGGGTCCAGCCACGGATGAAGCGCGCCACGGCGATGCAGGGTTCATGGCTGTACTGTTCGAAGAACATCCACGACAGCGCCTGCGCGCGGGTCCAGGCGTCGCCCGGCAGGAAGGCAGTGCCTTCGGCGAGGTAATGCAGGATCGCGTTGGACTCGACCAGCACGCCACCGTCCGCGCGCACCAGCATCGGCACCTTGCCGTTCGGATTGAGCGCCAGATACTCCGGCGTGCGGGTCGCGCCACGGCTGCTGTCGGTTTCGACCCAGCGGTACGGCAGGCGCAGCTGTTCCAGCAGCAGGCGCAGCTTGTAACAGTTTCCGGAGGGCGAATAGCCGTGGATCGTGTTCATGCCAACCGCCTCCGGTGGGCCTGCCACTGCTGGCGCGACTGTCCCCACAGCTCCACTTCGACGTCGTCGGACGGCGCCGGCAGCAGGCGTCCCTGGCGGACCAGGCGCGAACCCAGGCGCTGGGCCACCTTCTTCGAGGCGAGGTTGGCCGGCGAGATGCAATGGATGATGTCGTCCCAGCCGAGCGTGTCGAACGCCCAGTCGATGGCGGCGGCGCCCGACTCGACCGCATAGCCGCGCCCCCACGCGCCTGGGTGGAAGGCGTAGCCGATCTCGTTGCCGGGCCAGCCCTCGGGCCGCCATGGCCCCATCTGCCCCACCCACGAACCGCTCGACTTCTCGACGACCGAAAACATCGCGAATCCCTGCAGCGCCCAGGCGCCGGGCATCTGCAGGAAACGCCGCCAGGCCGCCCCGCGCGACAGCTGGCCGCCGATGTGGCGGCTCGCCTCCTCGTCGGCGAACAGCTGCGCGTAGCGCTCGAAGTCCTCCAGCCGCGGCAGGCGCAGCAGGAGGCGCTCGGTTTCGATCACTGGACCGGGTTCGGCCACGGCACGACACCCCCACCCCTGGGACCGCCCCGCGTGCGGGACGGCGATTGAAGGATCAGAACGCGTTGATACCCGTCAGCTCGCGCCCGACCACCAGCTGGTGCACCGTTTCTGTGCCCTCGTAGGTGATCACCGATTCGAGGTTGAGCGCGTGGCGGATCGGGCAGTGCTCGGTGGTGATGCCGGCGCCGCCGAGCAGGTCGCGCGCCTCGCGCGCGATGTCGATGGCCATGCGGCAGTTGTTCCACTTGGCCAGCGAGACCTGCGTCGGCTGCATCTTCCCCGCGTCCTTGAGCCGGCCCAGCTGCAGGCTCAGCAGCTGCGCGCTGGTGATGCGGCGTGCCCAGTCGGCCATCTTGATCTGGGCGCTCTGGGTGGCCGCGACCGCACGACCGAACAGGATGCGCTCCTTCGAATAGGCCAGGGTCTCGTCGAGGCAGGCGATGGCCGCGCCGATCGGCCCCCAGGTGATGCCGTAGCGCGCCTGGGTCAGGCAGCCCAGCGGACCCTTGAGGCCCTTGACGTTCGGCAGGCGATTGGCCTCCGGCACGCGCACGTTGTCGAAGAACAGCGCGCTGGTCACCGAGGCGCGCAGGCTCATCTTGTGCTTGACCAGCTGCGCCTTGAAACCAGGGAAATCCTTCTCGACCACGAAGCCCTGGATCCCGTCGTCGGTCTGCGCCCAGACGATGGCGATGTCGGCCAGGTTGCCGTTGGTGATCCACATCTTGGAACCGTTGATCACCCAGTCGTCGCCGTCGCGCCGGGCGTGGGTCTTCATGTTGGCCGGATCGGAGCCGCCGTGCGACTCGGTCAAGCCGAAGCAGCCGATCACCTTGCCCGCGGCCATGTCCGGCAGCCAGCGCATGCGCTGCTCCTCGGTGCCATAGGCGTAGATCGGGTACATGCACAGCGAGGACTGCACGCTGGCGAAGCTGCGCAGGCCCGAATCGCCGCGCTCGAGCTCCTGGCAGATCAGCCCGTAGCTGACGTAGTTGAGCTCGGCGCCGCCGTACTGCGCCGGCAGGGTCGCGCCGAGCAGGCCGAGGCCGGCGATCTCGGGGATCAGTTCGGTCGGGAAGCGGCCCTCGTCGAAGCAGGCGCCGATGATCGGCAGCACGCGTTCGTCGGTGAAGCGGGCAACGCTGTCCTGGACGGCCTGCTCTTCGTCGCTGAGCAGGGAGCGCACGTCGTACAGATCGCAGGGATGCAGGGCCATGGCGGACTCGGACGGGAAAGTTTCACATTGTACGATCCCGGCAGCCGCCATCGGCAATGCGCCCCCAATGAAAACGGGCCGGCTGGAAGCCGGCCCGTCGGGGCTTTCAATGGCCAATGGCGGCCATCAGCCTCGGTCGGGCACCCCGGCCGAGGCGACGCGCGCCATCACCTCGCCATCGATGACCGGCAGACGCTCGCCCGGATCCTCCAGCAGGCGAATGGTGTCCTCGCTGCCCTCGTAGCGGTAGGTCACGTCGTAGGCCACGGTGCGGTCCTCGGTGCCCAGCGAGATGCGGTCTCCCGGCTGTTCGCCGGTGCGCATGGTCCCGGTGGTGCCGTCGGGGTTGCGGTAGGTCACGTTGTAGGCCACGACCCGCGAGGTCTGCGAGCTGTCCTGCACCGTGCGGCACTGGCGGTCGACCCGCTCCACCACCCGTCCGCCGACATGGCGACGGTCGATCTCGCGGCCAGCGAATCCGCCGCCCACGGCGCCGGCGACGGTGGCCAGCTTGCGGCCGTTGCCGCCGCCGACCTGGTTGCCCACCAGGCCGCCGATCACGGCGCCGGCAATGGCGCCGCCCGCGTTGCCGTCGCGCTCGGGCAGGCGCTCCTGCACCACCACGTCCTCGCAGACTTCGCGCGGCGACGTCGAGGTGGTGGTCTCGCGTACCGGCTCGGACCCGATCACGGTGGCGAACAGCTCCGCCTTCTCGGTGACCGGGGTTACGCCGATCACGTCGGCATACTCCAGGCCCCCGGCCTGCGCGCTGTCGTCTCCGATCGCGGCAGGACCCTCGTCGCGGCTGTTGTGGTAGGCGCCGATGGCGACGCCGCCCACCAGCAGGGCGGCCAGGGCGATAGCCAGCGTGTTGCTCTTCATAGGTTCTCCTCCGGGTCCACGCCCGCTGCTTGTGCAGGGAGATTGCAGCACCTCCAAGCTGAACAGCGCCCGGAAAAGTTCCCCCAATCTGACGGCGCCATGAACCCGGTCACATCCGGCGCCGTGCTAGCGTTGAGTCAACGTCGTCCTTGCCCACGGGTGCGTCCATGGCCAGTCCCCTGCTCCTGCCTCTGCTCAACTGGGCGCGCGGCTTGCGCTATCCCACGTTGTTCAAGCTCACCGCCTTCGCGTTCGCGATCAGCGTGCTGTGGCCGTTCGACCCGATCCCCTTCATCGACGAGATCGTGCTGGGCCTCGGCACCCTGCTGTTGGCCAACTGGAAGCACCGCAAGACGCCGGCCGGGCGCCCGATCCCTGGCGAGGCGCGCCGGCGCTGAGGAATCCAGGCCGCGCCATGCTGCTGGTCGACAGCCACTGCCACCTCGACGCCGGCGAGTTCGATGGCGACCGCGCGGCCGTGGTCGATGCGGCGCGTGCCGCCGGCGTGTGCCAGCAGGTCGTGCCGGCCACCCATGCCGATGCCTGGCCTGGCCTGCGCGAGGTCTGCAGGTCCGCGGCCGGCCTGTATCCGGCCTACGGCCTGCACCCGGTGTTCCTCGAGCGCCACCGCAGCGCCGACCTCGAGCGTCTGCGCGACTGGCTGGAGCGCGAACGTCCGGTCGCCGTGGGCGAGTGCGGGCTGGACTACTTCCTGGAGGGCCTGGACCGGGAGGCGCAACTGCACTGGTTCGAGGGCCAGTTGCGCCTGGCCCGGGAGTTCGACCTGCCCGTCATCGTGCATGCGCGGCGCGCGGTGGATGCGGTGATCGCCGCCTTGCGACGGGTCGGCGGTGACGGCGACGGCAACAAGCTGCGCGGTGTGGTGCACAGCTTTTCCGGCAGCGAGGAGCAGGCGCACCAGCTGTGGAAGCTGGGGTTCCTGCTGGGCTTCGGCGGCCCGGTCACTTACGAGCGGGCGCGCCGGCTGCGCCGGCTGGCGGCCTCGATGCCGCTGGAATTCCTGCTGCTGGAAACCGACGCGCCCGACCAGCCCGATGCGGACCATCGCGGCGACCGCAATGAACCGGCCAGGCTGGTGACGGTGCTGGAGACGATCGCACATCTGCGCGAGGCCGACCCGGCCGAGATCGCCGCCGCCACCACCGCCAACGCGCGCCGGCTGTTCGCCCTGCCCTCGCTGTAACGTCGTCGCGCCCCGGGCTCAGGCCTTCGCCGGCTTGAGCAGGATTTCCAGCGCCTTGCCTGTCGCTGCGAAGGCGAAGGCACCGGTGATATGGGTGGCGGCCCCCAGGCCGACGCCGCAGTCGAGCTTGAGCGCGGCATCGGGTCCGGCGGCCGGACGCAGGCCGCAGACGCTCCCGTCGGGCTGCGGATACTTCACGTTCTCCAGCGAATAGATCGCCGGCACTCCGAAATAACGGTCGCGGTTCTTCGGGAAATTGAACTCGGCGCGCAGCTTCTTGCGGATCAGCGCCAGCATCGCGTCGTGTTCGGTGCGCGACAGGTCGCGCACCCGCACCTGGGTGGGGTCGGTGCGTCCGCCGGCCGCGCCCACGGTCACCACGGGCAGCTTGCGGCGGCGGCACCAGGCGATCAGCTCGACCTTGCTGCGGAAGCTGTCGCAGGCATCGATCACCAGGTCGAAACGCCGGTCGAGCAGTTCGCCGAGATTGCCGGGAGTGACGAACATCGGCACCACGTCCAGCGAGATCGCCGGGCTGATCGCCCGGCAGCGCTCGGCCATCGCATAGGCCTTGTTGCGCCCGTAGCTGCCTTCGAGCGCGGGCAGCTGGCGATTGGTGTTGGACAGGCACAGATCGTCGGCATCGATCAGGGCCAGGTGTCCGACTGCACTGCGCGCCAGCGCTTCGGCCACCCATGAGCCGACACCGCCCAAGCCGACGACCGCCACGCGCTTGCCACGCAGGCGCTGCACCGCGCCGCGCCCGTACAGCCGGTCGATGCCGGCAAACCGCTCGTTCCACACCATCTCGTCCATAGCCGCAAGTCTAACGGGGCGGCCCCGTGGTATCGTCGCCGGCGACGCCACGCCACGCCCGATGCCATGTCCGCAACGCCTCCCGAATCCCGGCTGGAACGCAAGCCGCCCTCCGCCGCTTCGCGCTACCTCTTCATTTTCCTGCTCGGGCTGGTGATCGGGATCGTGGCGGTGGTGATGCTGCTGCGCGCGCTGGAGTCGCGCAAGACCTGGCGCGACCACTATCCCGACGCGCTGATGCATGTGCTGTCGGCTCAGGCCGCGCAGCTGCGCGACAACGTCAGCGCCAACCGCTGCAGCCCCACCGACACGCTGCCGCACCTGCAGTCGCTGCGCAGCCTGGGCAACGATTTCGAACGCGCCTTCCCCGGACTGCGCGACGACCAGCGCTTCGTGCAGCATGCGGCCCAGTTCCGCGGCGCGCTGGATGCGGCCCTGGCCGCGCCTGCAGTCGGCTGCGAGGGCGTGCAGCAGGCCGCGGCGACGGTCGGCGAGGCCTGCAAGGCCTGCCACCAGGACTACCGTTGAGCCACGCCGCGCCAGGCGGCTGAACGGCAACTGCATCGACACCGCCGTCCGCATGCGTGCGGGCGCGCATTGCCGTGGTGTTCACTGCCCCGCTTCCAGTATCCGGACCGTGCCGCAACGCCGTGGCGGCCAAGTCCCCCGAAGCTGAGGAGCCTTCAATGAACATCCGCATGCGCATGACCTGTATCGCCACGATCGCCACCCTCGCCTTGGCCGGCTGCGCCAGCACCTCGCCCGGTTACGGGCCCGGCTACGGCTCGACCTCGCCGGCACCGCCTTCGGGCCGCTGCTACGACTGCGGCACGGTGGTGTCGATCCAGACAGCCGCGCGCGATGGCGGCACCAATGTGGCCGGCCCGGTCCTGGGCGGGATCGTCGGCGCCGTTGCCGCCAAGGAACTCGCGCGCAGGAATACCGACAGCGACGGTCGCCGCAACGTGGCCATCGCCGCGGGTGCCGCGGGCGGCGCGGTCGCGGGCAACGCGATCCAGAACCGCGTCGAGGGCAACCGCGGCGGCTATACCGTGCACGTACGCATGGACGACGGCCGCACCACCTCGGTCCACCAGGCGGACCTCGACGGCATCCGCGAAGGCTCCTATGTCCGCGTCCAGAACGGTCGCGCCTGGCTGTACTGATCCTCGATACCGGTCCCGAACATCTTCGATGCAGGCGATCACGGCACCCTTTTGGGTGCCGTGATCGTTTCAGCCCGCTGGCACGGCCCGGGCCCGCTTTTTTGCCAGAATGCCCGGGCGGCGACCGCCGCACAGCCGGAGCATCCATGGACACCCAATCGATCTATTACGCGCTGGCCGTCCTGCTGGTACTGGTGGGCATCGCCGGCACGGTGCTCCCGGCCATCCCCGGCCTGCCGCTGGTCTTCGCGGGCATGCTGCTCGCGGCCTGGGCAGGCGACTTCCAGCAGATCGGCGGCTGGACGATCCTGGTCCTCGCCATCCTCACCCTGGTTTCGATCGGAGTGGATTTCCTGGCCTCGGCGGCCGGCGCCCGGCGTGTCGGCGCCAGTCGCCTGGCCGCGATCGGGGCCCTGGTGGGCACGCTGGTGGGCCTGTTCTTCGGCCTGGTCGGGGTCTTCGCCGGCCCCTTCGTCGGCGCGGTGCTGGGCGAACTGGTCGCCCGCCGCGGCATTGCCCAGCAGGACCTTGGCCGGGCGACCAAGGTCGGCGTCGGCACCTGGTTCGGCATCTTCGTGGGCATCGTGCTCAAGCTCACCCTGGCCTTCGCGATGGTCGGCATCTTCGCCCTGGCGTGGTGGACGGATTGACGCCGTCTTGCCGTCCCGCCGCTAGACTGCGGTTTTTCCGAACCCCCGTCCGCATGCCTGCATCGCCGTCGCGCGCCCGGCGCACGTTCGCCCCCCTGCTGCTCTCCCTCATGCTGCTGGCGGGCCTGAACGCGGCGCCGGTGGTCACCGCGATGCAGACCGGCGCCAGCCAGGCGCCTGCGAGCGGCCCGGCGGAGGCAGCTCCGGCCACGCCCGATGCGGCAGCACCCGCTCCGGCGGAGGCGCAGCCGCTCCCGCCCCCCGAAACCGATCTGCGCGGCCGCTTCGACTTCGCGTTCGACAAGTTGTCGCTGGGCTTTGCCGATGTCGTCGCCTGGCTGCCGCTCCTGGCGGTGGCCCTGCTGATCATCGTGTTCTCGGCCTGGCTGGCGGGGTTCGTGTCGCGGCGCCTGCACCTGCTGCGACTGCGTACCGACAACCCCTACATGAATGGGTTGATCCGCAACGTCGTGCGTACCGTCATCGTGCTGTTCGGCGTGGTGGTGGCCCTCAACCTGCTCAACGCCACCGCCCTGGTCACGGCGGTGCTGGGTTCGGCCGGCGTGGTCGGACTGGTGCTCGGCTTCGCGTTCAAGGACATCGCCGAGAACTATGTAGCCGGAATCCTGCTGAGCCTGCGCCAGCCGTTTTCTCCGGGCGACCACGTGGTGATCGACGGCAACGAGGGCAAGGTGGTGGCCCTGCACTCGCGCACCACGGTGCTGATGACGCTGGAGGGCAACGAACTGCGCCTGCCCAATGCGCTGGTGTTCAAGGCGATCATCCTCAACTACTCGCGCAATCCCAACCGCCGCTTCGATTTCACCATCCCCATCGACCTGGCCCAGTCGATCCGCACCGCGCAGTCGCTGGCGCTCGAGCAGATCTGCGGGATCGAAGGCATGCTGCAGGATCCGGGCCCGTCCTGGACCGTGCACGAGTACGGCCCGGGCGGGATCGTGCTGCGGTTCTTCGGCTGGGTCGACCAGCGCAGCAGCGACCTGGGCAAGGTCCGCAGCGAGGCGATCCGGCGGGTCAAGGCCGCCTATGCCGAAGCCGGGATCGAACCGCCCCGCACCACCTACCACATCCTCACCACGCGCCAGGCCGTCGACGAAGGTGTGCCTTCGCCCGAGGCCGAACCGGTCAACGGCGCCGATGCCGACACCTCGGTCAATCGCGACATCGACCGCCAGCTGGCCAAGGCACAGCAGGCCGCAGCCGCCGACACCAACCTCCTCGAACCTCCTCCGGCCAGTCCATGACCCACCACCCCCTCCGATCCGCCTTACTGGCCGTGCTTGCCGCCACCGCAGCGCCGGCCATGGCCCAGACGCCCAGCACCCTGGAGGCCTGCGCCGCACTGGAGGTCGACGCCGCGCGCCTGTCCTGTTACGACGCGCTGGCCGGCCGGGGCGCCGCCGATCCGGCCCAGGCCGACCTGGCCGCGGAACGCGCGCGCGCGGCGCTCGACGCGACGGAGGAATCCGGCGAACGGCGTGGAGCGGGCCTGTTCGCGCACGAGGACCCGCCCGAGTCGGCGCTGGCCAATGCCGGGCGCGGTTCGCTGCTCGACAGTCGCTGGGAGCTGGCGCGCGACTCCAAGCTCGGCCTCTTCAACTTCCGCGTGTACAAGCCGGTCTACCTGATGCCGGTGTTCTGGACGTCCGACGTCAACGACATGCCGAGCTCGCCCAACCCGGAGAACACGGTCACCAGCCCGCAGGGCCTGGACGCGCTGGAAACCAAGTTCCAGCTCAGTTTCAAGACCAAGGCCGTGGAGAACCTGTTCGGCGACAACGGCGACATCTGGATGGGCTACACCCAGAGCTCGCGCTGGCAGGTCTTCAACGCCGAGCAGTCGCGCCCGTTCCGCGAGACCAACTACGAACCGGAAGTACTGCTAGTGTTCCGCAACGGTTACAGCCTCGGCGGTTGGAACGGGCGCATGGCCGCGATCGGCATCAACCACCAGTCCAACGGCCGCGGCGACCCGCTCTCGCGCAGCTGGAACCGGATCATGTTCAACATCGGTCTGGACCGCGACAACTGGGCGCTGATGCTGCGGCCCTGGATCCGCGTCAGCGACGGCGACGACGACGACAACCCGGGCATGGAAGACTACATCGGCCGTGGCGACGCCACGCTGACCTACCTGCGCGGACGCAACGAGTTCTCGCTGATGGCGCGGCACTCGCTGCGGGGCGGCGACCGGTCCCGCGGCGCGCTGCAGTTCGACTGGGGTTTTCCCCTCCACGAATCGCTGCCGATGCGTGGCCGCCTGCAGGTCTTCCACGGGTACGGCGAAAGCATGATCGACTACAACCACAAGGCGACCTACGTGGGCCTTGGAATCTCCTTGCAGGAATGGTTCGCGCCACGCATCGACTGATCGCGCACCTCAGGACACGGGACACGACCGCGGGAGCCGGACCATGGGCTGGACCATTGCGCTGACGATCCTGGCCACCATCGTGGTGGCCGCGCTGGCGATGAACTTCGCCACGCCGGAGAAAAAAGTCGAGAAGAAGGTCGAGCATCGGCACGACGTCGCCGACCCGCAGTTCAAGCGCGAGATGTCGGTACTGCTCGGGCCGGCGATCCTGCCCGGCAACCGCGTGCAGGCCTTCCACAACGGCGACGAGATCTTCCCCGCGATGCTCGAGGCCATCCGCGCCGCGCGCCACACCATCACCATGGAAACCTACATCTACTGGTCGGGCGAGATCGGGCGGGAGGTGGCCGATGCGCTGTGCGAGCGGGCCAAGGCGGGCGTGCGCGTGCACCTGGTGGTGGACTGGGCCGGCAGCCTGAAAATGGAGGACGACCTGCTGGAGCTGATGCAGGAAGGCGGGGTCCGCCTCGAACGCTACCGCCCGCTGCGCTGGTACAACATCGGGCGCCTGAACAACCGCACCCACCGCAAGCTGCTGGTGGTGGACGGGCGCATCGGCTTCACCGGCGGCGTCGGCATCGCCGACCAGTGGACCGGGCACGCCCAGGATCCCGACCACTGGCGCGAAACCCACTTCCGTGTCGAGGGCCCGGTGGTGGCGCAGATGCAGGCGGCTTTCAACGACAACTGGATCAAGACCACCGGCGAACTGCTCAATGGCGAAGCGTATTTCCCCGAGCTCGCGCCCGTGGGCGACATGGATGCGCACCTGTTCATCGCCTCGCCCGCCGGCGGCAGCGAGAGCATGCACATGATGTACCTGACGGCGGTGGCCGCAGCCTGCACGAGCATCGACCTGTGCGCCGCCTATTTCGTGCCCGACCCGCTGATCGCGCAGGCCCTGCTGGCGGCGCGCAGGCGCGGCGTGCGCGTGCGCGTGCTGCTGCCGGGCGAACACATCGATTCGGAAACCGTGCGCTACGCCTCCAAGGCCTCGTGGGGCGAGCTGCTGGCCGGGGGCGTGGAGATCCACGAATACCGGCCCACGATGATCCACGTCAAGCTGCTGGTGGTGGATGGCGAGATGGTGTCGGTCGGCTCGACCAACTTCGACATCCGCTCGTTCCGTCTCAACGACGAGGCCAGCCTCAACGTCTACGACTACGCCTTCGCCGCGCGCATGACCGAAGCGTTCGAACGCGACCTGGAGCAGGCGCGCCAGTACGACCTCGAAACCTGGAAACGCCGGCCGCTGCGGCAGAAGCTGGCCGAAAAGCTGGTGCGGCCGCTGCGATCGCAGGTCTAGACCTCGCCGGCGCGCCGGCGGTGTCGCGGCACGTGGCGGCTCAGGTCCAGTCGTCCAGCCCTTCGCGCCGGTAGACCTCGGCGAACGAGGGCAACGCCTTCATCCGCTTCGCATGCGTCGCCAGGGCCGGCCAGCTGTCGGCGGGCCGTGGCAGGTTGCGCGACCAGCGCATCAGCATGGTCAGCACGAAGTCGCCCGCGCTGCGGTGGCCGCCCAGCAGGTAGGGCCCGGAGACGGCCAGATGGTCTTCCACCTGCTGCCAGGCAGCCTCGATCGCGGCCAGCGCGCGCGCCTGCACCTGGGCGATCTGGTCTTCCCCCGCAGGCTCCTGCGGATAGAACCAGTTCCGGTAGGCCGGCATCAGCGTGTAGGCGCAGAACAGCATCCAGCGATAGTAGGCCGCCCGCTCCGGCGTGCCGGGCGCGGGCGCCAGTCCGGCCTGCGGATGCAGGTCGGCCAGGTGCATCGCGATCGCCACCGACTCGGTCAGGACCTGGCCGTCGACCAGCAGGGTCGGCACCCGCCCCTGCGGATTGAGCGCCAGGTAGTCGGGCGACTTGTGTTCGCCGCGCTCGAAATCGAGCATGCGCAGTTCGTGTTCGACGCCCAGCTCGATCAGCAGCCAGTGCACCACCAGCGATGCCGTGCTCCTTGAACCGTAGAGGATGACGCTCATGCGGGAGGTCCTGCGGGCGGAAGCCGAGTATGGCGCGCCACGGCGACCGCCACACGTCCGGCGTGGCAGTCGTCAACGGCGCGAAGCCGGCACGTGGCCGGCTTCGCAGGGCATCAGGCGATCTCGACCACCGGGATCTTGCCGATCCGGGCCTGCCATTGCTTCGGCCCCGTCTGGTGCACCGATTCGCCGGTCGAATCGACCGCCACGGTCACCGGCATGTCCTTGACCTCGAACTCGTAGATCGCCTCCATGCCGAGGTCGGCGAAGCCGACGACCTTGGAGGCGCGGATCGCCTTGGACACCAGATAGGCCGAGCCGCCGACCGCCATCAGGTACACCGACTTGTGCTTGCGGATCGCCTCCAGCGCCACCGGGCCACGCTCGGCCTTGCCGATCATGCCCAGCAGGCCGGTCTGCGCCAGCACCTGCTCGGTGAACTTGTCCATGCGCGTGGCCGTGGTCGGGCCGGCTGGGCCCACCACCTCGCCCGCCACCGGATCGACCGGGCCGACGTAGTAGATGAAGCGGCCCTTGAGATCGACCGGCAGCGCTTCGCCCTTGTTGAGCATGTCGACCATGCGCTTGTGCGCGGCATCGCGGCCGGTGAGCATTTTGCCGTTGAGCAGCAGCACCTCGCCCGGCTTGAAGGTCTGGACCTCCTCCGGGGTGATGGTGTCGAGGTCCACCCGGCGCGCGTTCTGCGGGTTGTAGGTCAGCTTCGGCCAGTCCTCCAGCGAGGGCGGGTCGAGTGCGACCGGTCCGCTGCCATCGAGGGTGAAGTGTGCGTGGCGGGTGGCGGCGCAGTTGGGGATCATCGCCACCGGCAGGTTGGCTGCGTGGGTCGGATAGTCCTTGACCTTGATGTCCAGCACCGTGGTCAGGCCGCCCAGGCCCTGCGCGCCGATGCCCAGCGCGTTGACCTTTTCGTAGAGCTCCAGGCGCAGTTCCTCGGCGCGGTTGGACGGGCCGCGCGCGATCAGGTCCTGGATGTCGATCGGCTCCATCAGCGATTCCTTGGCCAGCAGCATCGCCTTCTCGGCGGTACCGCCGATGCCGATGCCGAGCATGCCCGGCGGGCACCAGCCCGCGCCCATGGTCGGCACGGTCTTCAGCACCCAGTCGACGATGGAATCGGACGGGTTGAGCATGGCGAACTTGCTCTTTGCCTCCGAGCCGCCGCCCTTGGCGGCCACGATCACATCCACCTTGTCGCCGGCGACGATCTTCATGTTGACCACGGCCGGGGTGTTGTCGCGGGTGTTCTGGCGCTTGCCGGCCGGATCGGCCAGCACCGAGGCGCGCAGCTTGTTGTCCGGGTGGTTGTAGGCTCGGCGCACGCCCTCGTTGACCGCGTCTTCCAGCGAGCCGGTGAAGCCCTCCCAGCGCACGTCCATGCCCACTTCCAGGAACACGGTGACGATGCCGGTGTCCTGGCAGATCGGGCGGTGGCCCTCGGCGCACATGCGCGAGTTGATCAGGATCTGCGCCATCGCGTCCTTGGCCGCCGGGGATTCCTCGCGCTCGTAGGCGGCGGCGAGGTTCCGGATGTAGTCGACCGGGTGGTAGTAGCTGATGTACTGGAGGGCGTCGGCGATCGACTGGATCAGATCGTCCTGCTTGATCGTCCGGGTAGAAGCGAGGGTCACGGCTGGCTCGGCGGCTTGCGGGGAAACGGCCATTTTAGCCGGGTGAGCCGCGCCCGTTCCGCTTCTGCGGGGTCGACGGGTGCATCGATGTTTTCCACGGGCGGCCGGGGCATGCCGTCCCATCCACCCGCGCCGCGGCTTTCCGCCACCGCAGTCATGGTGGCGAGACTCGCTCGGGCGCCGTCCCGCTCCGTCAGAGGCGCCCCCGCTGCGGCGGCGCGGTTGAGCTCCGCAGCATCAGGCTGAAATCCAGGGTCTGCTGATGCGGCGCGTCCCCGCCCTGGATGATGGCGAGCAGGAGCCCGACCGCGCGAACGCCGAGTTCGCGCATGGGCTGGCTGATGGTCGTCAGCGGCGGGCTCAGATAACGGGAGGACGCCAGGTCGTCGAAGCCGACCACCGAGAAGTCCTCCGGCACGCGGACGCCCAGGTCCCTGCACGCGGCCAGCACGCCCAGCGCCATCTGGTCGCTGAAACAGAATGCGGCGGTAGGCGCGGAGGCCTGGCGCAGCAACTGCAGCGCGGCGGCATGGCCGGACTCCACCGAGAAGTCGCCCGGCACCGGGGTCAGCCACTCCAGGCAGCCCTGCTCCCTGGCCGCGGCCCTGGCCCCTTCCAGGCGCTGCTGATGCAGGGGGTTGTCGGGAGGCCCGCCGACCACCGCGATCCGCTGGTGGCCCAGCCCATACAGATGCTCCATGGCCGCGCGCGCGGCAGCGGCGTTGTCGATATGGACGCTGGGGATGCCCAGAGCCGGGTCGAACTCGCATCCGTTGACCACCGGCGCAGCAGCGCCAAGCTGGCTGACCAGCTCGCGCGCCGTCGGCGGAAGGCGATGTCCGAGGACGATCATGCCGTCGGCCTGGTTGCGCGGCAGCATCTGCGCGTAGCGCTCCTCCCGCTCCGACTGGTGCTGGGTGTCACCAAGCAGGACCGCGTAACCGGACGCCTGGGCGGCTTCCTCCGCCCCCTTGAGGATCTGGGCGAAGAACGGGTTGCCGATGTCCGGCACCGTGATCAGGATCTTGCCGCTGCGCTGGGTCTTGAGCGTCCGGGCCACCGCATTGGGGACATAGCCCAGCTGGGCGGCGGCCTGCTCGATGCGCCTGCGCGTGTCCGGCAGGACCTTCTCGGGCCGCGACAGCGCCCGGGAGACGGTGCCTGCGGAGACGCCGACGTGCCTGGCGATGTCGTAGATGGTGGCCATGTCCAACTCCCCGATGCGCGCGATGCAGTGCACAACGCGTGCCCCGATCATCGCATGCTAGGATCGGATGCAATCGATTGCATCAGGTGGTTCGGCATGCGGACACTCCAGGGCCCGGCGCTGTTCCTGGCCCAGTTCATTGGCGACCAGGCGCCGTTCGACCGCCTCGACACGCTGGCCGCCTGGGCTGCCGGACTCGGCTATCGGGGCGTGCAGGTGCCCACCAGCGCGCCGCACATCTTCGATCTCACCCGGGCTGCGGAAAGCCAGGCCTATTGCGACGACCTGGCCGGCATGCTGGCCGGGCACGGCATCCAGGTCACCGAACTGTCCACCCACCTGCAGGGCCAGTTGGTCGCCGTGCACCCGGCCTACGACGCCCTATTCGACGGCTTCGCCCCGGAAGACCGGCGCGGCAACCCCGCCGCGCGCCAGGCCTGGGCGGTGGAGCAGCTGAAACTGGCGGCGCAGGCCAGCCGGCGTCTGGGCCTCAAGGCGCACGCCACCTTCTCCGGCGCGCTGGCCTGGCCCTATCTCTATCCCTGGCCGCAGCGCCCGCCCGGCCTGGTCGACGAGGCCTTCGCCGAACTCGGCCGCCGCTGGCGCCCGATCCTCGATGCCTTCGACGACTGCGGCGTAGACCTGTGCTACGAGATCCACCCGGGCGAAGACCTGCACGATGGCGCGACCTTCGAGCGCTTCCTCGACGCGGTCGACCACCACCCGCGCGCCAAGATCCTCTACGACCCCAGCCACCTGCTGCTGCAGCAGATGGATTACCTGGGTTTCATCGACCGCTACCACGCGCGCATCGGCATGTTCCACGCCAAGGATGCCGAGTACCGCGCCGACGCGCGCAGCGGCGTCTACGGCGGCTACCAGGACTGGATCGACCGCCCCGGGCGGTTCCGCTCGCTCGGCGACGGCCAGGTCGATTTCAAGGCGATCTTCTCGAAGCTCGCCCAGTACGACTTCCCGGGATGGGCGGTCGTGGAGTGGGAGTGCTGCCTGAAGCACCCGGAGGACGGCGCCCGCGAAGGCGCGGCCTTCATCCGCGAGCACCTGATCCGCGTGACCGAACGCGCGTTCGACGACTTTGCCGATGGCGGCGCCGATCCACAGGCGCTGCGCGGCATGCTGGGGCTTTGAATCCGTACCGCCTGATCAAGACACGGACCTTGGAGGGGAAGTGATGACGTCCACGATGTCGCGCCTTGGCGTGATGATGTTCTTGCAGTTCTTCATCTGGGGCGCGTGGTTCGTGACCCTGGGCACCTACCTGGTCAACGGGCCGCTGCAGGCCAGCGCCAGCCAGGTGGCGACCGCCTTCCTCAGCCAGTCGGTCGGTGCCATCGTCGCGCCGTTCCTGGTCGGGCTGATCGCCGACCGTTACTTCGCCGCGCAGCGCATCCTGGCCCTGCTGCATCTGGCCGGCGCGGCGCTGATGTGGGGGGCGTCGACGGCCACCAGCTTCAACGCCTTCTCCGGCTTCGTCTTCGCCTACATGCTGCTGTTCATGCCGACCCTGGCGCTGGCCACCAGCATCGCGATGCGGCACATGCAGACGCCGGAGAAGCAGTTCCCGCCCGTGCGCGTGGCCGGCAGCATCGGCTGGATCGTGGCCGGCGTGCTGATCGGCTGGCTGGGCTGGGAGCAGACCCAGCGCCTGGAACTGACCTTCCGCATGGCCGCCATCGCCTCGGCGGTGCTGGGCCTGTACGCGCTGACCCTGCCGCACACCCCGCCGCTGGCGGGCGAACGCGATGCGAAGCTGGGCGAGATCCTCGGGCTGGACGCGGCGCTGCACCTGCTGCGCTCGCGCGCCTACCTGGTGTTCTTCCTGGCCTCGATCGCGATCTGCATCCCGCTGTCGTTCTATTACAACTTCACCAACCCCTTCCTCAACGACGTGGGCGTGCGTGGCGCGGCCGGGTTGCAGTCGCTGGGCCAGGTGTCGGAAGTGCTGCTGATGCTGGCCATGCCGTTCCTGTTCGTGCGCCTGGGGGTGAAGGTGATGCTGGCGGTGGGCATGGGCGCGTGGGTGCTGCGCTACGTGATGTTTGCCTTCGGCGATGCGGACGCGGGCTTCGCCCTGCTGGTGATCGGCATCGTGCTGCACGGCATCTGCTACGACTTCTTCTTCGTCACCGGCCAGATCTACACCGACGCGCACGCCGGCCAGAAATTCCGCAGCAGCGCCCAGGGCTTCATCACCCTGGCCACCTATGGCGTGGGCATGCTGATCGGCACCTTCCTGTCGGGCGCGGTGGTGGAGTACTACACCACCGAGGCCGGCCCGGATTGGGAGCGGATCTGGCTGTTCCCGGCCGGGGTCGCGTTCGTGGTGCTGGTGGCCTTCCTGTTCCTGTTCCGCGAAGGGCGGGCGCCCATGCCCGCCGCTTCGTCTGCGCACTGAGGGCGGCAGCATGAGCACGCTTGGAGTCGCCATCGTCGGCACCGGGATGATCGGGGCGGTGCATCGCCGGGCCGCGGTGCTGGCCGGCGCCACGGTCCGCGGCGTGGCCGCGTCCTCGCCTGCGCGTGCGCAGGAGGTGGCGCAGGCATGGGGCGTGGCCCGGGGCTACGGCGGGATCGAGGACGTCATCGCCGATCCGCAGGTGCAGGTCGTGCACGTGTGCACGCCCAACCACCTGCACCGCGCGATGGCGCAGGCGGCGCTGGACGCGGGCAAGCACGTGGTCTGCGAAAAGCCGCTGGCGACCACCCTGGAGGACGCCCGCGCACTGGCCGCGCTCGCCGCGTCCACTGGCCTGGTGGCCACGGTGCCCTTCGTCTACCGCTACCACCCGGTGGTGCGCGAAGCGCGGGCGCGCGTCGCCCAGGGCGAACTGGGTCCGCTGCGGCTGATCCACGGCAGCTATCTGCAGGACTGGCTGCTGGATCCGGCCAGCAACAACTGGCGCGTGGATCCGGCGCTGGGCGGCGACTCGCGGGTCTTCGCGGACATCGGCTCGCACTGGTGCGATCTGGTCGAATGGGTGGGCGGCGAGCGTTTCGCCGAAGTCAGCGCGGCGTTCGAGACGGTGATCGCCGAGCGCGGCGTGGCCACCGCCAAGAGCTTCACCACGCCCGCGACCGGCGGCGAGACCCAGGCGGTGTCCAGCGAGGATGTGGCCGCAGCGATGTTCAAGACCACCGGCGGCACGCTGGCGACGGTCACCGTCAGCCAGGTGTCGGCCGGGCGCCGCAACCGCCTGTGGTTCGAGATCGACGGGGCGAACTCCAGCGTCGCCTTCGACCAGGAGGACTGCGAGCGGCTGTGGATGGGCTATCCGGACCAGCGCGAGCAGGTGTTCGTGCGCGGCCCGGGCGCCGGCAGCGCCGAGCAGCGCCGGCTGTCGGTGCTGCCTGCCGGCCATGCGCAGGGTTACGCCAACTGCTTCGAGGCCTTCGTCGCCGATACCTACCAGGCCATCGCAGGCGAACGCCCCGAAGGCCTGCCGACCTTCGAGGATGGCCTGCGATCGGCGCTGATCGTCGATCGCGTCATCGCGTCGGCCAGGTCGCGCGCATGGACGCCGATCGCCTGAGTTTCCCTGGCGCGCCGGGATCGGTTCCCGGCCGCGCCTGCTCCGCCCGCCTGCAGCGCGACGTGCGCGAGGTGGATTCCATCCGCCGTCACCCCGATTCCCGGAGGACACCATGACGATCCGACCCCTGCGCAGGATCGCGGCCGCCGCACTCGCGCTCTGCGCCATCCTGCCCGCCTGGGCGCAACCGGGCGATGCCGTCGCCAGGCCCATCGCCGTGCAGATGTACACGCTGCGCAACGCCGGCTCGCTCGAAGACCAGCTGAAGATCGTCCACGACGCCGGCGTCCGCGCGGTAGAGACGGTCGGCACGCAGAACGTGCCGGCCGGGGAACTGAAGCGGCTGCTGGACAAGTACGGGATCAATCCGATCGCCGCCCATGTGTCGCTGTCCGAGCTGCGCGGCGACCTGGACGGGATGGCGGCGTCCCACCGCGCCATCGGCAACACCATGCTGGTGGTGCCCTGGCTGCAGGAAGACCAGCGGCCGCGCGACGCCGAAGGCTGGCGCGCGCTGGGCCGCGAACTCGGCGCCCTGGCCGCACGCCTGCAGCCGATGGGCATGCGGCTGGGGTACCACAACCACGAGTTCGAGCTGGTCGAGTTCGACGGCAAGACGGGGCTCGAGCTGCTGTTCGAAGCCGCCGGCCCGGCGCTCGCCGTCGAACTCGACCTGGCCTGGGTGGCGCGTGCCGGCCACGATCCGGCGGCTTTCCTCGGCAGGTTCCCGGGGCGCGTGTACGCGGTCCACGCCAAGGACAACGCGCCGGAGGGCCAGGCCAGCGACGAACAGGGCTTCACCGCCCTGGGCAAGGGCGTGCTCGACTGGAACGCGATCCTGCCCGCCGCCGCGGACGCGGGCGTGCAGTGGTACATCATCGAGCACGACCTTCCACGCGACGCCGCGGCCGTCGTCCAGGCGGGCGCGGCCTACCTCCGCGAGCACCTCGTCCCCGACAACCAGCTGAGCGCCCGCGAGCAGGCCGACGGCTGGCAGCTGCTGTTCGATGGCAAGGACCTGTCGCAGTGGCGCAACTTCAAGCAGCAGGGGCTGAGCGAGAAGTGGGTCGTCGAGGATGGCGCCATCAAGCTCACCGGCGCAGGCGGCGGCGACATCCTGACCAAGGCCACGTACCGGGATTTCGACCTCAGGCTGGACTGGAAAATCTCCGAAGTCGGCAACAGCGGCATCCTGATACTCGCGGACGAAACCGGTGAACACATCTACTCGCACGCGCCGGAAATCCAGATCCTGGACAACGAGCGCCATCCCGACAACAAGCTCGATACCCACCTGTCCGGCTCGCTGTACGACATGATCGCCTCGCCCCCCGCTTCGCACAGGATCGCCGGCGAGTGGAACCGGGTGCGCATCCTGCTCGACCAGGGCCAGTTGACCATCTGGCAGAACGGCGTGCAGACCGCATCGGTGAAGATCCACAGCGCGGAGTGGCAGCGGCTGGTGGCCGCCAGCAAGTTTGCCGACTGGCCGGGGTTCGCCGCCAACAGCAGCGGCCATATCGGCCTGCAGGATCACGGCGACGTGGTGTGGTTCAAGAACCTCAAGATCAAAGAACTGAAGCGATGAACGATTTCGCCCACGACGTACTGGTGGTCGGCTCCGGCGCCGGCGGCGCCATGGCGGCGTACGAGTTGACCCGCCAGGGCCACAAGGTGCTCATGCTGGAGGCCGGTCGCCACTACGACCCGGTCACGGAAACGCCGATGTTCCGGCCCAACGCCGATGCACCGCTGATGGGCGCGTACACGCCGGACAAGGAGTTCGGCTTCTACGATTCCACCGTGGGCGGCGGCTGGCAGGTGCCGGACGAACCCTATACCACCGCCGAAGGCACCGAGTTCCTGTGGTGGCGTGCGCGCATGCTGGGCGGACGCACCAACCACTGGGGCCGCTATTCGCTGCGTTTCAGCGAACACGACTTCAAGGGCAAGAGCAGGGACGGCCTGGGCGCCGACTGGCCTTTCGACTACGACGACATCGCCCCCTGGTACGACAAGACCGAAGCGCTGGTGGGCGTGTGCGGCACCAATACCGGCCTGGACGACATGCCGCCCTCGTCGGACGGCGTCCTGCAGCCGCCGCCCGTACCGCGCATCCCGGAACTGCTGATCGCGGCCGCGGCGAAGAAGCACGGCATCGACGCAGTGCCGATGCACCGGGCGGTACTGACCCGGGCGCTGGATCAGCGCGCCCCCTGCTTCTATGCCACGCCCTGCGGTTACGGCTGCTCGATCGGCGCCGCGTTCCAGACCACCACCTCGCTGCTGCCAATGGCGCAGGCCACCGGCCACCTGCGGATCGTCACCGACGCCATGGTCAAGACCGTGACCACCGATGCGGACGGCAAGGTCACGGGCGTGAGCTACGTCGACAAGAAGACCGGCACCGAGCGGCAGATGGACGCGAAGGTGGTGGTGCTGGCCGCCAGCGCCTGCGAGACCGCGCGCATCCTGCTCAATTCTAAAAGCGCCCGCCATCCGGACGGACTGGCCAACTCCAGCGGCCAGGTCGGCCGCAACCTGATGGACTCCACCGGCGCGGGCCTGTCGGCGCTGGTCCCGGCCCTGATGGACCGCCCCCGCTACAACGAGGACGGCCACACCGCCAACCACCTGTTCATTCCCTGGTGGGGACACCAGGCCCAGGCCAACGGCGAACTGGATTTCCCGCGCGGCTACCACTTCGAACTGGGCGGCCGCTTCGGCGAGCCGGGCGCCTACGTCAGCGGCGACCTGCAGGGCTATGGTCCCGCGCTGAAGCAGCAGGTGCGCGCGCATTACGGCGCCTACGTCCATTTCGCGATACGCGGCGAGATGCTGCCGAATGCGGATTGCTACATGGACATCGACCCGCAGGTCACGGACAAATGGGGCATCCCGGTGCCGCGTTTCCACTGGAAGTGGTCGCAGCACGAACTCAAACAGGTTGAGCACGGCCTGAAAACCGCCAAGGCCATCCTGGAAACCATGGGGGCGACAGTCGGCGAACTGCCTGCCGCGGAAGACGCGATCAAGAAGGGCGGCGAGATCATCCATGAGGTGGGCACCACCCGGATGGGTAGCTCGCCCGAGGACTCGGTGACCAATCAGTGGGGCCAGACCTGGGACTGCCCGAACCTGTTCGTGATGGACGGCGGCGTGTTCGCCTCCAACCCGCACAAGAACTGCACCCTGACCATCATGACGCTGTCGATGCGCAACAGCGCCTGGCTGGCCTCGCAACTCGAGACGGGAGCACTGTGATGCGGGAACCACCGCAGGACCAGGGTACGACTGCCCACGGCGACGACGCCGCCCCTGCCTACACGAACAAGCTGAGCCGGCGCGACTCGCTGAAGCTACTGGCCGCATTGGCGGCAAGCGCCATGCTGCCTGCGCTGTCCGCCTGCAGCTCGATGCCCACGGGGGAAGTCGCTGGCGGCGTCGCGGACGATGGCCACTGGCCGGAGCTCGACCTGCAGCCCGTGACGGCCAAGGGCTACGGCAAGGATCCGAACCTGATGACGCCGCCGGAAACGCCCTGGCCGCTGACGCTGACGCCTGCCCAGCTGTCGCTGCTGGCCGTGCTGTCGGACATCATCGTGCCGGCGGAAGGCAAGTCGCCGTCGGCGTCCGCGGTGCAGGTGCCGACGGTGGTCGACGAATGGGTGAGCGCGCCCTACCCCGACCAGCAGCAGGACCGGCTGACCGTGCTGTCCGCCCTCGTCTGGCTCGACGATGAAGCCGCTCTGCGCTACTCGCAGCCATTCACGGCGCTGGCCGCGGCGCAGCAGCTGGCAATCATCGACGACATCGCCTACCACAACGACCAGACCCCGCGGCGGTTCCAGCGCATCGCCGGGGCCTTTTCCCGGCTGCGCAACCTGGTCCTGGCCGCCTATTTCTGCACGCCGGACGGCATGGAAGACATCGGCTACCTGGGCAACGTGGCCATCGCCGGCGACTACCCCGGGCCGACGCCGGAGGCATACCGCCATCTGGAGACCGTGCTGGCAGACCTCGGGCTGAGCGAGTTCGCCTACCGGGCGGGTTAGCGCAGGCTCGATGCAGGTGCCTGGGTCATCCCCGCGAAGCGACGTTCGACAGCCGAAGGCTGGTCGAGCCGATATCCACGGACCTTGCCCTTGAAAATCGGGAGCAGAGCCGCTGGATGACCGGCGCTTCGCGCTGTTGAAAAGCGCTTCCCGGGTTGGCGGGGATGACCAAACCCGGGAACCTGCGCCGACGGGAGTCTGCCCCTACAGTTCCCGCACCCAGATATTGCGGAAGCTGACCTCGGAGTCGTGGTCCTGCAGGTAGATCGGGCCGCAGTCATGCGGGGCGTAGCTCGGCGGACCGCGGTATTCGGTGGTACCGGCGATGACGATGTCGTCCTGCACCAGCACGCCGTTGTGCAGCACGGTGATGCGCGCGGGCGCGAGCAGCCCGCCGCCTTCCGAGAAACGCGGCGCCTTCCAGATGACGTCGTAGGACTGCCATTCGCCCGGCGGGCGCGAGGCGTTGACCAGCGGGATGGCCTGTTTGTAGATCGAGGCCGCCTGGCCGTTGGGATAGGTGGGGTTGTCATGGCTGTCGAGCACCTGCAGTTCGTACCGCTCGTGCAGGAAGATGCCGCTGTTGCCGCGATCCTGGCCGTCGAAGCCGCGGGTCTGCGCCGGACTGCGCCATTCGATGTGCAGCTGGATGTCGCAGAAGCGTTGGCGGGTGCGGATCCCCTTGCTGCCGGGGACCACGGTGACCGCGCCATCGGCCACCTTCCACGGCGCCTCCCCGCCCTGCTCCGACTCCCATGCCGCAAGGCCGCTGCCGTCGAACAGCACCACCGCATCCGAAGGCGCCGCGCCCACGGGCGTGTCCACGACCGCCGGCACCGGGGTCCAGGCTTCGGTCTTGGCCGGATCGGCTGCGGGATCATGGGCCAGCGCAGCCGCGCAGGCCACGACGCCTCCCGCCAGCAGGAGCGCGCGTGCGGTCACGACGTTGCGCGGCGAATGGTGAAAGGGGCCGCCCATCATCGTGTCGCCCATGCCGGCGTGCCCGGCTCGTAAGGCAGGTCGCCGTCGTAGTAGCCGGGCACCGGGTCGTAGCGCAGCACTTCGGTGGCGCCCACCTTCGAGGTGAAGAAGCTGAAGATCACCAGCTGCTTGATCATCGTGAAGTAGTGCACCCCGCCGCCGCTGCCCGATCCGTCGGCGGCCACCCATGCCCGGCCGGCCTGTTCGCCGGCCTCGCGGTCCAGCGCGGTCAGCATCTGCAGGCGTGCCGCGGGCGCCAGGGCCATGAAGCTCCCGGCGGCCCGGCGGTCCAGGTCCACCAGCCCGGCGCGGAAGGCGGCCTGGTCCTCCGGGCTGTAGCAGTCGGTGACGAAGCGCGCCATGAACGCGCCCACCCCGGCATCCTTCGCACCCGGCGTGTCGGTGCGCGGAATGATGGTCTCGGCGATCTCGTCCAGCAGCGCCACGTCCTCGGCGGCGAAGCCGGCGGCGGCCTGCGGCACGGGCGCCTGCCCGAGCACGAAGGCGGGCATGCCGACCATCGCCACGCCGGTGGCGGACGCGATCATCTTCAGCAGTTCGCGACGGTCCATCACAGGTTCCCCGCCTTGAGTTCGCGCACCGCATGGTCGGCGGCGCGAGCGGTCAGCGCCATGTAGGTCAGCGACGGATTCACGCAGCTGGCCGAGGTCATGCAGGCGCCGTCGGTCACGTACACGTTCGGCGCGTCCCAGACCTGGTTGTGTGCGTTGAGCACCGAGGTTTTCGGGTCGCGGCCCATGCGCGCGGTGCCCATCTCGTGGATGCCCCTGCCGGGGGCGTAGTTGCCATCGTAGGTCCGCACGTCGCGCACGCCCGCCGCTTCCAGCATCTCGGCGGCATCGGCGGCCATGTCCTTGCGCATGGCGCGCTCGTTGTTGCGGATCGACACGTCCATCGCCAGCACCGGCAGGCCCCACTTGTCCTTCGTGTCGTGGTCCAGGCGGATGGTGTTGTCGTGGTAGGGCAGCATCTCGCCGAAGGCGGTCATGCCGATGCTCCAGTCGCCGGGCATGCTCGCGGCCTGCTTCAGGCCCGCGCCGATGCCCATCTCCGCGACGCTGCGCGACCAGTCCTGGCGGCTCGCGCCGCCCTGGTAGCCGAAGCCGCGCAGGTAGTCGCGCCGCTCGCCGCCGACGTTGCGGAAGCGCGGGATGTAGAAGCCGCAGGGACGGCGTCCCGAGTAGTACTTGTCGTCGTAGCCGTCGACGATGCCCTGGGCGCCGACCTCGAAGTGGTGGTCCATGACGTTGTGGCCCAGCTCGCCCGACGAGGACCCCAGCCCGCCTTCCCAGACATCGGTGGCCGAGTTCATCAGCACCCAGGTCGAATTGAAGGTCGATGCGTTGAGGAAGACCACCTTCGCCGTGTACTCGTACGTCTGCCCGGTCTCGGCATCGACGACCTCGACGCCGCGCGCACGCTTGCGATCCTTGTCGTAGAGCACCTGGCGGACGATGGAGAACGGGCGCAGGGTGAGGTTGCCGGTCTGCATCGCCGCCGGCAGGGTGGCCGACTGGGTCGAGAAGTAGGCGCCGTAGGGACAGCCCAGGATGCACTTGTTGCGGTACTGGCAGTTGACGCGTCCCTGTTCGGGTCGCGGTTCGGTGATGTTGGCGGTGCGCGAGTGGATCATGTGGCGCGTGCCGCCAAAGGCCTTGCGGATGCGCGCGGCCACGTCCTTCTCGACCACGTTGAGCGGGATCGGCGGCAGGAACTTGCCGTCCGGCAGCACGTCCAGGCCTTCCACGGTGCCGGCGATGCCGGCGAAGGTCTCGACGTGGTCGTACCAGGGCGCGAGGTCTTCGTAGCGGATCGGCCAGTCGACGGCGATGCCTTCGCGCGCGTTGGCCTCGAAGTCCATCTGCGAGAAGCGGTAGCTCTGCCTGCCCCACATCAGCGAGCGGCCGCCGACGTGGTAGCCGCGGAACCAGTCGAAGCGCTTGGTCTCGGTGTACGGGCAGTCCTTCTCGTCGGCCCACATTCCGTAGGTGCTCTCCGACAGCGGGTAGTCGCGGCGCAGGACCGGGTGCGCTTCCTTCATCGCCTGGGTAGGCACGTTGCGATGCGGGTAGTCCCAGGCCTCCTTGTGCGCGTTGACGTAATCCTTGATGTGCTCGATGTTGCGGCCGCGCTCGAGCATCAGCACCTTGAGTCCCTTCTCGGCCAGTTCCTTGGCGGCCCAGCCGCCGCTGATGCCGGAGCCGACGACGATCGCGTCGTAGTGATTGTTCGCCATTGAGACTGCGTTCCTGGTTGAGGCGGGGGTTACACGTCGCACAGATGGATGGCCTCGCGCAGCGAGGCGACCGGGTCCGGCGCCGACGGCATGAATTCCTGGGCGATGTACCCGTCGAATCCGCTGTCGCGGATCGCCCGGCAGATGGCCGGGTAGTTCAGTTCCTGGTCCTCGCCGATCTCATGCCGGCCGGGCACGCCCGCCGTGTGGTAGTGCACGAACCAGCGGTGATGGCGGCGGATGGTGGCGATGATGTCGCCTTCCATGATCTGCATGTGGTAGATGTCGTAGAGCAGGCCGAAGTGGCCAGACCCCAGCGTCTCGCACAGTTCGACGCCCCAGGCGGAGCGGTCGCAGAGGTAGTCGGGATGGTCGACACGCGAGTTCAGCAGTTCCATCACCAGCCGGACGCCGCGCTTTTCCGCATGCCCGAGGATGCGCTTGAGGCCGGCGGCCGAATTGGCCAGGCCTTCGGCCGGGTCCATGCCGTTGCGGTTGCCGGAGAAGCAGATCAGGTTGCGGTAGCCGGCATCGGCCACCAGGTCGATGTGGCGGGTGTAGCGCGCCACCAGTTCGTCATGGAAGCGGGTCTCGGCAAACCCCCGCTCCAGCCCGAGCTCGGCGCCGTTGCACATCGAACTGTCCACGCCATGCGCCTTCAGCGTGGCCCAGTTGTCCGGGCCGACCAGGTCGATCGCGGAAAAGCCGATCTGCTTCACAATCCCGCACAGCTCGGCGATCGGCGTCTGCCCGAACGTCCAGCGCGCGACGGAATGCTTCAGCCTGGCTTTCAGCGGCCGCGCGGCGGCCCCGGCTGCCGGCACGAGTCCCGACGCGGCCAGCCCCAGCCCGCCCACCATCGTGGCGCGCAGCGCATCGCGCCGGGTGAATGTGCGCTTCAAGTCAGGCCTCCGGGTCTGCCCATGGGGCGGCGGGCGCAGGCGCCCGTCTTGGCCGGATGCGGCGCGCCTGCGCCGTCGGCGGAAATGCAAGATACGTCGCACGGCAGCGGGGGCAACCGCGAACAGACAGGTTCATGAATCGCCGTGATCATGACCCGCGCCATGCTGGCGCCGGCCGCAGTCGGCCCGCTCGATGAGATGCCCATTCTCCACCGGCCTCCCAACCGGTACAGACACGCGAATCCGCTCGGATGCAATCGATTGCACGATAACAAGCGCGTCCCCGATTGCAAGGCCCCCGGTTGCGGCCCGCCCCATCGATCGCTCGTCCGGGCGCAGGGATGGACATTGGTCGGCGCGGTGGCCGCGCGCCCACTCGCGGGGCTGGCGACGCAGACGCTTCGCCGCGGGCGATGCCGGACACGCTTTAAACCCTGTCCCATGCCACCGCATCGGACTCGATATGCTGATGGCAACGATGAATGCATCCCTCGACGAGGTCGCCACGACGGCCGATGTGGACCACGCCCTGGCGCGTGCCTCCGCCGGCGGTGACGTGACCGCCTTCGAGGCCCTGTACAGGCGCCATGTCGGCCGGGTGCATGGCGTGATCCTGCGTCTGGTGGGCCATCAGCACAGCCGCGCCGAGGACCTGACCCAGGAAGCCTTCGTCCGTGCCTGGCAGGCGCTGCCCGGTTTCAGGTTCGAAAGCGCGGTCGGCACCTGGTTGCACCGTCTCGCGGCGAACACCGCGCTGATGGAACTGCGCAGCCGCCGCGCCGGGCCGCTGATGGATGCCGACGACGAGGCGCTGGACACGATCGGCACCGGCGACACCGCCGGCCATCGCACCGCGCTGTCGATGGACCTGCAGCAGGCCGTCGACAGCCTCCCGCCCCGGGCACGCGCGGTGCTGGTGCTGTACGACATCGAGGGCTGGACCCACGAAGAGATCGCCACCGCGCTGGACACGGCGGTGGGCAGCTCGAAGGCACAGCTGCATCGCGCGCGCAGGCTGCTGCGCGCCAGGCTAGGAGACTCCGCATGAACGATCGCCACGACCACGACCTGCCCGCCGCGCTGCGCATGCAGTTGCGCACGCTGCGCACGCCGGAAGCGCCGGCGCGCGAGCTCTGGCCCGATATCGCCGCGCGGATCGCGGCGCAGCCGCAGCCCCGCGCCACTCCTGCCAGCCCGCGCTGGCATCCGCGCCTGCTGCCGGCGCTGTCGGCGGCCGCGGTCCTGGCCCTGGCGCTGGGCCTGGGCTGGCAGCTGCGGCCGGGCGGGCCCGGGCCGGCTCCTGAACCCGCCCCCGCCAGCGGCCAGTCCGCGGCGCCGGCCACTCCGCTGGTCGTGGTGGCCGATGCGATGACGCGCGAATACCGGGGCGCATTGCGCGAGGTGCCGGCGCCCGGCCCGGCCACGCCCGGATATCGCAGCCTGCTCGAACTCGATGCCAGCGCCGCCGCGGTCCGCGAGGCGCTGGCCCAGGACCCGGACGCCATCTTCCTGCTGCAGCGCCTGCAGCACATCCACGCCCGCCGTCTGGCGCTTACGCGGCAACTCGCCAGCGCCTGACCGCTTCCGACATCTCCAGGAGACCCCGATGAAAACCCTGCCCCTGAGCCTCGCCGTGCTGGCCGCGCTGTCGATCGCGCCCGCCTTTGCCGCCACTCCCATCAATGAAACCCGCCCGCTGGACCCACGCGGCAGCATCGACGTGTCCAACCTCAAGGGGCGCATCGAGGTGCGCGCCTGGGACAAGCCGGAAGTCAGGATCACCGGCAGCCTCGGCGACGGTGTTGAACGTCTGCAGATCGAGGGCGACCAGCGCAGCCTGGACGTCCAGGTCCGCTACCCGCGCGGCAGCAACCGCGCCGAACCGACCACGCTGATCCTGGACGTGCCGCGGCTGGCGGAACTGGAGATCGATGGCGTGGCCGTGGACATCGACGTGCAGGGTGTGGCCGGCAGTTCGCTCGACATCGAGAGCGTGAGCGGTGACATCGTGGCCGTCGGCGCCCCCCGCCAGGCCGACATCAGCAGCGTCAGCGGCAACCTCCAGCTCAATCTCAACAGCGAGAAGGTCGAAGTGGAGAGCGTGAGCGGCAACATCGCCCTGCGCGGCCGGATCAGCAACGAGGTCTCGGCCGAAACGGTATCCGGCGACATCCGCATCGACAGCCGCGGCGAACCGATGCGCAAGCTCGACACCAGCAGCGTCTCGGGCAATGCCAGCTATGTCGGCGGCCTGGCCGCTGGCGGGCGGATCAGCGCCGAATCGGTGAGCGGCAGCATCCGCCTGAGCCTGCCGAGGGCGCTGTCGGCGCGGGTGCACGGCGAAAGCTTCAGCGGCGGCCTCAGTGCCCCCGGCGCGCAGATCGACCGGCCCAGGTACGGACCGGGCGCGAGCTTCGAGCACACCTACGGCAATGGCGACGGCGAGATCCGGATGGAGACCTTCTCCGGCAGCGCCGAACTGGTGCTGGAGTGATCGGCACAGGCCGCATCGCCTGACGGCTTCGTCCTCCCGGGTCGGGCGGCAGCGCGAAGGCCGGACGGACATCGATCCCGCCAATCGTCGATGCAGCCCCCGCCGCGGAGTCCGGCCTAGCGCCGGCCACGCCCGGACCCGGTGCTAGTATCGCGGCCACCTGTCGCGGCACGCGTCGCGGCGATCATCGGGGAAGGGCATGATTCGCGCGACGCTTGCCGTGCTGCTGGGCCTGCTCGTCGCGCTGGCGACGATCCTGCTGCTGGAATACCTGGGCATGTCGCTGTTCCCGCTGCCGCCGGGCATCGACCTCGATTCGGAAGAGGATCTGGCCAGGCTGGTCGCCGCCGCCGGACCGGGCAAGCAGTCCTGGGTGCTCCTGGGGTGGACGCTCGCGGCCCTGGTCGGCGGCTGGGTCGCGGCCTGCGTCGGCAGGCGCGCGGGTCCGGCGCTGGCGGTCGGCGCGCTGCTCGTGGCGGGCGTGCTGCTCAACGCGGCCCTGCTGCCCCACCCGCTGTGGATGACCCTGCTCGGCGTGCTGCTGCCGCTGCCCGCAGCCTGGGCCGGCGCGCGCCTGGCCCGCCCGCGCGCCGCCCTTCCATCGTCCTGACCGCCAGGGAGTCACCGCCAGATGCAGGCTTCGCTGCTGACCACACTCCTGTTGCCGCTCGCGCTCGGCGTGATCATGTTCGGGCTCGGCCTGGGCCTGACGCTCGACGACTTCCGGCGCGTGGCGCGCTATCCGCGCGCGGTGCTGCTGGGCCTGTTCCTGCAGACCGGCGTGCTGCCCTGGGTGGCGCTGGCGCTGGCGCTGCTGTTCCGGCTTCCGCCGGAACTCGCGGTGGGCCTGATGCTGCTGGCCGCCTCGCCCGGCGGCGCCACCGCCAACATCTACAGCCATCTCGCCCATGGCGACGTGGCGCTCAACATCACCCTCACTGCGATCAACAGCCTGCTGTGCCTGGTCACGCTGCCGCTGATCCTCAACCTGTCGCTGGAGTACTTCCTGGGCGCGGGCCAGTACGTCCCGCCGCCGGTGCGCAAGATCATCGAGGTGGCCGTGATCATCGTGCTGCCGGTGGCGATCGGCATGGCGGTGCGCGCCTTCGCGCCGCGCTTCGCGGCGCGCATGGAGAAGCCGGTGCGGCTGCTGTCGGTACTGGTGCTGGCGCTGCTGATCGTGGCGGCGGTGGTCCAGGCCTGGAGCACGCTGCTGGCCTGGTTCGCCGTGGTCGGCCTGGCCTGCCTGCTGTTCAACCTGGCCAGCATGGGCCTGGGCTACGCCGCGCCGCTGGCGCTGCGTCTGCCGAAGAAGCAGGCGGTGGCCATCGCGATGGAGATCGGCATCCACAACGGCACGCTGGCGATCTTCATCGCGCTGAGCGTACTGGGCAATGCGGCGATGTCGGTGCCGGCGGCGGTGTACAGCCTGCTGATGTTCTTCACCGCCGCGGGCTTCGCGTGGTGGGCGTCGCGCGGGCGCGGCGAGGCCTGAACATCCGCGATCGCAGACAACCCTTCCCCTGCTGGCGGGGGAAGGGCCGGCGCCTCAGTCCGCGGAGCGGAACTCGCCGTAGGGCTTGAGCTGGTCGGCGATCGCCGCGCCGTCGCCGACGACGATGATCGACTGGTCCTTCGGATCGAAGTACTTGCGCGCGATCGCCTGGAGCTGGGCGGCATCCACCTCGCGGATGCGGGGCACGTAGCTGGCGAGGAAGTCCGACGGCAGCCCCAGCAGCCAGTTCGAGGCCAGGGTCGAGGCGACTGCGCCCTGCAGCTGGTTGCTGATCAGGTAGCCGCCGGCGACGTAGCGCTTGGTGTCGAGCAGCTCCTGCTCGGGCACCGGCTCCTCCGCCAGCCGCCGGAACTCGCCGAAGAACTCCTGCAGCGCCGCGCCCGTCACCTCGTTGCGCACGTCCGCGCCCGCCTGCACGCGTCCACCGGTGCGCGCAGGCGAGAAGCCGGCGCTGGCGCCGTAGGTATAGCCCTTGTCCTCGCGCAGGTTCTGGTTGACGCGGCTGCTGAAGCCGCCGCCCAGCACCGTGCCGGCGAGGATCGCGGGCACGTAGTCCGGATCGGTGGCCGGGATCGCCGGGCGGCCGATGCGCAGCGTCGCCTGCACGCTGCCGTCGCGCTGCAGCAGGACGCGGCTGGGTTCGGCCTCGCGGCGGGCGGCGGGCGTTTCCGGCGCTTCCGCACCCGCCACCTCCCAGTTGCCGAAGGCCGCTTCGGCCAACCGGAAGCCTTCGGCCGGCTCGATCCGGCCGGTCACCACCAGCAGGGCGCGGTCGGGGTGGAAACGCAATCCGTGCGCCTGACGCAGCGCCGCCGGCGTGACCGCGCCGATCGAGGCCTCGGTCTGCTGCGTGCGCGCGTAGGGATGGTCGCCATAGGTCGCCGCCAGCAGCGCGCGCGTGGCCCGGAAGGAAGGCTGCGCCTCGGCCGCCTTCAACGCCTGCAGCGCATTGGCCTGGGCCAGCCTGACCTCGTCGTCGGGAAAGGACGGGCTGCGCACGATCTCGGCCAGCAGCTCCAGCATCGACGCGGCGTGGCGGGTGAGCGCACCGGCATAGACCAGCACGCCGTCGTTGCTGGCGCTGGCGCCGACGCTGCCGCCGTAGGACTGCGCGGTCTCGGCGATCGCGCGCGAGTCGCGCGTTGCCGTGCCCTCGGCCAACAGCGAAGCGAACAGGCTGGCGAAGCCCTGCGCGTCGGCCGCGTCGGCGCCATAGCCGGCGTCACGCATGGCGAGCACGTAGTCCACGCGCGGGATGCCATCGCGCGGCACCACCCACACTTCCAGGCCGTTGGCGAGCGTCTTCTTGGCGATCTGTGCGACCGGCAGCGGCTTGTCCGCGCCGTAGGGCGGCAGGTCCCTGGGCAGATCGGCGGCCGTGGCGGCCTGCGCCAACCCTGGCAGCGCGAGCGAGAGGGCCAGCGCGAGCGTCTTCATCGAAGTGGTCATGGTCATCTCCTTATTCCCCGTCCTTCGACGCGGCATTCCGCGCCGCCAGCATCGCCTCGGGCACGCGGTCGATCACCGTGCGATTGGCGGCGGTGAGATAGGTGCGCGCGGCGCGCTGCACATCGGCCGAGGTGACCGACTCGATCCAGCCCGGGATCCGGTTGGCCACGGCCGCGTCGCCCCACAGCAATTGCAGCTTGGCCAGGGTGTCGGCACGCGAGAGGAACGACTCCATGCCGTCGTACCAGTCGGCCAGCAGCCGGGTCTTGGTGCGCGCGAGCGTCGCATCGTCCACGCCGTCGGCGACGATGGTGGCGATCTCCTCGTCCACCGCCGCCACCAGCGCATCCGCATCCGCGGTCGGCTTGTACAGCGCGAACACGGTGAACAGCGTGGGGCCGTTGTATTCCCACTCGCTGGTCAGGCCGTAGAGCGAATCGACGTTGAGCGCCAGTTCGCGCCCCTTCACCAGACCCTGGTACAGGCGCGAGGCGTCGCCATTGGCCAGCAGCGCGCCGAGTACCGACATCGCTGGCTGGTCGGGGCTGCCGCGGTCGGGCATCTTCCAGGACATCGCGATGGCCGGCACCTGGGCCAGCTTGTCGGCCTGCTGGAGGCGCTTTTCCTGCGTGTTCAGGCCTTCGCTGAAGTCCGGCCCCTCGGGTACCGGGCGCGCGGGGATGGCACCGAAGTACTTCTGCGCCAGGGCGAAGCCCTCCTCGGCCGAGATGTCGCCCGCCAGGCCCAGCACCGCGTTGTTGGGGCCGTAGTAATCGCGATGGAAGGCCTTGACGTCTTCCAGCGTGGCCGACTCGAGATCCTCGAAACTGCCGTAGCCGTCGTGGTTGTTCTCCCATTTCTGGAAGGCGTTGAAGCCCACGTCCAGCCACATGAAGCCGCCATAGGGCTGGTTCTGCACGTTGACGCGGATCTCTTCCTTCACCACGTCCTGCTGGTTCTTCAGCGTGGCCGGGTTGAAGTCGAGCATGCGCATGCGATCGGCCTCGAGCCAGAGGATCGGCTCGATCGCGGAGGACGGCGCGATCTCGATGTAGTTGGTGAAGTCCGGGCGGGTGGAGCCGTTGTTGCGGCCGCCGCCACCGGTGATCACGCGGTCGAACACACCCTCGGGCGCGTTCTCCGAACCCTCGAACATCAGGTGTTCGAACAGATGGGCGAAGCCGGTGCGGTTGCGCGGCTCCAGCCGCATGCCGATGCCGTAGACCACGCTGACGCCCACGACCGGCGAGCTGCGGTCTTCGGATACGACCACGGTCAGGCCGTTGTCGAGCTTCTTCACCGCCACCGGGATCTCCCAGCGGTCGGCCTCGGCGGCGGCGACCGGCAACGCGGCCAGCAGCAGAGTCAGCAGCATTCCTGCGCGGATCGACTTCATGGGCACCTCCTGGCCCGACATGGAAGCGCACACCCTACCGCAGCCGCCGCGTCGTCATCGAGGCCGGAAGTCATGGCGGCCCGGCGGCGCTCCAGGCCCGGCCCAGGTGTCCAGGAGAAAGGCGCCATCCTGGCGATGGGGGCGGCGGGCAGCGAGGCAGTGGCGCCTGTCATCCCGCCCCGAGACCGGAGGCCGGAAGCGGCTGGACCCTCGTCGCGCCGCGCAGCGCCTCGCGCTTCGCGGACGCGCTTTCCCGGGCTCCCAGCTGGCGCGAGTCCCGCCACTCGCGGTCGTGCCCTCGCGCAGCGGCCGTGCCGCCGTCAGCCCCCCCGGTCGTCCGTCTGCCCCGCCTCCACGCCGACATTGCTCGACGCACGTTCGTAGGCCTCGCGGTCCAGCAGCCCGGTCTGGCGCGCCACCAGCACCGGCACCAGCACCTGGCCGGTCACGTTGGTCATGGTGCGCATCATGTCCAGCACGCGGTCGATCGCGTAGAGGATGCCGATCGCCTCCAGCGGCAGGCCGGCGGCGCTGATCACCACCGTGGCCATGATCACCGCGGTGCCGGGTACGCCGGCGGTGCCGAAGCTGCCCAGCACCGAGGCCAGTGCGATCAGCAGGTACTGCCCCACCGACAGTTCGATGCCCATGAACTGGGCGATGAAGACCGCGCCCAGCGCCGGATAGATCGCGCCGCAGCCGTCCATCTTGATGCTCGCGCCCAGCGGCACGGCGAAGCTGGCGTAGTCCTTGTCGACACCGAGGTTGTGGGTGGCGGAACTGAGCGACAGCGGCAGCGCGGCGAAGCTGCTCGAGGCCACGAAGCCGATCTGCATCGCCGGGGCCGCGCCGCGGAAGAACTTCAGCGGGTTGAGCCCGTGCGCCAGCAGCAGCCCGCTGTAGACCACCACGATGTGGAAGGCGCAGGCCGCGTACAGGGCCATCACGAACTTGCCCAGCGGCAGCAGCTGCTCGAACCCGTAGCTCCCCACCAGCGCGGCGATCAGGCCGAAGGTGCCCAGCGGCGTGGCCTCCAGCACGAAGCGCGTGACCTGGATCATCAGCTCGCGGCCCTGGTCGAACAGCGAGCGCAGGCCCAGCGTCTTCTCGCCCAGGCGCACCAGGGCGAAGCCGAACAGGCCGGCGAAGAAGATCACCTGGAGGATGGTGAAGTTGCTGGGGACGATGATGTTCTGGCCGTCGGCCGTCTTGCCCGCTCCCAGCGCCGCCAGCGCGCGGAACGGGTTCTCCGGCACGATGTTGAACAGCACGTCGAGCGGCCCGGGCACCTCGCGCTGGCGGTAGTTTTCCGCCACCTGCAGGCTGCCCGCATCCACCCCCAGGCCGGGCTTCAGCACGGCCCCGAACGCCAGTCCCACCGCCACCGCCAGCACCGCGGTGATCGCGAACCAGACGAAGGTGCGCCCTGCCAGCGCCGCGATCGAGCGCTGCCCGGCCAGCGAGCCGACCGCGCTGACCACCGCGAAGAACACCAGCGGGATCGCGATCATCTTGATCAGGTTGACGTAGACCGTGCCCAGCGGGCCGAACCAGGTCTGCGCGGCGGGGCCCATCAGCCAACCGGCGAGCACGCCCAGCACGAAGCCGCCGGCCACGCGCTGCCAGAAGGGAATCTTGAGCCAGCGGTGGACCACGGACATGGGGCGAATGCAGCCGGCGCCTGTCGGCGAGGCCGCCACCTTAGCCGACCGGCCAGGCTGGCGCGACGCGCCTGCTGGAACGCCAGGCGGCCATGCGCAGGACAGCGGCGCGCCTCCAGCGCAATGCGCCCGGTCATGGCCCTGTCGCAACCGGCCGGCATAATGGCGGGTTCCCGGACGCGCGCCGCCCGCGCAGCCGTCATCCCGATCGCGGGACGACGCTGTGGCGCCGCCGGTCATCCCGTCCTACCGGATCGATCATGCCCCGCCTGTTGCCCGTCGCCGTCGCCCTGTCCGCCGCACTCCTCACCGCCTGCACCGCAACGCCGCAACGTGGCGCGGCGCCCGTCGTGGGGAGCGTCGACGTTCCCGAGATCAGTCATCCGGACGGCGAAAGCCCGCAGTGGTGGTACCGCAGCGGCGCCGCCCGCGCGGCCGCCAACGGTGCGATGGCGGGACGGGCGAAGAACGTCATCGTGTTCCTCGGCGACGGCATGAGCCTGACCACGGTCGCCGCCGCGCGGGTGCTCGAGGGCCAGCGTGCGGGTCGTCCGGGCGAGGAGAACCTCCTGTCCTGGGAACGCTTCCCGCACACCGCCTTCGCCAAGACCTACAACACCGATTCGCAGACGCCCGATTCGGCCGGCACCATGACCGCGATCGCCGCCGGCGTGAAATCGCACATGGGCGCGATCGGGGTGTCGGCGGGCCGGCGCGACGACTGCGCCGGCAGTCTCGAACGCCCCCTGCGCTCATGGCTGCACCTGGCCGACGACGCGGGGCTGTCCACGGGCATCGTCAGCACCGCGCGCCTCACCCACGCCACGCCGGCGGCCGTCTACGCCCATGCGCCCGACCGCAACTGGGAAAACGACACCGACCTGCCGCCCGAGGCGAGCGCCGCGGGCTGCCGCGACATCGCCCAGCAGTTGCTCGACTTCCCCGCCGGCCGTGGCCCGAGCGTCGTGCTCGGCGGCGGCCGCGGCGAATTCCTGCCGGTGTCGGTGCGCGACCCGGAGTTCGACGACAAGGTCGGCCAGCGCCTGGACGGGCGCGACCTAGCCGCCGAATGGGTACAGCGCCGCCCAGGCGCGACCTGGGTGTGGAACCGCGCGCAGCTGCGGGCCGCGGAGGATGCCAGCGCGGTGCTGGGGCTGTTCGGGTACGACCACATGCAGTACGAGCACGACCGCGACGACAGCGATCGCGGCGAGCCCGACCTGGAGGAGATGACGCGCTTCGCGATCGAGCGCCTGTCCCGCGACGACGCCGGCTACGTGCTGCTGGTGGAGAGCGGCCGCATCGACCACGCCAACCACGAGGGCAATGCCTATCGCGCCCTGGACGAGACCGTGGCCCTGTCGCGCGCGGTGCGCGCGGCGGCGGAGATGACCTCGGCCGAGGACACCCTGATCGTGGTCACCGCCGATCACTCGCACACGCTGGGCTTCGTCGGCTACCCGCGCCGCGGCAACGACATCCTGGGCAAGGTCCTCGGCCCGGCGAGCGAGGACCAGGACCCCAACCAGTACGCCCGCGACGCCCTGGGCCTGCCCTACACCACCCTGGTCTACGCCAACGGTCCGGGTTACAGCGGCGCCAGCGCGCGCCAGCCGGCCGGGCCCAAGCGCCACCTGCACCATCCCGGCGGCTTCGAGCCGGCGGCGGGCCGGCCGGACCTGTCGGCGGTGGATACCGCGCATCCGGACTTCATGCAGGAGGCCCTGGTGCCGTTAAGCTCGGAGACCCACGGCGGCGACGATGTCGGCATCTGGGCCCGCGGGCCCGGCAGCGAGGCGTTCCGCGGCACCCTGGAGCAGCATGTGATCCACCACGTGATCGTCCAGGCCACGCCGGCCTTGCGGCAGCGGCTGTGCGCACTCGGCAGCTGCAATGGCGACGGCGTTCCGGTCGAACTGCCCTCGATGAGGACCCCCGTCCAGCGCTGAAACACGACGCATCGGATACGGTTGCGTTTCTTCCACAACCGGTCAGCGGTCCGCCCGCCTGGGCGACGCCAGCCACACGCGAGTCGGGATGCCTGCAGTGAAACGGGTGGACAAGGGTTACTGGCGCCTCGTGCTGGGACTGCTGCTGGCCTGCCTGTCCGCGGCGGTGAGCGCGGGGGGCGGCCCCGCGTCCGCGCCCCGCGACTTCCTCCTGGCCGGCGCACCCGCGGCCGAACAGGCGCCGATGCGCGCCTGCACGACGCAGATGCGCGAGGGGCTGCGCGAGCGTCGCATCGAGGCGCCCCCCGGCGGTTGGCCCGGCGCGCCGCAGGCGATCAATGTGTTCAACGTGTTCTCCGGCGAGGTGATGGTGGCCCTGGGCGACCGCGAGATCTGCGGCCGCACCCACGATGCGCGCAGCCGCGACTCGCGCTTCCGCGCCAGCGTCGGCCTGGTCGCGGTTCCCGCGGCGGGCAGCCGGGATCCGATCCGGGTGGCCTGGGCCGATCCGCTGCAGCCCGACTGGCAACCCACCGTGGTGCTCGGCGCGCCCAGCCCGGTGCAGCAGATGGACACGATGCGCCTGCTGGTGCGCGTGTCGTGCATGGCGATCGGGCTGGCGCTGGCGATGTCGGCCCTCATGGGCTTCATCGGCACGCGCGACCGCAGCTTCCTGCTGCACGCCGGCGTGTGCGTGCTGCTGGTCGCGGGCCAGGCGGTCCTCAGCGGCCTGAGCGGGTACCCGCGTCCCTGGCTGCCGGTCGGCGACCACGAGGCCTGGTGGCTGGTCGCGTTCGCCGCGTTCACCGTCGCGGCGCTGGTGCACGGCATCGGCAGACAGTCCGGCGCGGTCGCGGCGCTGCCGCTGCCGCGCCGCGCCGTCGCCTGGGCGGTCCGTGCCGCGATCCTCACCGGGCTGGCGGTGCCGCTGCTGCCGCTGGAGAGCCTGCGCTGGATCCTGCCGGCCCTGGAAACCGGGTTCGGGGTGGCCTGCATCGCCCTGCTGGCCGTCAGCATCCTGTCCCTGCGCCGGGGCGACCGCGGCGCGGTGCTGGGCGTGGTGTCGATCGCCCCATTCCTGGCGATCATCGCCGCCGAACTCGCCGGCAGCCTGTGGCTGGTGTCCTATCGCGTCGAGATCCTGCAGTTGGCGGTGAGCTGGTTCCTGATCGCGATGGGCTATGCCATGACCCGCCGCGTCAGCCTGCTGCGTCGCCAGCACGACGCCATGCGGGTGCTGGCGGCCACGGACGAGCTGACCGGCCTGCCCAACCGGCGCAGCGGCCTCGGCAGGCTGGAGCAGTTGTTCTGGCACTCGCGCGAGAGCGGCGAGCCGCTGACGGTCGGCTTCATCGACATCGACCTGTTCAAACGGATCAACGACATGTACGGGCATGCCGTGGGCGACCGGGTGCTGGTGGCGGTGGCCGAAGCGCTGGCGGCATCGATGCGCGGACGCGAGGACGTGGTGCGGATGGGCGGCGAGGAGTTCCTGGTGCTGATGCCGGGGCTGGGCCTGGCGTCCGCGACGCCGCGGCTGGAACAGATGCGCCAGCGCGTCCGCAAGGCCGGCGAGTCGCTCGGCATCGAGGGCCTGCAGGTGACGGCGAGCATCGGCCTGGCCACCCTGTGCAGCGAGGACGAGGACCCCGCCTCCCTGCTGCGCCGCGCCGACGGCGCGATGTACCGGGCCAAGCAGGCCGGACGCAACCGCGTGCTGCAGGCCGGCGACTGAGGGCGTCGCCCCCGATCAGAATGGTTTGGCGAGCACCAGCCAGATCACGCCCAGCAGGACGAACACAGGCACTTCGTTGAAGATGCGCAGCGCGCGCGTGCTGGGCAGGGCGCCCGGCGCGCGCGCCAGCCAGCGGCCGCCGAGGATGAAGTGGGCCAGCAGCACCGCCACCAGCGCGAGCTTGGCATGCATCCAGCCGCTGCCGGGCCCGACCATGGTCGGGAACCCGGGGATCACCCGGTATCCCAGCCACAGCACCAGGCCGGCCGCGATCGCCAGCCCCAGCATCACGTGTCCGAAGCGGTACAGGCGCCGCCCCATCAGCACCAGGCGCGCGCGCACCGCCGCCTCGTCGCCGGCCTCGACCAGGTTGATCAGGATGCGCGGCAGGTAGAACACCGCCGCCACCCAGGCCATCACGAACAGCAGGTGGGCGGACTTGATCCAGAGATAGCTTTGCATGCGGATTCCATGGCGCGCGGCGACGCCGGCGATGACGCGGGCTATTGTAGCGGCCGCTTCCGCATCGCCCTGCCCCATGAGCAAACGCTACGACCAGCGCTATTTCGACACCTGGTACCGCCGTCGCGGCATCGGCGGGGCGCAACGCCTGGCGCGAAAGGTCGCGCTGGCGGTGACCACGGCCGAGTACCACCTCGAGCGTCCGCTGCGCACGGTGCTGGACATCGGCTGCGGCGAGGGCGCCTGGCGCGCACCCCTGCTGCGGCTGCGGCCGAAGGCGCAGTACCTGGGTTTCGACAGCAGCGAGTACGCCATCGCCCGCCATGGCGCACGCCGCAACCTGCACCTGGCGCGCTTCTCCGACTTCGCGACCCTGCGGCCCTGCCCGCCGGTGGACCTGCTGGTGTGCAGCGATGTGATGCACTACCTGCCGCTCAGGGAACTCGACCGCGGACTGCCCGGCCTGGCCGAACTCTGCGGCGGCGTCGCCTTCCTGGAATGCTTCAGCCGCGAGGACGAGACCGAGGGCGACGAGGAGGAGTTCCAGGCGCGCCCGGCGGCCTTCTACCGGCGCCGTTTCGCGGCGTTGGGGCTGCGCCAGGTGGGGTCGCACTGCTGGCTGTCGCCGACGCTGGCCGGGAGCGCGGCGGCCCTGGAACTGGCGCCCCCCGGAGCCTGAACCGGCCCGGGCCGCGCCGGGCCTGCGCGCCCTTGACGGAGCCACCCGGCCCATCGGTTATGCTGCGACGCAGCAGCCGCTGCCCGTGACGTCGATGCTCCTCTACCAGTTCCACGAACTCACCCGCTCCTGGATGGCTCCGCTCACCTACTGGGCGGAAGCCAACGCGCGCGCGTTCTCCACGCCGGGGAGCTGGCTGTCGGGCATGCCCGGCGCCGAACGCATCGCCGCGGCCAACGAACTGGTCCACCGCATCGGCAAGGATTACGAGAAGCCAGCCTTCGACATCCATTCGATCGAGTGGGAAGGCGAGGTCTACCCGGTAGTCGAGAAGACGGTGCTGTCCACGCCGTTCTGCAACCTGCTGCGCTTCAAGCGCTACACCGACGATGCCGGCAACCTGTCGGAGATGCGCGGCCAGCCCTCGGTGCTGATCGTGGCGCCGCTGTCGGGCCATCACGCCACCCTGCTGCGCGACACGGTGCGCACCATGCTGCGCGACCACAAGGTGTACATCACCGACTGGATCGACGCGCGCATGGTGCCCAGGCAGGCCGGCCCGTTCACGCTCGACGACTACGTGCGCACCATCGAGGGCTTCATCCGCCACATCGGCGCGCAGGACCTGCACGTGATGAGCGTGTGCCAGCCGACCGTGCCGGTGCTGGCCGCGATCTCGCTGATGGCCGGGCGCGGCGAACCGGTGCCGCGCTCGATGGTGATGATGGGCGGGCCGATCGACACGCGCCGCTCGCCCACCTCGGTCAACAACCTCGCCACCCAGAAGCCGCTGTGGTGGTTCGAGAACAACGTCATCCATCCGGTGCCGCAGAACTATCCCGGCGCCGGGCGCCGGGTCTACCCGGGTTTCCTGCAGCACACCGGCTTCATGGCGATGAACCCCGAGCGGCACTTCATGTCGCACTGGGACTTCTACCAGAACCTGGTCAAGGGCGACCTCGACGACGCCGATTCGCACCGCCGCTTCTACGACGAGTACAACGCGGTGCTGGACATGCCCGCCGAGTACTACCTCGACACCATCCGCGTGGTGTTCCAGGAGCACCTGCTGCCGCGCGGGCTGTGGGAGGTGGGCAGCGAGCGCGTGGATCCGGGGGCGATCTCGGGTACCGCGCTGATGACCATCGAGGGCGAACTGGACGATATCTCCGGCCTCGGCCAGACCCGCGCCGCGCACGACCTGTGCACCGGCATCGCCGAAGACGACCGCCGGCACCTGACCGTGCAGGGCGCGGGCCACTACGGCATCTTCAGCGGCCGGCGCTGGCGCGAGCAGGTGTATCCGAAGGTACGCGACTTCATCTCCGCCAACGCGGTGTCCCCGCGCGGCAAGGCCGCGGCGGGCACCGCTGCGACCACGCGTGCGACGGCCGCCGGCAAACGCGCGCGACGCGCGGCGCCGAAAACCAAGGCCTGAGGCGGATCCACCCAGGCCGTATCGCAGGCGGCAGTCGCCGTAATGCCTGCCCGCCGCGAGGTGCTTCGGCACCGGCGGTGCCCGAGCGCCATGGCGTCACCGGCAGGCGGGACATGGACCCGCTGCAGTTGCCTGCCGCGTAGCCGCCACGTGCGCGGCGGGCCGTTTCGCCGGCGTCCCCACGCGGCAGGCACCGGCGCCTGCGGAACCGTCAATCGTGTTGCGCGGTCTTCACCAACAAGTGCTTGGCGAGCAGCCCGTGCATCCGCCCCAGCCCGCGCGCCAGGTGCAGGGTGACGAACAGCAGCAGCACGCCGAACACGCACAGCAGCGGCAGCATCCAGGGAGCGTCCTCGACCAGATCGAGGTTGAACAGCCAGATGCTCGTCCCGACGCCGGGCAGCAGCGCCAGCGGGCTGAGCACCAGCGACAGCGAGGTCGCCAGCAGGCTGACCGCCACGGTGAAGTAAACGACCCCCAGCGGCAGCATCATCACCAGGTACAGCAGGGTGCTCCAGGTGCGCGGGTCGGTGAACATGTCGCCGATGCGCTGCCAGAGGCTGCGGCCGCGCGCGGTATACAGCGGCCGGCGCGGCATGCGTTCGCCCAGCATCACCTCGACGATGCGGCCCTCGACCAGGGACAGCACCCGCACCGAGCCGAAGAACAGGATCAGCAGGGGCACGCCGATGATGGTGATCGACAGGCCCAGCGACACCGAGAAGCCGGCCACCACCCAGGTGAAGAAGAAAATGCCCGTCGCCAGCGACAGCAGCATGTAGAACAGCGAGGCGTAGGCGCGCGGGTCGGCGAACACGCCGAAGAAGCGGCCGAGCGTCGAGCCGCGCGGCCGGGGCGGCGGTGCGCGCAGCGCGGTCTGCACCTTGACCTCGGTGTCGCGGTAGATCTCGGCGACCTCGTCCGGCGCGCCGTAGCTGGAGGCCACGGCCGCGATCACCTCGGCCTCGCTGCGGCCGGGGTTTTCGGCCAGCTCCGAGCGCAGGTACTCCTCCGCGTCGTAGAGCGCGTCGTGGACGAGGGCCGGATCCGCCCCGGCCAGCGAACGCCGCAGGTGCTCGAGGTATTCGGGAATGGTGGTCGGCAGGCGTTGGCTGTTCATTCGCTGTGTCCCTCCAGGACGGCGTCGACGGAGTCCCGGGTCGCGCGCCATGCGGCGCCCCAGTCGCGCAGGGCGGTTCGCCCCGCGGCGGTGATGCGGTAGTAGCGCCGGGGCGGCCCGGCGTCGGAGGGCTCGACGAAGCTGTCGAGCAGCCCCGCCCCTTGCAGGTTGCGCAGCACGGGGTACAGCGCGCTCTGCTTGCCGCTCAGCACGCCCTCGCCGAAGCGCTCCAGGGTCTTGGCGATCTGGTAGCCGTACATGGGTTCGCCCGCGGCGGCGAGGACGGCCAGCAGCGCCAGCGAGACGGTGCCCGCGCTCAGTTCCTTCTGGAACTTGCGCAGTTGGGCCTCGTCGTGGGTGTCGCCAGCCGCCATGGAGTCCTCCGCCAATGCGGGCAGACTATTACGAACTTCGCTATAGCGGATGTGCCATTAGTCCTCGACGACGGCGATGGCCACAATCGGGCACCACCCGACCGGACACCACGATGCGCCGACTTCTCGCCCGCGCCACCCTGCTCGCCGCCGCCTGCGCCCTGCCGCTGTCGGCCGCCGAACCCGATGCGCCCGCGCGGCCGCGCACCACCCAGCAGGTTCTCGACGCCTCGCTGCCGTCGGACTGGCGCACGCCGGCCCCCGAAAACACGCTGTACATGGAGCTGGCCGCCGGCCGTGTGGTGATCGAGCTGGCCCCCGCCTTCGCGCCTGCGCACGTGGCCAACATCCGCATCCTGGCCGGCGAAGGCTTCTGGAACGGCACCAGCATCTACCGCTCGCACGACAACTTCGTGGTGCAGTTCGGCGATGCCGACGCCGACGATCCGGCGAAGGCCAAACCGCTGGGCTCGGCGAAAACGGCGCTGCCTGCCGAGTTCGAGCGCGATGCGCAGGGCCTGCCCTTCCACGCCCTGCCCGACCCCGACGGCTGGGCCGCGCAGGTGGGTTTCGCCGAGGGCTTCCCGGCCGCGCGCGAGGGCGGCGACGGCCGCGCCTGGATGGCGCACTGCTACGGCGCGGTCGGCGCCGGCCGCAACATCGCGCCCGACAGCAGCCTCGGCGCCGAGCTGTACGTGGTGACCGGGCAGTCGCCCAGGCAGCTGGACCGCAACATCACCGTCGTCGGGCGGGTGATCCGCGGCATGGAGCTGCTCAGCGCGATCCGCCGCGGGCCGCCGCCGCTGGGCATCTACGAGGATCCGGCCCAGCGCACGCCGATCGTCTCGATCACCCTGGCCTCGACCCTGCCCGAGTCGCAGCGCGAGCGCATCGAGGTGCTGCGCACCGATACGCCCACCTTCGATGCGCTGGTCGAGTCGCGCCGCAACCGCCGCGACGATTTCTACCATCGCCCCGCCGGCCATATCGACCTGTGCAACATCGCGATCCCCGAGCGCACGCCCGCGGGCGGCTGAGGCGACGCGCGCGATCCTCACGCGGCGTTGGCCGCGGGCTGCCTAGGCTGCCTTCGCCCCCCACGCCGAGATCGTTCCGATGTCCCAGCTCCGCCTGCGTATCGTCAGTTCCGAGGACAACGTCCGCGCCATCATGAACCTGCTGCAGAGCCTGGACGGAATCGAACACGTCGAGGAAGTGGCCGATCTGATGCCGCACATGGACGATCCGGATTCGAGCTCCGCGGGCCTGCACGATTCGCGCGGCGCCGATACGCACGAGGTCGAGGTGGAGGTGCCCAACCCCTCCACCGCGCGCAAGGTGCGCGATGCGGTGGAGGCGCTGGCCTTCGAACTCGATGCCTTCGTCGAGATCGAGGACGACGAACAGGAGTAAGCCGCCTGCGGCTCAGCCTGCCGCGGGAAGCGCGTCGATGAATGCCGCCATGCGCTGGCGCTGCGCGGCATCGGGCAGGCGCCCGCGCGCGGCGCCGAGGTTGTCGGCCATGTTGCGCGCCTTGCTGGTGGCGGGCGTGACGCAGGTGACGGCCGGATGCGCGGCCACGTACTTGAGCATGAACTGCGCCCACGACTTCGCGTCGAACTCGGCCGCCCATTCCGGCAGCGGACGCTCGCCGATGCGGCTCCACAGGCGCGTGCGGCCGAACGGCAGGTAGACCAGGACGCCGATCTTCCGTTCCTGCGCCAGCGGCAGGATGGTCTCCTCCACGTCGCGGTTGTCGACCGCGTAATCCACGCCGATGAAGTCGATCTCTTCGTTGCGCATCGTGTCGATGAGGCGGGAATAGGCCGGCTTGCTGGTGGAAGTGACGCCGACGTAGCGCACCCGCCCCTGCGCCTTGAGTTCGCGCAGCACGCCCAGGTGGGTCGGCACGTCGGCGAGGTTGTGCACCTGCACCAGGTCCAGCCGCTCCTTGCCGAGGTGTTTGAACGAGGCCTCGATCTGCTCGCGCGCCTTCGCCGGATCGGCCTTTGCGTCCTCGCCGCGACCGGCGACATTGACCTTGGTCGCCCAGAACAGGCGATCGGTGATGCCCAGTTCGCGCGCCAGCGTGCCGGCCACCTCCTCCGAGGCCCCGTACGAGGGCGCGGTGTCGAACACCGTGCCGCCGCCGGCCACCAGCGCCTGCAGCACCTCGCGCAGCGCCGAACGGTCCTCGCCGCGCGCGACCTGCGAGAACGTGGCCGAACTGCCCAGTCCGATCAGCGGCAGCTGCTCGCCCGAGGACGGGATCGGACGCGTGAGCAACGGGGTGTCGTCGGCGGCCAGCAGGCGGCCCTGCGGCAGCAGGGTGGCCATGGCGGCGGCCATGGAAAACTTCAGGCAATCGCGGCGCGTGGTCATCGGGGGATCCTCGGCGTGGCGGTGGTGTCCGGAGTCTGGCGCGTCGCGGCCATCGGGGCAACGCGCGGCATGCCACCTTGGCCGCATACCGTCGCGCGCGGGCAGGCACTAGCATGGCTGCCGGAGGAACCGCCATCCATGCGCATCGCCCTGCTCGCCGATCTGCACGCCAACCGCGAGGCGACCGAAGCCTGCCTGGCGGCGCTGGCCCACGAAGGCTGCGAACGCTACGTGTTCCTTGGCGATCTCGTCGGCTACGGCGCCGACCCGGCCTGGGTGGTGGACACGGTGCGCGCACATGTCGCCACCGGCGCGGTCGCGGTACTGGGCAACCACGACCAGGCCGCCACGCGCGCGCCCTCGCCGGGCATGGTGGCCGAGGCGCGCGACGCCATCGCCTGGACGCGGCAGCGGCTCGACCCGGAGCAGCTCGCCTTCCTCGACGGGCTGCCGCTGCAGGTGCAGGAGGACGATCGCCTGTATGTGCACGCCAACGCCTGGGCACCGGGCGAATGGGGTTACGTCAGCAGCCGTGCGGCCGCCACCCGCAGCCTCGAGGCGACCACGCAGCGACTCACCTTCTGTGGCCATGAACACCGGCCGGCGCTGTACTACGCGCAGCCTGGGCCCGCCGGACATTTCCAGCCGAGCGCCGGGCGGCCGGTTCCCCTGCCGGGCGCACGGCGATGGCTCGCGATTCCCGGCGCCTGCGGCCAGCCGCGCGACGGCGATCCGGCGGCCGCCTGCGCGGTCTACGACACCGATGCCGCCAGCCTCACCTTCCTGCGCGTGCCCTACGACCACGAGCGCGCGGCCGCGAAGATCGTCGCCGCCGGGCTGCCGCAGGCCTTCGCCACGCGCCTGCTCCCGGGAGCCTGAGATGAAGCTGCAGCCCGGACAGGCGATCGGCGGCTACACCCTGCTGGCGCCGCTGCATGAAGGCGGCATGGCCACGCTGTGGCGGGTCTCGCATCCGCAGCAGGCCTTCCCCCTGCTGATGAAGCTGCCGCACCTGGGGTATGGCGAGGACGTGGCGAAGCTGGTGGGTTTCGAGGTCGAGCGCATGCTGATGCCGGCGCTGTCCGGCGGGCACGTGCCGCGATACGTGGCCAGCGGCGACGACGGCGACCAGCCCTGGCTGGTGATGGAACATGTGCAGGGCGAGACCTTGCGCGTGCTGCTCGAGGATGCGCCGCAACCGGTGGACCGCGTCGCGGCGCTGGGCGCGCTGGCCGCGACCGCGCTGGAGGACCTGCACCGGCAGCACGTGGTGCATCTGGACATCAAACCCAGCAACCTGATGCTGCATGTCGATGCCAGCGGCACCGAGCGCATCGTGCTGATCGATTTCGGCCTGTCGCACCATGCACAGCTGCCCGACCTGCTGGGCGAGCAGTTCCACATCCCGCTCGGCACCGCGCCCTACATCTCGCCGGAACAGGTGCTGGGCGTGCGCGACGATCCGCGCAGCGACCTGTTCGCGCTGGGCGTGGCCCTGTACCACCTGGCGACCGGGCAGCGCCCGTTCGGCAACCCCACCAGCCAGCGCGGCCTGCGCCGCCGGCTGTACCGGGATCCGGCCCCGCCGCGGGCGCTACATCCGGAGATCCCGCGCTGGTTCCAGGAGATCGCGCTGCGCTGCCTGGAGGTGGACCCGGATGCGCGCCACCCCAGCGCCGCGCAGCTAGCCTTCGATCTCGCTCATCCCGAGCAGGTGCCGCTCGGCGAACGCGCCGAGCGCGCGCGCCGCGATGGCCGGCTGCGCGTGGCCCGACGCTGGTTCAGCGCGCTGGGGCGGGAACCGCTGGCCGAGCCGCGCCCCGCCACCACCGCGCGCGATGCGCCGCTGGTGATGGTGGCGCTCGACACGCGCCAGCAGGATCGCGAACTCGACGCCGCGCTCAACGACCTGGTGCAGCGCATCGTGCAGACCTCGCCGGGTGCGCGACTGGCCTGCGTGACGGTCATGCGCACCGCGCGCGTGGGCATGGACAGCAACCTCGACGAGGCCGGGCGCAACCGGCACGTCAAGCGCCTGGTGGCGATGCGCCACTGGGCGCGCACGCTGCGCCTGCCCGACCACCGGATCACCTTCCACGTGCTCGAGTCCAGCGACGTGGCCGAGGCCCTGGTCGCGTTCTCGCGCGACAGCGGCATCGATCATGTCGTGATGGGCGCCCGCGGCATCACCGGCATGCGCCGCATCCTCGGCAGCGTCTCGGCGCGCGTGGTGGCCGAGGCCGACTGCACGGTCACCGTGGTGCGCGGCGCGCGCGTCGCGGGCGCACCGCCGATCCCGGCCGCGTCGGGACCGCCGGTCGCCTAGTAGCTGGCGCCGTCGACCGCGACCACGTCCAGGCCGCCAAGATCGACCCCGGGCAGGCAGCGCACGTTGACCATGACCATCGCCGCGCCGTCCCCGCCCTTGCCTTCGCTGAAGGGCGCGACGCCGCAGGTGGCACAGAAGTGGTGGGCCACCGCCTCGCGGTTGAAACGGTAGGTGGACAACTGCGCTTCCGGCGTCTTCAGCGTGAGCGCTGCGCGCGGGAACGCAGCCAGCAGCCCGCCACGCCGCCTGCACATCGAGCAGTTGCAATCGTAGACCTGCCCGATCTCCCCCTCGACCTCGAACGCGATCGCGCCGCAGTGACAGCTGCCTTCGTATCGGGCCATTGCCTTGCCTCCATTCGGGTGTGCGACGAGGGTACGCCAGCTGTCCGCGCCTGTCGTGGCGGATCGACGCGCGCACGGCCAGGTCCAGGCGTACCGGCGAACGCTCGCGCAGCCCGCAGGCAGCGCGGGAACGCTGCGGACGGACTCTGGCTGGCGCGCGCCGTCCGCGCGGTCGTCAGTTCGCGTCGCCCACTGGCCGCGTCCGCGCATCCCCGTTCCGCGCGTCCGCGGCCAGGCCCAGCCGCGAACGCTCCAGCCACCAGGCCAACACCGCCAGCAGCAGCCAGCCCAGCAGCCAGGGCCATGCCGGTCCGCGCGCAAGCGGCGATTCGTGGGCGGGCGATGCGCCGGCGACGGCGTCCGGCAGCGCGGTCGACAGCGACAGGGTGGCATCGCGCAGTTCGGCCAGGCGCAGCGGCGCGTCGGCATCGGCTGCCGCGACATGGAACCAGCGCTCGGCTTCGTCCAGCCGCAGCCGGTGCCAGCCTGCGAGCGTGGGCCACGCACCGGCGCATCGACGCGCGCCGCTGGCAGGATCGACCAGCGGCTGCAGCACGCTGCCATCGGGGCCCTCGACCACGGCGCCCTCCGGCCAGTCGCACAGTTGCAGCCGCTCGCCCACGCGTGCATTCGCCGCGACCAGCGGCAGGCTGTCGGCATGCGCACGCGCGAGCGTGGACAGCGCCGGACCCCACAGCGCATCGAACAGGTCGGCGCGGCCATGCAAAGGCAGCACATAGCTGTCGAGCAGCGCCCACAGCCCGATCCGGCCGCGGCCCTCGTCGCGCCACCAGCCGGCCGGCGCTTCAGCGGGCGGCGCGAACGCCACCGCACCCGCTCCCTCTACGCGCCAGCCGCGCCGCGACAGCGCGGGCACCGGCGCCTGTGCCTGCTCGAGATCGAAGGGCGCATCGCGGCGACCGCTGCCCAGCCGCGCGCGCAGGGCCTGCTCATCGTCCAGGCGCATCGGCGGCAATGCCCAGGGCGCGCTGCCGCTGCCGCCCTCGATCGCGAAACCGGGCGCACGCAAGCTGCGCAGCGCCGCCGCTGCCAGCGGCGTATCCGCACGCAGCAGCAGGCCCAGGCCACCGCGTACCGCCTCCAGCACCCGCGCGCGACCGCCCTCGCCTAGCCCGGACCAGGCCCGCGCATCCACCAGCAGCAGGTCGGCCTCGGCCAGCGCGTCCGCGTCCAGCGGCGCCGCACCCAGCTGCAGGCCGCCGCCCAGCGCGATGCGCGCCTGCACCTGCGCCCCCGCATCGACCAGCCAGCGGCGCAGCGCGCGCGTCTCGGGCCCGGGCGCGCCGGCCAGCAGCAGCACGCGCGGGGCCGCCGGCGTTTCGATCCACAGCGGCACCCCGGACTGCGCCACCGGGGCCTGGTCGGCAGCGAGCACGCGCAGTTCGAACTGCGCCGGCCCCGCCTCCATCGCCACGCCACGCACGCGGAAGTCGCCGGCCTCGTCCAGGGCGACTGTGTCGATGCGGCGACCGGCCGGATCGTGCAGGGCCACGCTGCCGCCGGCAACGCCTTCGACGCGTCCACCGATGTCGAACTCCGCGCCGCGCACGATCCGTTCCGGCAACGACAGCCGCACCAGGCCCGCGGGCAGCGGCGGCGCTTCGAAGGCGATTGCGGCCGCGCGTGCCGCTTCGCGGTCGCGTGCGACCAGGCCGGCGCCGAGGATGCGGAGATGGCGGCTGCCGGGATGCCAGCGCAGTGCGGTGGCCAGGTCGGGCGCGCGCTCGGCCTCGCCGGGATCGGACGCTTCCGGCAGCGCCACCACCACATCCCCCGCGCCCGCATCGGCCGCGGTTGCGCCTTCGGTCAGCACGACCAGGCTGGCCGGATCGAGCGCACGCTGCGGCGGAAACAGCCCCAGGTACAGCGCGCCCGCCAGCAACGGCTGCAGCGCCAGCAGCAGCGCCAGCCGCCAGCGGCGTGGATGGCGTGGATCGGCGCGATGCGCGCGCCACAGCCGCAGCATCGCCACGACCACGGCCAGCGCGAGCAGCAGGACGATGAATGCGTGCAGGGTCATGGCGTCTCCGGCCCCCCGTCCAGGGCCTCGAGATAGCGGCGCCCGGCCGCGTCGCCGTCGCGCCGCCCGAAGGCAGCGGCCGGACGCGGCAGCGCGCTCCAGACCAGTCCGCGCAACGCGTCGCGGCAGTCGGCGCAGCCCGGTTGCTGGCGCAGCGCGTCGATCGCGGCGATCCAGGCCAGGGGATCCTCGAGCCGGTCGCGGTTGGCCTCTGTCCATGCCTGCAGCGCATCGAGCGTCGCCGGCAGCGTGTCGTCCGCTGCCGCGTCGAGCGAACGCCAGGCGTTGGACAGCGCCGGTTCGATGGCCGCTTCGGCGAGCGGCGGCAGCGCGCGGTTGCGCAGCGCGCTGCGATCGCCGCCCAGGCGCCGGGTCTCGTCGATCGGCGGCAGCTGCGTGCCCACGCGTTGCAGGTAGATGCGTTCGGCCTGCTGCACCTGCTTGATCAGCTCCAGCGCACGGTGGGCATAGGGCAACGCCTGGTCGGGCGCGGCCTGGCGCAGGTGCAGTTCGGACTGCCACATCTCGCGCAGCGCGCTGCGCAAGGTCTCCCGCGTCCCGGGATCGAGCAGGGTGGCGGCTTCGGCGATGTCATGGGTATGGCCGAACTCTTCCAGCACGTCGCCGACATTGCCGAAGCCGGCCGGCGCGGGCGCACCGGGCGCTGGCGGCTCGTGATCGTGATCGTGCTCGTCTCCATGCGCATCGGCCACAGCGGCTGGTGCGTCGTTGGTGGGCAGGTCGCTGGTCGGGAGATCATTGGTCGGCGGCGCGCTGCCGCCTTCGCTCTCCTCGCCCAGGAACTGGCCGTAGCGCAGGCGCAGCAGGCGCTGGTCGACGCCGAGGAGGTCGGAACGCCGCTCGAACTCGGTCGCAGCAAGTCCTGGGCGCTCGCGCAGCAGGGCCTCGGCATCGATGATAATCTGGCGCTGGCTGCGGAAATAGGCCGGCAGGATCTGCCGCGCCAGGCCATCCAGGCCCTCGGCGCCCAGCACCGGCTCCGGCGGCCAGCGCAGGATCACGCTGGCGCTGCGCGACAGCTGCGGTTGCGGCGCGCGGTTGTCCAGCACCTCGAGCCGCGCGACCAGGTCCTCGCCACGCTGCAGGCCGAAGTCCGATGGGCGCAGGTCCAGCTCGAAGCGGCGGCCGCGCGCATCGCCCCTGCCCTGCAGCACGCGCACGTGTTCGTGGAAGCGGATGTTCTCGCCGGTGCCCTCGGTGCGGGTCAGCAGCAGGCGCGCGGAAGGCGCCACGCCGTGGTCGTCCATCGCCTCGAACCGCAGCGGCCAGCGATCCTGTCCGGGCGAAAGCAGGGTCAGTCCACGTTCGGGGGCCAGCACGCGCACGCGCGGCGGCAGGTCTGGCACGGCGTCGAGGCGATGCAGGGGCGACGCGCCCGCATCCTCGGCGCCCGCCGGGACCACGCGGTAGAGCGTGGAGGCCTCCAGCACCAGGCTGGTCGTCCACTCCTCGCCCTCGCGCTGCAAGGCCAGGCGTTCGCCATCGTGGAAGACCAGGGCCACCGCGTCGGGCTGCGGCGCGAAGCGCAGCCGCCAGCGCAGCGTGCTGCCGACGGCGGCCTCGGCGTCGAGCGACTGCAGGGTGGATGCATCCTGGCCGGTATAAGCCGGCGGCTGTACCCGCAGCGACTGCGCGACCAGCCGCGGCGCTTCGAGGGCGTCCGCGCCATCCGCCACCGGCGGCACCCGCGCAGGCGATGACGAGGAGACGGACCACAGCGCCAGCGCCAGGCAGGCGGCGGCCAGCATCGCCCAGGCCAACGCGATCGCGCGCATCGACCAGGGCGGACGCAGGTCGGGCGCCGGCCGCTCACGCAGGCGCTGCTCCAGGCGGGCACGCTGCAGACGCTGAAGGGGGGCCAGGGCTTCGTCCTGCAGGAACAGCAGGCCGCTGCTGTCCTCCAGATCGCGCCGCGCGGCGTCCAGGCGCGCCACCAGCCAGGCGCGGTCGAAGCGGCGCTGCCTGCGCAGTCCAGCGGCGATGACCACCAGCAATCCCGGCACGCCGGCCGCGACCGCCGCGTCCACACCCCAGACCCGCCAGGCCAGTGCCGCGAGGGCCAGCGGCAGCGGTGCCCAGCGCGCCAGCGTGTCGGCCAGCACGCGCCTGCGCACGCGCGCCAGCAGGCCGTCCAGCGCCACGCGCGCCGTCATGCCGCCGCTCCGCGCCGGCGGGCGCTGGCCAGCCAGCGCTCGAGCAGGAACAGCAGCGCGATGAGCAGCGCCAGCCACGGGCGCAGATCATGAGGCTCGGCTTGCGGTGCCTGCGCGCCCGACAGCGGACTGTAGTCGGCAGCGGCCACCGCGGTCGGCGGTGGCACGGGCTGCAGCACCTCGCGCATCTTTCGTGGAAGCGACGGCTCGAGCAGTTGCGGCATCGCGGCGGGCGCGAGCGGGCGCGTCAGCTGCAGCAGCCGTCCGCGGCCGTGCGTGGCCGCCTGCAGCAGCGGAGCCCCGGCGTCGTCGCGCCAGACCACGGCCTGCGCGTCGACGGTCGCGGCCGCCGCAACCGGCAGCAGCAGTTGCCCGCCCTGCTCCACCCACGCCATCAGCGCCGGCGGCAGCGGCCCTTCGCGCAGCCAGGCGAGCACATCGGCGTCCCCGGAAGGCAGGCTGGGTGACTCGGCGATATCGGCCCCGGCATCCGGGTCATCCCGCCACGCCAGCGCGAGCGCACGCAGGTAGCCGGCCGCTTCGCGATGGGCCGCGTCGTGGCGGACCGCCAGCCGCGGCGGCTCGCTGTTCGCCGGCTCAGGCCAGGTGCCGCCGGGCACGATCCGCCAGTCCACCTCGCGCGCCAGCCGCAGGCGTGCGCCATCGGCGCCGGTCAGGCGCTGCGGCAGTAGCACCGCGAGCGGCGCGCCGGCGGGCAGCGTGGCATCGAATTCGCGCAACAGGCTGGCGACGGGAGCGTCGCCCGCCGGTGCCGGCTGCTCCAGCGTGGGAAAGCCTGGCGCCAGCCAGCGCGCATCGGCCTGCGTATCCGCGCGCGCCTGCGCGACCACCGACGCATCCACGCCCGGCACCACCAGCAGGCGCGGCTGCAGGTCCTGCACGCCCAGCAGCGCGGGTCTTGCCAGCCACAGCGCCAGCAGCACCAGCAGCAACAGCCGCACCGCCAGCAGCCAGGGTTCGTCGAAGCGCAGCCGCCGGCGCGGCTTCGGTCGCGCGCGCAGCCAGCGCAGCGCGGCGAACACGGTTGGCCGCTGCTGCTGGCGCCGTGCCAGATGGATCAGCAGCGGCAGTGCCAGCGCGGCGAGCGCGGCCAGCGCGGCTGGCATGAGCAGGACGGCATTCATGCGTCGGCAGCGCCCGCCCCGGCGCCGAACAGCGCGTGCAGGGGCCGCAGTGCCGGCTCGTCGAGCACGTGCACGGCGCTGCGGATACCGGCCTGGGCGAACCGCGTCTGCAGCGCACGCTGCGCCTCGCCGAAGCGCGCCAGGAACTCGGCGCGCAGCGCGCGCGCATCGCCGGGCAGCGCTTCCCCGGTTTCCGGATCGATGAAACGGCGCCCGTCATCGAACGGGAAATCGCGCTCGGCCACGGTCAGCAGCTGGATCGCGAGCACTTCGCGTCGTGCGGCGGCGAGGCGGCTGGACAGCTCCGGCAGGGCCGGGTCGAGGAAGTCGCCCAGCACCACCACCAGGTCCTCGGCCGCGATCCGCTCCCACAGCGGACGCAGCCGCGCTTCCGCCGGCACCCCGCCGCCGGCCTCGATGCGATCGAGCGCGAATAGAAGGCGCTCGCGCTGGCGACTGCCCGCGGCGGCCGGCACCAGCGTCAGCGCGTCCTCGCGCAGCGCCACCAGGCCGGCACGGTCGCCCTGGCGCAATGCGACCTCGGCGATGCAGGCCGCCAGCACGCGCGCGGCGTGCAGCCGCGTGTAACCGGGGCGTGTCTCGTCGGCCTGGCCCATCGAGGCGCTGGCGTCGAGTACCAGCCACACCGCCAGCGGGCTGTCGCGCTCGGCCTCGCGGACGAAGAAGCGGTCGCTGCGCGCATACAGCTTCCAGTCGATGCGGCGCGGCTCGTCGCCAGGCTCATAGCCGCGATATTGCGAGAATTCCAGGCCGGCGCCCTTGTCGCGGCTGCGGTGCTGGCCGCCGCCGCGCAGCGCGCTGGCCCGGCGCGAGACGATGCGCAGCCCGCGCAGCTGTGCACGCAGGCCCGGATCGACCGGATCGAGAGGCATCGGACTGCGTCCGCTCAGCCGCCCCGCTGCGGCACGTCACGCAGCAGCGCGGCGATCACTTCGTCTGGACGCTTGCCCTCGGCCTCGGCCGCAAACGACAGCAGCAGGCGATGGCGCAGTACCGGTGCGGCCAGCGCCTGCACGTCCTCGCGCGTGGCCGCCAGGCGGCCGTGCAGCAGCGCACGGGCCTTGGCGGCCAGCACCAGCGACTGCCCGGCGCGCGGACCGGCGCCCCACTTCACATAGTCGCGCACCACCTGGGGCGCGGAATCGCCGGGGCGTGTGGCACGCACCAGCCGGGTGATCCAGGCCATGAGGTCGTCGCCGACGTGCACCTGGCGCACCAGCGCCTGCAGCGCCAGCACGTCCTCGCCGCCCATCACCCGCGGCACCTGCGCCGTGGCGCCGCCGGTGGTCTGGGCGATGATCGCGCGCTCCTCGTCCTCGCCCGGATAGTCGAGCGCGATGTGCAGCAGGAAGCGGTCCAGCTGCGCTTCCGGCAGCGGATAGGTGCCGGCCTGTTCGATCGGGTTCTGCGTAGCAAGCACGAAGAACGGCGCCGGCAGCGCGTGGGTGACGCCGGCGAAGCTCACGGTGTGCTCCTGCATCGCCTCCAGCAGCGCGGCCTGGGTCTTGGGCGGGGTGCGGTTGAGCTCGTCGGCCAGCAGCAGGTTGGTGAACACCGGCCCCTGCTGGAAGCGGAATGCGCGACGCCCGGTGCCGTGGTCCTCTTCCAGCAGCTCGGTGCCGAGCAGGTCGCTGGGCATCAGGTCGGGAGTGAACTGCACGCGCCGGAACTGCAGCTCCAGCGCCTGCCCCAGCGTTCGCACCAGCAGGGTCTTGCCCAGGCCGGGCACGCCCTCCAGCAGGCAGTGACCACCGGCGAGCAGGCCGGTGAGCAGCTGCTCGACCACGTCGTGCTGGCCGACGATCGCGGTGGCGATGGCGGCGCGCAGGTCGGACAGCCGCTCGACGCGGGACTGGATGTCGGATTCGGTGAGTGACTTCATGTGGGAGTCTTCGTCATGCTGTGAAATGACATGCAGGGCATTCGGAAACGCGTGGGACCCAAGTGTTGCATTCGCGAAGCGGCTTGACGTTCTTCCAGCCGGGACCGCAATCCCCGCGGTCGACACGGGTTGCTTCTTCCAACGAAGCCGGCTGGGACACGGGTTGAATCCGGGCTTGCGGCACGAGGCCGCCCCGGCCGGGAGTTGCTCCTCGGCTCGGTCAGCCATCCATGGCTGACTCGCCGCCGCAGCGCATCCATGCGCTGCTCTCCGCAACCCCCGCCCCGGGACGACCATTGGCCCTTCCTCTCATGGCTTCGATCGCCCGAAGAGCCACTGCCGATCGAAGGGTGGAACCGGCAGACCCGGTGAGCCGCGCCCTGCCGGCCGGGGGTCGCTCTTCGCTCGGTCGGGGCATCCTGCCCCGACTCGCGCGCAGAACATCCATGTTTTGCTTGCCGCGACCCCCGGGCGTCAGGACGCGGATCACTGGTTATGTTGAGTCGACGTTTCGGCTGCCAGGAACTTTGGGCTTCGGGATCCGAGCCACCACGGCGGAAGGTCCATGGCCTTCGCGGCGCGGAACTTGCTCCCCCGACCCGCTCGGCCGGCTTCGCGATCCGGCCCTGCGCGGCGCACCGGGTGATGGCGCGCAGCCGCGATGTACCGTACGCGCTCACATCCGGGCAACTCGAACTGCAGCGCCATGCGTCGCGATCCTGAACGACTGGCGGCCTTCGCGCATCGCGTCCTCGATCATCAGGCAACCGGGAAAGCCGCTGCTCGGGAAAGCGTCGAAGCAACAGCCTCGGTGAGCCGTGCCCTGCCGGCCGGGGATCGCGGTAAGCAAGACATGGATGTCTTGCGCGCGAGTCAGGGCAGGATGCCCTGACCGAGCGGAGAGCGATCCCCGGTCGGCAGGGCACGGCGTCGGTCCGAAGTCCAGATCGGACTCCATCGAGCGAGGCCCAACATCCTGCAAGCAGGAAGAAGCGCCACGCGTTGGATTCCAGCTTTCGCCGCAACGGCGGCTCGTGTCGGGTTGTGACTGGAGCCCGGTACATCTTGGTGCCCATGCTCATGCCGTCAGCGCATAGACCACGATATTGACCGCGAACTTGGTGTTGTCCTCGGCCAGGAAGCGCTTGTTGCGCCAGTCGTAGTCCCATTCGCAGCCGTAGTCCTTGTTGCTGTAGAGCACGCCGAGCCGGCCATCGATGCTGATGCCCTTGAGGTAGTCGTGCACCAGATCGTCACCCCAGCCGTTGAGTTCGAAGCTGGTCGCGGGAGGCCCGTCCGGGAAACGGAAGAAGCTGCTGTAGATCGCGTGGCTGTTGGGCAGCTTCGCCAGCGCGCGCGGCCCGAAGATCGACGCCATCTGCGCCTCGAACGACTTCGCGAACAGGCCGTCGATGTCGTGGTTGCAGTCGTCGACGAACACGAAACCGCCGTTGCGCACGTAGCGCTCGAAGTTGCGCCGCTCGGCCGGGTTGAACTCCACCAGCTTGTGCCCGGCCAGGTAGCAGAAAGGGGCCGACAGCATCTTCGGGTCGGCCAGCTCGACCACATGCTCCTTCGGATCCACGCGCAGGCCGGTGTAGTCGATCAGCGAGGTGATCAGGTTCGACGGCATGCGCTCGTCGACGTCCCAGTCGCCCGAGTCGTACTTCAGCCGAGTGAACCAGAAGTCGTAGCTGGCGCTGCCGGACGCGGCGAGCGGGCCGGATTTCGCAGCCAGCCAACCGCCGACCGCGGCGCCGAGCCCCAGCCGCAGGAACCGGGCGCGGGTCATACCGGTGGCGGTCATGCGGATACCGATCCAGCCGTCTCCGCAGGCGGCCGCCGTGCCGGCCCTTCCCCGCATGCGGGGAAGGGTGCAAGGCAGGTTCGGCGTTGCGTCACACCGCGTCGGACAGCGAGGTGAAGGTGAAGTCGCGCAGGCGCATCGGCGGGATCATCATCGCGAAGCGTGACTCGTCCCCGCTCACCCGCACCGGCTTGCCGAGCTCGTCGATGTTGTTGAGCATGATCACCGGCGATTCGTTGAAGCGGAAGTTCTTGACCGGGTGCCGGATCTGGCCGTTCTCGATGTAGAAGGTGCCGTCGCGGGTCAGGCCGGTCAGCAGCACGGTCTGCGGATCGACCATGCGGATGTACCAGGTGCGCGTGACCAGGATGCCGCGCTCGGTCTCGCGCACCAGGTCGGCGGTCGACTTGGTGCCGCCCGACATGATCAGGTTGCCCGGCGTGGCCACCGGCTCGCGTCCCTGCTGCTGCGCCCAGTAGCGCGAATACAGCATGTTTGCGACCTTGCCGTTCTCGATCACCGGCATGCGCTTGCGCGCCATGCCCTCGTCGTCCCAAGGCAGGACCGGAGCATCGGGATCGGCAGGATCCGCCCAGATGTTGACGCGCGGATCGTAGACCTGCTCGCCGAGCTTGTTGCCGCCGCCCTTCTTCGACAGGAAACTGCGGCCTTCATCGGCCTGGCGGGCGTCGAAGAAGAACATCATGAACGAGATCAGCCCCGCGGCCGCGTGCGGCTCGAGGATCACGGTGTACTTGCCGGGCTCCAGCGCCTTGGCATCGGCCGAGTCGCGGGCCTTGCGGATGGCGATGGCCACGTCGCGCTCGGCGCTGAACTGCGAGATGTCGGTGACGTTGCGCCCCACCCAGCCCGAGCCGCGACCGTCCTCGGTGCGCACCGTGCAGGTGTAGTCGGCGCTGGTCGAGGTCTGGTAACCGAAGTTGCCGTTGCTGTTGGCGATCGCGGTGAACGAGCGGCTGTCCTCGAGGAAGCCCGCCGCCACCAGGCCGGCCGGCCGGCACGGCGCGATCGAATCGGCCGCTACCTGCGCACGGTATTCCGGCGTGATCGCCGCAGTGGCGGCGCTGTGGGTGCTGGTCGCGGTATAGGCCTGCTTGCCGATGGCCGGCATGAACTCCGGGTTCTCGGGCGCCAGCCGCGCCAGATCCTCCGCCCGGCGCACCACGCGCTCGAGCGAGGCGTCGTCGAACTCGTTGATGGTCGCGGTGCCGACGCGCTTGCCGAACGCGACCGAGACGCCCAGCTCCACGTTGTCCACGATGCCGCTGGTGGACACGTCATTCAGCGCGAAACGGATGTTGCCGCTGTTGCTGCCGGAAAGCGTCGCGGTGCACTCGTCGGCCTTCGACAGTGCGATGGCCTTGTCGAGGATGGTCTTGGCTTCGGCTTCGGTGAAGATGCTCATGTACTGGATTCTCCTGTGCCGTCAGCCGAGCGAACGCGCGGTGTTGATGACGTTGATGCCGTTGAAACGCGCCGTGCTCGAGCCGTGCGAGACCGCCGACACCTGGCCCGGCTGCCCCTTGCCGTCGAAGAACGAGCCGCCCAGGCGGTAGTCGCTCACGTCGCAGATCGCCGAGCAGGCCGCCCAGAATTCCGGCGTGCGCAGCTGATAGGCCACGTCCTCGAGCATGCCGGTGATCTGGCCGTTCTTGATCTCGTAGAACAACTGGCCGCCGAACTGGGCGTTGTAGCGCTGCTGGTCGATCGAGAACGAGCCGTCGCCGATGATGTAGATGCCGTTCTCGACGTCCTTGATCATCTCCGCCGGCGAGAGCTTCTGCTTGCCCGGCGCCAGCGAAACGTTGGCCATGCGCTGGAACTGCACGCTCGACCAGGAGTCGGCATAGCAGCAGCCGTCCGACTCGGTCTTGCCGACGATATGGGCCTGGTCGCGGATGGTCTGGTAGTCCACCAGGATGCCGTCCTTCACCAGGTCCCAGCGCTTGCACTTCACGCCTTCGTCGTCGTAGCCCACCGCGCCGAGGCTGCCGGGCTGGGTCTTGTCGGCGAACAGGTTGACGATCTCGCTGCCGTAGCGGAAGCCGGACTCGCGCTTGTCGAGCGTGGCGAAGCTGGTGCCGGCGTAGTTGGCCTCGTAGCCCAGCACGCGGTCGAGTTCCAGCGGATGGCCGACGTTCTCGTGGATGGTCAGCCAGGTGTGCGAAGGATCGAGCACCAGGTCGTAGCGGCCGGGCTTGACCGACGGGGCCTTGAGCTTCTCCTGCGCCTGCTTCGCCGCGGCCACCGCGTCCTCGACCATGTCGTAGGACTGTCCGTAGTTGACCACGCCGTTGGGGGTGACGAACTTCTGCGAGGCGTCGCCATCGAGGTACTCGTAGCCCATTCCCATCGGCGCCGACAGGCCCTCGCGGGTGCGGAACTTGCCGGTGGCCTTGTCGATCGCGGTGACCGTCATCGGCGCCCAGATCCGGTGCACGTCCTGGTCGATGTAGGAGCCGTCGGTGGAGGCGAAGTACTTCTGTTCGTTGACCAGGAACAGGGTGGAATTGACGAAACTGGCGCCGGCGTTGGTCGCGGCCGCATTGACCGAGAGCAGCAGGTCGACCTTGTCCTTGATCGGCACTTCCATCGCGTTGCGCCGGATCGGCGTCTTCCACGAGACCTCGCCGAAGCCGGGCGCGGGCGCCAGCCGCACCGGCGCCGCCTGCACCCTGGCATTGGCCTTGGCGATCGCGGAGGCGCGCTGCGCGGCCTCGGCCACCGAGGCGGTGGTCAGGCCGTTGGTCGCGGCGAAGCCCCATGCGCCATCGACGATCACGCGCACGCCCACGCCGGTGGATTCGGTATTGACCACGTTCTGGACCTTGTCCTCGCGCGTCATCACGAACTGGCGCAGGTAGCGGCCGATGCGCACGTCGCAATAGCTGGCGCCGGCCGAACGCGCCGCCTGCAGGGCGGCATCGGCCAGCTGCTTCTTGATCGAGACGTCGAGCGTGGTGACAAGCTGCTCGGCGGCAACCGCCTTGCCGAGCCATGCGGGCAGCGCCAGGCTGCCCATACCGAGGCCGCCGAGGGCCAGGAAATCGCGTCGTTGCAAGGCCGTATCTCCGTTGTCGTGTCCGTGGCGCGGTGGCCGCGGCTCCGGAACGCGCATCGCGAACCGGCAGGAACCCCGATTCTCGACGCGGCGAGCACGCCAACGCAAATGACTTTCGGCACGGTCGCCCGGTCAGCGACGCAGACCCCGGCGTGCCTGGCCGTCCACGCCGCCGCGCGGCGCCGTCAGCCGAGCGATCGCGCGGTGTTGATCACGTTCTGCCCGTCGAAGCGCGTGGTGCTGGATCCATGCGAGACTGCCGAGACCTGTGAAGGCTGGCCCTTGCCGTCGAAGAACGATCCCCCCAGCCGGTAGTCGCGCTGGTCGCAGATCGCCGTGCAGGCGTTCCAGAATTCCGGCGTGCGGATCTGGTAGGCGCCATCCTCGACCAGGCCCTGCACCTCGCCGTTGCGGATGGCGAAGAACAGCTGGCCGCCGAACTGGGCGTTGTAGCGCTGCTGGTCGATCGAATACGAACCCCGGCCGTGGATGTAGAGGCCGTTCTCGACGCCGGCGATCATCTCCGGCACCGTCAGCGGCGCCTTGCCGGGCGCCAGCGAGACATTGGGCATGCGCTGGAACTGCACGTTCGACCAGGAGTCCGCATAGCAGCAGCCGTCGGACTCGTCCTTGCCCAGGATGTGCGCCTGGTCGCGGATCGACTGGTAGTCCACCAGCACGCCGCCCTTCACCAGGTCCCAGCGCTTGCACTTCACGCCCTCGTCGTCGTAACCGACCGCTCCGAGGCTGCCGGGCTGGGTCCTGTCGGCGACGAAGTTGACGATGTCGCTGCCCCAGCGGAAGCTGCCGCGCTTGTCGAGCGTGGCGAAGCTGGTGCCGGCGTAGTTGGCCTCGTAGCCCAGCACACGGTCGAGCTCGAGTGGATGGCCCACGTTCTCGTGGATGGTCAGGAACAGGTTGCTGGGATCGATCACCAGGTCGTAGCGGCCGGGCTTGACCGACGGCGCCTTCAGCTTCTCCTGCGCGTGCCTGGCCGCAGCCACCGCATCGGCGCGCATGTCGTAGGCGCGGCCATAGGCGACCACCCCGCCCGGAAGCTCGAAGCGCTGCGCCGGGTCGGGCGTGAGGTACTCGTAGCCCATGCCCATCGGCGCGGACAGGCCGTCGCGGGTGCGGAACCTGCCGCTGGCCTTGTCGATCGCGGTGACGGTGAACGGCGCCCAGATACGATGCACGTCCTGGTCGATGTAGGAGCCGTCGGTGGAGGCGAAATACTTCTGCTCGTTGATCAGGAACATGCGCGAACCGACGAAACTCGCGCCGGCCTCCAGCGCGGCGGCATTGACCGACAGCAGCAGGTCGAGCTTGTCGCGGACAGGCACCTCCATGCCGTTCCGCGCAATCGGGGTGCGCCAGGACACCTCGCCCACGCCCGGCGCCGGTGCCAGCCGCACCGGTTCGGACTGGATGCGCGCGTTGGCCCTGGCGATCGCCACGGCCTGCCGCGCAGCCGCCGCGACCGCGTCAGGGTCCAGCCGGCTGGTGGCGGCGAAGCCCCAGGCGTCGCCCGCGACCACGCGCACGCCGACCCCGACAGATTCCTCGTTCGCCACGTTTTCCACGCGGTGCTCGCGCGTGATCAGCGACTGGCGCAGATAGCGGCCGATGCGTACGTCGCAATGGCTGGCGCCCGCGTCGGTCGCGGCCTGCAGCGCGGCATCGGCCAGTTGTTTCTTCCTTGCCGGGTCGAGCGTTTCGAGCAGTTGCTCGGCGGCAATGGCACGGCCCAGCAGCAGCGGTGGCAGCATCGCGCCGCCTGCCGCAAGGCCTCCGAGGGCCAGGAATCCACGTCGCTGCATCGCCTGTACTCCATTGTCCTGCCAACCCTTGCAGCATAGTCGGCACCGGCGCCGCTGCGGCCATGACTTCCGGCACGGGTGCGGCAGCGCGGCCGGGGCCGCATACAGGAGAGGGCGGTGGCGACGCTATGCTGCACGGCTCCACCCATGCGACCCATGCCATGCGCCCAGCCCTGCTCGCCACCGCCATCCTCGCCGCCATGATCACCGCCTGCGGCGGCAACGCAGTCCCGCCCGACCGCGGCGTCGACCAGGCAGCCGCGCAGGCGCCAGGCCAGTCGCAGGCCGATGCCGCCTTCGCCGGACTCTCGCGCCGCTATCTCGACGAAGCCATGGCGCTGTCGCCCGTCGCGGCCACGCGGATCGGCGACCATCGTTTCGACGCCGAGCTCGACGACCTGTCCGAGTCGGGCCGCGCGAAGGCCGAAGCCTTCAACCAGCGCTACCTCGACGAGCTGGACGCGATCGACCTGGCCAGCCTCTCGCGCGAGAACCAGGTGGACGCGCGCATTCTTCGCAACCAGCTCGAATCGGCGCTGTGGGACAGCCGCCAGTTCCAGAGCTGGGCCTGGAATCCGCTGCTCTACAACGACCTCGCGGGCGGTGCGATCTACAGCCTGATGGCGCGCGAGTTCGCGCCGCTGCCCGATCGCCTGCAGGCGGCGGCCGCGCGCATGGAGAAGATCCCGGCGCTGCTGGCGCAGGCGCGGGCCAACCTCGACCCCGCGCGGGTCCCCCCCACCCATGCCGAGACGGTGGCCCGCCAGAACCGGGGCATGCTCGCCCTGGTGGACACCTTCATCACGCCGAACGCGAGCCAGCTGCAGGGCGCCGATCGCGAGCGTCTGGATGCGGCCGTCGCCGGGCTCCGCAGCGCGGTGGACGAACACCAGCGCTGGCTGGACGCCACCCTGGTGCCGAACGCCAGGGGCGAATTCCGCATCGGCGCCGAACGCTACGACCAGCAGCTGCGCTACTCGCTGAATTCCTCGCTCTCGCGGCAGGAGATCCGGCAGCGCGCCGAGGCCGAACTCGCACGCATCCGCGACGAGATGTACGCGGTCGCACGCAGCGTCCTGGCCGGCAAGGACGGCGCGCCGCCCACGCCCGAATCGCCGGACGAGGCGCAGAAGCAGGCGGCGATCGAGGCGGCGATGGAGTACGCCTACGCCGAGCGGCCCGGCCGCGACGAGGTGGTGGATTTCGCCCGGCAGACGCTCGACCAGGCCACCGCGTTCGTGCGCGAGCGGAACATCGTCACCGTGCCGGACGATCCGGTGAAGATCATCCTGATGCCCGAGTTCCAGCGCGGCGTGGCCGTGGCCTACTGCGACTCGCCTGGCCCGCTCGACAAGGGCCTGGACACCTACTACGCGATCTCGCCGATCCCCGAGGACTGGACCGATGCACAGGTCGACTCGTTCCTGCGCGAGTACAACGACTACATGATCCACGTGCTCTCGATCCACGAGGCGATGCCGGGACACTACCTGGAAGGCGCGCATTCGGCCGACCATCCCTCCACACTGCGCGCCGTGTTCCGCTCCGGCCCCTTCGCCGAGGGCTGGGCGGTCTACACCGAGCGCGTGCTGGCCGACGCCGGCTACCTGGGCGGTGATCCGCTGTTCCGCCTGATGCAGCTGAAGTTCTACGCGCGCTCGGTGGCCAACGCCATCCTCGACCAGGGCGTGCACGTGGATGGCTGGAGCAAGGAGCAGGCACTGGACCTGATGGTGCGCCAGACCTTCCAGCAGCAGAGCGAGGCCGAAGGCAAGTGGATCCGCGCGCAGCTGTCGTCGACCCAGCTGGCGACCTACTTCGTCGGCGCGCAGGAGCACTTCGACGCGCGACGCGCGGCCGAAGCCAAGGCCGGCGACGCGTTCGACATGAAGGCCTACCACGACGGCATCCTCGCGCAGGGCGCGCCGCCGGTGCGTTTTGCCCGCCAGCTGCTGCTGGACGAACCGATCGAGTAGTCCACGACGCATCGACGTGGCGTGTCGCGGTCGCCCGTGGACGCCACGCGTGGCATGCTGCCGCCATGGCTTCGGGCACCGCCAAGGGTTCATGCAACGCTCCCGTCGGCGGGGTGCTGCGTCCGGTCGAGCGCTGGCGCGGCACCAGCCGGCGCGTGCATCACGACTGCGTGGCCGAGGAAGTGCCGATCGCGATCGTCTGCAACGACGAGCCGTTCGCGGTGATGATGGCCACGCCGGCCGACCTGCACGATTTCGCGATCGGCTTCGCGCTCAGCGAGGGCCTCGTCGCGCATGCGGGCGAGGCCCGGGTCGAGCGCATCGACACGCTGGTCGAGGGGATCGAGGTCCGGCTGCGCATCACGCCCGACCGCGCGGAGGCGCTGGCCGCGCGCCGGCGCAGCCTGGCCGGCCGCAGCGGCTGTGGCGTCTGCGGCACGGCCCTGCTGGAAGCCGCCTTGCGCTATCCGCCGCCAGTGGTCTCCACGGTAGAGGTGACGCCGGCGGCCCTGCGACATGCGCTGCGCGGGCTGCGGGCGGTCCAGCCGATCGCCGCGGCCACCGGCGCTGCGCATGCGGCCGCATGGGCCGATGCGCAGGGCACGCTGCTGCTGGTGCGCGAGGACGTGGGCCGGCACAACGCGCTGGACAAGCTGATCGGCGCGATGCATGCGGCAGGACACGATCCGGCCACCGGCTTCCTGGTCGTCACCAGCCGTGCCAGCTACGAGATGGCGATGAAGGCCGCCACCGTGGGCATCGGCTTCATGGCGGCGATCTCGGCGCCGACCGCGCTGGCGATCTCGCTGGCCGAGCAGGCCGACCTCACCCTGGTGGGGTTTGCGCGCGAGGACGGGTATGCGGTCTACGCGCATGGCCGGCGCCTGCAGGCCCCTTCCGACGCGGCGGAGGCGGCGCCATGAGCGGCGACACGATCCGCAGCTACGATGGCCCGGCCGGCGGCTGGGACGCGTTGAAGAGCGTGGCTCGTCACCTGGCGCAGGAACACGCGGGACTGGGCGGGGCCAAGGCCCTGCTTGGCACCAACCAGCCCGACGGCTTCGATTGCCCGGGCTGCGCGTGGCCCGACCGCGACCACACCTCCACCTTCGAGTTCTGCGAGAACGGCGCCAAGGCCGTCGCGGCCGAGGCGACCAGCCGGCGCGCGGGGCCGGAGCTGTTCGCCCAGTACAGCGTGACCCGGCTTGCGCAGTACAGCGACCACTGGCTGGAGTCGCAGGGCCGGCTGACCACGCCAATGCGCTACGACGCGGCCAGCGACCACTACCTGCCCACCACCTGGGACGAGGCCTTCGCCCTGGTCGCGCGGCACCTCAACGCCCTGCCCTCGCCCGACCAGGCGGTGTTCTACACCTCCGGCCGTACCTCCAACGAAGCCGCGTTCCTGTACCAGCTGTTCGTGCGCGAATACGGCACCAACAACTTCCCCGACTGCTCGAACATGTGCCACGAATCCTCGGGCACGGCGCTCAAGCCGCAGGTCGGGGTTGGCAAGGGCACGGTGTCGCTGCAGGACTTCGAGCAGGCCGACTGCATCCTGGTGTTCGGCCAGAACCCCGGCACCAACCATCCGCGCATGCTCGGCGAGCTGCGCGCGGCATCGAAACGCGGCTGCCGGATCCTCGCCTTCAATCCGCTGCGCGAGCGCGGGCTGGAGCGCTTCGCCGATCCCAAGGACACGCTGGAGATGGCGCGCGGCGGCTCCACGCGCATCGCGTCGGACTATTTCCAGTTGAAGATCGGCGGCGACCTCGCCGCGGTCAAGGGGATGGCCAAGCACCTGCTCGAACGCGATGCGCAGGCGCTGGCCGGCGGCGGGGCATCGCTGCTGGACCGCGGCTTCATCGACGCGCATACCGCGGGTTTCGAGGCGTTCGCCGAGGACCTGCGCGGCGAATCCTGGGACACCCTCGTGGCCGAGTCCGGCCTCGACGAGGCGCAGCTGCGCCAGGCCGGCGAACTCTACCTGCAGTCCGAGCGGACGATCGCCTGCTGGGGCATGGGCATCACCCAGCACCGCCACTCGGTGGCCACCGTGCAGATGATCGCCAACCTGATGCTGATGCGCGGCAACATCGGCCGCGCCGGCGCTGGCCTGTGCCCGGTCCGCGGCCACAGCAACGTGCAAGGCGACCGCACGATGATGATCTGGGAGAAGCCGCCCGCCGCGTTCCTCGACCGCCTGCGCGACGTGTTCGGCTTCGAGCCGCCGCGGGCCGAGGGCTACGACACGATCGGCGCGATCGAGGCGATGATCGACGGACGCGCGCGCGTGTTCTTCGCCATGGGCGGCAACTTCGCCGCCGCGACGCCGGATACCGACGCCACCGCACGCGGCCTGCGCAACTGCGCGCTGACCGTGCACGTGGCCACCAAGCTCAACCGCAGCCACCTAGTGCATGGCCGCGAGGCGCTGATCCTGCCTTGCCTCGGGCGCACCGAGATCGACCTGCAGGCCGGCGGGCCGCAGGCGGTGACGGTGGAGGATTCGATGAGCATGGTGCACCTGTCGTCGGGCATCAATCCGCCGGCCTCCGCGGCGCTGCTGTCCGAGCCCGCCATCGTGGCCGGCCTGGCCCGGGCCACCCTTGGCGCCCGCTCGAAGGTCGACTGGGCCTGGCTGGTGGACGACTACGACCGCATCCGCGACCTGATCGGACGCGTGTTCGACGAGTTCCACGACTTCAACCGGCGCGTACGCGTCCCCGGCGGCTTCCGGCTGCCCAACGGCGCCCGCGACCGGCGCTGGGAGACGGCCACGGGCAAGGCGCATTTCATCCCTGCCCGGGTGCCTACCGATACCGCCCTGCACCGCGCGCGCCAGGCGCGCGGGAGCGAGCCCGTATTCGCGCTCGCCACCACCCGCTCCCACGACCAGTACAACACCACCGTCTATGGCCTGGACGACCGCTACCGCGGCGTGTTCGGCGAGCGCCGCGTGCTGTTCATCCATCGCGACGACATCGCCGCGCTGGGGATGGCGGCGGGCGACCGGGTCGATCTGGAAAGCCTGCACGACGATGGCGTGCAGCGCAGCGTGCGCGGCTTCCTGCTGGTCGAGTACGACATCCCGCGCGGCTGCCTGGCCGCCTACTACCCCGAGACCAATCCGCTGGTCCCGCTGTCGAGCTTCGCCGAAGGCTCGCGCACGCCCACGTCCAAATCGATCCCGGTGATCCTGCGGCCGCACGGGGCCGGCGCGGACGCGCAGCGCCCGCGCGACATCCAGGCCAGTCTTGTCCGCTGACCCGGCCATCGCCGCCGCCCTGCTGGCCGCGCTGGCCAGCGAGCCCGAGGGCATCTCGCTGCCGCGCCTGTGCAAGCGCCTGGATGTGCGCATGAGCGGACTGCTGCGCACGCTGGCCTGGCTTGGCGACGAGGCGATCGGCGGTCGACGCGGGCCGGGCTGGGTCTGCACGCGCCGGGACGGCGCGCGCACGCTGGCGCTGCTGACCGATGCCGGGCGCGCCGCGCTGCTGTCGGCGCACGCCGGCACGGCGGACTGAGCAGCCCACGGGACTGAGTCGCGACCCGGAGTGCTACCCTGCGCTCGACTCCCCCGGGGCCCGTCCATGGGACTGCTTGTCGTCGCTCCCACCGCAGCGCTGTCCGGCCTGGTCGCCCTGCTCTGGGACTGCGACCTGCCGCGCCAGACGCACGCCTACGACCGCCTGCTGCCCTCGGCCCGTGCGCAGCTGGTGATCAACCTGGACGAGGACGAGACCCGCGTCTACGACGAGGACTTCCGCTGTACGCGCAGCACCGGGACCGTGCTGGATGGGCCCGCATCGCGCAGTTGCCTGATCGATACGGCCGAGCAGACCCGCGTGGTGGGCGTCGTCTTCCATGCCGGGGCCGCCGCGCCGTTCTTCCGCGAACGCATGGATGCCCTCGCCAACGGCCATGTCGAGCTCGATGCCGTCGCCGCGGGACAGGCCGGTGGGCTGCGCGGGCGCCTGCTCGCCGCACCGGATGCGGCCGCGCGCCTGCGCATCCTCGAGCATTGGCTGCTGCATCGCACTAAAGCCACCGCCGCGCATGTGCACCCCGCGATCGCGCATGCGCTGCGCCTGATCGAGGCCGCGCCCGGCGTGCAGCGGATCGAGGCCATCGCCGCGCAGTGCCGCATGTCGCCGCGCCGGTTTGGCGAACTGTTCCGCGAGCAGGTCGGCATGTCGCCCAAGCGTCACCTGCGCCTGCAGCGGTTCCATGCCGCGCTGGCCGCGGCTGGCGCCAGCGGGCGCGTCGACTGGGCGGGACTCGCGGCCGACGGCGGATTCCACGACCAGGCCCACCTGGTCCACGAGTTCCGCGCCTTCTCCGGCATGACGCCCACCGCGTGGATGGCGCGTCGCGGCGAATGGCAGCGACACGTGGCGCTGGCGTGAGCGCCGGAATCTACAAGACCCGGGCGCGCAGCCGCGGCAGATTGCGGCGGCGCGATGCGCGCGACCCACTTCACCGGAGGATTCCATGAGCAACGCTGCCGACACCACCAGCACCATCATCCCCTGCCTGCGCTACCGCGATGCGCCCGCCGCGATCGACTGGCTGTGCCGCGCCTTCGGCTTCGAGAAGCACGCGGTCTACGCCGACGGCGACATCATCCACCATGCCCAGCTCACCTTCGGCAACGGCATGATCATGCTCGGCTCGACCGGCAACGACAGCGAATGGGGCCGCCAGATCGCACAGCCGGACGAAACCGGCCTGCGCGAGACCCAGAGCCCCTGCGTGATCGTGCGCGACGTCGACGCGCACTACGCCCAGGCGACAGCCGCCGGCGCGGCCATCGTCCAGGACATCGCCGACCAGGGCTATGGCGGGCGCGGCTATTCCTGCCGCGATCCCGAGGGGCACCTGTGGTGGTTCGGGAGCTACGACCCGTGGGCAGCCTGAGCCTGGACCTGCCCGGTGGCGGCGTGCCCGCCGTCGACGGCATCCGCGTCGGCATCGGCGGCTGGACCTACGCGCCCTGGCGGGACAACTTCTACCCCAAGGGCCTGGTCCAGCGCCGCGAACTGGAGTACGCCAGCCGCGAGCTCTCGGCGATCGAGATCAACGGCACCTACTACGGTGCGCAGAAGCCGGCGACGTATGCGAAGTGGCGCGACGAGACGCCGCCGGGCTTCGGGTTCACCGCCAAGGCACCCAAACGCATCACCCAGTCGCGCGCGCTGGACCGGACCGGTGCCCAGGTCGAGGACTTCGTGGGCGGCATCGTCGAACTGCGGGACCGGCTGGCCGCGCTGGTCTGGCAGTTCGATGCCGGTACGCGCGTCGACCGTGCGAGGTTCGAGGCCTTCCTGGAGCTGCTGCCGCGGCAGGTATCCGGGCGGCCGCTGCGTCATGTGCTCGACGTGCGCGACCACGGCTTCGTCGACGCCGACTACATCGCGCTCGCCCGCCGCCACGGCATGGCCACGGTGTTCACCGATTCGGACGAGCACCCGAACTTTGCCGACGCGACTGCGGACTTCGTCTATGCGCGCCTGATGCGCGCGCGTGCCGGCGTCGACTCGGGCTATCCGGCTGCCGAGCTGCGCGCATGGGCCGACCGCGCGCGCACCTGGGCCCAGGGCGGCACACCCGGCGACCTGCCCACCCTGGGCGATGCCGGGGCGCCGGCCAAGCCGGACAGGCGCGAGGTGTTCATCTTCTTCATCTCGGCCGCGAAGGAGCGCAATCCTGCCGCGGCGGTCGCCCTGCTGCGGCTGCTGGGCGCGCTCCGCGACTAGGAATGCCGGGACGCATCCCGCGCATCGGCGGCAAGGCCACGCCATTGCCTCCGCGCGCAGACCGCGCGGCGCCGATCCGCAGCGTTGCCGGCAGGCAAGGACCCCGACCACCGTCACTGGCAACCCCCGGCCACTTGTGCCTACCCTGCCGCGCATCGATGCGTCCGTCCTGCCGCCCACCACGAGGAGCTCCGTCATGACCAGCCGCCGCGATTTCATCGCCAGCGCCAGCCTTGCTGCCACCGGACTGGCCCTCGCGCCGCTCGCCGCCTGCAGCCAGGAGAGGCCGGACCCCACTTCGCCGCGCCCGCGCGAGAAGCCCACCGGCGCCATCGCCGATATCGGGCCGGTCGGCGGTGCCCTGCTCACCCGCGCCATTCCCGCCAGCGGGGAGGCGATCCCGGTGATCGGCGTCGGTACCTCGGGCAGCTACGAGGTGGCGCTGGAGTCCGCGGAATTCGACGCGCTCAAGGACGTGATGAAGGTGTTCTTCGAAGGTGGCGGCCGCCTCATCGACACCTCGCCCAACTACAGCAACGCCGAGGACGTGGTCGGCGCCCTGCTCGCCGACGGCGGCTGGCGCGAGCGCTGCTTCCTGGCCACCAAGCTGGCCGCCGACAGCCGCGCCGAACTCGAGGCGCAGTGGGCCGATTCGCTGCGCCGGCTGCGTACCGACCGGGTCGAACTGCTGCAGGTCCACAACCTTCGCAACATGGCCGAGGCCATGCCCTATGCGCGCGAACTCAAGGCCGAGGGCAAGGTGAAGTACATCGGCATCACCCATTACCTCGAACGCGGCCACGCCGACACCGCGCGGCTGATGCGCGAGGAAAAGCCCGACTTCGTGCAGATCAACTACTCGGTCAATGCGCCGCAGGCCGCGCAGACGATCTTTCCGCTGGCGCAGGAGCTGGGCATCGCGGTGATCGTCAACCGCGCCTTCGACGACGGCAAGCTGTTCGCGGCCAGCCGCGGCAAGGAGCTGCCGGCATGGGCGCAGGCGGCCGGCGTGGACTCCTGGGCGCAGATGTTCCTCAAGTTCACGGTGAGCCATCCGGCGGTCACGGCGGTGATTCCCGCCACCGGCAAGCCCGAGCGCCAGGCCGACAACCTCAAGGGCGGCATCGGCCCGCTGCTCGACGAGGCGCAGCAGGCCGAGCTGGTCGCGATGTTCTCCTGAGGTGGCGGCCGCGATGCGCGAGCGGATCTCCGACCTGTTCAACCTGCGTCGCGGCGAACTCGCGCCGGTGCTCGTCGCCGGCGCGTTCTTCTTCTGCATCCTGACCGCGCTGATGATGCTGCGCCCGGCGCGCGACGCGCTGGGCATGGAGCGCGGCATCGACAGCGTGCGCTGGCTGTTCATCGGCACGGCGGTGGTGACCCTGGCGGTCAACCCGCTGTTCGGCTGGCTGGTGGCGCGCCTGCGACGGCTGCATTTCATCAGCGCGACCTATGCGTTCTTCGCCCTGAGCCTGGTCGGGTTCTGGTCGCTGCTGGCGTTCGCGCCCGGTGCGGTAGGCGCGCGCAGCGGGCAGGTGTTCTACGTCTGGTTCAGCGTGTTCAACCTGTTCGTGACCATGGTGTTCTGGGCGCTGCTGGCCGACCGCTTCTCCAGCGACCAGGGCCGGCGCCTGTTCGCGCTGATCGCGGTCGGCGGCACCCTGGGCGCGATCTTCGGGCCGTGGCTGGCCTCGCGCCTGGCCGAACCGCTGGGCACGGCCAGCCTGCTGCTGGTCGCGGCCGGCTTCCTGCTGCTGGCGGTCGGCCTGGCGTGGACGCTGGTGCACGTGCGCCCCGATCGCGACGCTGTCGGACCCGACGCCGCGCGCGTGGACACCATCGCCCGGGAGGAACAGCGCATCGGCGGCAGCGCCTGGGCCGGCCTGCGCGCGGTGTTCGCCTCGCCCTACCTGATGGGCATCGCCGGCTACGTGCTGACGATGACCGTCGTGGCCACCTTCATCTACTTCACCCGCCTGCAGATGGTGGCCGCCGCCGAGAGCGACCTGGACGCGCGCACCAGCCTGCTGGGCAATATCGACATGTGGACCCAGGTGGCGGTGCTGCTGCTGCAGCTCACGCTCACCGGGCAGATCATCCGCCGCTTCGGCCTGGGCGTCGCGCTGGCGGCGCTGCCGGTCGCCAACGCGCTGGGCTTCGTCGGCCTGGCGGTCTACGGCTCGTTCGCCCTGCTGATCCTGCTCGAAGCGATGAACCGCGCCGTGCAGCGCGGGCTGACGCGCCCCGCGCGCGAAGCGCTGTTCACCGTGATCGGGCGCGAGGACAAGTACAAGGCGAAAGCCTTCATCGATACCTTCGTGTACCGCGCCGGCGACGTGGTGGGCGCGCAGGTAGAAGGCCTGCTCGGCCGCGTTGGGCTGGCGCTGGGCGGACTCGTCACGGTGGTCGTGCCGCTGGCGCTGTTCTGGGCCATGCTCGGGATCTGGCTGGGACGCGCGCAGCAGCGTCGCGCAGCCGGGCCGGAGGCGCGCGGCTAAGGCATTCTTCCGGCCGCCGACGGCACGGATCCACTCATCGCGCGAACGCGGGGATCCCACGGATCTGCCATCGACACCGGACTTACCCGCGCGTCGCTCCCTCGACACGCGCTTCGGTCTGCCCAGCCTTCCGCTGCGGAACGTCGCATCGCGGGACGGACGACTGCGGCCATCCGCGACGCGCTTCGCTCTCGAATGTCCGACGCGGATCAGTCGGGCGCGTCCGCCGCCGGATAGACGCGGCGGCCGTTGCGGTAGACCGCACGCACCTCGGCGAAGCCGGTGACATCGGCACGCGGATCCGCGTCCAGCAGCACCACGTTCGCCACGTAGCCGGGCGCAAGCCTGCCCTGCCGGGACCCGTCGCCGAAGCGCTGCGCCGGTGCCGTGGTCAGGCTGGCCAGCACCTGGCGCCAGTCCAGTCCTGCCTCGCCCATCAACCGCAGTTCGTCGCGGGTGTCGTACCAGTCGATGTAGCCCGAATCGGTACCGAACAGCACGGTCCCGCCTGCGGCCACGTAGTCCGCCACCTGCCGCTGGCCGAGGCCGATGACCTGCGCCTTCACCGCCGCCGGCAGGCCCTCCTTGTCGAGTTCCAGATCGAAGAGCTTGAGCGTCGGAATCAGCGCGATGCCACGTTCCAGCAGTTCGCGCAGCAAGGCCGGCGTCCATGGACCGGCCTGCGGCGCCGGATGGGTGAGGACGTTCGCGCCGCCGTCCAGCGCCGCGCGCAATCCTTCGAGGTTTGTGGGGTGGGCGAAGACCGGCTTGCCGGCCCGCCGCGCGGGCTCCGATACGGCGCGGCCGATGTCCGCCCGCATCGGCAGCACGCCCGTCTCGCCACCGACGATGGCGCCGGCGAAGATCTTCAGCCCGTCCGCGCCCTGGTCCAGCTGCCGGCGCGCCCGCTCGGTGGCCGCCTCGGGCGTGGCGACCTCGCCGGCGCGGGCGGCCCCACCCAGGCCTTCGAACTCCAGCACGTAGATCGGCGTACCGCCCTCCGGATAGAAAGGCGCGCCGGTGGTGAGGATCGCCGGCCCGTCCACCTCGCCCGCCTGGATGCGATCGCGCAGCGCGAACGCGTTGCCGGGCATGGAGGCCAGGTCGAAGACCGTGGTGAAACCCCAGCGCAGGTACTGGTCCGCCAGGACCCGCGTGAGCTCGGCGGCCGGTCGGGTGGCGGCTTCCGACAGCGGCGGCGCGATCAGGTGCACGTGGCTGTTCCAGTAACCGGAAACGGCGGTGGCTCCGGCTGCGTCGACCACTCGCGCATTCTCCGGCACCTCGACCGTCGCGCCCACCGCCTCGATCCGGCCGTCGCGCAGCAGCAGGGTGCCGCGTTCGACGGGGTCGGCATCGGGCGCGGCGATGATCCGCGCATTGACGATCGCCAGCACTTCGGCCCGCAGGTGCATGGGGCTCAGGATCAACAGCGCGATCACGAGGGCGCGGATCATGGCGGTTCACCGGATGCGGCAGGGATCCGGGATTGTCCCGGGCCGGCCACATCCAAACAAGCGCCTGCGCACCGATGCTGCCTGGCTGCCCGCCGGCAACGCCGCTGCCGGACGGGGTCACGCCCCGCGCTTGTGCGCTTCCTCGATGATCGACAGGTTCCAGATGCGCACCGGTCCGGCCATCAGCAGGCGCATGTCCTCGACCAGGCGCGCGGCCAGGGCCTGCTCGTCGATCGTGTCGCCCTCGATGTCGAGGCGGAAGCCCTGGCCCTGCAGGCCGCCGCCGTTGCTGAACTCGAGAGCGAAGTCGAACAGCGCGCGCTTCTGGCTCATCGCCGTACGCCCTGGCTGAAGGCCACGCTGCCCAGGATCAGGGCGCCGGCCAGCGCCATGGTCCAGGTCAGCGGCTCGCCGAGCAGCCACCAGGCCCAGCCCACGCCGAACAGCGGCACCAGGTAGGTCACGGTGGAGGCGCGGCTGGCGCCGATGCGCGCGATCAGCCGGTAATACATGACGAAGGCGATGCCCGTGCACAGCACCCCGAGCATGCCCGCCGACAGCCACGAGGCCAGCGGCACCGGCTGCGTCGGCCAGGTCGCGATCGCGATCGGGAGGGTCAGCAGCGCGGCGGCACCCAGCGTCGCCGAGGCGACCGCTGCCGGCGGCAATCCGGTGAGGTGGCGACGCACCAGGTTGATGCCCAGGCCGTACAGCAGCGAGGCCAGCGCGCCGGCCAGCGCAGCGGCGCCCACGCTCATCCCGGCGACCTTGCCGCTGGCCAGTACCACCACACCGGCGAACCCGGCCAGCAGCGCCACCGCACGACGCGTGCCGATGCGCTCGCCGAAGAACAGGAAGCCCATCAGCGCGGTGAACAGCACCGTCATGGCATTGGCGATCGCGCCGATGCCGGCCGGCGCACGTTGCGCCGCCCAGGCGAACAGCAGGAAGGGCACGGCGGAGTTGATCGCGCCGATCAGGGCCAGCTTCGGCCACAGCCGCAAGGGAAACTGTCCGCGCGCGCGCCACAGGAACGGCAGCAGCACCAGTGCGCCAAGCCCCAGCCGCACCTCGACCAGGGGCGCGGCGCCGAAGTCGGGCGCGGCCACGCGCATGAACAGGAACGAGGCGCCCCAGATCGCGCCCAGCACGCACAGCTCCAGTGGCGTGAGCCATGCCGATTCCGCGCCCGGTGCCGTCGCGGCGGTGACGTCCTGGCTGGACATGGCGGCAATCTCGCTGGGTGGAGCGAGGCATTGTGCTTGTCCGCCATGCGCGCACAAGCGCATACTTTTTGGCCAAGGCACAAACGGGATTTGTGGCTCGCATGACCCTGCGTTCCGACCTGCTGCCCGCCCTCGTGGCTTTCGAATCCGCGGGCCGTCACCAGAACTTCGCGCATGCCGCCGAGGAGCTGCACCTCACCGCGAGCGCGGTCAGCCATCACGTGCGCAAGCTGGAGGCGCGCATGGGAGTCGCGCTGTTCCAGCGCCATGCGCGCGGGGTGTCCCTGACCGCGGAAGGCCGGCACCTGGCCGACGTCGCCAGCAACGCGATCCACGACCTCGACGGGGCCATGCAGGACCTGCGCAGCCGCGACGACGCGCGCACGGTGCGCATCACCACCCTGCACTCGTTCGCGTACACCTGGCTGATCCCGAGACTGCCCGCGTTCGCCCGCGCGCATCCGGACCTGCGGCTGCGGGTGGACACCGAGATCGCGCTGACCCGCCTGGACGATGTCGGCCCCGACCTGGCCATCCGCCACGGCCCAGGCCGCTGGCCGGGCCTGGCCGCGATCCACCTGATGGACGAAACCCTGTTCCCGGTCGCGGCGCCCACGCTGCCGGGCCTGGGCGAGGTCGCCTCGCCGGCCGCGATCCTGCGCCTGCCGCTGGTGGCCGACCTCAGTCACCAGGGTTGGCAGGACTGGTTCCGCGCCAATGGCGTGCGCAGCACCCGCCTGGACGAGCAGTTCGTGTTCAGCGATTCGACCGACATGCTGCGCGCGGCCGCGCTCGGACTGGGCGCCGCGCTTGCGCGCGAACGCATCGTCGCCCCCTGGCTGGCGAGCGGCCAGCTGCTGCGCCTGCCGGGCGAACCGATGCCCGGCCGCTACGCCTACTACATCGCCCATCCCGCGCACCGGCGACCGCGCGCTGCGGTGCGGCGGGTGATCGACTGGCTGGTGGCGCAACCGGTGGACTGAACACACGGGCGTCATCGCGCCGCGTGCAGCCGCCAAAAGCCGGGCGCGGCCCGCCCGTGACGATTCCATGCGGCGCAGGCATCCTGAGCACCCCGTCGATTTCCGCATCCGCATGAGTCCCACCGCCAAGGCCCACTGGCAGATCCACCTGTGCGTGCTGCTGTGGGGCTTCACCGCGATCCTCGGCAAGCTGATCACCCTGCCGGCGCTGCCGCTGGTGTGGTGGCGCATGGGCCTGGTGGTGCTGGCCCTGGCGCTGGTGCCGCGCGTATGGCGCGGGCTGCGCGCCCTGCCCCGGCGCCTGCTGCTGGCGTACGCGGGGATCGGCGTGCTGGTCGCGCTGCACTGGCTGACCTTCTACGGGGCCATCAAGCTGGCCAACGCCTCGGTCGCGGCCACGTGCATGGCGCTGGCGCCGGTCTTCGTGGCGCTGATCGAACCCAAGCTCGCGCGGCGCCGCTTCTCATGGCGCGAACTCGCGCTGGGCGTGCTGGTGCTGCCGGGCGTGGCCCTGGTGGCGGGCGGCGTCTCGGCCGACATGCGCACGGGGATACTCGTCGGTGCGCTGTCGGCGCTGTTCGTGGCGATGTTCGGCTCGCTCAACAAGCGCCTGGTCGATCACGCCGATCCGCTGACGGTCACCGCCATCGAGCTGGGCGCGGGCACCCTCGCGCTGACCCTGCTCGCACCGCTGATGCCGCTGGTCTTTCCGGCGTTCGCCGGGCCGCTGCTGGAGCTGCCCTCGGCCAGCGACGCGATCTGGCTGCTGCTGCTCGCCGGCGCCTGCACCCTGCTCCCGTTCGCGCTGTCGCTGGTGGCGCTGCGCCACATCAGCGCGTTCTCCGCACAGATGGCGGTCAATCTCGAACCGGTCTACGCCATCGTGCTGGCCATGCTGCTGCTGGGCGAGCAGCACCAGCTGACGCCGATGTTCTACGCGGGAGTGGCGGTATTGCTGGCGGCGGTGTTCGCGCATCCGCTGCTGCATCCGGCGCGCCGGATCGACCACCCCGAGATGCTCGGCACCTCCGAGGCCAAGGGCATCGTCGAATAGTCCGGCCAGCCGCGATGCGACGGCATCCGCCGCAGTCGGCGCCTGCCCGACGAACTGGCGGAATTCGGGCGCGACGGCCTGCGGGTGCGACCTCGCCACCAGCGCGTATCATCGGCGCTGGAACGACAGCCCGACGCGACATGTCATGCCTGCAGTCCCCCGCACGCGCGCGCGCCGCTCCTTCATCACGGCCGCGCCCGCCACCAGCCTGCTGATCGCCTGCCTGCTCGCGGCATGCAGCGACCCGCCTTCGCGCCCCGAGGCCGACCTGGCCCATGGCGCGGCCGAGGCCGCGGTCGACCAGGCCCCGCCCCGGCTCAGCTGCCTGCCGGCCGCGCTGGTCTCGCTGCAATTGCCGCTTCGGGAAGGCCTCGCATTCGCGCACCCGGATCCCGGCACCAGCGAGGCGGTGGCGCAGTGCGTGCTCTCGCTGTTCGGGACGCGCACGCTGAAATCGCCGCTGGCGTTCGACCGCGCCTACGGCCGCGTCTTCGCCGAGCACGAAGAGGGCGGCACCCTGGATCTGCGCGGCATCGCGCCATCGCAGCTGCGCCTGTTCCGCATCGGGTCGACCCCGACCGTCGACGTCTGGCTGCTGCGCGCCGGGACCGGAACCGAACTCGAGCCGGCGCATATCGACATCCTGTTCAGCACCCGCCGTGCGGACGGCGCCCTGGTCGACCAGTTGCTGGTGGGCGCGATCGGGATGCTGTACCGCCGCGATTACGACATCGAGACGGCGCGGACGTTCGCCATCCACGAGGATACCGGCCACGGCGCCGCGCCCGGGCCGGGCTATCGCGCCCGCTACCGGCTGGACGATGCCGGGCGTTTCGCGCTTGTCGCCGGCCAGGTGTTGCCGGCACCGCGCGAGCCGGCGGGGTCGACGGCGGCATCCGCCGGCACCGACCCGCCCTGATCCGGCGATGCGCCGCCCCTCGCGGAGAGGCGCCCGCCGGCGCGGCTCAGCGCAGGCTGTAGCCGGAGACGCGCCAGACCCGATCTTCGTCGAGGCGGAACGACACCAGCTCGCGCACGGGCTGCGGGTTGCTGGCGAAGGTCGTGGCCAGGCGCACGTTGATGTAGAGGCCCTCCGGCACCTGCTGGCCGGGGCGGAACAGCGAGCGGCTGACCTCGGGCGTGGCGCGCGCGCCCACGGCGCCCAGGCGGTTGCGGTCGATGGTCACCTGCTTGATGAACTCGTCGCGCGGGACCGCCTGCTTCATCGCCGCCGACGCACCGTCCCAGACCTCGCCGATGCGGTTGCCGTCCACCAGTTGCAGCACCGCCAGGGCGGCCTGGGTCATGTCGGCATCCTGCTTGGTCAGCGCCGCGCGCTGCTCGGGCGTCAGTTGCTCCATCGCCGGCTGCTGCCCCGGGGCGGGCTGCGCGGCCTGGGCCGCCTGCGGCGCGGGCTGCTGGGCCAGGGTAGTGCCGCACAGGGCGAGTGCAGCGACGGTCGAAAACAGGCGCAGTCTATTCATGGGCGATCGGCCTTGCATCGGGTCGGGCGGCCGAGTGTACGCCAGCCCGGTGCCGCTCCGATCACCCCGCCCGGGCTGCCTGCTCCGCTACCCTGTCACACCGCGGCAGCCGAGCACGTCCAGCACCTGCCCTTCCAGCCCTCCGGAATCCGCACGATGCCTCTGTCGATCCTGCTGCCGCTGTGTCTGTCCCTCGTCGCCCTGGGCTGGGCGATGCTGGCGTTCAACCGGCTGGTGCGGCTGCGCAACCAGGTGCGCACCGCCTGGGCCGACATCGACGTGCAACTGCTGCGTCGCCACGATCTGGTGCCGCAGCTGGTGGCCGCGGTGCAGGCCTATGCCGGCCACGAGCGTACCGTGATGGAGACGGCCACCGCGCTGCGCGCCCAGGCCATGTCCGCCCCCAGCCGGCCGCGCCTGGCCGAAGCGGAGGATGCGCTGGAGCAGGCGATCGGCCGCCTGCTGGCCCTGCGCGAGGCTTATCCCGAACTGAAGGCGAGCGACAACTTCGCACAGCTGCAGCGCGACCTGGTCGAGGTCGAGGAACACCTGCAGTACGCGCGCCGCTACTACAACGGCGCGGTTCGCGACTATAACGACGCCACCCAGCGCGTGCCCGACCTGCTGGTGGCGCGGCTGGCCGGCTTCGGCCATGAAGAGTTCTTCGAGGCTAGCGACGCACAGCGCGCGCCGGTCCCGGTGCGGCTGCCGTGAGCGGCCTGTTCCGGCTCGCCTGCGCCTGCCTGCTGCTGGCCGCCTGCGCGCTGCCGCTGCGCGCGGCCGAGCGGATCTCGGCGTACGACATCGATGTGCTGGTGAATCCCGACGGCAGCCTCGAGGTGACCGAGCGCATCCGGGTGCGCGCGGAGGGCGACCGCATCCGCCGTGGTCTGTATCGCGACTTCCCCACCCGCTATCGCGACCGCCACGGCAACCGGATGCTGGTCGGCTTCGAGGTCCTCGAGGTGCTGCGCAACGGCCGGCCGGAGCCCTGGTTCACCGAACGTCGCGGCAACGGCGTGCGCGTGAACACCGGCAGCGACGCACTGCTGCCGGTGCCGGCGACCTACGACTACAGCCTGCGCTACCGCACCACCCGGCAGCTCGGCTTCTTCGACGACCACGACGAGCTGTACTGGAACGCGATCGGCGGCGGCTGGGAATTCCCGATCGACGCCGGCCGCGTCGAGGTGCGCCTGCCGCAGCCGGTGCCGGCATCCCGGATGTCCCTGGATGGCTGGGCCGGCGCGCAAGGCGAGCGCAGCCAGCGCCACGTGGCGTCCATTCCGGCGCCGGGCCTGGTGCGCTGGCGCCTGACCGCGCCCCTGCCGCCGGGCGAAGGCTTCACCGTCCGGCTCTCGTTCCCGAAGGGGGTGGTCGCCCAGCCCGGCCAGGCGCAGCGCCTGGGCTGGCTGCTGCGCGACAACAGCCCACTGCTGGTCGCCCTGCTCGGCCTGCTGGTGGTGGCGGGCTATTGCGGGCTGCGCTGGCACCAGGTGGGGCGCGATCCGCCCGCGGGCGTGGTGATCGCGCGCTACCACCCGCCCGAGGGCATCAGCCCTGCCGGCCTGCGCTTCATCCGACGCATGGGCTACGACACCCGCTGCTTCTCGGCCGACGTCCTGGCGCTGGCGGTGGCGGGCGCGGTGCGGATCGAGCGCGACAAGGGACTGCTCAGCGATCACTGGCGGCTGGAACGGTCAGGTCCGGCGCCTGCCGGCGACGAGGCCGCGCTGATGCGGCTGTTCGCAAGCCATGCCGCGGTGGACCTGGACAAGGACAATGCCACGCTGCTGCAGAGCGCCACCAGCGAGCATCGCAAGGCACTGGACCGCCGCTATCGCGGCACGATGTTCCACAACAACAGCGGCAGCAGCCTGGTGGCGCTGCTGCTGATGGTGCTGTTCTGCGGCGCGGCCATCGCGCTGGCCGCGGCCACCGGCGGCGGGCTGCTGTTCGCCGCGGTGCCGATGCTGGCGATGCTGGCGACGGTGATCGCGTTCGCCTTCCTCGTGCGCGCACCGACCCAGGACGGCCGCCGCGTGCTGGACCATATCGAGGGCCTGCGCCGCTACCTGGGCGTGGCCGAGAAGCAGGACCTGCAGCGCCTGCAGGGGCCGTCGCCGGACGGGCCGGACGCCGCCGAGCCCGCGCTCGACGCCACCCGCTTCGAGGCACTGCTGCCCTACGCGGTCGCACTCGACGTCGAGGACGCCTGGACACGCAAGTTCACGCTCGCGGTGGGGGCGGCGGCCGCGGCCGCTGCGACCGCGTCCATCGGCTGGTACCACGGCAGCAACGGCACCGGTTCGATCGGCGACATCGGCAGTTTCACCAAGGCGGTCGGCGGCAGTCTGGCCGCGCAGATCGCGTCCTCGTCCTCGCCGCCCGGCAGTTCCTCGGGCGGTGGTGGCGGTGGCTTCTCCGGCGGCGGCGGCGGCGGTGGGGGTGGCGGCGGCCGCTGACCCGCTGCCTCCAGCCGCGACCGGCCGTGTCCGTGCGGGGTCCTGAGCGGGCCCGGTCTTCTGCGGGCCGCGGGCGACCGCGATCGCCCAGGTCTTGCCGCGCATGCGCGGCGGGGCCGCCGTCGCCACGCGCGATCGGCGACAATCGCCGACCCCCTGTTTCCCCGGCACGCCATGTATCGCTGGTTCGAATCGCGCCTGGATCCGTTTCCGTCCGACGCCCCCGCACAGCCGCCGCGTTCGCTGTATGCCTTCTGCCGGCACTACACGCGCGGCACCGAAGGCTGGCTGCTGCTGATGGCGCTGACCACGGCCGGCATCGCGGTCGCCGAGCTGGCGCTGTATGCCTACGTCGGTTCACTGGTCGACCGCCTCGGCAGCACCACGCCGGATACGTTCCTCGCCGAGGAAGGCTCGCGCCTGCTGTGGATGGGCGTGCTGGTGCTGCTGGCGCTTCCGGCGACGGTCCTGCTCAACGCGCTGGTCCAGCACCAGACCCTGCTCGGCAACTTTCCGATGCGGATCCGCTGGAACGTGCACCGCTACCTGCTGCGCCAGTCCATGGGCTATTTCCAGGACGAGTTCGCCGGGCGCATCGCCACCAAGCTGATGCAGACCTCGCTGGCGGTACGCGAAACGGTGATCAAGCTGCTGGACATCGGCAACTACGTGCTCGTGTTCTTCGTCGGCACCCTGGCCGTGGCCGCCGCCGCAGACTGGCGCCTGATGCTGCCCTTCGCGGCCTGGATCGCCGCCTATGCGCTGCTGATGAAGCACTTCGTGCCGCGCATGGAGAGGATCTCTCGCGCGCAGGCCGACGCGCGCTCGGCGATGACCGGCCGCATCGTCGACAGCTATACCAACATCGCAACGGTCAAGCTGTTCTCGCACTCGCAGCGCGAGCAGGCCTACGCCCACGAGGCGATGGACGGGTTCCTGCGCACCGTCTATCCGCAGATGCGCCTGGCCACCCACGTCTACAGCCTGCTGTACGCGATGAACATGGCGCTGCTGTTCGGCACCGTGGCCCTGGGCCTGTGGCTGTGGCACCAGGGCGCGGTAGGCGCCGGCGCCATCGCGGTGACGGTGGCCCTGGTGCTGCGCATCCTCGGCATGTCGCAATGGATCATGTGGGAGCTGTCGGCGCTGTTCGAGAACATCGGCACCGTGCACGACGGGATCGGTTCGATCTCGCTGCCGCCCACGGTCGACGACGCGCCGGGTGCGCCGGCGCTGCCATGGGTGCGCGGCGACATCCGCTTCGAGGGGGTCGGCTTCCACTACGGCAAGGCCGGCGGCGTGATCGACCACCTCGACCTGCACGTGCGGCCCGGCGAGAAGATCGGCGTGGTCGGGCGCTCCGGCGCGGGCAAGTCCACCCTGGTCAACCTGCTGCTGCGGTTCCACGACTGCGAGAGCGGACGCATCCTGGTCGATGGCACCGACATCGCCAGCGTGCAGCAGGATTCGCTGCGCGCACAGATCGGCGTGGTCACCCAGGACACTTCGCTGCTGCATCGTTCGGTGCGCGACAACATCCTCTACGGCAGGCCCGACGCCAGCGACGAGGAAATGATCGAGGCCGCCCGCCAGGCCCGCGCGCACGAGTTCATCCTGGAGCTGAGCGACAGCGACGGCCGGCGCGGCTACGACGCCCACGTCGGCGAACGCGGCGTCAAGCTGTCGGGTGGCCAGCGCCAGCGCATCGCGATCGCGCGCGTGCTGCTCAAGAACGCGCCGATCCTGGTGCTGGACGAGGCCACCTCGGCCCTCGATTCCGAGGTCGAGGCGGTGATCCAGGAGAACCTCTACCGGCTGATGGAGGGCAAGACGGTGATCGCCATCGCCCATCGCCTGTCCACCATCGCCGCGATGGACCGGCTGGTGGTCATGGACCAGGGCGCGATCGTCGAACAGGGCGTGCATGGGCAGCTGGTCGCCGCCGGCGGGCTGTATGCGCAGCTGTGGGCGCGTCAGTCCGGCGGTTTCATCGACAGCGGCGACGAGGCCCCAGCGCAGCCCGTGGGCGCCTGAGCCGGCCCGCGCGACCGGCGCGCGCGGGCCGCGACCTCAGCCGGCGTCGCCGCTGGCGCCGTCGCGCTGCGAGGATTCGTCCCGCTGCGCCCGACCGCCCTGCTCGTCCGTGCCCACCGGGGCCAGCACGCGCCGCCCCATGTGCTCGGGCTTGTCGGCCACCAGCAGCGCGTCGAACTCGGACAGGGGGCTCTCCGCAGGACAGGTGCCGTCCGGGAAGCCGTAGTCCTTGCGCAGGTCCAGGCCGCAGGTGTTGAGCATCTCCAGGTCGGTATTGGGCGACTTGCAGCGTGCGTCGAAGGCGCGCACGAAGGCGTCGCGGCGGGCGACGAAATCCTCGCCGCACTTGCGCATCAGCCGCAGCCGGTCGAGGTCGTCCTGGGCCGGGTTGATTCCATCCAACCCGTACAGGCCCAGTTCCTCGCCGGTCAGCAGGCGCAGGTTGCGGTTGGGGACGGCCATCATCATGTCCGCCACCGCGGTCGCGGCACCGTTGCGTTCGAGATAGTCGCGCACCCGGTCGTAGACCACGCGCAGCTCGCGGTTGAGCTCGATGCGGGTGGAGGCGGTGGAGCTCATGCGGATGATGCGGTGGATGCCGATCCGGCCGCTCACCATGCGCATGTCGCCGGCGGCGAGGATGAACACGCAGGCGCTGTGGCAGACCGCATCCTCGCGCACCCAGACCGTCCAGCGCGACTCGGCGATGCGGTCGCCGGCACGGATGGCGTCCTCGACCATGCCGCCGCTGGAGTCGATGTCCAGCACACGCTTGCCGATTTCCAGTTCGTCGGCGACCTGGGTGATCCGCTGCATCATCGAAGCGAAGGCGCCATTGATCTTGCCCACGTAGCGCAGCCGCAACACGCCGCGCTCAGCGCACTCGCCAAGCGCAGCGGTGACCGATTCATGGTCGAAGGCCTGCAGCGGCGCGCCGTCGCCCTCGCGCACGTAGTCCAGTTCGCAGCTCACCGAAGCCTGCCCCGGCGCGAGGTCGAGCGGAGCCCAGTCCACGGCTTCGGGCTCATCGGGCACGGGTTCGACCGGCTCCGTCTCCGCGGCCGGCTCCACTTCCACCTGCACCGGCGCGGTGCTCACCGCCCCGCCCTCCTCGGGACTGGCGACCTCGACGGTCGCGGCGGCCTGCGCCTCGTCCTGCGGGCGGCAGCCGAGCAGGGCCAGGCTCGCCAGAATCAGCAGGAGGCAACGCTTGTACATGAGTGACGTCCGCGTGCGGTGCAGCCGGCTGCGCGGCAGTGCGCGCGGCTGCAGGGGGGCGTGCCAGTGTAGGACGGGTCCCGCCCTGCAGCAGAACGGGCGATGAACCCGCACCGCGACGCGCGGCGCCGGCCGGCCGGATGTCGAAAGCGGACCCGCCGCTTCGTCGTCGTACTGCAGCGGGCGCGATCGCCCGGGCCCGCCCGGCGGCAGCCGCTCGCGGACAACTCAGGAGAATTCCATGTCCTATATCGATGGTTTCGTCATTGCCGTGCCCACCGCCAACAAGGCCGCCTTCCTCGACCATGCCCGTCGCTTCGACCCCATCTTCCTCGAATACGGCGCCACCCGGGTGGTCGAAGCCTGGGGCGACGACGTCCCCGCGGGCAAGGTCACCGACTTCGCACGGGCCGTGCAGGCCGGCGCGGACGAAACGGTGGTGTTCTCCTGGGTCGAATGGCCCGACAAGGCCACCCGCGACGCCGGCGTGAACAGGATGATGGAGGATCCGCGCATGGATCCGGTTGCCAACCCCATGCCCTTCGACGGCAAGCGGATGATCTTCGGCGGTTTCGACTGCGCGTTCGAGCTGACCGGCTGATCCGGCCGGGGATCGGCATCCTCCGGCATCGCCCGCGCAGACAGCCCCGGCATGCCTCATCGGCGGATGGCGACGGCCGGCGGACCGGGATGTCGCCATCCCGGCGCGGGGCATGAACGGCGGAAGCCGCCAGCGCGCGGCAGCGCGTCCGGGCATCGCCTCGACGCAGGAACACCGCGCGGCCCAAGCCGATGCCAGGCCGAGCGATCGACGCGACGAGGCGACGACGCTGCCCTGGTCGCGGGTGTCGCGCCTTCGCGACTACGGCCGCGCGGGCGGCACCGCGGAACGCGTGGGTGGCGATGGCCGTGTCGCGCTTGTCCTGGCGTCCTGCCACCGACATCATGCCCGGCAGCGCGTACAGGAGCAGGGCGGTGGACCATCCCACGGCGGAGTGCATGGATCGCGACGCATCGGCGCCCCGGCACGCCTCGACCCGCCTGCCGGCCCCAGCCGCAACGCGCGGCCGAAGCCGTGGTGTCTGTGCGTTGCTGGCGCTGCTGGTCCTTGCCGGCTGCGCCAGCCGCCCGCCCGCGACCCCGGCGCCCGACCCGCTCGAACTGCGCGCGCAGATCGAGCGCCGCATTCCGGCGACGGTTCCCGACCGCGGTGGCTGGGCCGGCGATATCCAGATCGCCTTCAGCGCACAGGCCATCCCGCCTGACGTGGAGAACATCTGCGCGGTGCTGGCGGTGATCGAGCAGGAATCGGGGTACAAGTCCGACCCGCCGGTGGACGGCCTGCCGCGCATCGCCCGCGGCGAGATCGACCGGCGCGCCGCTGCCCTGCATATCCCGAAGCTGCTGGTGGACGCTGCGCTCAAGCTCCCCTCCACCGACGGCCGCAGCTACGGCACGCGCCTGGCGCGCGTGCGCACCGAACGCGAGCTCAGCGAACTCTACGAAGACCTGATCGGCCGGGTACCGATGGGTGCGCGGCTGTTCGCCGGCCGCAACCCCGTGCAGACGGGAGGTGCAATGCAGGTGTCCGTCCCCTTCGCCGAGGCGAGCGCGCAGGGCTATCCCTGGCCCACGGACGGATCGATCCGCGACGAGGTGTTCAAGCGCCGCGGCGGGCTGTACTTCGGCATCCTGCACCTGCTCGGCTACCAGACGCCCTACACCCGCAAGATCCACCGCTTCGCCGACTACAACGCCGGCCGCTACGCCAGCCGCAACGCCGCCTTCCAGGCCGCGGTCAGCCGCGCCAGCGGCCTGCCGCTGGAACTCGACGGCGATCTGCTGCTCCCCGGCGCGCCCATGGACCGGCCCGGACGTACCGAGGCCGCGGTGCGTTCGCTCGGCCCCCAGCTGGCCATGGACGACCGCGCGATCCGCCAGGCGCTGGAACGCGGCGACCGCCTCGATTTCAACGACAGCGCGCTGTTCGAACGCGTGTTCGCGCTCGCCGACGCCCATGCGGGCACGCCCCTTCCGCGCGCGAGGATCCCGGGCATCCGTCTGGACAGCCCGAAGATCACGCGGGAACTCACCACCGCATGGTTCGCCGAACGGGTGGATGCGCGCTACCGGCAATGCCTGCAGCGCTAGGCGGGTCGTGCAGCAGCATCCAGCCGCGAGGCGGCCGCGCGTCTGCAGGTCGCGCGCTCACGGGCACGCGCGTGGCGCGATCAGGTTTCGCCCATGTCCTGGCCAGGACCCGGCCCCGCGCCGCCGCCCCGCCCCAGCCTGGGCAACACGCCCACCACCAGCAGCGCGACCAGGGTGGTCACCAGCGCCACCATCTCCTGGCCCATGCCGGCGGCCATGCCGATGGCGGCGGTCATCCAGACCCCCGCGGCCGTGGTCAGGCCTTCGATGCGCTCCTCCTTGTCGAGCTTGAGGATCGCGCCGGCCCCGAGGAAGCCGATGCCGGACACGATGCCCTGCATCACGCGCGTCACGTCGGCAGGATCGATGTCCGACAGCAGCGGCGCCAGCACGAACAGCGCCGATCCGATCGACACCAGGATGTGGGTCTTGAGCCCGGCGGCCCGGCCCTTGGCCTCGCGCTCCCAGCCCACCAGTCCGCCCAGTACCGCGGCCACGGTGACGCGCACCACCAGCGTGGTCAGCGTGTCCACATCGGGCAGCGCCAGTTCCCGCGCGATGGCATTGCCGATGTCGTCGAGTAGCGCCATGGTCGGATCTCTCCGCGACACGTGGATGGGAGCAGAGCGCGACGGCATCCCGCGCAGCCGCACCGCACGCTAGCGGGCGATGCGTGGCCCGCCGGTGAACGACGACGGCGCGGGCACGCTCGCTCAGGCCATGGGCAGCCTCAGTCCCTGATCGCTGGCGCACTGCCTGGCGATCTCGTAGCCCGCGTCCGCATGGCGCATGACGCCGGTCGCCGGATCGTTCCAGAGTACGCGGGCGATGCGGCGGTCGGCGTCGGCGCTGCCGTCGCAGACGATCACCACGCCGCTGTGCTGGCTGTAGCCCATGCCCACGCCGCCGCCATGGTGCAGGCTCACCCAGGTCGCGCCGCCGGCGACATTGAGCATGGCGTTGAGCAGCGGCCAGTCGCTGACGGCGTCGCTGCCGTCGCGCATCGCTTCGGTTTCGCGGTTGGGCGATGCCACGCTGCCGCTGTCGAGATGGTCGCGGCCGATCACCACCGGCGCCTTGAGCTCGCCATTGCGCACCATCTCGTTGAAGGCCAGGCCCAGCCGGTGGCGCTGGCCCAGGCCGACCCAGCAGATCCGCGCCGGCAGGCCCTGGAAGCTGATGCGTTCGCGCGCCATGTCCAGCCAGTTGTGCAGGTGCGGGTCGTCGGGAATCAGTTCCTTGACCTTGGCGTCGGTGCGGTGGATGTCCTCCGGGTCGCCGCTCAGCGCCACCCAGCGGAACGGGCCGATGCCGCGGCAGAACAGCGGGCGCACATAGGCGGGCACGAAACCGGGGAAATCGAAGGCGCTGGCGCAGCCTTCATCCTTGGCCATCTGGCGGATGTTGTTGCCGTAGTCCACGGTCGGGATGCCCTGGGCGTGGAAGGCCAGCATCGCCTCGACATGCGTGCGCATCGACTTCTTGGCCGCGTCGCGCACGCCGTCCGGATCGGTCCGCTGCGCCTCCAGCCACTGCGCCACCGTCCAGCCGGCGGGCAGGTAGCCGTGCACCGGGTCGTGCGCACTGGTCTGGTCGGTCACGCAATCCGGGCGTACCCCCCGCCGCACCAGTTCCGGCAGCACCTCGGCGGCGTTGCCCAGCAAGGCGATCGATCTCGCTTCGCCCGCGGCGACGTGGCGCGCGATCCGCGCGAGCGCGTCGTCGATGTCGGTGGCCTGCTCGTCCACATAACGCGTGCGCAGACGGAAATCGATCGCCTCCTGGCTGCATTCGACGGTCAACGAGCAGGCGCCTGCCAGCGATGCGGCCAGCGGCTGCGCGCCGCCCATGCCGCCGAGGCCCGCGGTGAGGATCCACCGCCCCTTCAGGCTGCCGCCGTAGTGCTGCCGGCCCATCTCCACGAAGGTCTCGTAGGTGCCCTGCACGATGCCCTGGCTGCCGATGTAGATCCAGCTGCCGGCCGTCATCTGGCCATACATCATCAGGCCCTTGCGATCCAGCTCGTTGAAGTGCTCCCAATTGGCCCACTGCGGCACCAGGTTGGAGTTGGCGATCAATACGCGCGGTGCGTCGGCATGGGTCGGGAACACGCCCACCGGCTTGCCCGACTGCACCAGCAGGGTCTCGTCGTCGCCGAGCGTGCGCAGCGTCTGCAGGATCGCGTCGAAGCTCGCCCAGTCGCGCGCGGCTCGGCCGATGCCGCCGTAGACCACCAGCTCCTGCGGACGCTCGGCCACGTCCGGATCGAGGTTGTTCTGCAGCATCCGGAACGGCGCCTCGGTGAGCCAGCTGCGGCAGTGCAGCGCATTGCCGCGCGGTGCGAGGATGGTGCGGGATGGATCGTGGCGCGGGTCGCTCATGCCGGTTCGTCCAATGCTGGAAAACAGGCTGGAAAGTGTGCGTCCTGCACGCGCGCATCGCCACCGGCGGCAGGCACGGACGCTGCCCGCCAGGCCTCTGGACGCGCGAAAATTGTCTCGCGCGGCCGTCGAAGTGTACGGTGTATACATGAGCCGTCCCGGGACCGACCGCCGCATCCTCGCCGCAGCCCGCGCCCTGTTCGAGCGCGAAGGGCCGGGCGCGGTGAGCATGCGCCGGGTTGCCGAGGCGGTGGGCATCACGCCGATGGCGATCTACCGCCACTTTCGCAACCGCGACGCGCTGCTCAAGCGCATCGGCGACGACAGCTTCGGCGAAATCGCACGGCACTGGCATGCACGCAAGTCGGGAAGCGACCCACGCGCGCAGCTGGTCGCGATCCAGATGATCTATCTCGACTACGCACTGGCGCATCCGCACCTGTTCGACCACGCGTTTTCGGTGCGGCGCGACGACGCACGCCGCTTTCCGGACGACTTCCGCGCCGGCGGCTCGCCTACGTTCAACGTGGTGCACGACGCGGTGGTCGAGGCGCAGCAGGCCGGGATCCTGGGCGATGGCGATCCATGGGACATCGCCATGACCCTGTGGGCGCATTCGCACGGCCTGATTGCGCTCTACCGCGCCGGGCGCTTCAGCTACGACGATCGCCGCTTCGAGACCTACTACAGGGAATCGCTGGAGAGGCTGCTGGACGGCCTCAAGCGCTAGATCAGACCCGGGCGCGGCTCACGCGCGCGAGCAGGCCGTACCCGCCACCCGCCGACGTGGCGCCGGCGTGCCGATCCACGTCGCCGGACACCGGCGGTGGCCCGGCTGCCTCGACGCGCCCGGCGTCGATGCAGACGAAGTCCTGGGCCGGGCTGCGAGCGCACGACTGACAGACGCCGTCGCCGCCAGGCGCGTACGCGCGTCCACCGGCCGGGCCTGAAACGTCGACGCCCGGCACGAAGCCGGGCGTCTGGGGGTGCAGCGACGATCAGTAGATCGAGGGATCGAGGCGGCGCAGCGCATCGCGAACGTCGGCCGAACCGGTCCGCTCGATGTCCTCACGCTTGTAGACACGGCCCGAAGCGCTGACGCAGTCCTCGTCGGACTTCTTGGAGCGATTGCGGGTGGCGGTGATGCGCGAGCCGGTTTCGCGGATGCAGAACCGGTCGTCGGGATCGCCCTTCTTCTTCGACGCCGCCGCGGCCTCCTCGGGTTCGTGCTCCTGCGCCAGCACGGCGGGAGCGGCCAGTGCGAATACAGCGCCTGCAAGCAGCGCGCTCAGCAGGGGACGGGACATGGGAAACCTCCATCTGGATCCTGGCCGGAACGGCCACTGCCCAACATACGGCACGCGGGCGCGCATTCAATGCTGCCGGGGCCGCGGGTTCAGACCGGCGTCAGCGTGGTGACGCGCTGCGTGCCGAAGCCTCCCCCGCAGGTCAAGTCTTCACCGCGTCACATGGATTCCTATGATGTCCGGATGATTCCGTACCGCTGTCTCCTCATCCCCCTGCTTCTCCTGCTCGGCGCATGCGCAAGCACCGCCCCCTCCAGGCCCACGTCGACCAGCCTGCTGCTGGTATCGCTCGACGGCGTCCATCCGGATTTCCTGGGACGCGGCGATACCCCGCACCTCGACCGCCTGGCGGCCGAAGGCGTGCGCGCCTCGGGGATGAATCCGTCCTATCCCAGCCTCACCTTTCCCAACCACTACACGATCGTCACCGGCCTGCGTCCGGATCGCCACGGAATCGTCCACAACACGATGCAGGATGCGCAGCTGGGCTCCTTCGCGCTCAAGAACCGCGATGCGGTGGGCGATGGCCGCTGGTGGGGCGGCGAGCCGCTGTGGGTGTCCGCGGAGCGGGCGGGCCTGCCTACGGCCACGCTGTCGTGGCCGGGCAGCGAGGCGCCCGTGCAGGGCGTGCGGCCGACGCGCTGGCACGCCTACGACGAGACCCGGCCGATCGCCGAGCGCGTCGCCACCGTCGCCGGCTGGCTGGCCGAACCCGAAGCCACGCGTCCGCGCCTGGCCACGCTGTACTTCGAGCACCCGGATGCGGCTGCCCACGCCCACGGTCCGCGCTCGCCGCAGCTGCGCGCGGCCCTGCGCGAGGTCGACGCGGCGCTGGGCGATCTGATCGCCCGGCTCGATCGCTCCGGCGCGCGCGCGCATACCGACCTGGTGATCGTGTCCGACCACGGCATGGCGGAAGTGCCGGAAGGCCAGGTGGTGGCGGTCGAGGACATGGTCGACCCGCAGGATGCGGAGCTGGCGACCTCCGGCCAGGTGGTCGGGTTCCGCCCGCTGCCGGGGCGCGACGATGCGGCCGAACGCCAGCTGCTTGGCCGCCATGCGCAGTACGCCTGCTGGCGCCGCCACGAACTGCCGGCGCGCTGGCATTACGGGCGGCATCCGCGCGTGCCGCCCATCGTCTGCCAGATGGATCCCGGCTGGGATGCGCTGCCGCGCGCCTGGATCGCGCACCGCCCGCCGGGCACCCGCGGCTCGCATGGCTTCGATCCCGCCGCGCCGCAGATGCGCGCGATCTTCATCGCCAACGGGCCTTCGTTCCGCCATGGCGCGGTGCTGCCGGCGTTCGACAATGTCGACGTGTACCCCCTGCTCGCGCGGCTGCTGGGCATTGCGCCCGCGCCGCATGACGGCAATGCCGACACCCTGCTGCCGGCCTTGCTTGGGGACACGCGACTGCCGTAGCGCAAGGCAGGCAGGTCCGCGCCGCGAACGCCTCGGCCGGAACCGGACCCGCGCCCCCGGCCGCCCTTGCGCGGCGCCGCGGCGGCCGCGCATTGATGTCCGGAAACGGCCGGTGCGGGCGGGAACGCAGCGCTAGACTGCCCCCATGCCCGCGACCACCCTGCCCGATCCCCTCGTCTGCGAGCAGGCGCGCCTGAGCCGCGATGCCCGCTTCGACGGGGTGTTCTTCACCGCGGTGTCCACTACCGGCATCTACTGCCGGCCGACCTGCCCGGCGCCGCCGGCACGTGCGCGCAACGTGCGCTACTACGCCAACGCGGCCGCTGCCGAGGCGGCCGGCTTCCGGCCCTGCCTGCGCTGCCGGCCGGAGCTCTCGCCGGCCGACGGCAGCTGGCGGCGCGGCGACGGCACCTTGGCCCGCGCGCTCAAGCTGATCGACGAAGGATTCCTGGCCGATACCTCGCTCGCCGCGCTCGCCGCGCGCGTGCATGTGGGAGAACGCCAGCTGCGGCGCCTGTTCACCGATCGCCTGGGCGCCCCGCCCATCGGCGTGCATGGCACGCGCCGGCTGCTGTTCGCCAAGCAGTTGCTGACCGAAACCACGCTGCCGATCACCGAGGTGGCGCTGGCCGCGGGCTTCGGCAGCCTGCGCCGGTTCAATGCCTGCTTCCGCCAGGCCTACGACATGGCGCCGCGCGACCTGCGCCAGCGTCCGGCGAGCGCGCCCGCCGACGTGCTGACGCTGCGCCTGAGCTATCGCCCCCCCTACGATTTCGACGCCCTGCTCGAGTTCCTGCGCGGGCGCGCCCTGCCCGGCGTGGAACAGGTGGAAGGAGCGGCCTACCAGCGCGTGGTGGGCGATGCCGCCGCCCCCGGCTGGCTGCGGATCGAACCCTGGCCGCGAAGCGGCCCCGGCGATGCGCATGCACTGCAACTGCAGGTTCATGGCTGCCCCCCGTCGCGGTTGCTGGCCCTGGTCGAGCGCGTGCGCCGGATGTTCGACCTCGACGCGGATCCGCAGGCCATCGCCGATGTACTCACGCGCGATCCGGGCCTGCGTCCGCTCCTGCGCAAGCGTCCAGGCCTGCGGCTGCCCAGCGGCTGGGACGGATTCGAGATCGCCGTCCGCGCCGTGATCGGCCAGCAGGTCAGCGTCACCGCCGCACGCACGATCACCACGCGCCTGGTGCAGCGTCACGGCAGCCCGCTGCCCGAGACCATCGCGACCGGCGGCCTGCACCAGCTGTTTCCCACGCCCGCCAGCCTGGCCGATGCCGACCTGTCCGCGCTCGGCCTGCCCGCGTCGCGCGCGACGACGATCCGTGGCCTCGCGCAGGCGCTGCTCGACGGCCGCGTCGACTTCGACAGCAGCCGCACGCTCGAGGACTTCGTCCAACGCTGGACCGCCCTCCCCGGCATCGGGCCCTGGACCGCGCACTACATCGCGATGCGTGCACTGGGACATCCGGACGCCTTCCCCGGCGGCGACCTGGTGGTGCAGAAGCAGCTGTGCGGGGAGGAGTCCGACAATCCGCGCATCCGCGCCGTGGCACTGTCGCGGCGCGCCGAGGCCTGGCGACCGTGGCGCGCCTACGCCGTGATCCACGCCTGGCGCGAAGCCGCGCTGGCGCAGTCCCCGGCCGCAACAGGCCGCGGCACAAGTCCCCGCAGGAGAGCCGCATGAACGTGTTGACCACCTTCGTCGACAGCCCGGTCGGCCCCTTGTTCGTGGCCGCCGACGTGCAGGGCCTGCGCGCGATCGAATTCCGCGACAACCGCCACCCCGTGCGTCGTGGCGCCGACTGGCGCGAGGGCGACAGCGCGCTGCTGCGCACGGCGCGCGCGCAACTGGACGAGTACTTCGCAGGACGCCGCCGCAGCTTCGCGCTGCCCCTTTCGCCACAGGGCACGGCATTCCAGCTGTCGGTCTGGAACGCCCTGGCGACGATCCCCTACGGCCGCACGATCAGCTATGCGGACCTGGCCACGCGGGTCGGCAGGCCGACGGCGATGCGCGCGGTGGGCGTGGCCAACGGCCGCAACCCGCTGCCGATCGTGCTGCCATGCCATCGCGTGATCGGCGCCGATGGCACGCTGACCGGCTTTGGCGGTGGACTGCCGACCAAGCAGTTCCTGCTCAAGCTCGAGGGCGCGCTGCCCGCGGCCTTCGACCTGTTCCCGCAGCCGTCGGCCGCGCTTGCCTGAGGCCCGCCCTCAGGCCTGGGTCAGCCGCGCCGCGATCGCCCGGCGCAGCGGCGGCAGCCGGTTGGACAGACGCAGGATCGCATCGCGCACGCCGCGCACAGGCGCGCGATCGTCGGTGAATGTGCGCACCACCAGGCGGGTGGCCTCATACATCGGCCACGCCGCCAGCTGGTGGCGCCGTCCATAGCGCGCCAGCACCGCGGGCGCGCCGATGTCCTCGCCACGGCGGTGCGCCTGCAGCACCACGTCCGCGAGCGTCGCCTGGCCTTGCAGGCCCAGGTTGAAGCCGTGTGCGGTCACCGGATGCATGCCGACCGCGGCATCGCCGACCAGTGCGGCCCGCGGCGCCGTGAACCGGTCGGCGAACACCGACACCAGCGGATACACGTGGCGCGTACCGAGCGGCCGGATGGCGCCCAGCCGGCCGCGAAAGCGACGTTCCAGATCGGGGCCGAAGGCGGCGTCGTCCATCGCCTCGACTTTCGCCATCTCCTGCGGCGCCAGGGTCAGCACCACCGAGGCGCGATCGCCGTTGAGCGGCAGCAGGGCCAGCGTCTGCCCGTAACCGAACCATTCCCAGGCGACGTGGTGGTGCGCCTGCTCGATCGCCACCCGGCACACCAGCATCCGCTTGCCGTGGTCGTACGAACGCGCGCCGATACCGAGCATCCGCCGCACCTGCGAAAACCGGCTGTCGGCCGCCACCAGCAGCCGCGCACGCAGGCAGTCGCCATCCTCCAGCTGCAATGCCACCTGCGGCCCCTCCTGCACCAGGCCGGTCACGCCGCGACCGGTCAGCAGTTGCACGCCGGCCTGCTGCGCGACCAGCGCATGGGCGGCATGGCGGATCAGGTGGTTGGGCACCAGCCAGCCCAGCTGCGGGCTATGTCCATCGGCGGCGCTGACGCACAGGCCGTGCTCGGATTCGCCGTTGAGCACCTTGGCGTCGCGCAGCTCCGAGACGTCCTCCGCAGCGAAGCGCTCCCACAGGCCGAGCTGCATGAGTATGTCGCGTGAGGCATGCGTCAGCGCGATCTCGCGGCCGTCGAACGCCGGCTCGGCGATTTGCGCCAGCGGCTGGCGTTCGACCACGGCGATCGACAGCCCGCTGCCGGCGAGCGAGCGCGCGAAGCACAGGCCGGCGGGCCCTGCACCGACGATGGCGATGTCGACGTTCATGCGATCCGGCTCCGTGCGATGGGGCCGGTCAGCCTGCCGCGAGCGGCACCGGCCATGCATTGATCCAGGTCAGGGTTCGCCAACGCCGACATGCGGCGATGGCAGCGCAGGGCTCGGCCATTGCCGGTCGTCCTGCTGGCCGCAGAGCGGCGCACGCCGCGCCTGGGGGCTGGAGCTTCAGTCGCGCAGCAGGCCGCGAAGCGCGTTCGCAAAGCGTGCGGCGACGGCGTCGCGGCGCGGATGCAGGCCGTCGGCGACCACCTGCCGGCCGGCCACGTGCACCTCGCGCACCAGTGGCCGGTTGCCGCTGAAGATCCACCGCTCGGCGACGTCATCGATCGTGGCCGCGGCCAGCAGGGGCGCGTCGCCATCGAGCACGATCGTATCGTCCGTCGACTCGAACCCGGTCGACGCCCGCGCGCTGGCCAGGGTGCCCCGCAGGAGGGTGGTCCCCACGCCTGGCGACCCTGCGGCCACCGCGATGTTGCGACGGCGCGTCTCCAGGCGCTGCCCGTATTCCAGCCAGCGCAGTTCCTCCACCGGCGAGACGGAGATGTGCGAATCCGAGCCGATGCCCCAGGCGCCGCCGGCGTCCAGGTAGTCGCGCAGGCGGAACAGGCCGTCGCCGAGATTGGCTTCGGTGGTCGGACAGATCGCCACGGTCGCGCCCGAACGGGCGATGCCGGCCACCTCCCCATCGTTGAGATGGGTCGCGTGCACCAGGGTCCAGCGCGCGTCGAGTTCGGCATTGCGCAGCAGCCATTCGACCGGCCGCAGGTCGCGTACCGCCAGGCAGTCCTGCACCTCGCCCACCTGCTCGGCGATGTGGATATGGATCCGCGCGTCGCGCGGCAGCGACTCCAGCACGATGCGCATCGCCGCAGCCGGCACCGCGCGCAGGCTGTGCAGCGCGCAGCCCACGCGCAGCATCCCGTCCTGTCGCGCATGCAGCGCGTGGAACAGGCGCAGATACTCGTCCACCGCGTGCCCGAAGCGGCGCTGGCGCGGATTGAGTTCGCGCCCGTCGAAGCCGCCGGTCATGTACAGCACCGGCAGCAGGGTCAGGCGGATGCCGGCATCGCACGCGGCGGCGACCAGCGCGTCGGACATCGCCGTCGGCGTGGCATAGGCGCTTCCATCCGGCGCGTGGTGCAGATAATGGAACTCGCAGACCGTGGTGTAGCCCGCCTCCAGCATCTCCACATACAGCTGGGCGGCCACCGCATGCAGCGTATCCGGGTCGAAGCGCGCCGCCATGCGGTACATGGTGTCGCGCCAGGTCCAGAACGAATCGGATGGATGCGTCTGGCGCTCGGCCAGCCCCGCCATCGCCCGCTGGAAGGCGTGCGAATGCAGGTTGGCGATGCCTGGCAGGCGCCAGCCCGCGGCAACGGCTTCGATCATGGGCGCGGGCAGGCTGGACATCGACGGTCGGCTGGAGGCGGGAGTGGGTTAGGCTACCGCGCTGGCGTGTTCCTTTCACGGTGGTGGGGATGCTGGAAAGCCTCGCGGTGCTCGCGGTGACGCTGGTGGCCGCCGTACTGGTGCTGGCCAAGGCGCGCGAGCGCCTGCGCGCGCCCGGCGCCAGGCGCAGCCGGGGCCGCGATGGCGGCGCTGCGGGCGGCGCTCCCCTGCGCAGCGATGGCGATGGCGACAGCGGGCACGGTGGCGACGGCGGAGGCGGCGGTGACTGAACTGTGGGACGGGGTGCTGGTCGGTGCCAGCCTGGCCACGCTGGCCGACGACGCCGGCTACGGCGCCATCGAGGACGGCGCGCTGGGGTGGCGCGAGGGCCGCATCGTGTTCGCGGGCAGCCGCAGCCAGTTGCCCGGCGAACCCGAGCATCTGGCCGACTGCGTCGTCGAAGCCGGCGGCGGCTGGGTCACCCCGGGCCTGGTGGACTGCCACACGCACCTGGTGTTCGCGGGCGACCGCGCCGCCGAGTTCGAGCAGCGGCTGCATGGCGCCAGCTACGAGGAGATCGCGCGCAACGGCGGCGGCATTGTCTCGACCGTGCGCGCCACCCGTGCCGCGGACGAAGACGCCCTGCTGGCGCAGTCGCTGCCGCGCGCGCGCGCGCTCCGGGGCGACGGCGCCACCACGCTGGAGATCAAATCCGGTTACGGCCTCGACCTGGACGGCGAGCGGCGGATGCTGCGCGCGGCGCGACGCGTCGGCCAGTCGCTGGGGGTGGACGTGCGCACCACGTTCCTGGGCGCGCATGCGCTGCCGCCGGAATACGCGGGCCGCGCCGACGACTACATCGACGCGGTCTGCGACTGGCTGCGCGTGCTGCATGGCGAGGGCCTGGTGGATGCGGTGGACGCCTTCGCCGAACGCATCGGCTTCAGCGCCACGCAGACCCGACGCGTGTTCGAGGCCGCGCGCAGCCTCGGCCTGCCGGTGAAGCTGCACGCCGACCAGCTCAGCGATGGCGGGGGCGCGACCCTGGTCGCGGAGTTCGGTGGACTCTCGGCCGACCATGTCGAGCACACCACCCCGGTCGGCGTGGCGGCAATGGCGCGGGCCGGGACGGTCGCGGTGCTGCTGCCCGGCGCCTTCCACGTGCTGCGCGAGACGCAGCTGCCGCCGGTCGCGGAATTCCGCGCGCAGGGCGTGCCGATGGCGGTCGCCACCGACTGCAATCCCGGCACGTCGCCCCTGCTCTCGCTGCGCCAGGCCATGCAGCTGGCGTGCACGCACTTCCGACTCACGCCCGAAGAGGCACTGCGCGGCGCCACCGTGAATGCCGCGCGCGCACTCGGCCTGCGCGATCGCGGCATGCTCCTGCCCGGCCTGCGTGCCGACTTCGTCCATTGGGACATCGCCCGTCCCGCCGAACTGTCCTACTGGCTGGGCGGCACCCTGGCGCGCGCGGTGTACGCGGCGGGCCATCGACTTTGCTGAAGCTCCGGAGACCCTGCATGACCCTGCGTACCGCCCTTGCCTGCGCCCTCGCCCTGTCCTGCTTCACCGCCCTCGCCTCCGACGACACCGTGCTCCGGCGCGCGACGGCGTTGGCGGGCGACGCGATCGTCGTCGACACCCATATCGATGCCCCCGGCATCCTGGGCGAGACCTGGGCCGACCTCGGCGTGGCCGCGCCGGACCGCGAGTTCGACTGGCCGCGCGCGCGCCAGGGCGGCCTCGATGTCGCGTTCATGTCGATCTACACCTCGGCGCGCGAAGACCGGGAGGGCAAGGCGCTGCAGTCTGCGCATGCGCAGATCGATTCGATCGAAGCGCTGGTCCATCGCCACCCCGACAAGTTCGCGATCCTCACCTCGCCCGCCGATGTGGAACGCCTGCGCGCCAACGGCCGCGTCCTGCTGCCGCTGGGCATGGAGAACGGCGCGCCGCTGGGCGACGACCTGTCGCAGGTGAAGCGCTTCTTCGACCGCGGCATCCGCTACATCACCCTGGCGCACAGCGCCTCCAACCGCATCGCCGACTCGTCCTACGGGGTGGAGCGCCCCCTGGGCGGCCTGAGCCCGTTCGGCCGCGAGGTCGTGGCGGAGATGAACCGGCTCGGCATCATGGTCGACGTCTCGCACGTGTCCGATGCCGCGGCCGCGCAGGCGATCGAACTGAGCAAGGTGCCGGTCATCGCCAGCCACTCGGCGTTCCGCCACTTCACCCCGGGCTTCGAACGCAACATCAGCGACGAGATCGCCCGCGCACTGGCCGAACGCGGTGGCGTGGTGCAGGTGCCCTTCGGCACCGCGTTCGTCAACGCCAAGGCCGCCAGCGACATGCAGGCCAGGTTCCGGGCACGCGCAGAGTTCGATGCACGCAACGCCGAACTGGCCGCGGCCGGGCAGCCGACACGCGACGCCGCGGCATTCGAGGCGGACTGGGATCGCGAACATCCCACGCCCTCGACGCCACTGTCGGCGGTGCTCGACCAGATCGACTACGGCGTGCGCCTGCTGGGCGTGGACCATGTCGGCATCGGCTCCGACTTCGACGGCGTCGGCGGAGAGCTGGCCGACGGGCTGCGCTCGGTGGCCGATTTCCCGAATCTTGTCGCCGGCCTGCTGGACCGCGGCTATGCCGAGGACGACATCCGCAAGATCCTCGGCGCCAACCTGCTGCGCGTCTGGCGCGAGGTGGAGGCGGGCGCGAGCGGGCGCTGACGCCCGCGCCCGGTCCGCTGCAGGCGGCGTCGCGCCGCCTGCAGCGGATGCTCACCTGCGAGGCATGGCGCGCCCGCCACCGTCGCCCACAAAAAAGCCCCGCATCGCGGGGCTTTCCGGTCACGCGTCGGGCGAGCCTCACTCGCCCTTGGCGACCACCTTCTTCACCGCCTTTCGGGCGGGAGCCTTGGTCGCGGCCTTCGCGGTCTTCGCCACCGGCGCGGCAGCGCTGCCCGTGGCCTTGGCCACGGCCTTGGGGCGCGCGTTGCCGTAGCTGGAGGAATAGCGCTTGCCCTTGGCGGTCTTGCGGTCGCCCTTGCCCATCGTGGTACTCCTGAATGCGTTCGTGAACATGTCGTGCGGCCAGCGCCGCAGGCCGCGCATCCTATCACGGGGTCTGGCGAGGCACCCTGGTCGCGTGCGTGAGCCGCAGGTTGAGCATGTGCGCGCCCGCCAGCAGCAGGCCCCCGGTCGTCATCACGATCGCGTGCAGCAGACCATGGTCGTGAAGCACGGTGAATGCCCCCGCCCAGACGAGCACCAGGCCCGGCGCCAGCAACGCCCAGGCACGGAACGTGCGGTGCCGCCTCCAGCCCAGTGTCAGCGTGGTGGCACCGAGCAGGGTGGCGAACACCACGAATGCCTGGTCCACGTCGATCCAGCCCGCGAGCTTCAGCCCGAAGGCAGGGGCCAGCGCCAGCAACAGCGGCAGAAACGCACAATGCACCGCGCACACGACGGAGGCGGCAAATCCAATGCGGTCGGCCTTTTGCAGTGCGGAGCCAGACATCCTTCACCATCCTCGCGAACTTGAAATATTATAACATTGAACCCGGGGTGACGTCGACGCACGGTCAAACTGGTTCAGCCACCAGGATATAGTCGTGGCCATGGCGCAGCCCGCCAACCTGGCGGATCAGCGCCAGGGCTTGCCGCCGCAGATCTTCGACGTGCGCGAGCAGGGCCACCGCCGCGGTGCGGTCGCGCAGCCTGCCCAGCGCCCGGCTGCACATGTCCAACTGGCTGTGGACGAACCGCTCCCCATACCGGATCGGGATCCTTTCGGCGTCGACCACCCGGAAGCGCGCACCCTGCAGCCGCTCAATCGCCCAGTCCAGCGGATACTCACGATAGGGCTGGTCGCCGGCGAGCAGCAGACATGCATCGCGCAGCCGGCCGATGCGGTTGACCATCGCGCCTTCCGGCTCCGTGGGCACGCCATGGACGTAGGGCTCCAGCCCGACCACGTACAGGCGACCGCCAACCAGTGGCCGCAGGCGCTCGAACAGGCGGCCCTGCCAATAGGGTGCGAAGCCCTCGATCGCACCCAGCAGATAGTCGGCCAGCACGGTGTCGTAACGCTCGCCTGCCAGCAGTTCAGGATCGATCCAGTTCCCGACCACCAGCCGGTCGACCTCGCGCATGCGGTCGCCGATCTCGGCCCTCGCTTGCTCGGCCATCGACGTGGCGGCGGTGACCGCGGTCCAGCGTTCGCTGTCCAGTCCGAGCAGCCAGCGCATCGACGCGCGCCCGGTCCCCGCATCCAGCACCGAACCCCACGGCCGGCGGCCGTGGAGCTCGACGATGCGCTCGTAGAGTGACAAGGTCCCGACCGTCAGAACGCGTAGCTCACGCCGAACGTCAGGTTGCGGCCCGGGAGCGGCACCGTGTTCGCCAGGAACGAGGTGTGGTTCCAGACCTGTTCGTCCAGCAGGTTCGAGCCGCGCGCGAACAGGCGCGTGCGGTTGTCGGCCAGGCGGTAGTTCAAGGTCAGGTTGAGCATGTCGTGGCTCGGGGTGGCCATCTCGAAGTCGGCGATGTCGTCCTGCCGGTTCACGCGGTACAGCTCCACCTCGCCGTCGAAGGCGCCCACGCCGTAGCTGACCCGCCCCCCGAACCGCGACGACGGGACCCGCGGCACGTTGCCGCTGCCATCGGCGAAGCGCGCGCGTACCGTGTCGCCGAAGGCAGTGAACGAGAAGGCGTCGGTCAGGTGCAGCGTGACTTCGGCCTCGACGCCACGGAATTCGGCGTCGCGCTGGCTGTACTTGATCAGCCGGAAATCCTCGAACCGGTCCAGGGTGCGCGCGAAGATGTAGTCATCGATATCGTTGGCGAACGCGCCCACGCTGTAGGTGACATCGCCCTGGCGCTTGCGCAGCAGCAGTTCGAAATTGCGCGAGGACTCCTTTCCGTACTCCGCGTTGTTCTCGGCACCGCCGCAGGTCAGCGGATGCGGTATCAGTCCGCACTCGTACGTGTTGGTGGCCAGATGGACGCCACGGGCGTACAGCTCCTGCGCATGTGGCAAGCGTTCGGAATGCGCGGCGGAGAAGGTCAGCGAGGTGTCGGGTCGGAACGTCCACACCGCCGCCGCGGCGAACGAGGACGCGGTGTCGTCGAAGGCAGGACGACCGCGTGCGTCGTCGACCGGGGTGTGCTCGAGCCACTCGTGGCGCGCGCCCAGCTCGAAGTGCCATTGCTCGCCGGCCTCGAGATGTTCGACGAGGAAGAGGCCCGTGCTGCGGGTTTCCACTTCGGGCAGGAACGCCTCCACGCCGGTAGCCGAGAACGTGGTATCCGAGTGCTGCACGCCGACGACGCCGGTCCAGTTGCCGATCGGCAGGTGCTCCAACTCGACCCGCGCCTCCGCGCCCTTGTTCCTGAACGTCGTGGCGACCTCGCCCTCGTCGATCTCCTCGTGCATGTAATCTGTGTGGCTGGCGCGGAAGCGGACACGGCTGAAGCCGGCGAACGGATCGCTGTACTCGCCGCGCAGATCGATCCGCTTGCTGACCAGATCGATCACCGGTGCATCGTGATGGTCGTGGTCGTGGTCGTGGTCGTGATCATGGTCGTGGTCGTCCCCTCCATGGCCACCGCAATGCAGGGCGCTGCCGTGCGGATGGCAGGACTCGTACTCGTGGCTGTGGCCGGGCAACCCATACTCGTCGTCCCGGTAGGAGTATGCGAGCCCGACGTATCCGCTGTCGCCCACCCACGACAGGCCAACGCTGCCATTGCGCGACTCGGCGAACGTACCGTCCACGCGGGATTCTTCCATGTCCGGCGCGCGATAGTCGTCCGACTCGCGTGTGGATCCCTCGGCGTGCAGCACCAGGTTCGAACCGACCTGGGCCGACACCGCGCCAGCGAAGGCGCGCTCGTCGGCGACGGTGTTTCCGCGCAGCACCAATCGACCCTCGATGCCTCCCTCGGGCAACGCAGTGGGAATCTTGTTGTCCAGTACGTTGACCACCCCGCCGATCGCACCGCCTCCGTAAAGAAGGGTTGCCGGTCCGCGCAGGACCTCGATCCGCTCGCCGAGCAGTGGATCGACCGTCACGGCGTGGTCGGGGGAGATGTCGGAGGCGTCCAGCACCGAAGCGCTGTCGGCGAGGACCTTCACGCGCGGACCGACCTGGCCGCGGATCACGGGCCTGCTGGAACCAGCGCCGAAGGTGTCGGCGTGGACCCCCGTGGTGGTTCCCAGCGCCTCGCCGAGCGTGCCGGCACCGCGGACGATCAGGTCCTCGCCATCGATGACGCTGTAGGGCGCCGCGATCTGCGCGGGATCCTCGCCAATCGCGACGACCTGCACCGCATCGAGCTCGACGACCCGGCGCGAACCGATGTCGTCATCGGCAAGCGCCGGCGCCGTTCCGGCCAGGACGCCGCACAGCACGATGGCCCGCACCGCGGCACTCAGGGGATGGAGGGGAACATTTGGGGACATGGCAATCCAGATGTGGAGGAAAACGAGGCCGGTCGCCCGGCTGAATGAAATAATATATCATTTCATTCGTCCTGCACACGTTCTCTCGAAAAAAGTGGGTCCCGGCGGCCGCATCCAGCGTCGTGCCACCAGGGCGGCGACGGCCTCGCATCAAGGCGCACGGCTGGGGAAGCCGCAGGCGTCCGTGTGTGCACGACCGCCGAGAGGATGGCGATGGCGCTACCCCTCCCCCCCCTCTGTGCGGCACGCAGCAGGCAGCCCGACGTGAGCGGGTCGCGCCGCTGCGTGAATGACCACGCCCCCTATCCCCCGTGCGCCGTCGGTCCCGGCCGGGAGAGTGCGCCTTCGACGGCGCGCACCACGCGTCTACGGAAGGCCAGCCCCGTCCTTATGAGCGCATTCGGCGCAGAGCCCGTGCACTTCCAGCGTCTGCGCATGCGGCACGAAGCCCAGCGCACGCGCACGCTCGTCCAGCGAGGCCACGACCTGCGCATCCTCCAGTTCGACCGCGTTGTGGCAGCGATTGCAGATCAGGAAAGGCACCGAGTGCTGCGCACTGTCGGGATGGTGGCAGGCCACGAAGGCATTGACCGACTGCAGCTTGTGGATGAAGCCGTTCGCGAGCAGGAAATCGAGTGCCCGGTAGATCGTCGGCGGCGCGTCGGCGCCCGCGCCCTCGCCCGAGCGCACCATGTCGAGCAGGTCGTAGGCCTTGACCGGGCGGCCGGCCTCGGCGATCAGTCGCAGCACCCGCGCGCGGATCGGCGTCAGCCGCAGACCGCGCGCCTGGCAGGCGCGCTCCACCGCGCGCACGAACGCCTGCGCGTCGTGCACATGGTGGTGCGGATCGATGCAGTCGTGCCCGTGATCGTGCCTGGTCATGGCCTGATGATGGCGTCGGTGCGCGCGCTTCTCAACCGGCGGCCGGAACCCGCGCGATTGCGGCCTCGATGCGACGCAGGGCTTCGTCGCGCCCGGCGAGGTAGACGGTGTGGGAGATGTCCGGGCTGACCTGGGTGCCGGTGATCGCCACCCGCATCGGCTGCGCCACCTTGCCCATGCCCAAGCCGAGCGCCTCGGCGGTCGCATGCAGCGCCTCGCCGATGGCCTCGACCGTCCACGCCGGCGAGGCGGCCAGACGCGTGTGCGCCTCGCGCAGCGGCGCGTCCGCGCCGGCCTTGAGATGCTTGGCCACCGCCGCGTCGTCGTAGTGCTCCAGCGGGCCGAACCAGACCGAGGCGCGTTCGGCCATGTCCTTGAGCGTCTGTACGCGATCGCGCATGGCGACCACGATGTCCACCGCCGCCGGCCCCCGGTCCAGGTCGTAGCCGCACTGGCGCAGGTGCCACTCCAGGTGGGGGGCGACGTCGGCCGGATCGTCGCTCTTCAGATACTGCTGGTTGAGCCAGCCGAGCTTGGCCGGGTCCAGGCGCGAGGCCTTGGCGTTCACGTCCTTCAGTTCGAACAGCTGCTGCATCTCGCTGATCGAGAAGATCTCCTGGTCGCCATGCGACCAGCCCAGGCGCACCAGGTAATTGAGCAGCGCGTGCGGCAGGTAGCCCGCGTCGCGGTACTGCATCACGTCCGCTGCACCGGTGCGCTTGCTCAGCTTGGCGCCCTGCTCGTCCAGGATCATCGGCAGGTGCGAGAACGCCGGCACCGGCGCGCCCAGCGCGCGGTAGAGGTTGATCTGGCGCGGGGTGTTGTTGACGTGGTCATCGCCGCGCACCACGTCGGTGATGCGCATGTCGATATCGTCCACCACCACCGCGAAGTTGTAGGTCGCGTAGCCGTCAGGGCGGAAGATCACCAGGTCGTCGAGTTCGCTGTTGGCGATCTCGATGCGGCCCTTGACCTTGTCGTCCCAGGCCACGACGCCATCCACGGGATTCTTGAAACGGATGACCCGGTTGGGATCGTCGCGCCTGGGCTCGTTGCGATCGCGCCAGGCGCCGTTGTAGCGCGGCTTCCCGCCGGCCGCCATCGCAGCCTCGCGCATGGCCTCGAGCTCTTCCTTGCTCTCGTAGGCGTAGTAGGCCTTGCCCTCGGCAACGAGTCGCTCGGCGACCTCGCGGTAGCGGTCCAGGCGCTGGGTCTGGTAGACCGGGCCCTCGTCGTAGTCCAGGCCCAGCCAGTCCATCGCGTCGAGGATGGCGTCGATCGCGGCCTGGGTGCTGCGCTCGCGGTCGGTGTCCTCGATGCGCAGCACGAACTCGCCGCCGCGGTGGCGCGCCTCCAGCCAGCAGTACAGCGCGGTGCGCGCGCCGCCGATGTGCAGGTAGCCGGTGGGACTGGGGGCGAAACGGGTGCGGCAACTCATGACAGGCTCGGCTGGGCGGGAAATCGCGTCATTTTACCGGCATTGCCGGGTCGCTTCCGGCGCCGTTCCGCGCACCGCCCCGATCCGCATGCCATCCCGGCCCGCGCCCGCCCCTACAATGCCGCATGGCCACGCTTTTCATCTCCGACCTGCACCTCGACCCCGAGCGTCCGGACATGACCCGTCTGTTCGGCGAGTTCCTCGACGGCGAGGCGCGCGATGCCGCCGGGCTCTACATCCTCGGCGACCTGTTCGAAGCCTGGGTCGGCGACGACGATCCCTCGGAGACCGGTGCCTTCGTCGCCGGACGGCTGCGCGCGCTCGCCGATCGCGGCGTGCCGATCCACTTCCAGCGTGGCAACCGCGATTTCCTGCTCGGCCGGGACTACGCCACGCGTGCCGGATTCACGATCCTGCCCGACCCCGCCGTGATCCTGCTCGACGGCCGGCCGGTCCTGCTCGGCCACGGCGACCTGCTGTGCACCGGCGACACGGCCTACCAGCAGTTCCGCGCGCAGACGCGCGAGCCGGCGTGGCAGGCGGCCTTCCTGTCGCAGCCGCTGGCCGCCCGCCTGGCCTTCGCCGCGCAGGCGCGGCAGGCCAGCATGGCGCGGCAGGGCGAACTGAAGCAGGCAGGCACGATGGAAAGCATCACCGATGTCGCTCCTGCGACCGTCGAGGAGATGTTCGCCCGCTACGGCGTGGACACGATGATCCACGGCCACACGCACCGGCCCGCGATCCATGCGCTGGCCATCGGCGACCGGCCATGCCGGCGCATCGTGCTGGGCGACTGGTATACGCAGGGCTCGGTGCTGCGCGTGGACAAGGGCCGCTACGACCTGCAGGCGCTGTAGGCCCGGTTGCGGCTGCATCCCCCGCGCCCCCCCGTCCCCGCGGCGACAGAGGCGACAGAGGCGACAGAGGCGACAGAGGCGACAGAGGCGACAGAGGCGACAGAGGCGACAGCATCATCAGACGACAGTCCGGCTGCCACGCCGCCCCCGGCGGAGCCGCTGCTAGGGTTGGCGCGCCGCCTCGGCGGCCTGCTGCAACGCCGCCAGTTCGTCCTCGCTGAAGCCCGCGGCGCTGCGCGCCTGGATGTTGAACGGGCCGTGCAGCACGGCCCGGGCGTACTCGGCCAGCAGCTCGCGGAACTTCGGTTCCGGTTCGATGCCCCGCCGTTCGCAGAACCAGCGGAACCAGCGGCTGCCGGCGGCGACATGCGCGACCTCCTCGCGCAGGATCACCTCGAGCACGTCCGCGATCGCGTCGTCGCCGAGCGCACGCAGCTTCACGATCATGCCGGGCGTCACGTCGAGCCCCCGCGCCTCCAGTACCCGCGGCACCAGGGCCATGCGCGCCAGGCCGTCGTGCGCGGTCTTCTCGCACATCTCCCACAGGCCGTTGTGCGCGTCGAAATCGCCGTAGTCGAAGCCCAGCGCCTGCAGGCGTTCGCGCAGCATGACGAAATGCCGCGCTTCGTCGTCGGCGATGCCGACCCAGTCGGCGTAGTAGTCGGCCGGCATGCCACGGAAGCGGTACGCCGCATCCCAGGCCAGGTCGACGGCGTTGAGTTCGATATGCGCGATCGAATGGAGGAAGGCGGCGCGACCCTCGGCGCTGCCCAGGCCACGGCGCGGCAGGTCGCGCGGGTGCACCATCGCAGGTCGCCGCGGCCGTCCCGGCATCCGGATCGGCTCGGGTGCGGGCGCATCGTCCACGACGGCGAGCGCGCCAGCGGCGAAGGCGGCTGCGTGGCGCCTTGTCAGCGCGATCTTGTCGTCGATGTCCGCCGCGTCGAGGCATTCGCGCGCGGCGTCGAACAGCGTCGCCGTCACGGTTCGCTCAGAGCGCGAGTCGCCGCTGGCGCTTGGCGTCGTCCGAACGCAACTGACGCAGCCCTTCGAAGTAGCCCGGGTCCACGCCGGTGGCGTATTCCCCGCTGAAACAGGAACTGTCGAAGCGCATGCCCTCGAACTTCGGCCCGGCCACCGCCTTCTCCAGGTCGGAGAGGTCCTGGTAGACCAGCCAGTCGCAGCCGATCATGCGTTCGATCTCTTCCTCGCTGCGTCCGTGGGCGATCAGCTCCTCGGGCGTGGGCATGTCGATGCCGTAGATGTTCGGATGCCGCACCGGCGGCGCCGCCGAGGCCAGGTAGACCTTGCGCGCGCCCGCATCGCGGGCCATCTGCACGATCTGCTGCGAGGTGGTGCCGCGCACGATGGAGTCGTCGACCAGCAGCACCACCCGGTTGCGGAACTCGAGCTTGATCGGGTTGAGCTTGCGCTTGACCGACTTCACCCGCTCGCCCTGCCCCGGCATGATGAAGGTGCGCCCGACGTAGCGGTTCTTGACGAAGCCCTCGCGGTACTTCACGCCCAGCACGTTGGCGATCTCGAGCGCGGCGTCGCGGGAGGTGTCGGGGATCGGGATCACCGTGTCGATGTCGTGGTCCGGACGCAGGCGCAGGATCTTCTCGCCCAGGGTCACGCCCATGCGCATGCGCGCCTTGTGCACCGAGATGTTCTCGATCATCGAGTCGGGGCGCGCGAAGTACACGTACTCGAAGATGCACGGCGCGCGCTCCGCGGTCTCGGCGCACTGGCGCGTGTGCAACTCGCCGCGCGGCGTGACCACGACGCCCTCGCCGGGCGCGATGTCGCGCACCAGCTCGAATCCCAGGATATCGAGCGCCACCGACTCGGACGCGATCGCGTACTCGTTGCCGGCATCGGTCTCGCGCTTGCCCAGCACCAGCGGGCGGATGCCGTGCGGATCGCGGAACGCGACCAGTCCCAGGCCCAGTACCGTGGCGACGCCGGCATAGCCGCCGCGCGCGCGCCGGTTGACGCCTTCGATCGCGCGGAACGCGGCCTCGGGGGTCAGCGTGCGGCTGCGGTCGAGCTCGTGCGCGAACACGTTGAGCAGCACTTCCGAGTCGGACTGCGTGTTGATGTTGCGGCGGTCCTGCTCGAACACCTCGCGCCGCAAGGTATCGGTGTTGATCAGGTTGCCGTTGTGCGCCAGCGCGATGCCATAGGGCGAATTGACGTAGAACGGCTGCGCCTCGTCGCTGCCCTCGCTGCCGGCGGTGGGATAGCGGCAGTGGGCGATCCCCACCCGCCCTTCCAGCAGCGACATCGCCCGGGCATTGAACACGTCGCGCACCAGGCCATTGCCCTTGTGCACGCGCATCTGCGTGCCGCTGGCGGTGGCGATGCCGGCGGCGTCCTGGCCGCGATGCTGGAGGACGGTCAGGCCGTCGTACAGCGCGGTCGCGACCTCGGTGGTGGCGACGATGCCGATGATGCCGCACATGGCAGTGATTCCCGTTGCGTGGAGCGAGAGTGGAGCGGTGGCCGTCAGGGATGCGGACGGACCATGCCGTCGATGCCGGTCTTGGATTTCACCTGCGCCTTGAGGCGCTCGGCATCGTCGCGGCCCGCGACCGGTCCGGCCTTGACCCGGGTGAGCTGGCCGCGATCGGTGGTGACGGTGTCGGTGAAGGCGGTCAGGCCCATGCCGCGCAGGCGATCGCGCAACCGGGTCGCTTCGGTGGCGTTGCTGAAGGCACCGACCTGTACCGCGAAACCCACGCCGGCGGCAGCGGCGGGTGCCGGAGGCGCGGCGGCGGGCGCAGGCGCGGGTACGGACTGCTGCGCGGCGGGGGGCGTCGACGCGGTACGGGCAGGCACACGTGCGGACTCGGACGCCGGTCGCGACGGCGCGGCGTCCAGCGCGACCACGCGCGGCGTGACGTCGCTGCGCACCTGCGCGGCGCGGACGCGCGTCGCCTCGGCGGCCTCCCGCGAAGCGAACGGCCCGAGGCGGACGCGCTGGGCGGCGCGTCCGTTCAGGGTGAACGGCTCGCTGTAGGCGGTCAGTCCGGCCTGCGAGAGCTGGCGGACGATCAGCTGCGCATCGCGCTCGCTGCCGAAGGCGCCGAAATGCACCACGTAGTCGCCGCCCGCCGTGGCCGGAGGCAGGGGCGCAGCCGCTGCCTGGGTACGGGCCGTCGCGGCCTCAGGGCGTGTGGGCGCCTCGGTCGGAACCGCTGGCGTCGTCGGCGCTGCGGGTGCCGGCGCGTCCTGGGCGAGATCGGCTGCATCCGGATTGACCGGGGCGGCATCCTCACTAGCCGGTGCATCGGCGGCAGGGCGCTCGCTGGGCGGCGGCGCGGTGGCGGTATCGACCGTGGCCAGCTGCCCGTCGTCGAGCGGTTCCGGCGTGCCCAGTACCCCGCCCTCGGGCGTGTCGGCCGGCACCACCAGCGGCAGATCGACCGTCCTGTAGCCGCTTTCGGGCGCGTCGGGGACGCGCATGGACAGGTCGGAGACGCCGCTGTCTGGAGCGGGGCCCTTGACCAGCATGGGCAGGAAGATCACGGCCAGCGCCACGAGCACGGCGGCACCGATCAGGCGCTGTTTCAATCCGGCATCCATCGGGTTCGGCAAGAGCGGCAGGGCGCGCGGATTATACGCCGGGCCGGGTCACAGCTTCTGAACCTGCGCCCCGCAGTGCACGCAAGGCCTCCTCCGCGGCATGGAACGACCCGAACACCAGCACCCGATCGCCTGGCGCTGCTGCCTGCAGCGCCGCCGCAAGCGCCGCGGCCGGATCGGCCAGGCTGCCTGCGACGCGGACACGGGCGCCCGCAAGCCGCTGCGCAAGGGTAGCCACCGCCTGCCCGCGCGGCCCTGCGCCCAGCGAGCCGGCCAGCCACCAGGCATCGACCAGGCCTTCGAATGCGCCGGTCACCGCCGTCACGTCCTTGTCGGACAGGGCCGCGTACACCGCATGGGTGCACCCGGCCACCGGCGTCGATCGCAGCCACGCGGCGAGTTCCCGCGCTGCCTGGGGGTTGTGGCCCACATCGACGAACACCGCGGTCCCGCCGCCGACGAAGGCCTGCAGCCGCCCCGCCAGCCGCGCGGCGGCGACGCCGCGGGCAATCGCCGCATCCGGGACGATTAGGTCCAGCGCACGCAGCGCAGCGATGGCCACGGCCGCATTGCGCAGCTGCACGGGCGCGGCCAGCGCCGGCACGGGCAGGTCCAGCTCGCAGCCGACCTCGCGCCAGCGCCACCGAGACGCATCGATCGGTTCCACGAAGAAATCGCAACCGATCCGCAACGCCGAGGCGCCGATCGCGTAGGCGTGGCGCAGCACGCTCGCCGGCGGATCGTCATCGCCCAGTACCAGCGGCTTCCAGGCGCGGGCGATGCCGGCCTTCTCGTAGCCGATGGCCTCGCGGTCCTCGCCCAGCCAGTCCTGGTGGTCGAGGTCGACGGTGGTGATCACCGCCACATCGGCATCGACCAGGTTGGTGGCGTCGAGCCGTCCGCCCAGCCCGACCTCCAGGATCGCCAGGTCCAGGCCGGCGCGCGCGAACAGCCACAGCGCGGCCACCGTACCGAACTCGAAATAGGTCAACGGGACCTCGCCGCGCACTGCTTCCACCGCCGCGAACGCCGCCGCCAGCGCGTCGTCGTCGGCATCCACGCCATCGATGCGTACGCGCTCGGCATAGGCTAGCAGGTGCGGCGAGGTGTAGGCCCCAACGCGCAGGCCGGCCTCGCGCGCGATCGATTCGATGAAGGCGACCGTCGACCCCTTGCCATTGGTTCCGGCCACGGTGATCACGCGGGCAGCGGGCCTTCCCGGTGCCAGCCGCCGGGCGACCTCGCGCACGCGATCCAGGCCCATCTCGATCGCCTTCGGGTGCTGGCGCTCGATGTAGGCGAGCCAATCGGTCAGGGTCTTGTGCATGGGGCTGGACGGAGAGTTGCCGAAAAAGGGATGCGGGAAGCATGTCACCCGCGGCGCTGCGATGTCGTTCCACGCTGGCACCCGCGAGACCTTCGTCCCGCGACGAGCTCGCCCGGACGGGATCTTCCGTGCCGTGCTGTGTCGCGAGGCGCGTCCGGTGGCAGGACTCGTTCTGCAGGCGGACCAGATGCCGGCGGAATGCCGGACGGCCCGGACAGGGTGCCGGGCCGATACCGGCGGCGGACCTCACCAGGCGTCGTCGGGTACGGCGAATCGTCGATGGCTGCCCTGCGCGAAACGATCCGCCGCAGGGCAACCGCCACGCGCGCGATCCGAATACCGGACGTCGCCCGACGGCCGCACCCCGCGGCTACAGTGCGCGGTGTACCGCCTCGCCGAAGAACGCGGTGTGGTGCGAGCAGTCGTTCAGACGCACCACTTCCAAGCTGTCCAGGCTCTCACCCTCGAGCAGGTTGAGCGTGGTCGGCGCCTGGCGGAAGGTCCACAGCCGCGACAGCGGAATGCCCAGCACGTGGCACAGCAGCACCCGGTTGACGGCATCGTGCGCGACCACGAGCAGGGTGTCGTCGCGGCCCAGGCCTTCGGTCGACCACTGCAGCGCTTCCCAGGAGCGGCGGAACACCTGCTTGAGCGATTCGCCACCCGGCATCTGCACGCTGTCGGGCGCATCGCGCCAGGCCCGCAGCCGATCGGGATCGCTCGCCGCGATCTCGCTGGCCAGCAAGCCTTCCCAGGTGCCGTGCGCGATCTCCATGAAGCCCATCTCGGTGGTGAGCATCGGCGCGCGCGCTTCGCCCAGGGCGAACTGGGCGGTGTGGTAGGCGCGCGTCAGCGGCGAACTGACCGCCTTGTCGATGCGCACGTCGTGCAGGCGCTCGCCCAGCAGGCGCGCCTGCTGTTCGCCCACGGGCGACAGGGGGATGTCTTCCTGTCCCTGGTAGCGGCCTTCGGCGTTCCACGGCGTTTCGCCATGGCGGGCAAGCAGGATTCTCATGCGGCAGGGGGTTCCGGTACGGTCGGGGGGGACGCCCGCGACTCCCCGGGGCGCGCCGACTAGTCTAAGCGATGCGGCGCGTGCGTTGGCCGATGCTTGCCGCAGGAAACTATCGCTTCGGCGCGACACCCATCTCCTGCAGCAGCGCCGGCGCCGGATAGACCTCCTGCATGATCCAGCGCATGTAACGCTGGTCGACCGAGATGGTGCGGGTCATGTCCGCGTCGAACACCCAGTTGGACACCACCGCTTCCCAGTTCATGTCGAACAGCAGCCCGGTCAGGCGGCCGCGCGCGTCCAGCACGGGCGAGCCGGAGTTGCCGCCGGTCACGTCCAGGTCGGAGAGGAAGTTGACCGGCACCGTGCGCAGCCGACGGTCGGCCAGACCGCCGTGGCGCTTGTCTTGCACCGCGTCCAGCAAGGCCTGCGGCGCGTCGAAGGGCGCCTCGCCGGTGGCCTTGGCCGCCACTTCCTCCAGGCGCGTGAACGCGGCCTGCCGCGTTCCGTCGAGCTTGGTGTAGGGCCGCACGTTGCCGAAGGTGATGCGCAGCGAGGAGTTCGCGTCCGGGTAGACATGGCCGCCCTGTTCGCGACGATGCTCGGCGACGGCCTGCAGGTAGGTCGCGCGGGCCGCCAGGCGTTCGCCGGCGCGCGTCTTGCCTTCGGTTTCGAGCGCGAGCAGGGTCGGCATCACCGCCACTACGTAGCGGATCACCGGATCCTTGCTGGACTCGAAGGCCTTGCGGTCGGCCTTGAGCCAGTCCATGCGGCGCCCGGCATCGCCGATCGTCGTGCCGGCGAGCCGGTCGAGTGCGCGCTCGATCGCCTTCGCGTCGCTGCCGCCAAGCCAGTCGTCGACCGCCTCGATCCGCTGGGCGGCCGGAAGCTTGACGTATTCGCCGAGCCAGTAGGCCTGCAGTTCGCGATCCATCGCAGGCACGTAACGGCGGTCCATCTGCCGCAACCCACCCTCGATCGTCGGGAGGTCGCGGTCCTGGTAACCCTGCTCGCGCTCGGCGTCCGGCTTGCCGCGCTCGATCGCCAGGCGGTAGAGCGTGGTGGCGGCCGAGATCGCACCGGTGCCGTTGAACATGCGCAGCACCAGGTCGCGCTCGCGCGTCGCGCGCTCGGCTTCGTCCAGCGCCACCAGGCGCGCATGCGCGTCGAGCGCCGCCCTGCCCTCCTCGCCGCGGCCGCGCAGCCATTCGAGCACCGCGGCTTCCTGCGCCCGCTTGGTGTCCGCTGCCCGCGTGCGTTCGAAGCCGGCCAGCTGGCCCTCGTAGTTCTTGGTTACGTTTTCCCAGCCGCGCACCGTGCTGGCGTACTTGACCTCGATGTCGGGATCGGCCTTGCCGCGGGCCCCGACCAGGTCGATCAGCGCCCGGTAGTGGCGACCGATGGTCGGATACGACCACTGCTCGGTCTCCTCGAACTCACCGGCCAGTGCGTAGCGGCTGGTGCGCCCGGGATACCCCGCCACCATCACGAAATCGCCTTCCCGCAGCGGCTCGTCGGCGATCTTCAGCCAGTGCCGCGGCCGGTAGGGCACGTTGTCGGGCGAGTGCGGCGCAGGCTTGCCGTCCGGGCCGACGTAGGCGCGGTAGAAGGCGAAATCGCCGGTATGGCGGGGCCACATCCAGTTGTCCACCTCTCCGCCGTAGTTGCCGATGCTGCCCGGCGGGGCGTACGCCAGCCGCACGTCGGTGATTTCCAGGTTGCGGAACAGGCGGTAATCGTTGCCCCCGAGGAAGCTGTACAGGCGACAGCGATACCCCGGCTCGGCCTCGCATTCGGCCACCAGCCGCTTCTCGATCGCATCCAGCGCCTGGGTGCGGGCCAGCGGCTCGGCCGCCGCTTCGATCGCGGCTTGGACCTGCCCGGTGACGTCGGTGATCGCGTCCAGCACATAGATGCGCGCGTTCGGGCCGGCAGTGATCTCGCCGGCCGGCGCGGCGGCATTGAAGCCGTCGCGCATCAGGTTGTTCTCGGGCGTGGAATTGAGCTGGATCGCGCCATAGGCGCAGTGATGGTTGGTGACCACCAGGCCCTGCGGGGACACGAAGCTGGCGGTGCATCCGCCCAGCGAAACCACCGCCCCCAGCGGGTCTCCGGTCAGGTCCGCCAACTGCTCCGGATCGAGCTTCAGCCCGGCCTTCTTCAGCGAACCGGCGATCTCCGGCAACTGCTGCGGCACCCACATGCCCTCGACGGCGTGGGCGGCGGGGACGGCTACCGCCAGGGCGGCGGCGGCGGACAGGCTCAGCAGGGAAAGGCGCATGCAACGGTTCCACCTGAAAGGACCGGGGGATTGTAGCCCCCTCCCGCCGGGGGCGTGCCGCGCCTGGGGCCGCCGCCGGGCTGTGGCCATTTCGTCTGCAACCTATAATGAGCGCCCATCCCCACGGCGCTCCCCGATGTCCGCAACCATGAAGGCGCTGGTCAAGCGCGAGACCACCAGAGGCCTGTGGATGGAAGAGGTCCCGGTGCCGGTGCCGGGACCCAACGAGGTGCTGATCCGGGTCGAGAAGACCGCGATCTGCGGCACCGACCTGCATATCTACCTGTGGGACGAATGGGCCCAGCGCACGATCCGCCAGGGGCTGGTCATCGGCCATGAGTTCGTCGGACGCGTGGCGGGGCTGGGGCCTGGCGTGTCGGGCTACACCGTCGGCCAGCGCGTCTCGGCGGAGGGACACATCGTCTGCGGCCACTGCCGCAACTGCCGCGCCGGAAAACAACACCTGTGCCCCAATACCGTGGGCATCGGCGTCAACCGCGACGGCGCCTTCGCCGAGTACATCGTCATGCCCGCCAGCAACCTGTGGCCGGTGCCGGACCAGGTACCCAGCGAACTGGCCGCGTTCTTCGATCCCTACGGCAACGCCGCCCACTGCGCGTTGGAGTTCGACGTGGTCGGCGAGGACGTGCTGATCACCGGCGCAGGCCCGATCGGGGTGATGGCCGCGGGCATCTGCAAGCATATCGGCGCACGCAACGTGGTGGTCACCGACGTCAACGACTACCGCCTCAAGCTGGCCGCCGACATGGGCGCCACGCGCGTGGTCAACGTCGCCAACACCTCGCTCAAGGAGGTGATGGCCGACCTGCACATGGACGGTTTCGATGTCGGCCTGGAAATGAGCGGCAACCCGCGCGCCTTCAACGACATGCTCGACTGCATGTACCACGGCGGCAAGGTCGCGCTTCTGGGCCTGCTGCCCAAGGATGCGGGCGTGGACTGGGACCGGATCATCTTCAAGGGGCTCACCGTTCAGGGCATCTACGGCAGGCGGATGTACGAGACCTGGTACAAGATGACCCAGCTGGTGCTGTCCGGCTTCCCGCTGGGCAAGGTGCTGAGCCACCAGCTCCGGGCGGAAGACTTCCAGAAGGGCTTCGACCTGATGGAATCTGGCAAGTCCGGCAAGGTCGTGCTCGACTGGCATTGAGTGTCGCGGGGCGGCGACCGCATACGGGCCATCCCGGCGCGCCGTCTCCAAGCCCCGCCGGATCCCTGCCCTGCCCCGAACCTGCCGCTCGCTGGCGCGCGTCCGCTAGCCGCCGCGGGCCGCCAGGGCTTGCCAGCGCGGTGCGACTCCCGCGTCCGTCCGCGTAATCGGCAAGCGATTCATCGATCGGCCGACCGCCGTCGCAAAGGCCGATACCGGGCCCGCTTGGTAGAATCGCGTTTCTTTTCGCGGGACCGCAGGCCATGTCCAACGCTACCGGCACACAGCGTTATGCCGAGACACTCGACGAGATCCGCCAGGCGGGACTGTTCAAGTCCGAACGCATCATCACCAGCCCGCAGTCGGCCGAGATCACGCTCGCCGACGGCCGCACCGTGCTGAACTTCTGTGCCAACAACTACCTGGGGCTGGCCGACCATCCGGACATCGTCGCCGCGGCGAAGCAAGCACTCGACACCCACGGCTTCGGCATGGCCTCGGTCCGTTTCATCTGCGGCACGCAGGACCTGCACAAGCAGCTCGAGAAGACCATCGCGGATTTCTTCGGCAAGCAGGACACGATCCTCTACGCCGCGTGCTTCGATGCCAATGGCGGCCTGTTCGAACCGCTGCTCGACGAGGGCGACGCGATCATCTCGGACGCGCTCAACCACGCCTCGATCATCGACGGCGTGCGCCTGTGCAAGGCGCAGCGCTTCCGCTATGCCAACTGCGACATGGCCGACCTGGAGCGGCAGCTGCAGGCGGCCGAGGCCGCAGGCTGCCGCACCAAGCTGATCACCACCGACGGCGTCTTTTCGATGGACGGGTTCATCGCCCCGCTCGACGAGATCACGGCCCTGGCCGCGAAGTATGGCGCCCTGGTCCACATCGACGAGTGCCATGCCACCGGCTTCCTCGGCGCGACCGGACGCGGTTCGGCCGAGGTCAAGGGCGTGCTGGAACGCATCGACATCATTACCGGCACGCTCGGCAAGGCCATGGGCGGGGCGCTGGGCGGATTCACGACCGCGCGATCCGAAGTCATCGAATTGCTCCGGCAGCGCTCGCGCCCCTACCTGTTCTCCAATTCGCTGCCGCCGCATGTGGTGGCGGCGGGCACGAAGGCGTTCGAAATGCTCGACGCCGCCGACGAGCTGCGGGAACGGCTGGTCGCGAACACCGCTTATTTTCGCGAGCGCATGACCGCGGCCGGTTTCGAGCTGCGCCCCGGCGTCCACCCGATCTGCCCCGTGATGCTGTACGACGCCCCCCTGGCGCAGCGCTTCGCGGAGCGGCTGCTGGAGGAAGGCATCTACGCCATCGGGTTCTTCTTTCCGGTCGTGCCGAAGGGTCAGGCGCGGATCCGCACCCAGATGTCGGCTGCCCACACGCGCGCGCACATCGACCAGGCGATCGATGCATTCACGCGCATCGGGCACGAACTGGGCGTGCTGCGGAACTGACGGCTGGGTGGGCGCTGGCCGTATTCCCCGCCGAGGCGGAGCCTTCCAGCAGCCGGTCCCGCCGGCCGACGCAACACCCTAGGATTATTGGGACTGCTCGCCCGCTGGCGGGGTCGGCGCCGCGGGAGCTTCCGCCGCCGGCGCTGCACGGCGCCCGGCGCTGTAACCGTTGGCCTGCAGCCACGCGTCGAAATCGTCGGCGGTCATGCGCTTGCCGTTCTGGGTCATGTTGAAGCGGTACGGCGTGTTGTCGTGCTCGGTGCGCTTGACGTAAGCGCCGGGCGCGGGAGCGGCCAGCGCCGACGCCGGCGTCGCCGCGGCGACCTGCTGGCAGCCCTCCACCTGCAGCCGCCACAGCACGTTGTCGACCGATTGCGACTCGTCGAAATCCGGCGCGAGCACGCCACGCTGCGAGCCGAGCTGGGGGTTCACGCTCGCGAAGCCGGTCGCGACCGGCAACAGCACGGTCGTACGGACCGCCAGGGGCTGCGCGGTGGCGCTTGGACACTGGGTCGAGGCATGGGCGGACACCGCACCCAACGACAGCAGCAACATCGTCCATCCGCGCATTTCAATCTCCGCCTCGAAAACTGGCGCGAGTGTATCAGCGCAGCGCGCGCGGACAAGCGAAAAACGCATGCCGCCGGTGATCGCGGCCGCAAAGCAGAAAGCCCGGCGCGAGGCCGGGCTTTCTGGGACAACTGCTCTGGTCCGATCAGTTCTGGACGTTGAGCTCGGTGCGGCGGTTGACCTCGCTCTTGCAGCCCGGCAGCGTCTGCGCCGTCGGCTCCAGCGGACGGCTCTCGCCGTAGCCCACAGGGCCCGACAGACGGCCCGCGTCGATGCCGTTGCTGGTCATGTAGTCGTACACCGCGCGCGCACGACGCTCCGACAGGCTCTGGTTGTAGGCGTCCGCACCGCACAGGTCGGTATGGCCGGCCACTTCCACGCGCAGGTCCGGATAACGCTTCAGGATCTCCACGGCCTCGTTCAGGATCTGCACCGCGTCAGGACGCAGCGTCGACTTGTCGAAGTCGAAGTTCACGCCGTTCAGGTCGATCGTGATCGGAGCCGGGGCCGGCGGCGGCGCAGGCGGTGCCGGCGGCGGCGGCGGCGGCGGTGCCACCGGCGCGGTCGGCTCCGGACCCAGCGGGATCACCACACCCACCGACGCGATCACGTCGCTGAAGTAGCTCTCTTCCTGCTGGTGCGGATAGCCCGAACCGTCGACGCCCGACTCGGCAGCGTAGCTCTGGTCGTCGAAGTCGAAACGGGTCGCCAGCTCGGCGCGCACGGCCACGCGGCGGCTGAAGTCGCCCTGCAGGCCCACGCCGACCTTCGCCGCCAGGTTGCCGTCCTCACGCTGGAACAGCTCCGGCGACGTCGCCAGCACGTACTCTTCTTCCGAACGCTGGTAGCCCAGGCCGAACAGCACGTACGGCGCCCAGTTGCGGCCCTCGGCGATGAAGTGGCGACGGAAGTCCAGCGACACGCCGTACTGGCTCCACAGCAGGTCCGAGTTGTGCTCGAAGTTCGGGTTCTGGTAGTTCAGCGCACCTTCCACCGACCACTCGGGGCTGATGAACTTGCCCAGGCCCAGGCCCAGCGCGTAGGCATCGTCCGTACGACGGTCCTCGTCCTGGAGGTTGAAACCGACCGAACCGGTCAGGTACCAGCGGTCATCGAATTCCTGCGCGGACGCGACGGAGGTCACGGCCATGCCCGCCAGGAGGGCGGCGCTCAGCAAGCGGATTTTCATTGAAAACTCCTTAGGGGGAAGTGTCCGGGAAACAAAGCGAACTCACATTTCTGAATTGTATTCCTGCCCAAGGCAGCAGGCCAACCTAAGTCATTGTTCCCAGGCTGCCTAGGCAAGACCAACACGCGTCGAACAAATTCTTGAAGAGCCAGGGGGCGGCCGCCTGAAAGCGGCCGCCGGCCCGGATCAGTTCTGGACGTTGAGCTCGGTACGGCGGTTGACCTCGCTCTTGCAGCCCGGCAGCGTCTGCGCCGTCGGCTCCAGCGGACGGCTCTCGCCGTAGCCCACAGGGCCCGACAGACGGCCCGCGTCGATGCCGTTGCTGGTCATGTAGTCGTACACCGCGCGCGCACGACGCTCCGACAGGCTCTGGTTGTAGGCGTCCGCACCGCACAGGTCGGTATGGCCGGCCACTTCCACGCGCAGGTCCGGATAACGCTTCAGGATCTCCACGGCCTCGTTCAGGATCTGCACCGCGTCAGGACGCAGCGTCGACTTGTCGAAGTCGAAGTTCACGCCGTTCAGGTCGATCGTGATCGGAGCCGGGGCCGGCGGCGGCGCAGGCGGTGCCGGCGGCGGCGGCGGCGGCGGTGCCACCGGCGCGGTCGGCTCCGGACCCAGCGGGATCACCACACCCACCGACGCGATCACGTCGCTGAAGTAGCTCTCTTCCTGCTGGTGCGGATAGCCCGAACCGTCGACGCCCGACTCGGCAGCGTAGCTCTGGTCGTCGAAGTCGAAACGGGTCGCCAGCTCGGCGCGCACGGCCACGCGGCGGCTGAAGTCGCCCTGCAGGCCCACGCCGACCTTCGCCGCCAGGTTGCCGTCCTCACGCTGGAACAGCTCCGGCGACGTCGCCAGCACGTACTCTTCTTCCGAACGCTGGTAGCCCAGGCCGAACAGCACGTACGGCGCCCAGTTGCGGCCCTCGGCGATGAAGTGGCGACGGAAGTCCAGCGACACGCCGTACTGGCTCCACAGCAGGTCCGAGTTGTGCTCGAAGTTCGGGTTCTGGTAGTTCAGCGCACCTTCCACCGACCACTCGGGGCTGATGAACTTGCCCAGGCCCAGGCCCAGCGCGTAGGCATCGTCCGTACGACGGTCCTCGTCCTGGAGGTTGAAACCGACCGAACCGGTCAGATACCAGCGGTCATCGAATTCCTGCGCGGACGCAGCCTGGGTCAGGCCGAGGCCGCCGAGCAGCGCGAGGGTGAGGAGTTTCGTCTTCGTCATTTCCGGTTCCTTGAAAGGACTTGCCAATCGGATTGCGACCCCGTGTCCCACTCGTGCGACGTCCGGTGCCATGTGTCTTGCCCAGTCGCAAGGCTGCAGACTGAACGCACGGCGGCAGCTTAGGTTTATCGCCGTGAAGGGCATGTTAACAACCGTATAACTTTCGCCGCCCCCCGGTCTTGACGCCGGACCCGCGTTTTGGCGCACGGCGCCGCCCCGGCTGCGGCCGGACCGGCGTCTCGCCTCGCGCCTGTCGCACAGCCTGAGACGGGACCAAGTGAAGCTGGCATCCGCCGCATTTGCCCCCATCTAGGCGGCTCGCTAGGCTGACCGGTTCCTCCCGGCTGCCCTCCCCCAGCCCCCAACCGGAATCCCGTCCGATGGCGATGGACACCATCCGCATTCGCGGTGCCCGTACCCACAACCTCAAGAATGTCGACCTCGACCTGCCTCGAGACCGGCTGATCGTGTTCACCGGCCTGTCCGGCTCGGGCAAGTCCTCGCTTGCCTTCGACACCATCTACGCCGAAGGCCAGCGGCGCTACGTCGAGTCGCTGTCGGCCTACGCGCGCCAGTTCCTCAGCGTGATGGAAAAGCCCGACGTCGACCACATCGAGGGACTCTCGCCCGCGATCTCGATCGAGCAGAAGTCGACCAGCCACAATCCGCGCTCGACGGTGGGCACCATCACCGAGATCTACGACTACCTGCGCCTGCTGTACGCGCGCGTGGGCCTGCCGCGCTGCCCCGACCACGGCTATCCGCTGGAGGCGCAGACGGTCAGCCAGATGGTCGACCAGGTGCTCAACCTCGATCCGGACCAGCGCTGGATGCTGCTGGCTCCGGTGGTGCGCGAGCGCAAGGGCGAGCACGCCCAGGTCTTCGAGCAGTTGCGCGCGCAAGGCTACGTCCGGGTACGCGTGGACGGGGTGCTGCACGAGATCGACGCGGTGCCGCCGCTGGCCCTGCGCCAGAAGCACACGATCGAAGCGGTCATCGACCGGTTCAAGGTGCGCAGCGTGGACGAGGAGTCCGCGGCCGGCATCCGCCAACGGCTCACCGAATCCTTCGAAACCGCGCTCAAGCTCGGCGAGGGCATGGCCTCGGTGCAGGCCATGGACGACGAGGCCGCCGCCGCGCTGCTGTTCTCGTCCAAGTATTCCTGCCCGGTGTGCGAATACGCATTGCCGGCGCTGGAGCCGCGCCTGTTCTCGTTCAATTCGCCCCAGGGCGCCTGTCCGACCTGCGACGGCCTGGGGGTGTCCCAGTTCTTCGACCCCGCGCGCGTGGTCGTGCACCCGGAGCTGTCGCTTGCGGCGGGCGCGGTGCGCGGATGGGACCGGCGCAACGCTTACTACTTCCAGCTGATCCAGTCGCTGGCCAAGCACTACGGCTTCAGCGTCGACACCCCCTGGCAGGAGCTGCCCGAAGCATCGCGCGAGGCGGTGCTGTTCGGCAGCGGCAATACCACGATCACCTTCAGCTACGTGACCGACGCCGGGGGCAGGACCCAGCGCAAGCATCGGTTCGAGGGCATCGTGCCCAACCTCGAGCGCCGCTACCGGGAGACCGAATCGGCGGCGGTGCGCGAGGAATTGGCGAAGTACATCAGCGAGCGCGCCTGCACCGAGTGCGGCGGTGCGCGGCTGAACCGCGCCGCGCGCAACGTGTTCGTGTCCGAGCGTCCGCTGTCGGACCTGGTGGTCCTGCCCATCGACGAAGCGCGCGCGTTTTTCGCGAGCCTGCAGCTGGCTGGCTGGCGTGGCGAGATCGCCGCCAAGATCGTGAAGGAGATCAACGAGCGGCTCGGCTTCCTGGTCGACGTCGGCCTGGACTACCTCACCCTGGAGCGCAAGGCCGACACCCTGTCGGGCGGCGAAGCGCAGCGCATCCGTCTGGCCTCGCAGATCGGTGCGGGGCTGGTCGGCGTGATGTATGTCCTCGACGAACCCTCCATCGGCCTGCACCAGCGCGACAACGAGCGCCTGCTCGGCACCCTGACGCGTCTGCGCGACCTGGGTAACACGGTGATCGTGGTCGAGCACGACGAGGACGCCATCCGGCTGGCCGACCATGTGGTCGACATCGGGCCCGGCGCCGGCGTGCACGGTGGCGAAGTGGTGGCCGAGGGCAAGCTGGCCGACATCCTCAAGGCGCCGCGCTCGCTCACCGGGCAGTACCTGTCGGGCAAGCGCCAGATCGCCATTCCGGCCCAGCGCCACAAGCCCAATCCGAAGCTGCAGCTGCGGCTGCTGGGCGCGTCCGGCAACAATCTCAAGGACGTCGACCTGTGCATCCCCTCGGGGCTGTTCACCGCGGTCACCGGCGTGTCGGGATCGGGCAAGTCGACCCTGATCAACGATACCCTGTACGCACTGGCGGCCAACGAGATCAATGGCGCCTCGCACAGCGCGGCGCCCTACCGGGAAGTGCATGGCCTGGACCTGTTCGACAAGGTCGTGGACATCGACCAGTCGCCGATCGGGCGCACGCCGCGCAGCAATCCCGCCACCTACACCGGGCTGTTCACCCCGCTGCGGGAACTGTTCGCGCAGGTGCCCGAGGCGCGCGCGCGTGGCTATTCGCCCGGGCGCTTCAGCTTCAACGTGCGCGGCGGCCGCTGCGAAGCCTGCCAGGGCGACGGCCTGATCAAGGTGGAAATGCATTTCCTGCCCGACGTCTACGTCCCCTGCGACGTCTGCGGCGGCAAGCGCTACAACCGCGAGACGCTGGAGATCCTCTACAAGGGCTACAGCATCCACGACGTGCTGGAAATGACCGTGGAGGATGCACTGGCCCTGTTCGAGCCGGTGCCTTCGATCGCGCGCAAGCTCGAAACCCTGCTCGACGTGGGCCTGAGCTACATCAAGCTGGGGCAGCCGGCGACCACGCTGTCGGGCGGCGAGGCGCAGCGGGTGAAGCTGTCGAAGGAGCTGTCGCGGCGCGACACCGGGCGCACGCTCTACATCCTCGACGAGCCGACCACCGGCCTGCACTTCCACGACATCGAGCATCTGCTCGCGGTGTTGCACAAGCTGCGCGACGACGGCAACACCGTGGTCGTGATCGAGCACAACCTGGACGTGATCAAGACCGCCGACTGGGTGGTCGATCTCGGCCCGGAAGGCGGCCACCGCGGCGGCACGATCATCGGCCAGGGAACGCCGGAGGAGATCGCGCGCCTGCCCGCCTCGCATACCGGCCGGTTCCTGGCACGCACCCTGGGCCTGGATGCCAAGCCCGCGCGCCGGAAGTCCGCCGCCTGAATCCGCCCGCAGCCCGCACGGCCGCTTCGCTTCCCATCCGAGTTCCGACATGAGCCTGGACAACCGTACCGCCCTGTTCCGCCTGCCGATCGAGCTGCGCTGGCGCGACCTGGACGCGTTCAACCACGTCAACAACTCCAACTTCATGACCTATCTGGAGGAGGCGCGGATCCGCTGGTTCGAATCGCTGGGCGAGCCTTGGCTGACCGAGACCTTCGCGCCGCTGCTGGCCGCGGTACAGATGAACTACCGGGTGCCGATCCCCTACCCCGCGCGCGTGGTGGTCGAGCTGTTCGCCGACCGCGTCGGCACGACCAGCGTCACCATCGGCCATCGCATCGCCGCCGAGGACGGCACCGTCCTGTATGCGGACGGGCACGTGGTGATGGTCTGGATCGACCGCGCGACGGGGCGGCCGACGCCGCTCCCCGAGGCGGTGCGGCGCGTCGCGAGCGGCTGACGCCCGGCGTTCAGGCGCCGTCCCTGCCACCCTTGACCAGCGCCAGTCGGCGCCACTGCGCTTCCGGCCGCGCCTCGTGCAGGCCGTGGCGCAGCATCAGGCGGTAGAGGGTGACGCGCGAGATGCCCAGTTCGTCCGCCGCCTGGCCCACGCGCTGGCCATTGCGCGCCAGCGCGCGCTCGATCGCCGCACGCTCGCCCTCGCGCCGGGCCAACTCGATCGTGACGCCGGTGCACGGCTGCGGGTCGCCGTCCTCCAGCTGCAGGTCGCGTGCCGAGATGTAGCAGCCCTCGGCCATGACCATGGCCTCACGCACGCGGTTGATCAGTTCGCGCACGTTGCCGGGCCAGCCGTAACTCTGCATCGCACGCAACGCGCAGGCCTTGAACCCCTTGAGCCGGCCCTGGACCTCGCCCGCGTGGCGCTGCAGCGCATGGTGCGCGATCAGGACGATGTCGTTGCCCCGTTCGCGCAGGGCCGGCATCCGCAGTTCGATCACCCGCAGCCGGTGATAGAGGTCGGCACGGAAGCGGCCTTCGGCCACGGCCTTGTGCAGGTCGACATGCGTGGCGCAGACGATGCGTGCGTCGACCCGGATCGACTCGCGTCCACCCAGGCGTTCGATGCGGCCCTCTTCCAGGAAACGCAGCAGCGAGGCCTGCGACTCCATCGGCAGGTCCGCCACCTCGTCCAGGAACAGGGTGCCGCCGTGCGCCTGTTCGACGCGCCCCAGCTTGCGCTGCACCGCGCCGGTGAAGGCGCCGCGCTCATAGCCGAACAGCTCGGACTGCATCAGGCTGGAAGGGATCGCACCGCAGTTGATTCCCACCAGCGGCATGCCGCCGCGCCTGGACTGGCGATGGATCTCGGCTGCGACCAGTTCCTTGCCGGTGCCGGTTTCGCCCGAGAGGAACACCGGCGCCTCGCTGCGCGCAGCCTTGCGCACGCGTCCTGCCAGGCGCCGCATCCCCTCGCTCTCTCCGACCAGGCCCGCGATCGGCTGCCGCACCGCATCCGCAGACGGCGCAACCGGCGGCAGCCGGGACATGCCCAGCGCGTGGCCGAGCACGATCGCCAGGGTGCCCTCGTCGCAAGGGTGGGTCAGGTAGTCTCGGCAGTAGCTGTGCACCAGCCGGCCCAGCGCCTCGCAATCCAGCTGCGTTTCGTGCAGCACGGCCACCCACTCCACACCGGGATGGGCCAGCGCCTCCACCAGCGCGGGCCGTGCGACCAGGTCGGGTGCGCCGGTGCGCGACACGCCCCGCAGATCCAGCAGCCCCACGCCGGGCGAGGCCTGCAGCCGCAGCCGCAGCGCAACCCGCTCCACATCTTCCGGGCCATGGGTCCGCCACCCCGCGGCGCCCAACCCGCGTTCAAGTTCGCCACCATCATCGGTGCGGTGCAACTGCAGATGGATCAACGCGCGCGTTTCAGGATGCATGCGGGATGGCTCCCCGCATCCTCCCCCTGAGGGATGCCGGATTCTTGTTGTTGTAGCCATCGGAACGCGGCGGGCACGCGGCGGCGGCCACGACGTTCTCCACATCGCTGAACGCGGTGCGGCATCGCCCCGCCGCCATCGACGGGCATGGGAGGCGCAGCGCTAGAAACGGATGGGCATGCGCACGGCGAGCGAGACATCGGGCGTGTCGCGGGTCACGCCGACGCCGAGTGCGACATTGAGGCTGGCGCGGTCGCTCAGCCGGTAGGAGCCCCCGATCACCAGCGTCCCCAGGACCACGCGGACCGCGCCGGGCGCGTCCTCGCCGTTCTGCTTGGTACGGTCGACGATGCTCTGGTCGTAGCCGAAGCTCACCGCCGCGCGTTCGTTGAGGGCCAGGCCCATGCCGAAGTTGAAGCCGATGATGTCGCCGGCGTCGACCGTCCCCAGCAGTTCGGTCGTGGTCTGCGGATAGCCCTCGGGCGCGCCCGAGAGCACGGTTCTGGACACATCGTCGCGCTCGAAGTTGTGCAGGTAGCTCAGGCTGCCGAAGAACACCACCGGATCGGAGGCGTAGAGCCAGGTGATGCCCGGCTGCAGCGCGGAGAAACCGCTGCCGGTCGGCAGGTCCAGCGGCAGGCCGGTGCCGGTGGCGTTGGCCACGCAGCGGGTCACGCAGTCGGTGACCACCTCGAACAGATCGCGGCCGGTGCGCGTCTTGTAGCGCAGCCAGAGGACGTAGAACGGCCTGTCCGCGCCGCCCTGGTTGAGCTGGTATCGGGCGGTGACCTCGACGTCCCCCAGGCCCTTGCCGTCGGCCTGGAACACGCTGTCCTGGGCCGACCCGGTGAAGATCTCGCGGCTGACGGTGTCGCTGCTGATGTAGGAGAACGGCGCCTTCACTTCCAGCTCGAAGCGGCCACCGATGCCGTAACGCGCGGCCAGCGCCGCGGTCAGGCTGGTGGTCTTCACCTGGCGCACGTCGATCAGGCCGATCAGGATCGCCGGAATGACGGTGTAGCCGACCAGCGCGACGCGATCGTTGCTGGAATAGCCGAACTGCAGTGAAGGCTCGAGCACCAGTTGCCCGGCCGGCGTGAGCACGCCCGGCTGTTCGAAGATGCGCGCCACCTCGGGCGGGCGTTCCTCCGGATCCGGCGGCCGGCCGACCTGGGTATCCGCCGTCGCATCGGCGTACGCCGGCGCTTCGCCGTCGCCGAGTGCCGCCTGGCCCGGTGCGTGGACCGCCGCGGCCTGCCCCATCGTCAGCGGCAACTGCGCCGCGTTGCCCCCGCGTGCACGCAGGTCGTCGAGCCGCGGAGCACCCAGTTCACGCGCGAGGCCGTCGATCGCGGCCTGCTGGCGTTCCACCAGGTGCTGCAGGCTGCCGATCTGGCGATCCTGTTCTGCCAGGCGCGCTTCCAGCTGGCGCAGGCGGTCCTCCGGCGGGGCATCCTGCGCGCACGCGGCGCCGGCCATCAGCAGCGAGCAGCCCGCGAGCACCGGCCATGCGACGCCAGATCGCGCCGCTGGCTGGCGCGTGCGCGATGCTGCGCCGGGTTGGGCCGATTCCGGATGGAGCCACGGTGTGTTCATCGCGCACTTCCCTGTCGCACGGAGGTTTTCATCGTCGCTAGAGGCCGCCCAGCGAGCCGGAAGATGCCGACCGGAGCGCCTGCGCCGTATTCAGCGTCTGCAGCAGGCCGAGCGCATTGGAACCTGCCTCCAGCGTGCTCTGGACCTGGATATGCTGGCCATCGAGGGAGTTCTGGATCACCAGCCCGCCGGTCTGGATGTGGGTCGCATTGCCAGTGCCGATCTGGACGAGTTGGGTCTGGCCAAGCGCGGCCAGCTGTCCCGCCTCCTCCGCACTGATGCGCCCCACGTCCGCCACCTGCACGCGCAGCGCGGATGCCAGCGCGCCGTTGACGAGCACGGTGCGCTCGAAGCCGAACGACACCTGCAGGCCGGAGGGCATCAGGAACCCGCCACGCTGCTCGTCGAGCGCGGCCGGTTCCAGGCGCGGCCAGTCTTCGTCGAGTCCCACTCCCCCGGCGCGTTCGCCCGCGCGAATCGACGCCGCCGCCATCGAGCAGGCCAGGACCAGGAACAGGAGCAGTGGACGGAGCGCCATCAGATATCCCCCGGACCACGGCGAGGGATCACGACGTCCTGCAGCCCTTGGCGCTGGATGCCCGCCTCCAGCGGCGCGGCGGGCGCGAGATTCCAGTCGCGCGCCTGGTTGAAGCTGGCCAGTTCGCGCCGGTTGTGGACGACGAACAGCACCCGGTTGTCCCAGATGCGCTCGAAGTCGCGACGCGGGATCGACCGCGTGCCGCGCGCCGGATCGGCCACCAGCACGCGGCCCTGGCGCAGCCCGCGGACCACGACGAAGTGCCGGTACCCGTGGTCGTTGATCAGCACGATCGCGGGCAGTCCCTGATCGAGCAGCTTGTCGAGCGGCACCTGGAAGCCGTCGGCCTGGAACCCGCGCGATGCGAGGTAACGGCGCATGTCGAGCAGCGAGAATCCCTCGGCCCGGATCCGTGCCTGGTCGCCGGTGGCGTACATGTGCCGGAACACCTCGGCCTCGTCCACCGGCATCCCGTACTGGTAGGTCAGCAAGGTCGCGACTGCGGCCGATCCGCAGCTGAAATCGTATTGCTGGCGCACGGTCGAACGGAACCGCGCCTCTTTCAGGCTGGTCACCGGCACCGAATAGCCGCCGCCATACGGAACGCGCAGGTCCATCGCACCGGCCGGCACCGCGACCGCGTGCGAGGCCAAGGCCAACAGCGCCGCCAGCATGGATGCGTGCGGCTTCATCAGGGCCCGCTTCCGAAGCGCACGTTCACCGAGGTGCCGTTCTGGATCAGCACGTTCGACCCGCTGTTCTGGATCACCGTGGTCAGGCCGGCGGCGTTGGCGAACGCACCGCCCTCGATGCGGTTGTCGCCCGCGATCACCTGGCTCGCGGTATTGCCCTCGACCGTGCCGTGATTGTCGACCTCCACGATCACCTGGCCATCGCCACCACGCAGGCTCGACAGCGCCTCGACCTCGAGCGCAGGGCCCAGTTCGCCGTCCTCGGTTCTCGGCGGAGCCTCTACGGCTGCCGCGCGCCCTGCATCCGCCGGCGGCGTGGCCATCGTCGGCAGCGCGGCCAGCAAGAGGGCGCCGACCAGCAGCGGGCGCCAGACATCGCATGTGTCCATGGATCCTTCCTCCAGGCGCGCAGAAAGCGCGCGGCATGCCCGGGATGCAGCAACCGGTCGCGGTGCGGTGCGCATCGCGACCGGTCGGATTCGCCCCCGCAGGGGCGGATCAGCCGTTACGGTCCGACGCTGAGGTTGGCTTGGACCGTCACGCCCTGCTGGATCAGGGCCGCGGCGCCACTGTTCTGCGCCATGACCATGATGCCGGCGGCCGCATTGCCGGAGCCGTTCATCGCATTGGACATGTTGAAATTGCCGGTATCGGCGTAGGCCACACCGCCGTCACCTCCGCGACCACCGTTGCCGCCGCTGCCGTCGCCGCCGGTGGCATCGCCACCACGACCGGTGCCGCCCGCGCCACCGGCACCGCCCCAGGCGGACGCATCGCCGCTGCTGCCGCTGTTGCTCGCGGTGCTGTCGCCGCCGGTGGCGGAGGTGTCCGCGTTCGACGATGCATCGGCCTGCGACTGGCTGTCGGCGCTCGCCGCGCCTGCGCCGCGCTCGCGGGTCCGGCTGCGCGCTTCGGCGTAGGCATCGGACGCCGAACTGCCTGCCGCCGCCGTCTCGGTCCCGCTGCCCGAATCTCCGGCGCGGTCGCTCCACGAGCCCGCATCGCCGCCGTCGCCACCGTCGCCGCCGCTGCCCGCGCCGGCCGACGCCGTGCCACCCAAGCCGGTGCCGCCCGGCCCGCCCGCGCCACCGTCGGCGCTGCCGCCGTTGTTGGCGACATTGCCCAGGCCCGACACGCCATTGCCGGTGACCGTCCCGCTGAGCTGGGTGGTCGCCACCACGGTGTTGGAGCTGGTGTTGAACGAATCGGTGGCGGTGTTGGTGGTGCTGGCCATCGCCGTGCTGTAGTTGTCGGCCGCCGCGCTGCCGTCGCCCGAGGCCACGGCCTGGGTCATGTTGTCGCGGTTGTTGCCGCGGGTGGAGTTGTTGTCGCCGGCGCCGGCTTCGGTCTGGTCCTGGGCCATGAGCTGGCCCGAGGCACCCAGCACGACCAGGACGGCCGCAGTGAGGATGCTGTGTCGAATGCGCATTGAAATACTCCTTGGGTTCGTTGCGCCAAACCCCGGTCGTCATGACGGGCGCTTGCGCTGCAGCGTCTCCGCAAGACCGGTGCCAATCGCAGCCCGCACCCGTAAGGCACCGGATTCGCTGGAGTTATCCGCGGGCAGGCGCGCTGCATGAGCGCGAACGCACGTTTTCCGGCCGCAAATGTTTCACAGCTGCAACCAGGGCGATGCACGAATGGGCCGGAGATCGCCCGGCCGCGGCTGCATCCCCGCTGCCAGCGCCGGCTGCGGCGTGGATTGCGGATGATTCAACGCTGCAACATCGGTGGCGTGCTGCGGCTGTTCGTGCTGCGCGGGAAGACAGCAACGCAGGGCGACGCGCGCGCCGGGCGGCGCCTTAGCCGGATGGGCGCCGTCGCGGATGCGGGTGGACGCACGCCGCATCCGGCATGCGCGCTGGCTCGAGCAGGCGCTCGCTGTTTCGCATCCGCAGGCACCCGCATGTTCCACTCGTCCAGCGGCTCTGCCGTCCCCGCCATCGCCATCGCGCTTCGCTTCCCACCGCGCCCGACGGATCGCGACGGAAGGACGGCGCGCGCCGCCACTATGATGTCCACCACCTACCCGCGGATCCGGCCGATGATCGAACACAGCCAGCACGACGGCATCCATGAACTGCGCCTGGCGCGCCCTCCGGTAAACGCGCTGGATCCGGCCCTGTGCCGCCTGCTGCGCGAAGCCATGGACCGCGCCGTGGCGGACGGCGCGCAGGGCATCGTGCTGAGCGGTGGCCCGGGCGTGTTTTCCGCCGGGCTGGACGTGCCGCATCTGCTGGGCCTCGATGCAGTCGCGCTGCGCGCGGCTTGGGAAGGCTTCATCGACGCGGCGCGGGCACTGGCGCAATCGCCGGTCCCGGTCGCCGCCGCGCTCAACGGCCACAGCCCGGCCGGCGGCTGCGTGCTGGCCCTGTGCTGCGATTACCGGGTCATGGCCGCGGGCGAATACCGGATCGGCCTCAACGAAACCCAGGTCGGGCTGATCGCGCCGGAAGGCATCCAGCGGCTGATGCGCCGCGTGGTCGGGCCGCACCGTGCCGAACGCCTGCTTGTGGCCGGGGCGATGGTCGACGCGCAACAGGCGCTTTCCATCGGCCTGGTGGACGAACTTGCCGCCATCGAGGACGTGCCGCAGCGCGCACACGCCTGGCTGTCGCAGCTGCTGGTCCTGCCGCGCAAGCCGATGCTCGCCACGCGCGCGATCGCGCGTGCCGAGGTGGTGGCGGCGCTTCGGCCGGAACTGCTCGAACTGGACCGCTTCGTCGAAGCCTGGACCGATCCGGACACCCAGTCCGCGCTGCGCGCCCTGCTGGCCCGGCTCGGCAAGTAGCGGCGCCCCTGCCGCTCAGGCGTCGCCGGTCGCCACCGGCCGCGCCGGGTCGCTGATCCAGCCGCTCCAGGAACCTGGGTAGAGGCGCGCGCCGTGCAGTCCGGCGTGCGCCAGCGCAAGCAGGTGATGGCAGGCCGTGACGCCGGAGCCGCACATGGCGACCAGTGCGCTGGCGTCGCGCCCGGCCAGCAGGGCTTCGAATTCGGTCCGCAGGCGCGCGGCCGACTTGAAGCGGCCCTCCTCGAGGTTGGCCGCGTAGGGTCGGTTGACCGCACCGGGGACATGGCCGGCCACCGCGTCCAGCGGTTCGATCTCGCCACGGAAGCGCTCGCGCGCGCGCGCATCGACCAGCAACCCGCCGCGCTCCAGATGACCGGCCACTTCGTCGGCGTCGACCAGGCTGGACGCGTCGAACCGGCCCGCGTAGGGCACCGGCGCCGGCGACAGCAGGTCGGCGTCCACGGGAAGGCCCAGCGCGGTCCAGCGCGACCAGCCCCCGTCCAGCACGGCCACGTGCTCATGGCCCAGGGCACGCAGCAGGCACCAGAGCCGGGCCGCATGGGCCCCGTCGCCGGCGTCGTAGGCCACCACCCGGCTGTGCGGCGCGATGCCCCAGCTCGACAATCGGCGGACGAACGCGGCGGCGTCCGGCCAGGGGTGACGTCCCTGTCCCTGTCCCGCGTCAGGCGGCCCGGACAGGTCCTGGTCCAGGTGCGCATAGCGCGCGCCGGGCAGGTGCGCCTGACGGTACGCGCGCTCGCCCTGCGCCGTGTCGGCCAGCGAGAAGCGGCAGTCGACCAGCACCACCTCCGCCTCCCCGAGCGCGGCTGCCACCGCCTCGGGCTGCACCAGCGCATTCCACCCGCCCGTGTTCATGGCAATGCCTCCAGCCGCTGGCGCAGGTTGAACAGGATCGAAGCGGTCACGCCCCAGATCAGCTGTCCGGGCGCGCCGGGATAGGGAGCGTACTCGAGCACCCGTCGTGGCTGGCCGGCGAACTCGATGGAACGCTCGCGCAGGTGCCGCGGCGCCAGCAGGAAATCCAGGGGAACTTCGAACACGGCAGCGACTTCCCGCGGATCGGGACGGGGAATGAAGCCCGGATCGAGCTGCGCGATCAGCGGGACCACCCGGTAGCCGGTGATGGTGCGGACCGGGTCGAGGTAGCCCAGCGGCCGCGCCTGGGCTGCAGGCAGGCCGATCTCCTCCCGGGCCTCGCGCAGCGCGGCGTCGAGCACGCCGGCATCTTCGGGATCGACCCGGCCACCGGGCAGGCTCACCTGTCCCGCATGCAGGCGCAGCCCCTCGTTGCGACGCGTGAGCAGCACCTGCAGTCCATCGGCGCGCGGAACCAGGCCCAGCAGGACGGCCGCGTCCAGCGGCGGCATCGCCTCCAGCAGGCCATCGAGTTCGGCCAGGTTCCATTCCGGCCCCGCCGGCACCTGGCCCAGCGGGTGCAGGGCGCGGGCGATGCGATCGAGCTCCGCTGTCCCCGCCATCAGCTGGTCCGCTGCGCCTCGCGCCGCGGGAGTTCGTGGTCCATCAGGTGCTGGCGCTCGTCCTCGCCCATCAGCGTCCATCGCGTGATCTCGCCGACATTGCGATGGCAACCCAGGCACAGGCCGTCCTGGTCCAGGGTGCACACCCCGGTACAGGGGCTGGGAACGGCGCGCAGTTGGGCACTCATGCTGGAAAGTATCTGAAACGACAGCGCCGGCGGGAAGCCGGCGCTGGGGTGACTGCTGCAGGGCCCGCGCCATGAGCGGGCAAGAGTCGGGCGTGTGGCCGCGGAGCGTGGCGCGCCTGAGACCCGTTCCTGCGGCCCGGAGCGATGGGTCGCCGCGCTAGGCGCGGCGCCCAATCACTTGACGCTGACCAGCTTGACGTCGAACACGACCGCCTGGTTGGCCATGCGCCCGGCGCGCATGTCGGTGCCGTAGGCCTTGTCGCCCGGCAGCACCACTTCCCAGCGCGCGCCGGCTGGCATCTGCAGCAGCGCCTCGCGCAGCCCCGCGAGCGGGATCTGGCTGACCTTCATCGTCACCGGGCCGGCCTGCTGGCCTTCCGGCGCCTGCGCGGTGTCGACGAACACCGTGCCGTCGGGCAGCGAGCCCTTGTAGTTCAGCTGCACGTCGCTGGCCTGGGTCGGCTTGGCGCCGTTGCCAGCTTCGATCACGCGGTACTGCACGGTGCTGCCCGGAACGGTCTGCACGCCGGCCTTGGCGCGGTTCTGCGCGAGGAAGGCATCGCTCTGGGTCTTGTTCTGCGTCGACATCTGGGCGAACTCGGCCTCCATCTTGGCCTGCTGCCGCTTCTGCATGTTTTCGACCGCGGTCTTGAGCTGATCGACCGGCACCGCCGGCTGCTTCTTGGCGTACGCGTCCTGGATCGCCTTGATCACGGTGTTGACGTCGACCGCCTCGCCGCGCGCGGTCAGTTCCGCCAGCTCGACGCCGGTGTTGAAGCCGATCGCATAGCTCAGCTTGCCTTTTTCGGACGTGGTGTCCTGGGCGGAAGCCGCCGCGGAGACCAGGGTGATTGCCGCGAGGGAGGCGGCAAGCAGACGCAATTTCATTCGGTCACTCTCCAGGAATTTACGGTCGGCCGGTGGACCGGCCCGGACACGACAGGGGGCGGTCGAACCGCCCCCAGTGGACGCGCTAGGATAGCGGCCGCCGGGCTTAACCGCCACTGACGCCTCCCTCCGACAAGCGCGGGGCGGACAAGTTCACCGCCGGCCCGGATTCCGCCTTCATCTTCCCGAACCGATGACCGACTCGCCCCTGCTGATCGAAGACCGCGGCGCCATCCGCGTCCTGACCCTCCACCGCCCCGAGCGCCTGAACGCGCTGGATTCGGCGACCATCGCCGCCCTGCACGCGGCCGCCGACGCCGCTGCGGACGATCCTTCGGTGCGGGTGCTGGTGCTGACCGGCGCCGGCTCCAAGGCCTTCGTGGCGGGCGCGGACATCTCGGAGATGTCGGGCCTGACCGCGAGCGAGGGGCGCGACTTCTCGTTGCGCGGCCAACGCATGATGCGGCGCCTGGAGACCCTGCCCAAGCCGGTGATCGCGATGCTGAACGGCTTCGCCCTGGGTGGCGGGCTGGAACTGGCGATGTGCTGCCATCTGCGTATCGCCTCGGAAACCGCGAAGCTCGGCCAGCCCGAGATCAACCTGGGCCTGATCCCCGGCTTCGGCGGCAGCCAGCGCCTGCTGCGCCTGGCCGGACGCGCCGCGACGCTGGAGCTGTGCCTCTCCGGCGCGCCGATCGACGCGGCCCGCGCCCTGCAGCTGGGCATCGTCAATCGCGTTGTGCCCGCCGGCGACCTGGAGACCGCGACGATGGCGCTGGCCACGCAGCTGGCCGGGGCCGCGCCGCTGGCGCTGCGCGGCATTCTCGACTGCGTCAATACCGGCGGCGAATGCGGCATCGAGGAAGGCCTGGCCTATGAGGCCGCGCAGTTCGGGCTGGTGTTCTCGACCGGGGACATGCGCGAAGGCACGGCCGCCTTCCTGGCCAAGCGCAAGCCGGAATTCCGCGGACGCTGAGTCCGGCGCGATGCCTCCGACCCACGATCCGGGCGCGCGCGCCGACGGCGCGTTCCTGGCAGACCTGCTGCGGGTCGGCGATGTCGATGCCGCGATCGATGCGGGCCTGATGGACTTCGCCGGTGACGCCTCGCTGGACCCGGTGGCGCTCGCCGTGGTGATCGGCGCGCGGGACCGGCTGCGGCAAGCCTGGGACGCGCGCGAACGCCATCGCGCGCGCGCGGCGCGCCTGGCCCGCCGCGCGGCCGAGCGCGAAGCCCGCCGGCATCCGCCGCAAACCGCCAGCGCAGGGCCGGCCGCCGCACTTCCGCCTGCCGCTGCGGCCGCGCTGGCGCGGGCACGGGCGCGTGCGGGCGGCACGCCATGAGCCTGCCGCGCAAGGCGCCGCGTAAACGCACGCTCCCGCGCAGCCGCCTGTCTCCCGATGAAGCGCGCGAGCTGTTTGCACGACTGGCCGAGATCGATCCCGAGCCGACCACCGAACTCGAATACTCGAGCCCCTTCGAACTGCTGGTCGCGGTGGTGCTGTCGGCACAGGCCACCGACGTGGGCGTGAACAAGGCCACGCGGCGGCTGTATCCGGTCGCCAACACGCCCCAGGCGATCCTCGACCTGGGCGAGGACGGGCTCAAGCGCCACATCTCCACCATCGGCCTGTTCAACGCCAAGGCCAGGAACGTGATGGCGCTGTGCCGCATCCTGGTCGAGCAGCACGGCGGCGAAGTGCCGCGCAGCCGCGAAGCGCTCGAAGCGCTGCCCGGTGTGGGCCGCAAGACCGCCAACGTGGTGCTCAACACGCTGTTCGGCGAAGGCACGATCGCGGTCGATACGCACATCTTCCGCGTCGCCAACCGCACCGGACTGGCGCCTGGCAAGGACGTGCGCGCGGTCGAGGACGGATTGATGAAGGTGGTGCCGCAGGAGTTCCTGCTGGGCGCGCACCACTGGCTGATCCTGCATGGCCGCTACGTGTGCAAGGCGCGCAAACCCGACTGCCCGCGCTGCATCATCCGCGACCTGTGCCGCTACAAGGACAAGACGCCACCCGCCTGAGTATCGAGCGCGAGCGCGCGCGACGCTACTGCGCACCGGCGTCAATGCGCCCGCTCGCCGGCAAGCCCATGGGCGGGGCCGCCATCGGCTGCCGGGCACTCGCTGCCGGCTCTCCCATCGCGCCCGGCCGCTGCAGGGCGCTTGGCCACGACGCGGTCCCGGCCCAGGCCAGGCCGGCGCCGGGATCTGCGATCACTCGTCGTCGCGTTCGGTGAAGGGCTTGCGCGGCATGCGCTCGGCGCGCGTGGCGGCGTGCCAGGCGAACGAGGCGATGATCGCCGCAGCCTGCTTCAGGTCTTCCGGCACCACATGGTCGTAGGTGTCGAGGTGGGTATGGTGCACGCGCGAGAAGTAGTCGGCCGGGTCCTGCACGAACTGGAAGCCTGGCAGGCCGACGCGATCGAAAGCGATGTGGTCGGTGCTGCCGGTATTGCGGGTGGTGACGATGTCGGCGCCCAGGTCCTTGAACGGCTCCAGCCAGGCCTTGAAGATCGGCACCGCCGCGTGGTTTTCCTGGGCGTAGATGCCGCGGATGCGTCCGGTTCCGTTGTCGAAGTTGAAGTAGGTCGAGAAGCGGTCGTAGCCGCGCTTGCGCTGCAGCGGGCCGGTGCCGCGCTGGAACGCGCGCGGCAGCACCCGCTGCTCGGGGTCGGTCGGCTCGGGATAGGCCGCCAGGTGCTGCGAGACATAGCCGGCCGAGCCGTTGAGCCCCTGCTCCTCGCCGCCCCACAGCGCGATGCGGATGGTGCGGTCCGGGCGCGCGCCGATCGTCTTGAGGATGCGCATGGCCTCCATCATCACGACCACGCCCGCGCCGTTGTCGCTGGCGCCGGTCCCGGTGTGCCAGGAATCCAGGTGCGCGCCGATCACCACCAGCTCGTCGGCCTTGCCGCCCTTGCCCGGAAGCTCGGCGAAGACGTTGGTGGCCGGCAGGTCGGCCTCGCTGGTGAAACCGCCATCGACATCGATGCGCAGGCGCACCTCCTGCGCCCGGTCGACGGCGCGCACCAGCTGGTTGTAGTGCTCGGCCGAGACCACCAGTTCGGTCACGCCGGCCGGCTCGCCTGCCTTGCGCGAGCCGCCTCCGGCCACGCGCAGGATGCCGTTGTCCCAGGAGCTGATCGCGAGGGTCGCCAGCGCGCCCTCCTCGACCAGGAAGGCATTGAGCGCCCTGGTCAGCGCCTGGCGCTTGCGGAACTCGACCAGGCGCTTGGCCTGGGCGTCCTCGCCGGCGCTGTCCTGCGGTACCGGGAAGGTCTGCAGTTCGCCCAGTTCCTGTTCGCTGTAGCGACGGAAGTCGGGACGTTCCGAAGGCTTGTAGGCGCGCGCCTCGTCGAGCAGGACGATCCTGCCGCGCAGCTTGCCCTTGTACTTCTCGAGGTCCGCCACGGTCTTGATCGTGGCGCGCACCACCTCGCCTTCCACCGGACCGTCCGTGCCCGGCGTCCAGGCCTTGGGCAGGGCGTGGATCGGCAGGGTGCGCGGCGACAGCAGTTCCACCCGGGCCGAGCGGAACTCCCAGCCGCGGCCGAAGGCCGGGTCGTAGACCTCGTCGTGCACGTTCGACAGGCCCCAGGCCGACAGCTTGCCCTGCGCCCAGCGGGTGGAGCGCTCGTAGGCCGGCGAATTGGTCAGGCGCGGGCCGATGGTTTCGGTGAGTTCCTTCAGCAGCGCCGGCGCCTGCGAGCGTCCGAAGGCCTCGTGACGGATCTTCGCCACCATGTCCAGGTCGACCGGCTCGCTGGCCTGCACCATCCCTGTGCCGCACAGCACCGCCAGACCCAGCCCCCAACACCAGCCACGTACCTTGCTCGCCACTTCGCGCCTTCCCCTGTATCCGGCTGCCGATGTCCAAAAAAAAGACGATGCCGGGCGCCACTGGCGCCACCGCACCGTCCGCAGATCGCACGCGAGCGCCCTGAAGCGCCGCGTCGCGCCGGACCTTATCGCAGGGCCTGGCCGCAGCCTCCCTGCCAAAGGTCATGGCCCGGCCTGCCCGCTTCGGAAACGCGGCGAGGCCTGAAACGGCGAAGGCCCCGGGTTTCCCCGGGGCCTCCGTTCGCCTGCGCCGCGGCCGTTACCAGGCGAACTGGGTACGCAGCGCGTACTGGCCGGTCTCGTCGCCGGTGAAGGCGTTGTCGCCCTGCGTGTAGTTGAACATGAAGCGCAGGTTCGGGTTGACGTAGTAGTTCACGCCCACGATCCAGCTGTTGACGTCCAGGTCCGGGACGTCCTTGTTCTCGATCGCGTCGTAGCGCGCGGTCAGTTCCCACAGCCCCTTGCCGGCGGCCGAGGCCGAGCCGAACACGCCGGTGCCCGCCTTGTAGCCCTTGTGGCCGCCATTGAGATGCCAGCTGCCCTGCAGGTACCAGGTGGTCACGTCCTGGTCGGGACCGATCGGCTGGCCGAACGAGGCATTGGCGTATTCGCCCTGGAAGAACAGCGGACCGAAGGCGCCGGCCGCTTCCAGACCGTAGGCGGTGACCTCGTCGCCGCTGGCGCCGCTGACCGTGGCGATGGCCTGCGAGGGGCCGCGGCGGCCGGCGTAGTTGACGCTGGCCGTGAGGTCGGCCGAGCCCTTGTTGGCGTTCTCCTGGCTGACCCAGGCGCCGAAGTGCAGGGTGTTGTCGGCATCGTTGATCGGCGCGTAGGTCACGCGGCCGGCGTAGCCCATGCCCTCGTTGCGCGTGCCCGAGGCGCTGCGCAGGTTGAACACGCTGAAGCCGGCGGTGTAGTTGCCGCCCGCGCGCAGGTAGCCCACGCCCTGCTGGAACTGGCGGCCGCCGAACAGGCCGGTCGCGCTGGCGAACGGCCGCTCCATCATCAGGATCTCGTTGGAACTGGTGAGTTCCTCCATCGAGCGGTAAGGCTTGAAGTGACCGATGGTGAACTTGCCGCCCAGCGCCGACTTCGCCACGTACACGTCGCGGAAGCCCTCCAGGCCACCGCCCGCACCGAAGTCGTTCTCGAGCTTGTAATCCCAGCCGTAGGCCTTGCCTTGCAGGGTCAGGCGTGCGCGGCGGAACTCGCTGGTGCCGGTGGTATTGGCCTGGTCGCGATCGAAGGCATAGGCGTCGAAGTGGATGCGACCGCCGATCTGGGCCTCGAACTTCTTGTCGGCCGAGGTGATCTTGATGCCGCCCTTGGTGTCGAGCACCGGCTGGGTGGTCGCCATCTTGTCCAGGTTCTCCTGGGTGGCGACGTTGATGTCCGACTGGGCATCCGAGCGCGTCTCCAGTTCGTCCACCTTGGCGGCGAGCGCGGCGATCTGCGCCTTGAGCTGGACGATTTCCTGGTCCTGCGCGGACTGGGCGGCGGCCGGCAGGCTGCCAAGGCCGAGCGCGGTCGCGAGCGCGGCGGCAAGGATCGTGTGACGCATGAGATGGGTTCCCGATAATGAGTAGTCGAAAGGGCGACGACGCGGGGCCGCCGGACCGGAAGGCGCGTGGGCTGCATGCTGCTGTGGCCCGCCAGGCGTGCACACCATGCGGCGGATCGATGACGCGCAGATGACAGTGCGCGAGGGCGCGGCAGCCGCGCTGGCCCTGGGGGCAGGCGGATGGCGCCGTCATGCAACCGTCATCGCGGCTGCACCCGGCTGTCATCTTCCGGTCGTGCAATGGCGGCCGCAGCGGGACACCTCCCGCATTCACTCCAGGGACTCCATGCACGCCATCCTCAAGACCTCGATCGCCGCGCTCGGCTTCGCCGCGGCCTACTCCGCCGCCCCGGCCTTGGCCAACGACGCCACCGGCGCGGGCGCGTCCTTCGTCTATCCCGCGGTCTCGCGCTGGTCGGCCGATTACCGCGAAGCCACCGGCAAGCAGATCAACTACCAGTCGATCGGCTCCGGCGGCGGCATCGCCCAGATCAAGGCCGCGACCGTGGACTTCGGCTCGTCCGATGCGCCGCTCAAGCCGGAGGACCTGGCCAAGTCCGGCCTGGCGCAGTTCCCCTCCGTCATCGGCGGCGTGGTACCGATCATCAACGTGCAGGGCGTGCCCGCCGGTGCGATGAAGCTCGACGGCGCCACCCTGGCGGCCATCTTCCTGGGCAGGATCACGAAGTGGAACGATCCGGCGATCGTCGCGCTCAACGGCGGAATCTCCCTGCCCGACGCGAAGATCACCGTGGTGCACCGTTCCGACGGCTCGGGCACCTCGTTCAATTTCACCAACTACCTGTCCAAGGTCAGCCCCGACTGGAAGTCGCAGGTCGGCGAAGGCACGGCGGTCAAGTGGCCGGTGGGCATCGGCGGCAAGGGCAACGAGGGCGTCGCCGCCTACGTCAAGCAGATCAAGGGCGGCATCGGCTACGTCGAGCTGTCGTACGCGCTGCAGAACAGGCTGGCCTACTCGCGCCTGAAGAACGCCGCCGGCAACTTCGTCAATCCCAGCGAGGACACCTTCTCGGCCGCGGCGGCCAGCGCCGAGTGGGGCGCGAGCCAGGACTTCTTCCTGGTGATGACCAACGCGCCGGGCGAGAACGCATGGCCGATCACCGCCACCAACTTCATCCTGATGCGCAAGCAGCCGAAGAACGTGGAAGGCGCCAAGGCCGCGCGCGAATTCTTCCGCTGGGTCTACGCCAACGGCGACGACCAGGCGCGGGCGCTCGGTTACGTGCCCCTGCCCGACTCGCTGGTGCGCCAGGTCGAAACCTACTGGACCACCGCACTGAAGTACTGATCGGCGTCCTCTCCTCCGGCGACCTCCCTTTGCGGGCCCATTCGGGCCCGCATTTTTTTCTGGGCTCTTCTCCAACGCGAGAGTTTGCCCGCGGGGCGTAGCCTGGCCGCTTCCGCTTCGAAAGGATGCGCGTCCTGGCGGCCGGGGCGCGCGTCGCGTGGGTGCACGGCAGCGCCAGGCAAGCCATCCACGCTCACCATTTCCCGACTCGCGCGCCGGACCTCCATGCCTCGCTTGAAGCGCCCCCGCCCGCCAGGACGCGGCCTGGTTGCTGTTTGCAGGCGCGTGCCTCGATCAGACGCTGTTTCGGAGCCAGCTGCGCGGCGGCGGTGAGTCTGGTGAGAGGCTCGTCGGCACCCGGAATCCGGCCGCGGGGCTGCTGCGGGCCGGCGCGCCGAGCCGTGTCCGCGCCCGGTGGGACGGCCGGAGCGGCCGCGTCATACACCTGTAACAAAAACATCATTTCATAGCGGCATCCCGTCCAGCCTCCCGGACCTTCGGAGTTGCCCATGAAAGCCCCCATCGCGCGCCTGACCCTGCTGGCGCTGTCGACCGCGCTGTTCGCCGCCGCCTGCTCGTCCGAGAGTCCCACCCCGGGCCAGTCCGCGAATGGCGCCGCAACCGGGTCCGCGGCTGGCGACCGCATCAGCGCCGAAATCTCCGGCGCCGGCGCCTCGTTCATCTTCCCGCTGGTGTCGAAGTGGTCGGCCGACTACAACACCGCCACCGGCGCCAAGATCAACTACCAGTCGATCGGCTCGGGCGGCGGCATCGCCCAGATCAAGGCCGGCACGGTGGACTTCGGCTCCAGCGACAAGCCGCTGTCGAGCCAGGAACTCGCGGAAGCCGGCCTCGGCCAGTTCCCCTCGGCCATCGGCGGCGTGGTGCCGGTGGTGAATGTCGAGGGCCTGCAGCCGGGCCAGCTCAAGCTCGATGGCGCCCTGCTCGGCGACATCTTCCTGGGCAAGCTCGCCAAGTGGAACGATCCTGCCATTGTCGCGCTCAATCCCGGCCTGGCGCTGCCCAACCTCAAGATCAGCATCGTCCACCGTTCGGACGGCTCGGGTACCACCTTCAACTTCTCCAACTACCTCTCGAAGGTGAGCCCCGACTGGAAGGCGAAGGTCGGCGAAGGCACCTCGCTGCAGTGGCCGACCGGCGTCGGCGGCAAGGGCAACGAAGGCGTGGCCTCGTACGTGAAGCAGATCAAGGGCGCGATCGGCTACGTGGAGCTGGCCTATGCGCTGCAGAACGGCATGCCCTACGCCTCGCTGAAGAACGCGGCCGGCAATTTCGTGCAGCCCAGCGAAGCGAGCTTCGCCGCCGCGGCAGCGACCGCCGACTGGGCCAGCGCCAGCGACTTCGACCTGGTGATCACCAATGCCCCGGGCGCGGAAGCCTGGCCGATCACGGCCACCAACTTCATGCTGATGCACAAGCAGCCGAAGGATCCTGCACGCAGCCAGGCCACGCTGGATTTCTTCCGCTGGGCCTTCGAGCACGGTCGCGGCCAGGCCAGCGAACTCCACTACGTTCCGCTGCCGCCTGAGCTGGTGCAGCAGATCGAGGCCTACTGGACGGCCGAGTTCAAATGATGCCCTGCGCCCGCGCCTCCTCCCCGCGGGCGCAAGGCGCCATCCCCGGAGGCGGGGATCGGCAGGTCACGTCCGGGCAGGCTCCCTCTCTCCCCGATGCCCGGCAGGACCCCGATCCTCGCGTCCGCGCGGCCTGAACGCCCCACCCTCCCGCAGGGATACCGATGAACACCGCGACCCTCCCCGCCCCCACGGGCACCGCCCGCGACCTGCGCGATGCGCGCAACGACCGCCTGTTCCGCTGGATCCTCACCGGGACGGTCGTCTTCGTGCTGCTGGCCTTGGCCAGTGCGGCGCTGTCGATGCTGTGGGGCGGCCGCGACGCTCTCGCCAGCCAGGGCTGGAACTTCTTCTTCTCGGCCGAATGGAATCCGGTCGAGAACAAGTACGGCGCCCTGGTGCCGATCTACGGCACCATCGTCACCGCCGTCATTGCCATGCTGATCGCCGTGCCGGTCAGCTTCGGCATCGCTTTCTTCCTCACCGAGGTGGCGCCGCGCTGGCTGCGGGGCCCGATCGGCACCGCGATCGAACTGCTGGCCGGCATCCCGTCGATCATCTACGGCATGTGGGGCCTGTTCGTGCTGGTGCCGGTGATGACCGAACACGTCACCCCCTGGCTCAACGACCATCTCGGCACGATTCCGGGGCTGGGCGTGCTGTTCCGCGGCCCGCCACTGGGCATCGGCATGCTCACCGCCGGCTTCGTGCTGGCGATCATGGTGATTCCCTTCATCTCCTCGGTGATGCGCGAGGTCTTCCTCACCGTGCCGACGCGGTTGAAGGAGTCGGCCTACGCGCTGGGTTCGACCAAGTGGGAAGTGAGCTGGGACATCGTCCTGCCCTATACCCGCTCGGCGGTGATCGGCGGCATCTTCCTCGGCCTCGGCCGCGCGCTCGGCGAGACCATGGCGGTGGCCTTCGTGGTCGGCAACTCCGTGCGGCTGTCGCCCTCGCTGCTGGAGCCTGGCACCACCATCGCCGCGCTGATCGCCAACGATTTCGGCGAGGCCACCGAGACCTACCGCTCCGCCCTGCTCCTGCTCGGCTTCGTGCTGTTCGTCGTCACCTTCGTGGTGCTGGCCATCGCACGCCTGATGCTGATGCAGCTGCGCCGTAAGGAGGGCAACTGATGTCCGCCGTCACCGCCCGCGAACGCGCCGTCGCCGACCGCCTCTACGCGCGCCGCCGCTTCGGCAACGCCCTGGCCATCGCGCTGGGCATCCTCACCGCCTGCTTCGGCCTGTTCTTCCTCGGCTGGATCCTCTGGACCCTGGCCAGCAAGGCCATCGGCGGCATCAACTGGGCGCTGTTCACCCAGATGACCCCGCCGCCGATGCAGGAAGGCGGCCTGCTCAACGCCTTCTTCGGCAGCGCGGTGATGTGCGCGCTGGCCATCGCCATCGGCACGCCGCTGGGCGTGGCGGCCGGCACCTGGCTGTCGGAGTACGGCAAGGCGCGCAAGGCCGGCACGGTGGTGCGCTTCGTCAACGACATCCTGCTGTCGGCGCCGTCGATCGTGCTCGGCCTGTTCGTCTACACCCTGATCGTGATGCAGACCGGCGGCCGCTTCTCGGCCCTGGCCGGCGCGATCGCCCTGGCCTTCATCGTGCTGCCGGTGGTGGTGCGCACCACCGACGAGATGCTGCAGCTCGTGCCCGTGCAGATGCGCGAGGCCGCGCTGTCGCTGGGCGTGCCGCAGTGGAAGGTGATCGTGCAGGTGCTCTACCGCAGCGCCTCGGCCGGCATCGTCACCGGCATCCTGCTCTCGCTGGCGCGCATCTCCGGCGAAACCGCGCCGCTGCTGTTCACCGCCTTCGGCAACCAGTACTGGAACTCGAACGTGCTGCAGCCGATGGCGAGCGTGCCGGTGGTGATGTACCAGTACGCCGGCAGCCCCTACGAATCCTGGCAGCAGCTCGCCTGGGCCGGCGCCTTCGTGCTGACCGTGTTCGTGCTGCTCGTCAGCCTGTCGGCGCGTGCGCTCCTGCTGCGCAACAGGATTTCCCATGACTGACCTTTCCCTGGACCCGTCCATGAACGATCTCGCCTCAACCGCGTCGCCGCAGCGCATCAGCGTGGCCGCCCCGCAGCGCAGCGCGCTCGCGCCGATGCCGACCAAGATCGCGGTCAAGGATCTGAATTTCCACTACGACCGGTTCCATGCGCTCAAGGACATCAGCCTGGAGATCCCGGAGAAGCGCGTCACCGCGCTGATCGGGCCGTCCGGTTGCGGCAAGTCGACCCTGCTGCGCATCTTCAACCGGATCTACTCGCTGTATCCCAAGCTGCGCGCCAGCGGCGAGATCCTTCTTGACGGCGAGGACATCCTGTCGCCGAAATACCCGATGAACCGGCTGCGCAGCAAGGTCGGCATGGTGTTCCAGAAGCCGGTGCCGTTCCCGATGACGATCTACGAGAACATCGCCTACGCCATCCGCCACCACGAGAAGCTGTCGAAGAAGCAGCTCGACGAGCGCGTCGAGCATGCCCTGCGCCAGGGCGCGCTGTGGGACGAGGTGAAGGACAAGCTGGGCCAGTCGGCGCTGGGCCTGTCCGGTGGCCAGCAGCAGCGCCTGTGCATCGCGCGCGCGGTGGCGCTGCGCCCGGACGTGCTGCTGCTCGACGAGCCGACCTCGGCGCTGGACCCGATCTCCACCAGCCGCATCGAGCAGCTGATCGAGGAGCTCAAGCGCGACTACACCATCGTCATCGTCACCCACAACATGCAGCAGGCCGCGCGCGTGTCCGATTTCACCGCCTTCATGTACCTGGGCGACCTGGTCGAGCACGGCAGCACCGAGACGATCTTCTCCAATCCCTCGAAGCAGCAGACCGAGGACTACATCACCGGCCGCTTCGGCTGAGTCCCGCGCCCCGAGCGCGCCGACCGCACACCAACGGGAACACGATCAGATGAACAGCCAGCCCCACGACCACATCGTCCGCAGCTACGACGAGGAGCGCCAGCGCCTGACCGGCGAGATCCTGCGCATGGGGGCCATGGCGATGTCGCAGCTGGAGGCGGCGCTCGACGTGGTCGAACGTCGCGACGGCAGCGCCGCCGCCCGGATCGTCGCCAACGACGAGGCCATCGACCAGCTGGAGCAGGAGGTCAGCCACGACGTCATGCGACTGGCCCTGCGCGGCCCGATGGCCCGCGATCTGCGCGAGATCCTGTCCGCGCTGCGCATCGCTTCGGACATCGAGCGCATCGGGGACTACGCCGCCAACGTCGCCAAGCGGTCCACCGCGCTCAACGCCGCGCCGCCGCTGCCGCATACCCAGGGCCTGGCCGTGCTGGGCCAACGGGTGTTGCGCCAGCTGCGCGAGGTGCTCGATGCGTTCGCCAACGATGACGCCGTCGCCGCACAGCGGGTGCGCGCGCAGGACGCCGAGGTCGACACCCTGCACACCGGCCTGTTCCGCGAGCTGCTGACCTACATGATGGAAGATGCGCGCGCGATCACCCCGTGCACCCACCTGCTGTTCATGGCCAAGAACCTCGAGCGCATCGGCGACCACGCCACCAATATCGCCGAGAACATCTGGTTCCTGGTGCATGGCGACGACGCCTTGCCGCCGCGCGAGAAGCGCGACGACACCAGCGGCCCGGCCTGAACCCGGCGCAGCGTCGGGCACGGCATCCGGGCGCCGGGCCGGCCAGCCGCGGCTAACCCGCGCTTAATGCGGGCGCGCACACACTCCCGGTCCGGAGGCAGGTCGTTCCAGCCGCCGGGTCCCCGGGAGACCCGCCCGGGCGTTCCGGTACAGGCGCCGCGCGGCGCGATGACCCTCCTCCCGACTCCCGCCGCACGGCGGGCGCATCCGTCCAGAGAGGAGTTCCACCATGACGCATTCCAGCAAGAAGTCCGGCGTGGTCGGCCTGGGTACGGCCCTCGCCGGTGGCCTGCTGTTGTCCGGTTCCGGCTTCGCGATCACCCCGCTCGCCCAAGGCTACATGGCGGGTGCCCCCGAAGCGGCGTCCGCCAAGATGCAGGAAGGCAGCTGCGGCGGCGACAAGGCCAAGGCCGGTGCCAAGGCCGGGGAAGGCAAGTGCGGGCTCGACCGGGTCGATACCGACAAGGACGGCAAGGTTTCGCGCGCCGAGTTCGACGCGGTACATCCCGACGCGGCGGCGAAGTTCGCCGCGATGGACAGCAATGGCGACGGCTTCGTCGATCAGGCCGAGCACGAGGCTCACAAGGCCACCTCCAAGGCCGACATGGAAGGCAAGTGCGGCGAGGGCAAGTGCGGCGGCATGGCCTGACGGGCCAGACCTGCCCGCATGCCCGTATCGCCGCACCGGCTGACTGACGCCAGCGCGGGCCTCGGCCTGCGGCGCGGGCTGCTGCCCGCGCTGCAGGCGGCGGAGTCCGGCAGCTTCGACTTCCTGGAGTGCGCGCCGGAAAACTGGATTGGTGTCGGCGGGCGCCTCGGCGCGGCGTTCGAGGCGCTGGCCGAACGCCATCCCATCACCTGCCATGGCCTGTCGCTGTCGCTGGGGGGTCCTGCGCCCCTGGACGAGACCCTGCTCGCGAAGGTAGGTCGCTTCCTCGAGCGCCACCACGTGGCCCTGTACAGCGAACACCTGAGCTGGTGCAGCGACGACGGCCAGCTGTACGACCTGCTGCCCCTGCCCTTCACCGAGGAGGCGGTGGACCATGTCGCGACCCGCATCCGCCGCGTGCAGGACGTCCTCGGCCGCAGGCTCGCGATCGAGAACGTGAGCTATTACGCCGCGCTGCCTGCGGCTCCGTCGATGGCGCTGGACGAGGCCGAGTTCATCAACGCGGTGTTGGACCGCGCCGACTGCGACCTGCTGCTGGACGTCAACAACATCCACGTCAACGCGGTGAACCACCGCTACGATCCCGTCGCCTTCCTCGAGCGCATGCCCGCGTCGCGGATCGTCTGCTACCACGTCGCCGGGCACCACGACGAGGCCGCAGACCTCAAGGTCGACACGCACGGCGCGGCCGTGATTCCGGACGTGTGGACCCTGCTGTCGCGGGCCTATCGGCTGCACGGGCTGCGGCCCACCCTGCTGGAGCGCGATTTCAATTTTCCGCCGTTCGCCGAACTGCTGGGCGAACTCGACGTCATCCGCGCCCTGCAGCGCGAGGCTGGCGCGCCCGTTGCGATGAGCGCGCATGGCTGAGGCCGCCTCCCTGCGCGCGCAGCAGTTCGCGCTGTCGCGCCACCTGCGCGATCCGCAGGCGGTGCCGCCGCCCGCGGAGATCCCGGTCGAGCGGCTGGCGATCTACCGCGACCTGCTCTACAACAACCTGCAGTCGCTCTTGGCCGGCAACTTCCCGGTGCTGCGCTCCACCCTGTCCGATCCGCGATGGCATGGACTGGTACGCGCCTTCTATGCCGGCCATCGCTGCCGCACGCCCCTGTTTACCGAGATCGGACGCGAGTTCGTACGCTGGCTGGAGCAGATCCACGATCCCTCGATGCCGCCATGGCTGGCCGAGCTGGCGCATTACGAGTGGGTTGAACTCGCGCTGCAAATCTCCGATGCGACGTCGGCCGATCTCGGGCCACTCGCTCCCGCCGGCGACCATGCCAGCCTGCTGGACGCCACGCCTGTGTTATCGCCGTTAGCCTGGCCGCTGGCCTATCGCTGGCCAGTACAACGCATCGGCCCGCACTACCAGCCCGAGATTGCGCCGGACGCCCCGACCCTGCTGCTGGTGCGACGCACCGCCGATGGCGAAGTGCGTTTCGCCGCACTCTCGCCGCTGGCGTTCCGCCTGCTCGAACTGCTGGCGCCGGGGGAGCGTAGTGGGCGCGAGTGCCTGCACGCGCTCGCTGCGGAAGCCGGCCTCGATGATGCGCAGGCCGACGCGTTCCTGGCCGAGGGTGCGGCGTTGCTCGCGCGCATGGCCGTCGACGGGACGATCTGCGGGCTGCGCCGGGCCTGAGCCACCGCTGGCCGCACGCACTGGCGCTGCGCCCATGCCAGGTGCCGCGAGGCGGGGCGCCAGCTCTGCTAGGCTTCGCGCATGGATCAAGCCGCTGCGACCGCCCCCCAAGTCAGCCTGCTCACGCGCCGTTTCCGCGGCTACCTGCCCGTGGTGGTCGACGTGGAAACCGGCGGCTTCGACTGGAACCGGCACGCCCTGCTCGAGATCGCAGCGGTGCCGCTGGACGTGGACGAACATGGCGCACTGGTGCCGGGGCCGGCCACCAGCGCGCACGTGGTGCCGGCGCCGGGTACCGACATCGATCCGCAGTCGCTGGAGGTCACCGGGATCGACATCGACCACCCGTTCCGCTTCGCCAAGCCCGAGCGCGAGGCGTTGGACCATGTGTTCGCGGGCGTGCGCGCAGCGGTACGCAAGCATGGCTGCCAGCGCGCGATCCTGGTGGGGCACAACGCCCACTTCGACCTGAACTTCCTCAATGCCGCGGTGGCCCGCAGCGGCCACAAGCGCAACCCGTTCCACCCGTTCAGCGTATTCGACACCGTGACCCTGGCTGGTGTGGCCTACGGGCAGACCGTGCTGGCGCGCGCGGTGCAGGCGGCGGGCTTCGCCTGGAGCAGCGAGGACGCGCATTCGGCCCTGTACGACGCGGAGCAGACGGCGAAGCTGTTCTGCACCATCGTCAACGCCTGGCCACAGCCTCAGCGCGCCTGATTTTCGCGGGGCGTCGCGCGCTCCGGCCCTCGACCTGGACTGCACATCGGCTGTGATCCACTCGTGCACATCCGCACGAGAGGAGACGCCCGATGCCGATCACCCGCGCCAAGGCGAGTCAGCTGCTCAACCAGAGAGAGATGACGCTGTACGACGAGAGCCGCGCCAATGGCCTGCGCCAGCTCGATGGCAAGGCGCTGGCGGCGCGGGTGACGCGGGCACGCACGGCACGCGACCGCGCGCGCGATCTGGTTCGCAGGCAGAAGCTGGCCTCGCGCTCGGCTACCGGCAGCAAGCGTGGCGCCAGCGGCGCCGCCAACCAGCGCAGCAAGGACAAGGCCGAGCTGATGGCCGACGTCCTGGCGCGGTTCGAGGCGCGCCTGCGGGAAGTGGGCAAGCAGTCCAGTGGTGCGTCCTCACGGTCGGCTGCGCAGGCTTCCCGGAAGGCGACGCCTGCGGCCAAGACGACCAAGGCCGCCAAGACCGCCAAGACCACCAAGACAGCCAAGAAAGCGAAGACGACCGCTACTGCGAAGGCAGCTTCCACGGGCGCCACTGGCAAGTCCGCGAGCTCCGCTACTACGGCGAGCCAAACGCGGAACACCGCCGCAAAAAAGCGCGCGACCAAGGCCGGCAAGAAGGCCTCGGGCCGGGACGCGCGACAGTCCCCCGCCAGGTCTGTGGACAGCAACGCCGCCGCCGGCGACGTCGGATCCACCCAGGTCGCCCGCACCCCCCGCGCGAACTCCGCGCCGGCAGGCGATACAACTGCAGTCGCCAACCGCAGCGAAGCGGCGACGGGCACCGCGGCCCCGAAACGCCGTGATATCCCCGCCGTCGCGTCCGAGAAGGCCGCCGCGCCCCGCCGCCGCGGACGCAAGCAGGCCATCACGCCCGAACAGGCACTGGCGCAGACCCATGCCCTGCTCGAGGCCAAACAGGCGCGGGACCACGAACCCAAGCCCTGGGCCGAGATCGCCGACTCCGGCATCGAATCCGGCACGCCAGGCTATCAGTCGGATAGCGCCGCGCGCCGTGCCCAGCGACTCCACGCGGCGGAAGTGCGCCTGTCCGGGAACCAGGGCAGCGTCAGCACGCGCGACCGCATCAACCAGGGCAAACGCGATCATCGCGGCGGCAGCGGCGATTGAAGGCGACGCCTGCACGATCCGCCGCAGGGTGGATCGTGCAGGCATGCGCGGCGGAACAGGCCGCAGACGACGCCCGCGTCCGCAGCGACCTTGCGACAAGGATCAGCGCGGCCGTTGGCCGGGCGATCGCATCAGGCGGGCGACGCCAGTTTCAGTCCGATGATGCCGAGTACGATCAGGCCCAGGCTGACCAGCCGCCCGGGGTTGGCCGGCTCCCCCAGCAGCACCATGCCCAGGATCGCCGTGCCCACGGCGCCCACGCCGACCCACACCGCATACGTGGTGCCTACCGGCAGCGACTTCATCGCCACGCCCAGCAGCGCCAGGCTGATCGCCATCGCCGCCACCGTGCCCAGGGTCGGCCACAGCCGGGTGAAGCCCTCGGTGTACTTGAGCCCGATCGCCCAGCCGATCTCGAAAATGCCGGCCAGCAGAAGAATGAACCAGGACATGGAAACCTCCATCGTCGATGGGGTCGTCCCCGGAAGAGGCGAAGGCGCCGGGTCGTCCCGGCGCGGGTCTATCGTCGCACACCCCGCGCGGCGGGGCAGCGGACTCAGTGGACTCAGCGGTCGCGCGGTGCGCGCGCGACGCGGTAGGCGTTCATCAGCACCCACGCCACCAGCAGGAAAAACAGCGGCGGGCTGAAGCGCAGTACCGCGACCGGCAGCAGCGCAGCCGCGCCCAGCAGGCCCAGCATCGCCCGCAGGCGGCCACCGCCATCGGCGCGGGGGGCGAACAGGTGCAGGAACAGCGCCAGCAGCATCAGCCCCGCCCCGGCGAAGCCCACCCAGTCCTGCCATGCCAGCGCCGCCACCATCACCTCTCCTCCCGCGGATCACCTGCCGCGCTGGCGCACCGCTTCGAACAGGGTGACGCCGGCGGCGACCGAGACGTTCAGACTCTCGACGCCAGGAGAAGTTTCCAGGCCCGGCATCGGGATCGACACCAGCTGGTCGCAGTGTTCACGTGTGAGCCGGCGCAGGCCATCGGCCTCGCCACCCAGCACCAGCGCCACGTTGCCGGTCAGGTCGAGCCCGTACAGCGAGGCCTGCGCCTCGCCGACCAGACCATAGGTCCACACGCCCATCTTCTGCAGTTCGGCCAGCGTGCGCGACAGGTTGGTCACCCGAGCGACCGGGATGCTGTCGGCCGCGCCCGCCGAGGTCTTGCGCACCGTGGCATTGACCTGCACCGCCTTGTCCTTCGGGATCACCACGGCGGTGACGCCAGCAGCCGCCGCGCTGCGCAGGCAGGCGCCGAGGTTGTGCGGGTCCTGCACGCCATCGAGCACCAGCAGCAGGGCGCGGCCCTGGGCCTGTTCGACCAGCTCGGCCAGGTCATGCTCGTCCCAGGTCTTCGCCGCCGCATAGCGCGCGGCCACGCCCTGGTGGCGAACGCCGCCCGCGACGCCGTCCAGCGCCTGCTGCGCCACGCGGCGCACATCGATGTCTCGGCGCCGCGCGGAAGACTCGATCTCGGCCAGGCGCGGGTTCTTCGCGCCCGCCTCGATCAGCACCTCGCGCACGTGCTCGGCATCGTGTTCGACCGCCGAGGCGACCGCGTTGATGCCGACGATCCACTGGTTCTGCTTTGACATGCGGGGCGCTGCGCTGGAAAGGGGCCGGAATGGACCCGGGGGCGGATTGTACGGATCCCGGGCTTCCGGTGATGGGCTCAGTATTTCTGCTTCTTCCGTTTCGCCGGCTGGCCCCGCGGTGGCGGGGCCTTGGGCCCGCGCTCGCCGGCCAGCCGGAAGTCGATCTTGCGTTCCTCCAGGCTGGCCTTGAGCACCACGATGCTCACCCGGTCGCCGAGCCGGAACTCCCGGCCCATGCGCTCGCCGGTGAGCGTCTTGCGTACCGGATCGAAGTGGTAGAAGTCGTTGGGCAGCTGGGTGACATGGACCAGGCCGTTGACCTTGGACTGGTCCAGCTCGACGAACAGGCCGAAGCTGGTGACGCCGCTGATCGTGCCGTCGAACTCGGCGCCCACGTGCTGCTCCATCCAGGCAGCGCGGTAGCGCTCGTCCACCTCGCGCTCGGCTTCCTCGGCGCGGCGCGCGCGCTCGGAGCACTGCAGCGCCAGCGACGCCATCTGGCTCGGGCTGTGGAAGACCTCGCGGCGCCCCCCCTTGAGGACATGCTTGATCGCGCGATGCACCAGCAGGTCCGGGTAGCGCCGGATCGGCGAGGTGAAGTGCGCGTAGGCCTGCAGCGCCAGGCCGAAGTGGCCGATGTTCTCGGGCGAATACACCGCCTGGCTCTGGCTGCGCAGGATCACCGATTCGAGCAGGGTGGCATCCGGCCGGTCGCGGACCTTCTTGAGCAGGTTGGCGAAGTCCTTCGGCTGCAGCCTGCCCCACCCCGGCATGCGCAGCGCGAACTCCTTCAGGAACTCCAGCAGGTCGGCGTACTTGGACTCCGGCGGCTTGTCGTGGATGCGGTAGGGCGCCGGGATCTCCGCGGCGAGCAGGAACTTCGCCGCCTCGACATTGGCCGCGATCATGCATTCCTCGATCAGCTTGTGCGCGTCGTTGCGCGGCAGCATCCCGGCCTGTACCACCTCGCCGCGGTTGTCGAGCACGAAACGCACCTCGGACGATTCGAACTCGATCGCGCCGCGTTTCTCGCGCGCCTTGGCCAGGACCCTGTACAGCTGGTGCAGGCGTTCGACCTGGGGCAGTTGCGAGCCCAGCTGCTGGCGCGCATCGGCATCGCCCTCGCCCACCGCGTTCCAGACCTGGGTATAGGTCAGGCGCGCGTGCGAACGCATCACCGCCTCGTAGAACTTCGACTCCACCACGTCGCCGTCGCGATCGACCTGCATGTCGCAGACGAAGCACAGGCGGTCGACGTTGGGATTGAGCGAACAGATGCCGTTGGACAGCGTCTCGGGCAGCATCGGCACGACGAAGCCGGGGAAGTACACGCTGGTCGCGCGCAGCTGCGCCTCGTCGTCCAGCGGCTGGCCGGGGCGCACGTAGCTCGACACGTCCGCGATCGCCACCACCAGCCTGAAGCCGCGCGCGTTGGGTTCGCAGTAGACCGCGTCGTCGAAGTCCTTCGCGTCCTCGCCATCGATGGTCACCAGCGGCGTGGAACGCAGGTCGACGCGCGCGGCGGCGGTGGCGGCGTCCACCTCCAGCGGCACCGCGGCGGCCTCGGCGAGGACGGCAGGCGGGAATTCGTGCGGCAGGTCGTGGCCGTGGATCGCGGTCTCCACCACCAGCGAAGGCGTCAGCGCATCGCCCAGCACCGCCAGCACCCTGCCGATCGGCGGCCGCCGCTCCTCGGCCGGCGCAGTGATCTCGCACACCACCAGTTGCCCGTGCTGCGCCTCCAGGCGCGCATCGGATGGAATCTGGATGTTGCGCTGGATGCGCCGATCGTCCGGCACCACGAAACTGATGCCCGAATCGATGGTGAAGCGGCCGATCAGCCGGTTGAGCCGGCGTTCCAGCACCTCGACGATCACGCCCTCTCGGCGGCCGCGCCGGTCCATTCCGGTGACGCTGGCCATCGCGCGGTCGCCGTGCATGACCTTGCGCATTTCCACCGGCGGCAGGAACAGGTCGTCACCGACGCCGGTGTCGGGGCGCAGGAAGCCGAAGCCGTCGGGGTTGGCGATGACCGTGCCCGGGATCAGGTCGAGCGGGCCGGCCGGAACGTAGCCACCGCGCCGGTTCTGAAGCAGTTGGCCGTCGCGCACCATCGCGCCCAGGCGCTTGCCCAGCGCGGCTGCGCGGTCGGGCGCGGTCAGGCCCAGCCGCTGCGCCAGCAGGTCCATGGTCAGCGGACCATCGGCCTGCCCCAGCAACTGCAGGATGGCCTCGCGGCTGGCGATCGGCTCGGCGTAACGTTCGGCTTCGCGACCGGCGTGCGGATCGACGAAGCGGCCGCCGGCCCCTGCCGGGTGCCGTGGCTCGCCTCGTCCGGGTGGCGGGGCCGGCGGGAGCCAGCCGGGCTGGGCGCTGCGCGCACCAGGTTTCTTGCGTTGCGGGCCCTGGCCCGACGCGGAGCCATCGCCCCGTCCTGTCCCGCGACCGGCGCCGCGCTTGCTTGGAGTTTTCGCCATCGGCGGCATGGTACACGGCCCGGTGTGTCGTTCCGATGCAGAACCCGTTGACATTGCCCGCGCCGCGCCGCAACATACGCGGCCACCTGCCCAGGTGGCGGAATTGGTAGACGCACTAGTTTCAGGTACTAGCGGGTAAAACCGTGGAGGTTCGAGTCCTCTCCTGGGCACCAAGTTGGTTGGCCGCCTCGCAATGCGAACGGCCTGAAGAAAACCCCGCCGGCTGCGGGGTTTTTTTTTGCCCGAATCGGAAAGGCCGACACGATTCCGGCGGGCCTTGGCAGCATTGCGCGACCGGTTGCGACTATCGGCCGCACGGCCGTCCTTGATCGGGCGGTCACGGCGGTGTCCGCACCATCATGTGCCACCTCGCGGAGACCGCACATGATGCTCAAGCCAGCCCTGTCCGCCCTTGCGCTTGGATTGCTCGTTGCCTGCGGGCAGGACGTCACGCCGCCGGATGGCGGCGCCACCGGCGGCGAGGCGGCCCGAGCGCCGGCGACGGCGGAAACGGCCCCGCAGGGCGTGGACCCGGCCCGGATCGACGCTCCGCCCGGCACTGCCGCCACCCTGATCCGCGAAGGCGGCGAGCCGGGCTACGTGGCCGACGCGAGCGGAGCGGCGCTCTACTACGTGGAAGGCAATCTCGACGGCAGCCAGTGCGATCAGGCCTGCCAGCAGGTCTGGCCGCCGGTGATGCTGACCAGGGGCGATTCTCCCGTAGCGGGTCCGGGGCTGGAGCAGACCGCCGTAGGCACGCTGCAGACGCCCGCGGGCGATCACCACCTCACCTACCACGGCCATCCCCTGTACCGCTACGTCGGCGACCGTGGCGCGCGCACCACTACCGGCCACGACGTCCAGGACGACTGGGGCCACTGGCGGCTGGCGGGCGTGGACGGAAAGCCCGCGCAGCCGGCCACGTCGCCGCCTACAACGGATCAGCCGGCACAGTAGGCCGCACTGCTGTCGGAATCACGGGCGAACCGATCGGCCGTCCCGACGCGCCAGCGCGCGCAAAGGCCGTCGCCAAGCGGTACGTGGCGACGGCGCCGACTTGCATCCCCTGCCCCCGGTCGCGGACGTCATCCGCTCCGCGACCGGGCGCACCGGGTTCAGGGGGCCTGCTGCAGCGAACGGGCCGTGTCGAGGTGCCGGGAAATCGCGCTGCGGGTGGACTGCAGATGCGCGGTCACGGCCGGGTCGGTGGCACCGGGGATCAGCTCGTTGTCCAGCTTCGCCAGCGCTTCCTCATGCCCCTTGACCATCGCAGCCACCCATTCGCGGCTGAACTCCTCACCCTTGAGCGCGGCGAGCCGGCTGCGCTCGGCTTCGTGCTTTTCCTTCATGGCCGCAAGTTCGGGTGTCGCAGCCGACCCCGGACCCACGTCCGATCCGACGCGCGGGCCAGCGGCTGCCACATCGGCGGTGGAGCCTGCCTGCCCGTCCATGGCGGGGCTGGTGCCCGCGCCGGCATGCGCCGGATTGCCCATAGCATCATGCGCGCCGGCACCCATGGCCGCGCCAGCGCCTCCCAGCAAGCTGAGCGTCGCCTCGAGGTTGCGCCCGTGCTCGTCGCGCAACGTCTCGGCATAGGCGCGCACCTGACCTTGGACGTTCTTGCCCAGCGCGTCTTCGGCCGCGGCGATCTCGTGACGGTCCACCTCCTCGACGGCCAGCAGCGCCTTGCGATCGCCGTCGGCCAGCGTGCCCGCCGGACCGGCTGCAGCCGCGTCCGGCGTAGAGGGCTGGGTCGCGGCCGCGGGGGCGGCGGCGGGATCGGCCTGCATGGCGGCGGTGCTGCCTTCGGCGGTGGAAGTGGAATCTGTGTCGTTCGTGCACGCGGCCATGGCAAGCGAGAGCGCGGCGGCGATCAGGGTCACTTGGACTTTCATGGGAGATCCTTCTGGAGTTGGGTTGGTCCGCGGGACTTCCGCGGCGTGCGGCGGCCGGGTCGAACATTTCCCGGATTGCTGAGGTGAGGTCCGGACGGCGATCGCACCGCTCGGGCGCCGGATGCCGGGCCTCGGGCATCGCCCGGCTCCGAATACCCGCCATCGAGTGCAGCGAGACTAGAGATCCGGAGGTGAAACCCGCGCGCACTTCGCGTTAGCCGGGCGTGCAGGGCGCGTTCCGACCGACCGCGTGGACCGGCCCCCTTCAGCACATCCCGCCCTCCAGGGATATCCGCCAGGATGCGCGGTATCTCCGATACGCGATTGCGACGGACTCCGGCAAGGCCTCGTCCACCCGCAGTCCCAACGCGGGCCAGGCGTCCAGCACGTCCACGATCCCCGGCCAGAGGCCGCTCTGCGGCAAGGCGTCGCCGGGCATCGCCTGCAGATACTGGCCGGCCCATTCGAACAGAATCGACTGCTCCTGCAGGAGCCGTTGTCTCCACCAGTCGCCGGCGGGCTGGTGCACGGGATGCCCCCGCTCCCGGTCGCGCGCCACCTCGTCGCGCAGCGTCGCGGAGGCTCCGCGGTACCACTCGGTGTGGCCACCCGCGCGTAATGGCACGGTCAGTGGACGGTCGGCGTTCCAGGCACGCAGTTGCCGGTGCAGTGCCGTTTCACGCTGGCGCGCCTCGGCCACGCTGTCGAAGCCGACCAGGCTGCTGCGTTCCAGATCGAAACACTCGTAATAGCGCGCTGCGAAGGCGCGGACCCGCGACAGCGGATCGACCGAGATCCCGAGCTTGGCGATGTCCTCGTTCAGCAGCGGAAGGACGTACAGGTAGCAGGCCGACATGAAGGAAGGACGCCGGGGCGGGAGCCGAGCATGCTCCGCAACGGTCGCAGCGGTTGCGAAGGCCCGTGGCGCCGACCGCACGGAAGCGGCCCCGCGGCGCCCGGTGGCGATCACGTGCCCCTGCCCTGCGCTGCGGCGGCCCGCCGCAGGTGAAGCGAAAAAGCGCGAAGTTTTCACCCGGCCTTCGTACCTGCGCCCGTAGAGTCTGCCGCTCCCCCCAACACCCCTCCGCGAGGGCATGCACATGGCAGTCAAGACCATCGAGGAACTCTTCATCCACGAACTTTCCGATATCTACAGCGCGGAAAAGCAGCTGACCAAGGCGCTGCCGCGACTGGCCAGGGCAGCGGACGCGCAGGAGCTGCGCGCAGCCTTCGAGCTGCACCTGGAAGAAACCCAGGGACAGATCGAGCGCATCGACCAGGTGGTCGAAGTGCTCGGCATCAAGCTCAAGCGCATCAAGTGCGCCGCAATGGAAGGCCTGGTCGAGGAAGGCAAGGAAGTGATCGACGCGATCGAAGCCGGCCCCTTGCGCGATGCCGCCCTGATCGGCGGTGCGCAGAAGGTCGAGCATTACGAGATCGCAGCCTACGGAACGCTGTGCGCGCTCGCCAAACAGCTGGGCTACCGCGATGCCCTGCCCCTGCTCAAGGAAACGCTCGCCGAGGAAAAGACCACCGACGAGAAGCTCACCATGCTTGCCGAAGACGGTGGCAACCAGCGGGCGGCGCGCGAAGCCGCCTGACCCTGCGGGAAATCCACGACACCGAACGCCCCGGGCTTCACGACCCGGGGCGTTCTGTTTGGCGCCGCACCATGGTGTCCCGTTGCCAGGCGGGAGCGGCTCCGCCTCAGTCCCAGCGCAGGGCGCAGTCCATGCGCATGCTCTGCCCCGGCTGCAGGGCAAGTTCCGGCATCAGGTTGAACGCATCCGGGGGGGCGGTCTGCGGTTCGACGCAGGTCGCGTGCGCGGTGGCGTCGTAGACCACCCAGTCGCTGCACGTCGATGAGACGACCAGGCGCTGCGCGCCACGGTGCAGGACCACATCGCGACGATTGACGAAGCAATCGTCCCAGGGGCCGGGCTGTACCGCGCCCGGCGGCATCACCGCGATCCCCTCCGCATCGCGGGGATACATCGCTTCGGGCAGGAATTCGAGGCGCTCGGGCTTGCGGAACCACGGGTGCCAGCCCAGCGCCGCAGGCATCGCCTGGTCGCCGGCGGTGACCGAGAGCGTCAGCGAAAGCTGCCGCCCCGTGATCGACACGCGCTGCGTCGCATGCCCGCCGAACGGCCAGCGCGCGTCCGAGGGCAGCGGCAATGCCATCTCCACGAGATCCGAGGAGTGCGTCACGACGTCCCAGGGCAGGATAAAGCCCAGCCCATGGATGGCATGGCCGGCGAGATTGGCCGGTACCGCGTGGCGCCGCCCGGCGAATTCGAACCGTCCTTCGCGCACCCGACCGCACCAGGGCACCATCGGATAGCAGCCCCAGGCGATGGCCGCCTCGCTGCCGTGTTCGCCATGGCCGACCAGCTGCTCGACGCCATCGCAGCGGATCTGCGCGATGCGTCCACCCGCCCGGGGCGCGATGTCGACCGCCAGCGCGCCTTCCGCGATCGTCAGCAGCGGCCCCGGCGCGAGCGGCGACAGCGGGCCGGCATGGGCCGGCACCGCGTCATCCGCCATACGGCTGCAGGGTGCGGATGCGGCCCTCGGCATCGTGATGCAACTCGGTCACCTTCACCGAGCGCAGGTGGGTGACTCCGCCGGAGAGGACCGAGTCGTGGTAGTACAGCCACCAGCGCCCATCGACTTCGAGGATCGAGTGGTGCGTGGTCCAACCCACCACCGGTTCGAGGATGCGGCCCTGGTAGACGAACGGCCCGTAGGGGCTGTCGCCAGTGGCATAGCACAGGTAGTGGGTGTTGCCGGTCGAATAGGACAGGTAGTACTTGCCGCCATGGCGATGGACCCACGGGCCCTCGAAATAGCGGCGATCGTGATCGTCCGCACCCAGCGGCACGCCGGCCTCGTCGAGGATCACGATCTCGCGCGTCTGCTCGGCGAGCTGCTTCATGTCCGCCGACAGGCGCGCCACGCGCGGTCCCAGCGCGGGCGCATCGCCCACCGGTTCCTCGTGCCCGGCGTCGTAGACGTTGTCGCGATACTTCTGCAGCTGCCCGCCCCAAATGCCGCCGAAGTACAGGTAGAAGGCGCCGTCGTCGTCCGCATATACCGCCGGATCGATCGAGTACGTGCCGGCGATGGGTTCGGGCTCGGCGCGGAACGGGCCTTCCGGCCGGTCGCCCGTCGCGACACCGATCTGGAAGATGCCATCGGCGCGCTTTGCGGGGAAGTAGAAGTAGTACTTGCCGTCCTTGGTCGCCGCGTCCGGCGCCCACATCTGCCGGTCGGCCCAGGGCACGTCCTTGATGTCCAGCGCCAGGCCGCAGTCGGTCGCCGGGCCATCCGGCGAGTCCTGGCGCAGCACGTGGTAGTCGCGCATCTGGAAGTGGCCGCCATCGTCGTCGAAGGCCACGCCACCTTCCACATCGTGCGAGGGGTAGATGTAGATCTTGCCCTCGAACACGTGCGCGGACGGGTCGGCGGTGTAAATGTGGGTCACCAGCGGCGTTGAGATGGCCTTGCTGGCCAGCGCCTCCAGTTCGGCCTCGGAGTATTCGCGGTCTGCCATGGAAATCCTCGGGGTTGCTAGGCGGATGGTTCAGGCCGGCTGGGCGACGCGGCGCGCGGCCAGGTCGTGCTCGATCTGCGATTCCATCGGCTTGTTGATCCTGTAGAAGAACAGCAGGGCTGCGGCCATCAGGAACGGCGCCGAGCAGTACAGGCTCACCGCCAGGCGGATGCCGTTGACCGTGTCCGGCGCCTGCGCTGGCAGGTCGGCATCGTAGCCGTAATGCGCGAGGATGCCGGCGACCATGGCGCCACCCACGCTCAGCCCAACTTTCAGGCCGCACAGGATGGCCGAGAAGATGATGGCGGTGGCGCGACGGTGGTTCTTCCACTCCGAGTAGTCGGCCACGTCGGCCACCATCGCCCACAGCAGCGGGATGGTGATGCCATAGAAGAAGCCGTGCAGGATCTGCGCGCCGAACACCAGCCCGATGCGGTCCGGCGGGATGATGTAGAAGGCGAGCATGAACAGGGTCGAGATGACCAGGAACACGCCGAATACGTCGCGCTTGCCGAAGCGGTCGGCCAGCTTTCGCGAGAAACCGATCCCCACCACCATCAGCACGATGCCGCCGGCGTTGAACAGGCCGAATGCGGAGGTGGTCGCGTCCTTCGGCAGCTCGAAGCCCGCCAGCCCCATGCCGACCAGCGCCGAATTGATCCCGCCGAGCACGCTGTAGAAGCCGATCGAATCCAGGAACTCGGCCATCGCCGGCTCCTGCAGGTAGTTCTCGAAGTAGTAGACGTAGGTGCCGCCCTTCAGCGCCAGCGTGGTGAACACCAGGATCGTCACCAGCAGCACCACCAGCCAGGGCCGGTTGCCGGCCAGGTCGGCCAGGTCCCGGCCGATGCTGGACTTCTGCTCCTGCGCCGGGACCACGCGCTCGCGGGTGGTGAAGAAGGTGATCAGGAAGAACACCGTGCCGACCACCGCGAACAACAGCATGGTGTTCTCGAAGCCCCGCACGCGATCGCCGTCGCCCAGGATGTTGACCAGCGGCAGCAGCAGCGCCTGCACCACCAGCTGGGCCACCATCACCGCCACGAAGCGGTAGGCCGACAGGCTGTTGCGCTCGCCCATGTTGCCGGTGAGCACGCCGCTCAGCGCCGAATACGGCAGATTGTTGGCCGCGTACACCAGCACCAGCAGGGTGTAGGTGGCGGCGGCGTAGAAGACCTTGCCCTGCGGGCCCAGATCCGGGGTGCTGAAGGCCAGCAGCGAGAGCACGCCGAACGGCACCGCAGTCCACAGGATCCAGGGCCGGAACTTGCCCCAGCGGGAGTTGGTGCGGTCGGCCAGCACCGCCACCAGCGGCGTGAACACGAACGCGCCCAGCAGGCCGACCACGAAGATGATGGTTGCCGCGGTGCTCGCCGGAATGCGGTAGATGTCGGTGTAGAAGTACGCCAGGAACGTCATCAACGTCTGGAAGATGAGGTTCGCGGCGAGGTCGCCGAGGCTGTAGCCCACCTTTTCGGTGACCGAAAGCCGGTCAGTGCGTGTGTTCAAGGAACCCCCTGCTGCGCATGGGCGGGTGATCGCCGGTCGCGGCTATCGTACCTGCGCCGGCCACGACTGCGGCGGCCGGCACCTGCCGATTTTCGACCGTACCGATTCGAACCTTGGCATGGTGCCGCGCGCCATTGGAATACTTGGCAAAAAAAGCACGACCCGCCCGGCGCGGTGGAATGCGCCGGGAAGGTCGTGGGGAGTAAAACGTCAAACTTCGTGGATCAGAAGGTCCCGCGGATACCGACGGTGAACGTGGTGCCCGGGTCGTACATGTCGTTGACCGCATTCGGGTAGGCGAAGTAGGAGCGACGCTCTTCCCCGGTGATGTTGAGCACGTTGAACGTCAACTGCGGCTTGGAACGGAAGTTCGCGAGCGTGTAGCTGGCCGAGAGGTCCAACTGGCCGCGATCTTCGCCGTAGATCTGCGCGAACGGGATGCCCTGCTGGTTCGGGCCCGTACCCACAGCGCCCTCCGACCAGGTATAGGACAGGCGCACGGAGGCGACGTCGTTTTCCCAGTAGGTGGTGGCGTTCCACAGCGACGGCGCGACACCGTAGACGTTGCCTGCAAGCCGCTGCGCGTCCTTGCCCAGGGTCTTGATGTCGATCTGCGTGTAGTTGGCCATGATGCCCAGGCCGTCGAACACGAAACTCAGCGGCTGCACCCAGATCGCTTCCCAGCCGCGGACCTCGAGTTCGGCGTCGGCGTTGACCTGCTGGTTCACGTTCACCGTCGCAACGGCCGGGCCGCCGCGATTGTTGATCGCCAGCTGCTGGGTGTCGGTCAGGTCCTCGAACGGGATACCCAGGCTCAGGAACGGACGGGTGGTCACGCCCTGGTAGGTGTAGCCCTCGATGCGCTTGTTGAACAGGGTCAGGCCGATGAAGCCCTCGCCGCCCGTGTACCACTCGCCACCCAGGTCGAAGTTGGTGGAGATGTACGGGGTCAGGTCGGGATTGCCCTGGCTGGCGACCTGCGCCGACTGGTCGGTGAAGGTGGTGGCCGGCAGCATCGAGCTCGGGTTGGGCCGGGTCATGGTGCGCGAACCGGACATGCGCACGACCACGTTGTCGGCGACGTCCCACGCCGCGCTGAACGACGGCAGCCACTCGCTGTACGTGCCGTCCAGCGACTGCCACTGGCGGACCCCGCCGATGGTGACCGGGCCGGCGACGTTCTGGTCGGTCTCGATGTAACGCACGCCGAAATTGAAGCGCATGTTGCGATCCATGATCTCGGTTTCGCCGTTGACCTCCATGTACGCGGCGAAGGTCTCCTCATCGAAACCACCCGTCGAGCCGCCCGTGTTCGGGCCGCCGGATTCGGGCGCCGTGTCGCGATAGAACGCGTAGTTGGTGTCGTTCATGAAGCGATCGGCATCCACCACGATGAAGCCGTGCGGGCCGGGGCGCAGGTAGCCGCCCAGTGCCGAATTGGGCACCGCCGCGAGCGGACCGCCGGCGCAGGCCGGACGCGGATCCGGCACGCTGCCGTCCGGATTCAGGCCACGGCAGACCAGGTCTTCCCAGGCGCCGCTGTTGTCGAAGCCCTGGATACGACGCTCGTTCTGGTCCCAGGCCACACCGAACTTGACGTTGCGGCCGTCCTCGCCCAGCTGCAGGTCCGCGCGCAGGCCGCTGGTCTCGGTGACGCGCTTTTCGTTCTGCACGTTCACGCGGCCGCCCGCCCAGGTCCAGCCCAGGTTCGGATCGTTCAGATCCAGCGGCGAGTTCCAGGTCGGCACATCGCCGCCGTTGATGTACTCCAGCGTGGTGAACGGCGAGTTCACCAGGATCGTCGGCGACTCGCGGAGCATCCAGCTGCGGCTGGTATTGGCCTGCACGTCCAGCTTGACGTTCTGCTGGTCGCCGAACCAGAAGGTCGCGCCGGGGCTGACCTGCCAGTACTGCACGTCCTCATGGTATTCGCGGTGTTCGAGGAAGAACTGGGCGTTGGTGAAGGTGGCGCTGGTCACGACGTTGTTCGCGTCCAGCTGCATGTCCAACGGTATCATCGAGCCGTTACGACCGACCAGATTCATGTCCACGCGGCTGTTGGTACGCGTGGCCTTGGTGTACATCGTGTCCAGCCAGAAGCGCATGTTGTCGTTGGGGCGCAGCTCGAACGAGCCCAGGAAGCCGTCACGATCGCGGTCGCCGGACATGTGCACCGGACGGCCCAGGCGCGGGATCAGCGCCTCACCGATCTGCGCGGTGGTCAGCCCCGGGTTGTTGGCCAGCAGCCACGCAGCGTCGATCGTCTGGCCGGGGGTGAGGCCGGCCGCGATGGTCGAGGCGTTGTTCGGCACCACGTCCGGAATGCGCCAGCCGTTGCCGCCGCTGACGTTGCAGGTCTCGCCGAGCGCGGGGAAGCCGCCGGCGGCGCCGCCGTTGCCGCACTGCGCGTTGGTGAGGTTGGGGTTGGTCCAGCCGATCGTCTCGTAACCCTCGACGCCCAGCTTGCCGCGGCTGGAGGTGAGGCCGATCAGCGCACCGAACGTGCCCTGCTCGTTGGTCCAGTTGCCGATCACCGAACCGCGCGGGCTCACGGATCCGGCATTGTCGTTGTAGTCGGCCTGGAGCGAATAGGTCAGGTGGTTGCCGGCGATGTCGAACGGCCGCATGTTGCGCATGTCGACCACGCCCGACGCGCCGCCTTCGGGCAGGCTCGCCGACGGCGACTTGTGCACCGTGACCTGGTTGAAGAACTCGGTCGGGAACAGGTTGAGGTCGACTTCGCGGTTCTGGTTGGTCGCATCGAGGCCGATCGAGGCCGTGGCCACGGACGCACCGTTGATCAACGTCTTGGTGAAGCTGTTGGGCAGACCGCGGATGGCGATGTTCAGGCCTTCGCCGTTGACGTCGCGATTGAGCTGGATACCCGGCACGCGGGCCAGCGACTCGGCGATGTTGGTATCCGGGAACTTGCCGATGTCTTCGGAGAAGATCGAATCGGTGAAACCGGTGGACCCACGCTTGGCGTCGGTGGAGTACTGGAGGCTCTGGCGATAGCCGGTCACGACGACCGAGTCCAGATCCGTCGCCGCAGGCGCGGCTGGCGCCGGTGCGGGTGCGTCCTGGGCAGGCGCCGGCTGCTGGGCGATCGCCGCGCCGGCCATGCCGGCCAACGCCAAGCCCAAGGCATGGCACAACGCTGTTCTAGCAATTCTGACTTGCACGAAACTCCCCTCCCGCTAGTTGGCGCCGACGCTTATCTGGTCGTGACACCGGTGGACTTTTGTGCCTCGTGCCCCCGAAGGGACGTTTGCACGACACGCCCTTCGGGAGTGGCGGGCGGATGGTAGCGCTATCAAGTTCTGGCACACACGCTGCAGCGCAACATGTCTGCGCGAGCGGTGTGGGCGAACATCGCGCAGTGCACGGCGCGCATGCAAACGGTCAACGACAAGAGTGGCCCGCGCTTTGACACATGTGGTACTGATAGCGCTATCACGAATCGCATCCGGGGACAGCGAAATGACAACTGCGCAACGTGCGACCGCAACGCTGCCCGCGCCGCCGCCGCACCGGACGAGGCACGCGTGAGCAGCGCAACCGCCCCTGCCCCGGCTGCTGAGATCAGGATCAGCAACTACCGCTGGGTCATCTGTGCCCTGCTGTTCTTCGCCACCACGATCAACTATGTCGATCGTGCGGTTCTCGGCGTGCTGGCACCCACGCTCGTTGCGGAATTCGGCTGGAGCGAGCAGGACTACGGCGTCATCAGCGCATCGTTCACGCTCGCGTACGCGATCGGTTTCCTGTTCGCCGGCTGGTTCATCGACCGGGTCGGCACGCGCATGGGCTACAGCGTGTACCTCACCATCTGGTCGCTGGCGGCTGCGGCGCACGCACTGGCCAAGTCGGTGGCGGGCTTCAGCGTCGCACGCTTCATGCTCGGACTCGGGGAGTCGGGCAACTTCCCCGCCGCGGTCAAGACGGTCGCCGAATGGTTTCCCAAGCGTGAGCGCGCGTTCGCCACCGGCATCTTCAACGCGGGATCCAACATCGGCGCGATCGTCGCACCCCTGCTGGTGCCCTGGCTGGCGTTGACATGGGGCTGGCGCACCGCGTTCGTGGTCACCGGACTGGTCGGCCTGGTGTGGCTGGCGTTCTGGCTGCCCGTCTATCGCCGGCCGGCCGAACACGCCAAGGTTTCGCCGGGCGAACTCGCGCTGATCAACAGCGACCCACCGGATCCGCCGGTGAGGGCGTCGTGGTTGCAGTTGCTGCGTTACCGCCAGACCTGGGCATTTACGGCCGGCAAGTTCCTCAGCGATTCGGTGTGGTGGTTCTATCTGTTTTGGTTCCCCATGTTCATGGCCGATCGCTTCGGCGTGGACCTGCGCACGATCGGCCTGCCGATGGTCACGGTGTTCCTGCTCGCCGACGTCGGCTCGGTGGGCGGCGGCTGGTTCAGTTCGTTCCTGATGAAGCGCGGCTGGAGCGCCAACGGCGCCCGCAAGATCACGATGCTGATCTGCGCGGTGTGCATCCTCCCGGTCGTGTTCGCCCCGCACGTCGAAGGCCAGTGGGTGGCGGTGTGGCTGATCGGCCTGGCCGCAGCGGCGCACCAGGGATTCTCGGCCAACCTGTTCACCCTGACCTCCGACATGTTCCCGCGCGCGGCCGTGGCATCGGTGGTCGGCATCGGAGGTTTCGCAGGCGCGATGGGCGGATTCTTCATGAACCTGGGCGCCGGCTGGCTGCGGCAGTACACCGGCAGCTACGCTGCGATGTTCGTCATGGCCGGCTGCGCGTACCTGGCGGCACTGCTGGTCATCCACCTGCTCGCACCCCGACTGGAGCCGGCACGGCTGGATGTGCCGGGCGGCGCGTAAGCCTGACGTACCGCCCGCAGACGGCGACAAGCCATCGATCGATCAACACGGCGCGACACAGCGCCGGCACGAGGACAATCACTCCATGAAACGCCCATCGCTTCTCCTGATCACTTCGCTGTTGTGGCTGGGAGCCTCCCTGTCCGGCGCCGCCCTGGCTGCCGCACCGGACTGCCGCGCGCCCGCAGCCGTGTGCGAATCCGGCAGCAGTGGCACGCTGGCACTGATCGAACGCGGCGCGCCGCTCCAGGTGCTGGTCGACGCAGCCGATTTCGGTGCCGTGCATCGTGCCGCGGATGGGCTGCGCGCCGATCTCGCCGCCGTGTCCGGCACCGCGACGTCGCCTTCGGCCGGCCCAGATGACACCGCGATCATCGCCGGCACACTCGGCCACAGTCCCCGCGTCGACCGCATCGTGCGCGAACAGGGCATTGACACCGGTGGCGTCGCCGGCCAGTGGGAGGCCTATCTGCTGCAGGTGGTCGACAACCCGGAGCCCGGCATCGAACGCGCCCTGCTGGTGGTCGGTGCCGATCGGCGTGGCACTGCGTTCGGGCTGTACGAACTCTCGCGCCGCATCGGCGTTTCGCCCTGGACCTGGTGGGCGGACGTGCCGCCGGCGCGGCGCACGTCGTTGCACGTTGCGCCCGGCCGTTTCGTCGACGCGCCGAAGGTGAAGTACCGCGGCATTTTCATCAACGACGAGGACCCTGCGCTCGGCGACTGGAGCAAGGCGACCTTCGGCGGCACCAACCACCAGTTCTACGAGCGCGTCTACCAGCTGATCCTGCGCCACAAGGCCAACTACCTGTGGCCGGCGATGTGGATCCCGCGCGCGTTCTACGACGACGATCCGCGCAACGCCGAACTGGCCGACGAATACGGCGTGGTGATCGCCACCACCCACCACGAGCCGATGATGCGCGCGCACGACGAGTGGTCGCGCTACGGCAAGGGCGCGTGGGACTACGCGCGCAATGCCGAGACGCTGCAGGAATTCTGGCGCGGCGGCATCGAGCGCCTGCAGGGCCGCGAGGCGGTGGTCACGCTGGGCATGCGCGGCGACGGCGACGAGCCGATGACCGAGGACACCGCCACTGCCCTGCTCGAGCGCATCGTCGCCGACCAGCGCCGCATCATCACCGAGGTCACCGGCAAGCCGGTCGAGCAGACGCCCCAGGTCTGGGCGCTGTACAAGGAGGTGCAGGACTATTACGACAAGGGCATGCGCGTGCCCGACGACGTGACCCTGCTGTTCGCGGACGACAACTGGGGCAACATCCGGCGCCTGCCCGATCCCGCGGCGAAGCGCCCGGGTGGTTACGGCGTGTACTACCACTTCGACTACGTGGGCGGCCCGCGCAACTACAAGTGGCTCAACACCACCCAGATCGAACGCGCCTGGGAGCAGATGCGGCTGGCGTGGGCGCATGGGGTGGAGCGGCTGTGGATCGTCAACGTCGGCGACATCAAGCCGATGGAGCTGCCGATCAGCGCCTTCCTCGACCAGGCCTGGAACCCCGACGCCGCCGACCTGGACTGGATCACGCGTTACCCCGAGGCCTGGGCCGCCGAACAGTTCGGCACGGCGCACGCGCGGGAGATCGGCGAGATCCTCAGCCGTTACACGCAGTACAACGCGCGCCGCAAGCCCGAGCTGCTCAACGCCGACACCTGGAGCCTGGTCCATGACGGCGAGGCCGACCGCGTGGTCGCCGAGTGGGACGCGCTCGAGCAGCGCCTGCTGGCGCTGGCCGCGCGCATTCCCGCCAGTCATCGCGACGCCTGGGTGCAGCTGGTCGAGTACCCGGTACTGGCCAGCGCCAACCTGACCCGCATGTACGTCGCGGCCGCGCGCAACCGCCTGTACGCGGCGCAGGGCCGCGCCTCGGCCAACCACTGGGCCGACGAGACCCGGCGTCTGTTCGAGCGCGACGCCGAGCTGCAGCGTGTCTACGAGCAGGACGTCGCAGGCGGCAAGTGGAAGCACATGATGTCGCAGGTGCGCATCGGCTACACGCACTGGCAGCAGCCGCCGCGCAACGTGATGCCGCCGATCGCACGCGTGGACGTGCCGGAGCGCGGCGTCACCGGCATCGCGATCGAAGGCGATGCGCGCGGCTGGCCGCAGCGCGCGGCGTCGCCACGGCTTCCGGAACTCGACCCGGTGGCCGCCCGCAGCCGCGAGGTGGTGATCTACAACCGCGGGGCGCAGGCGATCGGCTTCACCGCGAAGTCCTCGCAGCCGTGGCTGAAGGTATCGCCGGCCAGCGGCGAGGTGCAGGACGCGCAGGCGCTGGAACTCGCGGTCGACTGGGCGCGCGTTCCGGAAGGCGAGCACGAGGCCGTGATCGCCATCCTCGGCGCCGACCGCACCGAGGTCTACGTGCAGGTGCCCGTGCGCAAGCCGGCGACGCATCGCGCCAGCGGCTTCGTGGAGGGCGACGGGGTTGTCGCCATCGAGGCCGCGCACCACGCGTGGGCGGTGGCGCCCGCCGGTGGCGAATGGCAGGTGATCCCGAACCTCGGCCGCACCCTGTCGGGCGTGACCGCCTGGCCCGCCACCGGCGAGCCGCTGTTGCCGGGTGGCGACAGCGCGCGGCTGGAGTATCCGATCGTCGTGGACGCCGAGGGCGAGGTCGAGGTGCGGGTGACGCTGGCGCCGACGCTGGACCTGCGCCATCGCGGCGGCCTGCGCCATGCCGTGTCGATCGGCGACGCGGCCCCGCAACTGGTGAACATGCGCCTGGATCCGACACCGGGCGACCGCGACTTCCGCGCCTGGGAGCTGGCCGTGATCGACAACGTGCACGTCGCCACCTCGCGCCATCGCGTGGTGGCGGGTGCCAATACGCTGAAACTGTGGCAGGTCGACCCGGGCGTGGTGTTCCAGCGGATCGAGGTGGTCACGCGGCCGCGCGAGCGGGGAACGCTGGGGCCGGTCGAGAGCCACCGCAGATGATGCACGCCGGTAGCCGGGCTGTACGGGAGCGTTCTCCCGCCGGCCGCCAGGACGGAGCCGGGGGTGAACGCGCCCCCGGCAGCGCGGTTTCGTCGACCCGAAGCGCTGCGACACAGTAAGCACCACGCCCGCGCACGCGCGCGATGCCGCCGCCAGGCGGCCCACGCCATCCAGACACACGCCATGAACGCCGTGACCCAGCCGCTGCACCTCCACGAAGACCGCCTGTTCCCGTCCGACGCTGCACAGCGCGGCATCGCCCGGCGCCTGTATGCGCAGGTCGGCCGACTGCCGATCGTCAGCCCGCATGGGCATACCGATCCATCCTGGTGGGCCGGCAACGCGCACTTCGCCAATGCCACCGAGCTGCTGCTGGTGCCGGACCATTACGTGTTCCGCATGCTCTACAGCCAGGGCATCGGCCTGGATGCGCTGGGCATTCCGCGCGCCGACGGCAGCCGCGCCGAAGTCGATCCGCGCGCCGCGTGGCGGCTGTTCGCCGAACACTTCCATTTGTTCCGCGGCACGCCCTCGTCGATGTGGCTCAACCATGTCTTCCACGAGGTGTTCGGGCTGCGCGAGCGTCTGGATGGAACCAGCGCCGACCGCTACTACGACGCGATCACCGGAGCGCTGCAGACCGATGCATTCCGGCCGCGGGCGCTGTTCGAGCGCTTCGACATCGAGGTCATCGCCACCACCGAGGGACCGCTGGATCCCCTGGACCACCATCAGGCGATCCGCGACAGCGGCTGGTCCGGCCGCGTGGTCACCGCCTACCGGCCGGACGAAGTGGTGGATCCCGAACACGAGGCGTTTTTCTCCTCGCTGCAGCGCTTCGGCGAGGTCACCGGCGAGGATGTGCACAGCTGGGATGGCTACCTGCGCGCGCACCGCAGCCGGCGCGAGTTCTTCAAGCGCGTGGGCGCCACCTCCACCGACCACGGCCATGAGACCGCGCAGACGGCGAACCTGTCGCGCGCCGAGGCCGAACGCCTGTTCGCGCGCGTGCTGCAGGGCGGCGTGAGCCGCGCGGATGCGGCGCTGTTCCGCGGCCAGGTGCTGACCGAGATGGCGGCGATGAGCCTGGACGACGGCCTGGTGATGCAGCTGCATCCGGGCTGCTACCGCAACCACAATCCGCTGCTGTTCCAGCGCCACGGCCGCAACATCGGGGCCGACCTGCCGCTGCCCACCGAATACGTGCATGCACTCAAGCCGCTGCTGGACCGGTTCGGCAACGAGCCGGCGTTCCGGTTCATCCTGTTCACGCTCGACGAGAGCACCTACTCGCGCGAACTGGCACCGATGGCGGGCCACTATCCCAGCCTGTTCCTCGGCCCGGCCTGGTGGTTCCACGACTCGCCGGAAGGCATGTGGCGTTTCCGCGAACAGACCCTCGGGACGGCCGGCTTCTACAACACGGTCGGCTTCAACGACGACACCCGCGCCTTCCTCTCGATTCCCGCGCGCCACGATGTCGCCCGCCGCATCGACTGCGCGGTGCTGGCCAAGCTCGTCGCCGAGCACCGCATCGACGAGGACGAGGCGACCGAAGTCGCCATCGATCTCGCCTACCGGCTGCCCAAGGCCGCCTACCGGCTGTAGCCAACCTGCACCGCACATCGGAACGGAGCCGCCTGTCCCATGAGCCTGCGTTGTCCAGATCTACCGTGGCGCCGCTGCAGCGCCCTCGTCGCACTGGCCGCCTTCGCCCTGCTCGCCTGCGCACTCCCGCCCGCGGCCGCAGCGGTCGGCAGTGAGGACAGCGCCGTGGGCGAGCGCCATCGCCTCGACGGCGACTGGCGCTTCCACCGGGGCGATCCGCCCGGGGTGGACGGGAGGCTGGACTACGACGTGCGTCCGGACGTCGCGCACAGCACCGACGGGAAGGCGGCCGATGCGCGCCCCGACGCCGCGGTACGCGTGGCGGCGGATCGTCCGGCGCTCAAGCCCTGGATCCTGCCCACCGCCAACCGCCTTGTCGCCGATCCCGCACGGCGCCACGTGCGGCCATCCCGCGCGCCCGATGTCGGCGACGTGCCATTCCTTCGCCCGGATTTCGACGACAGCGCCTGGCAGGCGGTCACCCTGCCCCACGACTGGGCCATCGCCGGTCCCTTCATCGCAGAAGGCCCCTACGGCGGCATGGGCCGTTTGCCGAGCTGGGGCATCGGCTGGTATCGCCGCAGCCTCGATATCCCCGCCGCGCAGCGCGGCCGCCGTGTGTACCTCGATCTCGACGGCGCGATGTCCTACGCCACGGTCTGGCTCAACGGCCAGCTGGTTGGCGGCTGGCCCTACGGCTACAACAGCTGGCGCGTGGACCTGACCCCCTACGTCGCGTTCGGCGGGGACAACCGGCTTGCGATCCGGCTCGACAACCCGCCCGAGTCCGCGCGCTGGTATCCCGGCGGCGGGCTGTACCGGGATGTCTGGCTGACCACGACCGCGCCGGTGCACGTGGCGCAGTGGGGCAGCTTCGTCACCACCCCCGAGGTCTCGGCGCAGTCGGCCACGGTCGAACTGCGGGTCGAGATCGACAACACCACCGACGCGTCCGCGCGCGTCCAGGTGGACACCGAATTCTTCGCGCTCGACGACAGCGGCGCGGCTGCGGACGAGCCCGTCGCGCGCATTCCCACGATCGGCGTCGACGTGGTGGCGGGCGGCAGCACCCGGGTCGCCTCCGGCACCCGCATCGACGCGCCGCGCCTGTGGGGCCCGCCCCCGGGCCAGCGGCCGCACCGCTATGTCGCGGTGACCACGCTGCGCCAGGGCGAGCGCATCATCGACCGCTACGAAACCCGTTTCGGCATCCGCGAGGTGCGGTGGGATGCCGACCGCGGCGTCATCGTCAACGGCGAGCCCATCGTGCTCAACGGCGTGAACCAGCACCATGACCTCGGCGCGTTGGGCGCCGCCTTCAACCTGCGCGCGGCCGAGCGTCAGCTTGAAATCCTGCGCGGCATGGGCGTCAACGCCATCCGCATGGCGCACAACCCGCCCGATCCGCAGCTGCTGGAACTCACCGACCGCATGGGCTTCCTGGTGGTGGACGAAGTCTTCGATTCCTGGGAGACGAAGAAGACGCCGCTGGATTTCCACCTCGTCTTTCCCGAGTGGCACGAAGCGGACCTGCGCGCGATGCTGCGCCGCGACCGCAACCACCCGTCCGTGATCCTGTGGAGCGTGGGCAACGAGGTCGGTGAGCAGTACGACGGCGAGGCGGGCGCGGCCATCGGCCGCAGGCTGGTGGAGATCGTGCGCGAAGAGGATCCGACCCGGCCCACCACAGCGTCGATGAACTGGGCCAAGGCCGACATGCCCTTCCCCGCCGCCTTCGACGTGATCAACCTCAACTACCAAGGCGAGGGCATCCGCCAGGAGGCCGAGTTCGAAGGCACCGAACGCATCCGCACGCCGCCATCGTATCCGGCCTTCCGCAAGGCGTTTCCCGACAAGGTGATGTTCGGCAGCGAGACCGCCTCGGCGCTCAGCACCCGCGGCACCTACCTGTTTCCTGTGTCGCCGCACCAAAGCGCGCCGGTGCGCGACCACAACGGCGGTGGCGATTCCACCAGGGCCCTGGTCAGCGCCTACGAACTCCATGCCGTGGACTTCGGCTCGACCGCCGACAAGGTCTTCGCCACGCTCGACCGTCACCCGTACGTGGCCGGCGAGTTCGTGTGGAACGGCTTCGACTACCTCGGCGAGCCCACGCCCTACTACAACGCCCGCAGCTCCTACAGCGGCATGATCGACCTGGCGGGCTTCCCCAAGGACCGCTACTACCTATACCAGGCGCGCTGGCGCCCGGACCTGCCGATGGCGCACATCCTGCCGCACTGGAACTGGCCTGGGCGCGAGGGCCAAGTGACCCCGGTGCATGTGTTCACCAGTGGCGACGAGGCCGAGCTGTTCCTCAACGGCGTCTCGCAGGGCCGTCGGAAGAAGGGGCCGTACGAATACCGGCTGCGCTGGGACGAGGTGGTGTACCAGCCGGGCGAGCTGCACGTGCGCGTCTGGCGCGACGGCAAGGAGTGGGTCGAATCGCGCGTGGAGACGACCGGCGCGCCGGCGCGGCTGGCGCTGGAGGCCGACCGCACGCGCATCGGCAACGACGGGCGCGACCTGTCCTTCATCACCCTGCGGGTGCTGGACGCCGACGGACGCCCGATCCGCAATGCCGAGAATCTCGTGCGCTTCGAGGTCGAGGGGCCAGCCGTACTGACGGCCACCGACAACGGCGATCCGCGCGACCTGACGGCCTTCCCCTCGCCCGAACGCAAGGCTTTCAGCGGGCTTGCCCTGGCGATCGTGCGCGGCCTGAAGGACCAGTCGGGAAGCGTCGTCGTGCGTGCCCGTGGCGAAGGCCTGGTGCCGGCGGAACTGCGCCTGCAGGTCGTGCCCGGGCATTGATTGCACGCCAGGACACCCATGCCGACCGACCCGCCTTGTCCAAGACACGCCACGCGACACTGCGGCTGAGTCGCGTCCACGCATCCTCCGCGAAGCATCGATGCTTCGCCTCACCAGATCCGAGGTCGTTCCCATGAAGCGTCATGCCCCCAGGCTCCTCGCCGCCGCACTCCTGCTGGCCGCGGCAACCACCCAGGCCGCGCCGCCGCCCGCCACGCTCAAGCAGGCCTATGCCGATGCCTTCCTGATCGGGACTGCGGTCAACGACAGGATGGTCAGCGGCGAGGACGCGCGTGCCCAGACGCTGGTGCCGCTGCACTTCAATGCGATCACGGCCGAGAACGTCATGAAGGTCGAAGTGCTGCATCCCGAGCCCGGCAAATGGGACTTCGCGGCCGCGGATGCCTTCGTCGCCTTCGGCCAGCAACACGACATGTACCTGGTCGGGCACACCCTGGTCTGGCACAACCAGACTCCGGCCTGGTTCTTCGAGAACGAACACGGCACGCCCGCCGACACCGCGACCATGCGCGAGCGCATGCGCGAGTACATCCACGTCGTCGCCGGCCGCTACAACGGCAAGGTGCAGGCCTGGGACGTGGTCAACGAAGTGATGGACGAGGACGGCCAGTACCGCGACACGGTGTGGACGCGCGCCTACGGCGGCGACGGCGATGCGCTGGTGCGCGATGCCTTCCGCTTCGCCAGCGAGGCCGCGCCCGGCACCCAGCTGTACTACAACGACTTCAATGCCTGGCGCCCGGAGAAACGCGACGGCATCGTGCGCATGGTGAAGATGCTGCAGCAGCACGGCATCCGCATCGACGGCATCGGCATCCAGGGCCACTGGGGCCTGAACTTCCCGTCCACCGCGCACATCGAGGCCGCGATCGACGCCTACGCCGCGCTCGGGGTGAAGGTGATGGTGACCGAGCTCGACGTCGACGTGCTGCCACTGACCAGGGAAGGCCAGATCATCGGCCAGGGCATGACCCATCCGCAATTCCAGCTGCCGGAATTCAAGACCTTCCTCGATCCCTACCGGGACGGCCTGCCGGCCGAGGTCCAGCAGCAGCTCGCCGACCGCTACGCCGAACTGTTCCGCATCTTCCACGGCCGTCGCGACAAGCTGCACCGCGTGTCGGTGTGGGGCGTGGAGGACGGCATGTCGTGGAAGAACGACTACCCGATTCCCAACCGCACCAACTACACCCTGCTGTTCGACCGCCAAGGCAAGGCCAAGCCCGCTTTGGATGCGGTGCTCGCAGTCCCGGGAGCAACTGACGACGCCGATTGACGCGAGCTCCGGTCCGAGCAGCGCGAATGCCGCGACGATCGGGTTTCACCCACAACGGCACCCTTGCGGCGGCCCTGGGACAATGCGCCCCGTCCCGGAACGGTCGACCACCCTGGCGGCCACGTACAATGCGCATGCGGCCGCCCTCGGCAGCCGCATCCCTTCTGGGGAGTAGCCGGCTTCCGCCTGCGGAAGCGCGCCCGTCAACACACTCGGCCCGCAGCGGCCGTGGCGGCGCAACCTGAGGGTTGGCGAGACCAGCGGGCCACGCACGCCACTGCGGTCGGGCGCGTGCGCGGCCTGTTGTGTCCAAGCCTCGCCGTCCCGGATGTTCGATGCACCCCGTTTCCATCCTGCTGCTCGGCCTGGCGATGTCCACCGATGCCTTCGCCGCGGCCATCGGCAAGGGCGCCGCGATGCGCAGCCCGCGCTGGCGCGATGCGCTGCGCACTGGCCTGGTGTTCGGGCTGATCGAGGCCGCCACGCCCATCGTCGGCTGGCTGCTCGGATCGAGCGCCTCGGGGCTGGTCGAGGCCTGGGACCACTGGATCGCGTTCGGCCTGCTGGCGGCGCTGGGCCTGCACATGATCCACAAGGCGCTCCATGCCGCGCCGGACGAGGATGCGACGCCGCGGCGCGGGCTGGCTGCGCTGGCGCTGGCGGGCCTCGCCACCAGCATCGATGCGCTCGCGGTGGGCGTGGGCCTGGCGTTCGTGGAGGTGGATATCCTGGCCGTGGCCGCCGTGATCGGCCTGTGCACCTTCGTGATGGTTACCGTGGGCGTGATGACCGGGCGCGCACTGGGCCAGGTGCTGGGACGGCGCGCGGAGATCGCCGGCGGGATCATCCTGATCCTCGTGGGCGCGATGATCGTCTACGAGCACGTGTTCGCCTGAGGCAACCGCCGGTCGCGCCGCGCTGACGCACGCGACTCAACGCGCGGCAACGCGCCCCAGCCCCGGCGCCAGTACGCGCAGCCATCGCGGCCGGCTGGACAGCAGCATCGCCACCAGCAGGGCCGAGCCCGACAGCGTCATCAGCCAGACCAGTACCGCCATCGAGGCGTGGTCGGCCAGCAGGCACAACGCCAGAGACGCGACGATGCCGATGGCGCCCGCCACGCGCAGCGACCGCGCATGGCCGGCCGGCAGTGGACGTCCCCATACCTGGACTGCGTGCGCCGGCAGCGTCAGCGCCAGCCAGCCCATGGCCGCGAAGGCGGCGAACGTAGCCGCCATCAGCAGCAGGGACTCAGGCATGCGTCGCCTCCCGGCCCATCGCGGACGCGGCCTCCGCGTTCGCGGCAGCGCGTCTCCGCAACCGGTGGGCGGCCAGCGCCGCCACGGTCGCGCAGCCGAGCAGGGACAGATCGACGCCGGCCACCGGCCAGTAGCCCGCCGCCAACGTACGCAGCAGGTGGTCGCCCGTGGTCGCCCAGTTCAGCAGCACCGCGGCCACGGCCATCACTGCGATCGCGATGCTCTGCTCGCGCCACGCCGGGTTGGGCCGGCCCTGCGCCACCGGCGCGCTGCGCCAGGCCGCATGCAGCAGCGCCAGTACCCAGGTGCCCCAGAACGCATAGCGCTGCCAGTCGCCGCGCCCGACCATGTCTTCGGGCAGCAGTCGATTGGCGACCAGGATGCCCAGCGTCGCCAGCACCATGCCGGTCACCGACGCCACGGCCAGCGCATCGACCACGCGCGCGCCCTGGCTGCCCTGGCGCGCGTGCTGGCGCTTGCGCTTCTCGACGAAGAAGAGGAAGCCGGTGGCGATGCACACCGCGCCCGCCAGCCCGCCGAACACGTACAGCCAGCGCAGCAGCCAATGGCGGAAATGTTGCAGGTGCAGGCCGGTGAGGAACTCGGCGATGCGCGCCACCGGCGTCGCCGCGGGATCCTCGCGGATCAGCTCGCCGGTCGAGGCCTTGAAGTGGATGGCGTCGCCGACCAGGGCGATTCGGTCGGTGCCGGCGCGATAGACGCTGACGTGGCCGTTGGCATCGCCGACGTGCTGCAGCCACAGGAACCCCACTTCGCCCGCCTTGCCCTTGGCCTCCCAGCGGCGCCGCGCCTCGGCCACCATCGCGTCCACGTTGGCCAGGCCCGCCGCCACGCCCGCGGGCTCATGCGGCAGGCCGGTTTCGCGCGCCTCCGCCTGCGCGTGCAGGTCGTGCAGCCCGTGCAGCTGGGTGTGCCCGACCGGGAAGTAGTAGGTGGCCGCGAAGATCAGCAGGCCGGTGAAGGCGAAGAAGAAATGGAACGGCAGCGCGACCACGCCGGTGAGGTTGTGCAGATCGAGCACGCTGCGCAGGCGCGCCTTGCCCGGCCGGAAGGTGAAGAACTCGCGGAAGATGCGCCGGTGCATGACCACGCCGCTGACCAGCGCGGCCAGCATCACCAGCGCCGACAGGCCCACGATCCAGATGCCGAGGTTCTTCCAGTCCAGCGTCAGGCCGTAATGCATGGGGTAGAAGAAGCCGCTGCCAACCTTCAGCTGGTCGACCGGGAGCAGCGCGCCATCGCGCGGATCGATGGTGACATCGGCCCAGATCGCCTCTTCCGGATCCTTCGCGTTGGGCACCTCGAAGCCGGCGAACAGGGTCAGCACCGGATCGCGATGGGTGGTGTACGCGCTCCAGCTCACCGGCGTGTCGAAATGCGACGGCATCGGCCCGTCCACCCGCGGGCGCATCGCGTCGATCGCGGCGCGCGTGGGCTGCATGCGCTCGAACGCCGGGCGCAGCACCTGCTCGAAGGACGGCATCGGCTGCGGCTCGATGCGCGTGGACGGGATCGCCCAGCGGTCGATCTCGCGGTCGAACACCGACAGCGCGCCGAAGAAGAACGCGGCCATCAGCACGAAGCCCAGCACCAGGCCGAACCAGGTATGCAGCCAGGCCATGGCCTGGCGGAAGCTCGTGAACATCGCCGCCTCCTTCATAGCAGCGCCGCCTGCACCAGTGTCGCGCCCAGCGCCAGCAGCCCGCCAGCGCCGAGCAGCCACAGCCACGCGCGCCACGGCCGCTTCGACGCGATCGCCCCCAGGAACACCACCAGGAACGCGAGGATGCCCAGCAGGCTGGCCAGGAACTCGGCGTCGTGGAAACCCATGCCTGCCGCGAACATCAGGCTGGCGCCCGCGGCGACGAAGCCCCAGGCGAAGGCATAGCCGCCGAGCACGGCGGCGCCGATGCGCGCGAGCACCTGCAGCCGAACCGCGCGGGTAGTGAACAATGGAGCGGTGAACTGTGACATGGCGTCTGCTCTGTCGGTCGAATCGGCTGGCGCCGTCAGAAACGCCAGTCGAAGCTCAGGGTGTAGTTGGCCGGCGCGCCGTAATACCCGCTGTAGCGCAGCGTGTTGATGTATTTCTCGTCGCCGATGTTGTTGGCATTGAGGCGCAGGCTGGCGTTGGGCAGCACGTCCCAGGCCACGAACGCATTGAGCACGGCATAGCTGTCCTGGCGTACGGTGAAGCCGCTGGACTCGACGTTGGAGATCACGCTCTGCCAGCGCCCGCCGATGCCCATCGACAGCGCGGGATACGAGGGCAGACGACCGCTGAGCAGCAGGTTGGCGGTCCGTCGCGGCACCCACGAATACGTGTCTTCGCCCTGCAGGCCGTCGAGCTTGAGCGCGGTGTAGCCCAGCACCAGATCCACGTGCTCGCCCAGCCTGCCCACCGCCTCGAGCTCCACGCCCTTCGAGCGCACATCCATCGGCACGTAGATCGACGAACCGACTTCGTTGTAGCGCCCGGTGAACGTCGCCAGCCCCGCCTGGTCGGCCTTGAATACCGCCAGCGTGGTCAGCAGGCGCTGGTCCAGCCAGTCGGCCTTGATCCCGACCTCGTAGTTCTCACCCTTGCTGGCGTCGAGGTAGCGGTCGTCCTCGTCCACCTGGTCCTGCGGCTGGTAGATGTCCGAGTAGCTGACATAGCCCAGTACGCGGTCGCTGAAGTCGAAGGTCAGGCCGCCGTAGGGGCTGGCGTGGCTGGTGGTCTGGTCGAAATCGTTGGCGTAGTAGCGTCCGCTGCGGCGGTAGCGCGCGTAGTTCACACCGGCGATGGCGGTGAGGCGGTCGCTGAGCGCAATCCGCGCCGCGCCGAACGCACGTGCCAGCCGCTGGTCCAGCACCGAATACAGCACAGGATCGCTCCAGTCCGGCTCGGGGATCGCATCGGTCGCGTAGGGGAACGGATCCAGCGCCCCCCAACCCGGTCCCGGGAATGGCGCGCTCTGCTCCCAGCCTTCGGTTTCGCTCCTGGCCACGCTGGCGCCCAGCACCAGCTCCTGCTCGCGTCCGAACATCTGGAAATGGCCGTTGACCGTCAGCGAGCCCAGATGACTGGTCGCCTCGTCGATACCGCCCCAGGGATAGCCGACCAGCCCGAGGCCAGTGGCCGGATCCAGCCCGTCGGTGACCAGGTCTCCGTCGCGATCCCCCAGATAGGCGTAGAACATCTTGTCGTCGCCGGTCGAGCGCCGCAGGTTGTAGGCCAGCTTCAGCTGCCAGTCCTGGCCCAACTGGTGCGTGTACTCGGCGAACGCGGTCTGGTTGGTGGTGTTCCAGTAGGTCCAGTCCTGCGTGGTCGAGGCATCGGTATCCCACTCGCGCTGCGTGCCGTCGTCATTCGTGAAGGCCAGCGCGCCCCACATGATGCCGTCGGACTTGGCGCGCTGGTACGACCAGCCGAAGGTGAGCGTGCCGTTATCGCCCACCTGTCCGTCGACCACGCCGTACAGGTAATCGCGGCGGTTGTGGTTGGCCCGCAGGTGCGTATCGCCGTCCTCATGTGCGGCGACCACGCGACCGGCCCAGGTGCCGTCGTCGGTGAACGGCGTCGAGTAGTCGAGCTCCGCGCGCAACGTGCTCCAGGAGCCTACGCTTAATCCGGCCACGCCCTGGCGCGCGTTGGTCGGTCGCTTGCGCACGTAGTTGATCGTGCCGGCGGCATTGCCCACGCCGGTCAGCAGGCCGTTGGCGCCGCGGATCACTTCAACCTTGTCGTAGCCGAAGGCGTCAATCGCGCCGGTGGCGACGCCCCAGCTGTTGGGTAGCCCGACGCCGTCGATCTGGGTGTTGAGGATGTCGAAGCCGCGGGCGCTGTAGCTGGTGCGGTTGGTTTCCCACTCGTCCACGCGCACGCCGGTGGCCAGGCGCAGCGCCTCGTTGACGCTGTCGGCGCCGAACTGGCGCATCTGCTCGCTGCTCACCACGCTGATCGATTGGGGCGTGTCCTTGATCGCGAGGTCGAGGTTGGTGGCGCCATTGCTGACGCGGCTGGCGCGCTGGGCGACCACCAGCACCGCGTCGAGGTCGGTGGCGCTGCGCGCGTCGGCCCCGCCATCGCCGTCCTGCTGCGCGGCCAGCACGGCAACCGGCAGCCAGCAGAGGGCCACGCCGAGGGCGGTGGCCAGGCGACCGGGAACCATGGAGCGATCACGCGCGGCCACGGTCCGCGCGCGCAAGGAAGACGACGAAAGGATGGGCATGTGCGGAAGCGGCAATGGGGAGAGGCCCGCCGCAGCGGCGGGAGCATCAGGATTGCCATTGCAAGGAAGCTGGGCGGTGCGCCCGTTTCCCAGTGGGCGCACCGGAACATGCGCCGGTCCGCATATTGAATACGAATGATTCGTATTTGACAAGGCGCCGGCACACTGCCGGTTGGCCAGCGTGACATCTGCAGCCCGATCAGATCCCGGGTCCGCGCCCCATCACCGCGGCGGGCGCCGGCACCTCCACGGCCACCGGTGCGCGACCCCCCGATGCGCTCGACCGCTCCAACGGATCCCGCTTCGCGGTGGCCGGGCACCGACCCGACCGATATCCGCCCTGGAACCCGGCAACGACAGTACGACCAGTGGCACGGCGACCCCGCCTTTGCTAAGCCACCAGGCGCTCAAGCACCAGCAACCCGGCGAGCCCCACCACCGAGATCGTCGTCTCCATCACCGTCCATGACGCGAAGGTCTGCTTCATCGACAGGTTGAAGAACTCCTTGAACATCCAGAACGCCGAATCGTTGACATGCGATCCGAACACGCTGCCCGCGCCCACCGCCAGCACCATCAGTTCCGGCGAGGCGCCGGTGGTGGCGATCAGCGGGCCGACCACGCCGGCGGCGGTGATCACCGCGACGGTGGCCGAGCCGATCATCACCCGCAGCAGGGCCGTGGCCAGCCAGGCGAAGACCAGCGGCGGCATCTGCCAGGTGCTGCTCAGCGATGCGATGGTCGCGCCAACGCCGCTGTCGACCAGCACCTGCTTGAATACGCCGCCGGCGGTGATGATGAGCAGGATGACGGCGATGCTGGCGATGGCCGCGTTGAGCCACTTGGTCTGCGTTTCCAGGGCGACGCCGCGGCGATAGCCGAGCCACCAGAACGCTACCAGGGTCGAGAGCAGCAGCGCGACGGTGGGATTGCCCAGGAACAGCAGCGCGGTCCTGACCAAGCCGTCCACCAGCAGACCGTCGGCCGCGACCGACAGGGTGATCAGCAGCACCGGCGAGAGCGCAATCAGGAACGAGCTCCACGCGCCGGGCAGTTCCTTGTGCTCGGTGCTGGACGAAAACAGGTCGAGCAGCGGCGGATTGATGTGCTGCATGCGCCGTCCGAGGAAGGGCCCGGCGACGATCACCGCAGGAATCGCCATGAGGATGCCGTACAGGAGCGTGCGCCCCATGTCGGCGCCGAAGGCGTTGACCAGCACCACCGGGCCCGGATGCGGCGGCAGGAAGCAATGGGTGGTGCTGAGCGAGGCGACCGTGGGAATGGCAAGGTAGAGGATCGGCAGGCCCGTCCTGCGCGCCAGCGAGAAGATCAGCGGCACCAGGATGATGAAGCCGGCGTTGAAGTACAGCGGGATGCCGACCAGGAAGCCGGTGAGCAGCAGCGCCCACTGGATGTTCTTCTCGCCGAAGCGCGCGATCAGGGTGTTGGCGATCTTCTCGGCCGCGCCGCTCTCCTCCAGCACCTTGCCCAGGATCGCGCCCAGCACGATCACCAGGGCCAGGCCGGCGAGCGTGCTGCCGACGCCGTTGTCGATGGTCTTGAGCAGGTCCTGCGGCGACATCCCCAGGGCCAGTCCCATCGGAATGGCCACGATCAGCAGCGACAGGAAGGGGCTGAACTTGCGTGCGGTGAGGAAGATCTGCAGCGCGATCGCGGCGGCGATGATCAGGAACATGGTCATGCGGTGCGCCCTCCCCGGCGGCTGGGTGGATCCTGGGTGGTTCCAGATGCGCGTGATGCGCAATGCGTGGTTTGCGCAGCGCGCCGCGCATTTCCCACTGCGCTCGGGATGAGCGCATCGAGCCAGCGCGGGCAGCGCTGTCGCATCGTTCGGCGCCGCAGCGTGGAAGCGGCAGCCCCTGTGGGTCGCATGCGGCGGAAACTCCCGGCGCTCATCCGGCGCCCTCGCGCGCAACACGATCGCGCTCCCTCGCCAGCGCCTCGCGCCCGGCGCGCAGCGTCTCGACGATGGCGTCGACGTCGTAGACGCAGCCGCCCCAGGTGCCGCCGCCTGCGTCCTGCAGCGCCGCCCAGAGGCGGGTGTCGGCAGGCAGGCGCGGGTGCGCGGCCATCGCCGGATGCAACTCCCGTCCTTCGAGCAGCGCCGCGGCCACCGCTGGATCGAGCGGCGCGTCCGGATCGGCGCCGACGTAATCGATGCGCCCTTCCAGCCGGCCACGATCGATCTCGATGCGGACGATATCGCCATCGCGCAGGCGTCCGATCGGCCCACCGGCCAGCGCCTCCGGCCCGACATGGCCGATGCAGGCGCCGGTCGAGACGCCGGAGAAGCGCGCGTCGGTGATCACCGCCACGTGCTTGCCCCAGGGCAGGTGCTTGAGCGCAGAGGTGAGCTGGTAGGTTTCCTCCATCCCGGTACCGGCCGGGCCGCAACCGGCCAGCACGATCACGTCGCCGGCCATCACCGCATCCGTCCCCTTGGACTTGATCGCGCGGATCGCCTCGCGCTCGCTGGCGAACACGCGGGCGCGGCCGCTGTGCCGGTAGACGTTGTCGGCGTCGACGACGGAAGGATCGATCGAGGTGGCCTTGATCACCGCGCCCTCCGGCGCGATGTTCCCGCGCGGGAACACCAGTGCGCTGGACAGCCCCGCCGCACGCGCGGCGTCCGGGCCCATGATGACGTGCGCCGGATCGACGCCGTCCAGCTCGCGCAGGCGCTCGCGCGCGATGCGGCGCGCGTCGCTGCGCTCCCACCAGTCGAGGTTCTCGCCCAGGCTGCGGCCGCTGACGGTCGGCACGTCCAGATGCAACAGGCCCATGCTCCGCAGGTGCAGCATCACCTCGGGCACGCCGCCGGCCATGAACACCTGCACGGTCGGGTGATGGCGCGGACCATTGGGCAAGGCATCGACCAGGCGCGGCGTGGCGCGGTTGGCGCGGATCCAGTCGTCCACCGTCGGGCGCTCCACGCCGGCGGCGTGTGCGATCGCGGGGACGTGCAGCAGCAGGTTGGTCGATCCACCGAACGCGGCGTGCACCACCAGCGCGTTGTCGAAGGCCTCGCGGGTGAGGATGGTCGACAGCGCCCTGCCCTGCCGCGCCAGCTGCATCAGCGCCAGCGCCGAGCGGCGCGCGATGTCGAGCCACACCGGTTCGCCCGATGGCGCCAGTGCGCTGTGCGGCAAGGCCATGCCCAGCGCTTCGGCGATCACCTGCGAGGTCGCGGCCGTGCCGAGGAACTGGCAGCCGCCGCCGGGCGAGCCGCAGGCGCGGCAGCCCATGGCCGCGGCATGCTCCAGGTCGATCAGCCCATGCGCGAAGCGTGCGCCGATGGTCTGCACCACGGCGGTATCCTCGGCGCCGCGCGCCGGCAGGGTGACGCCGCCGGGCACGACCACGCCGGGCAGCTCGCCGCAGCCGGCCAGCGCCAGCATCATCGCTGGCAGGCCCTTGTCGCAGGTGGCCACGCCCAGCACGCCCAGGCGCGTGGGCAGCGAACGCACCAGGCGGCGCATCACCATCGCCGCGTCGTTGCGGTAGGGCAGGCTGTCGAACATGCCGGTCGTGCCCTGGGTGCGGCCGTCGCAGGGATCGCTGCAGGCCACGGAGAACGGCAGGCCGCCCTTGGCGGCGAGCGTTTCGGCGGCGGCGCGCACCATCTGGTCGAGTTCCCAGTGTCCGGTGTGCAGGCCGAGCGCGATCGGCTGGCCATCGGGCGCGCGCAGGCCGCCCTGGGTGCTGAGGATGAGATAGGGATCGCGCGCGACTTCGGAGGCACGCCAGCCCATGCCCGCGTTCTGGGTCATGCCGAACAGGTGGCCGCTGGGCGCGTCGCGCAAGGTGTCGGCGTCGATCGGCAGGCTGCCCGCAGGGCCCTCGCCACTGGTGCGCGTGTGCAACAGCGCGGCACCGTCGCCAAGGATGGGATCGAGAGCGGTGGCGGTCATGCTGCCCCCTTCCGGGCGAGGCGGTACAGACCCGTCGGGTCCGGGTCGGCGTGGCGGGCTGCGTTCGATGCGCCGGCGATCCCCCACACCCGCCGTGGCCGGCCGGGGGGAAAGCGATCGAGGCCCGTGGCTGCGACGTGAGCGGCGCGTGCGACGCCCGGAGCTGGAATGCGAGGGCGCCTGGTCATTCGACCGGGTTTTCGAGCACGAGGCCGGCGATATCGATGCGCACCACGTCACCGCCCTGCAGGGTGAAATCCTCGCCGGGGACGATACCGGTGCCGGTGAACAGCAGGGCGCCGGCGGGCTGGTGCAGTTCGCGAAACAGCCAGCCGGCAAGGTCCTCGAGGCGGCGTTTGATCTGCGACGTGCGGGTATCGCCCGAGAACAACGCGGCGCCACCCCGCCGGATCTCGAGCGAGATCGGCAGGTCGCGCAGCGCGTCGGCGTCGCACAGGCGGATCCCGGGGCCGATCGCGCAGGCACCGTCATAGACCTTGGCCTGCGGCAGGTACAGTGGATTCTCGCCCTCGATGCTGCGCGAGGACACATCGTTGCCGGTGGTGTAGCCGACGATGCGGCCCGTGCTGTCGAGTACCAGCACCAGCTCCGGTTCCGGCACGTTCCAGCCGCTGTCGGCGCGCACGCGGATCGACGCACCCGGGCCCCGGGCGCGCCAGCCGGTGGCCTTGAAGAACAGTTCGGGCCGCTCGGCGCCGTAGACCTTCTGGTAGACGTCGGCGCTTTGCGACTCGGCCTCGCGCGCCATGCGGCTGCTGAGATAGGTCACGCCGCTGGCCCAGATCTCCTGCACGTCGTCGACCGGCGCGAGCAGCGGCGCATCGGCTGCTTCACCGCCTGCATCCAGGGCATCGGCGGCTGCGTCGGGCGCAAGCGCCAGCCAGTGCGAGAGCGAGAATTCGCGCGAGAGGTAGCGGCCGTCGATCGCCCAACGCGGGCCGTCGGCGGTGGCGTGGCGGGTCAGCAGTGGGTGCATCGGGAGCGACTCCATGCAAGGTGCGGGAAAGTGTTGAGGTCCTGGTCGTGCCGGGCGGGACCGGTGCGGTGGCGCCGGATCAAGGCGCGTTGCAACAGGTGGAAATCGGCAACGGCACGGAAGGCGGCCGCGGCTGAAGCCGCTCCTGCAGATGGCAGGGGATGCCGAGACCAAGGTTGCGCGTGCAACTTCGAAGACGGCGCATCGGCGGCACGTGCGAGGCTATGATGCGGATGCGCAGCGCGGCCCAGGCTGGCTGCGTCGACACTCGGCGGCACAGCGCTCATTCGCGGAACTGCGACATCCGCGCGCGACCGGTCGCCCTCTCCGACACTCCCAGACAGGACATGCCGATGCGATTCATTCCTTCGCTGCTGACCGCCGCCCTCGCCCTTGGCCTCGCCGCCTGCACGGCCGGAAGCGATACCAGCGCGAGCGGGAACACCGATGGCGATGCCGATACCGACACCGCTGCCGCAGAACCGCCGACGGCAGCGAGCTTCGAAACCGTGGGCAAGCTCACCTCCTATGACGCGGCCTTCGCCGACGTGGTCGACGCCGGAGCGCGCATCGAGAAGCTCACCGACGACACGTTCACCTGGGCCGAAGGCCCGACCTGGGTGCGCGATAGCGGTGGCTACCTGCTGTTCAACGATCCGCCGGAGAACCGCATGTACCGCTGGTCCCAGGCCGATGGCCTGTCGCTCTTCCTCGACCCCTCCGGTTACGCGGGCCCGCCGCTCGACACCCTGCGCGAGGGCGGCGCGAACGGGCTGTTCACCGAAGCGGAAGGCACGGTGCTGCTGGCCGATTCGGGCAACCGTCTGGTCGCCCGGTTCAACCCGGCCGACAAGTCCCGCGTCGCCCTGGCCGAAACCTTCCAGGACAAGCGCTTCAACAGCCCCAACGACGTGGTGGCGCGCGGCGACGGCACGGTGTTCTTCACCGATCCGCCCTACGGCCTGAAGGATGGCGACGAGTCGCCGGCCAAGGAGCAGGACGTCAACGGCATCTACCGCATCGATGCCGACGGCAGCGTGCACCTGCTGGACGATTCCTTGAACCGTCCCAACGGCTTGGCATTCTCGCCCGACGGCAACACCCTGTACGTGGCCAACTCCGACGAGCAGCGGCCGATCTGGATGGCCTACACCCTCGATGCGACAGGCAACGTCGTCGACAAGCGGCAGTTCGCCGATGCCTCCGACCTGGCCCGCGACGGTGGCCAGGGCCTGCCGGACGGCCTGGCCGTGTCCACCGATGGCCTGGTGTTCGCCACTGGCCCCGGCGGCGTGCTGGTGTTCGACGCGCAGGGCAAGCGCCTGGGCCGCATCGAGACGGGTAGCGCGATCGCCAACTGCGCCTTCGGCGACGACGGCCGTACGCTGTACATGACCTCGCACAGGTTCCTGGCCCGCGTGCCGCTGAAGGTGACGGGCCTGGGCTTTCAAGACTGAGGCGCCCGGGCGGCGACGGTGAGCGCACGCGCCACCGTCGCCGGCTCGCCGTCGCCCAGCGACGTCCAGGCTGCGCGCAGCGCATCGGCGAAGCGCGCATCGCCTGCCAGCGACCCGAACACGGCATCAAGCTGGAGGAACGCCTCCACGTCGTCCTCCGCGACAGCCGATGCCCCGCAGCCGATGGCCGTGAGCTGCGCATCCATCGGATCGACCAGCGCCACGCCGGCACGCGCCTGGCGCACCACGAAACGCAGCCAGCCCGCCACCGGCAGGCATAGCCGGTCGATGCGACGGCCGGCAGCCAGCGCGTCGGCGATGGTGCCGAGCAGGCGCACCGGGATCTTCTGCGAGCCGTCCCAGGCGATCTGCGCCAGCAGGTGGCGGATCGCGGGATTGCGGAACCGCTCCAGGATCGCGGCCACATAGGCGTCGGGATCGAAGCCGTCCGGCAGCGACAGCGTCGGCACGATGTCCTCGCGCATCAGCCGTTCCACGAAGCCGGCCAGCGCCGGCTCGCGCATGGCCTCGGCCACCGTGTCGATGCGCATCAGCGAGCCGAGGTAGGCCAGCGCCGAATGCGGCGCGTTGAGCAGGCGCAGCTTGGCCCGGTCGTAGCCGGCGATATCGCTGCTCATCACCACGCCCGCGCGCTCGAAGCGCGGACGGCCGCTGCGGAAATCGTCCTCGACCACCCATTGCGTGTACGCCTCGCGCTGCACCGGCCAGGCGTCCTCTACGCCCAGCGCAGCGGAGACGCGCTCGCGCAGCGCGTCGTCGCTGGCGGGCGTGATGCTGTCGACCATCGAGCGCGGGAAGGCGACGTTGGCTTCGATCCACGTGGCCAGATCGCGGTCGATGCGGCGGGCGTAGTCGAACACCGCCCGGCGCAGGCGCCCGCCGTTGTCTGCGAGGTTGTCGCAGCTGAGCACGGTGTAGGGCGCCAGCCTGCGTTCGCGGCGTTCGCGCAACCCCGCCACCAGCCAGCCGATGGCGCTGATCGGCTGCTCGGGCGAGGCCAGGTCGCGGGCGATGTCCGGATGCGCGGCATCGACGCCCTCATGCGAGAGGCAGTAGCCCTTCTCGGTGATGGTCAGCGTCACCAGCCGCACCTGCGGATCGACCAGGCGCGACATCACCGCCTTGCGCTGCTGGGGGGCGCACAGCACCTCCCGGATCGAGCCGATCACCCGCAGCGACGGCTGTTCGCCGAGCAGGGCCAACGCGTACAGGCCGTCCTGCGGCTGCAGCGCATCGCGCACGCCGGGGCTGTGCAGCGAGACCGCGCTGATCGCCCAGTCGGGTTCGTCGGCCAGCAGCTCGTCCAGATACACCGCCTGGTGGGCGCGATGGAACGCACCCGGGCCGAAATGCACCACGCCGATGCGCGTGGACTCGCGCGCGTAGGCAGGCCGCTGCACTGGAGCCGGCAGCGACGCGAGCGTGCGCGCGGACAGCCGCGGCGGACTCGCGACTGCGTCGGCCTGCAGCCGGACGTCGGACGCGGAGTTCACGGCGCTTCCACCTCGAACTGGCTGCCGATCCGCAGGTCGGCGCTGGACGCGCCGATCTCCACAGCAAAGCGGCCCGGGTCCACCGCGTAGCGGCCGGCGGCCTCGTCGTAATGGCGCAGGTCGCGCGACGGCGTGAACGCAAAGCGCAGCTCGCGCGACTCGCCCGGCGCCAGGTGCACTCGCTGGAATCCACGCAGCTCGCGCAGCGCACGCTCGCGCACCGGCGCCAGCGGCCGCAGGTAGAGCTGCACGACCTCGTCGCTTGCGCGCTGGCCGCTGTTGCGCACGGTCACGGTCGCGGTCAGCGTGTCGTCGACGGCCGCGCGGTCGCGGTCGAGCCGCAGTCCGCTGTAGTCGAACGTGGTATAGGACAGCCCGTGCCCGAACGGATACAGCGGCTTGCCGCGGAAGTAGCGGTAGGTGCGGTTGGCCATGTCGTAGTCGTCGAACGCGGGCAACTGCTCGTCCGCGCTGTAGAACGTGACCGGCAGGCGTCCGGCCGGGCTCACGTCGCCGAACAGCACGTCGGCCACCGCGTTGCCGCCGCGCTGGCCCGGGTACCAGGCCACCAGGATCGCAGGCAGGTTCGCCTTGGCCCAGTCCACGCCCAGCGCGGCGCCGGTGGTCAGCACCAGCACCACCGGCTTGCCGGTCGCGTGCAGGGCTTCCAGCAGCTTCTGCTGCGTGGCCGGAAGGCGGATGTCGGTGCGGTCGCCACCGGAGAACCCGGGGAAGTTGACCGTCATTTCCTCGCCTTCGACGTCGCCGGTCAGGCCGCCGACGAAGACCACGGCGTCGGCGCTGCGCGCCGCGTCCAGAGCCTCCTCGAACGGGGGCTTGGCGCCCGGCAGGTCCCAGGCCAGGCGCACGCCGGCGTCGCGATCGTTTTCGTAGTACTCCAGGCGCAGGTCGTAGGCACGACCGCCTTCGAGGTCGACCTCGACGCTGTCGGCGCGCAGGCGCTCGCTGTTCTCCCAGTGATCGAGCAGCAGCTTGCCGTCCAGGTACAGGCGGAAGCCGTCGTTGGCGCCCGCCTCCAGGCTGTAGCGTCCGTCCACCGGCGGCAGCAGCTGTCCACTCCAGCGGATGCTGAAGTTCTCGTTCGGCACGGCGTTGTCCGGGCCGGCTTCACCGCGCGCCATCAGGTTGTCGGTCGGCGAACCGCGGTCCCAGCGAAAGCCGATCTGCGCGTCGACCCGCACCAGCACCGGCGTCCCCGACAGGTCCTTGTTGCGGAAGTACTCGCCGCGCAGGCCGCGTTCGTTCGAACCGGCCGCCGGACGCAGGTACTGCGGCTCGATCAGCGGCGTGGCCGCGGGGTCCTCGCGTCCCTCGACCAGGTCCGCGCCGCGCGCATACACCACCTCGGCATTCGGCAACGCTTCGCGGATGCCGCGCAGCACGGTGACCGGATCGGCGGGCGTGCCGTAGTAGTTGCCCAGCAGCGACATGGTGTCGTCGGCCGTGGGGCCGACCACGGCAATCCGCTTGATGTCCTTCGACAGCGGCAACACGCCATCGTTCTTCAACAGTACGATCGATTCCTGCGCCGCGCGCCGCGCCAGCGCGTCGTGCGCGGGCGCCTGGTTGACCGAGTACGGGGTCTGGGCCCAGGGCACCTGCGCGGCAGGGTCGAACATGCCCAGCTCCATGCGCGTGGTCATCAGCCGGGTCAGCGCATCGTCCAGCTCGGCTTCGCTGATCAGGCCCTTGCGCACCGCCACCGGCAGGTGCTCGGCGTAGGTGCTGCCGCAGTTGAGTTCGGTGCCGTTCTTCACCGCCAGCGCGGCCGCCTCCTCCGGCGTGGCGACGATCTTGTGGTTCTTCCAGATGTCCACGATCGCCCAGCAGTCGGACATCACATAGCCCTTGAAGCCCCACTGCTCGCGCAGGATGTCGCGCAGCAGCAGCTTGCTGCCGCTGGCCGATTCGCCATAGACGCGGTTGTAGGCGCCCATCACCGCCTTGACCTGCCCTTCCTTCACCAGCGCCTCGAACGCGGGCAGGTAGGTCTCCCACAGGTCGCGGCGCGAAGGATGCACGTCGAACGTATGGCGGTCGGCCTCCGGTCCGCTGTGCACGGCCAGGTGCTTGGCGGTGGCGTCGAGCTTGCGGTACTTGCCGCCCTGCGATTCGGGCAGCGGCGAACCATCGGGCGCGACGCCCTGCAGGCCGCGCACGAAAGAGATGCCCATGCGCGAGGTGAGGAACGGATCCTCGCCGTAGGTTTCCTGGCCGCGGCCCCAGCGCGGGTCGCGGAAGATGTTGATGTTGGGCGACCAGAACGTCAGGCCCTGGTAGCGGCCGTGCTGGCCGTTGCGGAAGGCCTCGTGGTGCTTGGCGCGCGCTTCGTCGCTGATGGTCCTGGAGATCTCGTCCATCAGCGGCACGTTGAAGCTCGCGGCCATGCCGATCGCCTGCGGGAACACGGTGGCCGCGCCAGCTCGGGCGACGCCGTGCAGGGCCTCGTTCCACCACTCGTACTCGGGCAGGCCCAGCCGCTCGATGGCCGGCGAGTCGTTCTGCATCTGCGCAGCCTTCTCCTCCAGCGTCATCCGCGAGACCAGCGCGGCGGCGCGCTCCTCGAAGCCCTTCGACGCGTCGAACCAGGGACGGTCGCCGTCGTCGGCCTGCAGCGCGAGCGCTGGCAGCACGGCCAGCAGCGCGATCGCGCAGCCGCGGACCAGGGCGCGTGGCGCCGGGCTGGGACGCCTCGTCGGCGCCTGTGTGTGATCGATTCGCATGTCCCCGTCCCTCCCAGGTCGTGTCACTGCGTGCCGCGCTCGTCGCGCGCATGTGGGCCGATGGTGGCGCCGACGAATCCGCCGGCCACGTCGGTGCTCAGGATCGTCCCGTCGGCATCGCGCAGCAGCCACTGCACGCCCTTGCCGTCGCCGGCATCGAAGCCGAAACCGTAGGCGCCTTCATCGCCTTCGATGTGCAGCGTGAACTGCGCCGCCTCGACGACGGATTGCCTCGCAACGACCTCCGGCTCGCCCTCGCCCGCCTTCTTCTCCAGGAACACCTCGACGCCCTGGCCTGCGCTGCGGCGCACGCCGAGGAAGTACCAGTGCGTCTCGCCCTGGAACGCGGCCAGGCCGGCCGCAACGCCAGGCGCCGGAAGCTCCATCGCGGTACTCGCCTCGAACACCTGGTGCTGCTGGCGGCGCGCGTAGAACGCGGGATTGACTAGCGTGTCCAGGCGCTCGGCCAGCGGCTGGATCGCCAACCAGCCGGGACGCGAAGTGCCGTCGTACCACTGCGTCTTGGGCACGCGCGGCGTCATCCAGCCCTTGCCCAGCTCGACCGTGTCGAACTCGTCGCGCCAGGTGAAGTTGCCGGTCATCGGCGCCTGGTCGGCCGGCTGCTTCATGAAGGACGGGCCCGGCAGCACGTAGGGAATCTTCTCCCCGCGCGGCAGGATGACGGGCCAGCCGTCCTGCCAGGTCACGGGCAGCAGGAAGGTCTCGCGACCGGTGTTGTAGTGGTCCACGCCGTAGTTGCGGCTGGCCAGGAAGGTCGCCCACCAGGAGCCGTCCGGCGCCTGCACCATGTCGGCATGGCCGGCATTGGTCACAGGCAGCGGGCGATCCGGATCCAGGTCGCGCTGGGTCAGGATCGGGTTGTTCTCGTACGGCTCGTACGGACCCCACACGTCGCGGCTGCGCAGGATCACCTGCGAATGCTGCGGCCCGGTGCCGCCTTCGGCATTGTTGAGGTAGTACCAGCCATCCACCTTGTAGATGTGCGGCCCCTCGATCCAGATCGGGTTCTCTTCGGGCTTCACGCCGCCGTCGACCAGCACCTTGCGCGGCCCGAACGGCTGCTTGGTGGCGATGTCGATTTCCTGCAGCCAGATCGCACGATGGCCGTCATAGCGCACCGGAACGGCGGGCTCGTCGTTATTGAGGATGTAGACCTTGCCGTCGTCGTCGAAGAACAGCGAGGGGTCGATGCCGCCGATGCCGGGCAGCCAGGCCGGATCCGACCAGGGGCCTGCCGGATCGGTGGCGGTGACGATGAAGTTGCCGCCGGCGTCGACCGAAGTATTGACCACGTAGAAGGTGCCGTCGTGGAACTCGATGGCCGGGGCGAACACGCCACGCGAGACGCCCAGCCCGTCGAAATCCAGCTGCTCCGGGCGGTGGATCGCGTTGCCCACCTGCTTCCAGTGCACCAGGTCCTCGCTCTCGAACACCGGAATGCCGGGGAAGAAGGTGAAGGTGGAGGCCACCAGGTAGAACTTGCCGTTGGCGGCGGTCACGCTCGGGTCGGAATGGAAGCCGGACAGCACCGGATTGCGGAAGCTGCCCGCGGGCACCGGCGCCTCGAATGCGGCGTCGCGGCCGGTGTACTCGAACCAGTCGAAATACACGGGCGCGGGTGCGCTGTCGGCGCCGGCTGGGGCGGCCTGCGCCGCGGGTTCGTTTCCGCAGGCTGCCAGCAGCACGGCTGCGATGCCGCCGGCGAGGATGCGTCCGGCATGGCCCGCCAGGGCACGCGGCTTGTTGCGGATGGTCATCTGGATTCCCCTTCGAATGGCCTGTTTCACCAGTCCCACATCGCGCCGTCTTCCAGGCGCGCGATCGGCAGTTGCTTGGGTGCGTACGGATACTTGGCCGCCAGGGCCTCGTCGATGTCGACGCCGATCCCCGGCGTGTCGCCCACGTGCAGGCGACCATTGCGCAGCACGTAGTCGTGCGGGAACACCGCGTCGGTCTCTTCGGTGTGGAACATGTACTCCTGGATGCCGAAGTTCGGCACCCAGGTATCGAAGTGCAGCGCCGCGCCCATCGTCACGGGCGAGAGGTCGGTGGCGCCGTGGAAGCCGGTGCGCACCTGGTGCAGGGCGGCGAAGTCGGCGATGCGTCGCACGTGGCTGATGCCGCCGCCATGCACGATGGTGGTGCGGATGTAGTCGATCAGCTGGTTCTCGATCAGGTGCTTGCAGTCCCAGATGGAGTTGAACACCTCGCCCACCGCCAGCGCGGTGACCGAGTGCTGGCGGATCAGCTCGAAGCCCTTCTGGTTCTCGGCCGGGGTCGCATCCTCCAGCCAGAACAGGCGGTAGGGTTCGAGCGACTTCGCCAGGCGCGCGGCCTCGATCGGGGTCAGGCGATGGTGCACGTCGTGCAGCAGTTCGACATTGCTGCCGTGGTCGGCGCGCAGCTGTTCGAACAGCTTCGGCACCACGTCCAGGTAGCGCGGCGTGTTCCAGGTGGTTTCCAGCGGCAGCTCGCTCTCGGCCGGCTCGTAGCCCTTGGCGTTGGAGATGCCGTAGGCCTTCTTCACCCCCGGCACGCCGCACTGCGCGCGCACCGCGAGGAAGCCCTGCTCGATGAATCCGCCGACCGCATCGGAGGCTTCGGCGATGTCGCGGCCGTTGGCGTGGCCATAGACCAGCGCGCCCTCGCGCGAACGGCCGCCCAGCAGCTGGTACACGGGCATGCCGGCCATCTTGCCGAGGATGTCCCACAACGCCACGTCGACCGCGGCGATCGCGCTCATGGTCACCGGCCCGCGCCGCCAGTAGGCGCCGCGGTAGAAGAACTGCCAGATGTCCTCGATGCGGCCGGCGTCGCGGCCGATCAGGTTCGGCACCACGTGGTCGGACAGATACGAAGCCACCGCCAGTTCGCGGCCGTTGAGGGTGGCATCGCCCAGGCCGTACACGCCCGAGCGGGTGGTGATCTTCAGGGTGACGAAGTTGCGCCCCGGGCAGGTGACGATGACCTTGGCGTCGACGATTTCGCGGTCGTTCTTGGAGCCGTGGGTGGTGGTTTCGGTGGTATGGGCGTTCATCGTGCGTGGTCGTCGTCGATCATCGGGGACAGGGGAAGCTCGAATGGGCCGGCAGGCAGGCCGGCGCCGTCGAACAGGGTGCAGACCGGGCTGTCGGCCCAGCAGTAGCGCACGCGCGTCGCCGCATGTGCGGCGGGTGCGTTCAGGGTGACGCGGTTGCTCCGGTGCTGCGCAGTGACGTAGCGACAGGAGCCGGCATCTGGGCCGCACAGTTCGAAGCCGATCGGGCCGTCCGCGCCGTAGGCCACCAGGCCATCGGTCACGCCGCCGAACTCGACGACCACCGCCTCGCCGTTGCGGCGGACCGCCTTCGCGACCGGACCGGTGGCTGGCAGCGCTTCGCCATAGACCACGTTGCGCGCAGCGCGCGCGAAGCGTCGGCCGAGCTCCTGCTTGTTGGTGGGGTGGATGTCGTAGCGGTCGCCGATGTCGATCGCCACCACCAGCCCGGTGCGCGGATCCTCGGCGGCGACCGCCCGTTGCGCTTCGCGCAGGGCGGCCCAGTCGCTCTCGGTCGGTGCGGTGGGCGCGGCGCCGTAGTTGGCCAGCTGCGCCACCAGCAGGGGCAGGCCGTCGCCGAAGCGCGCGCGCCAGTCGCTGCGCAAGGCGCGCAGCAGTTCCGCGTAGCGGGCGTGCTCGAAGGTGTTCGACTCGCCCTGGTACCACAGCGCGCCGCGCAGGCCGTAGCGGCCCAGCGGCGCGATCATGCCGTTGAACAGCGTCGACAGTCCTGCCGCGCTCTGCCACGGCGCGCGCGGTGGCGTACCCGCCTCGGGCGGCACGATCCGGTACTGCCAGCCACCGTCCAGCGGCACGATGCTGCCGTCGGCCAGGCGCAGCGAATGCGCGCTGGCCGGGCCGGCGAGTCCGCCATCGCGATAGGTGTCCAGCACGTTCACCACGATGCTGTTCCCGCCCGCGCGCAGCAGGCCCGCCGGCAGTTCGTACTCGCGCCCCGCGCCAGCGCCGTAGGTACTGCCGACGCCACGACCATTGACCCAGGTCATGTCGATCTCGTCGGCCGGTCCGAGCAGCAGCACAGCGTCCTGCGCCGCCTGCGCGGCGGTCAGCTGCACATCGGTGCGATACCAGACCATGCCGTTGAAATCGGCCAGTTCCGGCACGCCCCAGCGCTCCCAGGCGCCAAGCTGCGCGGGGGCCGCGCGCCAGTCTCCGCTGCCTTCCCAAGGCCGGTCGCCCTCGCCGTTGACCGGCTGCTGCGACCACCAGCGCTGCCACAGCGCGCCCCACTCCCCCACCGCCGCGACCGGATCGCTGGCGTACCGCGCAAGCACGTCGAGTTCGCCGTCGTAGGTTCCCAGCGTGCGCAGCGTCTCGGTGCTGGTCCAGGCCTGGATGCGCGAGCCGCCCCAGGCCGCGTCGATCAGCCCCATGGGCACGTCGACGGTCTTCTGCAGTTCACGCGCGAAGAAGTAGCAGGCGGCGGAAAACTCGCGCACCGAGTCGGAGTTCACCGGCGCCCAGTGCACGTCTTCGGAAAAGGTCTGCTTCGGCACCACGTCCGAGACCTGCGGGACGGTCAGCAGACGGATGCGGTCGTTGCCGGCACCCGCGATCTCGGCGCGGGCGTCCAGCGCGCGCCAGACCTGCAGTTCCATGTTCGACTGGCCCGAGCACAGCCAGACGTCGCCGACCAGCACGTCGGACACGCGCTGGCTGCGTTCGCCCGCCGCGACCTCCAGCACGTACGGCCCGCCGGCCGCGAGTGCCGGCAGCTGCGTTTGCCAGCGCCCATCGGCATCGGCACGCGCGGACGCGCGCTTGCCGGCGAGCGAAACGCGCACCCGCTCGCCCGGCTCGGCCTGCCCCCAGACCCGTAGCGGCTGATCGCGCTGCAGCACCGCGTGATCCTGGAACATCGCGTGCAGCAGCGGCTCTGCGCGCTCCTCCGCCGCTGCCGGCACGAAGGCCGCGAGCAGCAGCAGGCCCAGTGCCGCACCCCGCCCGTACAGCCGCCCTGCCGGACTCACTGCGTGTCCCCTGGTGCGTGCGGGAACTCGAGCGCCCTGTAGTACTCCAGCGACTGCGCCGGCGGCGCCTCGCCCTCTGGCATCGGCAGGCCGGAGAAGGTCTGGAAGTAGGCGATGCTGGCATCTCGCCACCACTGCGCCTCGTCGCGCTGGATGGCAAGGAAGCGGTCCACCTGGTGATGGCGCTCGGCATCGATCTGCCCGCCCAGGCCGGCCCAGGTCGCCTGCATGCGCTCCACCTGCGCCACGCCGCGCGAATAGCGGTGCACCAGTTCGTCCCACAGCGTCCGCCCGGAGGCGACGCGGCTGGTCCAGGGGCGGTGGTGGAACCACAGCAAGAAATCCTCGGAGATGCGCGCCGGGTCGTTGAACTCGGCGGCCACCGGTGGCGCGTACTGCGATACCGCATCGCTGCCGCCGGTGGTGCGGTCGAAGCCGATGCCGTCCCTGGTCGCGCGATGGAAATACACCGAGGTCCAGTCCGCGCGCGGGCCGCCCTCCACCCACGGTGCCGGGCCGTAATGGTGGCCGCGTCCCATCAGGTGGTGCAGGCCCAGCGGGGTCATGTAATCGACCGCGGCCTGGTGCGAGGCCATCATCATCTCGATGATGGGATCGACCACGGCGGCATCGGTGGAGAACGTCATCCGCACCCAGTCCTGCGCGATCTCGCGCGCGCCGGCGTACGGATCCCAGGCCATACGGCCGTACACGTACCAGTTGGCCTGGTCGAAGTGCGAACCGCTCCAGTTGCGGTCGCTGCCGATGTTGGCCACGCCGGCAATGCCGCTGAGCGCGTGCCCGTCCAGCGAACCGTCGACCACCTTGGCCACGGTCGAACCTTCGCCCTTGACGTGCGTGTCGGCGCGCAGCACCTCCTCGTACATCGGCCCCAGGTAGACCAGGTGGGTGGCGAAGCCCAGGTATTCCTTGGTGATCTGGAACTCCATCATCAGCGGCGTCTTCGGCATCGCGCCGAACAGCGGATGGAAGGGTTCGCGCGGCTGGAAGTCGATGGCGCCGTTCTTCACCTGCACCAGTACGTTGTCGCGGAACTCGCCGTCGTGCGGCACGAACTCGGTATACGCCTGCTTGTGGCGGTCATCGGGCTCCTCGTCGGAGTAGACGAAGGCGCGCCACATCACCACACCGCCGTGCGGCGAGACCGCGTCGGCCAGCATGTTGGCGCCGTCGGCGTGCGTCCGACCGAAATCCTGCGGGCCGGGCTGGCCTTCGGAATTGGCCTTGACCAGGAAACCGCCGAAATCCGGGATCAGCGCATAGATCTCGTCGGCCTTGGCGCGCCACCAGCGCTGCACCGCCGGGTCCTTCGGGTCGGCCGTCTTCAGCCCGCCGATCTCCATCGGCGCGCTGAAGCGCGCGCTCAGGTACACGCGGATGCCGTAGGGACGCATCACGCCGGCCAGCGCCGCGACCTTCTGCAGGTACATCGGTGTCAGGATCTGCGCGTTGGCATTGACGTTGTTGAGCACGGTGCCGTTGATGCCGATCGAGGCATTGGCGCGCGCGTAGTCGGTGTAGCGCGGATCCAGCCAGCCGGGCAGCCGGTGCCAGTCCCAGATCGACTGCCCCGAGTAGCCGCGCTCGACATGGCGGTTGAGGTCGTCCCAGTGGTTGAGCACGCGCAGCTTCACCTTCGGCGACTCGCGCAGGTCGAGCGCGTCGACGGATTGTCCGGTCTGCAGCAGGCGCAACAGGTGGAAGGCGCCGTACAGGGCGCCGGTGTCGGTGTTCGCCGCGACCACCGTCGCCGCACGCCCGTCGATGCGGGTGCTGCGGATCAGGTAGCCCTCGTCGCCGAGCTCGTCCAGTGGCAGATCGAGGCGCGCGATGTGCGGCAGCGAGCCGGGCGTGCCGACCAGCAGCGCTCCGGCGCGGCTGGCCGTGTCGGCCTGTGCCGGCGCCTGGCCCAACAGGCCGTCCAACCCGCGCAGGAGTTCGTCGCGCGTGGCGCGCTGGACCGGGGTGGCCGACGGCGCGACCAGCTGGGCGAAGCGCGCGCGATGCTGGTCGGCCGCGGCGGACGCGAGCGGCCGGTAGCGCAGCCACAGGTCGTAGCCGTCCTCGGCCTGCGCCACCGGCAGGCAGGACAGGACCGCCAGCAGGCAGGCCAGCAGGGCCAGGATCGCACCGCGTCCGCGACTGGGCATGTCCTGGGCGGACATTCCGCCGGGATGTCGTGGACGCCTGTCGATGTGTACCATTCGTTCAGCCCTCAGTTGGTCGATGATGTACGCGTTCCGGCGGCGACCGCCGGTTTGCGCCGTGGGTCGCGTGCGCGCCGTAACAGCACGCCGCCGCGGCGCGGCAAGGGGACAGGAATTGCAGAAGCAACCCAGGAAAGCCGCTCGGCGCAAGGGGATGGCCGTCACGCTCGACGAGGTCGCGGCGCTCGCCAAGGTCTCGCCGATGACGGTCTCGCGCGTGGTCAACGGCCACGGCAAGGTGCGCGAAACCACGCGCGAACGGGTGATGCGGGCGGTGCGGGAACTCGGCTACTCGCCCAACCTCGCGGCCAGCGCACTGGCCACCGCGCAGGACACGCGCGTGGCGATGATCTACACCAACCCCAGCAACGCCTATCTGCGCGAACTGCTCGCCGGTGCGCTGCGTGGCGCCACCCGCACCGCCGCGCAGCTGGTCATCGACACCTGGGACAACCTCGGCCCCACGGCCCAGCGCCAGGCCGCGCGCACGCTCGCCAAGCGCGTGGCCGGCGTGATCCTGCCGCCGCCGCTGTGCGAGTCCAAGGCCCTGGTGTCGGAATTCGTCGAGGCCGATGTGCCGGTGGTCGCGATCGCCTCCGGCCGCTTCCACCACGACATCTCCTGCGTGCGCATCGACGACTACCGCGCCAGTCGCGAGATCACCGCCCACCTGATCGCCGCCGGCCATCGCCGCATCGCCTACATCAAGGGCAACCCCAACCAGACCGCCAGCACGCGCCGCTACGAGGGCTTCCAGGCCGCGCTGGCCGAGGCCGGCATCGAGCTGGACGAGAGCCTGGTCGAATCGGGATTCTTCAGCTATCGCTCCGGCCTGGATGCGACCGAGAAGCTGCTCGCGCACCCCGCCCCGCCCAGCGCGATCTGCGCGGCCAACGACGACATGGCCGCGGCGGCGGTCTCGGTGGCGCACCGGCGCGGGCTCGACGTGCCGCGCGATCTGTCGATCGTCGGCTTCGACGACACCTCGGCCGCGACCACGGTCTGGCCCGAACTCACCACGATCCGCCAGCCGATCTCGGCGATGGCCGATTCGGCGGTCGACATCCTGCTGCGCAACATCCGCCGCAAGGACAAGAGCACGCGCACGGTGGTCGACCACGTCGTGCCGCACGAACTGATCGAACGCGATTCGGTCGCGCCACCGGCGCGCTGACTCCCCGGCCCGCAGGCGGGCCGGGACATCGGTGCGGCAGCGCCGGGGCGGCTCGGCAGGCAGGGGCGTGCGTACTCCCATGTCGACCGGCCGCCGGGCCGCTCAGCGCAGCAGGTACTGGTTGAGCAGGTTCTCGTAGCGCTCCTGCTTGCCGCTGATCTGCGCCGGCTCGCCGTTCTTCGCCGCCAGCGCGGCAAGGTCGGCCAGGCCCAGCTTGCCGCCGGAGAAATCGGCGCCCGCGCCGCTGTCGAAGCTGGCGTAGCGCTGCTTGCGCCAGCTCTCCCACGGCGAGTCGTTGAGCAGCGCATGCGCCACTTCCAGGCCACGCGCGAACGCGTCCATGCCGCCGATGTGGGCGATGAACAGGTCCTCCATGTCGGTCGATTCGCGGCGCGGCTTGGCATCGAAGTTCAAGCCGCCCACCAGGCCGCCCTGGCGCAGCACCACCATCATCGCGCCGACGGTGTCGTACAGGTCGGTCGGGAACTGGTCGGTATCCCAGCCGTTCTGCGCGTTGCCGCGGTTGGCGTCGATGCTGCCGAGCAGGCCGTGGTCGGCCGCCACCTGCAGGTCGTGCTCGAAGGTATGGCCCGACAGCGTGGCGTGGTTGGCCTCGATGTTGAGCGAGAAGTCCTTCTCCAGCCCGTGCTCCTTGAGGAAGCCGGCGACGGTGGCGCTGTCGAAGTCGTACTGGTGCTTCATCGGCTCCATCGGCTTGGGCTCGATGAAGAACTGGCCCTTGAAGCCGATGCTGCGCCCGTAGTCGCGCGCGGCGGTGAGGAAGCGCGCGAAATGCGCCAGCTCGCGCTTCATGTCGGTGTTGTGCAGCGAGGCGTAGCCTTCGCGGCCGCCCCAGAACACGTAGTGCTCGCCGCCCAGCTCGACCACCGAGTCCAGCACCGCCTTGACCTGCACCGCGGCGCGGGCCACGACGTTGAAGTCCGGGTTGGTGGACGCGCCATTCATGTAGCGCGGATGCGAGAACAGGTTGGCCGTGCCCCACAGCAGCTTCATGCCGGTAGCCTGCTGGCGCTCCTTGGCCAGGCCGACCATGTGGCGCAGGTTCTTCTCGTAGGTGCCGATGTCGTCCGCATCGGGCGACATGTCGACGTCATGGAAGCACCAGTACGGCACGCCGATCTTGGTGAAGAACTCGAACGCGGCGTCGATCTTGGCCTCGGCCGTTGCCATCGCGTCGCCAGTCTCCCAGGGGAAGCGGCGCGTACCCGGGCCGAACGGATCGGCGCCCGCATTGCAGAAGGTGTGCCAGTAGCAGACCGCGAAGCGCAGGTGGTCGCGCATGCTCTTGCCGCCGATCTGCTTGTCCGCGTCGTAGACCTTGAACGCGAGCGGATTGTCCGAACCCGGGCCCTCGTAGGGAATGGTGCCGATGCCGGGGAAGTACTCCTTCGCGCCGATGAATGCCTTGCTCATGTGTGTATCCGTGGTGACGTGGTGGGGAACGAGCGGTCAGTCGGCGTAGAGCGGCCGGATCGCATCGAGGTGGGAGAGGAAGCTGCGGTACTGCGCCGCATAGGCGGCGGTGGCGCCCGCATGCGGTTGCGCCGCCAGGCGCGGATCCAGGCGCACGTGCGAGGCGGCCAGCGCGCTCAGTTCGTTGTCGCTGCCGCCCTCGGCGCGGCGCACCGCCCACAGGGCCTGCAGCGCGGCACCGAAGGCCGCGCCCTCGGATTGCTCCGGCACGTCGACCGGCAGGCCGAACATGTCGGCGACCATCTGCCGCCACACCGCGCTCTGGCTGCCGCCGCCGGTCAGGCGGATGGCCTCGAAGCGCAGGCCGGCGTCGACCAGGCCGTCGTAGCCGTTCATCAGGCTGTAGAGCGCGCCTTCCATCGCCGACCGGTAGAGGTTGGCGGCGGTGAGGTTGGTGGCGGTCATCCCGAACAGGTTGCCCCGCCCGTGCGGCAGGTCGGGAGTGCGCTCGCCGTTGAGGAACGGCAGCATCAGCAGCCCGTCCGCGCCCGGCGACGTGCCGGCCAGCAGTGCGTCGCCGTCGCGCGACGAGAATCCGCACAGTCGCGCCACCGCCTCGGTGGCGACGGTGCAGTTCATGGTGCAGATCAACGGCAGCCAGCCGCCGGTGGAATCGCAGAACGCGGCCCAGCGCCCCTGCGCGTCCACGACCGGTTCGCCGGCGTAGGTGAACAGCGTGCCCGAGGTGCCCAGGCTCATGCTCAGCACGCCCGGCACCACGTTGCCCGTGCCGATGGCGGCCATCATGTTGTCGCCGCCGCCTGCGGACACCTGGACCGAATGCGGCAGGCCCAGCTCGTCGGCCAGCGCGGGACGGATCTTCACCAGCGTATCGGCGTCGACCAGGGGCGGCAGGCACTCGCGCAGGTCGCGGCCCGGATCGGTCGCGGCGAGCAGCTCCGGCGACCAGGTGCGCGCGCGCACGTCCAGCCAGCCGGTGCCCGACGCGTCGCCGTGCTCCATCCACAGCTCGCCCGTCAGCCAGTAGTTGATGTAGTCGTGCGGCAGCAGGATCGTCGCCAGCCGGGCGTAAGCCTGGGAGCGGTGCTTACGCGTCCAGGGCAGCTTGGAGGCGGTGTAGCCGGCGAGGATCGGATTGCCGGCCAGCTCGATGCAGCGCTGTGCGCCGCCGGCCGCGTCCATGATCTCGTCGCATTCGGCGGTGGTGCTGGTGTCGTTCCACAGTTTGGCCGGGGCCAGCACGTTGCCGCCCCTGTCCAGCGGCACGAAGCCGTGCTGTTGCCCGGACACGCCGATCGCCGCCAGGCGCGCGCGCAGCGCCGGATCGATCCTTGCGAAACAGGCGCGGATCGCGTCTACCCACCAGTCGGCGCGCTGCTCGCGGCTGCCGTCGTCGCCAGCCGCCAGATCCAGCGGCTGTCCAGCGGTGGCCACGATCTGGCGAGCGTCGGGATCGTAGACCACGAGCTTGACGCTCTGCGTGCCCACGTCCAGTCCAGCAAACAGCCCCATGAGAGTCCCCAGAAAGTTAGCGCTACCACAACCCGGATGCGGGAATGCCGGAACGACGTCGATCGACTAACGGCTTTCGACGCCCCATCCAGGCGTGGCGCGTGCACGGACTCTACACATCCGGCGGCAAAAAGCCTTGCTGCACTGCGCAAACGGCAGGGGCTGGCTGATGGCAATTCCGGGTTAGCGTTAACATTTCGTTTGGCCCGAAGACTCGGCGGCGACCGGTAACGGGCCGTCTACGCCCCATTGCCGCAAGGGATTGTGAACGCGCTCACGGTTCGGACGCTGCCCGGCGGAGAGGCGGCCGGCGGTGGACAAACGTCGCCGGTGCGCGGCTGCCCGGCCGCCCGGCTCACAGCAGGACCACCCTGCACCGACCCTCCAGCACCGGGCCCGACAGGATCCGGTAGCCATCGTTGTCGAATCCCGGCACGTCGGCCACCAGGCGCCGGGCTTGGGATCGGGTGTTGGCGCTGCCGAGGTAATGCCAGTCGCGCACCACGTGGATCTGGGTCATGTCCGGCCCCTCCTCCACCAGCCCGACGGCGCCCGCATAGGGCCAGGCGGCCACCCGTCGCTCATACAGCGCCGCCTCCAGCCGCGCCTCATGCTCGGCCAGCGGCTCCCGCCCGGCGCAGGCACCCGCGCAGCGCCCCAGCGCGGCCCGGAAGCAGGCGCGGCCGGCAGGCACCTGCTCTATCCCGAGCAGCCCGTAACACAGCCGGTTGTCGTCCGCGACCGCACGCAGGGCCTGGAGCGCGGCCGCACGGCTGGAATACAGGCCGTAGAGGCGCGGGGCCGAGGCGAACGGCACCCCCGCCGAGTGCACCACCTCCGGCCAGCCTCGCAGCAGCCGGACCGAATACAGGTCGCGGCGCCGCCGCAGCAGCTTGTTGTGCACCGGCTGGCGTAGCTTGATCTGCTGCGCCTCCAGCAGTTGGGCACCCAGGTCGCCGGCGGTGCGGGTGAACTCGATGCGGCGCGTCTGCCGCAGCAGGCGCGCCTCCTCCGGCGTACGCATGTGGTCCATCACCCGATGGCGGATGTCCACGCTCTTGCCGATGTACAGCGGCACCGGACCCGACTCGCCGAGAAACACGTAGACGCCCGGCGCCCGCGGCAGCAGCGCGATCTGCGGCCGCAGGTGTTCGGGGTAGGCGTAGTGCGCGGCCTCGGTGCGGCGCGCAGGCAGGGGGACGTACATGGTCGAAACGGACGATAGCGGGAGCCGGATGCTGGACCGGCCCCATCTCAGGCCGCGAGACCGCGGCGGGCTTCCCTGCACGGGTAGAATTCTCCGGATCCCTCCAGCAGTTTTCAAATGACAGAGTCCGTCCGCCCCGTTTTCCACGGCTTCGAGCAGATCCCGCTGCGCGAATACGCCGAACGTGCCTACCTCGACTACTCGATGTACGTGGTGCTCGACCGCGCCCTGCCCTTCATCGGCGACGGGCTCAAGCCGGTGCAGCGCCGCATCGTCTATGCGATGAGCGAGCTGGGGCTGAATGCCGCGGCCAAGCCCAAGAAGTCCGCACGCACCATCGGCGACGTGATCGGCAAGTTCCACCCGCACGGAGACAGCGCCTGCTACGAGGCGATGGTGCTGATGGCGCAGCCCTTCTCCTACCGCTATCCGCTGGTCGACGGCCAGGGCAACTTCGGTTCTTCCGACGATCCCAAGTCGTTCGCGGCCATGCGCTACACCGAGTCGCGGCTCACCCCGATCGCGGAAATGCTGCTGGGCGAACTGGGCCACGGAACGGCCGACTGGGTGCCCAATTTCGACGGCACGCTCGAAGAACCGAGCTGGCTGCCGGCACGGCTGCCGCACCTGCTGCTCAACGGCACCACCGGCATCGCGGTGGGCATGGCCACCGACGTGCCGCCGCACAACGTGGGCGAGATCGTCAGCGCCTGCGTGCGCCTGCTCGACGATCCGGACGCCACCGTGGCCGAGCTGTGCGAGCACGTCCGTGGCCCCGACTACCCGACCACGGCCGAGATCATCACCCCGGCGGCCGACCTGCGCGCGATGTACGAAACCGGCAACGGCAGCGTGCGGGCCCGCGCTACGTTCGCGCGCGAAGGCCAGAACATCATCATCACCGCCCTGCCCCACCAGGTGTCGCCGTCGAAGGTGATCGAGCAGATCGCCGCGCAGATGCGCGCGAAGAAGCTGCCCTGGCTGGAGGACATCCGCGACGAGTCCGACCACGCCAATCCCGTGCGCATCGCCCTGATCCCACGCAGCAACCGGGTCGACGCCGAGCAGCTGATGGGCCACCTGTTCGCCACCACCGACCTGGAGAAGAGCTACCGGGTCAACCTCAACGTGATCGGCCTGGACGGCCGTCCGCAGGTGAAGAACCTGCGCATGCTGCTGTCCGAGTGGCTGGCGTTCCGCACCAGCACCGTCACCCGGCGCCTCAACCATCGGCTGGAGAAGGTCGAGCGCCGCCTGCACCTGCTCGAGGGCCTGCTGGTCGCCTTCCTCAACCTCGACGAGGTGATCCGCATCATCCGCACCGAGGACGAGCCCAGGGCGGCGCTGATCGCGCGCTTCGCGCTGTCCGAGGACCAGGCCGACTACATCCTGGAAACCAGGCTCAGGCAGCTGGCGCGCCTGGAGGAAATGAAGATCCGTGGCGAACAGGACGAACTGGAGAAGGAGCGCGCACAGATCGTCGCCACGCTCGACAGCAAGGCGAAGCTGAAGAAACTGATCAAGGACGAACTGCTGGCCGACGCGAAAAAGCATGGCGACGCGCGTCGCTCGCCGCTGGTCGCGCGCGGCGCGGCACAGGCGCTCGACGAGACCGACCTGGTGCCCAGCGAGCCGGTGACCGTGGTGCTCAGCCAGAAGGGCTGGATACGCGCGGCCAAGGGCCATGATGTGGATGCGGCCGCCCTCTCCTACCGCGAGGGCGACGCGCTGCTCGCCGCAGTGAGGGGCCGCACCACCCAGCAGGTCGCCTTCCTCGACAGCAGCGGACGCAGTTATTCCACCATCGCCCACTCGCTGCCTTCGGCGCGCGGCAACGGCGAACCGCTCACCGGGCGGTTCTCGCCGGCGCCCGGCGCCTCGTTCGTGGCGCTGGCCAGCGGCGGCGGCGACGAACGCTTCGTACTGGCGTCCTCGCACGGCTACGGCTTCGTCACCCGTTTCGAGAACCTGACCGGCCGCAACAAGGCCGGCAAGGCCCTGCTGTCGCTGTCAGAGGGCGCGCAGGTACTGCAGCCGGCGGCGGTCGGCAACTTGGAGGCCGACCGCATTGTCGCGGTCACCAGCGCCGGCCACCTGCTGGCCTTCCCGGTATCCGAACTGCCGGAGCTGGACAAGGGCAAGGGCAACAAGCTGATCGAGATCCCGAAAGCCAAGCGCGGCACCGAGCGCGTGGTCGCGGTGGCGGCGGTGCCGCCGGGCGGCACCTTGTCGGTGAAGTCCGGCGCCCGTTCGATGAGCCTGTCGTTCAAGGAGCTGGGCGACTACCTGGGCACGCGGGGAGGTCGCGGCGGCTTATTGCCGAGGGGCTGGCAGAAGGTCGATGGCCTGCACGTCGAGGCCTGAGCGCAATCGCGCGCGGCGGCGCGAGCGGCACCTGCGCATCCGCATTCGTTCGCGGCGCGGCAGAAGGTCGATGGCCTGCACGTCGAGGCCTGAGCGCAATCGCGCGCGGCGGCGCGATCGGCACCCACGCATCCGCATTCGTTCGCGGCGCGGCAGAAGGCCGATGGCCTGCACGTCGAACCGTGATCCCGTGGCGTACGCGCACGCCCCCGGCCGCGTTGCGCGCCTGGGCCGTGCAGGCACGGCAGGCGATCTGTACGCGGTACTCCGGGTCGCGATAGCGCGCGGAGACCATGCGCCGGCGCTCCGGCGGCCGTGCACGTCCCTGGCGACCGCGCCGCGATGCGCTGCCCGTAAGCGCGAACACCTTCCGGCACGTCGATGGAGATGCCATGCAACCCGATTTCTGGCATGAGCGCTGGCGCAGCGGACGGATCGGCTTCCATCGCGACGCGCCCCTGCCCCTGCTGACCCGGCACTGGCCGTCGCTCGGATTGCCCGCCGGCAGCTCGGTGTTCGTGCCGCTGTGCGGCAAATCGCTGGACATGGTCTGGCTGGCCGAACAGGGCCACCGCGTGATCGGCATCGAGCTGTCGGAACTCGCCATCGTCGAGTTCTTCCACGAGCGCGGACTCACGCCGCAGACGCGCGCCGGCCCTGCCGGCACCCACTACACGGCGGGTCCCTGGGAACTGATCGCGGGGGATGCCTTTGCCATTCCCGCCGCGCTGCTGGCCGACTGCGCGGGGGTCTACGATCGCGCTGCGCTGATCGCCCTGCCGCCCGCCCTGCGCGCCGTGTACGCCTCCACCACGTGGCCACGCCTGCCGGCCGGCTGCCTTGGCCTGCTGGTCACGCTGGAGTACCCGCAGGCCGAGAAGGCCGGGCCGCCGTTCTCGGTCGAGGAGGCCGAGGTGCATGGTCGACTCGAACCGGACTGGTCGGTGTCGTTGCTGGAACGACGCGACATCCTCGCCGGCGAGCCTTCGTTCCAGGCCGAAGGCGTCACCGCGCTTTCCACCGCCGCGTACCGCCTCCAGCGCCGGGGCTGACCGCGGCGGCGGTGCCCGGCGGCTCAGCCGTGCCCGGCGTCCTCGCCCATGCGCGCCTGCTGGTAGTTCTGCAGGCCCACCATCTCGATCAGGCGCAGCTGCTGTTCCAGCCAGCGGGTGTGGTCTTCCTCGGTGTCTGCCAGCTGCGCCACCAGGATGTCGCGGGTGACGTAATCGCCATGCCGCTCGCACAGGGCCACGCCCTTGGCAAGGTTGTCGCGCACCTGATATTCCAGGTCCAGATCCTTGCGCAGCATCTCCTCGACCGTGCGCCCGGCTTCGAAGGCGTCGGGACGCATGTCCGGCTCGCCTTCCAGGAACAGGATCCGGCGCAGCAGCGCGTCGGCGTGCTGCGTCTCCTCCTCCATCTCGTGCTGGATGCGCGCATGCAGCACGTGCAGCCCGAGATCCTCGTAACGCCGCGAATGCAGGAAATACTGGTCGCGCGCGGCCAGTTCGCCACGGAGCAGGAACTTGAGGTAATCGACGACTTCAGGCTGGCCTTTCATGGCGAACGGCTCCGGGGGAGGGATGCAGGACAGTATGCCCACGCAGGCGCGGCGGCGTCGGGATGAGAGCCATTTCAGTTCGCATTCTCGACCGGCATGCGCATGGCCTCCTGCAGTTCCGCGTCGGTGCCGGCCGCGCGCGACAGGCGCCGCAGCGCACGCAGAGAACTCGGCTCTTCCGCGATCGCCAGCCCACGCAGGTTGCGATCGATGCGCTCGACGTAACCCAGGTCGTTGAGCAGCGAGCCCGCCTGCAGTCCATCCAGCTCGCCGCGTCCCACCATCGCCATGATCCGCTGGCGGAAGCCGGCCTCGAAGCGCGCCGCCTGCATCTCCAGCGATTCCAGCCGCGCGGCCCGAACCGCGGCGGCCGGATCGCCGTCGGCGACGCCATGCAGGCCGCACATCTGTCCGAACAGATGCAGGCGCAGGGCGACATACGCCCGGCGCTGCGGCGTGTCGGTGGCGCGCAGCTGCGGCAGCAGGTTCTTCTGCAGGTGCTTGGCGCCCTTCACCGCCTCCACCATCTGCGCGGCGGCCATCTGCGACTGCGTCCAGAAGCGCTGGTGCTCCTGATCCATCGGCGCTGCAACGCGCCCCATGAAGGCGAGCAGGTCGGCGTAGACGCCCTTGACGCGTTGCCGATACAGCATCTCGGCGTCCGGGCAGTCGGTGCACGCTTCGGAAAGCCGCGGATCGTCGGAGTCGGGCGCGACCGTGCCCACCAGCGGCAGGCCGAGCGCCCGGCAGATCACCTCCAGACTGAGTGCGGCGAGATGGCGCAGCTCCAGGGCCACGGCGGCCGCCGCGGCGTCGGCCGAGTCCAGCGCCTGCCCACTGAGATGGCGTGCACGCACCGGGGCGAGGTGCGGGGTCGCATCCATGGCCGCTGGCGCTTGCGCGGGGCGTTCGGGCAGCCGGCGCTCGAGCCACCGCGCCAGACCCGTCTGCCATGGCCAGAACAGCGCCACGCCCATGGCGTTGAACAAGGTATGGAACAACGCCAGCTGCAGCAGTGGGTTGGCCCCGAATCCGGCCACGCCAGCGATGCGGGCCACCAGCCAGGCCAGCACCGGCAGCAGCGCCAGCGCGACTGCGGCGGTCGTGACATTGAACAGCACATGCGCCAGCGCCAGCCGCTGGCCGCTGCGATTGCCGCCCAGTGCGCCGACCACGCCGGTACTCACGCTGCTGCCCACGTTGGAGCCGATCGCAAGAGCCAGCGCCTGCCCCAGTTCCAGCTGGCCCGCCGCCAGCGCGGCCAGGATCAGCATCAGCGTCGCGTGGCTCGATTGCAGCACCACGGTCGCCGCCGTGCCGACGAGCGCGAACAGCAGCGTGGCGGCCGCGCCCCCGGCATGCACCGCCGTCGGATCGAAATTCCCGCCGAACGCGTCGAAACCGGACTTGACCTGGTCGATGCCGAGGAACACGAAGGCCACGCCCAGCACCACCCGTCCACCCGCCCGCCCCTGCGCACCGATGAAGCCGGCCAGCACACCGAACACCAGCAGCGGCAACGCCAACGGCGACAGGCTGAAGTCGTGACCGGCCAGCGCCAGCAACCAGATGCCGCTGGTCGCGCCCAGGTTGGCACCGAAGACGATGGCCAGGCCGCCCGCGAGTCCGATCAGGCCCGAACTGATGAAGGCGATGGCGAGCAGCGACACCAGGGTGCTGGATTGCAGCACCACCGTGCCGCCGATGCCGAACAGCAGCCCGCGCACCGGAGTTCCGGTGCTGCGGGCGAGCAATTGTTCAAGGCGGCCGCCGGCCAGCTGGCGCAGCCCCTCCTCCAGGCACTGCATGCCGAACAGGAACATCGCCAGACCCGCGCACAGCTGCAGCCAGCCGGCGTCCTGCCAGAAGGACCACGTCAGCACGGCCACGACCGCAGTCAGCAGCAACACCCGCAGCTTGGAATCCACGCCACCCTCCAGTCACTTCGCGCCATTAGACCGCCATCGCCGCGATGCGCCTACCCGTTCCGGCCGGCACGCCCGTCTGCCGATCCGCTAGAGTCGGAACGGGGCATGACGGGGACGCGCGATGTTGCGATGGCTGAAACGGATCGGGCTGCTGGCGATCGGGCTGGCGATGCTGCTGGGACTGTTGGCCTGGTGGCTGCTGCGCGGCAGCCTGCCGACGCTCGACGGCGAACTGGCGCTGGCCGGGCTGGCGGCGCCGGTCAGCGTGCAGCGCGATGCGCTGGGCGTGGTCACCATCGACGCGGAGAGCGAGACCGACGCCCTGCGTGCGCTCGGCTATGTGCATGCGCAGGAACGCTACTTCGAGATGGATCTGTTGCGGCGTACGTCCGCGGGAGAGCTGTCGGCGCTGTTCGGGCCGGTCGCGCTCGACCTCGACCGCCGCCACCGTACGCATCGCATGCGCGCGCGGGTCGACGCCCAGCTGGACGCGATCGCCGGCAACCGGATGCCGCAGCTCCAGGCCTATGCCGACGGCGTCAATGCCGGTCTGGCCGCGCTGCGCAGCCGCCCTTGGCCTTACCTGTTGCTGCGCCGGCAACCGCAGCCCTGGCGCCCCGCGGACACCGCACTGGCCGGATACGCCATGTACTTCGACCTGCAGGATGCCGGCAATGCCAACGAGCTGGCCCTCTGGAAGCTCAGGCAGCAGTTGCCTGCCTCGCTGTACGCACTGCTGACCCATCCGGGCAGCAGCTGGGACGCGCCCCTGACCGGCGAAGCGTTCGGGGATGCGCCGCTGCCCAGCGCCGCCGAACTCGATCTGCGCGAACTCCCCACGCCCGATGCAGGCGAGCGCGACCGGCTGGCGGGCATGGACCCCGGCCGGCAACCGGGCGGCACCGATCAGAGACATGCCGACCGCGGTGCGGCGGACCTGCGGCCCGGCAGCAACAATTTCGCCGTGTCCGGCGCCCTCACCCGCGACGGCCGCGCGATCGTCGCCGACGACATGCACCTGGGCCTGCGCGCTCCCAACCTCTGGTTCCGCGCCCGGCTGCGCTGGCCCGACCCGGCGATGCCCGGGGGGCGCGTCGATGTCCAGGGCGTCACCCTGCCCGGCTTGCCGGCCGTCATCGTGGGCAGCAACGGCCACGTGGCCTGGGGCTATACCAACAGCTACGGCGACTATCTGGACTGGGCATTGGAGACCCCCTGCCCGGCCAGCGGCGCCCCGTTGCGCGCAGACGCCATCGCCTGCGCCGCGGTGCGGGTGCATCGCGAGCGGATCGAGGTCGCCGGCGACGAACCGGTGTCGCTGGAGGTGCGCGAAACCCGCTGGGGTCCGGTGCTGCACGACCTGCCCGACGGCCGCCTGCTGAGCCTGCGCTGGACCGCGCACCTGCCTGGATCGCTCAATCTGGGACTGGCCGACTTCGCCCGCGCCGGCGATCTGGACGCCGCGCTCGCGGCTGCCGACCGGGCCGGCATCCCCACCCAGAACCTGGTCATCGGCGACCGCGATGGCCGCATCGCCTGGCGGCTGCTGGGGCCGGTCCCGGCGCGCGCCCCAGGCTGCGATGCGTCGGCGCCCTCGCCGGTCGCGGTCGCCGGAGACGACCCCGACAACGACGCCGCGACCACCGCCCTGCCTGCCATGCCCGGCCGCCCCGCACCCTGCCTTCCCTGGCGTGCCGTCAGCGACGCCTCGCCGCTCGCCCCGTCTCCCGCATTCGACCGCCTGTGGACGGCCAACGCGCGCACCACCAGTGGCGAGGACCTGGCCCGGATCGGCGATGGCGGCTACGCGCTGGGCGCCCGCGCCCGGCAGATCCGGGACGCGCTGCAGGCCCGGGACCGGTTCACCGAGGCCGACCTGCTGGCCATCCAGCTCGACGACCGCGCCGTGCTGATGTCGCGCTGGCACCAACTGCTGCTTAGCCTCGCGGATGACGGACACCCCGCCCTGCGCGCGCTGGCCGATGCCTCTGGCGACTGGGACGGCCGCGCCAGCACCGGCTCGGCCGGCTACCGCCTCGTCCGCGCCTGGCGCCTGGCGGTGCACGAACGCATGCTCGACGGCCTGCTGGCGCCGGCGCAGGCGGCGATGGGCGAGGATTTCAAGGCACCGTCCTTCCCGCAATTCGAAGGCGTGGCCTGGCCACTGGCCCGCGAGCGCCCGGCGCATCTTCTGCCGCGGCGCTTCGCGTCCTGGCAGGTCCTGTTCGAGGATGCAGCGCGCGAGGTGCGCGACGAACTCGAGGACCTTGGCCCCCTGCGGCAGCGCAGCTGGGGCGAACACAACACCGCCGCGATCTGCCATCCGCTGGCGGGCGCGCTGCCCCTGGGCCGGCGCCTGCTGTGCATGCCCGCCGATCCGTTGCCGGGCGATTCGATGATGCCGCGCGTGCAGGGCCCCGCGTTCGGTGCCTCGCAGCGCATGGTGGTGGCTCCCGGCCACGAGGACGCGGGGCTGATGCACATGCCCGGCGGCCAGAGCGGCCACCCGCTTTCCCCGTTCTGGGGCGCGGGCCACGAGGACTGGGTCCAGGGCCGCCCCTCGCCGTTCCTGCCCGGCCCCACCCTGCACACGCTGCGCCTGCAGCCGGGACCGGGCTGACGCGGCGCGCCATCCGGGGTTCACGGGCCGCTTGATAGCGTGCGGCCCTGGTCGGTTGACCCGGCAGCCGGTCACCGGTGACCTGACGCGCCGCCTTTCGCCGTTCCCAAGCACAATACCCCGCCAGTCCGCCCCCCGCCGACGCGCCACGCATGATCGAATTCGGACATCTCACCCACGTCGGCCTTCGACGGGAACTCAACGAGGACACCTACTACGGCGACAGCGAGCTGGGGCTATGGCTGGTGGCCGACGGCATGGGTGGCCACGAGTACGGGGAGGTCGCCAGCGCCCTGGCGCGCGAGACCATCGTGCGAGAAACCCGCCAGGGCACCCCGCTGCCCCAGGCGATCCGCATCGCCGACGAAGAGATCATCCGTGCCTCGCGCCAGCGCAGCGATACCCTGCCGATGGGCACCACGGTGGTGGCGGCCCGCGTCACCGGGCGCCGTTTCGAGGTGGCCTGGGTCGGCGACAGCCGCGCCTACCTGTGGCGCGACGGCAAGCTGGCCCAGCTCTCGCACGACCACAGCTACGTGCAGGAACTCATCGCCCAGGGCGCGATCAGCCTGGACCAGGCCCGCAGCCATCCGCATCGCAACGTCGTCACACAGGCGCTCGGGGTCACCGATCCGCAGGCGCTGAACGTGGAAACCCTGTCCGGCGAACTCGCGCCGGGCTCGCAGCTGCTGCTCTGCAGCGACGGCCTGACCGAGGAGGTCGACGACCGCGCCATCTCGCGCGTGCTCGGCCACACCGAATGCAGCGCCCAGGAGTGCGTGGATGGCCTGGTGGCTGCGGCGCTGGACGGCGGCGGGTCGGACAACGTCACCGTGGTGCTGGTGCGCAGCCACTGAACGACCGCGGCCCGGCCGCCGTGGCCGAGCGCGCAGACTCCCGCGTCGGCGCTCAGCCGACGGCCGCTTCCACCTCGAGCGCTTCCGGCAGGTCCCAGACGCTGCGACCGGCCTTGCGCCGGATCGCGTCCACCCGCGCCTCGTGCAGGGCCAGCTCCTGCGCCGACACCACGACCCTGGGCCGCGGCCCGGCCGACGCGGCCGGCACGGCGAAGCGGGTGGACCGCGCGCCGGCGGCCGGTTCGGCCGCCGCGAATCCGATCTCGCCCTGTCCGGAGGTCAGCGCCAGCCAGGCCTCGGCCAGCAGCTGGGCGTCCAGCAGTGCGCCGTGTAGCTGGCGATGGGAGTTGTCCACACCCAGCCGCTTGCACAGCGCATCGAGCGAATTGCGCTGGCCGGGGAAGCGCTTGCGCGCAAGTTCCAGCGAATCGAGCACCGTCACGCACTCGCGCAGGGGCCGGTAGGCCCCGCCCAGCCGCGACAGCTCGTACTCCAGGAAGCCCATGTCGAACGCTGCGTTGTGGATCACCAGTTCGGCGCCCTCGACGAAGGCGAGGAACTCGTCGGCGATCTCGGCAAAGCGGGGCTTGTCTGCGAGGAACTCCAGGGTCAGGCCGGTGACTTCCTGCGCGCCGGCCTCGAATTCGCGATCGGGATTGAGGTACTTGTGGAATGTCCGCCCGGTCGGGCGCCGCTCGAGCAGTTCCACGCAGCCGATTTCCACCACGCGATTGCCCTTCTTCCATTCCAGGCCGGTGGTTTCGGTGTCGAGGATGATGTGGCGCATGGCGTGGGGCGTTACCAGGATTCGGGTTGGCAGGGGACGTGTGGTACGGGAAACGGGCTGGGCCGGTCGCCCGGCTATCCGGCGCGCGCGCGCTGCCGGATCGCTTCGTTGCGCGCCAGCACGTCGACGCGCTCGTTGTCCGGATCGCCGGAATGGCCCTTTACCCAGCGCCAGTCGATCTGGTGGCGCCGGCAGGCCTCGTGCAGGCGCTCCCACAGGTCGCGGTTCTTCACCGGGTCGCCGCCCGCGGTCTTCCAGCCGCGCCGGACCCAGTTCGGCATCCACAGCGTGATGCCCTGGCGCACGTACTGGGAGTCGGTATGCAGGACCACGTCGCAGGGCCGGCTGAGCGTTTCCAGCGCGACGATCGCGGCCATCAGCTCCATCCGGTTGTTCGTGGTCAGCGGTTCGCCACCGGCCAGTTCGCGCTCCTTTTCCCCGTAACGCAGCAGTGCGGCCCAGCCGCCGGGGCCCGGATTGCCCAGGCAGGCCCCATCGGTGTGGATACCCACGCTCATGCCGCGGGCGCTCCATGCACCAGCGGCAGCAGCCGCCGGGAACGCACCGGGGTCAGCGGGATGGCGCGCTTCTCCGCGCGCAGCAGGTAGGCCGCGCGCAGGCCGGGACCCTGCTGCGGCAGCGACGAGACCTGCATGCTCCAGTTGGGCCCCAGGCCCTGCGAGACCGGGTCGGGAACCAGCCCGGCCTGGCGCAGCCGCCGGCGCCAGGCCAGCGGTTCGGAGGCGCTGATGCCGCAGCCGCGCCAGCGCCAGCGGTACGGCGCGAGCGGATTGAGCACGAACAGCCACAGGCGCCCGCCGTTGACCAGCAGCCGCGACGCTTCCTCGAACAGTTCGGCGCCATTGGGGCCCGCCGGGCGGGCCACGTGCTGCAGGACCACGGCGCCGAAGGACTCGCTGGGCAGCGGCAGCGGCAGTGCACAGGCCACCTGCCCGCGCCACCGGTCCCCGGGCTCGGGGGCGAGGTACAGGCCGCGTCCCCGGCCCTCGGTGGTGCGCGGGACCGGGCCGCACCACAGCCAGGGCTGGCCCGGCCGGTCGGCCAGGGCCTGGTCGACCGCGTCTTCCTCGCTGGCCAGCACGGCGCGACCGGCCTCGGTCAGGAACCAGTCGTGGACGGGGGTGGCGTCCGTTTGACGGACCGGGAGCTGGACGGGCATGGTCGCCATTCTAAAGGCAGCCGGACCCCGACCCGCCGATGCAGCTCACCGCGCTCCCCGCGCTGGACGACAACTACATCTGGCACCTGGCCGATGCTTCCGGCCAGTGGCTGGTGGTGGACCCCGGCGACGCGGACCCGGTGTTGGCGCACGCGGGCGACGCAGGCCCGCCCGGGGCGATCCTGCTGACCCACCACCATGGCGACCACGTGGCCGGCGTGGGCGGCCTGCGCGCGCGCTGGCCGCAGGTGCCGGTCTACGGGCCGGCGGACCCGCGGATCTCCGCCCTCGTCGACCGTCCGGTGGGCGATGGCGACCAGGTCCGCATCGGCCCCTGGGCCTTCGAAGTCCTGGCCGTACCGGGCCATACGGCCAGCCATCTCGCCTTCCACGGGCAGGGTCTGCTGTTCTGCGGTGATACCCTGTTCAGCCTCGGCTGTGGGCGCCTGTTCGAAGGTACGCCCCGCGAGATGCTCGGCGCCCTCGACCAGCTCTCCGCCCTCCCAGCCCGGACCCTGGTCTGCTGCGGACACGAGTACACCCAGGCCAACGCCGCCTTCGCGCGCGTGGTCGATCCCGACAACGCGGCGCTGCGACGCCGCCAAGAAGAGGTCATCGCCATGCGCGGCACCGCACAGCCCACCGTCCCCTCGACCCTGGCCCAGGAACTGGCCTGCAACCCCTTCCTGCGGATCGACACGCCCGCCGTTCGCGCCGCGATCCGCGACCGCGAGCCTGCGGCCGCCGCGGACCGGGTCGACGCTTTCGCCGCGCTGCGGCGCTGGAAGGACGGCTTCCGCGCATGACGGCCCGCGCGATGGGCCTGCGCCTCGTGCTGCTGTGCGCGTTGGCCGGCCCGGCCCTGGCCGCCGACCCTGCCCCTGACCCGGGTTCGCCGATCCAGCCTCCCGCCGTCGGGGCTGCAGCGCCGGCGACGGCGCAGGAGCCGGCAGCAGCCAGCTCGCCCCCGGACACCGTGGCCCAGGCCGCGATCGCCTTGCCCGCCGGGACGCGCAGCGGCCTGGAGATCTACCGCAGTTTCCGCGACGGGCTGTCGGCCCCCGCCTGTCCGGCCGATGCCAGCGACCGCTGGCGTCGGCACTTCGCCCACGCTCCGGACCAGCTGGTTTCCCCCGGCAGCGATGTGCTGCCGCTGTTCGGCTACGTGGTCGACCGGCTGCGCGAGGTGCACCTGCCCACCGAGTACGCGCTGATCCCGTTCGTGGAGAGCGGCTATCGCCCCGCCGCACGCTCGCCCCAGGGGCCGGCGGGCCTGTGGCAGTTCATCGCCCTGACCGCGCGCAACCACAAGGTTCCGGTGGGCGCGGGCTACGACGGCCGCCTGTCGCCGGTCGATTCCACCGAGGCTGCGGTGCGCTACCTGCGCACGTTGCACGGCATGTTCGCCGGCGACTGGCGCCTTGCGGTGATGGCCTACAACGCCGGCGAGTATCGGGTGCTGGGCGCGCTGCGGCGGACCGGGCAGCGTCCGGCCACGGCCGATCCGGATGCCCTGCCGATGCCGCAGATCACCCAGGCGTATGTGCGCAAGCTGCAGGCCCTGTCCTGCGTCCTGGCCGAGGCCGGGGACGGGGCCGACTGGCTGCAGGCGCTGGACCGCCCGGTGCCGGTGCTCACCGCGGCCGCCGTGCCGGTGCAGGTCGCCTCGCTGGACGCGCTGGCCCGCGAGCACGGGGCCGATCCGGCCCAGCTACGGCGCCTGAACCCGGCGCACGGCAACGGCCGTATCGCGCGGACCGGCGGCACTGCCCGCGTGCTGCTCCCGACGTCGCTTGCGCCGGCCGTCGCGGCCTCTTCGGTGGCGGCCTCTTCGGTGGCGGCATCGTCGCCGAAGCCCGCGCTCGCCAGCGATACCGACATTTCCGACGCCATGGCCGACGCGTCCGCCCTGGTCGAACCACCGCCGCGGACCCACGTCGTGGCGCGCGGCGACTCGGCATGGCGCATCGCCCGCCGCTACGGCCTGAGCCTGGCCGAACTCCAGTCGCGCAACGGCCTGGATGCGAGGAGCGTGCTGAAACCCGGCATGCGCCTGGCGATCGACCCGGCCGGGACAGATCCGACGGTCATGGCAGAATAGCCGCCGGTCCACATCGCGAGTCATCCATGGGTTTCCTGCAGGGCAAGCGCGCACTCATCACCGGCATCGCCAGCCAGCGCTCGATCGCCAACGGCATTGCCGAGGCGATGCATCGCGAAGGCGCCGAACTGGCCTTCACCTACCAGAACGAGAAGCTGAAGTCGCGGGTGGAAGATGCGGCCGCCAAGCTTGGCGGTGGTCCGGTGTTCCCCCTGGACGTCACCGACGACGCCCAGATCGCGGCGCTGTTCGAGGGCCTGGGCAAGCACTGGAGCGACGGTTTCGACGTGCTGGTCCACGCCATCGCCTACGCCCCTCGCGAGGCGATCGCCGGCGAATTCCTGGACGGACTGACCCGCGAGAACTTCGCAATGGCGCACGACATCTCGGCCTACTCGCTGTCGGCGCTGGCCAAGGGTGCACGGCCGCTGATGCAGGGGCGGCAGGGCGCGATCCTCACCCTGAGCTACCTGGGCGCGGTGCGCACGCTACCGAGCTACAACGTCATGGGCGTGGCCAAGGCCGCGCTGGAAGCGAGCGTCCGCTACCTGGCGCTCAACCTCGGGCCGGAAGGCATCCGCGTCAATGCGATCTCCGCCGGGCCGATCAAGACCCTGGCGGCGGCCGGCATCGGCGGTTTCCGCAAGATCCTCGGCCATGTCGAGGCCAATGCACCGATCCGCCGCACGGTGACCATCGAGGACGTCGGCAACGCCGCCGCGTTCCTGTGTTCGGACCTGGCCTCGGGCATCACGGGCGAGGTCACCTATGTCGACGGCGGCTACAGCATCGTCGGCATGACCGGGCTGGACGCGGGCGAGTAAACCGGTGGCCCGGCACCCGCCGGGCACCGACCCCATCGATCGTTTCGGCGTACGCGGCGCGTCGCGCCGCTGCTTCCCGGCGGCTGCGACAACGAAGCACGCCCCGAACGCGCCAGCTGGCGATTCCTGTCGCCGGTTCGGCCCTCCGGCCTGGATCCGCACATGTCGGATCGGGCTGGATGTCGCAGAAGCAGCGGATGGCGCAGCGTCGATTGCGCCAACGCCGTGCCAGCGTGAGGATCCGGGTCCGGACGACCAGCCCGGCCGGCGCGCGAGCCGGACGCATTCCGCACATCCCGCTCGGGCCCACACGTGACCCGATGTGCTCGCCTCACGGGGTGCACGCACTTCACGAGCAGACGCCGCGTCCGGTCTCGAGGTCGGATGCGCGGAATGGCTGCTGCACTGTGTCCGCCGCGCGAACCGGATCCCGCGTCACGCACGGCAGCGCCGACGCGCCGATACGGTGACTAGACAATCCCCGGACGTATCTCGGATCTACAGGAACGACGATGGTCGTCCAAGGTAAGGGGTGGCACTCAGAAGACAGTCTGTTCCTGCGGCTAAAGCAGGCCGCGCGCTGGCGCAAGAGTCACTTTGGCTAACTCAGGCTCTGCGCCCGCCCGCCGGGTCAGGCCTGCCCGGCAAGCCCCCGCTCGGTCCACCCCGCGCAGCGCGCCGACCCAGCGGAGTAAGACCCCTTGGCAACACGGCGCGGCGTCCTCTGGCGTCGCGGGTGACCCTGACATCCATCCGAGGATCTCTCCTGCGCCGCTGGAAGACTCCAAAAAAAGCCCGGCCAGGGGCCGGGCTTTTTCCGAACACGTGGCGCGCTAGAGCCGCGATTCCACCACCGTCACCTTCATCTGCTGCCGCAGCGCGCGCTGCAGGGTCTGCGCATCCTCGCTGCCGATCACGGCCGCCATCTGCTGGCGGAACATGTCGCGCTCCACATCGGTGGCCTCGGAAGCGTCGCCCGGCGTCACCTTCGACACCGTGAACACCACCATGCTGCCGTCGGCCAAGCCGACGCGGCCGGCCGATACCTTGCCCTCGGCGGGGACCGGCGCCCGGAAGTAGGCCTCCGCGGCCGCGGCATCCGGTACCGGCGTACCGCGCGGCATGCCCTTGATGTCCTGCAGCTGCAGCGAGGCCGCGTCAGCCAGCAACTGCAGGGGCTCGCCCGCGTTCAGCTGCTCCACCATCGCGTCGGCCTGCGCCTGCACCTGCTTGGCCGCACGGTCCGCGCGGATGGCCGCGACGATCCGCTCGCGCGCCTCGCCCACGGTCAGCGCACGCTCGGGCTCGTGTTTGGTCACGCGGATGATCACGCTGCGGTCGGGGCCCACCTCGATCGGATCGCTGGCGGTGTTGTCCTGCACCAGACCCTCGGAGAACGCCGCCCGCTGCACCGCCGGCACCGCAAGTACGCCCTCGCCCTGGCCGCGCGCGATCGGTCCCGCCGTCCGCACTTCCAGTCCGGCCTGCTTCGCCGCCGTCGTGAGTTCGGTGGGATTGCGATAGACCTCGTCGACGAAACCGCCGACCAGATCGTTGAACGCGCGTTCGCGATCGGCCTGCGCCTGTTCCTGCGCCAGGGCATCACGCACCTGCTCGAAGGGCACCTGGTGTCCCGTGCGCACCTCGCGCAGCTGGATCACGTGCCAGCCGAACTGGCTGCGGACCGGATCGCTGATGCTGCCCGCCTCCGCCGCGAACACCGCATCCTCGAAAGGCTTGACCATACCGCCATCCTGGCTGAGCCAGCCGAGGTTGCCACCGTTGGCCGCGGACCCGGGATCGCCCGGATTGGCGCGGGCCAGCTCGGCGAAGTCGGCATCGGGCGCGCGCGCCTGCTCCGCGATCTGCCGGGCCTTCGCCTGGGCCGCCTGTTGCGCGGACTCGTCGGCGCCTTCTTCCACCGGTACCAGGATGTGCGACACCAGCCGCTGCTCGGGTTCGACGAAGCGCGACTTCTCCTGTTCGTAGCGCTGACGCAAGGTCGCCTCATCGGGCGCAGGCGGCGGCGACAGCGCCCCCGCATCGAGCTCGACGTATTCCAGCGTCACCTGCTCGGGCGCGCGGTACTCGTCGCGATGGGCGTCGTACCAGGCCTGGATGTCCGCGGCCGCGACCGCGCCCGTATCCGGGGCAGGTGCCGGCAACACCACGAAGGCCACGTCTCGGCGCTCGCCGAGCAGAGTCATGATGCGATCGGTCTCCGACGGGGTGGTAAACGCCGAACGCGCGACCTGGCCGGCCAGCAGTCCGGCCTGCAGGTCCTCGCGCACCATTTCCTGGAACCCACGCGGCGAGTAGCCCTGCGCCTGCAGGGTCAGCAGATAGCGCTGCTCATCGAAGCGGCCGTCCACCTGGAAGGCCTGGATGCCCTCGATGGCCTCGCGCACGCGCGAATCGCCCACCACCATGCCGTCGCGCACCGCGGCGAGCTTGAGCACCCTTCGATCGATCAGCGCTTCGAGCACCTCGCGCTTGGTCTCGGGCGACTCGAACGCCCGCGCGTCGAAAGCCTCGCCTTCGGCTTCGCGCCGGCGCTGCCGCTCCGACTCGAAGGCTTCGCGGAATTCCTCGGGGCTGATCTCCTCGGACTCCCAGGCAAGCCGTCGCACCAGCCACCAGTCCGGCGCGCCGCGCCACCAGGACGGCTGCACCTCGACCTTGGCGGCGTAGTTCGCGCCGCTCTGGAACAGGTACTGCTCCATGCCGAAGAACGCGAACGGGATGGCCAGGATCGCGACGATGACGATCGCGATCCAGCCGGACATCTTGTCTCTGAGAGTCTGCAGCATGGGCAAGCAAGGCCGGGACGTAGCCGCACAGTCTAACCGCTTGCTGACGGGGATGAGCGCCCGGGGCCGCCCCTGCGGATCGATGTGCCCGCTCCTACGTCGCATATGCGACCGCGCCTGCCGTGGTGGCGGCCGCGATCGCCAGCCGCATCGGCAACCCGGTCATGGGTCCCGCGCCTCGTCCGGGCATAGCAAGGACCGCACTGCCGCCGGGCCTGCTGGCGGACCGATCGCGGGCCAAAAAAAACCCCGCATTTCTGCGGGGTTTTTCGTATCGAATGGCGGAGCGGACGGGACTCGAACCCGCGACCTCCGGCGTGACAGGCCAGCATTCTAACCAGCTGAACTACCGCTCCGCGCTTTGATCCTTGAAACCTTCCCCGCGGTCAGCGCCCCGTTGCCTGGTGGGTGCTGAGGGTTTCGAACCCCCGACCCTCTCCGTGTAAAGGAGACGCTCTACCGCTGAGCTAAGCACCCTTGGGACTAGCGTGACCCGGGGAACTCAGGAGCCGCTCAGTTTACGGCATCCTTCAGCGCTTTGCCAGCCTTGAATGCAGGATTGTTGGAAGCCGGGATTTCGATCGGCTCCTTGGTACGCGGATTCAGACCGGTACGCGCCGCCCGGGCCTTGACCGAGAAGGAACCGAAGCCAACCAGGTTGACGGCATCGCCGCGCTTGAGCGCCGCGGTCACCGCTTCGAGCACCGCGTCGAGCGCGCGCCCCGCGTCGGCCTTGGACAGCCCCGCCTTGTCGGCGACCTGGTCGATCAATTCACTCTTGTTCACTGGCATGTTGGACACTCCGTTGCGGACCGCAGCCCGCCTTGCTGGGGACCAGGTCTGTCGACGGGGGATCCCGCGACGCCGCCTGGCCATGAGGATGTTTGACGAATCCGCCGCATTTTACGCGGTGGCGCTGCCGAATACGACAGCGGAGCCTGACCGGAGTAGACCGCGCATGTCCGGATCGAAGTTCGTGAACCCCGCGTGAAGTCCACGGCGTGCTGCCGCGGACATCCAGTGCGTTCCAGCCACGAAGACCTCACTCCCTCCATCAGGCCCGATGCGCGAAGCGTTTCGTCAGTGCTTCACGCTCGCGCGCGACGGCTTTTCCTTGCGGCGCCTCACGACCGCGCTGCGCGCGGGCGCAGGCGTGCTTGCGAGCTGCGCTTGCGCTCCGGCCAGCGGGCGCTCGAGCGCCAGGTCCAGCACCTCGTCGATCCACTTCACCGGCACGATCTTCAAATGGTCGGTCACGTTGGCCGGGATGTCGGCCAGGTCCTTGCGGTTTTCCTCGGGGATCACCACGGTCGTGATGCCGCCGCGCAATGCCGCGAGCAGCTTTTCCTTGAGCCCGCCGATCGCCGTCACCTTGCCGCGCAGGGTGATCTCGCCGGTCATCGCCACTTCGGCACGCACCGGAATCCGGGTCAGCGTCGACACCAGCGCGGTCGTCATCGCGATGCCGGCACTCGGCCCGTCCTTCGGGGTCGCGCCGTCGGGCACGTGCACGTGCACGTCCTGCTTCTGCAGGAAATCCACGTCGATCCCGAGGCGCTCGGTGCGCGCACGCACCACGCTCAGCGCAGCAGAGGCGGACTCTTTCATCACGTCGCCCAGCTGCCCGGTGAGGATCAGGTTGCCCTTGCCCGGCACCAGGGTGGATTCGATCTGCAACAGGTCGCCACCGACTTCAGTCCAGGCCAGGCCCGTCACCATGCCGATCTCGTTGTCCTGCTCGGCGCGGCCGAAGTCGAAGCGGCGCACGCCGAGGTAGCCGTCGAGATTGTCGGCAGCGACCTTGACCGCCTTGACCTTGCCCTTCTTCGGGCCGGCCAGCGCGATCTGCTTGACCACCTTGCGGCAGATCTTGGCGATCTCGCGCTCGAGGTTGCGCACGCCAGATTCGCGCGTGTAATAGCGCACGATGTCCTGGATGGCATCCGTCGCGATCGCGATCTCCTCGGGCTTGAGGCCATTGGCCTTCATCTGCTTGGGCACGAGGTAGCGCGTGGCGATGCTGATCTTCTCTTCCTCGGTGTAGCCGGGGATGCGGATCACCTCCATGCGGTCCAGCAGCGGCCCGGGGATGTTGAGCGAGTTGGAGGTGGCGATGAACATCACCTCCGACAGGTCGAGGTCGACCTCCAGGTAGTGGTCGTTGAACGTGTGGTTCTGCTCGGGATCGAGCACCTCGAGCAGGGCCGAAGACGGATCGCCGCGGAAGTCCATCGACATCTTGTCGATCTCGTCGAGCACGAACAGCGGGTTCTTCGCCCCGGCCTTGTTGAGGTTCTGCACGATGCGGCCCGGCATCGAGCCCACATAGGTGCGGCGGTGGCCCCGGATCTCCGCCTCGTCGCGCACGCCGCCCAGCGCCATGCGCACGAACTTGCGGTTCGTCGCCTTGGCGATGGACTGTCCGAGCGAGGTCTTGCCCACGCCGGGCGGGCCGACCAGGCACAGGATCGGGCCCTTCATCTTCTGCACCCGCCCCTGCACCGCCAGGTATTCGAGGATCCGTTCCTTGACCTTCTCCAGGCCGTAGTGGTCGGCGTCCAGCGTATCCTGCGCGGCCTTGAGGTCCTTGCGCACCTTGCTGCGCTTCTTCCAGGGCACGCCCAGCAACCAGTCGAGGTAGTTGCGCACCACCGCCGCCTCGGCCGACATCGGCGACATCTGCTTGAGCTTGTTGAACTCGTTCCTGGCCTTGGTTTCGACCGCCTTGGGCATGCCTGCCGCGGCGATCTTGCGCGCGATCTCGTCCAGGTCGTTGGGCGCGTCGTCGATCTCGCCCAGCTCCTTCTGGATCGCCTTCATCTGTTCGTTGAGGTAGTACTCGCGCTGCGACTTCTCCATCTGCGACTTCACCCGGCCGCGGATGCGCTTTTCCATCTGCTGCACGTCGATCTCGCCGTCGACCAGGCCCACCAGCAGCTCCAGGCGTTCGGCGGTGTCGACGCTCTCCAGCAGCCGCTGCTTCTCCGCCAGGCGAACGCCCAGGTGCGCGGCGACGATGTCGGCCAGACGCCCCGGTTCGTCGATGCCGGCCAGGGTCTGCATCAGTTCCGGCGGCAGCTTGCGGTTGGTCTTGACGTACTGCTCGAACAGCGAGACCAGCGACCGCGCGATCGCCTCGACCTCGCGCGCGTCGCGGCTCTCGATCGGCTCGATCACCTTGCCCACGCCGGCCAGCGTGCCGTCGACTTCGCGCACTTGGCCCACCGACACGCGCGAGACGCCCTCGACCAGCACCTTGATCGTGCCATCGGGCAGCTTGAGCAACTGCAGCACCTGGGCCAGGGTTCCGATCGAATGCAGGTCATCGGCTTCCGGATCGTCGGTTTCGGCCGACTTCTGCGCGACCAGCAGGATGCGCTTGTCGCCTTCCATCGCGATGTCGAGCGCCCGGATCGACTTGTCGCGGCCGACGAACAGCGGGATCACCATGTGCGGGAAGACCACCACGTCGCGCAGGGGCAGGACGGGCAGTTCCAGCGATTCGCTACGGGGTCGATCGGTCATTGCGGGTTCCAGAGGAGACGACGGGACGGCGGACGCCGGGCGCGGCGTGCGCCCATCGTGGGTTTATGGGGCTCCGCGGGGAGCGATGCAAGCACCGCGCGCAAACGATGCGTCCCGCGCGCAGGCAGGCGCCCCTGCATCTCGGCGGCGTTGGACGATCGGGGCCGGGAGGCCTGTCGAAAGCGGCGGGCGAGCGGCCGCGGCCTCGGGCGGGCCCGGGGCCCGGGCTGGCATCCGCCGCCAACGAGCGCCGGCGGTTGACGGCGCCTGGGCGGGCCGTGCGCGGCGGCGCCGGCCCAGGCCTGGAACCTACTCGGCCGAGGCGACCTTCTGCGGGGCCGGCGGGGTCTGGTAGATCAGATAGGGCTCGGACTTGTGCTCGATCACCGACTCGTCGACCACCACCTTGCTGACGTTCTCCAGCGAAGGCAGCTCGTACATCGTATCGAGCAGCACCGACTCGACGATGGTGCGCAGGCCGCGCGCGCCGGTCTTGCGCTTGATCGCCTTCTTCGCGATCGCGCTCAGGGCATCCTGGCGGAATTCCAGCTCCACGCCTTCCATCTCGAACAGCTTGCGGAACTGCTTGCTGATCGCGTTCTTCGGCTCGGTGAGGATCTTGATCAGCGCCGCCTCGTCGAGTTCCTCGAGCGTGGCGACCACCGGCAGGCGGCCGACGAACTCGGGGATCAGGCCGAACTTGATCAGGTCCTCGGGCTCGACGTCGGCCAGCACCTTGCCGGTGTCGGTCTTGCGCTCGGAACTCTTGAGCTTGGCGCCGAAGCCGATGCCGCCGGCCTCGGTGCTGCGCTGCTGGATGATCTTGTCCAGGCCTGCGAACGCGCCGCCGACGATGAACAGGATGTTCTTGGTCTCGACCTGCAGGAATTCCTGCTGCGGATGCTTGCGCCCGCCCTGGGGCGGCACGCTGGCGGTGGTGCCTTCGATCAGCTTGAGCAGCGCCTGCTGCACGCCCTCGCCGGACACGTCGCGGGTGATCGACGGGTTCTCGCTCTTGCGCGAGATCTTGTCGATCTCGTCGATGTAGACGATGCCCTGCTGCGCCTTCTCGACGTCGTAATCGCACTTCTGCAGCAGCTTCTGGATGATGTTCTCGACATCCTCGCCCACGTAACCGGCTTCGGTCAGCGTGGTGGCATCGGCGATCGTGAACGGCACGTTGAGCAGGCGCGCCAGGGTCTCGGCCAGCAGGGTCTTACCCGAACCGGTCGGCCCGACCAGCAGGATGTTCGACTTCGCCAGTTCGACGTCGTCGTTCTTCTGCCGGCTCTCGATGCGCTTGTAATGGTTGTAGACCGCGACGGCGAGCGTGCGCTTGGCGCGGTTCTGCCCGATCACGTACTGGTCGAGAACCTCGAGGATTTCCTTCGGCTTGGGCAGCGAGCTGCGCGCCGACTGGGCCTTCTCCTCGAGCTCCTCGCGGATGATGTCGTTGCACAGCTCGACGCATTCGTCGCAGATGTACACGCTCGGACCCGCGATCAGCTTGCGCACCTCATGCTGGCTCTTTCCACAGAAGGAGCAGTAGAGGATCTTGCTGCTGTCGCCGGAGCGGCCCTGACGGTCTTCGGTCATGAATGGATCTGTCTTGCTGGTGCGGTCACGGTTCGAGAATAGCACAGCGCCCGGCGGCGCAAGGACAGCGCCACCGGAACACCGTTTTCGTTTTCAGTCAATTACTTAGGCCGGCTGAATCGACTCTTCCGGGCGCCGTTCGAGCACCTGGTCGACCAGTCCGTATTCGCGGGCGGACTCGGCGCTCTTGAAGTTGTCGCGCTCGGTGTCGCTGGCGATGGTCTCGATCGACTGGCCGGTGTGGCGGGCCAGGATCTCGTTCAGCCGCTGCTTCATCGACAGGATCTCGCGGGCGTGGATATCGATGTCGGTCGCCTGGCCCTGGAAGCCGCCCAGCGGCTGGTGGATCATCACCCGCGAATTGGGCAGCGCATAGCGCTTGCCGGCCGCGCCGGAAGCGAGCAGCAGGGCGCCCATGCTGGCCGCCTGGCCGACGCAGATCGTGCTCACGTCCGGCTTGATGAACTGCATGGTGTCGTAGATCGCCATGCCCGCGGTGACGATGCCGCCCGGAGAGTTGATGTAGAGGTTGATGTCCTTCTCGGGGTTCTCGGCCTCGAGGAACAGCAACTGGGCGACGATCACGTTCGCCATGTAGTCGTCGATCGGCCCCACCAGGAAGATCACCCGCTCCTTCAGCAGCCGCGAGTAGATGTCGTAGGCGCGCTCGCCGCGACTGGTCTGCTCGACCACCATCGGAACGAGGTTCAGGGCCTTGGTCTCGTAGCTGCTCATGGATCGTGTTCTCGCTTGCGGGGTCGTGGGCCGGGCCTGCGGCCCGGGCCCGGGAGTTTCGCCGCGGCCTGCGCCGGGCGGAACCCGGCTTACGGCGTGATGGCTTCCTGGAACGTCAACTGCTGCTCGGTGTGCTGGGCGCGCTCGGCGATCCAGTCGATCACCTGCTCCTCCATCACCCGGTTCTGCAGTCCCGACATCAACTGGGGATCGTTGCGGTACAAGTCAATGACCTGCTGCGGCTCCTCGTAGGTCGAGGCGATCAGGCGCAGGTGCTCGTTCAGGCGCTTGGGGTCCAGACGCAGCGTATTGCGACGCGCGACTTCGCCCACCAGCAGCCCGACCAGCACGCGCTTGCGCGCCGCGTCCATGAAACCCTCGTGCGCGTCCGCCGGCACCTGGCCCGGGTCGCGGCCGCTGCGACGCACCTGCTCCACCTGCTGCGCCAGCATCGAGCGGGCCTCCGCCTCGACCAGCCGCGGGGGGAGTTCGACCTGCGCGTAGGCGGTGACCAGCTGCTCGCCTACCTCGCGGCGCAGCCGGTTCATCAGCGCGCCCTTGAGTTCGCGCTCCAGATTGGTGCGGATATCGCTACGGAACTGCTCCAGCTGGCCGCTCTTCACGCCGAAGCTCTTGATGAAGGCGCCATCCACCTCGGGCAGCTGCTGTTCGGACACCTGGATCGTCTTGAGGTAGACGCTGCCGGACCTGCCCGCCAGCGCGGGGACGCGCCAGTCGGCGGGGAAGGCCACGTCGACCGTCTTCTCCTCGCCCGCGGCCATGCCTGCAAGCGCATCCTCGACGTCCTTGAACATGCCGCCGGAGCCGATGACGGTGACCCCGCGTTCCACGCCTTCGGGGGGGAGGCGCTCCTCGCCCGCCTGCGACCAGGTCTCGACCTCCACCGCGTCGCCCGCCTGCGCCGGACGCGTGACCACGCTCCAGCTGCGGCGCTGCTGGCGCAGGTTCTCGATCATGCGGTCGATGTCCTCTTCGGTCACCTCCGCGGTGTGGCGCACGACGCTGAGCTTGGAGACGTCGATCTCGCCGAAATCCGGCACCACCTCGAACGTGGCGACATAGGCCAGTTCGCCTTCGGCGGTGTCCTGGCTGGGTTCGATCTTGGGCTGGCCGGCCAGTCGCAGCTCGTTGTCGCGCACGGCCTCGTCGAAGCCCTCGCGCAGCAGCCCGTCGAGCACCTCGGCACGCACCTGCTCGCCATAGCGCTGCTCGATCACCTTCGCCGGCACCTTGCCCGGACGGAAGCCCTTGATGCGGGCCGTGCGCGCGATCTCGCGCAGGCGTCCGCCGACCTGGGTTTCCAGCCGCTCGGACGGCAGGCGGAAGGTCAGGCGGCGCTCGAGGCTGCCCAGGGTTTCGACCGACACTTGCATTGACTCACTCCTGCCGCGCGGCCATCGCCGCCGCTGTTTGGATCGGATAAGGGGCCGGGAGCCCTGGCCTGCCGGGGCAGGCCGGCGGCGGCCGGCGGAACGGGATATTTTGGCGGAATCGCGGGTTCGCCGCCAGAGTCTGCGTTCAATTGATCAGCCCGCGCCCGGCCGTCACCCCCCGCCCCTTCGCCGGCGAAGAGAAGCGGGTCCATTGCGACCGGCGGGGCTCGACCGACGGACACCGCCGCCGCAGGGCATTTTCCTGCTGCCAGGCCGGCGGACCGGCAGCTGCCCGCAGCCGTGGCGTCGAGCGTCTCCCGATACCCGGCCATCGGCCCGATTGCGCTCGCAGCGGGAGCGCAACGACCAGGCACCCGCCGCAAGAAGCCGGAGAGGCGGCGGGCATTCCCCTCGCAAGCGCTCGCGACACGTCGATGCTGCCGTTCGCGGCCGGCGGGCTGGTGCGAAAGGGGGGACTCGAACCCCCACGCCTTGCGGCACTGGAACCTAAATCCAGGGCGTCTACCAATTCCGCCACTTTCGCGCTGGACGCATTCTAAAGCCGCTTCTCGCCGGCCTGCGCACCGGCGACAGAAACGAAAACGCCCGGCCGAAGCCGGGCGATCCGTCGAATGGTGGGCCGTCAAGGATTCGAACCTTGGACCTATTGATTAAGAGTCAACTGCTCTACCAACTGAGCTAACGGCCCCGAAAGCGGGCGCATAGTGTAGCAGATGCGCGCCGTGCGGCAATCCCTCTGCCGCGATCACGAGAATTGGGGTGGCTGAGGGGACTCGAACCCCCGACATCTGGAATCACAATCCAGGACTCTAACCAACTGAGCTACAGCCACCACTGGAACCTGTACAGGATACCCGAGCACGACCCGGATTCCCTATTGCGTAGCGGACAGATCGCAGCAACTGCCGACATCCCCGCCCCGCCCTGCCTCAACAACCGGATACCCGACATCGGACCCGAGGTCCGTATGGCGCGCCCGGCAGGACTCGAACCTGCAACCACCGGCTTAGAAGGCCGGTGCTCTATCCGGTTGAGCTACGGGCGCATGTGCGCATGATAGCGGCCCCGGGCGGTCCGGTTGGTCGGGGTAGAGGGATTCGAACCCCCGACATCCTGCTCCCAAAGCAGGCGCGCTACCAGACTGCGCTATACCCCGGCCGGTGACGGGCGGTCGATCCGATCCCCACCGGGCGAACCCGGAGGAGCCGGCCATTGTCCGGAGCGCGCCTGCCGGTGTCAACGCAGCCCCTCCCTGCGCGGTGCGTACACGGCCGCTACGTGTATCCTGAACGCCGGCTCCAGACAGCGGACATCGCATCCATGCGCAGCGGCAATCCGGTACTCAAAGACTCGACCTTCCTCGACCTCGGCAGCGGCACCGTCGTGTCGCGCGACAGCGGCGCGATGAGCCTCAACGGCACGGTCAACAAGACCGGCTTCCTGCTGCTGCTGACCGTGCTGACCGCCGCCTTCGCCTGGAACCAGGCACTGGGTCCGGACGGCACCCCGGCGCCGGGCTTCGGCGTCTACGTCTGGGGCGGCGCCATCGGCGGCCTGGTGATCGCGGTCGTCACCGCGTTCAAGAAGGAATGGTCGCCGGTCACCGCGCCGCTGTACGCGCTGGTGGAGGGCTTCTTCCTAGGCGCCATTTCCGCGCTCTACAACCACATGTACGAAGGCATCGTCATGCAGGCGGTGATGCTGACCTTCGGCACGCTGTTCGCGCTGCTGTTCGCCTACCGCAGCGGCCTGATCCGCGCCACCGAAAACTTCAAGCTGGGCGTAGTCGCCGCCACCGGCGGCATCGCCCTGGTGTACCTGGCGACGATCGTGCTGCGGATGTTCGGCAAGGACATCCCGATGATCCACGAGAGCGGCATCGTCGGCATCGGTTTCAGCCTGTTCGTGATCGTGATCGCGGCGCTGAACCTGGTGCTCGATTTCGATTTCATCGAAAGCGGCGTCGAGCAGGGTGCGCCCAAGTACATGGAGTGGTACGGCGCGTTCGGCCTGATGGTCACCCTGGTGTGGCTGTACGTCGAGTTCCTGCGCCTGCTGGCCAAGCTGCAGTCGCGCGACTGACGCGGCGACGGCGGATGGAAAAGGCGCCCCCGGGCGCCTTTTTCGTATCTCCTGCCTACCGGGCGGGCGGGGCATCGGCGGGATGCGCGCCGCGCTCCCCGTCGGAGCGCCCCGGCCAGGCCATGAAGCCGATCGCCACCAGCGCCAGCAGCCAGCAGTACCAGACGCTGCCTGCCAGGGCGAACGGCGAAACCGCCGCCAGCGACGCCGCCAGCAGCAGTTGCGCGCCGTAAGGCAGCAGCCCCTGCGGCACGCAGGCGAAGATGTCGAGCACGCTGGCGGCCCGCCGCGGGCTGATCCCATGTTGCTCGGCGATGTCGCGCGCGACGCTGCCGCCGACCAGGATCGCGACCGTGTTGTTGGCGGTGAAAACATCCGCCGTGGTCGCGAGAGCCGCGATGCTGAACTCGCCGGTGCGGCGACCGCGATGGCCGCGCGCGAAGCGCGAGATCACCTGCGCCAGCCAGGCCAGCCCACCGCTCGCCTTCATCAGGCCCGCCAGCCCACCGATCAGCAGCGACAGCAGCAGGATCTCCACCATGCCCTCGAACCCGGTCCAGATGTCGCTGGCGTATTGCTGCAGGTCGTAGCCGTCGACCAGCAGCAGGCCGAAGCCGCCGGCCAGCGCGAGTCCGAACCCCAGCACCAGCAGTACGTCCAGCCCGGCCAGCGCCAGCACCAGCACCAGCAGGTAGGGCAACGCCAGCCAGGCGGGTGCGGATTCGTCAGCCTGGACGGGCGCGGAGTCGCCGGCAAACCCGAGCAGCGCCATCGTCAGAAGCGCGGCCGGCAGGGCGATCTTGAAGTTCTCGCGGAACTTGTCGCGCATCTGCGCGCCCTGGGTGCGGGTCGCCGCGATGGTGGTATCGGAAATCACCGAGAGGTTGTCGCCGAACATCGCGCCGCCGACCACCGCACCGGCCACCAGCACGCGGTCCAGCCCGGACGCATCGGCCACGCCGACCGCGATCGGCACCACCGCGGCGATGGTGCCCATCGAGGTGCCGATGGCCAGCGACACCGCGCAGGCGATCAGGAACAGGCCCGGCAGCAGCAGCGCCGGATGCAGCGCACCGATGCCCAGCGACACCACCGCATCCACCGCGCCGATCGCCTTGGACACATAGGCGAATGCACCGGCGAGCAGGAAGATCAGGCACATCAGCACGATGTTGGGATCGCCCATGCCCTGCAGCAGGGTCTCGCCCGGGCGGATGCCGCGGCGCCAGGCGATCAGCGCCGCCAGCGCCAATGCGGGCAGGATCGCCACCGGTGCGCGCAGCTGGTAGAAACCCATCGGTTCGCCCTGCAGCGAGTAGTACAGGCCCGCGCCGAAGAAGATCGCCAGGAACAGCATTAGGGGAGTCAGCGCGAGCGCGCTGGGGCGGGTGGTCATCGCGGCAGCCGGCGGAAAACGCCGATTGTGCGATGTTTCGGGGGACCTGCGTGACCCGCCACCGCAGGACACTGCATCCGCCTGCGCCAGGGATCCTGGGAGCGACCTGCCGGCGCGTCGGCGCAGCCGGACCCCGTCCTGCGCCACGCGCGCCCGTAGAAACGGAAAGGGGCGCCGCGGCGCCCCTTCCCTGCTGCACGCGCTTGCCCGTTCAGATCCGGGTCGCGATCGCCTTGGCGAACGACATGGTGTTGCCGCTGCCACCCAGGTCGGGCGTGAGGTTGTCCTTCGCTTCCAGCGTGGCGACCACGGCGTTGCGCAGGCGGGTGGCGTCGTCCGGCTTGCCGAGGTGGTCGAGCATCTGCGCCGCGCCCAGCAGCAGGGCGCAGGGATTGGCCTTGCCCTGGCCGGCGATGTCGGGCGCGGTGCCGTGCACGGCCTCGAAGATCGCCGCGTCCTTGCCGATGTTCGCGCCCGGGGCCAGGCCCAGGCCGCCCACCAGGCCGGCGCAGAGGTCGGAGATGATGTCGCCGAACAGGTTGGTGGTGACGATGATGTCGAACTGCTCGGGGCGCATCACCAGCTGCATGCAGGTGTTGTCGACGATCATCTCGTTGCATTCGATCTGCGGATACTGCGCCGCGATCTCGCGCGCCACCTTCAGGAACAGGCCCGAGGTGCTCTTGAGGATATTGGCCTTGTGCACCACGGTGACCTTCTTGCGGCCGGTGTTCTGGGCCAGCTCGAAGGCGTAGCGGACGATGCGTTCGGAGCCCTTGCGGGTGATCTTCTGCATCAACGTCGCGGTCTCGCCATCCTCGGTGATCGACTGGCCTTCGCCGATGTAGGCGCCCTCGGTGTTCTCGCGAACGGTGATCAGGTCCACGCCGGTCGGGAACCGCGATTTCGTGTTCGGGAACGACTTGGCCGGGCGCACGTTGGCGTAGAGGTCGAATCGCTTGCGCAGCTCGACGTTGATCGAGGAAAAGCCCTCGCCGACCGGCGTGGTCAGCGGGCTCTTGAGCGCGATCCGGTTGCGGCGGATCGAGTCCATCGTCGCCTGCGGCAGCAGTTCCCCGTGCTTCTCCAGCGCCACCAGGCCGGCGTCGGCGTCCTCGTAGCGCAGGCCGACGTTCATGGCGTCGAGCACGTGCAGGGTGGCGTCCATGATCTCCGGGCCGATGCCGTCGCCGCGGATGACCGTGATTGTCTGGGTCATGTGGGGATATCCATGCGAAAGACGCCGCGCGGAAGGCGCAGCGTGGAAAATGGTTCAATATGAAATTATGCCCGAAAGCCGGGCCCCGACCCAACTCGACCAAAGTCGCGCGGCCCGGTCGTCACTCCTGGCGATGGTCGTGCGGGGCCGGCGCGTCTGCCCCGCCCTGTTCCAGACGGTCGAGAAAATCCACCGCCCGGCGCAGGTGTGGGATGACGATGCTGCCACCCACCACCAGGCCGACCGAAAAGGTTTCGAACAGTTCGTCCCGGGTGGCGCCGGCTTCCCGGCACTGGGCCACGTGGTAGCTGATGCAGTCGTCGCAACGCAGCACCAGCGAGGCGACCAGCCCCAGCAACTCCTTGGTCTTCACGTCGAGCGCGCCGGCCTGGTAGGTCTGGGTATCCAGCGCGAAGAAGCGGCGGATCACCTGGTTGGGCTCGGCGAGAATGCGTTCGTTCATGCGCTGGCGGAACGCGGTGAACTCCCCGATCCGGTCTGACTCGCTCATTGCCCTGTTCCCGATGTTCGCCAAATGGAAGTGCTGTGCGGCCGGGTCCGCGCGGGCGGGCGCAGCCCGCGGCGGCCGGAACGGCCTCGCGTGGAGCCCGGCTCAGTTGCCGAGCAGGGGATCGAGGCGGCCTGCGCGGTGCAGCGCCATCATGTCGTCGTAACCGCCCACATGGACCTCGCCGATGAAGATCTGCGGCACCGAGGTCCGGCGCGTGCGCGCGACCATGCGCTCGCGCTCGGCAGGATCGAGATCGATGCGCACCTCTTCCCACTGCAGGCCACGGCTGCGCAGGAAGTTCTTGGCGGCAACGCAATAGCCGCAGATCGCACTGGTGTACATCGTGATCGGCGGATGAGCGGGTGCCGGCGCGGAATCGTCAGCCATGGCAGGGAACCTGTCTTGCGGGGATGGGTCGAATGGTGGGCGTCGGCGCGACGCTTTTCCACCCTCGCCGGCAGAACGCACCGAACGATTAACATCGGATTCACTCCCCGCGCGCGCGGCCCCGGCATGCTTGGGCGGGCGCCGCCCGCCCCGCCCTGTCGCCCCGGACCGCCATGCGCCACCGCCTTGCCCGCCTCCACACGCTGCTGATCACCGCACTCCTGGTACTGGTGGCGGGCGCCGGCGCGCAGGCGCAGGAAAATCGCCTGCCCGACATCGGCTCATCCGCCGGCAGCGTGCTCGGCCCGGTGCAGCAGGCCGAGTACGGCCGGATGATGCTGGCCCAGCTCCGCCACTACGGTTACGTGCTGGAGGATCCGCTCACCGAGGCCTGGCTGCAGTCCACCGGCAACCGGCTGGGCGCGGTCAGCGACGATCCCGAGCAGCGCTTCACCTTCTTCATGATGAAGGACCGCAGCATCAACGCCTTCGCCACGCTGGGCGGCTACATCGGGATGAACGCCGGCCTTGTGCTGGCGGCCGAGCAGGAAGACGAGGTGGCCGCGGTGCTGGGCCACGAGATCGCCCACGTCACCCAGGCGCACGTGCTGCGCAGCGTGGAGCGGGCGCAGCGCGACAGCATCCCGATCCTGCTGGCCATGCTGGGCGCGATCGCGGTCGCGCAGTCGGCCGGCGGCAATTCGTCCGACGACGCGGCGATGGCGGCGATCGCCAGCGCGCAGGGCCTGGCCGCCCAGCGCCAGATCAACTACACCCGCTCCAACGAATCGGAAGCCGACCGCATCGGCATCCGCACCCTGGCGCGCGGCGGCTACGAACCCGCAGCCATGGCCAGCATGTTCGAGCGCATGCAGGCGGTGTCGCGCACCAACCAGGGCGGCGAACGCGAGCGCCTGCCCGACTACCTCAAGACCCACCCAGTCACGACCACCCGCATCAGCGAGGCCAAGGACCGGGCCGAACGGCTGGGCACGCGGACCGTGACCGGCTCGGTGTCGACGCCGGACGCGACGCGCACGGAGCGGGTGCGGATCGACGACGTGACCGTGCCGGACAGCCTGCGCGTGAGCGACAACCCCTTGCTGCCCTCGACCCTCGCCCTGACCGGTGGATTCGATGCCGGGGACAGCCGCGAGTTCGGCTGGGTGCGCGAACGCCTGCGCGTGCTCAGCGCCAACACCCCCGATGCGGCGGTGCGCGAATACGAACAGATGGCCCGCGCCACCCCGCTCGACGATGCGCAGCGCTACGGCCTGGCGGTGGCGCAGTTGCGCGCCGGCCGTGGCAGTCAGGCGGCCGCGGGACTGGCGGAACTGCTCGAGCGCCACCCCGGGGACCTGTGGCTCACCCTGGCCCTGGCCGAAGCCGAGGCCCACGCCGGGCGCGCCGCCGACGCCGACCGGCGTTTCGAGGGGCTGCTGGAGCGGATGCCGCGAAACCCCGCGGTGGCGCTGACCTATGCCGACGTGCTGGTGGCGCGCAATACGCCCGAGGCCGGGCGGCGGGCCCAGGCCGTGCTGCGTCCGTTGCTCAACGCCAGCAGCGACGACCCGGCCTTCCAGCGCACCTTCGCCCGCGCCAGCGAAATCGCCGGCGACCCGGTTCGCGCCGGCGAATCCTGGGCCGAGGCGGCCTTCCTCAGCGGCCGCGAGGAGCAGGCCCTGATCCAGCTGACCACGCTGCGCCGGCGCGACGACCTGGATTACTACGCGCGGGCGCGGATCGACGCCCGGATCGCGCGGATCACGCCGGTGGTGCTGGAACTGCGGCGCCAGGGCCTGCGCGACCCCGACCTGCGGCGGAACTGAGAAACGCCGCAGCCCGCGCCGGACGCAGTCATGATTGCGTCATAAAACTGTCGTCTAATGCCACGCATCGGCCATTGTGGCTGGCCTGGCAGGACCGGACGTGCAGAAACGCATCCTGATCGTCGACGATGAACCCGCGATCCGCGAAATGGTCGCCTTCGCCCTGCGCAAGGGCGATTTCGAGCCGGCCCATGCCGGCGACGCGCGCGAAGCGCAGTCGGCCATCGCCGACCGGGTGCCCGACCTGATCCTGCTCGACTGGATGCTGCCCGGCACCAGCGGCCTGGACCTGGCCCGACGCTGGCGCAAGGAGGCGCTGACCCGCGAGGTGCCGATCATCATGCTCACCGCCCGCGGCGAGGAGAACGACCGCGTCGGCGGCCTCGAGGCCGGCGTGGACGACTACGTGGTCAAGCCGTTTTCGGCGCGCGAACTGCTAGCGCGGATCCGCGCGGTGATGCGCCGCTCGCGCGAGGACGACGAGGACGGCAGCGTCCAGGTCGGCGGGCTGCGCATCGACGGTGCTGCGCACCGCGTGTTCGCCAATGACGCCCCGGTCAGCATCGGTCCCACCGAGTACCGCCTGCTGCATTTCTTCATGACACACCCCGAACGCGTCTACAGCCGTGCCCAGCTGCTGGACCATGTCTGGGGCGGCAGCGTGTACGTCGAAGAACGCACCGTCGACGTGCATATCCGCCGCCTGCGCAAGACGCTGGAGCCCTCGGGCTTCGACGGCATGGTGCAGACCGTGCGTGGCGCGGGCTACAGGTTCTCCGCCGCGGTCTGAGCGGCACGTGCAGGCGCACCGGCACCGGACGGCCGCGTCCGGAACCGGCACACTGGCCGTCCATGCTCTGAGCGCGCAGCCCCCCGCCCCCACCCCGGACCTCCAGACCCGCATGCTCCCCAGCGCCCGTACCGCGTGGATCCGCACACTCGCCCAGCTCGGCCTGGTGCTGGCGGCCGCGCTCGTGGTCGGGCTGCTGTCGGGGCGCACCGGGCTGGCGCTCGCGATCGCGATGCTGGCGGTGCTGTGCTGGCACTACTGGAGGCTGTGGCGGCTGCTGGAACGGCTGGGCTCCCGGCAGCGCCAGCCGGAAGCCTCCGGCAGTGGCGTCTGGAACGAACTGGATCGGCAGCTCCACGCCAGCCAGCAGGGCATGCGCGCGCGCAAGCGCCGCCTGGTCGCGATGCTGCGCGCCTATCGCGCGGTCGCCACCGCGCTGCCCGACGCCGTGGTCGTGGTCGAACGCAACAGCCAGCGCGTGCACTGGTTCAACGACGCCGCCACCCGCCTGCTCGGCCTGCGCTACCCGGCCGACATCGGCCAGCCGCTGGGCGAACGGCTGCAGCCGCTGCGGATCTCGCACTGGCTGGCATCCGGGCGCAATGCCGAACCCCTGCTCGACGTCCAGTCCCCGGTCGCATCCGAGGTCCGCCTGACCCTGCGCCTGATTCCCTACTCGGACGACCTGTGGCTGGTGGTCGCACGCGACGTGACCAAGATGATGCGGCTCGAGCAGGTGCGCCGCGACTTCGTCGCCAATGTCTCGCACGAGCTGCGCACACCACTGACCGTGGTGCACGGCTACCTGGACATGCTCGACCCGCAGGAGCATCCGGAATGGGCGCCGGTGCTGGGCGAGATGCAGCAGCAGTCGCAGCGCATGACCCAGTTGGTCGAGGACCTGCTCACTCTGTCGCGGCTGGAGGCGCAGGACGGCATCGAGAACGAGCCGGTGGCGATGGCCTCGGTGCTCGGCACGCTGCACCGCGAAGCCATGGCCCTCAGCCAGGGGCGCCACGTGGTGACCGTCGAGGACCGCGCGGGCGTGGATCTGGACGGCTCCATCCGCGAACTGCACAGTGCGTTCTCCAACCTGGTGAGCAACGCGGTGCGCTACACCCCGGCCGGCGGCACGATCGCCATCGAGTTCGCGCGCGAGGGCGACGGCGCGGTGCTGTCGGTGCGCGACAGCGGCTACGGCATACCCGCGTCGCACCTGCCGCGCCTCACCGAGCGCTTCTACCGGGTGTCGACCAGCCGCTCGCGCGGTTCCGGCGGCACTGGCCTCGGCCTGGCCATCGTCAAGCACGTGCTCAACCTGCACCAGGCGCGGCTGGAGATCGCCAGCGAAGTCGGACGCGGCAGCGTGTTCTCCTGCCACTTCGGCCCCGATCGCGTCCTCGCGCGCGAAAGCCACCATCCAGGAGTCGTTGCGTGAACCGATCCGACAAGGCGACGCCATCCAGGCCCCGCAAGCCCGCCGCCGGCGCGGCGCCGCTGCCGATCGAAGCGGCGACGCCCGATCCGTTGCGCGATCCCTCGCTCTATTTCAACCGCGAGATGTCGCAGCTGGACTTCAACTTCCGGGTGCTGGCCCAGGCGCTGGACGAATCGGTGCCCCTGCTCGAGCGGCTGCGGTACCTGTGCATCTCCTGCACCAACCTGGACGAGTTCTTCGAGATCCGCGCCGCCACCGTGCGACACGCCCAGGACTTCGGCACGGTGCCGGTGCCGCCCGACGGCCTGGCCCCGGCGACGGTGCTCAAGCGCATCCACGAACGTGCCGCCGAACTGGTCCAGGCGCAATACAGCTGCTGGAACGAGGTGCTGCGGCCGGCGCTGGCCGAGGACGGGGTGCGCGTGCTGGGGCGCGGCCAGTGGAACCAGCGCCAGACCCGCTGGCTGCGCGCCTACTTCCGCGACGAAATCATGCCGGTGCTGTCGCCGCTGGGCCTGGACCCCGCGCACCCGTTCCCCAAGATCCTCAACAAGTCGCTCAACATCGTCGTCGTGCTCGAGGGCCGGGACGCATTCGGCCGCGTGGGCAATCTGGCCATCGTGCGCGCGCCGCGCTCGCTGCCGCGCATCATCCAGCTGCCGGAAAGGGTCTCCGGGGGCGAAAACGACTTCGTGTTCCTGTCGGCCGTGCTCTCGGAGTTCGTGCACGAGCTGTTCCCGGGGATGGAGATCAAGGGCGCCTACCAGTTCCGCGTCACCCGCAATTCCGAGCTGATCGTCGACGAGGAAGAGGTCGAGAACCTGGCCCTGGCGCTGCGCGACGAGCTGCGCGGCCGCGGTTACCTGCGCGCGATGCGGCTGGAAATCGCGGCCAACTGCCCGCAGCCGATCGTGCGCACCCTGCTGCACAACTTCGAGCTGCCCGAGAACGCGGTCTACCGGATCGACGGGCCCGTCAACCTCAACCGCGTGATCCAGGTCTACGATCTGGTGCAGCGCCCGGACCTGAAGTTTCCGCCGTTCCAGCCGCGCGTGCCCAAGCATGTCGATGCGATGTTCGACCTCGTCGCGAGCGGCGACGTGCTGCTGCACCATCCCTTCGATGCGTTCTCGCCGGTCCTCGAACTGATCAAGCAGGCGGCGGAAGATCCCAACGTGCTGGCGATCAAGCAGACCCTGTACCGCACCGGCGCCGATTCGCCGATCGTCGAGCACCTGGTGCAGGCCGCGCGCAACGGCAAGGACGTGACCGTGGTGGTCGAACTGCGCGCGCGTTTCGACGAGGAGGCCAATCTCGGCCTGGCCGACCGGCTGCAGGAGGCTGGCGTGCAGGTGGTCTACGGCGTGGTCGGCTACAAGACCCACGCCAAGATGCTGCTGGTGGTACGCCGCGAAGGACGCAAGCTGCGCCGCTACGTGCACCTGGGGACCGGCAACTACCATTCCGGCACCGCCCGCGTGTACACCGACATCGGCCTGATCAGCGCCGATCCGGACATCGGCAACGACGTGCACCTGATCTTCCAGCAACTGTCGGGGCTGGCTCCGGCCATCTCCCTCAAGCGCCTGCTGCAGTCGCCCTTCACCCTGCATGCGGGCATCCTCGAGCGCATCGCGCGCGAGGCTGCACATGCGCAGGCCGGCCGGCCGGCGCGGATCATCGCCAAGATGAACGCGCTCAACGAACCGCAGGTGATGCGCGCACTCTATGCGGCGTCGCAGGCCGGGGTGTCGATCGACCTGATCGTACGCGGCGCCTGCTCACTGCGCCCGGGGGTCCCGGGGGTGTCGGACAACATCCGCGTGCGCTCGATCGTCGGCCGCTTCCTGGAGCATCACCGGGTGTACTGGTTCGGCAATGACGGGGAACCCGAACTGCTGTGCTCGAGCGCGGACTGGCTGGAGCGCAACCTGCTGCGGCGCGTGGAAACCTGCTTCCCGATCCTCGACCCCGCGCTTGCCGCGCGTGTCAAGGAGGAGGCGCTGGACAACTACCTGGCCGACAACGTCAACGCATGGGAATTGCACGAGGACGGCATTTACCGCAAGCTTGCGCCCGACGCGAACTCCCTGCCGCATTCGGCGCAGACCTTTCTTCTTGCCAGACTCTGCGGATGATGGATGCGCTTGCCCGTGCCGGATCGTTGACCTCGCCCCTGCGCGATGGCGACATGCTGGCCGCGATCGACCTCGGCTCCAACAGCTTCCACATGGTGGTGGCCACCTATACGCTGGGCCAGCTGCGCATCGTCGACCGGCTGCGCGAGACCGTGCGCCTGGCCGAGGGCCTGGACAGCAAGGGCGGACTGGCGGTGGACGTGCGCCAGCGCGCCCTGTCCTGTCTGGCGCGTTTCGGACAGCGCATCCGCGAGATTCCGCCGCAGCGCGTGCGCGCCCTGGCGACCAATACCGTGAGACTGCTGGCCGCGCCGCAGTCCTTTCTGGTGCCCGCCGAGACCGCCCTGGGCCACGGGATCGAGGTGATCTCGGGCCGTGAGGAAGCGCGCCTGATCTATCTCGGCGTCGCCCACGCGCAGCGGCCGCGGCCTGGCAGCCTGCGGCTGGTGATCGACATCGGTGGCGGCTCGACCGAGTGCATCATCGGCCGGGGCTTCCAGGCGGTCGAACGCGAAAGCCTGCAGGTCGGCTGCATCGCGACCACGCGCCGCTTCTTCGGCAACGGCAAGCTCACGGCGAAGAAGTGGCGGGAGGCGGTGATCGAGGTGGGCGCCGAGTTCCAGCAGTTCGCCAATACCTATCGCGCGCTGGGCTGGAACGAGGTGATCGGCGCCTCGGGCACGAACAAGGCGATCGGCGAGATCTGCGCGGCGATGAAGCTGACCAAGGGCGCCGTCACCGCCGAGGCGCTGCCGCGCGTGCGCGAACGCCTGCTGCAGGCCACGCACATCGACGCGATCGACCTGCCCGGATTGTCCGCCGACCGCCGGCCGATCATCGCCGGCGGCGTGGTGGTGCTGGAGGCGGCCTTCGCGGCGTTCGGGCTGGCCCGCATGGCGGTGAGCAAGGCGGCGATGCGCGAGGGCGTGCTGTACGACATGCTCGGCCGCGGCGGCGAACACGATCCGCGCGAGGCCTCGATCCTCGCCCTCACCCAGCGCTACGGGATCGACGTGGCCCAGGCCGCGCGCGTGGAAACCACCGCGATCAGGCTGTTCGAACAGGCCGCGCCCGCCTGGAAGCTGGATTCGGACGACCTGCTGATGCTGGCCTGGGCGGCCCGGCTGCACGAGGTGGGCCTGGTCATCGCCCACAGCCAGTACCAGGTGCACGGCGCCTACGTGATCGAACACTCGGACATCGCCGGCTTCTCGCGCCAGGAGCAGCAGTTCCTCGCTGCGCTGGTACGCACGCACCGCCGCCGGGTTCCGAAGTCGGCGTTCGACGCCCTGCCCGACCGCCTGCTCGATGCGGCACGCCGCAGCGCCGCCCTGCTGCGCATCGCCGCCCTGCTGCACCGCGGACGCGATGCCGACGAGATTCCGCGCCTCGACGTGGAAGTGGACGGGTCGCGCTTGGTCCTGCGCATGGATCGCCGCTGGCTGGAGATGCGGCCCCTGCTGCGCGCGGACCTGGAGGGCGAACCGGCCGACATCGCGGCGCTCGGGGTCCGGCTCGAGATCGTGGCCGACTGAGATCGCCGCACGCGCCGCCCACCCTGCCGGTCATCGCGCCGTCATGCGCGGGCCACCGGAAAGTCATGGCGCTGCGCGAGCATGCTGCAAACGGAGGCAGCATGCATTACGCCATTGTCACCGAGACCTATCCGCCGGAAATCAACGGCGTGGCATTGACCGTGCAGTCGCTGGAACAAGGGCTTCGTGCGCGCGGGCACCGGGTTTCGCTGGTTCGGCCGCGGCAGGATCGGGAAGCCTGGGCCGACACCGGACAGACGCTGGTCCAGGGCATCGGCCTGCCCGGATATCCCGGGCTGCGGGCGGGGCTGCCGGCCGGCGGCCGGCTCGCGCGCCTCTGGCGCAGAACGCCGCCGGATGCGATCTACATCGCCACCGAAGGCCCACTGGGCTGGGCCGCCCTGCGTGCGGCGCGCAGCCTGGGGATCCGGGTCGCCACCGGATTCCACACCCGGTTCGACAGCTACATGCGCGACTATCGCCTGCCATGGATGGCGCCGGTGGCGTGGGCCTGGATGCGCCGCTTCCACAATCAGGCCGACGCGACCCTCGTCCCGACGCACGCACTGCAGCACGACCTGCGCGCACGCGGCTTCCAGCGCGTGCGCGTCCTGGCGCGGGCCGTGGACACCCGGCTGTTCGATCCGGCGCGGCGCTGCGATGCCTTGCGCGCGCGCCTGGGCGTGGCGCGGCACGCGCCGCTGGCGATCCATGTCGGTCGGCTTGCCGCGGAGAAGAACCTGACGCTCGCGCTGACCGCTTTCGACAAGCTGGCAGCCCACCGGCCCGATGCGCGCATGGTGTTCGTCGGAGACGGGCCGCTGCGCGCGCGGCTGCAGCGGGACAACCCCACCTGCGTGTTCGCCGGCAGCCTGCGCGGTACGGCGCTGGCGAGCCTGTTCGCCAGCGCCGACCTGTTCCTGTTTCCCAGCCTCAGCGAAACCTTCGGCAACGTCACCCTGGAATCGATGGCCAGCGGCGTGCCGGTGGTGGCCTACGACTACGGTGCGGCGCGCGAGCACCTGCGCGACGGGGTGCATGGCGCCGCCATCGCCTGCGGCGATGAGTCCGCCTTCGTGGCCGCAAGCGTCGCCCTCGTCCGCGACATGGATCGGCTGCGCGAGATGGGCGCGGCGGCGCGTGCCGCGGTGGCGAGCCTGTCGCCACGGCGGGTGGCCGAGGACTTCGACCACATCCTGGCCGGGCTCGGCGCCATGGGGGACCGGCATGTCGACCACGCCGCCTAGCTGGTGGTCGCAGGGCGACTCGGGCTGGTGCCTGCGGGCGAACCGGGCTGGCGCGCGACGCCGCATCCGCCGGGTTTTCGCGGTGGTGAGCCGCCTCGGCGACGGGCTGTTCTGGTACCTGCTGATGGCCGCCATGGTCGTGGTCGACGGGCTGGATGGCCTGGCCGCCAGCGCGCATCTCGCGGCGACCGGCGCGGTGTCGCTGGTGCTGTACAAGGGGCTCAAGCGCTGGACGCGCCGGCCGCGGCCGTTCGCCGCCGATCGGCGCATCCGCGCCTGGGTCGCGCCGCTGGACGAATTCAGCTTCCCCTCCGGCCACACCCTGCATGCGGTGGCGTTCAGCGTGGTGGCGCTGGCCTACTACCCCGGGCTGGCCTGGCTGCTGTTGCCGTTTACCGCGGCGGTGGCCGCCTCGCGCGTGGTGCTGGGCCTGCACTATCCGAGCGATGTGCTCGCGGCCACGGCCATCGGCGCCGGCCTGGCAGCCTTGTCGCTCGGGATCGGCGGGCCGGCCTGAGCGCGGAACCCCGCCTCAGCGCGCCGGTTCGACGCGCGCGGTGGCGAGCGCTGGCGCCGCCTGGCCGCGCCAGTCGCGATCATTGGCCACCTGCGCCTGCGCGCGCGAGGCCTCGAGCGCCGCGAGGTCGACCTCGGCGATCGCCCACCCGGCCTCGCCATGCGTGCATGCGAGCACGCCGTCGGCGGGAAAGCCGACGTCCATGGGCGCGTGGATCGCCGCTTCGCCGGTGTTGACGTCGAGTGCCGGGCTCCAGGGCGCCTCGCCGGCGGTCACCGCCTGCGCCACGAAGCAGCGGTTCTCCAGCGCGCGTGCCTGGCAGCCCACGCGCACGCGGGTGGCGCCGGCGGCGGTGTCGGTGCAGCTGGGCACCAGCAGCAGCCGCGCGCCCGCTTCGTACTGCGCGCGCACCGGCAGCGGGAACTCGATGTCGTAGCAGACCGAGAGCGCCAGCCGCGCCGTACCGGTGTCGAACACCTTGAGCGCATCGCCGCCGTCGATCAGGCCGGTGGCCTTCTCGAATCCGGTCAGTTGCAGCTTGTCCTGCCACACATGCGCTCCGCCGGGCAGCAGCAGGTCCGCGCGGTTGCGGTAGCGCCCCCCGCCGTCGTCCAGCAGGAAGGTGCCGGCAGCGATGGCCGTGCCGGTGTCGCGGGCCAGGTCGGCGAACAGCGCCAGCCAGGGCGCGCGATAGCGCTGGATCGCGGCGAGCGAGGTCGCCAGGTCGCCACGGACCTCCGGCCCGAAGGTCGCGGCCAGCTCCAGCGACAGGTACTCGGGGAGCACGGCGATCCCGACGCCCCGGGCCGCGACGTCCCCGAGCATCTGCCGCAGGCGCGCGGCGAACGCCTCGAAGCTTTCCGGCGCCTGGATCGTGTATTTCGCGGCCGCCACCTTCATGCCGCCGGCTCCAGCACCCGCGTCCAGAACGTCAGCGAATGCGCGCACTCTCCCGCGCCGGTCTCGGTCCAGCGCAGCTGCATCGAAAGCTCCGGCCGCCGGACATAGCCGCGGCGGACCCACAGCGATTCGTGACCACGGTGGCCCGGCGGCCGTCGCGGATCGTCCGCGGCGCGGTCGACCGCGGCGAACGCCGTCCAGTCGAAGCCGCCGAGCCGCCGCGCATGCGCCTCGCGCCGGTCGAAGAAGGCCTGCCCGATGCCGCGTCCACGGTAGGCCGGCAGCAGCACCGACTCGCCGAAATAGAACACCCGCGACACGTCTTCTCCCCGCGCCAGGAAGGGCGCCTGGAACGCCGATGCATCGTCGGCCAACGGCAGGCCGGTGGACGCGCCCACCACGCTTGCGCCGTCGAAAGCCAGCACGAACACACTGCGCGGCGATGCGGCATAGGCCGCCAGGTAGTCGCGCTCGTAGCCCATGTCGCCGGCGTAGAGATAGGGCCATTCGCGGAACACCGCGATGCGCAGCGCGGCGACATCGTCCAGATGTCGCCGCGCGTCGTCGCCGGTCAGGCTGCGGATGGCGAGGGATGGTTGCCCGGTCATCCGCCGATTCTAGCGCCCGGCCTCAGCCCTGCCCCGCGCCCGTGCGCGAGGACAACTGGTACCAGTCGACCTTGCGCGTCGCCACCATGATCGCCGCCAGGATGAGGAACAGCAGCCCGGCGCCAAGCACCAGCGCGTTGTCCTCCGACACCAGCAGACCGTAGAGCGCGGCGTACAGCGCCCCCAGCATCGTCGCGAAGCCGAAGCCGCGCGCGGCGCTGCGCAGTACCGAGGCCAGGTAGAAGCCGATCAGCCCGATACAGGCCACCGCCGCGCACAGATAGGCCACGCCGAACGCCAGGTGCTCGCTCAGGCTGACCAGCAGCAGGAAGAAGATCGCGATCGCCAGCCCCACCAGCGCGTACTGGATCGGATGGATGGGCAGGCGCTTGAGTAGTTCGAACATGAAGAAGCCGACGAAGGTCAGCAGCACGAACAGCAGGCCGTACTTGGTGGCACGCTCGGCCTGCAGGTAGGGATTGACCGGATCGACCAGCGAGACGCTCACGGCATCCGGCTGCGGCGACCAGGGCAGGTTCGCCGCCGCTCCGCCGGGGATCTCGGGCAGGGCCAGCGCGGGCGACTGCAGGTAGCGGCGCTGCGCGTTGCTCGCGACCGCCGCTACCTGCCAGCGCGCGCGGAAACCGCTGTCGTCGACATCGTGCTGGGGCGACACGCCCTCGAACTTCGGATGTCGCCACGACGAGGCCAGGCGCAGGTCGTTGCTGCGGCCGTAGGGCATCATCGCGAAGGTCTCGGTTCCGCGCAGTTGCAGTTCGATGCGCGTGTCGAGCCGGATGCGGCCATCATCGCCGGGCGCCTCCAGGCGCACGTGCAGGCCCGGGCCGTCCGCGTGGCCGATGCCCTGCAGCGGCGTCATGGCCACGCCGCCCACCAGCAACCGCGGCGTGCCGCGCAGGCCGCGCACGTCCGCGATGCCATAGCTCAGCCAGGGACGCCCGAGCTCGCGACGTGCGCTGCCGCCTTCCGGGGCGGGCAGGCGCAGGTCGAAGCCGGCCAGGGCCACGCCATCCCACTGGTAGACACGCACTTCGTGCAGCCCGCGCCGCCGCGTATCGGGCTGCAGGTCGCCTTCGACCGACAGGGTTTCGGGGAAGAAGGTCCAACTGCCGGCCTTGCGCTGGACCACGCGGCGCACCTGGCCATCGTCCTGCACCACATCCTCTTCCACGGTCTCCGTGTAGGGCACCACCAGCACCGGCCCGCCGAAGACCTGCTGCCCTCCGAAGTTGGCCGCGATGTCGCGCACCGCCTCCTGCCGGTAGGCCTGTCGTTCCTGGATCGTGCCGCGGATCAGTACCAGCGGCACCAGGATCGCCAGGGTCATGCCCGCCACCATCAGGATCTTCAGCCACAGTCGCATCGCACAGCCTCCGTCTCGGGGATCGGTCGGCACGATGCGCCGCGGGTGCGGGGCGACGATGGCGCGATGGTGAAGCGACGGTGAAGCGGACAGCCCGCGTCTTTCCGCGACGGACCGGGCGACCCCGGGAACGCCGCCCGTCGCCGGCTTGCCGATCAGCCGATCGGCAGGCTCACGCTGGCGACCGCGCCGTCGGCGCCGTTGCGCAGGTCCGCGTCGCCGCCGTGCAGCGCCGCGACCTCACGCACGAAGCCCAGGCCCAGGCCGCTGCTGCGCGCGCCGCTGCCGGGACGCGGCAGCGAGTAGAAGCGTTCGAACACGCGGCCGGCCGCATAGTCGGGGACGCCGGGACCCTGGTCGCGCACTTCCAGCAGCAGGCGCCCTCCGTCCACGCGCGCGACCAGGGCGACCACGCCGTCGCGGGGCGAGAAGTCGATGGCGTTGTCGAGCAGGTTGCCGAGCATCTGCCGCAGCAGGAAACGGTCGCCCTGCAGCGGCGGCAGCGGCGCCGCTGCCTGCACACCGATACGCACGCCCGCCTCGGCGGCGCGCACCGACGCATCGGCGGTCGCCTCGTCCAGCAGGGCGGCCACGTCCACCGGTTCCGGGGCCTCGATCCGCTGCCGGTGCTCGACCGCGGCCAGTGCCAGCAGCATGTCGATGGTCCGCGTCATGCGTTCGCCCTGCTCGCGGATCGTGCCGGCGAAGTGCACCCGGTCGGATGCGGGCAGCGGGCGCTCCAGCAGTTCGGCCGCCCCACGGATCGCGGTCAGCGGCGATTTCAGCTCGTGGGTCAGGCTGTGGACGTAGTTCTCCACGTACTGCTTGCCCTCCAGCCGGTCGCGCATCGTCTCCAGCGCCAGGCCGAGGTCGCGGAATTCGCCCGCCGAACGCGGCAGCGTGGCGCGCTCGCCCTCGGTCACCGCGCGCGCATAGCGCTGTAGCCCGCCCAGCTGTCGCGACAGCCACCAGGCCATCGACAGGCCGATGCTCAGCGCTGCGCCCAGCAGGACCAGGCCCCAGCGCTGCACGATGCGCTCGCTGCGGCGGATCACCGGTTCGATCGTCCGGTTGGGCTTGGACACGGTGAGCACCCCGATCACGCGCTCGCCGTCGCGGATCGGCGCGGCCACGTACATCACCGAGGACGATTCGTCGGCCGGATCGCTGCGGGTGGAGCGTGCCCCGTATTCGCCGCGCAGGGTGCGGTAGACATCGTTCCAGCGCGAGTTGTCGCGTCCCAGTTCGCGGCCGGCGGAATCGAACACCACGATGCCGGCCGCGTCGGTGACGGTGATGCGGTAGCTCACGTCGGCCTTGTCGAAATCCCAGATCCTCGCGTCCAGTTCGCGCTCGCGCAGCCTGGCGATGCGCGCGGCGAAACGGCCGTCGGCCATGCGTCCGGCCAGCATGTCGTCGGTGGCCAGTTCCGCCAGCACGTTGGCGGTATCGGCCAGCGTGTCCTCCATCGCCTGGCGCACCCCGGGCTTGACCTCCTGCACGAACACGCGCATCAGCAGGAAGCCCGCGATCGCGACGATCACGAAATAGCCCAGCAGGATGCGCAGGCCGATCTTCATGGTCGCGGCTCAGTCCACCGCCAGCGAGTAGCCCAGGCCCCGATGGGTGCGGATGGGATCGGCATCGGGCGCGATCGCGTGCAGCTTGGCGCGCAGGGTCTTGACGTGGGTATCGATGGTGCGGTCCCCGCTCTCGAGCGCATCGCCCCAGACCCGATCCATCAACTGTGCGCGGCTGAGCACAGCCCCGGGCCGCGCCAGCAGCGCGGCCAGCAGACCGTACTCGTAGCGCGTCAGGTCGAGCAGGCGTCCGCGGTAACGGATCCGCATGCCTTCGGCATCGTGGCCGAAACCCGCCTCTTCCGCAGACGTGGACGCGCCCGGCGCCGCCGGCTGCGCACGTCGCAGCACCGCGCGCACCCGCGCCACCAGCTCGCGCGGCGAGAACGGCTTGGACACGTAGTCGTCGGCGCCGAGCTCGAAGCCCAGGATGCGGTCTGCCTCGTCGTGGCGCGCGGTCAGGAAGATCACCGGCAGGTCGCGCTGCTCGCGCAGGCGTCGGCAAAGCGCGAACCCGCCCAGGTCCGGCAGCCCGACATCGAGGATCGCCAGGTCGAAGGCCTGCGCAGCCGCCTGCTGCAGCGCGTCGCCTGCGGTCAGGCAGTGCGTCGCCTCGTGGCCTTCCTCGCGCAGCGCGTACAGCACCGTGCCGGCGATGGGCGCTTCGTCTTCGACCAGGAGGATGCGGGACATGGGCAGGCGCCGCGGATCGCGAACCGGGCATCGGGATGGAATCGGGTCGAAGCGTAGCGATTTGTCGTCCGCGGCGCAGCAGCCGCACGTCCGCCTCCGCTGCGCGCGGCCCGGCAAACATTTAGGCTGTCCGGTCCCGCGCCCGGCATCCGCCCATGAACTACCGTCACGCCTTCCACGCCGGCAACCACGCCGACGTGCTCAAGCACACCGTGCTGCTCGCGCTGTGCGAGGCGCTGGCGGCCAAGCCTGCGCCCTGCTTCGCACTCGACACCCATGCCGGGCGCGGCCTGTATCGGCTGGACGGCGAGGCAGCGCGCCGTACCGGCGAGGCCGAGGCAGGCGTGGAAGCCGTGCTGGCGGGCGCCCCGGATCCGGCCCTGGCCGCCTACCGCCGCGCAGTCGAAGCCTGCCGCGCCGCCCACGGCGCCGGCGCTTACCCGGGCTCGCCCTGGCTGCTGGCGCATGCGCTGCGCGAACAGGACCGCATCGCCTGCTGCGAGTTGCAGCCCGAGGAAGCCGTGGCCCTGCGGCGCAGCCTGGCCGGGGACCCGCGCGTGGGCGTGCACCAGCGCGACGGCTACGCCGCCGTCGAGGCCCTGCTGCCGCCGCGCGCGGGCGAGGCCCGCATCGGGCGGGGACTGGTCCTCATCGATCCGCCCTACGAGGCGCAGCGCGCGGAGTTCGAACCGATCCTGGCGGCCCTGCGCTCGGGGTTGCAGCGCTGGCCGCAGGGCATGTTCGTGCTCTGGTACCCGGTCAAGCAGCGGGCGACCCTGCAGCCGTTCCTGCGTCGCGCCGCGCACCTGCCCGCGAAATCGGTGCTGGTGGCCGAACTGACGGTCCGCCCGGAGGAATCGGCGCTGCGCATGAATGGCAGCGGCCTGCTGCTGTGCAATCCACCCTGGCGATTCGAGCATGTGCTGCAGCGCCTCCTGCCGGCGCTGCAGACCGTGCTGGCGCCCGATGGCGGCTCGCACCGCCTGCAGTGGCTGCGCGAGGAGGCGGCCTGAACGGACGGCGGCGGCCCGCGGCCGCACCGCGGAAAGCGCCCCCGCCACGCGGCGTGCGGCGCCCACGGCCGGCGCGGCGCCAGGCCTGATCGCAGGCGCCCCTAACGGCCCGCCTGGGCGCCACCCTGGGTCGGCCGAGCAGGCCTGCGGCGCGCCCACACCGTCCTCGCGCACCGCGCAGGCCCTCTCGCACCCTGTTGCAGGACCGACCGGCCAGACTGTTCAGGCGATCGGCTGCTAGCGGCGGCTGGACGTGGCCCCGTCCACGCCCCCGCCGCGCCTGGCTTCCGGGCACGCGGGGTAAAATCGCGTCTTTCGCACGCTGGCAACGCCGTTGCCGGCGCGGTCGTGCTTTTCCGGATCCAGGTGCAATGCCCCCAAAGGACACTCTTTCCGCCCTCCTGCCGCGCGCCGGCCAGCCGCGCGCCTGGTGGCGCGTGCCGGCCAGCCGCAGCGCCCTGGCCTGGCATGCCGCGCGTGCGGCGCGCGCCCATGCCGCCCCGCTGCTGCTGATCGCGCGCGACAACCACGCCGCCCACCAGCTCGAGTCCGACCTCCACACCCTGCTCGGCGCGGATCCCGACCTGCCGGTGATCCCGTTCCCCGACTGGGAAACGCTGCCCTGGGACCGCTTCAGCCCGCACCCGGACATCATCTCCCAGCGCCTGTCCACGCTGCTGCGCCTGCCCTCGTTGCGGAAGCGGGCGATCGTGATCGTGCCGGTGCAGACCCTGCTGCAGCGCCTGCCGCCGTTGCGCTACGCGGTCGGCAGCGCGTTCGACGTGCGCGTGGGCCAGACCCTCGACCTGGACGCGGAGAAGCGCCGCCTCGACGGCGCCGGCTACCGCAACGTGCCGCAGGTGTTCGATCCGGGCGAGTTCGCCGTGCGTGGCGGGCTGCTGGACGTCTACCCGATGGGCGCGTCCGAGCCCTACCGCATCGAGCTGCTCGACGACAGCATCGAAACCATCCGCGCCTTCGACCCGGAGACCCAGCGTTCGCTGGACAAGGTCGACGCCGTGCGCATGCTGCCGGGCCGCGAAGTTCCCACCGACGCCGACGCACTGGGCGACGCGCTCGACGCGCTGCGCGACCGTTTCGACGTCGATGCGCGGCGCAGCGCGCTGATGCAGGACCTGCGCGCCGGCATCGCACCGGCCGGCATCGAGTACTACCTCCCGCTGTTCTTCGACGCCACCGCCACCCTGTTCGATTATCTGGCCCCCGGCTTCCTGCCGCTGGTCGACGAGGGAGCGCTGGAAGCGGCCGACCATTTCTGGAAGCAGGCCGGCGAGCGTTACGAGCAACTGCGCCACGACATCGAGCGCCCGATCCTGCCGCCGCAGGAACTGTGGATGTCGCCCGAGGCGCTGCGCGAGCAGCTCAACGCCGGCCACCGCATCGAACTGTGCCCGGACTCGCACGCGCGCCATGCGCAGGCGATGGCACCCGGCGACCAGCCCGCGCCGTCGCTCCCGCTGGCCCTGCGCCACAGCGAACCGGGCGCCGCGCTCAAGGCCTTCCTGGCCAGCTACCCCGGCCGCGTGCTGGTGGCCGCCGACTCGGCCGGCCGGCGCGAAGCCCTGCTCGAGATGCTCGACGCGGCCGGCCTCAAGCCTGCCGTTCTGACGGGATTCGCGGACTTCCTGAAGGGCGGCTCCAATGCCGGCGGCCGCGGCCCCGAAGGCCGCTTTGCGATCGCGGTCGCGCCGCTCGAGGACGGCTTCGCACTCGATGCGGACGCGGCGGCGGGCGACGGCGCGATCGCCGTCCTCACCGAACGCCAGCTGTTCCCCGAGCGCGCCGCGCAGCCGCGCCGCCGCAAGCGCGCCGGCCGCGAGCCCGAGGCGATCATCCGCGACCTCGGCGAACTCAGCGAGGGCGCGCCGATCGTGCACGAGGACCACGGCGTCGGCCGCTACCGCGGCCTGGTGACCCTGGAGGCCGGCGGCCAGCCCGGCGAATACCTCGACATCGAATACGCCAAGGGCGACCGCCTGTACGTGCCGGTGGCGCAGCTGCACCTGGTCAGCCGCTACTCCGGCGCCTCGCCCGAGACCGCGCCGCTGCACAACCTCGGCGGCGAGCAGTGGACGAAGGCCAAGCGCAAGGCGCAGGAGAAGGTGCGCGACGTCGCCGCCGAACTGCTCGAGATCCAGGCCAAGCGCCAGGCCCGCGCCGGCCTCGCGCTGCAGGTCGACCGCGCCATGTACGAGCCTTTCGCCGCGGCCTTCCCGTTCGAGGAGACGCCCGACCAGCACGCCGCGATCGAAGCGGTGATCCGGGACCTCGGCTCCAGCCAGCCGATGGACCGCGTGGTCTGCGGCGATGTCGGCTTCGGCAAGACCGAAGTCGCGGTGCGCGCGGCCTTCGTCGCCGCGGCCGCGGGCAAGCAGGTGGCGGTACTGGTGCCGACCACCCTGCTGGCCGAGCAGCACTACCGCAACTTCCGTGACCGCTTCGCCGACTGGCCGCTCAAGGTCGAGGTGCTGTCGCGCTTCAAGAGCACCAAGGAGATCAAGGCCGAGATCGACAAGCTGGCCGAGGGCACGATCGACGTGATCGTCGGCACCCATCGCCTGCTGCAGAAGGACGTGCGCTTCAAGGACCTCGGCCTGGTGATCGTCGACGAGGAGCAGCGCTTCGGCGTGCGCCAGAAGGAGGCGCTCAAGGCGCTGCGCGCCAACGTGCACCTGCTTACCCTCACCGCCACCCCGATCCCGCGCACGCTCAACATGGCCATGGCCGGGCTGCGCGACCTGTCGATCATCGCCACCCCGCCGGCGCACCGCCTGGCGGTGCAGACCTTCGTCCACGCCTGGGACGACGCCATGCTGCGCGAGGCCTTCCAGCGCGAGCTGGCGCGCGGCGGACAGGTCTATTTCCTGCACAACGACGTGGAGAGCATCGGCCGCATGCAGCGCCAGCTGCAGGAACTGGTTCCGGACGCGCGCATCGGCATCGCCCATGGCCAGATGCCCGAGCGCGAGCTGGAGCGGGTGATGCTCGATTTCCACAAGCAGCGCTTCAACGTGCTGCTGTGCTCGACCATCATCGAGTCCGGCATCGACATCCCCAACGCCAACACCATCATCATCAACCGCGCCGACAAGTTCGGCCTGGCCCAGCTGCACCAGCTGCGCGGCCGCGTCGGCCGCTCGCACCACCGCGCCTACGCCTACCTGGTGGTGCCCGACCAGCGCTCGATCACCAGCGATGCGCAGAAGCGGCTCGAGGCCATCGCCTCGATGGACGAGTTGGGCGCTGGCTTCACCTTGGCCACGCACGACCTGGAGATCCGCGGCGCCGGCGAACTGCTGGGCGAGGACCAGAGCGGGCAGATGGCGGAGGTCGGCTTCAGCCTGTACACCGAGCTGCTGGAGCGCGCGGTACGCAGCATCCGCCAGGGCAAGCTGCCCGACGTGGACGAGCCGGCCTACCGCGGCGCCGAGGTCGAATTGCACGTGCCGGCGCTGATCCCCGAGGATTACCTGCCCGACGTGCACACGCGCCTGACCCTGTACAAGCGCATCAGTTCGGCGCGCGATACCGAGGAACTGCGGGAGCTGCAGGTGGAGATGATCGACCGCTTCGGCCTGCTGCCGGATCCGGCCAGGCACCTGTTCGCGATCGCCGAACTCAAGCAGCAGGCCACCCGCCTGGGCGTGCGCAAGCTCGACCTCGGCGAAGCCGGTGGCCGCCTGCAGTTCACCGACCAGCCCGCGGTCGACCCGATGGGCGTGATCCGCCTGATCCAGGGCCAGCCGAAGCACTACCGGATGGACGGGCCGGACAAGTTGCGCATCACCCTGGAACTGCCGGATTTCGACACGCGGTCGAAGGCCGCACGCGGGCTGCTGCTCGCGCTGGCGCCTTCGGGCGCGGCCGCCGGAGGCCGCCAGTGAACCGCATGCGTTCCGCCATCGCGGCAGGTCGCGACAGCGCCCGTCGCACCCTGGGCAGCCGCTGGCTGTCGCTGCCCCTGATCGCGCTGGTGCTGGCCGGCTGCGCGGGCATGCCGCCGGCTCCCCGCCCGGCCGATGAGCTGCGCTTGGTGATCGTGCGGCATGCGGAAAAGGCATCGGCGGACGATCCCGATCCGGAGCTGAGCGCGGCCGGCCGGCAGCGGGCCGAAGCGCTGGCGCAGCGCCTGGCCGGCGAGCAGGTGCTGGCGATCTACAGCACCGACCTGCGCCGCACCCGGCAGACCGTGGCGCCGACGGCGGCGATGCATGGCCTCGCCCCGCGGCTCTACGACCCGCGCGAACCGGCCAGCGCATTCGCCGCTCGTCTACTCGACGCTCACCGTGGAGGCACGGTGCTGGTCGCAGGGCACAGCAATACGGTTCCGCCGATCGTCGCGGCCCTGTGTTCCTGCGAGGCCGACGCGATGTCGGAGGCCGAGTACGACCGGATCAGCACCGTGCGCATCGGTGCCGATGGCAGCGCGCGGCTGGATACCGACCGCTACTGAGCGCCTGGCCGGGCGGATGGGGCCGCTTCCGCGCCGGCCTGGGGTCCGCGCCGCACGAACAGCGACGCCGGTCGCTTTTGGTGCATTGCATCATCGCGACGGTCATGGCATGGTCGGACGGTCCCCCTTGCATGGACCGCCCGACATGATGCGCTGGATTCCGTTTGCCGCCCTGCTGTTGCCGCTGCAGGCCGTCGCCCAGTCGGGCCCCTGCCCGGAGCTGCCGCCCGCCAGCGGGCTGGCCTGGGAAGTGTCCGAAGGCGCGGGGTTCCTGTATTGCCGCGCCATGCGCGAGGCCGACGGCAGCCAGGCGTTTTCGGTGATGCTGCGCGACGAATCGCCCATGCGCGAACGCATGTCGCTGCGCGAAGAGCGCGGAGAGATCGATGGCCACGAAGTGCGCTGGTATCGCGGCGAGGTGGCGGCCAGCAACACGATCGTGCGCGAAACCGCGGTCGAGCTCGACGACGACCTGTTCGCCCACATCGTGCTGCGGGCGGAGAACGATGAACAGCTGGCCGAAAGCCGGCGCATCGCCGAAGCGCTGCGCTTCGGCGACACCCGGCTCGGCAGCCACTAGTTCCTGACGGCAGTACGTCGCCGCTCGGGTCCGCGCCCGCGCGCGCCACCGACGGCGCAGGTCAATCGCCGCCGACGGCGATGTCCCGGAAGCGCAGGGCCTGGGCCAGTTGCAGGTTGTGCGCCAGGCGCTCTTCGCTGTCGGCGCGCACGACGATGTGCGCATTGCTGCGCCGGCCCAGTTCCACCAGCGTCTCGCGCACCTGCACTTCCCGGCGGGTTGCGATATCCCCGCGATACCAGCGCACCTTGTGCCCGTCGATCACCGCATCGTTCTCGCGCAGCGCGCGATCGGCGCGGAACAGCGGGTCAGGCCCGAGCATCACCGAGAACGCCTGGCTGCCATCGGCCTGGCTGATGGCCTTGCAGAACACGAAGTCGGGGCCATGCGCCACTTCCCAGGCCAGGGCCGCACCTGCGGGCAGTTCGGGGCAGTTCTCTTCGGCCGCCTGCGCGGTCGCATGGCTCGACCAGAGCAGGCCGGCCAGCAGCAGGGACGTCGTTCTCATCGGGAATGGACTCCATGAAGCGAAGGGACACGAGGTCACAGTCGTGCATGGGGGAAGTGCCGCACCGCAACCGTACCGTGGGAGGTAACAGCCTGCTGGGGGAATGGAAATCCGTTTCCGGAACCCACTATACCCACGCCGTCCGGCGACGCCTGCTGCATTGCCGCATGAGCTGCCTTGCGGCAGGCGGCACGCCCACCGCCAGGACACGAAGAAGCCGGGCATGCCCGGCTTCTGTCGTTGCAGCGGTCCGATCGCTCAGAAGCGCCCTTCCTGGTAGTCGACGAAGGCCTGCATGATCTCCTGCCGGGTGTTCATCACGAACGGACCATGGCGCACGACCGGCTCACGCAGCGGCCGCCCACCGACCAGGATCAGCCGCGCGCCCTGCTCCCCCGCGCTCAGGCCCAGCACATCGCCACCGCCCAGCACCGCCATCTCCTGCGCGGCGAGCGCGCGCGCATCCTCTTCGTGGCCCAGCAGCACCTCTCCTTCGAAGGCGTAGGCGAAGACGTTGTGTCCGGCCGGCAGGGCATACAGCCACCCAGCGCCCGCCTCGAGCGCAATGTCGAGGTAGAGCGGTTCGGTGGCGGGCTGCGAGATCGGTCCATGCACGCCATCCACCTCGCCGGCGATCAGCTTGACCGACACGCCCGGCGCGGGCGCCACCACCGGCAGTTCGGCCGGCGGGAATTCCTGGTAGCGAGGCGCAGCCATCTTCTCCCTGGCAGGCAGGTTCACCCAGAGCTGGAAGCCGCGCATGCGGCCCTCCTCCTGCTCGGGCATCTCCGAATGCACCAGGCCACGGCCTGCGGTCATCCACTGCACGCTGCCGGGCACCAGCAGGCCCTCGTTGCCGTGATTGTCCTTGTGGCGCATGCGGCCGTCGAGCATGTAGGTGACCGTCTCGAACCCGCGGTGCGGATGGCTGGGGAAACCGGCCAGATAGTCCTCGGGCCGGTCGGTGCCGAACTCGTCGAGCAGCAGGAACGGATCGAGGTCGGGCAGCTCGGCGCCGCCGATGACGCGGGTCAGCTTCACGCCCGCCCCGTCGGACGCGGGCGTGCCGCGGACCTTGCGGGCGATGCGGGCATAACGGATGGGGTCGATGCTGCTCATGGGCTGCGCCCTCTCGTGGACTGGCGCCACTATGCGCCGGTTCAGGTCGTCTATTGCTTACGCAAATAGAACCATGACGCCCAATAATGGATCATTGTCCCATCCACGCCGTCATCGCGGGCGCGCGCGCAGCCGCCAGGTTCGATGGATCCGCGGGTTGCGCGCGAAGTCGGGCGGAATGGTCGCCGCGCTGATCTCCTCGATCTCGGCGAAGCCCGACACCGCGTCGGTGTCGAGGCGGAAGCGCCGGAAGTTGTTGGAGAAGTACAAGACACCGCCGTACGACAGCCGCGCCACCGCCAGCTGCAGCAGTTCCACGTGCGAACGCTGCACGTCGAAATCTTCGGCGCGCGCGGAGTTGGAGAAGGTGGGCGGGTCGCAGAACACCAGGTCGTACTCGCTGCGGTCGGCACGCAGCCAGGCCATGGCATCGGCCTGGGCGATACGGTGGCGGGTGCCGCCAATGGCGTTCTCACGCAGGTTGTCGGCCAGCCACTCGAGATAGGTGGCCGACAGATCGACGCTGGTGGTCTGCGCCGCGCCACCTACCGCCGCCTGCACGGTCGCCGCCCCGGTGTAGCAGAACAGGTTGAGGAAGCGCTTGTCCCGGGCCTCGGCGGCCAGGTCCAGGCGCAGCGGGCGGTGGTCGAGGAACAGGCCGGTATCGAGGTAGTCGAACAGGTTCACCCGCAGGCGCGCCTCGCCCTCGCGCACGGTCAGGAACTCGCCCCGATGGGCGAAGTGCCCGTACTTGCTGCCGCCCTTGCCTCTGGCGCGCGTCTTGACCGCGATGCGCTCGCGCGGCACTTCGAGCGCGTCCGCGGCACCGGCCAGCAGCTCGCCGAAGCGCTTGTGCGTCACCGCCTCGGGAATCTCGGCCGGCGCGGCGTACTCCTGCACGTGCAGCCAGCGCGTGCCGCTGCCCAGTTCGGTGTAGACGTCGATCGCGGCGGCATACTCGGGAATGTCGGCATCGTAGGCGCGGAAACAGTCCACGCGCTCGCGCGCACGCCAGGACTTCGAAGCTTTGAGCGTCTTGCGCAGGCGGTTGGCGACCATGCGCGCGCCTTCCCCCAGCTCGCGCGGCTCGGCCTGCGCGCGTGCCGGCGGCCGCACCGGGTCGCAGACGATCAGGGTGCATTCGAGCGCGCCGTTGAACAGCTGGTAGCTCTTCTTCGCGCGCAGGCCGCTGGCGAAGGCCAGTTCGCGGTCGCCGCACAGCAGGCTGGCGCGCCAGTCCGGCACGGCCTGCGACAGGGCATTGCCCAGGCTGCGGTACAGCCCGGGATCGGCCGCCAGGCGCGCGTCGTAGGGGGGGTTGCAGACCACCAGGCCGCGCCCGCTCGACTGCGCCGGCAGCGTCGCGATATCGCCGACCTCGAAGCCGATCGCATCGCGCAGGCCCGCCGCGGTGGCGTTCTCGCGCGCGTTGCGGATCGCCTGCGGATCGAGATCGCGCCCCTCGAACACCGGACGCAGCGCCGCGCGACCAGCACGTTCGCGGGTGCTGGCCTCGGCCACCAGTTCGCTCCACGCGGCCATGTCGAAACCGCGCCAGCGGCTCGGCGCGCGCTCGCCATGGCGCAACAGTCCAGGGGCCACGTCGGCCGCCATCAGCGCACCCTCGATCAGCAGGGTGCCGCTGCCGCACATCGGGTCGAGCAGGCCGCCGCCCTGGGCATACAGCGCGGGCCAGCCGCCGCGCAGCAGCACGGCCGCGGCCAGGTTTTCCTTCAGCGGCGCATCGCCCTGCGCCTGGCGCCAGCCGCGCCGGTGCATCGGCCCGCCGGACAGGTCCACCGACACGATCGCGCGGCCCTTGCGCACCACCAGGCTCAGGCGCAGGTCCGGCGACTCCACGTCCACGTCCGGACGGGCGCCGGTGGTCTCGCGCAGCGTATCGACCACCGCGTCCTTGAGCCGCTGCGCCGCATAGCGCGCATGGGTGATCGCGCTGCCGGAGACGTGCGCGTCCACCGCCAGGGTCATGCCGGCGTCCAGCTGCGCGGTCCAGTCCAGCGCGCGGGCGCCGGCATACAGCGCGTGCTCGTCGGCGCAGTCGTAGTCGGCCAGCGGCCACAGCACGCGGCTGGCCAGGCGCGAGAACAGCACGGTCCGCTGCGCATCGCGCAGCGTGCCTTCCACATTGGCGCCGGCCACGGCGGCCGTGGCCTGTGCGCAACCGAGCGCGAGCAGCTCGTCCACGAGCAGGTACTCGAGGCCTTTGGCGCACGAAACGAAGAATTTCAAGGGGTTTTCCTGCCGGACCGGCGTGGGCGCCGTCGAGGCGACATTCTGCCGCAAGGGCCGTGTCGCCACATCCGGCGCGGCGCGATCACCACGGTGCAAGCCGCCACGGCGCGGCGCCGGTGTCGATCCGGTGCTCCAGCCCGGCGTTCTCGAGCAGGTTCCGATCGTGCGAGACCAGCACCAGGCCGCCGCGATACTGCTGCAGCATCCGCTCCAGCGTCTCCAGCGCATCGAGGTCCAGGTGGTTGCCCGGCTCATCGAGCAGGAGCAGGTCCGGCGGCGTCCGTGCGTAGACCACGCAGGCCAGCGCGGCCTTCACCCGTTCGCCGCCGCTCAGCCGCCCGCAGGGCGCGCGGGCCAGGTCCGCATCCAGCCCCAGCAGGGCAAGGCGACCGCGCGCCTCCGCCTCGGGCAGCGAGGGGTTGGCGGCCTGCAGGTTCTGCAGTGGTGAACGCGCGGCGTCCAGTCCGTCGAGCCGCTGGTCGAACAGCGCCACCCGCCCGTTCGCGACGATGCGGCCGGACACGGCCCTCTGGCGTCCGGCCAGCGCCCGCAGCAGGCTCGACTTGCCGCTGCCGTTCGGGCCGACCACACCGACCCGGTGGCGTGCGGTCAGCACCAGGTCCAGGCCCACCCGCGTGGCCGCGACGTGCGCCAGCACCGCCTGCTCGCAGCGCACGACCACGCGTGCGTCCGCTCCCGCCGCGTCGACGCGCAGCGCCAGCACGGGCGCCGCCTCCAGCGCCGCCGACGCCTCGCGCATCCTCGCCAGCGACTGCGCCTGCTGCTGCGAGTGCTGCGCCTCGAGCCGCCCGCTGCTGGCCTCGCTGCGCGACTTCGCCAGGCCCAGCAGGATCGGGGCCTGGTTGGCCTGCCTGGCCGCCCGGCCGGCGCGCGCCTGCCGGCGCTGCGCGCGCTCGCGCTGCTCGCGCTGCCGCGCCTGCAGTCGCCGGTGCTCGAGCCGGGCCTGATCGAGGGAAGCGGCGGCCGCAACCTGCTCGGCGGCGCGCTGGCGCAGGTAGAATGCGTGGTTGCCGCCATAGCTGCGCAGCCCCGCGGACGAGAGTTCCACGATGCGCTGCATGCCATCGAGCAGGTCGCGGTCATGGCTGACCAGCAGCAGGCCCCGGCGCCACCCGCGCAGGCGCGCGTCGAGCGCGGCGCGCTGACCGAGGTCGAGGTGGTTGCCCGGTTCGTCGAGTACCAGCAGGTCGGCGTCCGACAGCCACGCGCCCGCCAGCGCCGCGCGCATGGCCTCGCCGCCACTGAGCGTGGCCGCCGGACGCGATGGATCCAGGCCGCCCAGCCCTGCCTGCGCCAGCGCCTCGCCGACCTGCTCACGCAGGGTCCAGCGGTCGCCCAGCAGCTCGAAGTCGCGTGCATCGACGCTGCCGCCCTCGATGCGCGCCAGCGCCGCCAGCGCCGACCCGCAGCCCATCAGGCCGGCCACGCTCTGCCCGGGCGCGACCTGCACCTGCTGCGGCAGGTAGTACACGCGCGCATCGCCCTCGCGCCGTCCGCTGGCGGGCGCCAGCTCTCCGGCGACGATGCGGGCCAGCACGCTCTTGCCCACGCCGTTGCGCCCCACCAGGCCGGTGGACACGTCATCGAGTACGAGATCTAGGGACTGGAACAGGGACCTGCCGTCGGGCAGGACGAACGACACCGCGTTCAATGCAAGCCGGGGACCGGCCATGCGCACCTCCACATCGAATGCCTGGGGCCCGCGTCCTGGGACGGCGGGAGCCTGGCCGTCTGGCGACGGCGGCACTCAGTGGCGCATGGGCGTGGAACTCCTGGCGGGTCTGGCGTACAGACTAGCGCAGGAAACGGACCTGCGGGCCGCGCGGGGACGCCTTCCCGCGCCGCCGGTCAGACGCGGGACAGCAGCGCGTGGAAGGCGTCCGCCGTGGCCTGCACGCTGCCGGCGAGGCGGTGCGCATCGTCGACCAGCAGCAGGGTGGCATTGCGCGCGCCGGCCCAGCGCACGACTTCGTCGGCAGCGATCAGCTCGTCGTGCCAGCCGTGGACGATGCTGGTCGGCACGTCGGCGCCCTGCAGCGGCGGCGCCTCGCCCATCCGCACCGGCGGGGCCATCAGGAACAGCGCGCGCACCGGCACGCGCAGCGAGACCTGGCCGGAGATCCACGCGCCGAGGCTCGATCCCGCCAACACCAGCGGGCCGCGCGCGGCAGCGGCGGCCGCGCGCTGCGCCAGGCGCTCCACGCGCGCCAGCACGTCGCCGACCCGGCTGACCTCCAGCCGCGCGTCGAGATCGGTGTAGTCGGGCCGCTCGTGGCTCCAGCCCAGGCGCTCGGCCACCTCGGCCAGTGCGGTCACCTTGGTCGCGTCGGGACCGCTCTCGAAGCCATGCGAGAGGATGCAGTGTCCGCGCAGGCTCATGCCTCGACCCACTCCACCCGGTCGCCGAGGCGCAGGCTGCCGCCTTCGAGGATGCGCGCGCACAGTCCGCCCATGCCGCGCAGCGCGTTGTACCCGCCGGGTCCCAGCGCGGCCTCCATGCGCGAACAGGGATCGCAACTGTCGGTGCCTTCGAGCAGCACCTCGCCGATGCGGAAGCGGTTGCCCTTGAGCGCCGCCAGTGCGATGCCGGACACCACCAGATTCCGGCGCAGCGTGGCCGCCGGAATCGAAGCGTGCCCGGCCAGCGCCGCGATCGCCGGCAGATGCTCGGCCTGGATCAGGGTGACGCCACGCTTGCCGCTGCCGCCACGATAGCGGTCGCCGACCAGGCCCGCACCCGCCACCGCCTCGGCCGCTTCCACCGCGTGCATGGCCACGTCGCGGGCGGGCCGCAGCCCGATCCAGTCGACCGCGCCAGCGCGCGGAAACTGCGTCATCAGGCGGTGCAACTCGGTTCCGGGCGGCGGCAGTTTCATCGCGCAATGCTAGCATCGGCCGATGCCTCTCTCGCCCGCCGGCCCCGGCATCGAACGCCAGCATCTGCCCTATGTCGAGCGCCTGGAGGCACGGGCCGTGGCGGTCGTCGAACTGGTGGTGATCCACTGCACCGAACTGCCCGACCTGGCCACCGCGCGCGAGTACGGCGAGCGCGCGCTCTACGACAGCGGCACCGGCAACAGCGGCCACTGGTACATCGACCGCGGCGGACGCATCGTCGAGTACGTGCCGCCCACCCGCATCGCCCATCACGTACGCGGGCGCAACGCCGAGTCGGTGGGCATCGAACTGGTCAACCGCGGTCGCTGGCCACGCTGGCTCGACGCTGGTCACCAGGCCATGGACGAACCCTATCCCGACGCGCAGATCGAAGCGCTGCTGGCGCTGCTCGCGCAGCTGCGCGCCACGCTGCCGGCCCTGGCCCGCATTGCCGGGCACGAAGATCTGGACACCGCGCGCGTTCCGGCCAGCGACGATCCTTCCGTGCTGGTCCCGCGCAAGCGCGATCCGGGGCCGCTGTTTCCCTGGCCGCGGGTCCTGGAGTCCTGCGGGCTGCGCCGCATCCCGTAGGCCACGGCGCCACGGTGGCGGCCCGTATAATCGACCGCATGAACTCCTCCGTGTCCGAACTGATCGAACTGCTTTCGCTCGAACGCCTGGAGGACGACCTGTTCCGCGGCCAGAGCCGCGACATCGGCACCAAGTACGTGTTCGGCGGCCAGGTGCTGGGCCAGGCGCTGTCCGCGGCGCAGGCGACCATGCCCGAGCCCCGGCCGGCGCATTCGCTGCACGCCTATTTCCTGCGCGCAGGCAACGTCGAGCACCCGATCGTCTACCACGTCGACCGCACCCGCGACGGCGGCAGTTTCTCGGTGCGCCGGGTCACCGCGATCCAGCACGGCAAGGTGATCTTCTTCTGCGCGGCCTCGTTCCAGGAAGCCGAGGACGGCGCCGAACACCAGCCGCCGATGCCGCAGGTGCCGGCGCCGGAGGACATCCGCCCGCCCGATCCGCCGCCGCCCGAAGTGCTGGCCACGCTGCCGAGCAAGGTGCGGCGCTGGCTCGACCGCGCCGGCCCGTTCGAGTTCCGCCAGGTGCATCCGCGCAACGACCTGGAGCCGGCGCGGCAACCGCCGTTCAACCATGTCTGGTTCCGGCTGTCGGAGCGGGTCGGCGACGGCGCCGAGCTGCATCGCGCCCTGCTCGCCTACGCCTCGGATTTCCACCTGCTCGGCACCGCGACCTTCCCGCACGGCATCAGCTACTACCAGCCCAACGTGCAGATGGCCTCGCTCGACCACGCGCTGTGGTTCCATCGCCCCTTCCGCGCCGACGACTGGCTGCTGTACGCGATCGACAGCCCCAGCGCGCAGGGCGCGCGCGGACTGGCGCGCGGGCAGATCTTCTCGCGCGACGGGCGCCTGGTCGCCAGCACCGCGCAGGAAGGCATGATCCGCGTGGTGGCCCAGGCGGCCTCCGATCCCGCCGCGACCGGGAGCAGCCGGTGAGCACCTGGACAGCGCAGCCGCGCATCTGCAGCCGGGGCGCCTGCTGACATGCGCCAGGTCTTCAGCAGCGCGCGTATCGAGAACGTGCAGGCGGTGGCGAAGCTGCTCGCCGACGAGGGCATCGAGGTGCGCATCGAGGACGGCCAGCGCTACCGGCGTTCGATCCGCGGCGGCTTCAGCTACCGCGAAAGCGGCGACCTCGCCTCGCGCGCCGCGGTGTGGGTGGTGCGCTCGGACGACCAGCCGCGCGCGCGTCAGTTGCTGCACGCGGCTGGACTGCTGGAAGCCACGCCTGCCAATCCCTCGAGCTTCCTGCCGGCCACCGGCCACGCTGCACGCGCGGCCGCACCGAAGCGACGCACGCGGCTGGGCCTCGGCCTGATCATCGTGTCCGCGGTCGCGCTGGCGCTGTGGCTCAACCAGTTCCGCAACCCGGGCTGGGACCTGCCCGCGCCGCGCGCGCCGGCCAACGCGGCGGCCGACGTGGCACTTGACCCCTCGCTGCAGGCAATCAGCACCGCCGACACCGTCCATCGCATCCCCACCCCGCCCGCGCTTGCGGTCGCCTTGGGCGTGGCCGCCCGGGCGCAGGCGCCGGACGCGGTGCTGTGCCTGTCGCTGGACGGGCAGGATCCAGACGACGCCGTGCTCGCCATCGCGCGCGCGGCCGGCCTGGATCCGTTCCCGGCTTCGACCTGCCCCGCCGACCGCCCCACGCAGCGCGTCGCGGTGTCCGACTACCGCACCGACGGCTCGGGGGTGGGGACGGTGGAACTGGTCACCTCCCGCGACGATGCGACGCCGACCAGCCGCAGGCTGGACGTGCGCCGCGATGGCGACGACTGGCTGATCGCCGATCCACGCTGACGGTCACATCGGTTGCCGCCCGGCCGTCCCCTCCTGACGCCATTCGACGAAACCGCATGTCCAACGACGCCATCGACCTGCTGATCAAGCGCGAACTGCCTGCCGCCGTTCGCGGCGACCGCGACGCCTACGGCCGTATCATCGTGGCCAGCCAGAACGCGGTCACGGCCGTCGCCCTGGCCATCACCCGCGACGTGCACACCAGCGAGGACATCGCCCAGGAGGCCTTCCTCTCGGCCTGGCACCACCTGCCGCGGCTGAAGAACCCGTCCAGCTTCCTGCCTTGGCTGCGCCAGATCACCCGCAACCTCGCTCACGACCATCTGCGCGGCCGCCGCAACCGCATGCTCGACGGCGAAGCGGCCGACCTGGCCATCCAGCATGCCGCCGATCCCGACGGCTGCCCGATGCAGCAGGCGCTCGACGCCGAACGCGATGCGGTGGCCGCCGACCTGATCTCTGAACTGCCTGCGGAGAGTCGCGAGGCCCTGCTGCTCTACTATCGCGAAGGACAGAGTTCGAAGCAGGTGGCGATGCTGCTCGGCCTGTCCGACGCGGCCGTGCGCAAGCGCCTGTCGCGGGCCCGCCAGAGCGTGCGCGAGGACCTGCTCACGCGCTTCGCCGAGTTCGCCCGCAGCAGCGCGCCCTCGGCGGCGTTCGCGGTCGGCGTCACCGCCACCCTCGGGCTCAGCAAGCCGGCTGCCGCCGCAGGGCTGGGCATCGCCACCAAGTCGATCGCCGGCAGCCTGTTCGCCCGGTTCGCCCTGGGTTTCGCCGGTGCCGCCGCGGGCGGCCTGCTCGGCGGCCTGGTGGCGGCCTGGTTCGCGCGCGGCATCATCCTCGACTATGCCGACGACGAGGCCGAGCGCGCACGGCTGCTGCGGTTCTCGCGCCGCTACATCGCGCTGTCGCTGGTGATGATCGCGGCGATCGTCGCGACCCATTTCGCCTTCCGCGAGGTGGGCCACACCTTCATCGCCATCTCCATCGCCCTGCTCGCCATGAACTGGCAGCTGCTGGTCATTCTGCCCAGGCTGATGACACCGCTGCTGGCGCGCGACGCGCGACGCGATCCGGTCGGCGCGCGCCAGCGCGTGCTCGCCTACCGGCTCACCTGGGGCCGGACCGGCGTGCTGATGAGCAACGTCATCGTGATCGGCTCGCTGGTGATCGCCCAGCTGCATTTCTCGCCGATCGGCTGAGCGCGGCCGACCGCCGGGCCGCGTGCCGGGCTTATGTAGACAGGCCCGCGTCTTTCGACGCGGGCCTGTGGTCCCAGCGCGATGGCGCCGTCAGCCGCGCTTGGGCTGCAGCTCGTCGCGGCTCAGGAAACCGTCGCGGTTGTCGTCCATCCAGGCGAAGCGCTTGGCCAGTCGCGGCATCTTCTCCTCGACTTCGACGCGGCTGAGCCTGCCGTCGCCATTGAGGTCGGCGGCGACGAAACGCTCGTCGAAGCGCTTGCGCATCTGCGCTTCGCGCTGCGGGCGCTGGCGCTCGTGCCAGGCGCGGATCTCGCCGCGGACCAGGTAACCGTCGCGGTTGCCGTCGATCGCGTCGAAGTGTTCGGCCAGCCTGCCGGCGCGGCGGCCGCGGCCGGCGCCGGCAGCGTCCACTTCGGCGCGACTCAGGCGACCGTCGCCATCGCCATCCAGATGCGCGGGGTCATGGTGGCCGCGGTGCGGCCCACCCTTGCCGCCGCGCCGCCCATGCCGGTGCTGCGGTCGCTCGCTGGCGTCCAGGCGGCCGTCGCCGTTGCGGTCGAGCCGGTCGAAGCGCTCGGCCAGGCGCGGAAATGCGGCCGCTTCGGCGCGGTCGATGACACCGTCGCCATTGCGGTCGAGCGTTGCCTTGGCGCCGCGCTGCGCGGCATCCGCAGGCTGGGCGGCGGCCGTGCCGCCAGCCATCGCGACCAGCGCCAGCGCGGTGAACAGGGTCCTGTGCTTCATGTGCGGGTTCCTCGGGATGCGGCGCCAGTGCCGCCGTGCATCCATCAACGCACCCGCCGGCCAGGCCGTTGACCGTGATCCCGCACGGTTCAGCCGCCGGATAGGCCCGATTCGCGGCAGTTGCGACGCGGCCGCAGTATGCTGCCGGCGCCATGGGCGAGAACGACAACCTCCGGCTGTTCCACACCGGCGAGCACGCCTGCGGCTACTGGCCGGAGCGGGTCGCGCGCGACTTGGTGTTCGATCCGCACGACGACCGGCTGGCCGCGTTCTATCCGCAGGCGCTGCAGTGGGGATTCCGCCGCTCCGGCGACATCGTCTACCGGCCCCATTGCGTGGGTTGCCGGGCCTGCGTGGCGGTGCGGATCCCGCTGGAGGATTTCCGGCCCGATCGCAGCCAGCGCCGCTGCCTGGCGCGCAATGCCGCCATCGAAGCCCGCATCCTGCCGGCGCAGCGCAGCGACGAGCGCCTGGAGCTCTATCAACGCTACCTCGCCGCGCGTCATCCCGGCGGTGGCATGGACGGGCATGGCGCCCACGAGTTCGACCAGTTCCTGGTCGGCAGCTGGGCCAACACGCGCTTCATGGAACTGCGCGAACACGGCCGCCTGCTGGCGGTGGCGGTGACCGACATCGATGCCCAGGCGATGTCGGCCGTCTACACCTTCTATGATCCGGCGCTGGCCGCGCGCGGCCTGGGCACGCTGGCGATCCTGCGCCAGATCGACTGGGCGCGGCGCGAACGCCGCCGCCACCTCTACCTCGGCTACTGGATCGCGGGACACGAGAAGATGGACTACAAACGCAGGTTCCACCCGCTGGAAGGCTTCGACGGGCGCCAGTGGCGTCCGTTCGACGCGATCGCGCCGGCATGAGTCGACGCAAGCTCCTCGCCCTGTGCGCATTGGCCCTGTCCGCGCTGGCGCTCGCCGCCTGCGTGCGGGTCAACGTGCATGGCACTCCGCCGCAATCCGGTTCCAAGATGCCCGATCCCGCCCCGCTCCGCGTCGCCAGCTACAACGTCTCGCTGTATGACGAGGATGCGGGCGGGCTGATCCGGCGCCTGGAACTCGGCAACGCCCAGGCGGGCCGCATCGCGGCCGTGCTGCAGAAGGTGCGGCCGGACATCGTGCTGCTCAACGAGTTCGACTACGACGCCGAAGGCCGCGCCGCCGACCTGTTCCAACGCGAGTACCTGGAACGGCCGCAGGCCGGCGGAGGCGAGCCGCTGCGCTACCCCTACCGCTACCTGGCGCCGGTCAACACCGGCGTGCCCAGCGGCCTGGACCTGGACGGCAACGGCCAGGTCGGCGGCACCGGTCGCGAGCGCGGCAACGACGCCTGGGGCTACGGCCTGCACCCGGGGCAGTACGGGATGCTGGTGCTGTCGCGGCATCCGATCGATGTCGCCCGCGTGCGCAGCTTCCAGCGCCTGCAATGGAGTGCGATGCCCGGCGCGCGTCGCCCGGTGGATCCGGCAACCGGTGCCCCGTTCCATCCCGACGCGGTGTGGGAACAGCTGCGCCTGTCGTCCAAGTCGCACTGGGACGTGCCGGTCGACACGCCACTCGGCGAAATCCACCTCCTGGCCTCGCACCCCACGCCGCCCGCGTTCGATGGTCCGGAAAAGCGCAACGTGGCGCGCAACCACGACGAGATCCGGCTCTGGCACGAATACATCACGCCCGCGCCGGGACAGGACGCGTGGCTGTGCGACGACGCCGGCCGCTGCGGCGGGCTGGATGCAGGAGCGCGCTTCGTGATCCTGGGCGACCTCAACAGCGACCCGGTCGACGGCAATGGCGATCCCGCGGCGATCCGTTCGCTGATCGGGCACCCGCGCCTGTTGCGTCATGAGCCGCCGGCCAGCGAAGGCGCGGCGCTGGCCGCCGCCAGCGCGCCGGGCAACGAGGGACATCGCGGCGTGCACGCGCACGACACGGGACGCTTCGGTCCGCGCGTGGGCAACCTGCGACTGGACTATGCCCTGCCCTCCACCGGCTTCCGGCTGAGCGGGTCGGGCGTGTTCTGGCCGCCGCCCGGACATCCGGACGAAGCCATCGCCACCGCCAGCGACCATCACCTGGTCTGGGTGGATCTGCTGGAATGAACCCGCGCGCCGGGGGCCTGCCCTGGCATCCTGCGCCTCGCCCCGTGCCGCCAGCGCTCGCGCGAGGCCGGGATCACCCGCGCTGCCGGATCACGCGGCAGGCACGCCCGCCTCGTCGCCCGTCTTGGCGCCGGCCGGCGAAGCAGACCCGACGCCTGCCGTCTGCGCATGCGGCCGGAACCCGAAGCTTCCAGCCTGCTGGCTGGACACCACCATCCGCACCATGCCGGACGGCACCAGCAGGTCGAGCGTGACCTCCTGCCCCTCCTGGGTCAGGGCCGACATCGTCATCTCGACGAAGGCACCGGCCGTGTCGATTTCGCGGCAGACCACATGCGGGCCGGCTTGGCCGTCCTGCAGATAGGGCTTGATCGCATCGCCCAGTGCTTCCAGCGCCTGCGGATAGAAGAAAACGGCATAGCCGCTGCTGCCTTTCATGCCTGCTCCTGTGTTCGAACCTGGACGCCGCGGCGCTACTCCAGAACGATGGTAATGGCCGCGGTCGCATCGCGCGCGACCGCACGCGCGGCCTCGATCGAATCCGCGCGCGCGAGCGTGACGCCCACGCGTCGCTGCCCGTCCACCCGCGGCTTGCCGAACAGTCGCAGCGCGGTGTCGGGCGCGCGCAGGGCGGCATCGAGGTTGCCGAATGCCGGCACGCCCACGCCTTCGGCGAGCATGGCGCTCGAGGCCGATGGCCCGCGTTGCGGGACGAAGCTGCCATCGTCTGCGCCCACCGGCAGGCCGAGGATCGCCCGCGCATGCAGCGCGAACTGGCTCAGGTCCTGCGAGACCAGGGTGACCAGTCCGGTATCGTGCGGCCGCGGCGACACTTCACTGAACCAGACCTCGTCGCCCTTCACGAACAGTTCCACCCCGAACACGCCCCAGCCGCCGAGATCGTCGGTGATGGCGCGCGCCACCTGCATCGAACGCTCCAGCGCGCGCGGCGACATCGGCTGCGGCTGCCAGCTCTCGCGATAGTCGCCATCGCGCTGCAGGTGCCCGACCGGAGCGCAGAACGAGGTGCCGCCCGCGTGACGCACCGTAAGCAGGGTGATCTCGTAATCGAAATCGACGAAGCCCTCGACGATGCAGCGCCCTGCGCCGGTGCGGCCCCCGGTCTGCGCGTACTCCCAGGCCGGCCCGATGTCGTCCGCCTCGCGCAGCGTGCTCTGGCCCTTGCCCGAGGACGACATCACCGGCTTGACCACGCAGGGCAGCCCGATGGCGGCGACCGCCTCGCGGTATTCGGCCTCGGTATCGACGAAGCGGTAGGGCGAGGTCGGCAGCCCCAGGGTCTCGGCCGCCAGCCGACGGATCCCTTCGCGGTCCATCGTCAGGCGCGCCGCGCGCGCGGTCGGCACCACGCGCTGGCCGCGGTCGCGCTCCAGCGCCACCAGGGTGGGTGTGTGGATGGCCTCGATCTCGGGGACCACCAGATGCGGTCGCTCGCGCTCGATCAGCGCGGTGAGCGCGGCCGGATCGAGCATGTCCAGCACGTGGCTGCGATGGGCGACCTGCATCGCGGGTGCGTCCGGATAGCGGTCGGCGGCGATCACCTCCACGCCCAGGCGCTGCAGCTCGATCGCCACCTCCTTGCCCAGCTCCCCCGATCCAAGCAGCAGTACGCGGGTCGCCGAGGGCGACAGGGGGGTTCCGAGGCGGGGCATGACGGGTCCGGGACGAAGAAAGGGAGGTCATTCTATCCATGGGCCATGCCACCCTCTTGCCATCTGATATCAATTTGATATCTTCAAGCTGTCCCAATCGGGGACCTGGAGACAGGCCATGAGAGAGAACCCGATCCGCTCCCTGCCCGGCATTCCCATGCTTCTGGCGCTGCTGGCCGCCGTGCTGGCGGCCGGGTGGTACTTCCTCGCCGCGCAGGCGCCGCTGCAGCAGCTGATGGCGGCGGCCGTCGCCCTGGCCGCGCTGGGCGGACTGGTGGGCCTGTACATGGTCGAACCCAACCAGGCCGCGGTGCTGAGCCTGTTCGGCAAGTACGTGGGCACGGTGAAGGAGGCAGGCCTGCGCTGGAACAACCCGTTCTTCAGCAAGAAGAAGGTCTCGCTGCGCGTGCGCAACTTCGAAAGCGGCAAGCTCAAGGTCAACGAACTGGACGGATCGCCGATCGAGATCGCCGCGGTGATCGTCTGGCGCGTGGTCGACTCGGCCGAGGCGGTGTTCAACGTGGACGACTACGAAAGCTTCGTCCACATCCAGTCCGAGGCGGCGCTGCGGGCGATGGCGACCAGCTATCCCTACGACCAGCACGAGGACGGCCAGATCTCGCTGCGCAGCCATCCGGTGGAGATTTCCGACCGGCTCAAGGAGCAGCTCGACGAACGCCTCGCTTCGGCCGGCGTCGACGTGCTCGAGGCGCGCATCAGCCATCTGGCGTATGCGCCGGAGATCGCCCAGGCGATGCTGCAGCGGCAGCAGGCCAACGCGGTGATCGCCGCGCGCACGCGCATCGTCGCCGGAGCGGTCGGCATGGTGGAGATGGCGCTGGCGGAGCTGGAGAAGAGCGGCACGGTGAAGCTCGACGAGGAGCGGCGCGCGGCCATGGTCAGCAACCTGCTGGTGGTCCTGTGCGGCGATCGCAGTACCCAGCCCATCGTCAACACCGGCTCGCTGTACTGAGCGTCATGCACGCCCTGGCGCCACTGCTGATCGCCCTCACCGCGCTTCCCGCGCTGGGAATCGCCGCCTGGCAGGCGCGCGCGGCCGCGGTCGATCCCAAGGCGCGCGGGCTGGCGCTGCGCTGGGCCGGGATCGCGCTGGCCATGTTCGCCGGCGCGATCGGCCTGTACTTCGCAGGGGCCGACCGCGGCATCGCGACCACGGTGGCGGTACTGATGGTGATCGTGGTGAACGCGCTGCTGGTCTCGATGCTGCTGCACCTGCGCGGACGGGGACGGCGCTGATGGCCGAGCGCAAGGCCTATCCCCTGCGGATCAGCGCCGACGTGCTGGCGGCCGCGCAGAAATGGGCCGACGACGAGTTGCGCAGCCTCAACGCGCAGATCGAATACGTGCTGCGCGATGCGCTGCGCAAGGCGGGACGGCTGCCGCAGACGCCGTCGCAACCGGACGAGGAGGAGGCGCCATGAGCCAGCGCTGGGAACACCAGGTCGTCGAAGTGAGGGCCACCCTGTTCAACCGCAAGCTGACGGAAAATCTCCAGGGCGCACTCGACCGGCACGCGCGCCAGGGCTGGGAGCTGGTCGCGGTCAGCCACACCAATGTTGCGGACTCGGTGCGCCTCTACCTGAAGCGACCGGTGTGACATGACGTGCGCGCTCACCGCGCTGCGCCGCCGGACCGGCGACGGCACTCGCTCATGCCGCGGATCGCCATCATGAGGACGGCCGCGCTTGCGGCGCAGGGGAGCGACCGGTGAACCGCCAGGAGGTCCCGCTGGTACCCATGTCGCGCGCACCCTGGTTCTGGTTGCTGGCGCCGGCGCTGGCCCTGCTCGTCGCTGCCTGGCTGCAGCCGCAGCAGGCGCAGCCGACCCCGGCTCCGGCCTGGCTGCTGGCCCCATTCGCGATCGCGCTGATCCTCGTCGCGCCATCGCTCGCGTTGCGTCGCAGGTCGATTGCCCTCCAGGAATGGGAGCTGGTCGTGGCGGCCGCGTTCTACACCCGCCGCGTCGGCATCCAGGTGCTGGACCTCGAGCGTGCGCGCGTGATCGACCTGGCCGAACACACGGACTACGCCCCGATGCTGGGGATCAACCGATTGGGCCTGCCCGGGTTCCGCGCCGGCCACTACCTGCTGCGCAATCGACAGCGTGCCTTCTGCCTGCTGACCGCGACCGGCCGCGTGCTGATGCTGCCGCAGCGCGACGGCCGGGTGTTGTTGCTCAGTCCGGCCCGGCCGCTCGAACTGCTGGAACGGCTGCGCGAGCTGGCGACACTTCCATCGCACCGATAAGCTGCGCCGATGCGTGTCCTGCCCCGTACCCTGTTCAACACCGCCGACCTCGAGCTCTGGCCCGCGTGGCTGCTGCGCGCGCGCGCCAACGGCGATGCGCGCATCCTCGCGCGCGCATCGCGCGTGCTGCGGCGCAAGCGCGACGGCGCCTACCTGGCCGCCGTGCTGCCCGAAGGGCTGATGCCGCTGCTGCCGCGCTGGTCGCGCGAGCCCGGCGTGGATGAGGCGCTGGACCTGCTCGACGACCCGCCGACCGGCGGCGCCGGCAGTCTGCCGCTGCACCGGATGGCCGAGCGACTCGACGCGCTCGGCCTCGAGGCGGAGGCCTACGCAGGGGAATGCGGACTGCAGCTGGTGCCCGAGCCGGTGATGCTCTCGCTGGCCGGCTTCGACCGCTATCGCCGCGCGCTGTGGCTGTCGGCGGATGCCGCGCGCGCCTGGCAACGCATGCGCGAGGCTGCCGGGCGCGACCAGGTCGCGCTGGATGCGATCTCGGGCTACCGCAGCCACGACTACCAGCTGGGCATCTTCGAACGCAAGCGCGCGCGCGGATTCGCGCTGGCGGACATCCTCGCGGTCAATGCCGCGCCGGGATTCAGCGAACACCATTCGGGCGAGGCGCTCGACATCGGCACCACTGGCGAACCGCCGGCGGAAGCCTCGTTCGAACGGACCCCGGCGTTCGCCTGGCTGCAGCGGCACGCTGGCGGCTTCGGCTTCGCGATGAGCTATCCGCGCGGCAACCCGCACGGCATCGTCTACGAACCCTGGCACTGGCGGTACCTGCGCGCAGCGGCGCAGCGCTGACAGCAGGCGCGCTGCCACCAGTCGGGCGGCGGCGGAGGAGACCCCTCGCCCGGCAGGCCGCGGGCGGCGCTGCGACCTGGCTAGTCCTGCGAGCGGTTCGTGGGCGCCTTCGACGTCGTCGCCAGGTCGGCGATGCGCCAGAGATACAGGCCGGCGTAGGTGCGGTAGGGCCCCCATGTTTCGCCGCGCGCGGCCAGTTCCCGGGGCGTCGGCATCGTCTCGAGCCGGTCGACCCGCTGCAGGCCCTTGCGGATGCCCAGGTCGTCGACCGGCAGCACGTCGGGCCTGCCCAGCCGGAACATCAGCATCATCTCCACGGTCCAGCGGCCGATGCCGCGCACCTGCACCAGCGCGGCGACGATCTCGTCGTGGTGCATCGTGGCCATCTGTCGCAGCGTCGGCAGTTCGCCCCGCGTCTCCCGCGCAGCCAGATCGCGCAGCGCCAGGGCCTTGTTGCCGGACACCCCGCAGGCGCGCAGCGCCGCGTCATCGATCCGCGCCAGCGTCGCGGCATGCAGGCGGGTGCTGCCGACCGCCGCCTCCACCCGACCGACGATGGTCGAGGCCGCCTTGCCGCTGAGCTGCTGGAACAGGATCGCCCGCGCCAGCGCGTCGACCGGATCGAAACGCAGCCGCCAGCGCGGCTCGGGCGCGATCGGGCCGATCCGCTTCATCCATGTACCGAGGCGACGATCGCGGCGCTGCAGGTGCTCCCAGGCCGCAGCCGTGTCGAAGCCTCTCGCGTATCGCGGCATCGCCGCTCAGTCGCGCAGCGCGGCGAACGCGTACAGCAGCCAGCCGCCGATGAGCAGCATGCCGCCGAACGGCGCGGGCGCGGACGACAGGCCCCACAACGACCTGGCCAGCAGCGCGCCGCAGAACAGGAGGCTGCCTGCCAGCAGCATCGCCAGCGCGCCCAGCGCCAGCCGCGATGCCGCGCTCCCGGCCAGGGCCGCCAACGCGATGCCGTGGCCGAAGGCGAACAGCGCGGCCGTCTGCAACTGGCCTCGCGTGGCCGGATCGGCCGCGTGCGAGGCATAGGCCGCCAGCGCCACGGCGAGCGCGGCCAGCACCGCACCGCAGGCGCGGAGCCAGCGCGGGGCCGCGGCTGCACGGACACGACTCACCGGACCGCACTCCCAAACGCAGCGCGCCGCATCCTCGGGATGCGGCGCGCGACGGACATCGGCATGGATGCGCGAAGACTGCTTACTGCTTGAGCTTCCAGAACACCTCGAACTCGCCGTTCTCGGTGAACGCCTCGTCGATGCCGTTCTTGTAGATCTCATACGGACGGTCGGTGACCTCGAAGCCCTGGGTCATCGCCCAGGCACGCACCGCGTTGCGCACGTTCTCGAGCTCGGCCATGTAGCCCTGGTAGTCGCCGCTGGCGGCCTTGCCGGCTTCCACGCGAAGGTATTCGACCGGAGCGCCATCGGGGATGGTGACTTCCAGCGGGCCCTCGTCGACCGCAGGCGCCTGGGCGACCGGCTGCGCGGCCGCTTCGTCGGCCTCGCCCTCGGCTGCTTCCGGAGCGTCCGACCCGGCACCCTTGCGGCGCACCGGCTGGACCACGTCGAAGGTGTAGTTCTCGCGACCCAGCTCGGTGGAGACGATGCGCAGCGGGCCGGCCGGCTCCAGATCATTCGCATCCATGGTGCGCTTGATCCACTCGCTGTTGGCCTTCATCGACTGCTTGATCGTCTCGTTGTTGCGCTCCACGGCGCCGGCGGAAACCGACAGCAGGTTCTCGGCCGGCACGTCGACCACGCCCAGGCCACTCAGGCGCACGCCATCGGCGCGGTAGTCGACGTTGGGCACGCCCGCCAGCACGCTGGACAGCTTGGCCAGGCCGAGCTTCATGTCCTCACCCACGTGGCCACGCACGTACAGGCCGGCATAGCGCCCCAGCAGGTTCCAGCCGTAGTCGACGTCGTAGCGCTGGGTGATCTCGATGTTGCGCCCGCCGCGTCCCGTCGGCTTGAGGGTGAACTCCATGCGCTTGTTGTCGCCGCGGTCCGGATTCTCCAGGCGGAAGGCGACGCGGCTGTCCGCTTCGCTCTCGACGATTTCCCAGCTGCCCTCGCCCAGCGCGCGCGCCTCGGAGCTGTAGTCCAGGCGGGCGCCAACGCCGGCCTCGGGGCCCGAGATCTCGAGCTTGGTGGCCGGATCGCGCATGGTCAGGGCGTTCCAGTCCTTGAAGCGCTTGAAGCTGTTGAGCGTGTCGAACACGATGGCCTGACGCCGGTTGGTCTCGACCTTTTCGGTGATCGTGCGGCTCGACGGCAGGAACAGAGCGACGAGCACGAACAGCGCGGCGACGATCGCCGTGGAAATCAGGATCTCGATCAAACGGGTCATTCAGGGTTCTCCGGGACCATTTCCTGCCGTGGCAGGCGCAAGTGGCCAATCCTATCAAGAACCCCGCGCGCACGGCGAGTCACAAATGCGCGGGAATGCAGGTCGGGCCACCGTTGCCGACGCAACCGACCGTCCGGCGAGGGTGCCCTGCCGCACCCTGGCAGGCCGGTGCGCGGCAGGCGCAAGCGCGCAGACCGGACGCCTGGTGGACCGCCGCCTTGGGCCGCGTCCAACGCCGACCCGGGTCGACCGCGCCCCCTGCCCTCGGGCGCCCAGGACACGCTCACGCACGCCGGCCAGGGTCAGCCGGTCACGCGGGCCTAGACGTCCCGTGGCGCTGCCCGGCAGGGAAGCGCCGCCTCCGCCCTCGCGGAATAGCGGCCGGCGCGCAGCACCGGCCCGGATCATCCCGCCGCCGTCAGACCAGCTGCAGTTCGAAGGCCTTGAGCACCGCGCGGGTGCGGTCGCGCACGCCGAGCTTGGACAGGATGTTGGACACATGGTTCTTGATCGTGCCCTCGGCGACGCCCAGCGAGTTGGCGATCTCCTTGTTGGAGAAGCCGCCGGCCATCAGCCGCAGGATCTCGGTCTCGCGGTCGGTCAGCGGGTCGGGCCGGTCCAGGCTGACGAAGTCGTTGCGCATGTGCTCCAGCCCCGACAGCAGCCGCTGGGTCACCGCCGGCTGCACGAGCGAGCCGCCCTCAGCCACGGTGCGGATCGCGCCCACCAGCTGCTCCAGCGACACGTCCTTGAGCAGGTACCCCTTGGCCCCGGCCTTCATGCCAGCCAGGACCAGTTGGTCGTCGTCGAAGGTGGTCAGGATGATGGTGGGCGGGAGCTGGCCGGCGCGGGACAGCGCCTGCAGCGCCTCCAGCCCCGACATCGCCGGCATGCGCATGTCCATCAGCACCACGTCGGGCTTGACCTCGGGGATCAGCTCGACCGCCTGCTTGCCGTCGCCGGCCTCGGCAATCACCTCGATGCCGCCGTCGAGCGCCAGCAGCGAGCGGATGCCCTGTCGTACCAGGGTCTGGTCGTCGACCAGGCAGACGCGGATCATGGGACCTCCAGGGGTCGGGTCTGGTTGGATGGGTCGTGGCCATCGGCCGCAATGGCCGGGCGGATGGGATCGATGACCACCACGCCGCCGTCCATGGGCAGGCGCAGGCGGACGGTGAAGCCGCGGCCGGGCGAGGTTTCCACCTGCAGGCTGCCGCCGTGTGCGGCCAGCCGTTCGCGCATGCCCAGCAGGCCGTTGCCGGCGGTGGCACCCTCGGCGCCGCGGCCGTCGTCGCGCGCCTCGAGCAGCACCGCGTCTCCATCGAGGCGGTAGCGCAGGCGCAGCAGGCTCGCCTCGGCGTGGCGCACGGCGTTGGTGATGATCTCCTGGGTGCAGCGCAGCAGCACGTGCGCGCGCTCGGGGTCGTCGACCAGGAAGGTCTGCGGCATGTCGATGTCGATGCGCAGCCCCGGCACGTTGTCCGCCAGCGGCAGGAGGGTGGCGCGCATGTCGATGGCGTCGTCGTCGCGCAGGCGGCTCACCGCCTCGCGCACGTCGCTCAGCAGCAGCTTGGCCAGGGTATGGGCCTGGCCCACGTGCTCCTGCGCCTGCCCGCTGACCAGGTGGTTGGCGACCTCGAGATTCAGGCTCAGCGCGGTCAGGTGGTGGCCGAGCAGGTCGTGCAGCTCGCGCGAGATGCGGGTGCGCTCGTTCACGCGCACGCTTTCCGCCAGCAGTGCGCGGGTGGCCCGCAACTCGGCGTTCAGCCGCCGTTGCTCGTCCCGCGCCAGCACCTGCTGGCGGGCCACGTAGCCGGTGGCGAACACGAAGCAGTTGAAACCCACGTACAGCATCGACTGCATCACCGCTTCGAGCAGCGAGAAGCCGATCGCGCGCACGTACACCGGCACCACCAGCAGCACGCTGACCACCAGGGCGGCGATGCTTACCGGCAGCGGCAGCAGCCACGGCAGGACGCAGGCCGCCACCATCAGCAGCAGCACGCCCAGACCGGTATTGCTGTAGTAGCTCAGCGCCACCGCGCTGCCGATCATCACCACCAGCAGCACGTAGTCGGGCAGGCTGACCCGGCGCGAATCCAGGGCCCGGGTCAGCCAGGCGAAACTGAACCCGAACAGACCCCAGGCGAACCAGGCGTTCCAGCCCGCCCCGACGCTGGACAGGGGTTCGGCCTCGTCCACCGGCCCGGAGATCACCCAGAGCGGCAACAGCATCACCGCCCAGGTGAACAGGCCGGCGTAGCGCAGCAGGCGGGCATGGTCGAGGCGGGACAGCATGGCCCATGGTAGGCGCAATCGACGCCCCCGCGACCCCCACGGAAGTCATGCGGCCTGCGCGAGGCGCGGTCGCCCCCGGCTGGTGGCCCATGCGATAATCCGCAGTGGCCGTCGCATGGCCCATCCGCCGTTTGCCGACCTGCGGCCGTGCAGCACCCGCAGTCTTCTGGAGTCAGGAATGTCGATCGTCATCCGCGACGTGCGCGAGCACGAGCTGGATTCCATCCTCGCCCTCAACAACGCCGCTGGCCCGACGATCCTGCCGCTGGACGCCGCCCGCATCCGCAGGTTCCACGACACCGCCGAATACTTCCGCGTCGCCGAACGCGACGGGGTCCTCACCGGCTTCCTGGTGGGCCTGGGTTCGGACGCGGAGCACGACAGCAGCAACTTCCACTGGTTCCGCACCCACTGCGACCGCTTCTTCTACATCGACCGCATCGTGGTGGCCAGCCGCCGCCGCGGCGGCGGCGTGGGCCGCGCCTTCTATGCCGATGCGCAGAGCTATGCCGAACTGCGCTACCCGCTGCTGACCTGCGAGGTCTTCCTCGAACACGACGCCGACCCGGTGCGGCTGTTCCACGGCAGCTTCGGCTTCCGCGAGATCGGGCAGCACGTGATGCCGGAGAACGGCATCCGCGCCTCGATGATGGCCAAGGACATGTGCAGCCACGCCTGGGTGCGCGAGACCTATGGCGAGGAGCTCCCGGACCAGCCCTGGCTGCTGCGTCCGCGCGTGGCCGTGTCCGAGCCCTCCGCCGCATGAGCGCGGCGATGGATTTCGAACAGGCCGGGGAGCTGAAGATCGGCCAGGTGGGCATCGCCAACCTGCGCATCCGCACCCTGGACATCGCACGCCTGGCCGAGGAAATGCGCAACCGCGTGGCCCGCGCGCCCAAACTCTTCGCCCGTGCCGCGGTGATCGTGGACTTCGGCGGCCTGGCCGCCACTCCGGATGCCGCCACCGCGCGCGCGCTGGTGGAGGCACTGCGCGAGGCGGGCGTGCTGCCGGTGGCGCTGGCCTGGGGTAGCAGCGACAACGAGAAGCTGGCGGCCGAGATCGGGCTGCCGGTCCTGGCCCGGTTCCGGGCCCAGTACGAGTCGGTCGCAGGCTCCGGTGAGACAACTGCCGCCGCGGAGCCAGCGCCGGCCCCGCGCGCGGCGGCCCCGGCACCGGCACCGGCCGCCCCGCGCCAGGATCCGTCCGCGCCCGGCCTGATGCAGGCCGCGCCGGTGCGCTCCGGCCAGCAGCTCTACGCCGAGAACCGCGACCTGACCGTGCTGTCCCAGGTGGGCGCCGGCGCGGAGGTCATTGCCGACGGCTCGATCCATATCTACGGCCCGCTGCGCGGTCGCGCGCTCGCCGGCGCCCAGGGCAATGCGAAGGCGCGCATCTTCTGCCGCGCCTTCCACGCCGAACTGGTCGCCGTGGCCGGCCACTACAAAGTGCTGGAAGATATTCCGAAGGAACTGCACGGCAAGGCCGTCCAGGTCTGGCTCGACGACGAAGAACTCAAGATCGCCGCACTCGATTGACGGCGACCCACACAGGAGACGTGTTTTGGCAGAAATCATCGTGGTCACCTCGGGCAAGGGAGGCGTCGGCAAGACCACCAGCAGCGCCAGCCTGGCCAACGGCCTGGCGCGGCGCGGCAAGAAGGTCGCGGTCATCGACTTCGACGTCGGCCTGCGCAACCTCGACCTGATCATGGGCTGCGAGCGCCGCGTGGTGTACGACTTCGTCAACGTCGTCCAGGGCGAGGCCTCGCTCAAGCAGGCGCTGATCAAGGACAAGCGCTTCGACAACCTCTATGTGCTGGCGGCCTCGCAGACGCGCGACAAGGACGCGCTGACCATCGAGGGCGTGGAGAAGGTGCTCAAGGACCTGTCGGACGACGGTTTCGACTACATCCTGTGCGACTCGCCCGCCGGCATCGAGAAGGGCGCGTTCCTGGCGATGTACTTCGCCGACCGCGCGATCGTGGTGGTCAACCCGGAAGTGTCCTCGGTGCGCGATTCCGACCGCATCCTGGGCCTGCTTTCGTCCAAGACCCGCAAGGCAGAAGCCGGCGAGCGCGTGCAGGAATACCTGCTGCTCACGCGCTACAACCCCGCGCGCGTGGAGAAGGGCGAGATGCTGTCGATCAGCGACGTGGAGGAGGTGCTGGGCATCAAGACCATTGGCGTGATCCCCGAGTCGAGCGACGTGCTCGACGCATCCAACAAGGGCGAGCCCGTCATCCTGGCCAGCGAATCGATGGCCGGCCAGGCCTATGACGACGCGGTTGCCCGCCTGCTCGGCGAAGACCGGCCGATGCGCTTCACCCAGGCCGAGAAGAAGGGCTTCTTCAGCAAGCTCTTTGGGAGCTGAGTGATGGGTCTGTTCGATTTCCTCAAGCCGAAGCAGAACACCGCGGCGATCGCCAAGGACCGGCTGCGCATCATCGTCGCGCAGGAGCGCACCAGCCGCGGCGCGCCCGACTACCTGCCGCTGCTGCAGCGCGAACTGCTGGAGGTGATCCGCAAGTACGTGAGCGTGGACGTGGACGCGGTCAAGGTGGACCTGGTCAAGGACGGCGAACACGATGTCCTCGACATCTCCGTGGCGCTGCCCGAGGACCGGCCGACGACGGCCTGACCGCGTCCCGCTCACAAAGAGGTCCTTCTGACCGCTGGGGCCAAGGCCCCGCGACCCGCGATCCGTGCCGGACTTCGGTGGGACGCCGCGTCCTGGCGGCCGGGGATCGCTTTCCGCTCGGTCAGGACATCCTGTCCTGACTCGCGCGCAAAACATCCATGTTTTGCTTGTCGCGATCCCCGGCCACCAGGGCGCGGCTCGATGCTGCGGATGCGTCGATGCTTCGGATCCTGTTGCTGGGAGGCACAGGCCAGTTCGCTTGCGGCAACAACTATTGATCGACCGGACGCTTGTCATTTCGGACGCAACTGGACCGCTTCACGACAGCGGAGTCGGTCAAGCTTGCTTGCCCGCTTGTAGATTCCACCGTTCAGCAAGCCGGGAAATCGCTCCACCTCGATGGCGTGGTGCCAAGTCCTGTGCCGGAGCATCACTGCCAGGACGACGACGAGCCGGGGGCTGGCGGTCCGGGATCGCGGCGAGCAAGACATGGATGTCTTGCGCGCGAGTCAGGGCAGGATGCCCTGACCGAGCGGAGAGCGATCCCGGGCCGGCAGCGCCCGGCGTCCATCCGAAGCATGCGGATGGCCTTCTGTCGAATCGGCTGTTGGCTGTTCCCGGAAATGTCTCGCTCCAGGCAGATCACTCGACGCAGAACGACGCCACGTGACCACCCAAATCCCGCCCACACCAGACGACATCCTGCTGCTGCGCGACATCGCCTTCGCGGACGCGGACGCTCTGCTCCAGCGTTACGGCCTGCAGCTGCGCCTCGTCGACGACGGCGCGCCGATCCCGGGCAGCTACTGGGGCGAGTCCGAAGCCGGCATCATCGGCAGCGACGTGTACGTGCGCGGCGACACGCCGGTGCATTCGATGCTGCACGAAGCCGGCCACCTGATCGTGCTGCCGCCCGAGCGCCGCCAGGCCGTGCACACCGACGCCACCGATTCGGTTGCGGAAGAGGACGCGGTCTGCCTGTTGCAGGCCCTGCTCGGCGACGCCCTGCCCGGCGTGGGCCGCGACCGCGTGTTCGCCGACATGGACGCCTGGGGCTATACCTTCCGCCTCGGCAGCGCGCGCGCCTACTTCGAGCAGGACGCGGACGCCGCCTGGGCATGGCTGCAGGCGCGCGGCCTGGTCGACGCGGAGCGCAGGCTGCACGGACCCTGAGTCCGACGTCCCGCACTTGCCCGGCGGCGGACGGCGCTCTAGCCTGCCGGGCACCGCACCTTGCGCTGCATCCGGATCCCATCGTGAACCATCGCCACGCCCTGCTCGCCCTGGCCATCGGCGCCAGCCTCGTCCTGTCCGCCTGCAAGCGCGAACCGACCGAGACGCCCGACGCGGCCGCTCCCGGTGTCGCCGCCGGCCCCGCCACCGACGAGACCGCCGACGCCTTCGTCGCGCGCGTCAACGCGGAACTCAAGGCGATGTACCCGGAGATGACCGCGGCCCAGTGGCTGTCGAGCACCTACATCAACGACGACAGCCAGCTGCTGGCGGCCAAGTCGAACGAGAAATTCCTGACCGCACTCAATACCTGGATCGAGCAGTCGAAGAAGTTCGAGGGCCAGCAGATGTCGCCCGAAACCGCGCGCGCGATCACCCTGCTCAAGCTCGGTACCGCGATGCCCGCCCCCAGGGATCCTGTCAAGCTGGCCGAGCTGACCCGCATCGCCACCAAGATGGAAGGCATGTACGGCGCCGGTTCGTACTGCAAGACCGCCGGCGACAGCCAGAGCTGCCGACAGCTCGGAGAGCTGGAAGAGGTGCTGGCCAAGAGCCGCGACTACAACGCCCAGCTCGATGCCTGGCAGGGCTGGCACACCGTTGCCCAGCCGATGCGGGGCGACTACGCGCGGTTCGTCGAGCTGGTGAACGAAGGCTCGCGCGAGCTCGGCTACGCCGATGCCGGCGAGATGTGGCGCGCCGGCTACGACATGTCGCCGGTGGAATTGTCTGCCGAAACCGACCGGCTCTGGGGCCAGGTCAAGCCGCTGTACGAGCAGCTGCACTGCTATGCACGCACCCGCCTGGACGCGCAGTACCCGGGCCAGGGTTCGGTCGACGGAATGCTGCCGGCCCACCTGATGGGCAACATGTGGCAGCAGGACTGGGGCAACCTCTGGGACGTGCTCGCACCCTACAGCGACCAGCAGGCCGGCAGCCTCGACGTCAACGGCGCGCTGGAGCGCCAGTACCAGGCCCTGCTCAACGATCACCTCGCCCGCGAGAATGCGCTGATCGACACCGATCGCCGCGTCGACGTGGTGCGCAAGGCGCAGCTCGAACACGCCCAGCAGATGACCCGGCAGGCCGAGCAGTTCTACATCTCGCTGGGCATGCCGGCGCTTCCCGAGAGCTACTGGAAGAAGACCCAGTTCATCAAGCCGCGCGACCGCGACGTGGTCTGCCACGCCAGCGCCTGGGACATGAACATGGGCGGTGCCGACGGCAACTCGCCGGATGTGCGCACCAAGATGTGCATCAAGCCCAGCGAGGAAGACTTCTTCACCATCTACCACGAGCTGGGCCACGTGTATTACTACCTGGCCTACAACAAGCTGCCGCCGCTGTTCCAGGGCGGTGCGCACGACGGCTTCCACGAGGCCATCGGCGACACCATCGAGCTGTCGATGACCCCGGCGTACCTGAAGTCGATCGGCCTGGTGGGCGAGCAGCAGCCCAGCCAGGAGGCGCTGATCAATGCGCAGATGCGCATGGCGCTGGCCAAGGTGGCGTTCATGCCGTTCGGGCTGATGATCGACCGCTGGCGCTGGGGCGTGTTCGACGGCTCGATCACGCCGGAGAACTACAACGCCGCGTGGTGGGAGCTGAAGGCGAAGTACCAGGGCGTGGCGCCCGTGACCGCGCGTGGCGAGGAGTTCTTCGATGCCGGCGCGAAGTACCACGTGCCCGGCAATACGCCGTACACGCGCTACTTCCTGTCGCATGTGCTGCAGTTCCAGTTCTACAAGGCGCTGTGCGACGCGGCCGGCCACCAGGGGCCGCTGTACGAGTGCAGCTTCGCCGGCAACAAGGCCGGCGGCGGCAAGTTCTGGGCGATGCTCTCGCGCGGCAACAGCCAGCCCTGGCAGCAGACCATGAAGGAACTGACCGGCACCGAGCAGATGGATGCGTCGGCCGTGCTGGAGTACTTCTCGCCGTTGCAGGAGTGGCTGAAGCAGCAGAACGAGGGCCGCAGCTGCGGCTGGCAGGTCCCCGCCGCCGCTGCGGCGACCGCCGCCGGGGCGGAGCCCGGCCCGAACAAGGGCTGACGGCCGCGGCGGGCCGGGCTGCCCCGCGGCAGCCCGGCCCGCCTATGATGCGCGGCGACAGGGGACGACCGGACGCCATCATGCGCAAAACCATGCTTTCGCTGTGCCTCTGCGCGGCTGCGACCGCGGCCGCGACAGCCGCGGCAGCCGCGGCAGCCGCCGATGCACCCCGCGTGGGCAGCGAACGCAGCCGCTCGCCGGCGCCCGCGAAGGTGCAGTGGCGCGGCCGCGTTGCCGATGCGCCGGCCGTCAGCCACCTTCGTTACCCGGAGGTCCCGGCGCAGCGTCTCGCGGCGATGGAGAAGTCGAACGCCGCGCGCGACGCCCGCTTGCGCTCGCCACTGCAGATCGGCGTGGGCCGCGTGGCGCCCGACCTCGGCCAGCTTCCCCTGCGCTGGGAGGCGCGCGCCGACGGCGGGCACGCAGCAGTCGTCGCCGTGACCTCCCCTGTCGCAATGGGGCTGCGGGTCGGCCTGCGGATCAGCGGCCTGCCGGCGGGCGCGGAACTCCGCGTCAGGGGTTCGGAGCTTCCGCTGGGCGAGATCCTGCTGGTCACTGCGGCCGAGATCGTCGCGTCGCGCGCCAACGGCCTGTACTGGACGCCGGCGACCGACGGCGAGACCCAGACGATCGAGGTCCACGTGCCGGCCAGTACGCCCGTCGACGGCATCCGCCTGGCCGCGCCGGAGCTGTCCCACCTGGTCACCAACAGCCGGCGCGATTTCAAGATCCTGGAAAAGATCGGCGAGTCCGGGTCCTGCAACATCGACACCGCCTGCCGCGTCGCCACGCTGGGGCAGCCGTTCGTCGAGGCGAAGAATGCCGTCGCGCACATGGTATTCAACGTCTTCGCGACCAATGGCAATTCGCTGGGCAGCTACATCTGCACCGGCACCCTGCTCAACGACACCGATCCGGCCACCCAGGTTCCGCTGTTCTTCACTGCCGACCACTGCTTCGCCGGCGGTTCCAGTGGCGTGCCCGCGCAGGACCGCGGCAAGGTCGCCGCCACGCTCGTGACCCACTGGAACTACGAGGCCACTGCCTGCGGCAGCGGCGCCCCCACCTCCCGGACCACCGTGAGCGGCGGCGCCGATCTGCTGTTCTACGACGAGGACACCGACGCCATGCTGCTGCGCCTGCGCAATCCCGCACCGGCCATGGCCACCTTCGCCGGCTGGGACGCCTCCGCGCTGAACCCGGGTTCGGATGTCGTCGCGATCCACCATCCGGCGGGCGATGCGAAGAAGGTCTCGTTCGGCGTGCACCTGCCCGCACGCAGCGATGGCGAGAGCCATGCCGCGGCCTGGCTGGCGGGCACCACCGAGGGCGGCAGCAGCGGATCGGGCCTGTTCACCGTGGGTGGCGACGGGCAGTACCGGTTGCGAGGCGGCCTGTACGGCGGCCATGCCTCGTGCGCCAACAGCGGCAACCTGGGCAATGCGAACAACATCGACTGGTACTCGCGGCTGGACGTGGTCTATCCGCAGCTGCGGCAATGGCTGTCGCCGGTGCCGGCAGGCCTGATCCGCCGCAACGGCGCGCAGCCGCTGCGGCCCCGCTGACCGGCGCCGCTACAGCTGCGCGGCCGGCTCCAGCGTTTCCGGCGCCGCGGGGGAAGTGGGCGGGGTCCGGCCGCGACGCGCTTCCCAGGTCCACAGCACCCAGCCGGCCAGCATGAAGATCGCGCCCAGCGAGGCCAGATACAGCGGGTCGTGGCTCACCAGCGGCGACAGCACGCCGGCGATCACCGCGTTGAGCACCAGCCCGACGAAGGCCTGCAGCGACGAGGCCGATCCGCGCTGGCGCGGATACATGTCCAGAACGGCCAGGGTCACGATCGGGAACACCAGTGCGATGCCGAAGGCATTGAAGACCATCGGCAGCACCGCCCAGGGCAAGGTCGGGGCCTCGACCAGCGCGCTGTAGCCGAGGTTGGCGATCACGGCCACCGCACTGATCGCGAAGCCGATGCCGGCCAGCCGCATCCCGTCGATGCGCCCTGCCGCCCGTCCCGAGACGAAGGCGCCGAGCATCATCCCGCTGATCATCGGAATGAAGAACCAGCCGAACTGGCGTTCGTCCAGGCGCAGCAGGTCCAGCACGAAGGCCGGCGCGGAGGCGATGTACAGGAACAGCGCGGAGAAGTTGAGCGCGCCGGCCAGCGACAGGCGCAGGAAGCGCGGATTGAGCGCGATCCAGGCGTAGTCGCGCAGCAGCCTGCGCGGCGACGCCAGCAGGCGCGCCTGGGGCGGCAGCGTCTCGGGCAACCAGCGCCAGGTCGCCGCCAGCAGCAGCAGCGAGAACCCCACCAGGAACCAGAAGATCAGGGGCCAGCGGCCCCAGCCCAGCAGCCAGCCGCCGAACACCGGTGCGATGGCCGGGGCCACGCCGAAGATCATCGAAACCTGGCTCATCAGCCGCTGCGCGTCGTCGCCGTGCAACACGTCGCGGATGACGGCGCGTCCGACGATCAGGCCGACGCCCGCCGACAGCCCCTGCAGCGCACGGAACACCAGCAGGGTGAACAGGTCGCCGGCCAGCGCGCAGCCCACCGACGCGCCCGTGAACACCACCAGCCCGCCCAGGATCACCCGCCGCCGGCCGAGCATGTCCGACAGCGGCCCATGCACCAGGCTCATCAGCGCGTAGGCGATCAGGTAGACACTGATGGTCTGCTGCATCGCCAGCTTGTCGGCGCCAAGGTCGGCGCCCATGGCCGGGAAGGCCGGGAAGATCGTGTCGATCGAGAACGGGCCGAACATCGCCAGCCCCGCCAGCAGCAGCGCGAGGCGGCGCAGGCCGGCACGGTGTGGACTCATCGGGACACCCCCTGTCATCGCTGCGGCGCCTGCTGTGCCGGCGCCGCCGCCGGTGACGGCTGCGGCTGCTGCGTGCGCGGCCGCCAGCCCAACAGTTGGACCGCCTCCACCGAGTCGATCGGCAGCACCTCCGCCCGGCGTCCGTCGGCGTCCCAGACGAAGACGAAGGCGCTGCTGGTGCCCAGCATGCGCCAGTCGCCCGGCAGCGACCGCGGCTGGCCGGCCAACCGCACCGAGACCGAATATCCGCCGCCATCGTAGATGCGCTGGCCGCGCGCATCCCCCAATACGTACAGGCCCAAGGCCATCACGATCAGGGCCGAGAGCGTCGCCATGGTTTCCGGATGCAGGCCCAGGTACATCCACCAGTCGCCGCGACGGGGCAGCAGGATGCGGCCCCACCAGCGCCGTTCGATGCCCGCCACCCGCTCGGGGTGGCGCTGGCGCAAGCGCTCGGGCAGCAGCGCCAGCCACGAGGCGAACAGCGTCCAGGCCAGCAGCCAGAGGTATTCGGGCCGCCGCAGCCCGGCCACGAAGTAATCGCTGCTCTGCATGAACTCCAGGATCGGAATATCGAAGCGGCGATAGAACCAGTAGTTGTCCCACAGCCCGTAGACGGAGATGAACAGGTAACCGCAGGTCACCAGCAGCACCGGTTCGCGCCGGAACACGTTCGAGACCCGCCGGACGAGGGACCACTCGGCCGTGGCGGGCCGCGAGGTCGCGGCCGGGGCGGGCACGGGCGGGTGGAGGGCGTCCGGCATGGGATCGGGGCGTGGCTGCGGAAAGTGGTTCAGGTTAGCAACTCCCGCCGGCCGGGGCGCGTTCCGGCCGACGGCTTCCCGCCCGGGGTGGTCGGAGCAAGGGCTATAATCGCCCGGCAATGGTGGGAGAAGCACAGGGCCGCGCGCCCGTGCTGCCGAAGGCGCAAACGCCCGTAATCGCTCAGGCCCGATACCACCGGACGCGGCAAACACTCTGGAGAGACCGACCGGCACCGCCGGAACCGGCGCCGAAGGGGCACGAAGCGCGCGATCCTCGTCCGCGCGCTTCCAAACTCTCAGGCAAAAGGACAGAGGGGCACCACCGCCACGGAATGCCCGTCGTCGATGCAGCGCAAGCTGCAGCGCATTCCCGGGGTTGCCGGCCGATTCCACGGCGGCGCAGACCCGGTCCCGGAACGACGGCCCTCCAGCGGCGCCCTCCACTTCCCGGTGCCTGCCATGTCCAAGCCCAGCCTGCGCGAACTCGAACACCACGACGCCTTCGTCGAACGCCATATCGGCCCCAACGATGCCGAGGTCGCGCACATGCTGCGCGAGGTCGGCCACGATTCGCTGGAGTCGATGACCGACGCCATCGTCCCGGCCAGCATCAAGCCGACCGCCCGCCTCGACCCCGCCTCCAGCCCCGGCCTGGCCCTCCCCGGCTCGCTGACCGAAGTCGAAGCGCTGGCGAAGATCCGCGCCATCGCGCAGAAGAACGACGTCTTCCGCAGCTTCATCGGCCAGGGCTACTACGGCACCCACACGCCGAACGTCATCCTGCGCAACATCCTCGAGAACCCGGCCTGGTACACGGCCTACACGCCCTACCAGGCGGAGATCTCGCAGGGGCGCATGGAGGCCCTGATCAACTTCCAGCAGATGTGCGCCGACCTGACCGGCATGGACATCGCCAACGCCTCGCTGCTGGACGAGGCCACCGCCGCCGCCGAAGCGATGACGCTCGCCAAGCGCTCCGCGAAATCGAAGTCCAACCTGTTCTATGTCGCCGACGACGTGCACCCGCAGACGCTGGAAGTCGTACGCACCCGCGCAGACGGTCTCGGCATCGACCTGCAGGTGGGTCCCGCCCCGGACGCCGCCGGCGTCGACAGTTTCGGCGTGCTGCTGCAGTACCCGAACACCTATGGCCGGATCGACGACCATGCCGCGCTCGCCGAGGCGGTCCACGCACGCGGCGCGCTGGTCGCGGTGGCCAGCGACCTGCTCGCCCTCACCCTGGTCAAGGCCCCCGGCGAATGGGGCGCCGACATCGTGGTGGGCAACAGCCAGCGTTTCGGCGTGCCGTTCGGCTTCGGCGGCCCGCACGCAGGCTTCATGGCCTGCCGCGACGCGTTCAAGCGCTCGATGCCCGGACGCCTGATCGGCGTGTCGGTCGACGCCCAGGGCAAGCCCGCCTACCGCCTGACCCTGCAGACGCGCGAGCAGCACATCCGCCGCGAGAAGGCGACCAGCAACATCTGCACCGCGCAGGTGCTGCTGGCGGTGATGGCCTCGATGTACGCGGTCTACCACGGGCCGGAGGGCCTGGTGCGCATCGCGCGCCGCGTGCACCGCCAGGCCGCGATCCTGGCCGCGGCGCTGCGGCGCGCGGGCGTGCAGGTGGGCGAGGGCTTCTTCGACACCCTGCACATCACCGGCGTGGATGCCGAGCAGGTCCACACCTACGCCAGCCACCAGCGCATCAACCTGCGCAAGATCGACGCGGGCAGCGTCGGCATCAGCCTGGACGAGACCGCGACCCGCGCCGATCTGGCCGCGTTGGCCGGGATCTTCGGTGCCGAGCTGGATGGCGGGGCGATCGACGCGCTCGATTCGGAAGTCGCCGATGCCCTGCCCGCCGCGCTGCTGCGCGAGTCGAAGTTCCTGCAGCATCCGGTGTTCAATACCCACCACAGCGAACACGAGATGCTGCGCTACCTGCGCGCGCTGGCGGACAAGGACCTGGCCATGGACCGCACCATGATCCCGCTGGGTTCGTGCACGATGAAGCTCAACGCCACTGCCGAGATGATCCCGATCACCTGGCCGGAGTTCGCCCAGGTGCATCCGCTGGCGCCGGCCTCGCAGACCCGCGGCTATCGCGAGCTGATCGACTCGCTGGAGGCGATGCTGGTGGAGATCACCGGCTACGACGCGGTGAGCTTCCAGCCCAACTCCGGCGCGCAGGGCGAATACGCCGGCCTGCTGGCGATCCGCGCCTATCACGCCGCGCGTGGCGAAGGCCATCGCGACATCTGCCTGATCCCCGAGTCTGCGCACGGCACCAATCCCGCGTCGGCGCAGATGTGCGGCATGAAGGTGGTGGTGACCCGCTGCGACGCGAACGGAAACGTCGACGTCGAGGACATCCGCCGCGCGGCGGAAAAGCATTCGGCCAACCTCGCCGCGATCATGATGACCTACCCGTCCACGCACGGCGTGTTCGAGGAGGACGTGGTCGAGATCTGCGAGATCGTCCACCGCCACGGCGGACAGGTGTACACCGACGGCGCCAACATGAACGCCCTGGTCGGCCTGGCCAAGCCCGGCAAGTGGGGTTCGGACGTTTCGCACCTCAACCTGCACAAGACCTTCTGCATTCCGCACGGCGGCGGCGGCCCGGGCGTGGGCCCGTGCGCGGTCAAGTCGCACCTGGCGCCGTTCCTGCCGCGTGGCCACAAGGACGCCGACGGCAGCGTGGGCATGGTGTCGGCGGCGGCCTACGGCAGCGCATCGATCCTGCCGATCAGCTGGATGTACATCGCGATGATGGGCGCGGGCGGCCTGCGCCGCGCCACCCAGGTCGCCCTGCTCAACGCCAACTACGTGTCCAGGCGTCTGGCATCGCACTATCCCACGCTCTACACCGGCCGCAACGACCTGGTCGCGCACGAGTGCATCCTCGACCTGCGCCCGCTGGAGAAGTCCACCGGCGTGACCGCGGAGGACGTGGCCAAGCGCCTGATCGACTTCGGCTTCCACGCGCCCACGCTGAGCTTCCCGGTGGCCGGCACGCTGATGGTGGAACCGACCGAGAGCGAATCGCTGCATGAACTCGACCGCTTCATCGACGCGATGATCCAGATCCGCGACGAGATCCGTGCGATCGATGAAGGCAAGCTCGATCGCGCGGACAACCCGCTGAAGAACGCGCCGCATACGGCCGACATGGTGGCCGCGAGCGAGTGGACGCACGCCTACCCGCGCGAACTGGCGGTGTTTCCGCTGGCGGTCCTGCGGCAGCAGAAATACTGGCCGCCGGTCGCGCGCGTGGACAACGTGCACGGCGACAAGAACGTGTTCTGCGCCTGCATTCCGGTGGACGCGTTCAAGGAGGAAACCGCGGAGGCCTGATCAAACTTTCGCCACCGCAACAAGCACACACGCAACCGCCCCGCAAGGGGCGGTTCGCGTTCGGGGCATTGGCGCTGTTTTCGCCAAACAGTCTCCGGCTATGGCGCCATGCGGGCTGGCGACGTTTGTTCAATCGCCCTTCCACAACGTTGTCCACAAGCCGCGTGGATAACTCGCGGCACCGTCGGCGGGGCGTTTCAGCCCACGATGCGCAATGCAAGCGCCGCGTTGACGGACTTGACAAGACCGCCCGGCGCGTCCGCGCGCTTGCACCGTGGCACCGCCGAAGATTCATGAATCTAAATACGAAACGGGCTGAAAAACACGGTGTTTTCACCGCTTTTCGGGAAGCATCACCGCACCCGACAGGGTGTCGGGAGCGAGTATCCAAGGAGCAGATCATGACCAACAACAACAATCAGAACGAGCGTGACCAGGAACAGCAGCGCAATCAGGAACAGCAGCGCAACCAGGAGCAGAACCGCGACCAGGACGAGCAGCGGAACCAGGAGCAGAACCGCAACCAGGAACAGCGGAACCAGGAGCAGCAGCGCCAGGAACAGCGCCGCTGATCCCGTGCGGTAGCTTTGCAAAGGGCCCGACAGGGCCCTTTGCCTTGTGGGAAATTCGCGTCCGGGGCCGCCGCCAGCCGTCGCCCTGATGTCGCCGATGGCTTCGTTGAGCGCGGGACCGTCGCGGTCGCGACCGGCACGGACCCCAGCAGCTGGCTCCGCCCTTGCTCTGCTCGATCCGGCGTCTATCCGCGCAGGTCGCGCGTCCGGATCGATTCGAGCACGACATCCAGCGGCGCCGGCCGGCCCAGCAGGAAGCCCTGCACCTGGTCGCAGCCATGGGCGCGCAGCCAGTCGCGTTCGCCCTCCTGTTCCACGCCCTCGGCGATCGTGCCGAGTCCCAGGCCCTGGGCGAGCGCGATCAGCGCCCGGCAGATCGACGCGTTGCGCTCGTCCTTGTGCACATCCTGCACGAAGCTGCGGTCGATCTTGAGGTAGTCCAGCGGCAGGTCGCGCAGGTAGGCCATGCTGGAAAAGCCGGTGCCGAAATCGTCGATCGAGATCGGCACGCCGGCGTCGCGCAGCTCCAGCATGCGCGCGCGCGCGGCCTGGGGCTGGCGCAGCACCACGCTTTCGGTGAGTTCGACGTGCAGTGCACCGTTCGGCAGGTCGTGCCTGCGCTGCTCCTCGCGGACCGCATCGGCGATGCTGTCGCCGAGCAGTTGCACCGCCGAGATGTTCACCGCGATGGCCACCTCGCCCAGGCCGCGCTCGGCCAGACTGCGGTGGCAGCGCGCGGCCTGTCCGAGCACCCAGCGGCCGATCGGCACGATCAGGCCCGAGGCCTCGGCCAGCGGCATGAAGACCGCCGGCGAGACCAGCCTGCCGTCCTGGCGCCAGCGCAGCAGCGCCTCGAGCGCCACCGGCTGGCCATCCGAGAGGCGCATGATCGGCTGGTAATGCAGCTCGAACTCGTCGTTGGCCAGGGCATTGCGCAGGCGTCGCGCCATCTCGATGCGCTCGGCGGCCTGGTCGGCCATGCTGCGGTCGTACGGCAGGACCGGCACCTGCTCGCGCCCGGCCTGCAGCGCCGCCAGGGCCGCATGGCTGACCACCTGCCCCGCGCCCTCGCCCGGATCGGGACCTTCGGCGATCCCGATCCAGGCTTCCACCGGGTGCGCCCCGGCCTCGGTCGGGACGGGCATGGCGATGGCCTCCTGCAGCGCCGCCAGCAGTTGCTGCTGGCGGGCAGGATCCTGGGTCACCACCACGAAGGATTCGCCCGGCCAGAACGCCACCATCCCGAATTCACGGCCGACCTCGGCCAGCCGGGCCGCGACCTCGCGCAGCAGCAGTTGGCTGGTGGTCGCACCGAGCGTGGGCGCCACCAGTTCGAGATCCCGGAGCCGTACGAAGGCCGCCGCGTAACGCGTGCCCGGCACGTGTCGCGTGTCGATCTGCTCGATCATTGCAGGCAGGCGCAGCAGCCCGGTCAGGTCGTCGTGGGTGGCGCGCCAGGTCAGGTCGCGCTCATAGGCCATGCGGTCGCTCACGTCCTCGGCGAGCACCAGCCGCGCCGGCCTGCCGCCGAATTCGATGGCGCTGCTGAACACGCGCGCATCCAGCCGGCTGCCGTCGCGCCGCAGGTGCGCCCACACGCCATCCACGTCCTGCTGGTAGTCGCGCCGCTGCATGGCCGCCTCCACCTCGCGACGCTCCGACGCCGGGCGGATGTCGAGGATGGTCATGGAACGGAATTCATCCTGGCTGTAGCCATAGGCAGCGATCGCCGCATCGTTGACCGCCAGGAAGCGCAAGGTCTGGGCATCGAACACCCAGAACGGCAGCGGATTGCGCTCGAACAGGGCGCGGAACTGCGCCTCGGCCCGCTCGACGCGCTCCTGGGCCTCGTGGTCGGCGGTGACGTCGGCGACCGTGCCGGTGATCCTGACCTGGCCACGGCTGTCGGCCACCCGCCCGCCGCTGCTCCGGATCCAGCGCTCCACCCCGGGCTGCGGCAACACCCGGTACTCGGTGGCATAGGACGGCCCGCCGGCCACCACGGTCTGGGCGAACAGCTTCTCCACGCGCTCGCGGTCGTCCGGATGCACGCGCTCGAAGAACTGCGCGACCGGCAGCACGGCCGCTTCGACCGGAAAACCGAATATCGCCGCGGTATGCGCGGACACCTTGACGCGCTCGCCATCCGGTTCGATCCGCCACACGCCGGTACGCGATGCGCGTTGCGCCTGGTCCAGCCAGTCGGCCTGCTCCTCCAGCTCGTCGAGCAGGGCTTCGCGCAGCCGCTCGCCGCCGGACAACCTGTAGACGAAGTAGGCCAGTCCCAGCCAGTACAGCAGCGCGAAACCGCCCGCGATCGATACGCTGCGGTACCAGGGCAACAGTGCTTCGCGGAAACCCAGGCCCGCGACCACGATCAGGTCGTAGCCGCTCGTCGCGCTGAAGCCGGCCAGGCGCGCGACCCCGTCGATCTGGCTGACGCGCAGGCCGGTGGCGGTGCCACTGGCGTCGGCAAGTTCCGGAGGCAGCCGGGTGCGCCGACCGACGAACTGCTCATCGCCGTCCTTGGGCTGGCGCGCCAGCACCACGCCGTCGCGGTCGAGCACCGTCACGTTGCCCTCGCGGCCGATGTCGAGGTCACCGATCATGCGTTCGATGGCGACCGTGCGCAGCCTGGCCAGCAGCCAGCGGCCTTCGTCGAAGGGCATCCCCACGCGCAGCCACCAGCCGCCGTCACCGTCGGCTTCGATCGTGCCCACGGCAAGCCGGCCGGGCTTCGCACGGGCCAGCCAGCCCGGCAGTCCCGCATCGCCGTCCCCGGCGCCTGCGGACGCGTGCCCCTGGCCGTCGACCACCACGATGGAGTCCAGTTCCGCCCGCCGGCCCACCACGCCGGCGATGGCCTGCTGCAACATGGCGTCTGCGCGTTCGGGCGTCGAGATGGAATAGGCGTGCGCGTCGGCGGCGATGCCGGCCATCGCGCGCTCGAGACTGCCGAGTTCCTGCCGCAGCAGCCTGTCCACGCCTGCCGACAGCGCCAGCGCCTGCCGCTGCGCCGAGGCGAGCCGCGTGTTGCGGTCCTGCTGCAGCAGCAATGCCAGCCCGAGCATCATCAGCAAGCCCAGCACGACCCCTACGGCCAGCACCTTCCTGACCGAACCGGGGAGTCGCTTGCGCTGGGGGAGAGACATGGGACCGGTTACGTTCCGCGCGGGGCCTGCCGCACCATGCCAACCGTCGCGCCAGCACGCAAGGCGCAGAAGCCATCGGCGGACGCGCGATCCTCCATCAGCCCGGCGATCGCACCAGGACCCGGGCCCCTGCCGGCGCCCTCCCGCATACGCAGGTGTCGAACGCCCGCAGTGCGCGCAGCTAGAACGTGCCGGTGATCAGCTGCCTGCACGCCGGGGCGGAGCACGACGGGCGCGGGGCAGTGGGTTCCCCTGCGGGGTATAGGCCGGCGGCGAGTAGAAGTTGAGCGTGCGCAGCAGGCCGCGGCCGGTATTGCGGATCTCGTGGTGCTCACCGCGCTCGATCACCAGCAGGCTGCCTTCGCGCAGCTTGCGCCTGGCGCCGTCGACGATCGCCAGGCCGGTGCCGGCGACGACGAAGACCCACTGGTCGGCGCCGCGGTGGGCATTGTCCGGGCCGCCCTCGCTGTCGCCAGGCGCGATCACCATCTCGGCCGCCTGCACCTTGCCGACCACGAAGACCGGCCGAAAGCCCTTGCCGAACCGCAGATGTCTGGACTGCATCGTGCCCTCCTCGATGGCCACCCTGGTGCATTGCCCGTCAATGCCTTGCGAACGACGATGCGAGGGCGACGCCGCGTTCACGCCGCCCGGACCATCGTGTCCGCGCCGCCGGCCCTGCGATCGCCGCCAGGGACCGCGTGCGGCAATCCGGAGCCGTCCATGTCCCTGACCATCGCCGTGATCGTCGGCAGCCTGCGTGCCGATTCGTTCAATGCGCGGCTCGCCGACGCGCTCGCCACGCTGGCGCCGGACGACATCGAATTCCGCCGCCTGCGCATCGACGACCTGCCGCTCTACAATCAGGACGACGATGCCTCGCCGCCCCCGCCGGTGACGCGCCTGAAGGAGGCGATCCGCGAGGCCGACGGCCTGCTGTTCGTCACGCCCGAATACAACCGCTCGATCCCCGGCGTGCTCAAGAACGCGCTCGACCACGCCTCGCGGCCTTACGGCGACAGCGCATTTCCCGACAAGCCGGCCGGCATCATCGGGGTGTCGATCGGCGCGATCGGCACGGCCGCGGCGCAGCAGCATCTGCGCACCATCCTGGCCTACCTGGACATGCCGACGCTCGGCCAGCCGGAAGCCTTCCTCAAGGCCGACGATGTGCTGGACGACCAGGGTGGAATCGCCGACGGCAGCCGCAAGTTCCTGCAGGGCTGGATGGACGCCTACCTGGACTGGGTGCGCCGTCACGCCTGAGGCGCGGGCGCTCAGGCCCGCGTCCTGACGCGCTTCTCCGCTGGCCGTTGGGCGCCGCCCTGCGGGGTCGCGCGGCCCGCGCGCTGCAGCCGCCGGGCCAGGACGCGCAGCTGTTCGCGCAGTCCGGCCGGTTCGAGCACGACGAAGTCCACGCCGAGCAGCGCCAGGTGATAGCCGAGGACGTCGGGACGCTGCGCGCCCGTTTCCAGCACGCAGCGCCGCTCATCCAACGCGGACAGATGCCCCACCGACGGCGGAATACGCTCGCGCATGTGCGCCAGTGGCGCGTGCAGTTCGATTCTCGCCTTGAGCGCATAGGGCTGCACCGAGATCGCGCGCGACACGAAGGCAGCCGCATCTCCGCCGGGCACCTTGCGCGGCAGGAAGCGCTCGCCGGCGCGGGGGCTGCCGCTGATGCGATCGACGCGGAAGGTACGCCAGTCGCCGCGCACCAGATCCCAGGCCAGCAGGTACCAGCGCGCCTCGGTGGACACCAGGGCGTGCGGCTCGATCTCGCGCACACTGGCACGCCCTTCCTGGTCCGCATAGTCGAACCGCAGGCGGTGCGGCGAGCGGCACGCCTGGGCCAGTGCAACCAGGCGATCGTACGGCACGCCCGGACCGTCCGGCCCCAACGGCAGGACTGCCGCGTGAAGGTTGCGCACCCGCGTGCGCAGTCGCGAAGGCATCACCTGCTCGAGCTTGGCGAAAGCGCGCAACGCCGCCTCCTCCATGCCCTGTACGGTTCCGCCGGTGGCCAGGCGCAAGCCCAGCGACACGGCAAGCGCTTCGTCGTCCTCGAGCAGCAGCGGCGGCAGGTTGTTGCCGGCAGCGAGCTGGTAACCGCCGGCGGTTCCTGCGCTGGCAGCCACGGGATATCCCAGGCTGCGCAGCCGGTCGACGTCGCGTCTCACGGTGCGATCGGTCACTTCCATGCGCGCGGCCAGTTCGCGTCCCCGCCAGAACGGCCGCGACTGCAACAGGGACAACAGCCGGAGCAGGCGTGCGGAGGTATCGAGCATGGCGGCAGGATGCCATGGATTGCGGACCGGTCCTGTCCGCGATCGGGGTCCACCCTGCGCTTCGCCGGACGACCCCGCCCGGCTTCCCGATCCACGAACCGGAGCCCCGCCATGTCCCTGAAACTCTTCGCCGCCCCCATGTCCAGCGCCACGCCCGTCGTGCATGCCATCGCCGAGCTCGGCCTGGACTGCGACATCGTGATGCTGGACCTCGCCAAGGGCCAGCAGAAGGCCCCGGCCTATCTGGCCATCAACCCGCATGGCGTCGTGCCGACCCTGGTCGTCGATGGCACGCCCTTGTTCGAGTCCGTGGCGATCCTGCAGTGGCTGGGCGAGCAGCACGGCGTCGAGCGGGGACTGTGGCCGGCCGCAGGCACGCCACAGCGGCTCGCGGCCCTCTCCTGGACGAGCTGGGCCTATGTCAGCTACGGCGCCCTGCTCAACGTGCTGAACTTCGCGCAGAGCCCCAATGTCGATGCCGGCCTGCACCATGCGCCGCTGGCGACCGAGGCGCTGGCTCGACTCGATGCGGCGCTGGGCCGTCTTGACGCGCAGCTTGCGAGGTCGGCGTGGCTGCTGGGCGATGCGTTCTCCCTTGCCGATCTGGTGGTCGCCAGCGTCGTGGCCTACAGCACCTACTGCGGAGTCGAGACGCGCGGCCATGCCCACGTGCAGCGCTGGCTCGAGGCGTTCCAGGCGCGCGAGGCGTACCGGAAGACCTGGGCGACGGATATGCAGGCGGCGTGAGCCGGACGGGCCCAGAGGGAGGCATCTTCGGATGTCGCCCCCCTTTGCCCGGCAGTCGGTTCGCGCGAAAAGCGTTCGCGACCAGGGTCGTTCCACAGGGTCGAAGGCGTCCAGCGCCACTGTGTGGGAGCGCGCCCGCGCGCAAAGGGCGTTCGAAGACCAAGGTCGCTCCCACAAGGGGGCGGAGACCTCCAGAGCCGCCTGTGGGAGCGCGCTCGCGCGCGAAGGGTGTTCGCGACCAAGGCCGCTCCCACAAGGGCGGAGACCTCAGCGCCACCTGTGGGAGCGCGCTCGCGCGCGAAGGGCGACAGCCAATTCAAACGTGGGGCCTCGCGCGGAACACTACGCTGATGCGTGGTCCCGCCTCCCGCACCTTGGGGATGCCGTGCTCATGCGTGGTCTGCATCGCATGGCTCATCGCCAGCAGGCTGCCCGGCATGAGGTCGACGGCGATGCGGTCGGCATGGTCGCCGGCCGCGCGGATCAGCATGCGCCGCGGTGCACCGAGCGACAGGATGGCGATCGGATGGCCATCGCCCAGCAGGTGCAACTTGTCGCCGTGCATGGCCACGCTGTCGTGGCCGTCGCGATAGAAGTTCATGCCGATCGAGGTGAACGGCGCCGGCACGCGCCGCCGCACGCGGGCGAGCATGTCGGCCAGCGGCAGTTCGCCGGGCAGTTCGTCCGCCGCGTACGAGGCCAGCAGGCGCGGCACGTCGACCATGCGGTCGTACATCGGCCGGCGCAGGTGGCGCCACTGCGCGCCGTCGACGAGTTGCTCGAACCAGCGTTGCGCGGTGTCAGGATCGATGATGTCCGGCCAGTAGCGCGCCCCGCCCTGCGCGTCGTCCACCAGTTGCAGCATGGATGGCGCGAACAAGTCGCCACCAAGCGAAACGGTGCGCAGCGCGCCCATCAGCGGAAGTCCCTGGAACTGGTGTGCACCTGGCCCAGCATGGGCGTCAGGTCCTGCAGGTCGCGCGCGATCAGGTGGCGCACGCCATCGACCTGCTCCCAGCGACCGCGCACGCCCAGCAGCCGCGCACCGAGAAGCGCCTTGCGCCGGCGCAGCGCCAGATGCGGCCAGACCACCACGTTGACCATGCCGTGTTCGTCCTCGATGGTGACGAAGACCGTGCCCTTGGCGGTCCCCGGACGCTGGCGCTGGGTGACGATGCCCGCGGCGAAGGCGCCGCGCCCATGCGGCAGTTCCAGCAGCTGGCGCGAGTCGAGCACGCGCTGCGCGCGCAGGCGCTCGCGGATCAGCGACAGCGGGTGCGCTCCGAGCGTCAGCCCGGTGCTGCGGTAGTCGGACACCACCTCCTCGCCGGGCGAAGGTGCGGGCAGCATGATCTCGTCCTCGTCGGGACTGCCCGGCAGCAGCGGACGCTGGCGTTCGATCCCGGCCACGGCCCAGCGCGCGGCATGGCGATGTCCTGCCAGCGAGGACAGCGCGTCAGCTTCGGCCAGCGCGCTACGGGCCTTTTCGTCGAGGCCCGCGCGCAGGCATAGGTCGCGCACGTCGGAGAACGGCCGCTGCGCACGCGCCGCGACGATCGCCTTGGCCATCCCTTCGAACATGCCCTTGATCTGGCGGAAGCCCAGGCGGATCGCCGCCTGTCCGCTGTCGTCGCCGCGATGGACATCGCCGCCTTCCAGTGTGCAGTCCCATTCGCTGCAGCTCACATCGACCGGCAGTACCTCCACGCTGGCGCGGCCGCTGCGGCTTCGGCGCGCGTCCTGCACGATCTCGCTGGGCGAATAGAAGCCCATGGGCTGCGAGTTGAGCAGGGCGCAGGCGAACGCGGCCGGCTCGTGGCGCTTGAGCCAGCTGCTGATGTAGACCAGCTTGGCGAACGACGCGGCATGGCTTTGCGGAAAGCCGTAGGAGCCGAAGCCCTTGATCTGCTCGAAGATCTGGTCGATGAATTCGGGAGCGTAGTTCTTCTCGAGCATCTTCTCGCGGATGCGGATCCGATGCGGCTCCATGTCGCCGCCGCGGCCCCAGGCCGCCATCGAGCGGCGCAGGTTGTCGGCCTCGCTCGCCGAATAGCCGGCGTGGATCACCAGTTCCATCACCTGTTCCTGGAACAGGGGAATGCCGAGAGTCGGTCCCAGGATTTCCTCCACCCCTTCGGATGGATAGGTCACCTTTTCCTTGTTCTGCCGACGCCGCAGGTAGGGATGCACCATGTCGCCCTGGATCGGCCCCGGGCGCACGATCGCCACCTCCACCACCAAGTCGTAGTACTTCTCCGGCCTGAGCCGCGGCAACATGCTCATCTGCGCGCGCGACTCGATCTGGAACACGCCGACGGTGTCGGCGGCCTGGATCATTTCGAAAGTGGGATTGTCGTGCGGAATCCGCGCCAGATCCATCTTGTAGCCGCGATGCCGCTCCACCAGCTGCACCGCCTTGCGGATGCAGGTGAGCATGCCGAGCGCCAGGCAGTCGACCTTGAGCAGCTTCATCGTCTCCAGGTCATCCTTGTCCCATTGGATGATGCTGCGTTCGGGCATCGAGGCATTCTCGACCGGCACCACGGTCGACAGCGGCGCATCGCTGATCACGAAACCGCCCACGTGCTGGGAAAGATGGCGCGGGTGCCCGCGCAGCTGCATCGTCAGCACCAGCACCCGCTGGATCAGCGGGTTGTCCGGATCGAAGCCGGCCTCGCGCAGGCGCTGCTCCATCGGCGACTCGCCGTTGCCCCAGCCGAAGCAGTCGGCCAGCAGCGACACCTGGTCGGCCGGCAGGCCGAAAGCCTTGGCCACGTCGCGCACGGCGCTCTTGCCGCGATAGCGGATCACGGTGGCGGCCAGCGCGGCGCGGTGCCGCCCGTACTTGGCGTAGACGTACTGCAGCACCTCCTCGCGGCGTTCGTGCTCGAAATCGACGTCGATGTCGGGCGGCTCATCGCGCTCCTCGGACAGGAAGCGCGCCATCAGCAACCGGCTCTCGGCCGGATTCACCACGGTGATCCCGAGCGCGAAACACACCGCCGAATTGGCCGAAGAGCCCCGACCCTGGCACAGGATCTCCCGCGACTTCGCGAAACTGACGATGTCCTCGACGGTGAGGAAGAAGGCCTCGTACTTGAGCTTGGCGATCAGCGCGAGTTCGTCGTCGATCTGGGCGATCACCTCCACCGGCGCACCTTCGGGCCAGCGCTCATGCAGGCCGCGACGGGTGAGCTCGCGCAACCAGGTGGTGGGGGTATGGCCTTCCGGCACCAGTTCCACCGGATAGTCGTACTTGATGTCCGTTTCCAGGTCGAACGTGCAGCGCCGCGCGAGCTGCACCGCCCTGTCCATCAGCGCCGCGCCGTAGATATTGCCCAGCGCGCGACGCGTGCGCAGGTGGCGCTCGCCGTTGCGGAACAGCTGCGCGCCGCATTCGGACAATGGCAGGTTGTGACGGATCGCGGTCATGGTGTCCTGCAGCGCGCGGCGGCGGCGCACGTCCATGTGCACGTCGCCGGCGGCCAGCGGCTGCATATCAAGGTGTGCGGCGACCTCCAGCAGCTGGGCCAGGCGCGCGGCATCGTCCTGTTCGCGATGCAGCTCCACCGCCAGGAAGGCACGTTCGCCGAACACGCTGCGCAGCCAGCGGCCCTGTTCGTGGTCGACCGCCTGCCCGGGAATCCACAGCGCGAACAGCCCACAGACGGCTGGATCCACGTCGCCGAGGCGCTGGGCCATGTCCCTGCGCGTAAGCCGGTAGCCTTTGCCTGTGACCGCGCGCCGCGCGGTGGTGATCAGTTCGCACAGCCGCGTGTAGCCGGCCGGCGTTTCCACCAGCAGTACGCACTTGAGGCCGCAGTCGAGCGTGAACTCGCTGCCGACGATGAGCTTGACCCTGGTGGCACGCGACGCCTCCAGCCCGCGCACGATGCCCGCCAGCGAGCATTCGTCGGTGATCGCCAGCGCTTCGTAGCCACACTGAGCCGCGCGTGCGAACAGCTCCTCGGCGCTGGCGGCGCCGCGCAGGAAGGAAAAATCGGACAGGCAATGCAGTTCGGCATAGGCCGGGAGCCCATCCTCCACCGGCGCATCGTCGTTGGCGGCATTGGAAAGCCCGCGCAGGCGCTGCGCGGTTTCCCAGGCACGCGGCGGTCGGCCGCCGGGGGTGTCGCGATCGACGCCGTCGTCGTCACTCATGGCGCCAAGGCTCCGGCATGTCCCGATCCCGGCCAGGCGCAGCGCGGCCGGCGCCCGGCAGGCCCGCACTGCGGTGCGGCGCAAGCGGGCTCCCCTCTTCCCTCGCAAGCGGAAGAGGGAGAACACACGCGCCGACTTTCTCCTCCCCCGAGATGAGGAAGGGCATACACCGCGCCGTCCTGTTCCTTCCCGCTTGCGAAGGAAGGCCGGGATGGAAGCGCGTCGAACACACGGCGGAGGCCATGCCCATGCGATCGACACCGTCGTTGCCGCTCACGCGAACCACCCCTGCAGCATCCAACCCTGCTGCTCGCCGGCCGGAGCGAACGCCCAGGCGCGCTGTCCCTGCGAGGTTTCGATGACGTAGTAGTCGCGACGCGCGTCGTCGCCGTCCCACCAGCCGCTTTCCAGGCGCTCAGGACCGGACACGATGCGTGGCCGCGGGTCGCGCAATGGAACCGGCCGCGGCAGCAGCCAGCACGGGCGCGGCGGGCGCACGGGGGCCTCGTCGATGCGTGTCTGGTCATCCTGCACGCGCCGCCAGGCGCGCTCAGGACGCGGATCGCCCGAGGGCACCACCGCATACACCGCCTCGTCGCCCAGGCGCGCGCGCAGCCGCTCGCGCAGCTGCGGCCAGGGCAACTGCTGCTGGCTGCGCGTGTCGAACAGGTCGCGCGAGGCCGGGGCGAACGGCGGCAGCTCGCGCGCCAGCAGGCGCACGCCTACCACCGGCCGCTCGATGCGCACCTTTTCCAGCCGGCTGCGGGTGACTTCGAACAGCATCGCCGCATCGCGCTCGGCCGAGAGCAGCCCGACCTCGACATCGCTGTGCCCGCTTTCGTGTTCGAGGCGCAGCACGAAGCGCTGCACGCCGCCGTCGCGCATCGACAGGAAGGTGCACAGGTCGCCTACCAGGCGCCGCAGCGGGAACAGCAGGGCCATGTGGCTCTCGACCTCGTAACCGAGTTCGACGCGCGCATCGAAATGGTCGGGGGGCGCATAGCAGTGGAGCGGATCGTCGGCCTCGCCATAGAGGCGGTCGAGGTGCTCGAGCAGGGGCAATCCGAAGCGTCGTCGCAGCGCATCGCGCGGCAGCGCGCGCAAGGCGCGCAGGTCGCGTACGCCCATGCGCTGCAGGCGCTCGCCGCTGTCGTCGGGCAGCCGCGCGCGCCGCACCGGCACGCGGTCCAGGGTGGCGGCCATCGCGTCGCCGTGCATCAGCGCCAGGCCATCGCGCAATCCCGCCAGCACGTGCGCGGCGCGCGGCGTCGGCGCCAGCGCGATGCGGTGTTCGAAGCCCAGCGCCGCCAGCTCCTCGCGCAAGCGTCGTTCGATCCGCGGCCAGGGCCCCAGCAGGCGGAAGCTGCCGCGCACCTCCAGCAGGATGCAACCGGGCCACTGCGCGCTCACCAGCGAACTGTGGCGATAGGCCCAGGCCGCGAGAAAACGCTGCCAGCGCGCTTCGGCCTGCGGATCGTGCTCGACCATCGCGAAATCCGGCAGCAGCGCGTGCGCGGCGGTCAGGCGCATGCCAGGACGCAGGCCCGCCTCCGCGGCGGCGGCATTCACCGCATACAGACTGCGCAGCTGCGCAGGCCCGGTCACCAGCGCCAGCGGCGCCCCGGGGTCAGGCAGACGGCGGAGGACGCCATCCAGCGCCAGTTGCGGCAGCAGTACGCAGGCCCAGAGCATCGGCGTCAGTCACGCACAAGCGCCGCAGGGGCGAACTGCAGTTCGTGCTGCGGATGGGGAGCGGCGGAAGGCGCCGAGCCGCGCACCGGCGCCTCCATCCCTCGTCCGCGGAGGGACGTACCGAAGGCGGATGGACGCGCGCCGCCGGCGCGGGCGGCTGCATCGCGATCGGCTTGGCTCCACGCCAGCCCGCTCCCGCTTGCGGAACCGGGGGTAGCGACCAGGCGACGCATCGGGGAATCGGCGGCCACGCCGGCCTGCGCTTGCGCGGTATCGCGCACCGGCTGCCTCGTTCCCGATTCGCGGGCGAAGCCGGTAGAGGCAGGTGCACCAAAGGCGCGGCTGGCCACCTCGGCACCTGTCGCGCTCCAACCCGCCCCACCCTTGCCTGCAGACACGGCAACGTTGGCGAGACGGAGTTCGGAGAGGGTTGCCACCTCGCGGACAGGCGCCTGCACGGGAACGGGCGCAGGCCCTGTCTTTTCCTCTTCGCGAGGAACGGCCCCGAACTGCGACGGAACCGCAGCTTCGGGCAGGAACGGCTGCGCCGGCACCGGGCCGCCGCGGCACTTGCGCACCTGCCAGGCCATGCCGCGCCCGGCCCGTACCGCTTCCAGCCGCAGCGCTGCCGGCGAGGGATTGGCCAGGTGGCGGCGATCGCGCAAGGCGAAGCCCAGGCACTGGCCCGTGTCCGCCGCCACCTGCAGGCGGCGCAGCGCGCGCGCATCCGCCTGCTGCGGCCAGCCGATCACCGCGGCGCAGGTGCCGCTGCGCAGGCACTGCTCGAAGGCCCAGAGCGCATCGCGCGGCGCAGCCTCGACAATGCGCAGCTGCGCTAGGTCCACCCCCGCCGCCTGCCAGGCCGGCGCATACGGCAGATAGGGCGGCGCCACCAGCACCACGCGCTCGCCTTCGCGCGTGCAGCGCGCCAGCGTGGGCAGCAGCAGCGACAGCTCGCCCACGCCGTCGGCCGGCAGCAGCAGTTCGGTCAGCGCGCGTCGCGGCCAGCCGCCCTGCGGCAGCAGCGCGTCGAGCGCGGCATGCCCGGTCGGCTCTCCATCGGCGGCGATCGCCGCGCTGCGGCCCGCGTGCCACAGCGTGCGCGCGGCCAGAAGAGTATCGAGTTGAACCACGGCCGACACGACTAGCCCCGCCGCACCAGGCCGCAGTACACGCCTTCGATGGCGAAGTCCTGGCCGGCGCGGACCTCGATCGGCTGGTGGTCGGGATTGCGCGGCAACAGGCGGATGCGCGCCCGGCCCCGCTCCAGCCGCTTGATGGTGATCTCGCCGTCGATGCGCGCCACCACCACCTGGCCGTTGCGCGCCTCGCTGGCGCGCTTCACCGCCACCAGATCGCCGTCGAAGATGCCGTCGTCGCGCATCGACTCGCCCTTCACCCGGAGCAGGTAGTCGGGCCTTTCGGAAAACAGCGCGCGGTCGAGCAGCAGCAGTTCATCGCTGCCGATATCCGCGCCGATCGGCTGGCCCGCGGCCACCTGGCCCAGCACCGGCAGCGGCAGCTGGTCGGGCCGGCCAGGCAGGCGCAGGCCACGCTTGCGCCCCGCTTCCAGTTCGACCAGCCCGTCGGCAACGAGCGCCTGGACGTGCTTCTGCGCGGCATTGCGCGAGGCGAAGCCGAAGGCGTGGGCGATCTCGGCAAGGCTCGGGGCGCGGCCCGCGGCCAGTTCCTGGCGCAGGAAGGCCAGCACGGCGGCGCGTTGGGGCGGGAGGGTGTCGACGGGGCTCATGGGTGTACATTTGTACACCCCCCGGGCTCAGGAGGCGAGACTGGACAAAGCGCACGCTTTCACTTGCGGGCAAGGTCCGTCAGCGACAATATAACTTTCGTTATAACAATCGAGTGCGCCCATGAAGCTCAAGATCACCACCATCGGCAACTCCGCCGGCGTCATCCTGCCCAAGGAGTTGTTGGCCCGCCTGCGCCTGGGCAAGGGCGACGCGCTATATGCGCTGGAAACGCCCGACGGCATCCGCCTGACGGCTTTCGATCCCGAGCTGGCGGCGCAGATGGAGGTGGCCGAAGAGGTCATGCGCGAAGACCGGCAGGTCCTGCACAAGCTCGCCCAGTGAGGAGTCCATGATCACCTGGATCACCAAGGCACTGGCGCTGGCCATCCACGACCGCCAGTTGGCTGAACACGGGGGCGGCAGCGGCGTTCGCGACCACGCCCTGCTCGATTCCGCCCTGGCCCGGCCCCAGCAGCTTTACGCCTACGGCCATCCTCCGCCGGATCTTGCCGATCTCGCTGCCAGTCTCGCTTTCGGACTGGCACGCAACCATCCCTTCGTCGACGGCAACAAGCGCACGGCGCACGTCTGCTATCGCGTCTTCATCGCCCTCAACGGCGGTGAATTCGTCGCAACCGATGAGGACAAGTACATCAACATGCTGAGCCTCGCCGAAGGCTCTCTCGAAGAATCCGCCTTCGCCGACTGGCTGCGGCCGCGCATCACCGTCAAGCCACGCGGCAGGGTGCAGGAGGCTGCAGGAAGCGCGGGCTGAGCTTCCCGCCCGCCGCGAACCATTGCGCGACTCATTCCTCCGCGGTCGGCGCAGGTCCCAGCCACTGCGGGTAGCGCCGCACGATCTCCATCATCCGGTCCTGGAAGCCCGGATCCTCCCGGCCCACCGTCTTCGCCAGCTCGACCCGGTCGAGAAAGAACTGTTCGAACCCGCCCGGCGACAGCCGCGTCAGCAGCTTTACCGGCCGGTCGTCGGCACTGCCTTGGGCATGCACGGTGCCGCGCGGGATATGCACGTAGGAACCGGCCGGCAGGGTAAGGCTGCGCCCGTCCATCTCCAGCGCCAGCGTGCCCTCGAGCACGTAGAAGCTCTCGTCCAGCCCGGGATGCACATGGGCCGGCGTGCGATACGGCGCGTCCTCGTGCAGTTCGATCAGGGCATAGGTGCCGCCGCTGCGGGCCGAAGGCACCAGCAGCCGCAGGCGCCCTGCGTCGTAGCGTTGCTCGGCTGCCTCATCAGCGCCTACCACCAGCGCCTGCACGGGATCGGACGGCACCGGCGGCGCCGCTATCACGGGCAGCGCGCAGCTCGCCAGCAGGACCAGCAAGCAGGCTCGGAGACATGGCATGGCAGACACTCCTGTGGCGGCAGGTCGTTGTCGTTCAGCAAACGGCGCCCGTATCCCTTGGCGGCCATCCACCATAGGCACCGGCAGCAGCCAACCGCCGGGAAACGTGCGCACCGCATCGACACCTGTGCACAGGCCGAGCCCCCCCCGCCGCAGCGTGCTGCAGACCTGGCCGACCCCCTCCTCCGAGACTGCAGGCGCTGCGGCGGCTCAGCCGTGGCCGCGGCGCGCGTCGAGCCGGTGCATGAACACGCCCGCCACCGCCACGCCGATCGCCACCACGGTGATGATCAGGGTCGCCAGCGCGTTGATCTCCGGGGTCACGCCCAGCTTGACCTTGGAATAGATCAGCATCGGCAGGGTGCTCGAGCCCGGCCCGGACGTGAAGCTGGCGATCACCAGGTCGTCCAGCGACAGGGTGAAGGCCAGCAGCCAGCCGGCCAGCAGCGCCGGCGCGATCAGCGGCAGGGTGATCAGGAAGAACACCCGCCACGGGCGCGCGCCCAGATCCATCGCCGCCTCTTCCAGGCTGCGGTCGAGCGAGGTCAGGCGCGAGCGCACCACCACGGTGACGTAGCAGGTGGTGAGCGTGATATGCGCCAGCATGATCGTGGTCATGCCGCGCTGCGGCCAGCCGGTCATCTGCTGCAGCGCCACGAACAGCAGCAGCGAGGACAGGCCCAGCATCACGTCGGGCATCACCATCGGCGCGGAGTTCATCAGGCTCAGCACGCCGCGCCCGGGGAAACGGCCGAAGCGCGACAGCGCCATGCCGCTGGCCGTGCCGAGGAACACCGCCGCGGTGGCGGCCGTGGCCGAGATCAGCAGGCTGCGCCCGAGCGCGTCGAGGATCTGCTGGTTGCCGAACAGCTCGCCATACCAGCGCAGCGAGAACCCGCCCCAGACCGTCGCCAGGCGCGAGGCGCTGAAGGAGTACACGATCACCGAGAGGATCGGGATGTAGAGGAAGGCATAGCCGCCCGCGATCACCGCCCACAGCCACCACGGCCGGCCCTTCATGCCTCGGCCTCGCGCTGTTCGCGCCGGTTTTCGAAGTACTCGAACACCAGGGTCGGGATCACGATCAACAGCAGCATCGCCACCGCCACCGCCGAGGCCAGCGGCCAGTCGCGGTTGGTGAAGAATTCCGTCCACAGCACGCGGCCGATGGTCAGCGCGTCCGGGCCGCCCAGCAGGTCCGGGATCACGAACTCGCCCACCGCCGGGATGAACACCAGCAGGCAGCCGGCGATGATGCCGGGCATCGACAGCGGCAGGGTGATGCGCAGGAACGACTGCGCCGGTTTCGCGCCCAGATCGGCCGCCGCGTCGAGCAGGGTGAAATCCAGCCGCATCAACGTGGCCGCCAGCGGCAGCACCATGAAGGGCAGGTAGTTGTAGACGATGCCGATGTAGACCGCGAGGTTGGTGTGCAGCACCGCCTCGCCCGGCTCGAGCACGCCGATGGCGGCCAGCGCGGCGGACAGCCAGCCGTTGGCCTTGAAGATGCCGATCATCGCGTAGGTGCGCAGCAGCGAGCTGGTCCAGAACGGCAGGATCACCAGCATCATCAGCAGCAGTCGCGTCACCGGGTTCGCCCGCGCGATGCCATAGGCCATGGGATAGCCGATCAGCAGGCAGAACAGGGTCGAGACGCCCGCGAACAGCAAGGATCGCAGGTAGGCCGCCACGTACAGCGGATCCTGCAGCAGCAGCGCGTAGCTGGAGATGTGCACGCGCAGCGACACCGCACCATTGCCCGCCTGCTCGATCAACGCGGTATACGGCGGCACCTGTCCGAACACCGCCTCGGCGAAGCTGATCCGGGCCACGATCAGGAAGGGCACCGCGAAGAACAGCCCCAGCCACAGCATCGGGATCAGCTTCACCAGCAGCCGGCCGCGCCGGGTGCGGAACTCGTCGCGCACCACCCGGAAAAAGCCGAACAGGTTGCGGACGACGTCCGCCCAGAAGCTCCACGTCGCCTGGTCGCCGCGCGCGCTCACGAGGCCAGCACCACCGCGCCGGTGGCCGGCCAGCTCAGCCACAGCGTGTCGTCCCAGTCGTAGTGCGGCTCGGAACTGCGCTCGACGTGGGTTTCCTGCACGCGGATGGTCGCCCCGGCCTCGGTCTGCACGTGGTAGATCGACACATCGCCCAGGTAGGCGATGTCGCGCACCTTGCCCACCGCAACATTGTCCGCATCCGGGCGCTGCTCGTGCACGTCGATCTTCTCGGGCCGCACCGCCACGCTCACCGCGGTGCCCTCGGGGATGTAGTCGGTATGCCGCGCCAGCACCGGTTCTTCCAGCTGCTCGCACTGCACCCGCACCAGCCCATCCCCGGCGTCGTGCGACAACACGCGGCCCTCGAACAGGTTGATGCCGCCGATGAACTCGGCCACGAAGCGCGTCGCCGGGAATTCATACAGCGCCGCCGGCGTGGACACCTGCACGATGCGCCCGGCATCCATCACCGCGATGCGCGAGGACATCGTCATCGCCTCCTCCTGGTCGTGCGTGACCATGATGAAGGTGGTGCCGACCTTTTCCTGGATGTTGACCAGCTGGAACTGGGTGCGCTCGCGCAGGCGCTTGTCGAGCGCGCCCAGCGGCTCGTCCAGCAGCAGCAGCTTGGGCTGGCGCGCCAGCGCGCGGGCCAGGGCGGCGCGCTGGCGCTGGCCGCCGGAGAGCTGGTCGGGCTTGCGGTTGCCCAGCTGCGGCATCTGCACCAGCTCGAGCATGGCCTGCACGCGGTCGCGGATCTCGCCCGCCGGCAGGCGATCCTGCTTGAGGCCGAAGGCGATGTTCTGCGCCACGGTCATGTGCGGGAACAGCGCGTAGCTCTGGAACATCATGTTCACCGGCCGCTGGTAGGGCGGCAGCGCGGTCACGTCGACGCCGTCGATCAGCACCCGCCCCTTGTCGGGCGTCTCGAATCCCGCCATCACCCGCAGCAGGGTGCTCTTGCCCGAGCCCGAGCCGCCCAGCAGGGCGAAGAACTCGCCGCGATAGATGTCCAGCGAGATGTCGTCGCAGGCGTAGAACTTGCCGAAGGTCTTGGTGACGCCCTCGATGCGCACGAACGGCTGCGCGGCGGCGTCGCGCCAGGGTTCGACCGGCGGCGTGGCGCGTGCGGGTGCTGCCATGGATGGGATCTCCGGGGCTGGCCCTTGCGCCGTGCGCGGCGCGCGCATCGGGCATGACCGGTGGAAACGGCGCGCGTCCAGCAACGCATTCGCGCGAAGCGCGCATGGTACGTCCTCGCGCCGCGCCTGTGCACCGCGCGGCGCCCGCGACGTGCATGCGTCACCACGCGCAGGACCGATCGACCCCCGGTCGCGCGCGCCGGCGTGGCTGAACGGAGGGGCGGGATGGCGTGCCAGGACCGCAGCGCCATCCCGCTGCCATCACCGGCCGCTCTTGATCGCCGTCCAGGCGCGCACGCGCTGGCGCTGCACGTCCTCGGGCAGCGACACCGGGTCGACCAGCTTGGCGCGCACGTCCTCGGGCGGATACACGCCCGCATCGGCGGCGATTTCAGGATCCACCAGCGCGGTGGCGTCCTTGTTGGCGTTCGCATAGGCCACGTAGTCGGTGACCTTGGCGATCACCTCGGGCTGCAGCAGGTAGTCGATGAACGCGTGCGCGTTGTCGGCATGCGGCGCGTCCTTAGGAATCGCGATCACGTCCATCCAGCGGATCGCGCCCTCCTTCGGGATCACGTAGCGGATGTCCGGTGCGGCCTTGCCGGTGGCCTCGGCCGCCTCGGCCGCGACGTCGCGCGCCTGCCCGATATCGCCCGAATAGCCCATCACCAGGCAGGCATCGCCATTGGCCAGCGCGTCCTTGTAGGCGGCGTTGTTGAAGGTGCGCACGTGCGGACGGATCCCCGCATAGGCCTGCTTCACCAGCTCGATGTCTTCCACGCTGCCGGCATTGGGATCCTTGCCCAGCCAGATCAGGGCGGCGCCGAAGGCCTCCTGGTCGTCGTCGAGCACGTGGATGCCGCAGGACGCGAGCTTTTCGGCGTTGGCCGGGTCGAACAGCAGCGCCCAGGAATCCAGCGGCGCATCTGGCCCAAGCGCGGCCCGCACCTTGTCCACGTTGACGCCCAGGCCGGTGGTGCCCCACATGTACGGCACCACGTGGGCATTGCCCGGATCGATGTCGGTCAGCCCGGCCAGCACGTCGGCGTCCAGATGCGACCAGTGCGGCAGGCGGGCCTTGTCCAGCGGCGCGTACAGGCCGGCGCCGATCTGGCGCTGGGCGAACGGGCGCGCGGACGGGAATACCACGTCGTAGCCCGAGCTGCCGGTGGTGAGCTTGGTCTCGAGCGTCTCGTTCTCCGAGTACACGTCGTAGTTGACCTTGATCCCGGTCGCCTGCTCGAAGCCGGCGATGGTGTCCTCGGCGACGTAGTCCGACCAGTTGTAGACGTTGAGTTCCTTGGCGCCACCGGCCGCATCGCCGGCCGCGCCATCGCCGGAACCGCCGCCGCAGGCGGCAAGCATCAGGGCGCAGGCGAGCGGGGCGAGTCGGAGGGGGCGTGGGCGCATTGCAGGGATCCTGTAGGGGGTGGACGCGGGCGCGGACGGCCCGGCAGGCCGAAATGGTAAGCCCTGGCGCCTGCCGCTGCATGGACCGGGCCCGGCCCGCGGCGCCACGCGTGTATCGTATGCGCCCCCTCGCACCGTGGTTCGACGTCCCATGCGCCTCGCCCAGACCAGCCTCCTGCTCGCCCTCGCCGCCCTGCCCGACTTCGCCCTCGCCCAGGAGGCCGACGGCGCCAGCGCCTGGTCCGTGGAGGGAGAACTCGCGGTCGCCAGCGACTACGTCTGGCGCGGTGTCACCCAGACCGACGGCAAGCCCGCCTGGATGGGCGAGGTCACCCTGTCCCACGACAGCGGCTTCTACGCGGGCGCCTGGGTGGGACGCGCGGATACCGGCGATTCGGAATCCGGCGTCGACCACGAGATCGACGCCTACCTGGGCTGGGCGGGCGATCTGACCGACAGCGTCGCGATGGACCTCTCGGTGATGCGCGCCAAGTACCCGGGCACCAACGCCGGTTACGAGATGGACTACACCGAGTTCGCCGCCGCGCTGTCGCTGGGCGAGACCTACACGCTGGGCGTGGCGTATTCGCCCGACATCTTCCAGCTCGGCGAGTCGGGCATCTACTACAGCGCCGCGGCCGAATATCCGCTGGGCGAGAGCGGCTTCGGGCTCAAGCTCTCCGCCGGCTGGTACGACCTCGACGATGCCGCCGGCGACAGCTATGGCGACTATCTGGTGGGAGTGACGCGCACGTTCGGACCGATCGACGCGGAGCTGCACTACACCAATACCGTCAGCTACGGCGAGGTGCTGTCGGAGAACCTCGACGACGCCGACAAGGCCAACGGCCGCGTCGCGCTGCGGCTGGGCTGGAGTTTCTGACCGGGGCTGTACGCAGCGGCGTGCGATCGCCTCCGCTGGCAGCACGACCGCGCGCCTTCGACCACCTGCGGCTGACGTGGCCCCCATGCCTCCGCGCCTCCATGCGCCGCGCTCACGCCCGGCTGTGCAGGATCGGCGGGATGACCCGATCCTGGAGCGCAGCGCATGGCCGATTCCCGCACCCCGACCGCCACCCCACCCGGACACCCGCCCGAGCGCGGCGCGCGGCCAGCCGAAGACACGCCGCCCGGCCACGTGGGCAGGCGCACCGAAGGCCCTGACCCGGATGCGGACGCGCCACGCGGAAATGCCGGCGAGTACCACCAGCAGGCTGCCGCGGGACGCCCGCGACTCACCACCAACCAGGGCGTGGTGATCGCCGACAACCAGAATTCGCTGCGCCAGGGGCCGCGCGGCCCCAACCTGCTGGAGGATTTCATCCTCCGCGAGAAGCTCACCCATTTCGACCACGAGCGCATCCCCGAGCGCATCGTGCACGCGCGCGGCGCGGCCGCGCATGGATTCTTCGAACTCACCCATTCGCTGGCGCAGTACACTCGCGCGAAGCTGTTCACCGAAGTCGGCAAGCGCACGCCCGTGTTCGCCCGCTTTTCCACCGTCGCCGGCAGCAAGGGTTCGGTCGACACGCCGCGCGACGCGCGCGGCTTCGCGGTGAAGTTCTATACCGACGAGGGCAATTACGACCTGGTCGGCAACAACATCCCGGTCTTCTTCATCCAGGACGCGATGAAGTTCCCCGACCTGGTGCACGCGGTCAAGCCCGAGCCCGACCGCGGTTTCCCGCAGGCCACCGCCGCGCACGATACGTTCTGGGACTTCATCTCGCTCACGCCCGAATCGATGCACATGATCATGTGGGCGATGAGCGACCGCACCATCCCGCGCTCGCTGCGGATGATGGAAGGCTTCGGCGTGCACAGCTTCCGCCTGCTCACCGAGGACGGCACCAGCACCTTCGTCAAGTTCCACTGGCGGCCGAAGCTCGGCGTCCAGTCCACGGTGTGGGACGAAGCGGCCAAGCTGCAGGGCGCCGACAACGACTACCACCGGCGCGACCTGTTCGAGGCGATCCAGGCCGGCCACTACCCGGAGTGGGAACTGGCCGTGCAGCTGTTCACCGAGGAGGAGGCCGATGCCTTCGACTTCGACCACCTCGACCCCACCAAGATCGTTCCCGAGTCGCTGGTGCCGCTTCAGGTCATCGGCCGCATGGTGCTCGACCGCTGGCCCGACAACTTCTTCGCCGAGACCGAACAGGTCGCGTTCTGCCCGGCCAATCTCGTGCCCGGCATCGATTTTTCCAACGACCCGCTGCTGCACGGACGCCTGTTTTCCTACCTCGACACCCAGCTGATCCGCCTGGGCGGGCCCAACTTCCACCAGATCCCGATCAACCAGCCGCGCTGCCCCTTCGCCAACCACCAGCGCGACGGGCACATGCAGATGCAGATCCCGAAGGGCCGGGTGAACTACGAACCCAGTTCGCTGCAGGAGGACAGCCCGCGCGCCGATGCGCGCAGCGGCTTCCGCAGCCATGCCTCGCGCGTCGACGATGGGGTGAAAGGCCGCCTGCGGCCGGAAAGCTTCGCCGACCACTACAGCCAGGCGCGGATGTTCTTCCGCAGCCTGGAGGCGCCCGAGCAGGCGCACCTGGCCTCGGCCCTGGTGTTCGAGCTGTCGAAGGTGGAGACGCCGAAGGTGCGCGAACGCATGGTCGGGCAGCTGCGCAACATCGACGCATCACTGGCGCAGCGCGTGGCCGAGGGCCTCGGCCTGGGGGCGCTGCCCGACGCGCCCGCACCCGCGGTGCCGGTGCGCGACATGCCGCCGGCACCGGAAGTGCGCGTGATCGGCCGCATGCGGGAAACGCTGGAGGGCCGCAGCATCGGCATTCTTGTCGACGACGGCAGCGACGCGCCCACCCTCGATGCGCTGATCGCCGCCGCGCAGGCCGAAGGCGCGACGGTGAAGATCGTGGCGCCGAAGCTCGGCGGCGCGACGCTCTCGGACGGGCGCCGGCAGCCGGCGGACGCGCAGCTGGCCGGCGCGCCGTCGGTCCTGTTCGATGCGGTCGCGGTGCTGCTCTCCGCGCAAGCCGGCGCGAGGCTGGCCAAGGAATCGGCGGCGCTGGACTTCGTCGCGTTCGCCTGGGCGCACCTGAAGGCGATCGCCTTCGACGACGGGGCCACGCCGCTGCTCGAGGCCGGCAACGTCGGCCGCGACGCCGGCATCGTCGACGCGGGCGACCGCGATGGCTTCATCGCCCAGGCCAGGACCCGGCAGTGGGCGCGCGAGCCCGCCGTGCGCATGCTCGCCTGACCACGCCGCAGGCCGACGGCACGCCCGGGCAACCGGCGTGCCGGTTGGGTGCGCCTGCGTGAACTGCGCACGTGTCCCCCGTGCACGCCGCATGCGGTCGCGCCCTCTGGCACGCGGCGCGCGTCAGCTCACGCCTGCCGCCTGCGCCCTCGCCAGCAGCGCGGGCACGCCGGCCGCGATCTCCCGCGCTAGGAAACCGGGGCCGCCCCGGCCCGGGAGCTTCGCCGCCGCGCGCGCGTGCAGCCACACGCCCCAGCAGGCCGCCTGCGCCGGCGCGGCACCGCGCGCGCACAGCCCGCCGATCAGCCCGGCCAGTACGTCGCCGGATCCCGAGGTGCCAAGCCCGGGCGGACCGTTGCGGTGCAGCCACACGCCGCCCGACGCATCCGCGATCCAGGTGTCGGCCGACTTCAGGACGACCACGAGATTCCACGCGCGTGCGAACGCCGCCGCCAGCCGCGGCGCGTGCGCGGCGACGCTGGCCTCGTCGCAGCCGAGCAGCGCGGCCATCTCGCCATGGTGGGGCGTGACGATGGCGGCCGGGCGTCCGCGCAGGCGATGCCAGGCGCGCAGCAACGGCAGATCGAGCGCGCCCGCATCCAGCACGACGGTACCCGCCAGACGCGGCAGCAGGCGCCCGGCAAGCGCGTGCAGCGCCACGCTCTTTTCCGTTCCCGGCCCCAGCACCAGCGCATCCGCGCGCGCCGCGACCGTGGCCAGCCACCGGCCCCCGCTGGCGAGGCCGCCGTCGGCTGCCTCGGACAGGCCGAGCACGCGCGCTTCCGGCACGGCGATGGCGAGCGCGGGTGCGGCACCGGCGGCGACCGCCAGCTGCAGCTTGCCCGCACCCGCGCGCAGCGCCGCTTCACCGGCCAGCCGGACCGCGCCGGCGAGATCGCGCTGGCCGCCCACGACCAGCACGCGGCCGCGCTGCTCCTTGCCGCCACCCTGCGGCTGGTCGGGCAGCGGCCAGGCACGCAGCATCGCGGCGCCGATCGTCTGCGCCCCCGCCGCACCGCGCGGCCCTCGCCGCCTCACCTCGGGCCTGCCGGCACATCGGCGGCCTCGGTCACCGCTGCACCGGCTTCGAGCAGCGGAAGTTCCATGTTCGCCACTTCGAGACGGAATCGCGCGTCGGGCGCGCCACGGTCGATGGCGTAGGTGGTGACCGAACAGTTGGGCACGTCGGCCTGGCGGTCGATGCCCAGGATCTCGGCCTCGTCCATGCACTCGAGCAGGTAGCGGAAGCAGTTCACGATCACCTGGTGCGCCACGATCAGCACCCGTTCGCCCACGTAATCGCGGCGCAGCACTTCGGTCAGGCTGCGCAGGCGCAGGATCACATCGCACCAGCTTTCGCCACCGGGCGGGCGGAAATAGAACTTGCCCACGCTGGCGCGCTGCGCGGCCAGTTCCGGGAAGGTCGCGCGGATGCCGGCGGTGGTGTAGCCGTCGAGCACGCCGAACTCCTTCTCGCGCAGGCGCTCGTCCACCAGCACCTCGTCGCCGGGCGTGCCCAGCGCCCGCGCCACCGCCTCCATGGTCTGGCGCGAGCGCACGAAGGGCGAACTCATCAGCGTGGTCGGTTGCATCCCGCGCGGCAGGCGCGCGAACCAGTCGCCCAGCGCCCGGGCCTGCTCGCGCCCAAGGTCGGACAGCGGCGTGTCCGCGTCGCGGGTTTCCAGGTCGATCAGGTGGTGCGCCGCCAGCTCGGCGCGATCGCGCGCGACATTGCCGGCGCTCTGGCCGTGCCGCACGATCCAGAGCCGGTCGGGCCAGTCGGTGTGGCGGAGTCGGGCCATGCTGCCTCGCGAACCGGGCGCGCCAGCGTTACCGCCGGGGCGTCAAAAGCGTGCGAATCGGCATGCCGCCACGCTCATTGCCCGCCATCGCCCTGCAGCACCTGCCGCAGCGGGGCGAGGTCGGCAGCCGACACCGGACGTACCGCGCGCGCAAGTTCCTCGCCCTGGCGCAGCACCAGCACGGTAGGCCACAGCTTCACTCCGAACGAGCGGCCTAGCGGCTTGCCGCGCCCGTCCTCGACCTTGACGTGGATCACGTCACCGGCGCCGTCCAGCAATGCGCGCAGCGCGGGCTGCGCGGCCTGGCAGTGTCCGCACCAGGGCGCCCCGAACTCCAGCAGCACCAGGTCGGGCGCCGCGTCGATGTCCGTCCGCGCCGGCTCGACCACTTCATAGTCGGAGCGGTAGCTCACGACGGCGCCCGCAGCGCACGCTCGATGTCCTCCAGCGGCGCATTGGTCAGGGTCTTGGACACCTCGAGCAGCAGTCGCGCCTGCACCTCCTTGTGCAGCAGGGGGCGCATGCGTCCGAGCGTGGTGGGGTCGGCCGCCACCACCAGGTGCTGGTACTGGTGCTTGAGCGCGCCCTCGTTGAGCGCCAGCGCCAGCTGCTTGGCGAAGGTCGCCTCGTCGATCTGCTGCCCCGTCGATTCGCCCGGCATGCTGCCGGCCGGGCCATCGTCGTCCATGTTCATCAGTTCGCGCAGTTCCACCTGGTGCAGGGCGAGCGCGCGCTCGTCGCCCCGGTTGCGGAACAGGCGCGCGCCGCCGCCGTCGGCCACGACCACCAGGGTGTCGGAAGGAATCAGGGCCATGCTGTCTCCATGATGCGGATCGGACAGCCACCATCTCCGAGTCGCCATCAAGGCCGCGTGACCCGGGCCTTCAGTCGCCCTGCTTTCCGTCCTCCACGCCTTCGGCGTCCGCATCGGGCGGCGCGTGCCGCTGGGCGCCGCCTTCGTGCCTCGGCATGCGGTCCTTGCCGAACGGAGAAAAACTGTTGCGATCGCCGCTGCCGTGCGGGTACTCGCGCTGCTCGCGCTCCGGCAGGTCGCCCTGCCCGGCCGAGGATGCGTCATCGTGCTTGCGGTTCATCGCCAACTCCTGGCCGCGTACGGCCGCTGTCAGTCCTGCCGTGGCCGCCGGTCCGGTGCGCGATCGGGACCGCTGCCCGGATCCTGTCGCGGCTGCTGGCCGGGCTGCTGTCCCGGCGCCTGGCGTTCGGGATTGGCCGGATGCGGATCCTCCCGCCGCGGCGGTTCCTGCTCCAGGCCGTTGTCGTCGTGTCGGGGCCTCATGCGCGTCTTCCTGCGGACTCGATGCGCCGCACGTTGCGCTGCCCGCCATGCAGGGCACGTGACGGCACGGCGCCGCTCAGGCCTGCGGCCGCGACTCGGCCTTGGGTTCGGCGACTTCCTGGCCGGCCTCGGCGCGACCGGACATCTCCGCACCCGCGTCCGGCGCCAGCTTGCGCATCTGCAGCACCGACACCAGCGAGACCAGCCCCACGGTCAGGAACGCGAACGTGAAGTTGATCGGCGCATCGTCGCCGGCTCCGGTCAGGCTGCCGGCGACGCTCAGCGCGAAGCCGCCCAGGGTCACGCCCAGGGCCAGCGACAGCTGCTGCATCATCGCGGCCAGGCTGCTGGCCTGGCTCAGGCGCGACGGGTCGATGTCGGCGTAGGCGATGGCATTGATACTGGTGAACTGCAGCGAACGCAGGAAGCCGCTGGTCAGCAGCACGCCCACCATCAGCGGATAAGGCGTATCCGCGCGGAACAGGCCGAAGCCGCACAGCATCAGCGATGCCAACAGGCCGTTCCACACCAGCACCGGCCGGAAGCCGAAGATCCGCAGGATGCGCGGCGCCACCACCTTCATCAGCATCGCGCCGGCGGTCGAAGTGAAGGTCACCAGGCCCGACTCCAGCGGATCGAGGCCGAAGCCCAGTTGCAGCATCAGCGGCAGCAGGAACGGCGTGGCCCCGATGCCGATGCGGAACAGCGAACCGCCCAGCACGCCGGCGCGGTAGGTCGGCACGCGCAGCAGGTCCAACCGCAGCAGCGGGTGCGGATGCCCGGCTGCGTGGCGCACATAGAGCGCGAGCAGGCCGGCGCCCAGCAGCATCGATGCGGCCAGCGCCAAGCCCGGCACCAGCCCCCGGCCGATCGCCGACAATCCGAACATCGCCAACGCCAGGCCGCTCGCGGAAAGCAGGAAGCCGCGCCAGTCCAGCGGCCCCACCGGCTGGCGCAACATCGGGATGTGCCGCCAGGCCAGCCACATGCCCAGCAGGCCCATCGGGATATTGATCAGGAAGATGAATCGCCAGTGCGTGTAGGTGGTGATCGCGCCGCCCAGCACCGGGCCCAGCATCGGCCCGAGCATCGCCGGCACGGTCAGCCAGCTGAGCGCCCGCACCAGTTCGGACTTTTCCACGCTGCGCAGCAGCACCAGCCGCCCGACCGGCACCATCATCGCCCCACCCACGCCCTGCACGAAGCGCCCCGCCACCAGCTCGCCCAGCCCGTCGCTGGCCGCGCAGCCCAGGGAGCCGAGCAGGAACACGCCGATCGCGCCCATGAACACCGGCTTGGCGCCGAAGCGGTCGGCCACCCAGCCGCTGACCGGGATGAAGATCGCCAGCGCCAGCATGTAGGTGGTCAGCGCCAGCTTCAGCGCCACCGGCTCCACGCCGAGGTCCGCCGCGATCTGCGGCAGGGAGGTGGAGATCGCCGTGGAATCCATGTTCTCGATGAACAGGGCGGTGGCGATGATCAGCGGAAGCAGGCGTTGTGGCGACAAGACTCGAAGACGATGGCACGGCGCGCTAGTGTGCCCTCACCGGCGGGTGGCGTGGCGTGAGCGCTGCTGCGCCGCGTAGACGGGCACCACGGGCATCGGCCCGCATTCGTCGGCCGCCTTCACGGCATCGCCACGGCGGAAACGTAGATTTGCGGGTCCACCCCCACTGCGCGGAGCGCGATTGGACACTCCGCGAGAAGCGCCGCGCGACGACGCCTTGGGCGCCACGCTGCGCCTCTACGAAACCGTGCTGCGGGCCGTTCCCGACCTGCTGTACGTGTTCGATCTGCAGCACCGCTTCATCTATGCCAACGATGCCCTGCTCACGATGTGGGGCCTGGAATGGGAGCAGGCGCGAGGGAAAACCTGCCTGGAACTCGGCTACGCGCCCTGGCATGCGGCCATGCACGACGAGGAGATCGATCGCGTCGTGGCGACCCGCAAGCCGATCCGCAACGATGTGCCGTTCCATCACAGCACGCTGGGCTGGCGCGTCTACGACTACATCTTCATCCCGGTGCTGGGGCCCGATGGCGAGGTCGAGGCCGTGGCCGGAACCACCCGCGACATCACCGAACGCAAACAGCAGGAAGTGGCATTGCGCCGTAGCGAACAGAGACTCAGCGCCATCGTCGACGCCAGTTCGGACCTGATCTACCGGCTGTGTCCGGGCTGGCAGGAACTGGAGATCGTCGGCGGCCGCGCGGTCACCGACCTGCCGCGCGGCCGCGCCATCGCGTGGTCGGCCGACCGCATCCATCCCGACGACCGCGATCGCGCCCTCGAGGCCATGCAGCGCGCGCGCCAGACGCTCACGCCCTACCAGTCGCAGCATCGCGTGACCCTGCGCGCCGGCGAATGGACCTGGATCGAGTCGCGCGCGGTGCCGGTGCACGGCGACGACGGGAACGTGGTCGAGTGGTTCGGCGCGGCCACCGACGTCACCCAGCGCGTGCGCCACGAAGAACACCTGCGGCTGATGGTCGACGAACTCAACCACCGGGTGAAGAACACCCTGGCGATCGTGCAGTCCCTGGTGGCGCAGACGCTGCGCAACTGCGCCGACGGCGCCCAGGCCACCGCGCTGATCGAATCGCGGCTGCGCACCCTCGCCACCACCCACGACATGCTGACGCGCGAGAAGTGGGCCGGCGCCTCGGTCGAGGAGATCGTGCGGGTGGCGATGGGCCAGTGCCTGGAGGCCGGCTCGCCCCGCCTCGACGCGCAAGGACCGACGGTGCAGCTGGACCCCCGGCGCGCGGTCGCGCTGTCGATGGCGCTGCACGAGCTGTGCACCAACGCCACCAAGTACGGCGCCCTGTCCGTGGCCGAAGGCAGGGTCCGCATCCACTGGAGCCTGGAGGACGAGGCCGCTGGCGCGCGGCTGCTGCTGGAGTGGCGCGAGAGCGGCGGGCCGCCGACCCGTCCGCCGGAGCGCGGGGGATTCGGCACCCGCCTGCTGCAGCGCGGCCTGCAGCACGATCTGGGCGGAAAGGTCATACTCGATTTCAACCCGGAGGGCCTGCGCTGCCGTATCGACGCGCCCCTCCCCAACGCACAGGACCCCACATGACGCGCCGGGTATTGCTGGTCGAGGACGAATCGCTGCTGGTGATGGTGCTGGAGGACATGCTGCCCGAGCTCGGTTACGAGGTCGTCGCCTCCGCCCACTCGGTGGCCTCCGCGCTGGAAGCGCTGGAGGCGGACGAGCCGGACATGGCCATCCTCGACGTCAACCTGGGCGGCACGCGGTCCTTCCCGGTCGCCGACGCGCTCGCCATCCGCGGCATTCCCTTCGTGTTCGCCTCCGGCTATGGCGAATCGATCCTGCCCGACCGGCACTCGCACGCGCCGCTGGTGCCCAAGCCCTACGGTCGCCACGAGCTAGCGACCGCGCTTGCGCAGCTGCCACCGCGTCGCGCCATCGACGGCTGAAGGCGCAAGCCGCCGCCGGGCCGACCCGCGCGATCTCGTCGCAGGTTCGATCCCGCAGCCCCCGCGACGCGCGGGAGCCGGGCCGGTACACCGGTGCCTCTCTCACGGCGCACCCGCCGTGCCTGGTTCGCCTCGTGCGAATCCTCACGCGCTCCCATCCATGCCCGGCCGCGCCGCCAGCGCCCGCGCGTCGAACGGCGCATGCACCTTGGCGTCGTTGTCGAAGTAGCAGTACACGTCGCGCGGGGTGCGCGGCACCGGCGTGCGGGAGGCGCGGTGCGCGCCGCGCGGCTGGCCGCCGCGCCGCCAGGCGCGCATGCGGCGCGCCCAGTCGTCCAGCGCATCCTCGCCGTAGCCGCTGACGTAGAGTTCCGCATCGCCGTGCAGGCGCAGGTACATGAAGTCCGCGGTTGCCTCCTCCACCCGCGGCCAGCGCCCGGCGGTATCGGCCACCACCAGGGCCATGCCCCGCGCGCGCAGCATGTCCAGGAACTGCGTGTCGATGAAGCTGTCGTGGCGCACCTCGAAGGCGTGGCGCAGCGGCCCGTGTTCGCGTGGCGTCAGCACCGCCCGTCCCTTCAGGCGACCGGCATCGCGCCCACGCGCCAGCCGCGCCGCGGCCCCGGTGTCGGCCGGCAGCAGGTCGAGGAAGGCCTGCATGCGCGCAGCATCGAAACGCATGCGTTCCGGGAACTGCCACAGGAACGGCCCGAGCTTGTGCCCCAGCGCGAGCACGCCCTGGGCGAAGAAGGTGGCCAGCGCCTGCTCGACGCCGCGCAACTGCAGCATGTGGGTGATGTAGCGGCTGCCCTTGATGGCGAACTGGAAGCCGTCCGGCGTCTCGTCATGCCAGCGTCGGAAGCTGTCCGGGTGCTGCAGCGAGTAGAAACTGCCGTTGAGCTCGATGGTGGAGAAGCAGCGCGAGGCGTATTCGAGCTCGCGCCGCTGCGCGAGCCCGGCGGGATAGAAGTTGCCGCGCCAGCGCGGATAGCGCCAGCCGGAGATGCCGATCCGGATCCGGCCTTCGGCGGTCATGCCCGCCACCGCGCTCGGCCGCGCCATCCGCATGCGCGCCGCCGGAGACCGGCCACGGCCACCTCAGCCGCCGGCCAGCCCCCCGCCCACGCGTCCGGGCAGGGCACCGCCGTCCTCCGCATCCGGATCCTCGAGATCCCCGACCTCGCGATCCAGGCCGGCCGCCGGATCGGGCGCCGGCGCCGGGGCGTCATCCTGCCGTTGCCGCTCGTCGTCCGGCGTCCCGTCCGTCCTGCGCTTGTCCTCTGGCATGTCGCGCTCCTCGCTCTGGAGCGCCGAAGCTATCCCCCGGTCCGTGAAGACCCCGGCCACGCGCGCACGGGCCGGCCGCGGCACCAACGCGCGCATCCGCCACGGTTCCCCCGGCGGGTACGACGGGCGAAGATGCACGGCCGGCCACGTGTGCCGTTTCCTGCGAAGTCCGCCATGACGCCACTCGACAAACCCCTGCGCCGCGAACTCGAGGTCGACGGCGTCGCCTACACGCTGACCCTCGACCCGGAAGGCCTGAAGCTGGTGGAGAAGGGCCGGCGCAAGGGCCTGGTGCTGCGCTGGCAGGATCTGCTCAACGGCGATGCCGCGCTCGCGGCCGCGCTGCAGGCGTCGGTCAAGGCCTGAGCGTCGCCGGCGCGACGTCCCGCTGCAGCCGCCGGTAGGCAGGCAGCAGCGCCGCCGCCCGCGCCACCACGAACACCACGAACGCCGCCCACAAACCGTGGTTGCCCCAGAGCGCCACCGCCGGCCAGGCGCAGAGCAGGAACGTGGCCAACGACAGCAGCGCGGCATTGCGCATCTCGCGCGTGCGCGTGGCCCCGATGAATACGCCGTCGAGCTGGAACGCGGCCACCGACAGCAGCACGTACAGCGCCGCCCACGACAGGTGCGCGCGCGCCGCCTCGCCCACCTCCGGCAGCGTGGTCAGCAGCGCCAGCACCGCGGCGCCCAGCAACGCGATCGCCAGCGCCAGCGCCGCCGCGGTGGCCAGCGCCAGCTCGCTCGACAGCCGCACCACGCGCCGGAACCGCACCGGGTCGCGCGCACCCACCGCGCCGCCGACCAGGGCCTCGGCGACGAAGGCATAGCCATCCAGGAAGAACGCGCTGAACGACACCAGCTGCAGCAGCAGATGGTTGGCAGCCAGGGCAACGTCGCCGAACCGGGCGCCCTGGCTGGCGAACCAGCCGAAGCCGCCCAGCAGGCACAGCGTGCGCAGCATGATGTCGCCATTGGCCGCCAGCATCCTGCGCAGCCGCGCGCGGTCGACCAGGCGCGTCCACGACAGGAACGGCCCCGCATCGGCATGGCGCGCGCGCAGCACCCGCCACAGCAGCAGCGCGGCCACCAGGCACGTGGTCCATTCGGCGATCGCGGTGCCCAGGCCGATGCCGCGCGCGCCCAGGCCCAAAGTGCCGGCGAAATAGACATCGAGCACCGCATTGAGCCCGTTGAGCAGCAGCTGCACCAGCAGCAGGCTGCGACTGTGGCCGAGCCCGATCAACGCCCCGCTGAAGGCATACAGCGCCAGCGCCGCCGGCGCACCCCAGATCCGCGCCTGGAAATAGGCGCTGCCCGCCTCGTCGACCGCGGCGCTCGCGTCCATCAGCGCGAAGTAGGCAGCGCCCAGCGGCCATTGCAGCAGCATCGTGCCTGCGCCCAGCGCCAGCCCCAGCAGCAGGGCCCGCGCCAGCGTGGCGCGCACCTCCGCCTCGTCGCCGGCACCGTCGGCCTGGGCCACGAAGCCGGTGGTGCTCATGCGCAGGAAGCCGAAGCTCCAGTAGATGAAATTGAACAGCAGCGCACCGAGCGCGAGCGCGCCCAGGTCGGAGGCACCGCCGTAATGGCCGATCACCGCAGTGTCGACCAGGCCCAGCAGGGGCACCGAGGCATTGGCCAGGATGACCGGCCAGGCCATGCGAGCGATGCCGGTCCGGGTGAGGGAAGGGAACTGGGCCGTGGATGACTGCATCGGCACCATGATGCCGCAGGGCGCGCGACGCCTGTCGCGAACGCGGGTGCGCGTCGTCGCTCCGGGGACGGGGCCGCCGGGCCGCAGGGACAGAACGCGACCCGGCGGGTAGCCTCAGTCGGCCGACACCGCCAGCTGCGACTGCACCACCTGCCGCAGCTCCTCGACCTGGTAGGGCTTGCGCAGCAGGGGGATGGCCAGCGCATGCGCCTCCCCGGCCACCGACTCGGCGAATCCGCTGCTCAGCACGATCGGCATGCCCGGCCGGCGGCGGCGCACCTCTTTCGCCAGCTCGATCCCGTTGGTGCCGCCGGGCATCATCACGTCGGAGAACACCAGGTCGATCCTGCGGCCATCGGCCAGGGCGCCCAGCGCGGATTTCGCGTTGCGCGCATGCACCACCTCGCAGCCGATGTCGCGCAGCATCTCCTCGACCAGGGTCGCCACCTCGAGATCGTCTTCCACCAGCAGCACGCAATGGCCCGACACGGCGACCGCCGCCTCAGCGCGCTGCGCCGCCGGTGCGGGCGCATCCAGCGCCTGGTGCGAACGCGGCAGCAGCAGGCTGATCGCCGTGCCCTTGCCCACCACCGAGTCGATCAGCACCTGGCCACCGGACTGCTTGGCGAAACCGTAGACCTGCGCCAGGCCCAGGCCCGACCCCTTGCCCACGTCCTTGGTGGTGAAGAACGGTTCGAACACGCGCGCCTTGACCTCGTCGGACATGCCCGAGCCTGTATCGCGCACCGTCAGCCGCACCATCTCGCGGCCGTGCTCGTCGGGGGCTTCGGTCTTGTTCTCCGCGGCGATGGTGATCCTGCCGCTGCCGTCCATCGCATCGCGCGCGTTGACCGCCAGATTGAGGATGGCCAGCTCGCACTCGCCGGCATCCACGAACACCGGCCACAGGTCCGGGGACAGGCTCACGTCCACCTGCACATCGCCGCGCAGGCTGCGGTCGAGCAGCTCGCTCATGTTGCCGATCAGCCGCGGCAGCGACACCACTTCGGCGCGTACCGCATGGCTGCGCGAGAAGGTCAGCAGCTGGCGGGTGAGCGCCGCGCCGCGCTCGGAGGCCTGGCGCATCGCGGCCATGTAGCGCGCGCGGCGTACCGGGTCTTCCTGCCGTTCGAGCATGTCCACGCCCGCGTTGATGACCATCAGCAGGTTGTTGAAGTCGTGCGCGACGCCGCCGGTCAGCTGGCCCAGCGCCTCCATCTTCTGCGCGTGCCGCAACGACTCCTCCACCCGCGCGCGCTCGGCCATCTCGTCGCGCAGGCGCATGTTCACATCGCGCAGCTGCACCGTGCGGCTCTGGACCTGGCCCTCGAGCGTGCTGGCCGCGGACTCGAGCGCCTCCAGCAGGTCGCGCACTTCCAGCTGTCGGCCACGCGCGCGCAGCGCGGCGCGCAGCACGCTGACCAGGGTGATCGGCTGTACCGGCCGCTCGATCAGGGCCACGTTGCCCATGCGCTGGACCTGCCGTTCGCGCCAGGCGGCCAGGCGGGGATGGTCGCGCCCGCTGGTGAGCATCACGAAAGGCAGGTCCGACCAGGGCGGTTGCCGTGCCACCCACGCAGCCAGTTCGTCGGAAGACTGGCCGATCAGGCCCTCTTCGGCCACGAACACCGCCGCCGCGTCGCCCAGTCCCGCGACGAGGTCGGCATAGCCGCCGCACACGCGCGTGGCGATGCCGGCCTGCTGCAGCAGGATGCAGGCCGCGCTCGCGTCGCGCCCGGTGGGCGCGAACACCAGCACCAGCGGCGGCGCGGCCTCAGGGGCCGTCACGGGTGGCGTCGCGCAACAGCGGCTCGCCGCTGCCGGTATAGACGGGATGACCGGCGAGCACGCCGCTGAACTCCTGCAGCGGCGGGCCCAGCACCAGGCCGCGCGGCCCCAGCTTGAACTCGCGGATGGTCTGCTCGTGGTATCCGCTGCGCTTCTTCACCACCGACAGCGCGCGTCGCACCATGCCGGCATGCTCGAAGTAGCGCAGCATCAGCACCGCGTCGCTCAGGTAGCTGATGTCCAGCGGGGTTTCGGCCGGGCCGACCATGCCGTGCTGTGCCAGCACCAGGATGGTCACCACGCCCTGCTGCGCCAGGTAGGTCAGCAGCTCGTGCATCTGCAGGATCAGGAAGCGTCCGTCCGGCATGGCGTTGAGATAGCCGTTGAGGCTGTCGATCACCACCACCCGCGCGCCGTCCTGCTCCACGCGCCTGCGCACGATCGCGGCGAACTCCCCCGGCGACATCTCGGCCGGGTCGATCTGCTGGAACACCACCAGCCCGTCGTCGATCGCGCTGGGCAGGTCCAGGCCCAGCGCCCTGGCGCGTGCGTCGATGGTGCCGCGGCCCTCGTCGAAGGCGAAGATCGCGCTGCGCTCGCCGCGGCCGGCGGCTGCGATGGCATAGGTCAGCGCCAGCGAGGACTTGCCCACGCCCGCGGCGCCGATCAGCAGCGCATTGGTGCCACGTTCCAGCCCGCCACCCAGCAGCCGGTCCAGTTCGGCGTTGCCGCTGGGCGTGTAGTCGCCGGAGAACCGGGTGTGGTGTTCCGATGCGACCAGGCGCGGATAGACCTCGATCCCGCCGCGCACGATCTTCATGTCGTGGAAGCCGGCGCGGAACTCCATGCCGCGCATCTTGATCACGCGCAGCCGGCGGCGCTCGGCGCCGTAGTCGATCACCAGCTGCTCCAGCATCACCACCCCGTGCGAGATCGAATGCAACTGCAGGTCGTTCTGGTGCGAGGTCATGTCGTCCAGCAGCACCACCGTGCAGCTGCGGCTGGCGAAGAACTGCTTGAGCGCCAGCACCTGGCGACGGTAGCGCAGCGGATTCTGCGCCAGCAGGCGCAGCTCCGACAGGCTGTCGATCACCAACCGGCTGGGATTGAGGCTGCTGACGCGCTCCAGGATCATGCGCGTGGTTTCGCCGAGCTCCAGTTCAGCGGGATGCAGCAGGGTGATCTCCTGGGCCTGGTCGAGCAGGGTTTCGGCCGGCACCAGTTCCACGATCTCCACCCCGGTGAGGTCCCAGCCGTGGCGCTGCGCCACCAGTTCGAGTTCGCGCTTGGTCTCCGACAGGGTGACGTAGAGCACCGGCTCGCCGCGGCGCGCGCCCTCGAGCAGGAATTCCAGCGCCAGCGTGGTCTTGCCGGCGCCGGGGCGGCCTTCGTAGAGATACATGCGGTCGGCATCCAGCCCGCCGCCGAGGATGTCGTCCAGGCCGGCGTTGCCGGTGGACACACGCCGCGGATCGGGGTCGTTCGGAACTTGCTGGGCTGGCATCTGGCCTACCTTCCAGTGTCTTGTGGCGATCGTCGTTTGAGTGGGACGGGCATCCGCTTCAGCCCGCCTGTACAGGTTTGTGTAGAAAACTATGAACGGGCGAATGTGAAGACGAGATGGCGGCGGACGCCCGTTCCGCCACCACGCGCAGGTGTCCGCTACGGTCCCCGACGCGCGCCTACAAGCGTTCCATCCCCATCGCCCGCACCAGCACCTCGTCCTGGCGGAAGCGGCGCTGCAGCTGGAGGCGGTAGGCCGCCCACCAGCCGTGGTCGAGCTGGGTGGCCATCACCTCGACCAGCACGACCTCGTCGCGCTGGACCCGTCCGGCGTCGTCCTCCCAGGCCCCCACCGCCGGGGCGCGCACGAATGCGGTCACCCCGCCGAACTGGTCGGTGAGCTCGTCGCGCACGGCCGCGAACAGCGACCGGTCGAAGGCCTGGCCCTCGTTGTCGCGCAGCGGCAGGAACAGCTGGACCAGATGCATGCGGGAGACCGGTGGCGGTGTGCAGGCAGCATCCCACACCGGGCGTGGCCGCCACGTCGCAGCCGGTTGTGACCACCCGGTGCCGTCGCCGTCGGCGGGCCTGAAGCGCACACCGGCGCGCCATCGCATGGCGAGGTGACAGCCCGTTCACCCGCCAGCGTCCATAAGGCCGCCATGTCCAAGGTCCCGCCCACCCTCGCCGCTGCACTGGCCGCCCTGCTCGCCCTCCCGGGTTGCAGCGACTATCCGCGCGATGCCGACGGATTGACCGGGCAAGCCGCGCAGCAGGGCATGCGCGTGGGCGCCAGCCACGATCCGCCCTGGGTGCGCGTGGTCGATGGCGAGGTGCGCGGCCCGGAGGCGGACCTGATCAGGCGCTATGCCGACGCCCACGGCTACCGGCTCACCTGGCTGCCCGGCAACCACGACGCGCTGATGGGCGACCTGGAACGGGCGCGCCTGCATGCGGTGATCGGTGGACATCATCCCGACTCGCCCTGGAAGCCGAAGGTCGGCTGGTCGCGGCCACTGGCGCTGCGCGCCTCGGCCGATGGCCCGATGCCCGAGCGCCGCGTCGCGCTGCCGCCGGGTCAATCCGCCTGGCACCTGGGCTTCGACCGCTACCTGGTCGAGCGCGAGGGCGCGCAATGAGCGTCGGCACGCGGCCGCCCCCGCGCGAACTCCCCGCCGCGCAGCGCGACGCCCTGCGCCGTGCGGAACGCCTGTGCCGGTGGACGCTGCTGTGGATGAGCCTGGTCTCGGCGCTGATGTTCTTCTCGATGGGCGGCTCCCAGGCGATGAAGACCGCGCTGATCGAGGATCTGCTCAGCCTGGTCCCGCCGGTCGCCTTCCTGGTCGCCAGCCGCTTCCGCCGCAAGGGCGTGGACGCCGACTACATCACCGGTCGCGAGCGCGCCTTCGACGTCAACTTCCTGATCTCGGCCGTGGCGCTCACCGGCGTGGGGCTGGCGCTGGTCTACGACGGCCTGCACACGCTGCTCACCGCCACCCGGCCCGTGGTGGGCACGGTGGTGGTGGCCGGGCAGGTGCTGTGGCAGGGCTGGATCATGATCGGCGCGCTGCTGGTCTCGGCGATCCCGCCGATCATCCTCGGCCACAAGAAACTCGAACTCGCACGCAGCCTGTCGCTCAAGCCGCTGCACACCGATGCCGACATGGGCAAGGCCGACTGGATGACCGCCGCAGCCGGCATCGCAGGCGTCACCGGCATCGGCTTCGGGCTCTGGTGGGCGGATGCGGTGGCGGCGCTGCTGATCGCGGCCAGCATCCTGCACGACGGCGCCAGCAACCTGCGCGGCGCGGTGCGCGACCTGCACGACGCGCGGCCACAGACGCTCGAACGCGGCGATCCAGATCCATTGCCCGAGCGCCTGTGCGCGGAAATTTCCGCCCTGCCCTGGATGGATGGCTGCACCGTGCGCCTGCACGAGGAGGGCCTGCACCTGTCGGGAATCGTGCTGCTGCACAACCCGAGCCTCACAGCCGCACAGGTGGAGGAAGTGCGCGCGATCGCGCAGGCGGTGGACTGGCGCCTGGACCAGATCGACGTCTCGATCTGCACGCCGCCGGAACGCTGAGCACGGCCTGCGCCGCGTGACGCGCATCACCCGCTGCCGAATGACAGCCGCGCCGTGCTTGCCTACAGTGCGCGCACTGGAACTGCCGACAACGCCATGCCCGTCCGCTTGAGGATTCCGCGCACGTACTGGGCCGACCGTACCATCCTGGCCGTGCTGATCGCCGCGACCGCATGGTTGTCGCTGACCCTCGCGCGTGGCCCGGGCGAACTGTCCGCGATCTGGGTCGGCAACGGCATCCTCACCGGCTGGCTGCTGTCGCGCCGCACGTCGATGTGGCCGGGCTACCTGCTGGTGGCCTTCCTGAGCGAGCTGCCGGCACGCATGCTGGCGGGCGACGCGCCCGGCTATGCGATCGCCATCGCGGCCTGCAACCTGGTGGAGGTGTTGCTGGTGGCCGGTGCGGTGCGCCGCCTGGTACCGGACACACGCGACCCGCGCAGCTGGATGCGCCTGGGCGGCATCGCCACGGCGGCAACGCTCATCGCGTGCACGGTGTCGGGACTGCTCGCCGCCAGCGTGGCCCACGTTCTGCACGCGCAGCCGCTGGTTCCCGCGCTGGCGCGCTGGTTCAGCGCGCACGCGGTAGGCATGGTGGTGGTGGCGACCACCACCCTGGTGGCGCATCGCGAAGGCCTGGGCCTGTTCGTCGCCCGCCACCGGCGCTGGAACCTGGTCGGCCCGTTGACGCTGGTGGCCGCGGTGGGCGCGGCTGCGTTCGCCACCGACCTGCCGGTGCTGTTCCTCACCTATCCACCGCTGCTGCTGGTGGCCGTGCGCCATCGCTTCGCCGGCGCCGGGCTCGGCGTGATCACGCTGGCGCTGGTGGGGGCGATCGCCACCAGCCAGGATTTCGGCCCGTTCGCGCGGGAGTACCTGGACAGCGGCGAGCGCATCGCGCTGCTGCAGCTGTTCATCGCCGGCGCCTGCCTGCTGACGATTCCGGTGGGCCTGGCGACGGCCGAACGCGACCGCCTGGCCGCCAGCCTGCGCGACAGCGAGCGCCGCTACCGCATGCTGGCCGACTATTCGCACGACGCCATCGTGCGCATCGGCGCCAGTGGCGAACGCGCCTACGTCTCGCCTTCCGCCTCCGAGATGGTGGGCTGGCGACCGGAGGAACTGCAAGGTTCGCACTGGGACGTGGTGCACCCCGACGACCGCGAACTCCAACAACAGTCGATGCGCCAGGCCTTCCTGTCGGACGAGCCCCGTACCGACATCTACCGCCTGCGCCACCGCGACGGCCACGACATCTGGATCGAGGCGGTGTCGCGGCGCGTGCCGGCCGACGGGGACGGCGGTTACGACCTGATGATCACCGCGCGCAACATCAACCGCCGTGTCGCCGCCGAGCAGGCGCTGGCCGAAAGCCGGCGCGAACTGGAGCGCCAGTCGCGCGTGGACGCACTGACCGAGCTGCCCAACCGCCGCCAGTTCGACGAGCGCCTGGACCTGGCGCTCAAGCGCGTGCACCGCCACCACGTGCCGATCGCCCTGCTGTGCCTGGACCTGGACCGCTTCAAGGCGATCAACGACGGCTACGGCCATGCCGCGGGCGACGCGGTGCTGCGGGGATTTGCGAGGCGGCTGTGCGACAGCGTGCGCGAGACCGACCTGGTCGCGCGCCTGGGCGGCGACGAGTTCGTGATCCTGCTCGAGGACGTGCCGCGCGGCGGCGCCGAGGCGGTCGCCCGCAAGGTGATCGCGTCCATGGTCGAGCCGATGGATGCCGGCGGCCAGCCCCTGCAGTTGGGCACCAGCATCGGCGTGGCCTGCACCGACCGGCCGGTGGATGCCGCAACTCTGGTCGCGAAGGCGGACGCGGCGCTGTACGTGGCCAAGCACGCCGGACGCAACTGCTACCACATCGCGGATTGAACTCCGGCAGGCGCAAGCGCGCGGGCGATCGCGAAGGCGGTCGGGCGACAAACGTCAGGAACTACTCAGCAGACAAAGCGGTCGCGCGGGAGGAGGCACGCTCCCGCAGCGCCGACACCGCCCCAGGCGGCGGCGTCAGCGCGACTCGAGCACCCTGCCTTCCTCGTCCACGCCATAGACGCGGCCGCTCTCGCCCGCCTGGTACAGCGTGCCTTCGGGGCGACGCGGCGGCTGGTCGCGTTCCTGGCGACGGGCCTGCCGCGCCGACATGCGCTCGGCCAGGGCCGGAAGCAGCTTGCTCATCGACGTGTTCATGTGCGCCATCGCGCCGACCTTCACTTCGCGGCCGCCCTTCGCCGCGGCGTCCAGGATCGCCTCGGCCACGCGGTGCGGATCGATCAGCGGATCGGGCAGCTTGGGTTCGCGGTCGAGGTAGTTGCGGGCATGCTGCGGATAAGGTGTGTTGGTGGCCGTGGGCTGCACCAGCACGATGTCTAGGTCTTCCTGGTCCACGCGCACCTGCTCCACCCGCAGCGCGTCGGTGAAGCCCTTCACCGCGTGCTTGGACGCCGAGTACATGCCCTGCAGCGGAACGACCGCGTCGGAGACCTCGCTGCCGACGTTGACCAGCACGCCGCGCGACTCGCGCAGCGCCGGCAGCGCGGCGAGCGAGCCGTTGACCAGGCCCCAGAAGTTGATGTCGAACAGGCGCCGGCTGTCTTCTTCCGACACCTCGTCGAGCCGGCCATAGATGGCCACGCCCGCATTGTTTACCCAGGTATCGATGCGGCCGTGCGCGGCCAGCATCTGCGAAACCGCCTGCTCCACCTGTTCACGGCTGGACACATCGCAGGCGATCGCGCGGGCGCGGCCGCCTCCGGCTTCGATCGCCTGCACCACATCCTGCAGCGTGGCGGCGCTGCGGGCCAGCAGCACCACCGTGGCGCCGCGTTCGGCCGCCAGCAGCGCCGTGCACAGGCCTATGCCGCTGCTGGCGCCGGTGATGACGATCACCTGCTGGTCGAGGGCCTTGTGCTTCATCGCGCGCTCCTTGCCGATCGCCGTGGGTGGGCGAGCATCGCAGGCTGCCGGTGAAGCGACCGTCGTGCGCCGCGTACGGGATTCGCGACCCGGGCCGGTCCCGACAGCGGCGCGTGCATGCCCCGCCCCGGTCCATTCGAAGCGCCCCGCACCGGGCCGGGTCGCAACCCCGCCCTACACGCGCGCTACCAGATCAGGTCGTCCGGCACCTTGAACTGCGCGTAGTAGGCATCGTCCTCGTCGCTGGAGGCGGCCGGTTCGCCCGGCTGGCCATGGTCCAGCACGATCATCGCCGCATCGCGTGCGCGCACCTGGTCGGCGGCCACCCGCGGCAGCAGCGTATAGCCGTCGCCGCTGTCGGCGATCACCAGCGCCCCGGCGGCCAGCTTGCGCCGCAGGTCCTCGTCGACCAGCACGCTGCGGATCGCACCCGCGGCGGTGAAGCGGTACTCGACCTCGCCGCCGTGCGCCACCCGCCGGTCGCGGATGATCTGCAGGGCCTGAGCGCGCAGTTCCTTCGCCCGTGCCTGCTCGCGCCGCTGCGCTTCCAGCGCGCGGTCGCGCTCGGCCTTCTCCGCGCGCGCGCGCTGCGCCTCCAGCTCGATCTCGTTGGGTCCGGCGGCGGCCTTGGCGTGGCGGGCCAGGTGCTGCTCGCGCGCCACGGCCGAGACCTTGGACTTCTTGACCAGCCCGGCCTTGAGCAGTTGTTCCTGCAGTGGATTGCCTTTGGCCATGGGACGCGGCGCCATGCACGAGGGGCGCCCATGATAGCGGGCAGCCGGCAGGTCGCCTGCGGGGCGGTTCCGGTCGCGAGGCGTTCGCGCGCGAGCGCGCTCCCACAGCGGCGTTCCGCGGAGCCGACAGCAGTGCTGGCGGAAGCGAGCCTGGTCGCGGACGCCCGCCCGCGATCGCCCCACAAGCCTGGCGGCGGGTGGAAGACGCCTCAGCTGCGCAGCTTCAGCGCCGGCGTCTCGTCGAGCGTGCCGTCCTCCAGGATCACCACGAAGCGGCTGCCGTCCTGGTCGAACACCACCGGGATCGGCGCCTGGAACAGCGGCCGGCGCACGAAGCCCAGGCGCCAGCGGAAGATCTCCAGCGCCTCCAGCGTGACCAGCTGCGGCGCCGTCAGCCCCGCGCGCAAGGCCTCCGGGGTGGGCGCGACGGCCGGCTTGCGCCGCTCGGGCGTGGAGCGCGGGGGCGGCGCGGAGGGAGCGGATGCCTGCCAGGGACCAACGACGACGGTGGACTGCACGGAACTGGGCAACATGGCGAAGTCTCGGGATGGCCTCTTGGGGGCCGGGCGGTGCGCCGGCGCCCGCAAGGGCGGGCGGGCCAGCGCAGCGACAGCCATGCAATCGGCATGCCACGCGCTCCGCGCCCCGGCGGGACGCGTGGTCAAGTCTTCCGGACGCCGGGTCGCCAACGGCATGGCGGCCGCACGCACAGTGGCTCCACCGGCCACTCCGCGCCGGCAACCAGCCCCGAGGACACCGTCATGACCAGGATCTTCCCCGCCCTGCTGGCCGCCGCGATGGCGGCCACCCTTTCCCCCGCCCAGGCCGCCACGCCGGCTGCCGGCGCCGACGCTGCGCGCGTGAACAACATCGTGCTGGTGCACGGCGCCTTCGCGGACGGTTCCGGCTGGCGCGGCGTCTACGACGCGCTCACCGGCCGCGGCTATCGCGTCACCATCGTGCAGAACCCGCTGACCTCGCTGGCCGACGACGTCGCCGCCACCCGCCGTGCGCTCGACCGCCAGGACGGCCCCGCGATCCTGGTCGGCCACTCCTGGGGCGGCACCGTGATCACCGAAGCCGGCGTGCACGACAAGGTCGCCGGCCTGGTCTACGTCTCGGCGCTCGCGCCCGACCAGGGCGAAACCACGGCCCAGCAGTACGCGGGGTTCGCCGCCACGCCGGAGTTCGTGATCGACGTGCATCCCGACGGCATCGGCTATCTCAACGGCGAGAAGTTCAAGGCCGGCTTCGCGGCCGACGCCAGCGATGCCGACGCCGCCTTCCTGCGCGACTCCCAGGTGCCGATCGCCATGGCCGAATTCGAGGTACCGGTGAAGCACGCCGCCTGGCGCAGCAAGCCCAGCTGGGCGGTGATCGCCACCGAGGACAAGGCCTTCGACCAGGCGATGCTGGTGCACATGGCCGAGCGCATCGGCGCGCAGATCCGCTACGTGCAGGCCAGCCACGCGCTGTACTACACCCGGCCGCAGGCCGTGGCCGAAGCGATCGAGGCTGCGGCGCAGGGCGCGGCCAGCCGCTGAAGCGCCACCCGCGGGCGCCGCGGCGCGGCGTCCGCGGGGCGCGGGATCCGCGCTCACAACGGGGCCACGCGCCTGTTCTAGACTGCCACCACCGCGCGACCGCGGGCCACCGCCGACGCGTGTGGCGCTGCGCGCGCCCCTCCCCGCCCTGCGAGAACGCCGTGGCTTCAGCGCACGCCAGCGACACCCCTGCCGGTCTGGACGCCGCGCGCCAGCAGATCCAGCCGGCCGCAGGCGCGATCCTCGGCACCTGGTCCTGGGACCTCGCCCAGGACCGCCTGAGCGTCGACGAGGCGCTGGCCCAGGCCCTGGGCCTGGATCCCGCACTGCCGCGCGACGACCTGCGCGTGGCCCGGGTGCTTGCGCATGTGCATCCCGACGACGAGCCGGGACTGGCCGCGGCGATCGCCACGGCGATCGCGCGCGGCGGGCGCTACGCGTATCGCTTCCGCGGCCGCGCGGGCGACGGCAGCTATCGCTGGCGGGAGGCGGCGGGCCAGGTCGAACTCGACGCCGACGGCCGTCCGCTGCGTTTTCCCGGCGTGCTGATCGACATCGACCATCGCCGCCGGCTCGAAGCCGAGCGCGACCAGGCGCAGGCCCTGCTGCGTTCCTTCGTCGAGGCGATGCCGGGCGTGCTCTACGCCAAGGACCGCGAGGGCCGGCTGCTGATCGGCAATCGCGGCACCGACGCGCTGCTCGGCCGGTCGCCGGAGGACTACATCGGCCGTACCGATGCCGAACTGCTGTCCGACCCTGCGCAGGCGGCCGCGGTGATGGCCGCCGATGCGCGGGTCATGGCCAGCGGGCAGGCCGAGCAGCTGGAGGAGGAGATCAGTTTCCCGGACGGTCGCCGCGCCTGGTGGCTCTCGACCAAGGCACCGTTGCGCAACGACGCCGGCGAGGTGATCGGCCTGGTCGGCACCTCGCTCGACATCACCGAGCGCCGCATCGCCGAGCAGCACCACCGGGAGATCGAGGAACGCTACCGCCTCGCCGCCCAGGCCACCAATGACGCCATCTGGGATTGGCGCATCGCCGACGGGCACGTGGTCTGGAACGAGGCGCTGCGCACCCGCTTCGGCCACGCCGACCTGGAAACCAGCGCGCAATGGTGGCTGGATCACATCCACCCCGACGATCGCGCACGTATCGACACGGCCATCCATGCAGTCATCGAAGGCCACGACAGCGCATGGACCGGCGAATACCGCTTCCGGCGCGCCGACGGCAGCCATGCGGCGGTGTTCGACCGCGGCACCGTGCTGCGCGGCGCGGACGGCGAAGCGGTGCGCATGATCGGCGCGATGCTCGACCTCACCGAGCGCCAACAGGCCGCCGCGGCGCTGGCCGAGCGCGAGGAGCGCCTGCGCCTGGCGACCGATGCGGGCGACCTCGGCTTCTGGGACGTGGACCTGGTGCACGACCGGCTGATCTGGTCCGAGCGCGTGCGCGAGATGTTCGGCGTCGCGCCCGGTGCGCCGGTGACCATGCACGACTTCTACCGCGGGCTGCACCCCGACGACCTCGACGCCACGAGCGCCGCCCTCGCCGCGGCCGCCGATCCGGCCCGCCGCGCCACCTACGACGTCGAGTACCGCACCGTCGGCAGGCAGGACGGCGTCGTGCGCTGGGTGTCGGCCAAGGGCCGGGGCATGTTCGAGGGCGACCGCTGCCTGCGGATGGTCGGCGTGGCCATCGACATCACCCGCCGCAAGGCCGACGACGCGCGCCTGAAGGAACTCAACGAACGCCTCGAACAGCGCGTGGCCGAGGAAGTCGCCGGGCGCGCGCAGGTCGAGGATGCCCTGCGCCAGGCGCAGAAGATGGAAGCCGTGGGCCAGCTCACCGGCGGCATCGCGCACGACTTCAACAACATGCTGGCCACTGTGATCGGCCCGCTCGACCTACTGTCCGAGCGCATCGCCGAGAGCGACCCGCGCATGAAGCGCTACATCGACCTCGCGCTGGACGGCGCGCAGCGCGCAGCGCAGCTCACCCAGCGGCTGCTGGCGTTCTCGCGCCAGCAGCCGCTGCAGCCGGTGCCGCTGGATTCCAACCGCCTGGTGGCGGGCATGTCCGGCCTGCTCACGCATTCGCTGGGCAAGAGCGTGCAGCTCGAAACCGTACTGGGCGCGGGCACCTGGTGGATCAACGCCGACGAGAACCAGCTCGAAAACGTGATCCTCAACCTCGCGGTCAATGCCCGCGACGCCATGCCCGATGGCGGCCGGCTCACCATCGAAACCGCCAACTGCGACCTAGACCACCGCTACACCGCCGAACACCCGGGCGTGCAGCCCGGCCAGTACGTGCGGATCGCGGTGAGCGACACCGGCGCGGGCATGACGCCGGAGGTGATGGCCAAGGCCTTCGATCCCTTCTTCACCACCAAGGGCGTCGGCCGCGGCACCGGCCTGGGGCTGTCGCAGGTGTACGGCTTCGTCAAGCAGTCCGCCGGCCACGTGAAGATCTATTCCGAACCGGGCCAGGGCACCACGGTCAACGTGTACCTGCCGCGGCTGCTGCGCAGCGCGTTCGACGACGAGCCGGAAGCGGCCGCGCTCGAGGCGTCCGCGCCGCTGGGCGACGCCGGCGAACTGGTGCTGGTGGTGGAGGACGAACCCACGGTGCGCGAGTTCTCGGTGCAGGTGCTGGCCGAGCTCGGCTATCGCGTGCTGGAGGCCGACGGCGCCGACACCGCCCTGCGCCTGCTGGATGCGCATCCGGACATCGTGCTGCTGTTCACCGACGTGGTGATGCCGGGGCTCAACGGCCGCCAGCTCGCCGACCGCGCCTGCGCGGCGCGCCCGGAACTCAAGGTGCTGTTCACCACCGGCTACAGCCGCAACGCCGTCGTGCACAACGGCGTGCTCGACCCGGGCGTGCACCTGATCGGCAAGCCCTTCACCGCCCGCGACCTGGCCCAGCGCGTGCGCGCGGTGATCGACGGATTGCCGCCGCTGCGCTAGCGGGACCCGTCCTCACCGTGTGCCGACCCAGTGGCCCGGACCAGTCCTAGTTGCCGGTCTGCGCATGCGGTGCGCGCAGCGGTTTGGACTCGGGCGACTTGTCCTGGCGCAGGAAGATCGACAGCACGACGATGGCGAATACGGCCAGGAACTCGCCACAAACAGCCGAACAGTACCAGCGACAGGCCATTGCGCCGAAGGAATGAAGTCGAAGCGCCCGACGTGGCATGCACTCCAGGAACCCGGAACGCCAGTCCACTCCAGTCAGCTGCGCGGTTCTCGTGAAGACGCTGGCCGGAAACGCACAAGCCGCATCTCGCACGCGAAATCCCGATGCGTCGATCTGCACAACGCGATCATCGAACTGAACCTGCAATGCCGAAGCGAAATCTTCATCGCAATCACACGCATCGAGGCGTAGTTGTGGCGCCCCGGCAAACCCCCAAGCCGGATTTTGGAGCGGACATGAACCAGCAGAATCAGAATGAGCAGAACCAGGACCAGCAGAACCGGAACCAGAACGAGCAGAACCGGAATCAACAGAACCAGAATCAGAACCAGAACGAGCAGAATCGGAACCAGCAGAACCAGAACCAGAACCAGCGGGACCAGGATCAGAACCGCGACCAGCAGAACCAGAACCAGAACCAGCAGAACCGTGACGAGCAGGATCAGAACCGCCAGCGCGATCAGCAGCGCCAGCAGTAGGACCTCAGGACCCGCGCGAACAGCGCTGGCTCCGTCACAGCCCTGCGATATCGGACGGCCCCTTCAAGGGGCCGTTCTCGCATCCGCCTTCTGCCGCGGTCTTCATGCCGCCCGCTTCCATCCAGGATCTGTACCTGCACGAGGTCATCGCCACGCCTGCTGCGGGCAAGCACGGATTCGCTTTCGCGGTCGCCCAGGCCAACCGGCAGCGGCACTGGGCGCATTTCCGGGCTGACTGCCATGCCGCTCACCGCGCCTTCCACCGCGGCAAGAGGCGCAACCGCGCTACGCTCCGCGGCATGGACGCCCTGATTGCCGCTGCCGCTCGCGCCCTCGCCGCCGGCGACGCGCTGGGCGCTCTCGGCCGCGTGTCCCTGCGCGAGGACCCGCCGGCGCTGGCCCTGCGCGGCACGGCGATGGCGCGCCTGGGCGACCTGCCGCGCGCACGCGAACTGCTGCGCCAGGCCGCGCGCGGCTTCGGCACGCGGCACGCGCTGGCACGCGCCCGCTGCGTGGTGGCCGATGCCGAGATCGCGCTGGCCCTGCGCGAACTGGACCAGCCACAGCAGCCGCTGCTGCGCGCCACCAGCACGCTCGAAGCGCGCGGCGACCATGCCAATGCCGCGCACGCGCGCGTGGTGGCCGTGCGCCGCCTGCTGCTGCTCGGCCGCCTGGACGAGGCACGCACCGCCCTCGCCCGTCTCGACGGCGCCGCGCTGCCGCCCGCGCTGGCGGCCGTGGCCAATCTCGCCGCCGCCGAACTGGCGCTGCGCGCGGTGCGCACCACGCCCGCACGCGAAGCGCTGGCGCAGGCGCAGGCCGCAGCTGCACGCGCCGGCATCCCCGCCCTGCAGGCGGAAGTGGCCGCGCTGCAGGCACAGCTGCAGCAGCCGGTCGCACGCCTGCGCGAATCCGGCGCGCTGCGCCCGTTGCTGCTGCACGAGGTGGAAGCGCTGTACGCCGCCAATGCCCTGGTCGTCGACGGCTGCCGCCGGCGTGTGCGCGTCGCCAATGCCTGGCTGCCGCTGGCCGCGCGGCCGGTGCTGTTCGCACTCGCCCGCACGCTGGCCGCCGCGTGGCCGCAGCCCGCACCGCGCGCTGCGCTGATCGCCGCCGCCTTCCACGTGCGCCGCTACGACGAAACGCATCGCGCGCGGCTGCGCGTGGAGATCGGCCGCCTGCGCGCCCTGCTTGCGCCCTGGGCCACGATTGCCGCGACGGCGCATGGATTCGCGCTGCAGCCGCATGACGCGCGCCGCGTGGTCCTGCTCGAGCCGCCCATCGATGGTGCCCAGGCCGCGCTGCGTGCCCTGCTGGCCGACGGCGAAGCCTGGTCCAGCGCCGCGCTCGCCCTCGCGCTCGACACCAGCCCGCGCAGCGTGCAGCGCGCCCTCGCCTTGCTGGCGGATGCAGGCGAGGTGCGCGCGGTAGGCCGCGGCCGCGCACGCCGCTGGCTGGCGCCACCGCTGGCCGGTTTCGCGACGACATTGTTACTCCCGGCCGTGGCGCCGGCTGCCTAGAGTCGGTGGCACGGCGCCAGTCCCGGCGCGCAGCACAGGAACCACCGCAATGAACACCTACAGCACCGCAGCCAGGCACGCCAAGGCCCGCCCCGCCGAGATCGTCCGCGAGTACGGCCCCTTCGACGGCGCCGAAGCCGTTCACGGCGTAAGCTTCGACGGCCGCCACGTCTGGGCCGCCATCGGCCCGCGCCTGATCGCCTTCGACCCCGCCAGCGGCGACACCGTGCGCGCGATCGAACGCGCCTGCGACGCCGGCACCGCCTTCGACGGCCAGTACCTCTACCAGATCGCCGAATCGCGCATCGACAAGCTCGACCCCGCCACCGGCGCCGTGCTGCACAGCATCCCCGCCCCCGCGCAAGGCTGCGACTCCGGCATGGCCTGGGCCGACGGCCACCTGTGGGTGGGCGAATACCAGGCCCGCCGCATCCACCAGATCGACCCCGCCACCGGCGAGGTGCTGCGCAGCCTCGACTCCGACCGTTTCATCACCGGCGTGAGCTGGGTGGGCGACGCCCTCTGGCACGGCACCTGGGAAGACGACGAGAGCGAACTGCGCCGCATCGACCCCGCCGACGGCACCGTACTCGAACGGCTGCGACTGCCGGCGGGCATCGGCGTGAGCGGCCTGGAGGCCGATGACGGCGATCTCTTCTATTGCGGCGGCGGGCTGTCGAAGAAGGTGCGGGCGGTGCGGCGCCCGCGCGCAGCGACGTGATGCGGGTGGCGGCTGCAGGTACCAGGGCCGCCGTCCGCCTTCCACCGCGCGGGAACGGCCACGCGACCTGCGTGGCCGTCGCCGAAGCGCAGCGCACGACGCGGCCCGGTTTGCACGCACCCTGCCGTCAGTTCGCCCGATCCGGCACCTCGCCCTAGGCCAGTGCATGGAAATGCACCAGCAGCCCGGCCAGGCTACGCAAGTCCTGCGCGTTGTGGTGGCCCACGCGCCGCAGCTTGTCGGCGCTGCCGCCGCGCAGGTAGTCGAGCCAGGCCGCGGGTGCTTCGGAGCCTGGCAGGTCGTCCTCGCGCACCACGCCCAGCAGCTGCCGTTCGACAGTGGCCAGGCGGCAGTTTTCCCACACCCCGCGATAGCGCCTGCGCACCGGGTGCAGCAGGTCGATGTGGTCGCGGCCGAGCACCGGATCGGCCAGCCGCGCCAGCGTGTAGCGCGTGCTCAGCAGCGGGCGGTCGTAGCACTTGCCGTTGTAGGACAACAGCACGGTGCGCGGTTCCAGCCAGCGAGCGAACTCCTGCAGCATGGCCTGCTCGGCGCCCATGGTGGTCATCAGCAGCTGGCGGATGCGCAGGCCGCCGTCGCGCCAGTCGCTGGCGCCGATCATGAAGGCGCGCGTGCCGGTGCCGCCGGCAAGGCCCGTGGTCTCGGTGTCGAAGGCGAGGATGCGGTGGGTGTCGACTTCGTCGTGGCCGAACGTCGTGAGGTTGAGTGCGGTCAGGTCCAGCCGCGCGGGCAGGCGTTCGAATGGCATCCACTTTTCGAGGTAGCGCAGGCCCGGCGCGAGTTCGTCGCCGTCGAGCCTGCGGTCGAAGCTGCGCACCGGCGCGAGGGCGCGGGGGCGCAGGCCGAGCAGCTTGCGCAGCTGCGCAACCTGTTCGCCAGCGGTCTTTTCGCGGGGCGCGGCGGTTGCGGTCACGGGCGTGCCGACTGTTGCCGTCTGCAGCGCAGTGGACGGCGCGGCCTGCCCGAACGCTGTTCCCCGCTGCGGAGCCGGCGGAGCGGCCCGCTCAACAGTCGTTGCCGCGTGCAGCGCAGCGGGCGGCATCCCCCGTCGGCCGGACGTTGTTCCGCGCAACACGGCGGGTGCCGCGATCCGCTCGCCGAAGCTTGCATCTCCCGGCACGGTCGAGTGCGCGGCCTGCTCGCTGCCCACTGTCCCACGCCGCGCGGCGGGTCCTGCCATGGTCCTGCCGGTTGTTGCTCCGCGCAGCGCGGTCGGCTGCGGGGTCTGTCCGCTGTCGGATACCCCACGCGACGCGGCGGGCACCACCGTCGCCCCGCCACTCGTTGCCCCTGCACCCGCCTGCTGCCGCAATCCCGCCAACCGCTTGGCCAGCGCGCTCAAGCCTCTTCTCCCAGCAGCTCCAGCACCTGCACGCCCGCCGCCTTGACCGACTTGCCCGCGGCTTCGCTGCTGGCCAGGATCGGCCCCACGCATGCCGGGCAACCGTGCGCGCAGGGGCAGGCACGGATCAGGTCGAGCGCCTGCCGGCGCAGGTCCTCGCGCCGCTCGAACAGCGGCAGCGACAGCCCCACCCCGCCCGGATAGTTGTCGTAGAGGAACAGCGTGGGCGTGAACCCGCGCTCGGCCTCCACCATCGCCTCGCCACTGTCGCCCGAACGGATCTGCCCACGGCCGGACAGGTCGGCCGTGGCGAACCACGCGCCATCGCCGCTGCCCACCGCCTTCTGCAGGTCGCGCCCTTCGGCCATCACGCAGACCATGGCCACCAGGTGCAGCGCATACGCCGCCGACAAGAACCCGTCGAGCGCATCCTGCCGGCTGTCGAAACTGGCATCCAGCACCCGCTGCGGCAGCTGCCACCAGCACGCGGTGGTGTGCAGCTCCTGGTCGGGCAAGGTCACCGGCCCGTAGCCGATGTTCTCGTGGGTGTGGAAGCGGATCTTCTTGTAGCCCGACACCCGCCGCAGCACGTGCACCTCGCCATGGTGGGCACTGCCCTGCCCGGCCGGCGCGCCGTCGGCCTCGTCCAGCACTTTCAGCTTGGTGTAGTCGATGGCGTCGGTGTAGTAGTCCACGTTGGTCTGCTGCACGTAGGCCTTGCGCCCTTCCCAGTCCAGGCGTTCGACCTGGTAGGGCTCGGACTGCACCATGTGGATCGCGCCCTCGTACAGCGTGAGCGCCGCGGCCGAGTAGTCGACCTCGGCGATGATGGTCTGGCGCCCGTTGGTGCGGTCGACCACCACGAAGTTGCCATCGGCCACCGAGCGCAGGTTCACCGCCTGCGCCGGATAGCTGTCGGCGATCCACTCCCAGCGCTCGCCCTCCTGGTGCAGCACGCCGCTTTCCACCAGCACGTCGAGCCACGGGCCCGGATCCACCGGACCGAACGCATCGCCGGCCAGGAACGGCAACTCGAAGGCCGCGCAGCGGATGTGGTCCATCAGGATCAGCGGCTGGTCGGGCTCGATGCGCGCCTGCTCGGGCGTGGCGCTGGCGAAGAACTCGGGATGGCGCACCACGTACTGGTCCAGCGGCAGGCTGCTGGCCACCAGCACGCCGATCGACGGCTGCTGGCGCCGACCGGCGCGCCCGAAGCGCTGCCAGGTCTGCGCGATCGAGCCCGGATAGCCGTTGAGCACCACCACATCCAGACTGCCGATGTCCACGCCCAGCTCGAGCGCGGAGGTGCTGACAATGCCGTCGATCTTGCCCGAGCGCATCTCGCGCTCCACCTCGCGCCGCTCGGTGGGCAGGTAGCCACCGCGATAGGCGCGGATGCGGCGCGGCTTGCGCGGGTCGTGGTCGAACACTTCCTTGAGGTACTTGGTGAGCACCTCGACCATCAGCCGCGACTGGCAGAACACCATCGTCTTCAGGCCCGACTTGATCGCCATGCGCGCGATGCGGTTGGCCTGCGAGCGGGCCGAGGCGCGAATCCCCAGGTCCGGGTTCACCACCGGCGGGTTCCACAGCAGGATGTGCTTGTCGCCGGTGGGCGCGCCGCTCTCGGTGATCGCCTCCACCGCATCCTCGATCAGCGCGCTGGCATGCTGCGCGGCATTGCCGATCGTCGCCGAGCACAGCACGAACTGCGGCTGCACGCCATAGAACGCGCATACCCGCTTGAGCCGGCGGATCACGTTGGCCACGTGCGAGCCGAACACGCCGCGATAGGTGTGCACCTCGTCGATCACCACAAAGCGCAGGTTCTCGAAGAACTGCGCCCACTTGGTGTGGTGCGGCAGGATCGCCTGGTGCAGCATGTCGGGGTTGCTGACCACGATGTCGCCATTGAGCCGGATCGCCTGGCGCGCATCGCCGGGCGTATCGCCATCGAAGGTGGCCGCGCGCAGCCCCAGCTGGCCCGCGGCATTGAGCTCCAGCAGCTCGGCCACCTGGTCCTGCGCCAGCGCCTTGGTGGGGAACAGGTACAGCGCCTTGGCCCCCTGCTCCAGCGCCGCACTGACCACCGGCAGCGTGTAGCACAGCGACTTGCCCGACGCCGTGGGCGTGGCCACCACCACGTGCCGCCCCGCCCGCGCCGCCTCCCAGGCCTGGGCCTGGTGCGAATACAGCGAACGGATGCCGCGCGCCTGCAGCGCATCGGCCAGCGCCGGCGGCAGGTCACGCGGCAGCGGCCGCAGGTCGGCCGCCTGGCCCTCGATGGTGAACTGGCCGGTGACCCGGTCGGCATAGTGATCGGCCAGGCGGCGCGCCAGCTGCCCGCCGGACGGAACGGGCGCCGGCAGCGGCCTGGCGTGGAGGATGGCGTTCATGGGGCCTGCCGTGGTGGGGGCGGGCCAGTGTTGTGGGGGGCTGTCTCACCGGGTGAGTCTGGCCGGGCAAAGCGCGCCTCCAACTTCGGATGCCGGGGTGCAACGGCCCCTCCAGCCCTCTCGAAGGTTTGCGCCCCACTCTGGCGCCCTCGCTTCTTCTACGAGGGCTGAGTCATGCCAACGCCGCAGGCATCTGAACTTCACGACATCTAGCTACTGGTCCATTTCTCCGCCGCCAGAGGCAACTCATTCAGTTCTACACGCGCCTCGCGCCACGCCGGGTAGTGCGCATCGAGAAGTGCAATGAAGCGCTCGCTATGCGTCGGCTCCAGGAGATGGATCATCTCGTGAACGATCACGTACTCCAGCAGATCCTTGGGCTTCTTCACCAGTTCCGTGTTGAGTCGAATATTACCTGCCCGGTGGTTGCAAGCCCCCCACTTTGTTTTCATGCGCTGCAGGAAGTACCCGGACACCTTGACGCCCAGCTTCGGTTGCCACTTCTCGATGAGGACGGGAACGGCAGCATGCAACTGCGTCCTGTGCCAAGCATGCATTACCTGTTCCCGCTTTTCGGGCGAACTGCCGGGTCGCACACGCAGGAAGATGCGTCGATGATCCAGCCTCACGGACGGCTTCTCGTCTTTCTCAATCACGGTAAGCAGGTAGCGCCGCCCCCAGACGTAGTGACTTTCCCGTCCGACGAACCGGCGTGGTGTTTCGCGGGCCTGTGCGAGCAACTTGGCCTGCTGGGCTCGGATCCAGCCGAGACGGGACGCGGCATAGGCTCTGGCCACCTCCACCCGGGTACCGATGGGCGCAACCAGCGTGACGCGTCCCTGTGGCGGGTGCACCGACAGGTGAACGTTCTTGATGGCTTTGGTCGTCATCGCGATGACCACCTCACCGAGGTGAATAGTGGCCGCCATCAGTATCCCGGCTGGTTCTTGAGCAGTTCGAACAGGGCCAAGGTTGCGGCACGATGGCGGCCAAGCAGCGGGAACAAGGCGTTGAGGACCTGCGCCTCCTTCACCTCGTCGCCCTTCCAGCCGGCGGGCGCGCTCTCACGCATGGTTTGATCGATCGACAGCGCCAGCTCGACCATGTCATTGCCGTAGCTTTCGCGCCCTTCCACGGCGACCCTTCCATCGTGTTCCAGGGCAAGGATGCGTGGCAGGTTCCCGTAGACCACGGTTGCCTCGCGTCGACCCTGCAACGCGAGGGGGACATCTTCGTCGCCTCGCTTTTCCGCCAAACGCCGCACCAGCGCCTCGGCACTCTCAAGGAACTTCTCGTAGGCCTCCGCGTCTGCCCGACTTTGCTTGATCAGGTCATCGAGCAGCTTCGACATGTACTCGTAGAAGCGCGGGTCGGTCAGCTGGTCGCGGATGATCGTCTTGCGGACGTTGTTAATGATGCCCTCGGCGATCGCGTCCCGCGACAACTTGTCCTGCCGGTTGAGCTTGCGCGCGATGGCGTCGTGCATGCCAGTCTCGATGATCAACTCGGTAAGCGAGCGCTCGCCAAGTTCGCCCAGGACGGCGGCCGGATCGGCCTGGACGTAGGTGTTGATGAGGTGGCGCATGTCCGCCTCGTACGGCTTGATGTCCAGCTCCTCGCCCGAGTGATTCTTGATGGCGCCGCGCAGGTCGCTGTAGAACGCGACCTCGTCCCTGATGGCTGCCGCCTCATGATCGGAAAAACCGGCGTCGGTCAGGTCCTCCGCAATGGATGCGTAAGCGCGCACGAAAACCGCGACTGCCTTGTAGAACGCGATGCGCAAGGCCTCCGTTTCGTTCAGTGCGTTCGGGTCTGCGGCACTGCCGCAGAAGTAGCGCAGGTACTGCTCCACCTCGCGTGGTGGCGGCACCGGCTCGCACAGGTGGCGTAGAATCTCGCGGGCTTGGTCGAGCTTCTTTCTGCCCTCGTCCAGCCAGCCTTTCAGAGTAACGTTGTTGTCGCCGCCGTTCCCTTCGTCGATGTCCAGCTCGTCGGAACTGTAGACGGCGATGGCCTGCTGCACGTCTCCGAACAACTCCTTGAAGTCGACAATATGGCCGTACTGCTTGTCGTCGCCGTCCAGACGATTGGTGCGGCAAATGGCCTGGAACAGGTTGTGGTCGCGCAGTTCGTTGTCGAGATAGATGTAGGTACAACTGGGCGCATCGAACCCGGTCAGCAGCTTGCTGACGACGATCAACAGTTTGAGATTGGCCGGCTCCTCGATGAAACGGCGCTTGGTCTCGTCTTCGTACTGCCTGGTGGTCTGGCCGCCCTTGAGGACGTGCTGGGTGTACGTGTCGAACTTGTAGCGCTCGTCGCTGTCGGCGGGCTCGCGCGAAATGGCATTGTGGTTCGGCTCGTAGGACGTGACGATCCCGCAGTACTTGCCGAAGCTTGTGTTCTGGAATAGCCGGTAGTAATGGCAGGCATCGTAGATCGAGCCCGTGACCAACAGGGCGGTGCCCCGGTCGTTGTTGAGCCGCGGCTTGAGCGCGAAGTCGCCGATGATCTCGGCGATGATCTCGCGCTTGCGGCCCTCGGCACTCATCAACTCCTCCATGGTCGCCCAGCGCCTGCGCAGGACGGCTTTCTGGAAGTTGTTGAGGTTCCGGGTCTTCCGCTCGAACCACTCGTCGACCTTCTTCTGCGAGGTCAACCGTTGCGGCACGTCACGGGCCTCGTACTTCAGGTCCAGCACCACTTTGTCGGCCACCGCCTGGTGGAACTTGTAGGTGTGGATGTAGGTGCCGAAAACGTCTCGGGTCAGTTGCCTGTCCTTGCGCAGCAGCGGGGTGCCGGTGAAGCCGATGAAGATCGCGGCCGATAGCCAGCGCTTCATCTGCCGGTTCATGTCGCCACCCTGTGTGCGGTGGCATTCGTCGACGAACACGTACAGCCGGCCATGCACCGGCGGCGGCGGGCCGTCGAAGTCGCTAGTGTCGAACTTGTGGATCAACGCACACATCAAGCGCGGCGCCGCAGCGCCGAGCTTGGCGACGAAATCGGCGCGCGACGCGATACGAGGGGATGGACCGCCCTCGCCGATCACGCCGGCGTTCTTCATCACACCCTCGATCTGCTTGTCCAGCTCGTCGCGGTCGGTGACCACCAGTACACGCGCGTCAGGGTTGTGCTCCAACAGCCACTTGGCCAGCAGCACCATCAGGATGCTCTTGCCGCTGCCCTGGGTATGCCAGATCACGCCGCCGGCCTGCTGGCGAATGCGTGCCTGCGCGGCCTTCAAGCCGAAGTACTGGTGCGGGCGCGGCAGCTTCTTGTGGCCGGCATCGAACACCACGCCGTGACGGATCAGGTCCAGCAGCCGCGGCTTGCTGCACAGTTGCGCCAGCGGTCGGTCAAGCAAGGCGCCGGAATCCGTCGCATCGTCCCCTACTTCGTCCTTCCACTGCACGAAAAACTGTTCCGGCGTGCCAGTGGTGCCGTAACGCAAGCCCTGCGTATCATTGCCGGCCAGCAGCAGCTGCACGGTGCTGAAGAAGCCCTTGTTGAAGATCTCTTCCTGGTTGGTGATGAGCTGGCGCACGCCGTCGCCGATCTCTACCGAACTGCGCTTGAGCTCGATCACCGCCACCGCGATGCCGTTGAGGTAAAGCACCAGGTCGGGCCGGCGCTGGTAGCCGCCCTTGAGCGTGACCTCTTCCGCCAGCGCGAAGTCGTTGCGCTCAGGGTCGTCCCAATCGACCAGATGCACCGTCTGGTGGGGTACGCCGGCTGCGGTCTGCACCGGCACGCCATAGCGCAGCAATTGATACGTCCGCAGGTTGGCCTGGTAAAGCGTGACCCCGGTGGTGTCGGCCGCAGTTTCCAGCTTCTGCAGCGCGGCCGCGATGTGCGCAGGGGAATAGCCGCACCGGGACAGGTGGTTGCGCAGCAGCTCGGTTTCGATGCAGCGGTTGTACCCGCGCTCGTGCCAGTCGCCGAGGTGACTGTAGCGAAGCCCGTCCGCCCGTGCCGCGTCGGTGAACAGCGCGACGACGCGATCTTGGGTCTTGCGTTCGGAGCGGGGCTGTTCGGGCATGCGCTTCCCCTACTGTGCGTGGTACGGCATTGGACGGCTGTCGGCGGGCAGGTACAAGGGATGCACCGGGGTTTTCCCGTCTTTCGCCAATCGCACACAGGAAAGACCGTGGCGCCCGGCCAGCAAGTCGATCACCGCCTGTCCGCGCGCCCTGAGGCGCTTCGGGGGCTGGCCAAACGCCAGGATGATCTGATCGGCCTGCCCCGCCATGCGCAGGATCGCCTCATCATTGCCGGGACCAACGGGGTCGTCTACTTCCAGCAACCTGCGCTTGTTGGTGGCCCGATACGCGTGGACATTGGCGATCAGTTGGCCACCGAAGCCCCACGCCCGTGAGAAGGTGCCGGTCTTGCGCAATGTGGGGTCGCGATATTCCACACAGGCGACGCTGGGATTCATGAGTACCCAGAGCACCAGCGGCTCGTCTGGATTCCATACTTCCGAAAGTTGATAGCGATATCGCTCACACGATGAAAACGTGGGCTTGACCTTGGAGTCCGCTGGCCATGCGGGACGTGATTTGCCGCCGGCATCGTGTCTCGCTGCTTGCTCGCTCATACCGTTTCGCGCTCCACATTCCTGACAAGGGTCTTCTCGATAACCGTCCCCTGCCTCATCACCTGCTTGAGGTCCATGGCCTCGACGCGACGGGCTTCCAGCGTGCAGTCGAAAGCCAAAGCGGAGGATAGTGGAATGCACATCGGTATGCGATCCCTCCGAGAATGATGGCGGGTAGGCTGGTATGGCAATCAAGGGACCAGAGAAGGAAGCCTGAATCCGCGACCGATGACTTTTGGCCAACCATCTGAAGTGAGTTTGCTTATCAAGTCAGCAAAGTACAGGGTTCCGGGAAGTCTGGACATGTGAAACAGGGATAATCCAGGCATTGCATACTGATGGAGGAATGCCGTAGCCATTTCTACCGCTTGTCCACTGCGCGTGGCGAGCCGGACAGGATGGAGGTAGTCGGCTACGTTCTGTGGCGCGGTCTGAAGCAACACCTCCCCATGGTCATCCACTATCGCGTCACCGAACTCTGCCGGCATGATCCTTCCGCCATCAGCCCGCCAGAGAATGGATTTTGGTGATTTCTTTGCTTCGATCAGTTGTCTGTTCTCAGCCGCTGCCCGGGCTTCCCACGAGCCTCGCTCTTGGGACAGTCGGCCGTCACGACAAGCGATCGCACCATCCTGCAGCGGCCACAAGGCACCAACGCAATCTTCTGGAATATGCTCTGCCAGCGGGGTGACAAACGCCTTGATATCGAAGATTCGCTGACGTGCATCAGACTCAACCTTGACCCAACGCGACTTCCCCTGCTCGACGCTGTGGCCTGCATCCATGCTGCAGAAGGAGGGCTGCGGGATCGCAGGCTCCCACGGCCTGCCACCAGCAACCTGAAACAGGTCATACGCGATGTTCTGCGTGGGATACGGATTCAACAGCGAACTTGCTTTCGCAAGCTTGAATCGAGATCCCCCTGCTTCTGCATCGCGAAGGATGTCACGCGCTTCATGGTTCTGGGCAAGGTCCTTGCGGTCGTCCAGCAGCACGAGGCTGACGGCCGATGGACTGACTTTTCCTGAGCACGAAACGACAGCGCTTCTCACGGAACTTCCAGGAAAGCAACGAGAGAAGGCCTGTTCGAGCGAGGTGGCAGCCCGTCGAGCCATTGCACCCTTGCCGACCACCACGAAATCGGTGCCTGCTGCAATATCAAGTACCGGATACCGCGCAAGTTGGCCGCACCCGGTGGTTGGCAGCCAGCCCACTGTACGCCCGTTACGTATCCGGGGTGGTGCAACGCGGAACGGCGCCAGCTCTGGCTGCTCCAGGATCCATCCCGAATCCATCACGTGTTCGACGAATTGCTCTATGAGTTGTACGTGCTCGGACAGTGAGACTCGCCCCGCTTGACGGGCCCAGATCGCATACCTGGGATCGGTGACGACATGGAGGCGCTGGACAGGCTCCGCCCGAGCCTCGCAGAACATGTTGCCGACTGACAGATCCAGCAACGTCGGTTTGCCAGATTGTCTCCGAATGCCGGCTTCGATCGTACGGTAGCGAACCAGTGCCTTGTCGGGCGACTGCGACGAACCGTCAAGAACAAGGATTCGATAGCCCCACTCATCACGATATCGGTAGCAATCGCTGAACTCTCCAACGACGTTCTGAGCCATTTCGGACCACAGCTCTCTGGCCGGTGTCCTTCGACCAGGTTCCACGAGCCCATAGATGCTTGCTCGGACACCCGTCATTTCGTGTCCCAGTGCGCGCTGCGATCAAGCTTTGACACCAACACGCTTGGTTCCTCACGATCAACGATCATGTAGAGCCGATGGCTGGCGCGGGATAGCGCCACGTAAAGCAAGCGTTGCTCCTGCGCTCCCAATTCATCCCGTTGTTCTTGATCTGTCGTCCGACTCAGGAGATAGGGCGGCGGGTAGCAGCTCGCACTCACGTCAGGCACGAAAACCACCGGGAACCCCAGTCCTTTCGATGAATGCGCCGTAATGATGTGGACATTCTCGCGCCGGACCTGCAACGGCGCTCCCTTCGTCACCACGGCGCACTCGATTCCGCGCTCGCTTAGCGCGTTCTGATATGCCGTGGCGCGTGGTGAGTCCCGCACGATGATTGCAATCAAACCTGCCTGGATTGGATGGAGACTGTCTCGGACAAGCTTCTCGACTTCCTCGGCGACGCGCTTGGGGTGCTCAGGAAGGGCAACATCGATCCACGAGGGTTTCGGGCCGGAGAATACCGGCGCCGCGTTCGCCGACTGATCATCCTCATCTCCGGGATCACTACGGAGCGGTGCAATAGCCTGCCCGATTTGCCACGTTGCACGATAGCTCTTGGACAGGAGGATCGGCCTGCGTCTTTGAAAATTGAACCGCAGGTCGCACTTGCGCCAGGATTGGGGGGTGGCGTAGATCGACTGCCCTGAATCTGCAGCTAGCAGCAGATTCTTTGGGTCTGCGACCAACTCAAGGCAAAGCTGCCGGGCGGTCTTGGAGAAGTCCTGCGCCTCGTCCACGAACAGGGACGAGAAGCGCGGATACTCGGGATGGTTACGAAGATAGTTCAAGGCGATGAGCCGGCACTGCTCCCACGTCTGCATGTTCCTCTCACGGCATGCGGACATGAACTGGAGATAGAGCTGCCAGAGCGCCTCCCGCTCCTCGCGGCGTAGCGCGCGGCGTCGGCCACGGCGCTCGATCTCGAGATAGCCCTGCAACTCCTCCAGCCCGTTGCCGATGATCATCTGCTCGATCTCCGAAGCGATGTAGGACGCGCCCAGTTTGTCGAGCAGGAGAACTTCGGCGGAACCCTCCTGATTCCTCCGACGGACGACCTGATCGATGATCGCGGTCATTGCATCGGCACCCTGCAGCTGGGGCCGCCTGCCCAAAGACAACGTTGCCAACTTGTACGCGATCTTGTCCAACGTCCGGCAAAGCGACATTCGATGCGAGCTCTCCGGAGTGATCGAACGGAGAAGCTCGAGGTTCGCGTCGACTAGTGTGTTCGTGTAAGTGATCACACCGAACCATGCAGGCTTGCCCTCGAATAGCGATTCGCCTGCGCGGCTCTCGATGAGATCACGCATGTGATAGAGACCGACGAGGGATTTCCCCGTTCCCGCGCTGCCTTTCAATAGATACGGCCCATCACCGCGGATACGCTGCAGTGCAGAACGCTGCTCCGGATCGAGCAAGATCAGAAACTCGCTCAGAGGACGCTGGGCAATGGTATCCACGCCCTGATCCGGGCTGAGGGTGTACAGCTTCTCGACCTGGGTCTGCCTGGGATTGGTCCAGTAATCCTCGATTCGCACTTTCATGCGGGAATCGAGCGCTGCAGTCTGCAGTGCCTCTACGGATCCCGCCTTGAGGATAGTCGGCCAAACCTCCTGCGGGATCTGAAGGAGGAACAGCTCATCCTCGCAGATCCATTCCAGCTCTTCGATCTCGACGGGAACAACCGCTGTCGGAGCTTGATCTGGCTGTGGCTTTCCATGCTGGGGAGGCGCGCCCCTCAGCTGCTCCAGCAGTGCATCCCGGTCTCTGTCCGAAAGCGGAGCCGCTCGACCCGTACCGCGATCGTAGATGCTGCCGCGGGGGCCGATTCCCAGGAAATTGATCTGGCGCGTTTGATCCAGAACGCGGTACAGCATCCGCACGTGAATTCCGATCCTGGCTCGAAACGTTCGCGGCGCATTCTTCATTCGCCTGCGGTTCGGATCTCGTTCGTAGGGATTTTCTGCAATCGACGACACTTGGCGATTCACGATGGGATAGATATCCTTGGGCAGCACTTCCAGCCCATCCTTGAATCCGCGGGTGAAGGCGATTTCGTAGCTCACACGAGTCGCGTCCTTCCTGTCAGTAGCTCCTGCATCATCGCCTGCTTGAGGTCGCGGGTCTTGGCGCGGCGGACTTCCAGTGCCTCGATCTCGGCGTCCATATCGGCGAGGACAGTGGAAATGGCGATCTGTTCATCGCTTCCCGGGAGTCGGAGTTCCGCGGATGCGATGTGGGACATGTTGGTTGCGTAGACCTTTGTCCCTGAGGCAAGTCGACGCAAGTGATCCCGGAACGCTGGGGTGAACTGAAGGTATGCCTTGAACCCATCGGCCAGCACGCATTTTTCGAATCGCGTTGCGATGGTATGCATTCCGGAAACGACTTCCCGATCCCCGACGCCGTGAAGCTCCACGGATTTTCCGACACCATCCAGGTCCTCCGAAGCATCCACGAAAACCAGATCACCGTCCCTGAGTCTATCCAGACCTTTGGCCTTGGAATCAGGCAAGCAAGGCATGCTCACGACGCCTGGATTCAGCAACACTCCATTCGCACTATGGATATCGCCGTAGTGTAGGTAATTGACGCGACCATCTGGCGTAAGTTCTGCGCGAGAGTTTGCCCCATTGCTCAGGAACTCCAAGTGATCTCCCAGCCGCCTCATCTCCCACTCGCTAGCGAAGCCTGGCAGACGAACTTTGCCAGAGAGGAGCAGCTGCATGGCGGCCTGCTTGAGGTCGCGCTTCTTGGCGATCAGACGACCCAGCCCACTCAGCAATGCATCCACATCACTCAACGCCGCCGCGATGGCGCGTTGTTCTCGCTTCGGTGGGCGGACTAGCAACGCGGCAGAAAGCAAGCGGCCATTTGTAAGCGCCCGCGTCGTATAGCTTGCCTTTGTAGTTACTTGCTGTCGGAAGTAGCGTGGCGAGAAGCAATAAGCCTTGAACCCATCATCAAGGCTTTGATCCAGCGGACGTGCACGAAGAACAAAGCCGCTGTAGACAGTCTGCACAGGCTCGTCGAGAAACACTGAAGAAACGCCGATCTCATCGACCGTTTCCGACGTTCTTGTGAAGAATACATCCCCTACACGCACTTCATACGCGCTGAGTTCCTTCTTAGTCACATCCACGCGTCCGCTGATCGCTGATGCGCGTAACCATGGACTCCTGAATACATCCATGTAGTTGACAATTGGGGTTCCATGCCCGAAGAATCGTTTTGCTTTGTTCAACCCGTTCTTGAACGAAAACAACTCGCCGATCCTGACGACATCCCAGTCATTGGGGAAGATCCCAACCTCAGTTCGCTTGTAACCCTGCTTTACTTCCATACCGCCCCCATCTGCCGCAAGTGCGCGTTGACACATGCGGCCCACACATCGACATCCTCGACAAGCGCGGACAATGGCGTGACATAGCGTCTGGCCAGCTCACTTACCCGCCCCGCAAGGTGGTGCGAGACCCGATCAAGTTCACCATGGATCGCCTCCGCTAACGTGGCAATCCATTTGTCGTTGATCACCAGCGATTTGATCTCTGCCTCGCTCAGGTTCTGGTACTTGGAGTCGATCTTGCCATCCAGGTCCTCCTGCGCGGCCTTGCGCGCGGCCTTGGCCTTGGCTTCCTGATCCAGCAAGGCGGCATAGTCCTTGAGCGCCTTGCGCTCGTCGGCGTCATCGGCACCCTTGCCGATCTCCTTGAGCCGCGCCTTGACAGCCTTGGCAGTGATCTTCTGCTTGTCGCCCTCACCTTCCACCACCTCGGCCAGCAACCCGTCCTCGCCGCCTTGTTCCTCGCGCAGTTCGTCTAGCTGCTGCTCAAGGGCGGCGAGTTCTGCATCGGTCGCGTCGACGGCTTCGCGCTCGGCGCGGAAGTACCGCACCACCAGTAGCGGCGCAGGCAGCAGGTCGGACTTGAAGCGCCGCTTGCCCTTGAAGTAGTCGTGTGGCTCCGGCCAGACCAGCTTGTTGTTCTTGTCTTTTACCTTCACGATCTCTCGCGGCTGCGCGCTTGTGAGCCAGCCGTCGGCGGCAAGCTGGTAGGCATCGTCCTGCATTGTGTGCGCCCAGTAGTCCATCAGGCGCTGGTAGACATCGTAGGCATCGAGCAGCGGCACCTTGCGGAAGGTTTCAAGCAGCGTTTCGGAGATGGCCTCAATCAGTTCTTTGGGGTGGTCTCCTGGCCCGAAGCCGGACAAGCGCTTCGTTGCATCGGCCCGCCATTGCTGGAAATGGGTAACGGCGGCTTGCTGGAACGCGGTGAATTCTGCATGCCCGAAGATGGCCGCGTTGACCTCTGCAATGGGCATCCGTAGTTGCGCGTAACCCGGGCGCCCAGCGGACGCGAACAGGGTGTCGCGCACCTTGGGAAACACCCGCCAGTAGGTCCCCAGCGCGTCGAGGTCGCGCTCGGGGATGCCGCCGTTGAGGTGCGCGTCGATGTCGTGCAGGTCTTCGGGCTCGCTGCTGTCGATGTAGCGTGGCAGGTTGAGGTTGAAGTCGTTCTTGCCGTCGGCAATCTCCGCGCGCGGCACCATGCGCGCGTAGCGTGGCACGTCGGCCTGTCTGGCGAAGGTATCGACGATGCGATGGATGTCCTGCTCCCGCAGGCGGTTCTTGGCGCCGTCCTTGATGAAGCCGCGCGCGGCATCGATCATGAAGACGCCCTTGCGCGCGGCGGCGTTCTCCTTGTCGAGCACCAGGATGCAGGCGGGAATGCCGGTGCCGTAGAAGAGGTTGGCCGGCAGGCCGATGATGCCCTTCAGGATGCCGCTTTCCACCAGCCGCCGGCGGATCACGGATTCGGCATTGCCACGGAACAGCACGCCGTGCGGCAGGATGCAGGCGGCCTTGCCGGTGCCTTTCATCGAACGGATGATGTGCAGCAGGTAGGCGTAGTCGCCCTGCTTGGCCGGCGGCAGGCCCCAGGCGAAGCGCTGGTACGGATCGTTGGCCGGCGTGAGGCCGGTGCTCCACGACTTGTCGGAGAACGGCGGATTGGCGACCACATAATCGTAGGTGCGCAGTTGCTCGCCATCCTTGAACTTGGGATTGCTGAGGGTGTTGCCCGACAGGATGTTGGCAGTGGGGAAGTCGTGCAGGATCATGTTCATGCGGGCCAGGCCCGCTGTGGTCACGTCCTTTTCCTGACCCTCCAAGGTGATGTGCTTGCCAGACTCCGCAGCCACCTTCAGCAGCAGCGAGCCGGACCCGCACGTCGGGTCGTACACCGTGGTGGACGCTTTGGTGTTGCCCGGCGCGATGCCGATCACCTTGGCGATGATGCGGCTGACTTCCGATGGAGTGTAGAACTGGCCCTTGCTCTTGCCGCTCTGGGTGGCGAAGTGCCGCATCAGGTATTCGTAGGCGTCGCCAAGGATGTCGTCGTGGTCGGCGCGGTTCTGCGAGAAGTCGAGCTCGGGCTTCTGGAAGATGGCGATCAGGTTGCTCAGGCGCTCGACCATCGCCTGGCCTTCGCCGAGCTTGTTGGGGTCGTTGAAATCGGGGAAGTCGCTGCGGGCGAGCCGGTCGTTGGCCTCGATCAGCGGCTGGATGACCTGCGTGTTGATTCTGTCGCCGATGTCGGCCTTGCCCTTAAGGGCGATCATGTCGTCGAAGCTGGCACCGGCGGGGATGCTGACCGGCGGTTTGAACTGGTTGCTGTTGCCGTACTTGTCGCTGATGTACTTGATGAACAGCATGAAGAGGACGTAGTCCTTGTACTGGCTGGCGTCCATGCCGCCGCGCAGTTCATCGCAGGAGGCCCAGAGGGATGCGTAAAGGTCGGACTTCTTGAGTGGCATTGGGTGTTGTTGTTGTTCGAGTGTGATGTAAACCAATCGCGCCAGCGTTCTCCGCGTGACTTCAGCTTGCCGAAGTGCCCTTATAGGTCAGGGTCAGGCCGCACTTGGCTACGAAGCGCGCCAGCTGGGTGATCGCCGTCTGATAGTTCTTGTGGGTTTCAACGTACAGGCCATGGCACTGGATCTCCACGAAGAAATCCTTGCCGTTCGGATGCTTGGGCGTCTTCGCGAACAGATAGCGCTGCGCACTGGTCTTGTACGGCGCAAGGCGCATGACTGTGTCCCAGTGCTTGTGGCGATACAAGTACTCCATCACCTGCCTGCACAGGTCCGGCACGGAGTCTGCCTGGATCGTGGTGCCATCCAGATCGATCACCGCGCCGCGCTCCCGCGGCGCCCTATCGATGAAGCCGCCTGCATCGCCATTGGCGAGGCTACCCTCGCCTGTCGCTTCTGCATCACCGATCTCTTTGCCCACCAGCCGCCGGATGACGTCTGCCGGCTCCTTGTCGAGAAACGGGCGCGCCAGCGAAGCAAGCTTCGCGTACAGGTCGTCGGGGATTACCACGGATTTCGTCATTCTGAACTCCTGATCCAGTTTTCTTATCTGAATTTGGAGAAAAAGAGTATTTAAGTTTTTCGCAGTAGTCAAGGCCTTAACCCGCACGGACCGGTACTCATAGGCGGGACGGCATTGCTGCCCACGGCTACCTAAGATTCGGAGTCATCAACTATTGGCCGACTGCGCTGGTCGTTCGACGGCGCCACCCCACCGGCGGAACCCCGCGGCGAAGCCCATACCGCCTCCGAAATTCTTCCACAATCGCCCCCGCCCCCGCGAACCAGCTAGTGCGCCACCTGCTTCACGGCCCTGCCCTCGCGCAGGGGGGCGGGGGCCAGGCCCGGACACCAGTCGAGCACGTAGGCGGCGGGCGTGGTGCCCATGGTGTGCTTGAACACGGCGGCGAAGGCGCTGCGCGACATGCCTGCCTGCGCGGCCAGGCGTTCGAGCGGGCAGGGCTCGCCGGAGCGTGCGTGCAGGACGCTGAGCGCCTTGGCCAGTTGCGGGTGCAAGAGGCGGCGAGCGTCCCGTGATGCCGTTTGACTGCGCCGGCTGGTCCAGCCGCTGACCAGCAGTGCACCGAGGCAACCCCTTCGGCGGCCCCTCAGGCCGCCGCCTCCAGCGCCAGCAGGTAGTCGCCGAAGCCGTGTCTTGCCCGCGCATCGCGACGTGCGCTGGTGATCACCGCCGGGTTCGCACGGCGGGCGATGCTGAAGCCACCGCGTTCCAAGGCGTCGCGCAGGCCGCGGTCTTCGTGCGCGGGCAGCGCGGGGAAGCCGCCGACGGCGCGGTAGGCGCGGGCGCTGACGCCGAGGTTGGCGCCGTGCACGTGCGGGTTGTCGTCGGCGTAGTGCTCGCCGGCGAGGAAGGCGGCGCGCACGCGCGGGGCGAAGTCGCGCCAGTCGGCGACGCGCACGGTGCCGAAGAAGGCGTCCGCGTCGCAGGCCAGCTGCGCGGCGAGCCAGTCGGTGGGCACGCGGCTGTCGGCATCGGTGGAGGCGAGCCAGCGGACGCCTTCGCGCAGCAGCAGGTCGGCCGCGGCGGCGCGGGCGCGGCCCACGCAGCGGGCGTCCAGTGCGAGGGTGCGCACGCCCAGTGCGGCGCAGGCGTCGAAGGTGGCGTCGCTGCAGCTGTCCAGGGCCACCACCACTTCGACGCGTTCGCCGGCCAGCGCGGGCGACCGGGCGGCGGCGAGTATGGCGCGCAGGCAGTCGCCGATCAGGGCTTCCTCGTTGTGCGCGGGCACCAGCACGCCGATCATCGCAGGCCCTCGCGCTGCGCGACCGAAGTGGTGTCGCTGCTCCAGCAGTCGAGGAGGAAGTCGGGGTCGCGGTAGTGGGCGATGCGGGTGAGGCCGGGGATGGCCGCCAGCCGTGCATGCACGTCCACGGTGTCGCTGTGGCGGCCGTCGAAGGCGTGGCGCCAGTGGCAGGCCAGCAGCACGGCATCGGGTGCGAGGGAGGTGTCGATGCGGTGGGCGAAGGCCTGCAGGGCGGTGTCGCCCAGGTAGTAGCCCATCTCGCCAACCACGACCAGGTCGAAGCGGCCGTCGGGCCATTCGCTCGGGTGTTCCATGCAGCGCAGTTCGACGTGGCCGAGGCCGGCGCAGCGCTGGCGCGCCACGGCCACGGCACGCGGGTTGAGGTCGGTGCCCAGCAGGGCGTCGCAGCGCGTCGCCAGCTTGCGGGTCAGCTCGCCGTTGGCGCAGCCGATTTCCCAGCCGCGCCGGAACGCCGGGCGCGGCAGCGCGGCCAGCAGCAGGTCGCGCTTGCGGGTTTCGTACCAGCGGGTGCGGTAGCCGAAGGGGTCGTCGCCTTCCTGCCAGACCTGCTCGAAATAGCGTGCGAGCGTCATGGCAGGTAGACCTCGAACGGGCGGTGGAAGCGCTCCACGATGTGCGGCGGCAGGATCGGCGCGGGCGCGCGCGGCGCGTCGCTGTGCAGCTGCGAGGCGAAGCAGCGATGGCGCGCTGCTTGCGGGCGACGGTGTCGGGCGTGAGCGGCATGCGCAACGCATCGAACGGCGCACGCCGGGTGTGCGGCGACAGCCAGTGCCAGGCCCACACCGGATAGCGCAGCAGGCGCAGGCCCGGTTGCGCCGCGACGGCGAGTGCGGCGCGGCCGACGGCGTCGTGGTCGCGGTGGCCGTCCTGCTCCCAGGGCGCGAGCACGAGGTCGCCGGGTTGCAGCAGGGTGTGCAGCGCGGCCTCGATGACATCGACTTGGGCCCCTACCCCGCCATCGGGCAGGCCCAGGCGCCGCACCTGCGCGCGCACGCCGAGGGCGTCGAAGGCCTGCATGACTTCGCGCGGACGCACTTCGCGCAGGCGTTCGGGCGTCCAGGCGGCATCGCCGGGATAGCAGGCTTCGCCATCGGTGACTGCCACGAGGTGAATGTCGAGCCCGGCCTGGCTGGCGGCGCGCAGCAGGCCGCCGCAGGCGAGGGTCTCGTCATCGGGATGCGGCGAGAGCAGGACCAGCCGCCGCCGACCCTGCAGCAGTTGCGCGGCCGGCCGCTCGTCCAGTGCGGCCAGCCAGGGCGACGCGCGCCACGCGGATTCGCACTGGCCCGCGCCGTGGATGCGCGGCGGGGCTACAGCGGCCATCGTGCCTCCGCCTCCAGGGCCGCAACCTGCGCGCCCAGCGCGGCCCAGTCGCGGTCGGCGTGGCTCTGGCGCACGAACACGGACAGGTCCGCGCAGCGCTGCGCATGGTCGCCGTCGCGACACAGCGGCCCGGGGCCGAGGCTGCGGGCGGCGGCGTCGAGGACGTCGTGGCAGGCGCGTTCGACCACGGAGCGCAGGCGCACGACCTCGCGCTGGTGGGGCTGCGCGGGGTGGGCGTCGATCTGCGTGGCGAGTTCGCGCAGGAGGGCGGATGCGGCGCTCAGTGCCATGTCGACGCGTCCCAGCGCGGCGGCCAGGTGCGGGTCGCTCGCGACGCGCGCCGGGTCGGCCATGCGCTGGGCGATCTGTTCGCGGCACCGAGCCAGCAGGCGGCCACGCCGGCGCCGCCGTGCCAGAAGCCGGGACGGTCGAGATAGGCGCCCGGGCCGCCGATGCGCACGCAGGGCACGGCGTCGAAGTCCACCGGCCCGCTTTCGATGGCGGCCATGCCGACGGCCTGCCAGCCGGCATCGGGGACGGTGACGCCGGGCTGGCGCAGCTGCACCAGCACCAGCTGGCGCGCGTCGCCCCGCCTGCGGTGAGCAGCGCGGCATCGACGAAGCGCGCGCCCGAGCACCAAGGCTTGCGGCCGGACAGGACCAGCCCCCGCGGTCGGCGCGGCGTGAGTCGCGGTGGGGGGTGGAGCGCCGCGGATCACCGCCTCCCGCGCGACGCAGGAAAGCCGCGATGACATCGTGATGATCGTCGGGCGGGCGCGCTGATGAGCGATCACGGGCAGACGGCCCGGCGAATGCGTCGGGCGCGGGGACTTCGGGGGCGGTGATGAAGCCGGTTGACGGCGCTTCGGTGGCCCCCACCCCAGCCCTCCCCCGCGGGCGGGGGAGGGAGCGGAGCGAGCTGGGCGGGGAGCCGTTGGAGAGATGGCTTCAGTGGTAGTCGTCTTCGCGCTGGTGCCTGGCTGCGAGCACGGTGACGGTGTGGGCATCCTCGACCTCAAACAGCAGCACGTAGCCGCTGGCGCCGAAGCCGATGACCAGCTCGCGCAGGAACGGATCTGTCGCGGTGGCTTTGCGGCAGCTCAGCGGTGCGAGTTCGAGCACGGCGACTCCGTCGCGGATGGACTGGAGCGCACGCTCGGCGATCGCGAAATCGCCATCGCTTCGATCCAGGAGCCAGTTGTACAGCCGCTCCAGGTCTTCCCGCGCTTCCTCCGTGAAGCGGACGCGGAAGCTCATGCGGGCCGGGCCTTCCTGCGGGCTTTCGCGAGTTCTTGCGCAAGGCCGTCGAGGACGTCGGCGGCGTCCACGTACTGGCCCTTCCCTGCGGCGCGGTCACGGGACGCGAGGCCGCGGGCAATGAAGGCTTCCTGCTGGCGGCGGCGCTCCACCTGGGCGCGCACGGACTGCTCGACGAAGCTCGAGAGCGTTTCGCCTTCCTGCAGCACCGCTTCGGCGGCTTCGCGCAGGGCGGGGTCGACGCGGAGGGACGGCAGAGAGGCTGTTTTCATGCGGTGTCGCCGTGCGTTGCAATTGCAACGCATGATGGCGGAAAGGACCGGGGCGGTAAAGCGGAAGCCGGAGACGGGTGTCACGGCAGGTCTGACCTTGCAAGGGTTGCTGGGCGGCTCCGTGCTCTGCCCTGGACACAGATCGCGGCTTCGGATCGCCAGTTTCGGGGCTTAGGGATCGGGACTGCGGTGCCCCCACCCCGGCCCTCCCCCGCAGGCGGGGGAGGGAGCGAAAGCACGCTCGCGGGAGTAGCAGAAAGTACGCTCGGAGCGGGAGCAGAAGGGCCGCGTGCGCCGCGAAAGACGGACTCAGGCAGCGGCCGGGGCGCGCCTGCGGAACTTCGCCATCAGCCGCTCCTCCAGGTCGTCCACGAGCGTGAACGCCGCCGGCACCACCACCAGGCTGAGCACGGTGGAGGTGATCAGGCCGCCGATCACGGCCACGGCCATGGGCATGCGGAAGCTGGCGTCGGCGGTGAGGCCCAATGCAATCGGCAGCATGCCGGCGCCCATGGCCATGGTGGTCATGATCACGGGGCGGGCGCGCTTGTGGCAGGCGTCCATCAGGGCCTCGTGGCGCGACATGCCCTGCGCTTCGGCCATGACGGCGTAGTCCACCAGCAGGATGGAGTTCTTGACCGCGATGCCGATCAGCAAAATCAGGCCGATCAGCACCGGCAGCGAGATGTCGAGGCCCGTGACCAGCAGCGCGCCGAAGGCGCCGCCGGCGGCCAGCGGCACGGCCACCAGGATGGTGATGGGCTGGCTGGCGTGGTTGAACAGCAGCAGCAGCACGCCGTACACGCAGAAGATGCCGGCCACCATGGCCATCACGAAACCGCCGAACATCTCGGCGAACACTTCGCTGTCGCCGGCGGCCTGGCGCTGCACGCCCGGCGGAAGGTTCTGCAGGGCGGGCAGCGCGTCGATCTGCTGTTCCACCTCGCCCATGGCCATGCCGTTGAGGTCGACGGTGATGGTGACGTTGCGGCGGCGGTCGAAGCGGTCGATCTGCGAGGGGCCGCTGGCGGTGGTGATCTCGGCGACGGACGACAGCGGCACGCTGCCGCCGCTGGCGGTGGGCACGCGCAGCTGGCCGAGCAGGGCCGGATCGGACAGCGCGTCTTCGTCGAGCTGCACGCGGATCGGCACCTGGCGTTCGGGCAGGTTGAGCTTGGCCAGGAACTGCTCGTAGTCGCCGCGGGTGGCCACGCGGGTGGCGGCTGCGATGTCGGCGGTGGATACGCCGAGGTCCGCGGCGCGCGCGGCATCGGGGCGCACGATGATTTCCGGGCGCACCAGCGCGGCCGACGAGCTCACGGTGCCCAGGCCCGGCAGCTGGCGGATGCCACGCTCCACGTCGCGCGAGGCGGCCGCAAGCTTCACCGGGTCGTCGCCGGCCAGCACCAGCTGCAGCGCGCGGCCGGGTTCGCCGCCCTGGAAACTCAGGCGCACGCCGGGCAGGTCGGCCAGGCGCTCGCGCACCTGCGATTCCAGTTCGTACTGGGTGGCGTCGCGGTCGTCCTTCCAGCGGATGGTGAGCGTGGCCTTGCGCAGCTCGGCGCTGCTGAGGTCGCCCGCCGGGCCGCCGGGGCCGGAAGTGCTGCCGGCGGTGACGAACACGTGCTCGATCTCGGGGATGTCGGCGATGCGCTGGCGCGCGGTTTCGGCCACCTCCTCGGTGGTGGCGAGCGCGGTGCCGGGCGGCAGTTCCAGCAGCACGCTGCTCTGGATGCCGTCGGTGGGCGGGATGAAGGTGACCTTCAGCAGCGGCAGCAGCGCCAGCGAGCCGATGAAGATGCCCAGCGCGATGGCGAGCGTGCGGTTGCGGTGCCTGAGCGAGTTGTCTACGAAGCGCAGGTACCACTGCATCAGCTTCGAGTCGCCCTTGTGTTCGGGCAGCGGCTTGAGCAGGTAGGCGGCCATCATCGGCGTGATCAGGCGCGCGACCAGCAGCGAGAACAGCACGGCCGAAGCCGCGGTCCAGCCGAACTCGCGGAAGAACTTGCCGGGGATGCCGGGCATGAAGGCCACCGGGATGAACACCGCGGCCAGGGTGCAGGAGGTGGCGATCACGGCCAGGCCGATCTCGTCGGCGGCTTCCAGCGCGGCCACTTTCGGCGTCTTGCCCATGCGCAGGTGGCGGTCGATGTTCTCCACCTCCACGATGGCATCGTCCACCAGGATGCCCACCACCACCGCCAGCGCCAGCAGGGTGATCATGTTGAGGCTGAAGCCGAACCAGTGCATCACCGCGAAGGTCGGGATGATCGACAGCGGCAGCGCCACGGCGCTGATGAGGGTGGCGCGGATGTCGCGCAGGAACAGGAACACCACCAGCACCGCCAGCGCGGCGCCCTCGTAGAGCATGTGCATCGAGGATTCGAACGAGTCCTCGGCCACCTGGGTGGTGGAGGCCACTTCCACCATGCGCAGGCGCGGCTGCTCGTCCTGCAGCTTTGCCACGGCTTCGCGCACGGCGTTGCCGACGTCGACCTCGCTGGTGTTGGTGGTGCGCTGCACGGCGAAACCGATCACCGGGCGGCCGTCGAGCGTGGTGCGCTGGCTGACCGTGGCATTGCCGTCGGTGACGGTGGCCAGCGTGGACAGGCGCACGCTGCGGCCGTCGGGCATGGAGATGGGGAAGTCGGCGAGATCGCTGGCATCGGCGACGGTGCCGAGCGTGCGCACTGCCTGTTCGCTGCCGCCCACGGTGGTGCGGCCGCCGGGCTGCTCCTGCTGGATGCGCGCGAGCTGCTGGCTGATCAGCGCCGGGCTGGCGCCGAAGCCCTGCACGGCCTCGGGCCGCAGGGCGACGCGGATCTCGCGGTCCACGCCGCCGATGCGCCGCACCGCGCCCACGCCGGGCACGGCGAACAGGCGCTTGGCGACGGTGTCGTCGATGAACCAGCTGAGCTCCTCGTCGCTCCAGCCGTCGGCGGTGACGGCGTAGTGCAGCATGTCGCCGCCGGTGACGTTGACCAGCGAGACGATGGGCGGCTCGACGTCGGCCGGCAGGTCGATGCGCACGCGGTCGATGGCGTCGCGCACCTCGTCCTTGGCGATGGTGCCGTCCTTCTCGATCTCGAAGGTGAGGATGGTGGTGGACACGCCCTCGTTGACGATCGAGACCATGTTGTCCAGCGCGGGGATGCTGGCGGTGGCGTCCTCGACCTTGCGCGTGACCTGGGTTTCCAGGGTGCTGGGGCTGGCGCCGGGCAGGGTCACGGTGACGTTGACCACCGGCACGGTGAGGTCGGGGAACTGCGAGACGGCGAGCCGGTTGAACGCGACCAGCCCGGCCGCGGTGAGCAGGATGAAGACCAGGATCGCCGGCAGCGGGCGATGGATGGACCAGGCGGAGAAGTTCATTGCCGGTCGCCCCTGTCCGCGGCGCCCTGGGGCGCGCCGGCGGGCCGGCCACTGCCTGGCGCAGCACCCGCTGCCGCGGCAGCGTCCTCGACGACGCGCACCAGGTCGCCGTCACCGAGGAAGCCCGCGCCGCGTGCGACCACGCGCGCATCGGCGTCGAGGCCACTGCGCACTTCGATCAGGTCGCCGTGCGTCGCACCGACCTCGATGCCCTGCTCGCGCACGCGGTGCTCGCCGTCGACGACGAACACGTAGGCGCGTCCGTCGCGGCGCACCACCGACTCGTTGGGAACCAGCATCGCCTGCGCCCGGCCCAGTGCGATGCGGCCCTGCGCGAACATGCCCGCGCGCAGCGGTCCGGGTTCGGGCAGGTCGGCGTAGAGGGTGCCGGTGCGGCTCTGCACGTCCAGCGCAGGCGACACGCGCCGTACCGTGCCGGCCACCGGTCCGGCCGAGGTCTCGACCTGCACGGTGGTGCCTGGCGCGACCCGCAGCAGGTCGTCCTCGGCCAGCTCGGCGCGCCATTCCAGGCGGCCGTCGCGGATCAGGCGCAGCAGTTCGCCGCCCGCCCCCACCACCTGCCCCGGCTGCACGCTGCGCGCGGACACCACGCCGGCCACCGGCGCGCGCACCACGGTGAAGTCGCGCTGCACGCGCGCGGCGTCGCGGCTGGCGATCGCGGTATTGAGCTGCGCCTGGGCATTGGCGCGCGCGGCCTCGGCTTCCTCGGCGTCCTGCAGCGACACCATGCGGTCGTCGGCCAGCTCGCGGATGCGCGCGGCCTTGCGGCGCGCGGTCTCCAGGTTGGTCTGCGCCTCGGTCACCGCGGCATCGGACTGCGCCAGTTGCGAGGCCAGGGTGCGGTCGTCCAGGCGCAGCAGCACGTCGCCCTGCTCCACCACGCTGCCCACTTCCACTTCGACGCTGGATACGCGCACGCCGGACAGTTCGACGCCCACCGACACTTCCTCCCATGCAGCGACTGCGCCGGAGGCGGCCACCTCGCGCACCACTTCACGCGTCGTCGGCGTGGCCAGCGATACGGTCAGGCTCGGCGCGGCTTCGGGTGGCGCGTCGTCGCCGCAGGCGGCCAGGGCAAGCAGTCCGGCGACAGCCAGCACGCGCAGGGGAATGGCAGGCATGGGTTTCGGCTCGTATCAGAATGCTGATACTCTATCAGCACACTGATAACTTGCGGAACCGTGGAGGTGGCCTGATGCCCGAAAACCACGCCAGCCCCCTGTGGGCGTTCAGGAACTCCACCGCCTACCGCGCCACCTCGTTGCTCAAGCGGCTGCACCTCGGCCTGACGGTGATGATCGAAGAGCGCCTGCGCGAGGCCGGCATCGAGCTGTCGCGACCGCAGGCGCTGGTGCTGATGCACCTGCTGGAGCATCCCGGCGCCTCGAACGCGGACCTGGCGCGGCTGAGCGCGGTGTCGCCGCAGACCATGCACCAGATCCTGCTGCGGCTCGGCCGCGATGGACTGGTCGCGCGCACCCCGCACCCCTGGCTGGGGCGGGTGATGTCGTTCCGGATCACCGACCGCGGGGAGGAACTGGTGATGCGCGGCGCGGACGTGGCGCAGGACGTGATCGACGGCGCCCTGGGCGCGCTCTCGCCTGCCGAACAGGGGCAGCTGGTCGACCTGCTGCAGCGCTGCGTGGCGACGCTGCCCTCGACGCTGCTGAAGGAGCGCGAATAAAGGGCGGCGCGGAAGCGCACCCGCGCGACAATGGTTGATGGATGGGGTTGCGTCTGCGGTCAGCCGCCAGCGACGCAGGCGTCGATCTCCCCCTGCCCCTGCGCGGACGCCACGCAACGCTCGCGCGCCAGGCGGCTGCGGACTTCCCCTTCCAGGCTGCGCAAACCCCAGCGGCGGCCCTCGGCGATGGCGGCGTCTTGCTCCGCGCCCTGCAGCCAGGCTGCGCGCAGGGCAGCCAGGGCGCCGACGCGATTGCCGCTGGCGCAGTGGACCAGGGCCGGACCATCGAGGCCGTGCAGCAGTTTGTCGAAGGCGGCGACGGATTCGCGGTCGAGGTCGTCGGCGCCGGCGATGGGCAGGTTGTCGTAGGACAGTCCGGCCGCGCGGACGGCGGCGGCCTCATCGAAATCGGGGGTTTCGGCGTCTGGCGTCAGGTCGATGACATGGCGGATGCCGGCGACGCGCAGGGTGGGCAGGTCGTCGGCGGTGATCCGTCCGCCGGTGTGGATACCGTTGGCGGGGCTGGAGAAGCGATCGAGTACCGGTGCGGGCGCAGTGGTCTCGGCGCCGGTAGCGGGTGCGGCGCCGGTCGCTGCTGCCGTGCTGCCACCGGTCATGACAATGAGGGCGGCGGCGAGAAGGCCAGTGGCGGTATGACGGGTCATGGGCGGGGCCTGCGGAATGCGCTGGAGGCTGGATTGTGCGACGGGGGGCGGCGTGGCCGCGCTTCCCGCAGGGATGCGGCGCTGCCGCTGTTCATGCAGACGGATGGAGAGGCGCGACAGCCGAAAGCAGGAAGCCCCGCAGATGCGGGGCTCCTTCAAGGGCAATGGATCCCCGCTTTCGCGAGGATGACGGGCCCATCGCTGGCGGTGGACACCGCGGTGGGCCTGCATTCCGTTGCTGGCGGTGCGACAACGCCGGTGGGCGTGCGTTGTGCCCGCGCGCGGTCAGGCGAACGGATCCTGCAGCACCATGGTGTGGTCGCGGTCGGGGCCGGTGCTGACGATGCTGATCGGGCAGCCGGCCAGCTCCTCCAGCGCGCGCAGGTAGGCGCGTGCGGCCGGCGGCAGCTCTTCCCACACGGTCACGCCATGGGTGTTCTCGCTCCAGCCGGGGAACTCGAGATACACCGGGGTGATCTCTTCCCAGCCCTGCGCGTCCAGCGGGGCGTACTCGGTGCGCTTGCCGCGGTATTCGTAGGCGATGCAGATCTTCAGCTTGTCCATGCCGTCGAGCACGTCGAGCTTGGTGATGCACAGGCCGGAGATGCCGTTGATGGCCACCGCACGCTTGAGCGCGACGATGTCCATCCAGCCGCAGCGGCGCGGGCGCCCGGTCGAGGCGCCGTACTCGGCGCCGCGGTCGCGGATGCCCTGCCCGATCTCGTCGTCCAGTTCGGTCGGGAACGGACCGCCGCCCACGCGCGTGGCGTAGGCCTTGGCGATGCCCAGCACGTAGTCGATCGCGTCCGCGCCCACGCCGGTGCCGGCCAGCGCGCCGCCCACCGTGGTGTTGGAGCTGGTGACGTAGGGATAGGTGCCGTGGTCGATGTCGAGCAGCGCGCCCTGCGCGCCTTCGAACAGCACGCGCTTGCCCTGCTTGCGCAGGTCGTGGCAGATGCCGGCGACGTCGCTCTTCATCGGCTCGACGTACTCTCCGAAGGCCAGCGCTTCGTCCAGCGTCTTCTGGAAGTCGACCGGCTCGACGCCGAGGTACTGGGTGAGCACGAAGTTGTGGTAGTCGAGCGCGGACTTGAGCTTCTCGGCGAGCTGCTCGGGATAGTGCAGGTCGGCGATGCGGATGCCGCGGCGCGCCACCTTGTCTTCATAGGCCGGGCCGATGCCGCGGCCGGTGGTGCCGATGGCCTTGCCTCCGGCCGCCTTTTCGCGGGCCTGATCCAGCGCGATGTGGTAGGGCATGATCAGCGGCGCGGCCGGGCTGATCTTCAGCCGCGAGCGCACTTCCACGCCGGCGCTTTCGAGTTCCTCGATCTCCTTGATCAGGGCCGCGGGCGAGATCACCACGCCGTTGCCGATCAGGCACAGCGCGTCGTCGCGCAGGATGCCGGACGGGATCAGGTGCAGCACCGTCTTCTTGCCGTTGATGACCAGGGTATGGCCGGCGTTGTGGCCGCCCTGGAAGCGCACGACTGCGCCGATCTCCTCGGTAAGCAGGTCGACGATCTTGCCCTTGCCCTCATCGCCCCACTGGGCGCCCAACACGACGACTGACTGACCCATGGCTGGTGTCTCCTTGTTGCATGCGGCCATCGGGGCCGCAGGATGGGCCGCATCCGACCGGGAGTGCCTTGCGGGCCGCTCCATCGGGGAGCCGTCCGCCACGCCGGGCCAGACACGGAAAAAGCCGGCGGAGAGACTGTCCCCGACCGGCTTTTATGCATTATCCGGGTTTTGGGAGGTGGGGGCCAGCCGCAGGTCCAGGCAGCGGGGCGCGTCGGATCTCCGGGCGCGTTGCGACCGGCGATCCCTGGCGCTGCAGGCATCCAGCGGGATCCGGCATCTGCCGCAGCATGAGGATGGATCGCGGGCGCGAGACGGCAGTCCTCGACCCGCGCGCGTCGCAACGGCAACGCACCAGAGCGTGCGATCTCCTTCCGTCATCGCGGGTGCAGCGAGGGATCCCGCCATCGGCCGGCGCCGGTGCCGGCTCGCAGTTCTACTGTCCGCGGACGAAGTACAGCGCGGCCAGGCCGCAGGCCAGGATGACGACGCCGATGCGGCGCAGCTGCTGCTCGGGCAGGGCCTGCAGCTGCTGCGCGGCCCGCTTCCAGCCGCCGGGGGCGACGAACAGCATCAGGCCTTCGAGGACGGCAACCAGGCACAGGGCGGCCCAGAGGTCTTGCATGGGTCGGATTCCTTGTCGGTTGGTCGGCCTTGCGAAGCCCGGCGTGACCATCATGGGCCCACCGGCGCGTCCGCGCGTCTAGCGATGCGCGATGGGGGTGCGGCGCGGGCGGCGCCTGCCGCGCGGGCAACACCCGCGCTTCGCAGCAGCACCGACGTCGCACCCGCCTGGCGGTGAAGCCGCTCCCTCCCGCGGCTGCGGGAGGAAGCCGCGAACGGTTGGCCTCAGCGGTCGCTGCGCATGTACTGCAGGAACGGATCGTTGCGCTCGAGCACGATCACGCTGTTGCCGTCGACGAACGAGGCGCGGTAGGCCTCCAGGCTGCGCTGGAAGGCGTAGAAGCCCGGGTCGCGGCTGGCGGCCTGGCCGTAGATGCGCGTGGCCTCGGCATCGCCCTCGCCTCGCAGCTTCTGCGCGTCGCGCTCGGCCTCGGCGACCAGCACGGTGCGCTCGCGGTCGGCTTCGGCGCGGATGATGCGGGCCTGCTCTTCACCTTCCGCGCGCAGGCGGCTGGCCACCTGGCGACGTTCGGCGCGCATGCGGTCGTAGACCTGGGCGATGACGTCGCTGTCGGTGGGCAGGTCGATCTGCTTGAGGCGGATGTCGATCACGCGCATGCCCAGCGTCTTGGCCGCCTCGTTGATGCCTTCCAGCTGCCTGGCGATGATCTCCGAGCGGTCGCCGGACACCAGCTGCTGCAGGGTGCGGGCGTTGATCTCGTTGCGCAGCGAGTCCTTGATGATCGGCGCCAGGCGCTCGCTGGCCAGGTCCATCTGCCCGCCGGTGGCGCGGTAGAAATCGGCCACGTCGCTGATCAGGCCGATCGCCACGAAGTCCACGCTCACGTCCTTGCGCTCGGAGGTGAGGTAGCGCTCGGGCGAGAACTCGGCGGCGTAGAAGCGCCGGTCGAACACGCGCGCGGTTTCCACCAGCGGGATCTTGAAGTGCAGGCCCGGGCCGATGTCGGTACGGGCCACGCGGCCCAGGTTGAGCACCAGGGCGGTCTGGCCCTCGCGTACCACGTATACCGAGCCCATCAGCAGCAGCACGGCCGCGACGATGATGGGGGCGATCAGGTTGAGTCTCATCGGTTGCCTCCTTCACCGCGCGCGGTGCGGCTGGGTCGCGGCAGGGTCGCATCGCCGCCGCCGTTGGCCGGCATCACGATCTCCGGCGGCAGCACCGGCGGCTGCTGGCTGCCGGCGGCGCCGGCGTCGTTCTGCTGCTGGGTCATGGGCACGTAGATCAGCTGCTGGCCGTCGCCGCCCACCACCTTGCGGTTGTCGGCGAGCACCTGCTGCAGGGTCTCCAGCCACAGGCGCTTGCGGGTCACGTCGGGCGCGTTGCGGTATTCGTCCACCAGCAGGGTGAAGCGTTCGGCGTCACCGGTGGCGCGGGCCACGGCGGCGGTCTTGTAACCCTCGGCGGTGGTGCGCAGGCGCTGCGCGTCGCCGCGGGCCTCGGGCACCACGCGCGCGGCGTAGGCGCGGGCCTCGTTGACCAGGCGCTCGTTGGTCTGCTGGGCGCTGTTGACCTCGTCGAACGCGGGCTTGACCTCTTCCGGCGGACGCGCGTCCTGCAGGTTGAGCTCGGTCACCACCAGGCCGGTGCGATAGGCCTCCAGCGAGGCCTGCAGCGCGGTCGAGGCGGCCACCGACAGCGGCCCGCGGGCGTTGAGCGCGGTGTCCAGGTCGGCGCGGCCGATCTGCTCGCGCACCGCGCTCTGCGCGATCTGCTCCAGCACGCGTACCGCGTTCTGGGTGCCGAACAGGAACAGCTCCGGATCCGCCACGCGGTACTGCACGTTGAACGAGACGGTGACGATGTTCTCGTCGCGGGTCAGCACCGGCAGGCTGTTGGTGAAGGTCCGCACGCTGGTCGCGTCGACCTTGGTGACGGTCTCGATCGGCCACGGCGCCTTGAAGTTGGGGCCCGGCTGCATCACGCGCGCCACCTGGCCGAAGCGCAGCACCACGCCGCGCTGCTGTTCGCCGATCAGCACGAAGCAGTTGAACACCAGCCACACCGCCAGGGCGATGCCGATCCAGCGCAGCGGGCTGCCACCGCCACCGCCGCCGCCGAACAGACCGCGCAGGCGGTCGCCCAGGTCGCCCATGCCACCGCCGCCACGACGACGCTTGGGCGGCCAGGGATTGCGGCCTTCGCCGTCGGGGCGCGGACGTTCGGGTCGCTCGCCGTTGTTCTTGCCGGGAATGTTCCAGGCCATGCCTGCTCCAGTCTGGGGTGCGCCGCGCTCGGTGGGCGTGGCGCAGCGTGTCGCGATTGCGGGGCGGGACGGCCCGGCGCGCACGGGCGGTACCCGGTCGCGGCTGGGCCGGCTCCTGCGCCGGCGGTCCGTTAGTTTACAGGGTGGGGTCGGGCTCGAGTTCCGGCAAGAGCGGGCGCAGCAAGGCGCCGTCGCCCTGCGCGGCCAGGCGGGCGGCGTCGGCCTCGGACAGGTCCACCTGCAGGCGCCAGCCGTGCTCGTCCTGAGATTCGGCGCGCACCGCTTCGAGCTGGTGCAGGCGCGCGCGCAGCCGTCCGGCCTCGGGCGGGAGCGCCAGTTCGGCCACGATCCTGCGCTGGGCGAGCCGTTGCGACAGCGCCTGCTGCAGCAGGTCCAGGCCGAGGCCGTCGCGGGCCGAGATCCAGACCCGCTCGCGGCCGAGAGCCACTGTGCCGCCGGGCAGCGCATCGCCGCTGCCGTTCGCCGCCTCGGGCGCATCGCGCCTGGCCTGCGCGCCTTCGATCCGGTCGATCTTGTTGAACACCAGCAGCTGCGGGATATCGCCGGCGCCGATCTCGGCCAGCACCGCGTCGACCTGGCGGATGCGCTCCTCGCGCAGCGGGTCGGCGGCGTCGATCACGTGCAGCAGCAGGTCGGCCTCGCGCGCCTCGCTGAGGGTCGAGCGGAACGCGGCGACGAGTTCGTGCGGCAGGTCGCGCACGAAGCCCACCGTGTCGGCCAGCACCACCGGCCCGCTGGGCAGGCCGATGCGGCGCACGGTGGGATCCAGCGTGGCGAACAGCTGGTCGGCCGCATAGGCATCGGCCCCGGTCAGGGCGTTGAACAGGGTCGACTTGCCGGCGTTGGTGTAGCCCACCAGGGCTACGCGCGGCAGCTCGCTGCGCACGCGGGCACGGCGCATCTGGTCGCGCTGCACCTGCACCTTGGACAGGCGCTTCTGCAGCATGTCCACGCGCTTTTGCAGCAGGCGGCGGTCGGTCTCGAGCTGGGTTTCGCCGGGGCCGCGCAGGCCGATCGAGCCGCCGCGCTGGCGCTCGAGGTGGGTCCAGCCGCGGACCAGGCGGGTGGACATGTGCTTGAGCTGGGCCAGTTCGACCTGCAGCTTGCCGTCGTGGCTGCGAGCGCGCTGGGCGAAGATGTCCAGGATCAGGCCGGTGCGGTCGACCACGCGCCGCTCCAGCGCCTTCTCCAGGTTGCGTTCCTGGCCGGGCGTGAGCGGGTGGTTGACCAGCACCAGGTCGGCGCCGGACGCCTCGCAGGCCGCCTTGACCTCTTCGAGCTTGCCGGTGCCGATCAGCAGCGCCGGGTTGGGCTTGTCGATGCGCGCGGTGAGGACGGTGGCGACGGTGGCGCCGGCGGAGCGCGCCAGTTCGGCGAACTCCTCCAGTTCGGCGTCGTCGGGCGCGCCTCCGGCATGGGGCTGGATCAGCAGCGCGTGCTCGCCCTTGCGGGAGCGCTCGAACAGTTGGGTCGGCATCGGATCTCGGCGGTTGGCTCAGGCACCCGACATGGAGGCCGCGGTGCCCGTCTTCAACCACCGGGGCGTCGCGGGGACGCCCCCTGGCCGGCTTCAGGCCGGATCGACCGGCGCCTCGTCGCTGCCGTCGGTCGCCTGGACCACGCCGCCGCCCGGCCCCACGCGCACGTTGCGCGCCGGCACCACGGTGGAAATGGCGTGCTTGTAGACCATCTGGCTGACGGTATTGCGCAGCAGGACCACGAACTGGTCGAAGGATTCGATCACGCCCTGCAGCTTGATGCCGTTGACCAGGTAGATCGAGACGGGAACGCGTTCGCGCCGCAGCGCATTCAGGAAAGGATCCTGCAAGGACTGTCCCTTGGACATGGTGTTTCCCCAGCTTGGTTATTGTTGTGTCCGGCCGGCGCCCCTGGCGGACCTTCCCGGCCGCATTGCCCGACCCGCTTGCATCCCCGGCGGCGGCAACACGGGGATGGTACACAACCGGCCGCGTCGCGGGCGGGCTGCGGGTGGATGGCGTCACAAAAGGCACGACCGGGAGCGGATTCGGACTGCCGCGAGGCGGCGTCAGCCGCGTCCCAGGAATCGCCGCACGGTGCCGGCGATGGCCTCGCCCTGCCGTTCCGGGTCGAACCACAGGGCGTCGAGTTCGCCACGCAACCAGGTGAGCTGGCGCTTGGCGAGCTGGCGCGTCGCGGCGATGACGCGCTCGCGGAACTGCGCCGCGTCGGTGCCGCCATCCAGGTGTTCCCAGGCCTGTCGATAGCCGACGGCGCGGATGGCGGGCAGGTCCAGCGGCGCAGGATGCGTGGCCAATGGCGGCAGCGCGCGCAGCGCCTGCACCTCGTCAAGGAAGCCGGCGGCGAGCATGGCGTCGAAGCGCTGCGCGATGCGCGCGTGCAGCACCGCGCGCTCCCGCGGCGCGATCACCAGCCTGAGCACGCGCACCCGGGGCCGGTGCGACCGCGGGGCCTGCCGCTGCCAGTCGCTGATCGTGCGTCCGCTCAGCCGGAACACCTCGATCGCGCGCTGGATGCGCTGCGGATCGCCGGGCTTGATCCGCGCGGCGGCATCCGGGTCGATCCGCGCCAGTTCGGCATGCAGGGCGGGCCAGCCGCGCACGGCCGCCTCCTCCGCGATCGCGGCCCGCGTCGCCGCGTCGGCCTCGGGCATGGGCGACAGTCCGCGCAGCAGGGCCTGGAAGTACAGGCCGGTCCCCCCGGCCAGGATCGGCAGGCGACCGCGGGCGAGGATGCCCTCGATGGCGGCGCGCGCGTCGCGGGCGAACTCGGCCGCCGAATAGGCCTGCCAGGGATCGCGCAGGTCGAGCAGGTGGTGGGGCGCACGCGCGCGTTCGGCGGCGTCGGGCTTGGCCGAGCCGATGTCGAGGCCGCGGTAGACCAGTGCCGAGTCGACGCTGACGATCTCGCCGCCGAAGCGTTGCGCCCAGTCCAGCGCCAGCGCGGTCTTGCCCGATGCGGTGGGGCCCATCAACGCGATGGCGGGCGGGCGGCGGTCGGCGGGCATGTGCCGCATTATCGCCCGCGCGGGCGCCGCGACCGCATCGCCTGCGCCGTCCGGGGCTTGGGCTGGAATTCCGGCGTCGATGTCGGCTCGCGACTGTTCGCTGCGCACGGCTCCATCCCTTTCCACTGCCAGCATAGTCCGCACTGCCCGCGATGTCCTCTGCACCCCGCGCCGACGGCGCAATCCGGCCCGGCGTCGACGATGCCGCCCTGCACGTCCTGTCCGCGGCGCTCGACCAGCGCGATCGCGACACCCACGTGCATTGCGACCGCGTGGCCGTCCTGGCCACGCTGCTGGGGACGCACTGCGACCTCGACCAGCGGCAGCTGCACGACCTGGCCCTGGGCGCGCGCTTCCACGACGTGGGCAAGATCGGCATTCCCGACGGCGTGCTGCTGTCGGCCGGCGCGCTGGACGCAGCCGACTGGCACGTCATGCGCAACCCATCCGGAACGGGGCGAGCGATTGTTCCTCGCCACCGCGCGCGAGGACGCGCAGCGGGTGGCGCAGCTGATCCGCCATCACCACGAGGCCGTCGACGGCTCGGGCTATCCCGACGGCCTGCGCGGCGATGCGATCCCGCTCGAATGCTGGGTACTGTCGCTGGTCGACGCCTACGACGCCATGACCAGCCGGCGGCCCTACCACGCGCCGATGCCCGAGGCGCAGGCCATGCGCAAGCTGGGCGATGCCACGGCCCGGACCCTGGATCCGGAGGTGTTCCGCGTGCTCGGGCACCTGTTGCCACAGGTCCGCGAACTCGCCGGCTGATCCCGGCGCCCGCAGGTGCGGGGCCGGCAACCCCGTTCCGCCGCACCGTGCGTTTGCACTCCCCGACGCCCTCGGGAGACCGCTCATGTTCCGCAACGCACTCGCCGCCGCACTCGCCGCCGCCCTGCTCCTGTCCGCCTGCCGTTCGGCCGCGCCCGGGAGAGATGCCGACCTCGCCACGCTCATCGCACCACCCGCCCCGCCACCGCCTCCCATGCCGGCTGCCGCGGACGGAGCGCAGCGGTCCCTGGCCGCGCAGCGCGCGATGGCTCGGGAATCCACCGCCATCCAGGTGTCCGCGGCCCACGTGCTCGCCGCCGAGGCGCCGGCACCGGCGAACACCGAACGCTACGCGCCTCGCGAGGACAATCCGGTGCAGCGCACGAGCGAGCAGCCGGTATCGACGTTCTCGATCGATGTCGACACCGGCAGCTACAGCAACGTGCGGCGCATGCTGCGCGCCGGCGTGCGTCCGCCGGCCGATGCGGTGCGGGCCGAGGAGTTCATCAACTACTTCGACTATGGCCATCCCGGCCCGGATACGCTGGAGACGCCGTTCCGCGCGACCGCCGAGATCGCGCCCGCGCCCTGGGATGCGCGCCGCCACCTGCTGATGATCGGACTCAAGGGCTACGACGTGCCCAAGGCGCAACTGCCGCCGGCCAACCTGGTGTTCCTGCTCGACACCTCCGGCTCGATGAATTCGCCCGACAAGCTGCCGCTGCTCAAGCAGGCTTTCGCCGAACTCACCGGCCAGTTGCGCGCGCAGGACCGCGTGTCGATCGTGGTGTATGCCGGCTCGGCCGGCCTGGTGCTGCCGCCCACGCCCGGCGACCGCAAGGACGAGATCCTGGGTGCGCTGGGGCGCCTGGAGGCCGGCGGCAGCACCAATGGCGGCGACGGCATCCGCCTGGCCTATGCGATGGCGCGACGCGCCTACATCGAAGGCGGCGTCAACCGCGTGATCCTGGCCACCGACGGCGATTTCAACGTCGGCACCGTCGACGGCGACTCGCTGGAAACCATGGTCGCCGACCAGCGCCGAGCCGGCATCGCGCTGACCACGCTCGGCTTCGGCCATGGCAATTACAACGACCACCTGGCCGAGCGCCTGGCCGATGCGGGCGATGGCAACCACGCCTACATCGACACCCTGCTCGAAGCGCGCAAGGTGCTGGTGGAGGAAATGTCCTCGACCCTGCTCACCATCGCCCAGGACGTGAAGATCCAGCTCGAGTTCAATCCCGCGCTGGTGTCCGAATACCGCCTGATCGGCTACGAGAACCGCATGCTGGCGCGCGAGGATTTCGCCAACGACCGGGTCGATGCCGGCGACATCGGTGCCGGCCACGAGGTCACCGCGCTGTACGAGATCACCCTGGCCGGCTCCGGCGGCGAGCGCCTGCCGGCGCTACGCTACGGCGCGCCGACGCCTGCCGTGGCGACGCCGTCGGGCGAGTTCGCGCATCTGCGCCTGCGCTACAAGCGCCCCGGCGAAACCTCGAGCCGGCTGATCGAAACCCCGGTCACGCAGGCGGCGATGCGCGCGCAGCCGGGCGAATCGATGCGCTTCGCGGCCACGGTGGCGGCCTTCGCCGATGCCCTGCGCGGCGGCAAGCACCTGGGCGGCTGGGATTGGACCGCCATCGCGGCGAGCGCGCGCGAGAACCGCGGCCACGATGCCTGGAAGCTGCGCGCCGAGTTCGCCGGGCTGGTGGACGCCTCGGCGGCGCTGGTGGCCGGCAGCGACGATCGCGGCGGCGCGGCGCCACCGGTGGCGTGGTGATTCAGGCCGGCAGCAGGGCGGCGGCAGGCGCGGGCTGCGTCGGCCGCGGCCGTCCGAACAGGTAGCCCTGGCCGTAGGCGCATCCGAGTTCGGACAGCAGCTGGCGTTGTTGCGAGGTCTCGACCCCTTCGCCGATGGTGTCGATGCCGAGGGTGCCGGCCAGCGCGAGGATCGCCCGCACCAGCGCGAGGCTTTCGGCCTGGGTATCCCCGGAGAGGCCGGCGATGAAGCTCTGGTCGATCTTCAGCGCCTGGATCGGGAAGCGGTGCAGGTACGACAGCGCGGAAAAACCCGTGCCGAAGTCGTCGAGCTGGGCCAGCACGCCGCGCGCGCGCAAGGTACCGAGGATGCGCGCGGCGCGCGGCGCATCGTCCAGCAGCGCGCCCTCGGTGATCTCGATGCGCAGCCGGCGCGGGTCGACATCGGCGTCCTCGGCGATGCGCAGCAGGCGCTCGGCGAAATCATCGGCGTGGAAGTGCCGCGGCGAGACGTTGATCGACACGTAGCCCTCGGGATGGCCCGCCATCCACGCCACCACGCGCCGGTACAGCAGCCAGTCCACCTGCTCGATCAGGCCGCTGTCCTCGCACACCCGCAGGAACTCCGACGGCGGCAGCCAGCCATGCAGTTCGTGCTTCCAGCGCAGCAGCGCCTCGTGCCCGACCACCGCGCCGTCGGACAGGCGCACGATCGGCTGGAAGTGCGGTTCGAAAGCATCGCGCTGGATCGCGCGGCGCAGGTCCGCCTCCAGATCGAGCAGGCGCATCGCCTCGGCCCGCATCTCCTCGTCGAACAGCGCGCTGCGGTCGCGCCCGCAGGCCTTGGCCCGGTACATCGCGGCGTCGGCATCGCGCAGCAGCTCGTCGGCGTGGCGGTAGCGCGCCTGCCACAGGGCGATGCCGATGCTGGCGGAGGGAAACAGCTCGCGCCCGGCCACCCACATCGATCGCCCCAGCTTCTTGAGGATGCGCGCGGCACGGGCTTCGGCGGCCGCCGCACCGTCCACGCCGGCCAGCACGATCGCGAACTCGTCGCCGCCCAGGCGCGCGACCACGTCCTCGGTCCCGATCGCGGCGCGGATCCTGCGCCCGATCTCGATCAGCATCGCGTCGCCGGCCGCATGGCCCATCGAATCGTTGATCAGCTTGAAGCGGTCGAGGTCCAGGAACAGCACGGCGAACCGCTGGCCGTTCTCGGGCATGCGCCGCATCATGCTGTCGAGACGGTCGAGCAGGAACACGCGGTTGGGCAGCCCGGTCAGGCCATCGTGGCGGGCCTGGTGGGTGAGCCGCTGCTGCGCGCGCACGCGCTCGCCGATCTGCGCGCGCAGTTCGCGGTTGGCCTGCTCCAGCTCGCGGGTGCGCGCATCGACCCGGAACTCCAGTTCGGCATGGGTCGCCTTGAGCACTTCCTGCGCGCGCTTGCGCGCCAGTGCGCCGTCGACATGATGGGCGACGAAGGTCAGCAGGTCCTGGTCGGCCGGGGTGAACACGCAGTCCGGCCTGTGGCTCTGCACGGCGATCACCCCGCAGGCGATGCCGTCGCGGCTGAGCGGCACGCCCAGCCAGCAGTGGGCCAGGCTGCCGTGGCTGCGCACCTGCCCCGCCTGTTCGAGCTGCGCCATGCCGTAGCGGTCCACCAGCAGTGCCTGGCCGGTGCGGATCACGTACTCGGTCAGGCCCGTGCCCAGCCGCCGCGGCCGGCGCACCGGGTCGAGTTCGTCGACCGAATAGGGAAACTCGAGCGAACTGCCGTCCTCCGATAGCAGGGCGATGTAGAAATTCCGCGCGTCCAGCAGCTCGTCGATGATGCCGTGCACGTCGGCGTAGAAGCGCTCGATGCTGCCGGCGGTGATCGACAGCTCGCTGATGCGGAACAGCGCGCGCTGCAGGCTCTCGGCGCGCTCGCGCTCCACGATCTCGGCCTCCAGCACCCAGTTGGCGTGCTGCAGCTCGCGGGTGCGTTCGTCCACCCGCCGCTCCAGTTCCTCCTGCGCGGACTTGCGGTCCAGCGCGGTGAGGATGTGCTGGGCCACGAATTCCAGCAGCGCGCGATCCTCCTGGGTATAGCGCTCCGGCTGGTCGTAGCTCTGCACCACCACCGCGCCGCTGACGCAGCCGTCGCGGCGCATCGGCACGCCCAGCCAGTCGGCGCTGTCGGGCCCGTGTGCAGGGTCGGTCTCCACGCCCAGCGCGCGCCGCACCTGTGCCGACGGCCCCAGCATGGGCTGGCCGTGCCGCAGCATGGCCACGGTCAGGCTGGTGGGCATCTCGGAAAGCGGGATCTCCTCGTCCGGATCGGCCACCCAGGGATCGCGCTGGTCGACGAAGTAGAGGAACCGCAGGGTTTCGCGCATATCGTCATAGCGCACGATGTAGAAGTTCTCGGCCGGCATCAGGGTGCCGACGATGGCGTGGATCCGCGCCAGCATCTCCTGCATGTCGAGGCTGGCGCCGGACAGGTCTGCGATCTCGTAGAGGGCCTGGCGCAGCCGCTCGGACTTGCGCAGGCCCTCGAAGCGCGACTGCGCGCGGGCGCTGGCGACATGCGCGTCGATCAGGCCGCGGGCCAGCCCGATCCAGCTGTCGCGCAGGGCGCCCGGCAGCCGCCCCCCCGGCTGCACCACCAGCGCCACGCGGGTGGTCTCGATCGTCCAGGACTGGACCAGGTCGTGGCGTCCCGCCGCCGCAGCCCCTCCGGCCAGCAGCGTCGCCGCGGCGGCAGGGGCCGCGCCACCGCGACCGCCCTGCGAGATCCCGCCCCCCAGCAGGGGGTCGTCCCAGCCCACCGTGACGGCGGCACCGGGCGGCAGGGTATCGGCCAGCAACGGGCCAAGGGCGGCCAGCGCCGGGTCTCCTCCGGGGTCCCGAACCTGTGCCTCGACCACGGGGATATTCACGACCACGACACCTCCATCGGAAAAGCATAACGGGATCCGGCGCGCGAACCGGCAACCCCGCTTGCGCCCCTCGCCCGTTGCCATGTCCATGTCCTCCTCCCCCACCTGCGGACTGGCGCAGCCGCGCGCGCCCGGCTTCACTCGCACCGGGCCAGCGCTTACCCTGCTGCCGGTGTACGACGCCGCGCCAGCCAGCGACCCCGAAGCCAGCGACGAGACGCTGATGCTGGCCTATGCCGCCGGCGACGTGAGCGCCTTCGAGACGCTGTACGGCCGCCACCGGCTGCGCCTGTACCGCTTCCTGATGCGCCAGTTGCGCGACGCGGCGCTTGCCGACGAACTGTTCCAGGACGTGTGGCAGAAGCTGATCGCCGCGCGCGGCGGCTGGACGCCGGACGCGGCGTTCGCCACCTGGCTGTACCGCATCGCCCACAACCGGCTGGCCGACCACTGGCGCGCACTGCAGCACCGGCCGCCTGCGCCCGCCGACGCGGACGAGCGCACCGCCCGGGTGCCGGACCCGGACACGCCCGAACGGCTGCTGTCGGAATTCGAGCAGCGGCGCCGGCTGCAGCTGGCGCTGGACGAACTGCCGCCGGAGCAGCGCGAGGTCATCGTGCTGCGCCTGGAGCAGGAACTGAGCCTGGAGGAGATCGGCGAGGTGACCGGGGTCGGCCGGGAGACGGTGAAATCGCGCCTGCGCTACGCCATGGACAAGCTGCGCGCGCGGCTGGGGAGCGCTGCGCCATGAGCCGCCACGAACGCGAACCACTGTCGCCGGAAGAGCGCGACCTGGCCCAGCGGCTGTCGCGGCTGGACGCTGCGGCCGCCCCGCCGTCGGCGCTCGACGCCAGGATCCTGGCTGCCGCCCATGCCGCGTCCGCGTCCACCCCGCCGGTCCAGACCATGCCGCGCCGGGCGCGCCGCCGCTGGCCGGTGGCCATGGGCTTGGCGGCCTCGCTGGCGGTCGCGATGGGCGTGGCCTGGCAACTGCGGCCGCTGCCGGACCAGCACGTGCTGGAGACCGCCGCCGAGCGCGTTCCCGCGCCGGCTGCGGCCAACGCCATGCACGCACCGGCTGCGGACGAGGCGGTCGCGGACACGCCCGTTCGCCCCGACGCCCATGGCGCCTCCCTGCCATCGGCGGAAGCCGATCTGGCGGTCCAGGCGGCGCCCGCCTCCGCCGTGCCGGAGGAAGTGGAGCGCGCGCCCAGCCCGTCCGCGCAGGCCGCGCGCGATGCGGCCGAGGCCACGGCACAGGCCGAGGCGCGGCAGGCTTTGGCGCGCCAGGCAGCAGCGCGGCTGGCTGCCCGCGAGGCGGCTGCGATGGCGGCTCCGCCGCCCGCGCCCGTGCCGGCGCCCGTGCCCTCGGCAGTGATCGCACCTGCGGCCGAAGCGTCCCCCGCGCCGCGGCGTGCCGCGCCGGCCCCTGCCGCGGACGCACGGCGGTTCGTGCCCCCGCCTCCGCCGCCGGCCCCGCCGGCGCCGCCCCCACCGTCCGAAGCCGCGGTCGCCTCGCCCGCTCCCGCTATGCCTGCGGCGGGCGTTGCGCCGCCACCGGAGCCGCAGACACGGTCCATCGCGGCGCCTGCGCGGGAACCGCTCACGGTCAGCGGGTCCAGAGCGTCTCCGGCCGTCGAACCCGATCTACTGGCCGACCAGCCCCTGGACGACAGCCCGCCCGCGTCCGCCGAATCGCCCGGCGTACGCGCGCACTGGCTGCAGCGCATCCGCGAACTGCGCCAGGCCGGGCGCGAGGACGAGGCGCGCGCAAGCCTGCGCGAGTTCGTGCGCCGCCATCCGCACGCAAAGGTGCCGGCCGACCTGCGCGTGCTGCTCGAAGAATGACGCTCGACACCCTCGCGGCCCCGGTCGAGCACGTTCTCGAGGTCAAGCGCAGCCGCTTCCTGGCGCGGGCCGCGCCGGTCGGCTCGCCCGCTGAAGCGGCCGCCTTCCTGCACGAGGTGTCGATCGCCGATGCGACCCACAACTGCTGGGCCTGGCGCCTGGGCGGCGACTACCGCAGCAGCGACGATGGCGAACCGGCCGGTACCGCCGGTCGGCCGATCCTGGCCGCGATCGACGGCCAGGGCTACGACCGCGTGGTGGTCGTGGTCACCCGCTGGTTCGGCGGGGTCAAGCTGGGCGCGGGCGGCCTGGTGCGCGCCTATGGCGGCGCCGCGGCCGAGTGCCTGCGGCTGGCGCCCCGCCTGGCCCTGGTCGACACCACGCGGCTGGCGGTGCAGGTGCCATTCGAAGACATTTCGCTGCTGCACCACCTGCTGCCAGCCTTCGCGGCCACCAAACTGGACGAAACCTTCGCCGCCACCGGCGCGCGGATCGCGCTGGAATTGCCCGCCGACCAGGTGGACGCCTTGAAAACGCGCCTGCGCGACGCCACCCGTGACCGGGCACGTTTCGACGACGAAGGCTGATGGCGTTTTCCCATGACCGGCGCGGTCGCGCCCGCGACACCGCGTCCGATGCCGGCAGGGCGCCTATCGGCTCGCTGCGCACGCTATGGCCCTTCGTCCTCCGCCAGAAGGGCCTGTTCGCGGCCTGGCTGGTGGCGCTGGCGGCCTCGTCGAGCGCGACCCTGGCCCTGCCGGTGGCGGTGCGCCATGTGATCGACCAGGGTTTCAGCAGCGGCAGCAATATCGACGCGACCTTCGCGATGGTGCTGCTGGTGGCGCTGGCGTTGGCCGTCGCCACCGCGGCGCGCTTCTTCTTCGTGTCGCTGCTGGGCGAACGCGTGGTCGCCGACCTGCGCAACCGGCTCTACGCGCACCTGGTCGGCCTGGACCAGGCCTTCTTCGAACGCAGCCGCAGCGGCGAGCTGGTCTCGCGCCTGAGCGCGGACACCGAACTGCTGCGCAGCGTAATCGGCTCGACGATGTCGGTGGCCCTGCGCAGCGTGGTCACCGTGCTGGGCAGCGTGGTGATGCTGGTGGTCACCGCGCCCAAGCTGGCGGTGTGGGCGCTGGTCGGCATCCCGCTGCTGGTGTTGCCGCTGGTCCTGGGCGGGCGCCGCCTGCAGTCGATCTCGCGCCAGGCGCAGGACCGGGTCGCCGACGCCAACGCGCTCGCCGCCGAGGCGCTGGGTGCGATCCGCACCGTGCAGTCGCATGCGCGCGAGGACTATGAGCGAGAGCGCTTCTCGGGCGCAGTGGCGCTGTCGGTGGCCACCGCGCGGCGGCGGATCGGCGTGCAGTCGCTGGTGACCGCGGTGGCGATCTCGCTGGTGTTCGGCGCGATCATCCTGGTGCTGTGGTCGGGTGCGCACGACGTGATCGACGGCGAAATGACGGCCGGCACCCTGGGCCAGTTCGTGCTCTACGCGCTGCTCGGCGCGGGCTCGGTGGGCGCGCTGGCGGAAGTCTGGAACGAACTGCAGCGCGCTGCCGGCGGCATGGGCCGGATCGGCGAACTGCTGGGCGAGCGCAGCCTGATCACGGCCCCGGCGCGGCCGGCGGCGCTGCCGCAGCCGCTGCGCGGCGCCCTGCGCCTGGACCAGGTCACGTTCCACTATCCCTCGCGGCCGGAAGCACCTGCGCTGCGCGATTTCAGCCTGGACGTGGCGCCGGGCGAGACGGTGGCCCTGGTCGGCCCCTCAGGCGCGGGCAAGAGCACGGTGTTCGCGATGCTGCTGCGCTTCCACGACCCGCAGTCGGGGCGGATCGCGGTCGACGGCACCGACATCGCCGCGCTCGACCCCTCCGCGCTGCGTGGCGCGATCGCCCTGGTGCCGCAGCACCCCGCGATCTTCGCTGCGAGCGCGCGCGAGAACATCCGCTACGGGCGGCTGGGCGCGAGCGATGCCGAGGTGGAGGCTGCCGCGCGCGCGGCCGAGGCGCACGACTTCATCACCGCCCTGCCTAACGGCTACGACGAACAGCTCGGCGAACGCGGCGCACGCCTGTCCGGCGGCCAGCAGCAGCGCATCGCCATCGCCCGCGCGCTGCTGCGCGACGCGCCCATCCTGCTGCTGGACGAGGCCACCTCGGCGCTCGACGCGCAAAGCGAGCGCGCGGTGCAGACCGCGCTCGAGCACCTGATGGAAGGCCGCACCACCCTGGTGGTCGCGCACCGCCTGGCCACCATCCTCAAGGCCGACCGGATCGTGGTGATGGACCAGGGCCGCATCGTCGCGCAGGGCACGCACGAACAGTTGCTGGCGCAGGGCGGCCTCTACGCCGAACTGGCGCGGCTGCAGTTCATCGACTGAGAGCCGGCGCTTCCGCATCTCCCGCAGCCGCCGCCAGCGCGCGGCAGTGCGCCGCGGTCGCATCGTCCATCGGGAAGCAGCACTCGATGTGCAGCTCGTCCAGGGTGATGTCGCGCGGCATGGCGAAGGTAGTGATGGTCGAGAAGAAGCGCAGCTCGATCCCGTCCCTGCGCAGGACGGTCGTCAACAGCGGCGACGGCGGGTTCGACAGGTCGCGCAGCCGCCAGCGCGCCGGCACGCCCGGATAGGACAGCATGTCCTGCAGCAGCGCGGCCGCGACCCGGTCGCCGGGGGACGCTGCGACCTGCTCGTGCAGGTGCCGGATCAGCTCGCCCGCCACCTCCTCCCAGTTGGCGATCGCCTGACGCAGGTCGGCCGGGTCGAAGAACTGCCGCATGATGTTGTCGTGCGCACTCGGGCGGCCGCCGAGCATCAGCCGGTTGACCCGCTCGGCCGCTGCGTTGGCGCGCAGCACGTCCCAGCGGCGGTTGATCAGGAACGCCGGGTACGGCGACTGCTGGGCGAGGATCGCGTCGATGGCCTGGTCGATGCGCGCCAGCACCGGCGCGCCGAGCGCGGTCTCCGCGAACAGCGGCGCGTAACCCGCGTCCAGCAGCAGCGCATTGCGCTCGCGCAGCGGCATTTCCAGTGCGTCGGCCAATCGCGCCAGCAGTTCCCGCCCGGGCTGCGAGCGGCCGTTCTCGATGCAGCTCAGGTGCCGCGCCGACGTGTCGGCCGCCAAGGCGAGCGCCAGCTGGCTCAGGTGCCGCGCCGAACGCCATGCGCGCAGCCGCGCGCCGACCGGTCCCGGGCGGGTGTCGCTGCCGTGCCTCGCGATCGCACCATCCATGGGCCAAGGATACGGCCGGCCGCGGTCCGGCATCCATGACCCCGGGGTCATGCCGGCATGACGCGCAGGTCATTGCCGCGCACGCCTCACGGGCGCAGCCTGCGCCGCTCGCACCGGCCAGGAGCCACGACATGCATCGACGCACCGAACTCGCCCGCCGCCTGCACGCGCTGCATACCGGGCCGCAGCCGCTGTTGCTGTTCAATGCCTGGGATGCGGGCAGCGCGAAGGCCATCGCGGCCTGCGGCGTCGATGCGCTGGCCACCAGCAGCTGGGCGGTGGCGGCCGCGCACGGCATCGCCGATGGCGAACAGCTGCCGCTGGAGGCGACCCTCGACACGGTCGCGCGGATCGCAGCGGCCAGCGACCTGCCGCTGACGGTCGATCTGGAGCGCGGCTACGGCGATGCGGCCGCCACCGTCGCGCGGGCAATCGACGCCGGCGCGGTGGGCGGCAACCTCGAGGATGGACTGGAGTCCGGACTGCGCCCGATTGCCGAACAAGCCGCGCTGCTGGCCCGGGCGCGCGCAGCGGCGGACGCGCGGGCGCTGCCCTTCTTCATCAACGCCCGCACCGACCTGTTCCTGCAGCGGCCGGCTGACGCGCACGACGCGAGCCTGGTCGAACACGCGCTGGCGCGCGCCCAGGCCTATACCGACGCCGGTGCCGATGGCCTGTTCGTCCCGGGGCTGGTCGCGCCCGCGCTGATCGAAGCACTGGTGCAGCGGTCTCCGCTGCCGGTCAACATCATGTCGATGCAGGGCTGTCCCCCGCTTCCAACGCTGGCGCAGCTTGGCGTCGCCCGCGTGAGCCACGGGCCCGGTCCCTACCTGACGGCCATGCAGGCCCTGGCCGCGGCCTGCACCCAGGCACGCGGCGCGTCTTCGCCCTAACCCGGGACCGCGCATGCACGAGGCCTAGGCGGCCTCGTCGCGCGCGCGCAACTGCCTGCGCCACTCGCGTGGCGACTGTCCGGTGTGCGCCTTGAACGCACGCGAGAGCGCCGCTTCGCTGCCGTAGCCCACGTCCGCCGCCACCGCCTTGAGCGGCCGCCCGCGGCGCAGCGCCTGCTGCACCAGGCCGATCCGCCACTCCTGCAGGTACTGGCCCGGCGTCGTGCCCACCGTGTCGCGGAACGCCGCGGCGAACACGCTGCGCGACATGCCCGCTTCGCCCGCGAGTGCATCGAGCGTCCAGTCGCGTGACGGCGACTCGTGCATCGCCACCAGCGCGCCGCGCAGGCGCGGATGCGACAGGCCCGACAGCATGCCGCCACGGATCCCGCCCCGTTCCATCAGTTGCCGCAGCACCTGGATCATCACCACCTCGAACAGGCGCTCCACCAGGGCCATGCGCCCGCAGCGTTGCTCGAACGCCTCTTCGAACAGCAGGCCAAGCACGGGAGCGGCGCCGTCGACCTCGGCAAGCGGCAGGCACACCAGCGGCGGCAGGGCGGTGGCGATGGGGTTGGCCGCGCCGCCTTCGAATGCCAGGTGCGCGCAGACCATGTCCGCGCCGCGCTCCGGATCGGTGACGAAGCGATGCGCCAGCGGCCGCGCGAACAGCAGCAGGCTGGGTTCGGTCACCTGCAGCGACTCGCGCCCGTAATGCACCGACACCGCGCCCTCGCGCACCAGATGCAGCTGGCCGCGTCCCGACTCGTCCTCGACGGTGTTGATTCCGCACAGCGCCCCGGCATTGAACACCTGCGCCGCGACCGGGAAATGGGTCATCAGTGCCGCGAGGCGATCCGCCATTCCAGAGACTCCCGGTCAAGTTTTCCGGACTTTACGTCACCTGCCGTCGCAACGGCACGCGCAAAGTAGGCCTCACCGGGAACGTCCCGGGCACCCACCCACCGACAGGAGCCCCCAATGGCCATCGACCAGATCCTCTATTCCGCCACCGCCACCGCCACGGGCGGACGCGACGGACGCGCCCGTTCCGACGACAGCGTGCTCGACGTGCAGCTGTCCACACCGCGCGAGCTGGGCGGCGCCGGCGGCCCGGGCACCAACCCCGAACAGCTGTTCGCCGCCGGCTACGCGGCCTGCTTCCTGGGCGCGCTGAAGTTCGTCGCCGCGCGCCAGAAGGTCGCCCTGCCCGCCTCCACCACCGTCACCGGCAAGGTCGGCATCGGCCAGATCCCGACCGGCTTCGGCATCGAAGCCGCCTTGGCCGTCTCGGCACCGGGTGTCGAGCGCGACACGCTGCAGTCCCTGGTCGAACAGGCGCACATCGTCTGCCCCTACTCCAACGCCACCCGCGGAAACATCGACGTCTCGCTGTCCATCGCCGGCTGAAGCCACGCGCCACTGCAGTACCCGCCCGTCTCCACACAGGACCGCCGCCATGAACGCCATCACCCGCACCCTCGCCACCGGCGCGCTCGCGCTCGCCACCCACGCCGCCGCTGCATCGCCCGCCGCGGCCGACCTGCAAACGGCCGCCCGCGCCGCCACCATCGACGGCAGCCACATCGTCACTGCCGACGGCGTGCGCCTCTACTACAAGGACTGGGGCCCGAAGGATGGCCCGGTCGTCACCTTGAGCCACGGCTGGCCGCTGAACGCGGACAGCTGGGAATCGCAGATGCTGTTCCTCGCATCGAACGGCTATCGCGTGGTCGCCCACGACCGTCGTGGCCACGGCCGTTCCAGCCAGCCCTGGGACGGCAACGACATGGATCACTACGCCGACGACCTGGCCGCGGTGATCACCGCGCTGGACCTTCACGACGTGACCGCCGTGGGCTTCTCCACCGGCGGCGGCGAAGTGGCGCGCTACATCGGCCGCCACGGCACGTCGCGGGTGAAGAAGGCGGTGCTGGTCGGCGCGGTCACGCCCTTCATGCTGCGTACCGCCGACAATCCCGCCGGCGCGCCAATCGAGCTGTTCGACGGCTTCCGCGCGGCCGCCCAGGCCAACCGCGCCCAGCAGTACCTGGACATCGCCTCGGGCCCGTTCTTCGGCTTCAACCGGCCCGGCGCCACGCCGAGCCAGGGCCTGATCCAGACCTTCTACGTGCAGGGCATGCAGGCCGGCCACCGCAACACCTACGAGTCGATCGCAGCCTTCTCGGCCACCGATTTCCGTGGCGACCTGGCGAAGTTCGACGTGCCGACCCTCGTGATCCACGGCAGCGACGACCAGATCGTTCCGCCGGAGCTGTCGGCGCAGCTGGTGCCGCGCCATGTGAAGCACGCGCAGGTCATCCTCTACCCCGGCGCGCCCCACGGCATCACCGACACCCACAAGGACAGGCTCAACCAGGATCTGCTCGACTTCCTGAAGAAGTAAGTACAGGGTCGCGGCCGCGGACATCCGCGGCCGCGTCTTCTTGCCCGCACGACTGGCAATTGCTGATCCCACGATGCGTCGCCAACACCGGAGCACATGCCGGTGCCGAGAAGCGCGGGAAGGGCGAATCGCAGAGCGAGAAAGTAAGGCCGGCCCGCCACCGCAGCGGCCTGTTCCGCTGCCGGCCCTCGCCGAAGCAGCCCCGACCAGATCGCACGGCAGATCCTGGTGCCACCAACTGCACCGAAGACGCGCCGTGCGGGGCCGGTGGGCCTTCGCAGCGAAATCAAGGAGGAGGCCTGCGCTGTAGCGCAGGCCGGGGGACATTCGCGGAAAAGGCCCACCGTTCGCGCACGGCCCACCCGGTCGCGGCTCGCTTGCCGAAGCAGGCCAGTGAAGACCCCCCGCAGACCCTGGTGTCACATATGCATCCGAAAAGGCGCCGTGCGCGGCCGGTGGGCCTTCGGAGCGAAATCAAGGAGGAGGCCTGCGCAGTGGCGCAGGCCGGAGGACATTCGCGGAGAAGGCCCGCCGGTCGCGCACGACCCATCTGATCGCGACGCGCTTGCCCAAGCAGGCCGGTGAAGATCGCACCGAAAATCCTCGGGCCACATATGCACCCGAAGACGCACCGCGCGTGACCGGTGGGCCTTCGTAGCGAAATCAAGGAGGAGGCCTGCGCAGTGGCGCAGGCCGGAGGACATTCGCGGAGAAGGCCCGCCGGTCGCGCACGACCCATCTGATCGCGACGCGCTTGCCCAAGCAGGCCGGTGAAGATCGCACCGAAAATCCTCGGGCCACATATGCACCCGAAGACGCACCGCGCGTGACCGGTGGGCCTTCGTAGCGAAATCAAGGAGGAGGCCTGCGCAGTGGCGCAGGCCGGGGGACATTCGCGGAGAAGGCTCGCCGGTTGCGCGCGGCCCATCCCGATCGCAACGCGCCTGCCGAAGCAGGCCGGTGAAGATCGCACCGAAAGTCCTGGGGCCACATATGGACCCGAATACACGGCGTGCGGACCGGTGGGCCTGCGCAGTGGCGCAGGCCGGGGGACATTCGCGGAGGAGGCCCGCCGGTCGCGCAAGGCCCACCCGGTCGCGACCCCCTCGCCGAAGCAAGCCCGATGCCTCGGCAGACAAGCGCCGCCCACACGCAGGACCTACGCGCCCGAAGCCCGCTCCAGCAGCCTCCCGAAATCCACCTCCGGTCCCAACGTCCCGTACACCAAGGCACCGCGCCCGCCCAGCCTGCTGCCGCAGAAGACCTCCGCCATCGGACTGCCGGCCTCGATCAGCACCGCCGCCTGGAGCAGAAGCGCCATCGCCTCGACCAGCCGCCGCGCGCCAGCCTCGCCCGCCCCCGCAGCCAGCGCAGCGCGCAGGGCCGCCAGCGACGCATCGAACCGCGCATCGCGCCCCGCCGCCGCCCCCAGCCGCGCGAACAGCGCCGCACCCGTCTCCGGCTCGCGCCCCAGCGCACGCAGTACATCCAGGCACTGGATGTTGCCGCTGCCTTCCCAGATCGAATTCAGCGGCGCCTGCCGGTACAGCCGCGGCAGCAGCGATTCCTCCACGTAGCCCAGCCCGCCCAGGCACTCCTGCGCCTCGTTGATGAAGGCCGTCGCCCGCTTGCAGATCCAGAACTTGCCGATCGCCGTCGCGATCCGCGCGAAGGCCGCCTCCTCCGGATCGCGCCCCGCCGCATCCACCGCCCTCGCCACGCGCATCGACAATGCCAGCGCCGCTTCCGCCTCGATCGCCAGATCGGCCAGCACGTTGCGCATCAACGGCTGCTCCAGAAGCACACGGCCGAAGACCTTGCGATGGCGGCAGTGATGCAACGCCTGCGACAGCGCCATCCTCATCAGTCCCGCGGAGCCGAGCATGCAGTCCAGCCGCGTGAGCATCACCATCTGGATGATCGTCGCCACCCCACGCCCCTCCTCGCCGACCCGATGCGCGCGCGCCGCATCGAACTCGATCTCGGACGAGGCATTGCTCCAGTCGCCCAGCTTGTCCTTGAGCCGCATCAGCCGGAACCCGTTGAGCGCACCATCGGGCAGGCGCCGCGGCATCAGGAAACAGGTCAACCCGGCCGGCGCCTGCGCCAGCACCAGGAAACCATCGCTCATCGGCGCGGAGAAGAACCACTTGTGCCCGCGCAGCACGTAGTCCTCGCCCCCGGCCAGCGGCGTGGCCGTCGTGGTATTGGCGCGCACATCGCTGCCGCCCTGCTTCTCCGTCATGCCCATGCCCAGCGTGACGCCATGCTTGTCGGCCACGGGCAGATCGCGCGGATCGTAGCGACAGGTCGCGACCTTCCCACTCCACTCGCGCAGGGCCGGCGCGCCGGCCAGCACCGGGACCGCCGCATGGGTCATCGTCAGCGGACAGCTGCTGCCCGGCTCGGCCTGGTAGTGCAGGTAGGACAGCGCCGCGCGTGCGACATGCGCCCCCGGCTCCGCCCGCTGCCAGGACAGGCCCGCGACCCCACTGCGGATCGCCGCCTCCATAATCCGGTGGTAGTGCGGATGGAACTCGACCGTGTCGATCCGGCGCCCCGCACGATCGTGCGTGCGCAGGCGCGGGCGATCGCGGTGCGCGTCGAACGACAGCGCCAGCAGCTCGCCGCCCGCCAGCGCGCCATACCCCGAGACGGTGTCGACGAAGGCGCTTGCGCCCTCGCGCGACAGCGCCTCGCGCAGCGCCGGATCATCGCGCCACAGGTCGCGCGGCGCGAATTCCGGCGGCTGGTTGTCCACGAGATGCGTGGTCGCTGCGCTCATCTTGCACTCCTCTCATGCGGGCCTGCCTGCGCCCTGCGCCAGCGCATCGATGAAGGCCTCGTCCAGCGCGATCCGGCCGAACAGCCCCTGCTGGGTGCCGCTCAGCACCCGCAGCATATGCGTCCTGCCCAGCGGCAGCCGGGCCGCGGGCCGCAGCGCAAGATCGCGCAGCCGTGCCACCGTATCGAGATCGGACTGGAACATCGGCGTCAGCCAGCGGCTCCACCACTGATAGATGGCCACGTGGCGGCGCCGCTCGGCCTGCAGCGCCTGTAGTGCATCGTGCACGCTGCCGCGTGCACGCAGCGCCGAGGCCAGCGCCATCGCGTCCAGCAGCGCCATGTTCACGCCTTGTCCAAGCTGCGGGCTCATCGCGTGCGCAGCGTCGCCAATCAGCACCGCGTGGCCACAGTGCCAGCGCCTCAGCACGCTGTCGCGATAACTGGCCCGGGCCAGCTGCGCGGGCGCGCACAGCTCGGCGATCAGCGGCGCGATCTCCGGCCACAACGCCGCCACCTCGGCCTTCCAGGCATCGACACCCGCCGCCTGCCAGGCATCGAATCCCGCCGTCGGCAGGCTCCAGAAGAAGCTCAGCCGTTGTGTGTCGTCCCCCGGCCGCGTGCCCACCGGCAGCAGCCCGACCATGCGCCGCGCGGCGACGTAGCGCTGGCGCAGTTCGCGCAGATGCGGCCAGCCCACCGCGGGCACGAGGCACCAGAGCGCGCCCCAGGGATAGGGCTGGTCCAGGCGCACCTCGCCCACATGTCGGCGCAGCAGCGAGGCCGCGCCGTCGGCTACCACGACCAGGTCGTAAGGGCCGTGCCGTCCGCCGTGCGCGTCCACCAGCACCCGGCCATCGTCCTCCAGGGCGACGATCGCCATCCCGGCACGCACCTGGCGATGGCCTTCGAATGCGCCGGCCAGGATCGAGAACAACGCGCCACGCTGCAGTCCTACCCCGACCAGGCGCGGATCCAGCCCGGCATAGCCCATCTCCATGACCGTGCGGCCACAGGGCGTATCCCCGTACAGGCGCTCGACCGGGGCTCCGTGCGACAGCACCGGCGCCAGCAGCCCCATTTGCCACAGCACCTGCAGTCCGCTGGGCTGCAGCAGGAAGCCGGCACCCACCGGACCCGGCTCCGGCACCCGCTCGAACACCTCCACGCAGTGCCCGTCGCGCTCGAGCAGTACCGCCGCGCACTGCCCCGCGCTGCCGTAACCGACGATGGCGATGCGACGCTTCATCGGCGGCGCTCCGGTCCGGGAGAAAGGCTCGCCCCGCTACCTGAGGTCAAAGCCCGGCGTCTGTTGCGTTCTCGCGTCGCCGAGTGCGGATACCCCTGGCTGCGAATGTCCCCCGGCGACGGCCTGCGGCCATCGCCTCCTCCTTGATCTCGCACCCAGGGGTACCCGCACCCGACGTGTCGGCATGCTTGGCGTTCCAGGAAGCGGAAAGCCATGGCCCCTGCTGCGCTCCTGCGCAAACGTCCGCCATCCGAGCCACGTTGCAGGCGGCGGGCCTCCGCGGCGAAAACAAGCAGGAGGCATCCGCCTGCAGGCGGATGCCGGGAGACATTCACGGAGAAGGCCCGCCAACCGCAGCGGCCCCCGTCAGGTCGCCTCGCCAGGATTCGATGCCAAGCGACCGAGCGCAAACGCCTCCCTCCCCCCATCGTCGACAGCAAACCGGTATCTCCCTCGGAGTTGGCGTGACCCAGAAAAAAGCCCCGCCGGAGCGGGGCTTCAAGAATCTCTTGCGGACATCTCAAGCGACCGGCTGTACCCCTGCCGCCTGCGCACCCTTCGGACCCTGGGTGACTTCGTACTGGACGCGCTGGCCTTCCTGGAGACTGCGAAAGCCCTTCGAATCGATCGCCGAGTAGTGCACGAAGACATCGGCGCTGCCGTCTTCAGGCGCGATGAATCCGAATCCCTTGGCGTCGTTGAACCACTTCACTGTGCCGTATTGCATGACTCGTCAAACCTCGTGATGGCTGGTGGCGCCCGCCCGGACGCGGTCGGCGGCCGGTCGCGCCCGTCGAGTATGCAAAGCAAGCCGGGGTGTTGCAATCACCCGCGCAACAGTGTCGAGATCAGCGCGGGCAGGCCGGAGGATGCCGCGGCGACGTTGGCGAGCACGTCCTCGAGCGTGATCGTTTCATCCGGATCGGGTCCTGCGCCCGCCACCCAGTTGGCGACGATCGCCAGGCACGCGTACTCCAGGCCGAGTTCGCGCGCGAGCCCGGCCTCGGGCATCCCGGTCATGCCGACCAGGTCGCAGCCATCGCGCCGCATGCGGGCGATCTCGGCCTTGGTCTCCAGCCGCGGCCCCTGGGTGGCGCCATAGCAACCGCCATCGACCAGTTCCACGCCAGCGGCCCGCGCCGCGTCCAGCACCTGCCGACGCAGCGACGGCGTGTAGGGGTCGCCGAAATCCACGTGCAGCACCTCGGTGCCGGATTCCTCGCAGAGCGTGGAGATCCTGCCCCAGGTGTAGTCGATCAGTTGGTCCGGGCAGGCCAGCACGCGCGGGCCGAAGCGTTCGCCGATGCCGCCGACCGTGTTGAGCGCCAGCACGCGGCGCGCGCCCAGCGCCTGCAGCGCGGCCAGGTTGGCGCGGTAGTTGATCCGGTGTGGTGGCACCGAATGTCCCTCGCCGTGTCGCGCCAGGAAGGCGACGCGCCTGCCGTCCAGCGTACCGATGCGGATCGGGCCGGAGGGTGCGCCGTACTTCGTGACCGGCTGGTGGGTCTCGATGTCCTGCAGCTCGGCCAGGGCGTACAGGCCGGTGCCGCCGATGACGGCGAGCGGGATGTGAAGGTTCATGCTGGACTGCTTCGGGCGGGACGAAGCGGGAAGGATACCGTCAGGCCCCGCCCGCCCGGGACGCGTCGCGCCTGCAGCCGGCCGGTTGCGGCCGTACTGCCGCGTCGCTACTCCCCGAGCGCGTAGATCCCCGGCAGGTTGCGGCCCTGCTCGTGGAAGTCCATGCCGTAGCCGAACACGTAGCGGTCGGGCACTTCCACGCCCAGGTAGTCGGCGCAGATGCCGTCGACGCAGCGGTCGTGCTGCTTGACCGCGAGCACCGCGACGCGCACATCGGCCGCGCCCTGGTCCTCGCACCAGTACTTGACCGCCTTGAGGGTGTGGCCCTCGTCCAGGATGTCGTCCACCAGCAGCACGCGCCGTCCGCGCATCGGCGTGGCCGGACGATGCAGCCAGGCCAGGCCCGAACCGGTGGTGTTGCCGCGGTAGCGGGTGGCGTGCAGGTAGTCGAACTCCAGGTCCAGCCCGCGCTCGCCCAGTGCGAACGCAAGCTGTGCCGCGAACGGCAGGCCGCCATGCATCACCGTCAGGAACAGCGGCGGCTGCGCGTCGTCGGCGTAGTCGGGCTGGATGGCGTCGGCCATCGTCTCGATCGCGTCATCGAGCTCGTCGCGGTCGAACAGCAGGTCCGCGGTATCGAGGATTTCCGAAAGCTTCGGCACGTTCATGCGGTCCGTCCCAGCTGCGCAGCCAGCTGCGCCTGCGCGCCACTGTAGCGCGCATCGGCCAGCAGGCCGTCCCAGCCGAGCCCGCCGCGGCCCAGCAGGCCGACCAGGGCCATGGTGTTCAGGCTGCGATGCCTGACCGCCGCCAACGACTCCTCGACCAGTTCCGGATGGCAGACCAGGACCACGTCGCAGCCGGCGTCGAGGTGCGCGTCCACGCGCGCCTTGATGCCGCCGGCGGAGAACGCCGCGGCCATGCCGATGTCGTCGGAGAACACCACGCCGCGAAAGCCCATCTCGCCGCGCAGGATCTCGTTGATCCAGCGCGGCGAATAGCCCGCCGGCTCGGGCGCCACCTGCGGATAGACCACGTGCGCGAGCATGACCGCGTCGGCGCCGGCCTCGATGCCGGCCACGAACGGCACCAGGTCGTGCGCGCGGATCTCGTCCAGAGGACGGTTGTCGACGGCGTTGTCGAAATGCGTGTCCTCGCGCACCGTGCCGTGGCCGGGAAAGTGCTTGAGCGTGGCCGCCATGCCCACCGAGTGCATGCCGCGCACGTAGGCGCGGGTGAACTCGGCGACGACCTGCGGATGCTCGGAAAACGCCCGGTCGCCGATGGCGAGGTTGCCATGGCCGACATCGACCACCGGCGCGAAGCTCAGGTCCACGCCGGTGGCGCGGATCTCGCTGGCCATCAGCCAGGCATGTTCCTCGGCCAGCTTCAGCGCCGCGGCCGGATCCTGTGCGTACAGGCGGTCGAACCCCACCAGCGGCGGAAGGTCGCTGTAGCCTTCCTGGAAGCGCTGCACGCGCCCGCCTTCCTGGTCGACGCAGATCAGCAGCGGCCGCGCGGTGGATTCGCGGATCGCCGCGCACAGCTCCATCACCTGCGCGCGCGAACTGAAGTTGCGCTTGAACAGGATCACGCCGGCACAGGCGTCGTTCTGCAGCCAGTCGCGCTCCTGCGCGCTCAGTTCCATGCCGGCAACGCCGATCACGAGCATCCGCGGGTCTCCTTCACGTGCGCGGCCGCGCACCGGGGCATTGTCGCAGATGGTCGCGCGCAGGCGCTCGCGGCCGGGACGGCCCGTTCAGACGCGGCAGCCGTCGGGGCCGCCGCAATCCTCGTCACCGGGCGCCGCCTGGGACGGGGCGGCCGCGCCCGCCCGACGCAAGGCCTGCGCGAACAGCTCGGGCGGCTGCGCGCCCTGGACCACGTGGCGGCCATCGATGACGAAGGTCGGCACCGAGCGGATGCCCATCGCCTGCGCCTGCGCCACCGCCGCGCGCACCTCGGCCTCGCCCTCGTCACCGTCCAGCAGTGCCCGTACCCGCGCCTCGGACAGACCGCCTGCCGCGCCCGCCGCGGCCAGCACCTCGCGGTCGGCGAGATTGCGCCCCTCGGCGAAATGCGCATGGAACAGCGCCTCGCCCACGCGCCCGGCATCGCCCTCGCGCGCCGCCAGCCACAGCAGGCGATGCGCCGGGACGGTGGTCACGCGCACCTGGCCGCGATCGAAGTCGAACGGCAGCCCTTCGGCGCGCGCGGTGGCCTGGGTGCTGGCGAGCATCTGCTGCGTGCGCTCGGGTCCGCCGAACTTGCGGGCATAGGCCTCGCGCAGGGGCACCGGCTGGGTGCCGGCGTCGGGATCGAGCAGGAACGGATGCCAGTGCAGCTCCACCTGCGGCGCCTGGTCGCCCAGCAGCGCCAGCGCGCGTTCCAGCCGGCGCTTGCCGATCCAGCACCAGGGGCAGACCACATCGGACCAGACGTCGATTCTCATGGCCCGATCATGATCGCGTCCGGCCCGCGGGCCAAGCCTCAGCCGCGCTCTTCCGCGTTCCAGCGCGCGTAGGGGCGCGAGGCCAGCGCGAGGTTGTAGTAGCGCGCCTGGTCGGTCACTTCGCGGGCGGCCCAGGGCGGCAGCACGAAGGCCTCGTCGGCGCTGGACAGCTCGATCTCGGCCACCACCAGCCCCGCGTTGTCGCCGAGGAACTCGTCGACCTCCCAGAGATGGCCCGCATGGCGCACGAGGTGCCGGCGCTTGTCGATCACCCCGCCCACGCACAGCGCCAGCAGGGCGCGGGCGTCATCGACGGGAATGGCGTAGTCGAACTCCTGCCGGCTGCGACCGAGCTCGCGCGACTTGAGGTTGAGGAAGGCCGCATCGCCCTGGATGCGCACCCGCACCGAGGCGTTCTGTTCGCCGCGATCCACGGCACCGAGGTCGTTGATGTAGCCCTGGGCCATGGGCACGACCTCGTGCGCGGCCTCGCGCCAGGCGTCGCCGGTGACGAGGAACTTGCGCTCGATCTCGATCGCCATGCTCAAGCCCGCTCGAACAGCGCGATCGATTCGACATGCGCGGTCTGCGGGAACATGTCCATCACCCCGCCGCTCAACAGCTTCCAGCCGCGCTCGTTCACCAGATAACCTGCATCGCGCGCCAGCGAACCAGGATGGCAGCTGACGTAGACGATGCGCTCGAAGCGCTCCAGCGGCAGCTGCTTCAGCACCTCGATCGCGCCCGAGCGCGGCGGATCGAGCAGCAGCTTGTCGAAGCCCTGCCGCATCCAGGCCGCGCCGCGCTGGTCCTGGGTGAGGTCGGCGGCGTGGAAGCTGGCGTTCGCCAGTCCGTTGCCCGCCGCGTTCTCCCGCGCGCGCGCCACCAGGCCCGCGTCGCCCTCGACGCCGACGACCTCGGCCACCAGCCGCGCCATCGGCAAGGTGAAGTTGCCCAGCCCGCAGAACAGGTCCAGCACCCGGTCGCCGACACGCAGGTCGAGCAGTTCGAAGGTGCGCGCGATCATGTCCTCGTTGAGCCGGGCGTTGACCTGGATGAAGTCCAGCGGCCGGAACGCCAGGCGCACGTCCCAGGCCTCGAGCCGGAACGACAGCGCGGGTGCCTGCGGCCACAGCGCGTGCACCGAGTCCACGCCGCGGGGCTGCAGGTGGATCGCCACGCGATGGCGTTCGCCGAACGCACGCAACGCCGCCAGGTCGACCTCGCCCAGCGGCTGCAGGTGCCGGAACACCAGCGCCACGCCGTCGAAATCCGGTTGTGCGTCGCCGACGATGAATTCGATCTGCGGCACGTCGCGCCGCGCCTGCAGCCCATCGACCAGCGCCGACAGCGGCTCCACCAGCACGCCCACTTCGGGCACCACGGTGTGGCATTCGCGCAGGTCGGCGACGAAACGCGGGTCGCGCTCGCGGAAGCCGACCAGGGTCTTGTCCTTCTTCTCCACGCGCCGCACCGAGAAACGGCCCTTGCGCCGGTAGCCCCAGGCGCCTCCGGTCAGCGGCGGCAGCACCGCGTCCGGCACGACATGGCCGATGCGCTCGAAGTTCTCGAGCAACACCCGCTGTTTGGCGAGGATCTGCCTGGATTCCTCCAGGTGCTGCAGCACGCAGCCGCTGCACACGCCGAAATGCGCGCAGCGCGGCTGCACGCGGTCGGGCGAGGCCTGCAGCACCTCCAGCGTCGTCGCCTCGTCGAAGCTGCGCGAGCGCGCGGTCTGGCGGGCCAGCACGCGCTCGCCCGGCAGCGCATCGGCCACGAACACGGTCTTGCCGCCCTCACGGCGGGCGACGCCGCGGCCGTCGTGGCTCAGGTCGATGATGTCGAGTTCGAAGGGCGTCTGGTCGATCCGGGCCACGTGGCGTCAGTTGCGTGCAGGGGGCCGCCATTGTCGCAGATGCGCCTAGAGGGTCGACCGCCTCTGTCGCCAGGGACGCGCGTCGCGCAGGCGCACACGAGGCGGTCGGGAGGCGCAGGAGGCCGGTGCGGCATCGATGGTCGGAGCCGGCCGCCACGCAGATTTTCCGCGCACCGGGGCCCGGCGCGCAGAGACCGCCGGCAGCCGCTACTTCTGCTTCCAGGCCCCGCCCTGCTGGTACCACCAGCCCGGGCGCGCGCTGGCGATCCACTGCCGCGCGAACACGTCGCGGATCTGCCCTTCCCATTCGGGATGGCCGTTGGCCACGGCGATCTCGCGATACACGGCCTTGCGATCGCGGTTGTCGTCCGCGACCGCGGCGTTGACCGCCACCCGGTCCTTGATCGCCAGTTTCGAGGCATCGCGCACCACCACGCTGCCGTCGCCGGCAAAGCCGAGCGCGCCGGAGTCGAAGTGCGGGCGCAACGTGGATGCGAAGCGCGACTCCATGCGCGACTGGATCGCCTGGATGGCCGGGGTACGGATGGTGATGTCCGGCGTCGACTGCGCCTGCGCGCTGCCGATGCCCAGCAGCAGCCAGGGATCGAAACGCAGCTCGCGCATCGCCATGCCGCCGTCGCCCGGCACCGGCGCGGGGGCGGGCGCCGCCTCGTCGCCGATCACGTTCTCGACGAATTCGCGCGCGGCTTCGCGCGCCTCGGCGGCGGGGAAATACACGTTGATCGTGACGCAGGCGCACAGCGCCAGCGAAAACAGCGAGATTCCCAGGATACGGCGCATGCGGCGACTCCTTGCGTTGACGGGGTGCGGCGAGGACTCAGTCCACCACCGGCGCGACGTCGCCGGCGGCCACCGCGGCGAGGCGTTCGAGCAGCGTGGGCCAGTCGACATTGCGGTTGAACCCGACCACCTGCAGCCTGGGCACGCCAGCGCCTTCGACGATAGTAAAGCCAGCGCCCGCTGAATCCAGGCCCGACATCGCGCAGACCTCGTTGACCAGCCGGCAGCCGATGCCGATGCGCCGGTAGCCGAAGTCGTCGAACAGTCCGATCAGCCGTCCCTGCAGGCTGCCGACGAACGAGGCGTCGCCCACGCTGGAAATATCCTGCACCGCGCGCTGGCTGATACGCTGCGGCACGCCGCGCCGGGGTTCGGTATGGAATTCCGCGTCGAAGGCGGTGGCGGTCCAGTCGACCAGGCGCAGGCCGTCGATGCGCCCGTGCAGGCGGCCGCTGATGCTGCCGAAATCGAAGGCGCCGGTGATGCCCATCAGGTCCAGGTCGTGCAGCGAGACGTCGGCCGACAACGTGGGCGCGACGCCGAAGGGGCGCTCCATCGACAGGGCGCCCACATCGATGCGGCCGTCGAAGACATGCACGCTCAGGCCGCCGTCGAAGTCCAGGCGCTCGTCGGCATAGCGGGCGCTGGGAATGCGGCCGCTCAGGGTCCCGTTGAACGCGGGCCAGTCCAGCGCCGCGGCCAGCCGGCCCACGTCGAGGGCGTCCAGCGCGAGACCGAAGCCCAGGCGCAGGCCTGCATCGCCGCCTGGCGGCGTCAGGCTGAAGCTGTCCAGCCGCACGCGGCCGCCGAGCATGTCCAGCGCTGCGGCATCGCGCAGCCGCAGCGTGCCGGCCTCGCTGCGCAGCGGCAGCTGGACCGGGCCAAAGTCCAGTTCGTACAGCGCACCGCCGCGCCAGCGCAATGCGCTGTCCACCGTCGCACCGTTGGTGTGCCGCAGTTCGCCCGCCAGACCGTCGATGCGGAAGCGGCCACGGGGATCGGCGATGTCGACCGCGTCCAGGCGCAGGTCCATCGCCTGCAGTCCCCCACCTGCGACCTGCAGTCGCGCCACGGCGCTGCCGTCCAGCGCCAGGCCGGACAGCCCGGCCAGTCCCAGCCAGCCCGAGAGATAGCGCCCGGGCAGGACTCCGAGAGCGGGAGCATGCGCCTCCATGGCCAGGCGGCGCAGCCCGCCCTGCGCATCGAGTTCCGCGTCGCCCCGCGCCTCCAGCGCGCCGGGATCGTGCCAGTCGATCCGCGGCACGGACCAGCCGCCGTCCGCCAGCCGGGCATCGACGCCGAACGCCACCGGAGCGCCCTCGAGCGCCAGATAGGCATTGCCGAACAGCGCTTCGCCGCGCGCGACATCGCCATCGAGCGACAGCAGCATGCCCCCGGAGGGCGGCAGGCGCAGGTCGAAACGCATATCCGCATCGAGATCGCCCAGCGCGATCGTGCCGTCGCCGGACTCCAGTCCCGCACCGGCCAGGGCCAGGCGCCCTTCGACCTGCAGCGGCCGCGCGTGCGGGGTATGCACGACCAGCGCTCCATCCATCCTGCCCGCGGCCAGACGTCCGTCGTCCCAGGCCTGCGAGAGCAGCGCCTGCGCCCACAGCAGCGGCACGCGGGTGAGCTCGAGCCGGGTGGCGTCGGGACTGGCGGCAGTGCGGTGCAGGGCCAGCACCGCATCCGCGCCGGAGAGCACGGCATCGGTCGTGGCCGGCGACAGGTCCACCGCCAGTTGCAGCGGCGGGCCACCCCGCTCCCGGATCGGACCCTCGCAGCTCCAGGTCGCCGCCTGCGGCCGCAGCAGCGGACACTGCCAGCGCAGGTCCGCGAACCGGTAGCCCAGCGCCGGCGCGTCGATGCGCGCGGCCTCGATCCGCAGTTCGCCCTGCGCCGCATCCGCTGGCCAATGCAGGCGCACGCGCACCTGGCGCAACTCGACGCCGGCCGCGTCGATCCGGTCGATGTGCGCGGTCGCGGTGCGCGCAGTAGCCGGCATCGACGCCAGCACCAGCAACAGCGTTAAGATGCGGCCGAGCATCGGGCGAGCATATCCGCAGCGCGGGAAGCGGCGATGAATCCAAGGATCCTGCTGGTCGAGGACGACCCCACGAGCCGCGCCTTCCTGCTGGCGGCGACCGAAGCGCTGCCCGCGCGCGTGGATACGGCCGCGAGCATGGCCGATGCGCTGGCACTGGCCGGCATCCACGACTACGCCCTGTGGCTCATCGACGCCAACCTGCCCGACGGCAGCGGCGCCGCTCTGCTGGCGCGGCTGCGCAGCCGCGGCCTGGACACGCCCGCGCTCGCGCACACCGCTTCGCGGGAGCCAGGCGACCATCGGGCGCTACGCGTCGCCGGCTTCGCCGGCACGCTCGCCAAACCGCTGTCGGCCGCGGACTGGCAGGCGGCACTGCGCAGCGCACTGGCCAACCGCGCCGAGGATCCGGGATCGCCTGCGCCCAGGTCGCACCGCGTTGCCGAACCCGACGGCATGCGGTCGCCCCCGGTCTGGGACGATGCGCAGGCGCTGGCCGCGCTCGCGGGCGACGCCGGGAACGTCGCCGCCATGCGCGGACTGTTCCTGGCCGAGCTGCCCGCCACGCACGCCGCCGTGGCGGCAGCCGCGCGAGGCGGTGATGCGTCCGCGCTGCGCGATCTCCTGCACCGGCTCGAGGCCGGCTGCGGATTCGTGGGAGCGGTCCGCCTGGAGCTGGCGCTGCGACAGCTGCGCGCGGCGCCGGACTCGGCCGCGGCGCTGCGCGCCTTCGAGGACGCAGCTCAGGCCACGCTGTCGGGGCCCTGATCCGGTCCGCGCGACAGCCGGCCGAGCTCGCCCGCCAGTTGCCAGGACTTCAATCCGCGCTGCCCCAGGTGCTGCGAGAGCACGTCGCGCATCGCGCCGCGCAGGCTGTCGAGATCGGCCGCGGCCGGCCGGCGGTCCTCGGCCAGCGCCAGCAGCGCGCTGCCGGTGGCGTAGCGGGCGCGCGACTCGCCCACCCGCTCGCCCAGCACCCGGCGCGGGCCGTGTTCGGCATCGAGGCGGTAGCGGGCGGCCGGATCGATCTCGGCGCCATCGCCGTCATGGGCCAGGTCGAAGCCGAATCCCAGTGCTTCCAGCAGGTCGCGTTCGAAGCGGCGCAGGTTCCAGGCCAGCGCGGCGGCATCGTGCAGCTGCGCGCGCAGCTTTCCATAAAGCGCGTAGAGCTCCGGATGCGGGTCCTGCCTCGGCGCCAGCCGCAGCAGCAGCTCGTTGACGTAGAAGGCCGCGAGTGCGGCGTGGCCGGGTAGCGGCGGCGGCGCGTCCAGCGCTTCGACCGAGGTGAGGTTGGCCAGCTCGCCACGCTGCACGGCGCTCAGGCGCACGTGCTGCAGCGGCTGCAGCGCGGCGAACTGCACCTGCCTGCGCGGCCCACGCACGCCGCGTGCCAGCAGCCCCAGCCGCCCGTGCGATCGCGTCAGCACGTCGACCAGCAGGCTGGTCTCGCGCCAGGCGCGCGCATGCAGCACAAAGGCCGGTTCGCCGTCGTAGCGCACGGATGCCCGCCTGCGGCGCGAGGTCTATTCGTAGCCGAGGGTGCGCAGCGCGGATTCGTCGTCCGACCAGCCCTCGCGCACCCGCACCCAGGTCTGCAGGAACACCTTGGCGTCGAACAGCCGCTCCATGCGCTCGCGCGCACGCTTGCCGATGTCGCGCAGGCGCACCCCGCCCTTGCCGATCACGATCGCCTTCTGGCCCTCGCGCTCGACCCAGATCACCGCGCCGATGCGGTACATCACCCCGGCCTTGGGAGAGGGTTCCTCGGTGAAGGTTTCGATCTCGACCGTGGTCGCATACGGCAGTTCGGCGCCGAGCTGGCGCATCAGCTGCTCGCGCAGCAGTTCGCCGGCCAGGAAGCGCTGGCTGCGATCGGTGATCTCGTCCTCGCCGTACAGCGGCGGCTGCTCGGGCAGCTGCTGCAGCAGCGAGGCCACCAGCGCATCCAGCCCGGTGCGCTTGAGCGCCGAGACCGGATGTACCGCTGCGAAGCTGCGGCCCTCGGTCACGCGCTGCAGGTAGGGCAGCAGGGCCGCCTTGTCGGCGATGCGATCCACCTGGTTGACCACCAGCACCACCGGCAGGCCGCTCGCCTGCAGGGCCTCGTAGGCCAGCCCATCCTCCTCGTCCCAGCGCCCGGCCTCGACCACCAGTGCGGCCGCGTCCACGCCCTCCAGCGCGCCGCGCGCGGCGCGGTTGAGCACGCGGTTGAGCGCCGACGAAGCCAGCTTGCCGCCTTCGCGGTGCAGGCCGGGCGTGTCGACCAGCACCAGCTGGCCGCCCGGCACGGTGGCGATGCCCAGCAGCCGGTGGCGAGTGGTCTGCGGGCGGTTGGAGACGATGCTGATGTTGGCGCCGACCAGGGCGTTGACCAGCGTCGACTTGCCGACGTTGGGGCGGCCGATGACGGCGAGGTGGCCGGCGCGGTGCGCGGCTGGCGGGATCTGCGACATGGACGGATTGTAGGGGACTTGCGCGTCGCGGCGGGTGAGCGCGGCCCACCTGCCCGCCCGGGGTCAGCCCGCGCCTTGCAGCAGCTCCAGCACCGCGGCCGCCGCCAACTGCTCGGCGGCGCGGCGCGACCCGCCCTCGCCTTCCCCAGCCGCTGGCGGGTCGGAGACCACGCAGCGCACCACGAACACGCGCGCGTGTTCCTCGCCGCTTTCGGACTTCAGTTCGTATTGCGGCAGCGGCCGCTGCCGCCCCTGCAGCCATTCCTGCAGGCGGGTCTTGGCATCCTTGCCCACCTTGCTGGCCGGGACTGCCGAGACCGCCTCCTCGAACCAGGGCAGCACGACCGCCCGGCAGGCCTCGAAGCCGGCGTCCAGGCAGATGGCGCCGATCACCGCCTCCAGCGCATCGGACAGGATCGAGTCGCGCCGGTGGCCGCCGGATTTCATTTCGCCGGGCCCCAGGGTCAGCCGCTCGCCGATCGCAAGCCGTCGCGCCACGTCGGCCAGCGACGACTCGCGCACCAGTTCGGCGCGCGCGCGGGTGAGCGAACCCTCGTCGGCCTTGGGCCAGCGGGCATACAGCGCCTCGGACACGATCATGCCCAGCACCGCGTCGCCGAGGAATTCCAGCCGTTCGTTGTGCGGCGCCCCCGCGCTGCGATGGGTCAGTGCCTGGCGCAGGAGGGAGGGGTCGGCGAACACATGGCCCGCGAACCGGTCCGCCATGCCGTCAGTTGGGATCACCGGACCGTGTCAGCTGCTGGCTTGCGTGGAACTTGCCCACGACGTCCAGGTTCGCCACCAGGGGCTTGCGCACCTCGTACTGCACGTCGATCTGCCATCCGCTGTCGATGCGGCGGATCTTGACGTGTTCCTTCTTGACGTTCTGCGTGTAGCTCACGAACAGCCGCCGGAACAGCAGGTCCTGGATCCGCGCCGGCTCGTAGCTGCCGACGCCGGGCTCGGATGCGAGCCCCTTGAGGGCGGACTTGACGCTGTAGTACTCCGAATACATCGGGAACAGGCGGATGCCGATATAGACGAAGAACCCCACCACCGCGGCCACGATGATGAAGCCCAGCAGGGTGATGCCGCCCTGTTTGCGACGCATGTGCATGTCCCGCCCCCTAGTTGCTGCAGATGTGCCGGCCTGCCACACGCCCTTCCGCTCCGGCCTACGGAATGCGGCTGCCGATCCGGCCCCAGTCGATCCAGCCCGGCGCGCTGCTGTCGAGATTCATCCAGACCAGGAACGCCTTCCCGCGCAGCTGGCTCTCCGGCAGCGTACCCCAAAACCGGCTGTCGTCGCTGCGGTCGCGGTTGTCGCCCATCACGAAATACTCGCCTTCCGGCACGCGCCATTCGCCCTCGCCCGGGTCGAGCATGCCCGGGCGCCGGGTCTCGAGCACGTGGTGGGTGCGGCCGGGCATGGTCTCGGCGATCAGGCCTGCACCGGTCATGTCGCTGCCGCGTCCCACCCCGGCATAACGCTGCGGCTCGCCGTAGGCGAAGGGCTCGCCGTTCACGTAGACCATGTTGTCGCGGTAGGCCACCAGGTCGCCGGGCAGGCCGACCACTCGCTTGATCCAGTCCTGGTCGGGATGGTGCGGCGGGCGGAACACCACCACGTCGCCGCGCTCGGGTTCGCCCAGCGCGATCACCTTGCGGTTGTTGACCGGCAGGCGGATGCCGTAGCTGAACTTGTTGACCAGGATGAAGTCGCCGATCAGCAGGGTCGGCATCATCGAGCTGGACGGGATGCGGAACGGTTCGGCGATGAAGCTGCGCAGGATCAGCACCACGAACAGCACCGGGAAGAAGGCGCGCGCGTAGTCGACGACGATCGGCTCCTTCTCCTCGAGCAGGCCGGACCGCTGCGCGCGCCGCCTCGCGAAGAACAGCCGGTCGAGCAGCCAGGTGATGCCGGTGGCGAAGGTCAGCACGACCAGCGCGAGCTCGAACCACTTCATCATGTCACGCCATCCCTTACTTGTTGTCCACCTGCAGCACCGCCAGGAACGCTTCCTGCGGGATCTCGACGCGACCGACCTGCTTCATCCGCTTCTTGCCCTCCTTCTGCTTCTCGAGGAGCTTCTTCTTGCGGCTGATGTCGCCACCGTAGCACTTGGCCAGCACGTTCTTGCGCAGCGCCTTGACCGTGGTGCGGGCGATGATCTGCGAGCCGATCGCGGCCTGGATGGCCACGTCGAACTGCTGGCGCGGAATCAGTTCCTTCATCTTCTCGGTCAGCTCGCGCCCGCGCCGGTCGGCATGGCTGCGGTGCACGATGATCGAGAGCGCGTCGACCTTGTCGCCGTTGATCAGCGTGTCCACGCGCACGAACGGACCGGCGTCGAAGCGCAGGAAGTGGTAGTCGAGCGAGGCGTAGCCGCGGCTGACAGACTTGAGCTTGTCGAAGAAGTCGAGCACCACTTCGGCCATCGGCAGTTCGTAGCTGATCTGCACTTGGCTGGCCAGGTACTGGATGCCGATCTGCACGCCGCGCTTGTCCTCGCACAGCTTGATGATCGCGCCGATGTAGGCCTCGGGCGTGAGGATGTTGGCGCGGATGATCGGCTCGCGCACTTCCTGGATCTGGTTCACCGACGGCAGCTTGGCCGGGTTGTCCAGCGGCATGACCTCGCCGTCGGTGCGCAGCACCTCGTAGATCACCGTGGGCGCGGTCGAGATGAGATCGAGGTCGTACTCGCGTTCCAGCCGCTCCTGCACGATCTCCATGTGCAGCATGCCGAGGAAGCCGCAGCGGAAGCCGAAACCCATCGCCTCGGAGCTTTCCGGCTCGAAGCGCAGCGCGGCATCGTTGAGCCGCAGCTTGTCCAGCGCCTCGCGCAGGTCCGGATAGTCCTCGGCGTTAACCGGGAACAGGCCCGCGAATACGCGAGGCTGCATTTCCTGGAAGCCCGGCAGCGGCTCCGCCGCCGGGTCGCCGGCGAGGGTGAGCGTGTCGCCCACCGGCGCGCCGTGGACGTCCTTGATCGAAGCGGTGATCCAGCCCACCTCGCCGGCGGCGAGCTTGCCGGTGACCTTGCGCTTGGGCGTGAACACGCCCACGCCGTCGACCTGGTGGGTACGGCCGGTCGACATCACCAGCATCTTGGCGCCGGAGCGGATCTCGCCCTGCATCACCCGCACCAGCGAGACCACGCCCAGGTAGTTGTCGAACCAGGAATCGATGATCAGCGCCTGCAGCTTGTCGCTGTCGCGCGGCTGGGGCGGCGGGATGCGGTGCACGATCGCTTCCAGCACCTCCTCCACGTTGAGCCCGGTCTTGGCGCTGACCGCGACCGCATCGGTGGCATCGATGCCGATGACGGCCTCGATCTCGGCCTTGGCCCGCTCGATGTCGGCGGTGGGCAGGTCGATCTTGTTGAGCACCGGCACCACTTCCAGGCCTTGCTCGACCGCGGTGTAGCAGTTGGCGACCGACTGCGCCTCCACGCCCTGCGCCGCATCGACCACCAGCAGCGCGCCTTCGCAGGCGGCCAGCGAGCGGCTGACCTCGTAGCTGAAGTCGACGTGGCCGGGGGTGTCGATGAAGTTGAGGTGGTAGGTCTCGCCGTTGCGCGCGGTGTAGGGCACCGACACCGACTGCGCCTTGATGGTGATGCCGCGCTCGCGCTCGATCGGGTTGTTGTCGAGGACCTGCGCTTCCATCTCGCGCGCAGTCAGGCCGCCGCAGAGCTGGATGATGCGGTCGGCAAGCGTCGACTTGCCGTGGTCGACGTGGGCGATGATGGAGAAGTTGCGGATCTGCCGCATCGGATCGGACATGGGGGAGCGGCAGCGGCCGGCGTCAGGACAGCCGGAGATTATCGCATAGCACGGGCCGCGGCCCGGGGCGCTTCCGCGGGCCGCCGCGCCCATGCGGGCCGCACCTCGCGGGGATACAGGGCTTCGCGTGGCCCGTCCCGGCGGGACGGGCCGGACGGCGGCGGGACGGCGCCCTGACCGCGCGGGTGGGCGGGCCGGGACCGGCCCGATGGCCGGTCCCGGGGAATGCTATTCGGCGTCGCCTGGGGTGACCGCGACGAAGCGGCTGCCGCCACCCGGGCTGCGCACCAGCAGCATGACCGTTTCGCCTGCCTTCACGCCGCGCAGTTCGCGATCGAGCGCCGAGGCGCTGCCCACCTGGGTCCGGCCCACGCGCAGCACCACGTCGCCCGGCGACAAGCCGGCTTCGCGAGCGGCCGCGCCCTCCACGCGCACGATGCGCACGCCCTCGCCCGCCTCCAGGCCCAGTTGCCGGCGCTGGGCCTCGGTGAGCTCCTGCGCGACCAGGCCGAGCGCATTGGTGCCACCAGCCGGCGCCGCCGAGGGCGCACCCGGGCGCGCATCGGCGCTGGCGACGGCCTCGTCGTCGAGCTCGGCGAGCGTCACGTCCAGCGTGCGCTCGCGGCCTTCGCGGAACACCACGATCTTGATCTTCGCGCCCGGCACCTTGTTGCCCACGATCGGCGGCAGGTCGCCCGGCTGCCGGATCGTCACGCCATCGGCGCTGCGGATCACGTCACCCGGCTCGATCCCGACCTTCTCGGCCGGGCTGCCCGGAACCACCTCGCTCACCAGCGCGCCCAGGGTATCGGGCAGGCCGAAGCCGCGCGCCTGATCGGTGGTGATGCCCGTGGCCTGGAATTGCACGCCCAGCTGACCGCGCTGCACGCGGCCGGTCTTCTTCAACTGGTCGACCACGTTCATGGCCACGTCGATCGGGATCGCGAAAGCCACGCCCATGTAGCCGCCGGAGTTGCTGAAGATCTGCGAGTTGATGCCGATCACCTCGCCGCGGGTATTGAGCAGCGGCCCACCGGAGTTGCCCTGGTTGATCGCGACGTCGGTCTGGATGAAGGGCACGTACTGCTGGTTGGCGTAGGGGTTGCTGCGACCGACCGCGCTGACGATGCCTGCGGTGACGGTCTGCTCGAAGCCGAAGGGCGAACCGATCGCCACCGCCCACTGGCCCGGCTTCACGCCCGAGGCATCGCCGGTCCGCAGCACCGGCAGGCCCTTGCCGTCGATCTTGAGCAGGGCCACGTCGGAGCGCTCGTCGCTGCCCACCACCTTGGCGGTGTACTCGCGGCGGTCGCTGAGGGTGACCTTGACCTCGTCGGCGCGGTCGATCACGTGGTGGTTGGTCAGCACATAGCCGTCATCGGAAATGATGAAGCCGGTGCCCATCGAGCGCCCGCGCGGCGCAGGACCGCGGGGGCCGCCCGGGCCCGGCATCTGGAAGCCGGGGCCGAAGAAGCGGCGGAAGATCTCCGGGATCTGGTCGTCGCCCGGCATCGCATCGTCCTGCTGCTGGGAAGCGCGGCGGCTGCCGATGGTGGTGTCGATCTTGACCACGGCCGGGCCGACCTCCTCGACCAGGCGGGTGAAGTCCGGCAGCCCCGTCACCAGCGGCGCGGCCGGCACCGCGGTGGCCTGGCCGGCCAGCGGCGCCGCGGTCGCGGCGTCCGGGCCCGGCTGGGCAGTGGCGATCGGCAACACGATGGCGGTGGTGGCCGCCGAGGCCAGCAGGATCAGGGCGAATGCGTGCAGCGGGGTTTTCATCGGGACGTGGCCCTCGACAAAGCGTGGATGGAAGAAGGGGTGTTCGGGGCCGGATCAGGGCTGCGCGGCGTCGGCCTGCGGCGCAGCCGCCTCGGGCGCGGACCATGGCGCGACGCGGCCACCGGGCAGGAGCGGCTCGAACTCCGGCTCGCGCGGCAACAGGCCACCGCTGGCGACGGTGAAGCTGCCCTGCGGCGCCAGCAGGGCACGCGGCCAGGGACGCGCCGTGGCCTGCGGCATGGCGAAGGCGGCGGACGCTGCGATCGCGCCCTCCGCAACAGGGGTCGGCGGCAGCGCGTCGTTCGCCGCGACCGCCACCGGCGGCTGCGCCGTCTGCACGGGCGCCACGCGCGGCTGTGGGTTGGACGCACGCCGCTGCGCGGCGCGGCGCGGCACCTCGGCGGCGGCGGCCACCACAGCGAGCGCCATCGCAGCGTCGGGCTGCGCCGCAGGCGGCGAAGGCGCAGGATCGCTGGCCGCGGCGGCCGGCGCCTGCACGGGCATGACTACGGGAGATGGCGTGGCGCCCTGCGCCACCATCGGCGTCGGCGTCGCGGCCGGCGCCAGTCCGGCGTCGGGCAACTGCCGGCTCGCGAACACCGCCATCAGCGCGACCGAGGCCGCCACGGCTGCGCCGCCGCCCCAGCGCGCGAGGCGCGGCCGCGCCGCGCGGCGTGTTGCGGCGGGGGCCGCTTCCAGGCCGGCGTCCGCGCCGACCGCGGCCGCGACGCGGCGCGCGAAGTCCGCCGGCAACAGCCCGTTGCGCTGGCCGCGCAATACGTCCCCGCAGACCTGCCAGCGCTCCCAGCAGGCCGCGAGTTCGACGTCGTGCTGCAGACGGCGCAGCATGAATTTCGCCTCGTCCGGCGACAGCTCGCCGTCGAGCATGGCCGACAGCTGCTGGCGGTGGTAGACGAACAGCTTGTCCGGGTCTGGCCTGATCTGCAGGGTGTCGTTGTCGTCGACGGAAGTCATCGTGCCGCACGCTCCGGTCTGGTATCGCTGTCCAACAGGGGTTTCATTTCCGCATCGATCGCCTCGCGCGCACGGAAGATGCGCGAGCGCACCGTGCCGATCGGGCAGTCCATGCGCTGGGCGATGTCCTCGTAGCTCAGGCCGTCGACCTCGCGCAGCGTGATCGCCAGCCTCAACTCCTCGGGCAGGGCTTCGACCGCGCGGACCACGGTTTGTTCCAGTTGCTGGCGCATGAGTTCACGTTCCGGCGTGTCGCTGTCGCGCAGGCGGATGCCGGCGTCGAACTGCTCGGCGTCCTCGATCTCGATATCCGCCCCCGGCGGCCGGCGGTTGCCGGCGACCAGGTGGTTCTTGGCGGTGTTCACCGCGATCCGGTGCAGCCAGGTATAGAACTGCGCGTCGCCGCGGAAGTTGCCGATCGCGCGATAGGCGCGGATGAAGGTGTCCTGGGCCACGTCCTGGACTTCGCTCCAGTCGTGCACATAGCGCCCGATCAGGGCCGCGATGCGGTGCTGGTACTTGCGCACCAGCAGGTCGAACGCCGCGCTGTCGCCACGCTGCACGCGCTTGACCAGTTCCAGGTCCAGTGTCTGGGTGTCGATTTCGGCCATCGGGCCTGGCACTCCTGTTGGCCGGCCATGGCCGGGCGCTGTGACCTGCGGTGGGGCGGGAAGTTCCCGCATCAGGCGGATCTGGGGGCTGCGCCGGCGCGGCTCAAGCCGCGCCACGGGCGGCCTGCCGGGGCGCTGGAGGCCGCCGATTTGACTGCGGCGCAACACCCTCTGGATCATAAGGGCCTTCCCATACCCTAACGGATGGTCCCGCATGATTGCTGGCCTCGATGGACTGCGCTTCAGCCACTGGCAAGTCCAGCTGCGTCCGGACGGCGTGCTGGTGCTGTCGTTCGACCGCGCCAACGAGTCGGTCAACACCTTCGCCCAGGACGTGCTGCTCGAACTCGACGGGCTGCTCGAACGCCTGGCGCTCGACCCGCCCAAGGGCCTGGTGCTGCGCTCGGCCAAGGACAAGGGCTTCATTGCCGGCGCCGACATCCGCGAGTTCGCCGAGTTCGACCGCAAGGGCACGATCGCCGACTCCATCCGCCGCGGCCAGCAGGTGTTCCAGCGCCTGGCCGACCTGCCCTGCCCCACGGTCGCCGCGATCCACGGCTTCTGCATGGGCGGCGGCACCGAGATCTCGCTGGCCTGCGATTACCGCATCGCCAGCAGCGACCCGTCCACCCGCATCGGCCTGCCCGAGGTGAAGCTCGGCATCTATCCCGGCTGGGGCGGCAGCGTGCGCCTGCCGCGCCTGATCGGTGCGCCCGCGGCGATGGACGTGATGCTGACCGGCCGCAACCTTTCGGCGAAGTCGGCCCTGGCCATGGGCGTGGTGGACAAGGTGGTCGCGCCGGCGGTGCTGGTCGACGAGGCGGCGAAGCTGGCGCTGGAGGGTCGCACGCGTCCGTTCAAGCAGCGGTTCATGGGCTGGATCACCAACACCTGGCCGGTGCGCCAGGCGCTGGCACCGGCGCTGGTCAAGCAGGTCGCGCGCAAGGCCCGCAAGGACCACTACCCCGCGCCCTACGCGCTGATCGAAACCTGGCGGCGCAGCGGCGGCGGCATCCAGGCCCTGCTCGGCGCCGAACAGAAGTCGGTGGTGAAGCTGGCCGGCACGCCGACCGCGCGTAACCTGACTCGCGTGTTCTTCCTGATGGAGCGGCTCAAGGGCCTGGGCGGCAAGGATCCGCACGGCATCCACCGCGTGCACGTGGTCGGCGCCGGCGTGATGGGCGGCGACATCGCGGCATGGTCGGCCTACAAGGGGTTCGAGGTCACCCTGCAGGACCGCGAGCAGAAGTTCATCGATGGCGCACTGGCGCGCGCGCGGGAGTTGTTCGGAAAGAAGGTCAAGGACGAGGCGAAGCGGCCTGCGGTTGCCGCGCGCCTGAAGTCCGACCTGGCCGGCGACGGCGCGGCGGACGCGGACCTGGTGATCGAGGCGATCGTCGAGCGTGCCGATGCCAAGCGCGATCTGTACGCAGGCTTGGAGCCGCGCATGAAGGCGGATGCGCTGCTCACCACCAATACCTCGTCGATCCCGCTGGACGAGTTGCGCGACCACATCGTGCGTCCGGCGCAATTCGCCGGCCTGCACTACTTCAACCCGGTGGCGTCGATGCCGCTGGTGGAGATCGTGCGCCACGATGCGATGTCGCCGCAGACCGAGCAGCGCCTGGCCGCATTCTGCAAGGCGCTGGACAAGCTGCCGGTGCCGGTCGCGGGCACGCCGGGCTTCCTGGTCAACCGGCTGCTGTTCCCCTACATGCTCGAGGCCGCGACCGCCTATTCCGAAGGCATTCCCGCCGCGGTGATCGACAAGGCCGCGGTGAAGTACGGCATGCCGATGGGGCCGATCGAGCTGATCGATACGGTGGGGCTGGACGTGGCTTACGGCGTCGGCCAGGAGCTTGCGCCGTTCCTCGGACTGCAGATCCCGCCGGCACTGGCCAACCCGCCCGAAGCCGGCAAGCGCGGCAAGAAGGATGGCCAGGGCATCTACGCCTGGGAGCAGACGCCCAAGGGCAGCAAGCCGAAAAAGCCGGAGGTGCCGAAGGACTACAAGGTGCCGGACGACCTGGAAGACCGGCTGATCCTGCCCCTGCTCAACGAGGCGGTGGCGGCCCTGCACGATGGCGTGGTGAGCGATGCCGAGCTGCTCGACGCCGGCGTGATCTTCGGCACCGGATACGCCCCTTTCCGCGGCGGCCCGATCCAGACCATCCGCGAGGGCGGCGCCGATGCGCTGCTTGCCCGCCTGCAGGCGCTGCGGGCGAAGTACGGCGAGCGCTTCGCCCCGAGCCCGGGCTGGGACCACCCCGCCCTGCGTAAGGATGCGGACGCCGCCGGCCTGGGCTGAGGGCGGACACGGCCGAGGGGTTACACGCGCGCGGCGGCGCGTGTCCGCCGGCTCACTGCGGGGCGACGCAGCCTGGCGACGCGCGGCTCACTGCGCGACGCTTCCTGGCGACGCGCGTCGCGGCTGCGGTCATCCGCGTTCGGCTCTGCGCTCTTCCAGCACCGCGCGATCCGTGCAGGGCGCCCTGGTCTCCAGAGGCAACGGCGCTGTACGTTCCTGCAGTCGGGGATGCCCGCTTGCGGGTCGGGCGTGGATACCCCATCACCTTTGCATACGAGCTACGCGCCGTTGCCGGCATAGCGGCGCGCAACGCGTCAGGCCGGCCGTGACCGCGCCGATGCCGCGGCCATCGGGATCCAGACCGCCTCGCGACACCAGCGGCCGGACCCTCTACATCCGGGATGAGTTCAACGCGACATCGGATCGCGTCCACGCCGCATCGAAGCTCGCCATCGCTTCCTTCGCCCCCGGATCGTCCTGCGCTTCGAGCGCCTTCGCCAGGCCGAACAGCGACCAGCCATTGCCCGGATTGCGCCGCAATTCCTCCCGGTACACCGCTTCGGCCTCGGCAGCGCGTCCGGCCTGGAGCAGGATCGCACCCAGCGTCTGTCGGACCGGCGCGTGCCAACCCGGCGGCTCGTCGTAGGGAATGCCGCCTTCGATCGCAACCGCCTCCTCCAGCGCGGCGACCGCGCCGTCGAACTCGCCATACGCGGCCGCCAGCTCGGCCGTCACCGTGCGTTCGGCGATGCGCGCGGCGTGCGCCAGCGGATAGCGGTCCCAGACCAGCAGGGCGTCCATTGCCGGATCCGCGGCCAGCGGCCGCAGCGCGGCGAGGTGGGTTTCGGCATCGCCGACGCGCTGCTGGCGAAGTGCCGCCATCGCCTGCGCGTAGTGCCAGATCGCGGTGACGTAGGGCAGGTCCGGCGCGGGATTGTCCACGCCGGCGATCTCGTCCCAGCGTCCGAAGCGCACGCGGTCGAACCAGGGGGTCAACCAGTAGTGCTGCAGGCCGGCGAATCCGGGCTGGCGCATCAGGTCGGGCAGATCGGTACGCTCGGATGTCGCCTGCGCCGAACTCCGGGCCACCGCGGCATTGCCTTCCATGCTGGCCGCGAACCAGAGGAAATGATGGTTGTGCGGCACGTAACCCAGCGGATACACGCCCTGGGTGTTGCCGCGGCACAGCGCGAGATAGGCGTCGTCGGCCTCGATCGCACGCTGGTTGGCGAGCACCGCGTCGTGCCAGCGCCCCACCCGCGCGTAGATGTGCGCGGGCATGTGCACCAGATGGCCGGAACCGGGCACGAGGGTGCGCAGTCGGTCGGCGGCGGCCGCGCCGCGCTGCGGATCAGCCGAGGCCTCGACCGCGTGTACGTACAGGTGCAGCGCGCCGGCATGGTCGGGCTCGCGCGCCATCACGGCTTCGAGGATCCGCACCACTTCGGCGGTATGGCCCTTGGGCCGCAGCTGCGCGTCGTAGTAGTCCCAGGGCTGCAGGTCCATCAGCGCCTCGGCCAGGAACACCGCGGCATCGGCATCCTGCGGACGCCTGCCCGCCAGCTCGCGCATCGCCATGGCATAGGCCTCGTCGAGGGCGCGACGGTCTTCCGGCGGCTGAGCCGCGTAACGCGCCGAAAGCGCCTGGATGAAGCCCTGCTCGCGTTCGCTGGCGGCCGGTGCGAGTTCTCGCGCGCGCTGCAGACGCTGCCAGGCATCGGCGCCATCGGCCGGGTCCATGGCGGCGTTGACGTGCGGTCCCAGCACCAGCGATGCGCCCCACCAGCACATCGCGCAGTCCGGATCGAGTTCGGTCGCCTTGAGGAAGGAGCGTTCGGCGGCATCGTGGTTGAAGCCGAAAGTGAGCATCAGCCCCTGGTCGAACCAGCGCTGCACGTCAGGATGGCGACTGGTCACCGGGAAACTGTGGTTTCCCAGGCCGTCGAGCAGGTGCGCGCCGATCATCGCCAGTTCCGGCGGCGACACTCCAGGCGCCGGCGCGGCGGCCGCCGGCTCGATCTCGCGTTCGCAGGCGGACAGCGCGAGGGCGGCGATCGCGCCCGCCAGGATCAGGAAACGGGTGTTCACGGATGGGATCTCCACAGGCGGATCCGACGGCACCGGCGCTGACGCCGGTCGCGTCGGGTGATGCAGCAGCCCCCTCCGCTGCGCCCAGGCCCCGCAATGCGCGGCCCGACAGCTCTCCCAACGGCGGGTCGTGCCGCAGGCGGACATCGCGGCCACGGGGTCCATCCAACGCCGCTCGGCGCGGCGCCGCCGCGGCTGGGCGGGGATCAGTCGGCCATGCCGAGCGCGCGCAGCGCCGCTTCCAGGGCGGCACGCTGCGCCTGCAGGGTGTCCGGACCATCGTAGGGAAACAGCGTCCAGGTCTCGCCCGCCCGCATCGACTCTCCCGGCGCCAGCCGCCGCAGCGGCGCATGCACCTCGAGTTCGAGGATCCCGGCCTGCGGATCGTCGGCATGCCACTGCTGGTAGATCTCGACCTGGCCGTGTTCCGGATCGATCGCCGCGTCGGGCTGGCGCTCGAACCGGATCAACAGCAGCTGTCCGGCATTGAAACCGGCGATCCAGCCCGCCGACGGCGCGATGAAGATCTTGCCGCGCCGGCCCGTTTTGCCCGGTGGCGGCGGATCCAGCTGCAGCGAGTAGAGGCCATCCTCCCACCAGCCCACCGGACCGGCGAACACCGCATCGGGGTCGGCGCGCAGTCGCGCGTCTCCCGGCCGCGCGACGGGCGCGAACACGCGGCTGCCCGCCGGCAGGCGCGTGTTGAACCACAGGTCGCGACGCACTTCGCGATCGCGCCGGTTGATGGCTTCGGCGACGAGTTCGACGGTGGCGGGGGCACGCCCGGACAGGCGGAACGACTGCGTGGCCTGCAGGCCGCTGACCGGGCTGGCCTCGCCTTCGAGCACCAGCGACAGCGCGCTGCGCTCGACGATGCGGTTGCGGCCATGCGCCAGCCACGGATCGGGTGGCCAGGGCGCGGCAGCGGCGCGCCGCTGGGGATTGAGGTCCTGGTCCAGCCACCAGCGCGATTGCGGTCCGAGCCAGAGCTCATGGCCGAAGTACGGCAGGTCCGGACCATCGGCAGTGGGCCCGGGAGCCGGCGTGGTGTCCAGCGCGGCCCCCACCCTGAGCACGTTGCCACGCCCCGGCAGCGACAGATGCACCACGCGTGCGCCCACCCCGGGGACCACCTCCAGTTGCAGATGCCCGTCATCGAGACGGATGCGCTCCGGCCCCGGCGGAGGCTGGCCGACCGGCGTCGCAGCCGCCGTCGCGCACAGGGCCGCGCCAAGCAACAGGGCAGCGACGCGCGGCGCGAAGGCTGGCATCACATCGTGTGCGTGGGCTTTTCGGCGGACAGGGTGCCCGCGAGCAGGGTTTCGATCCGTCCGCGCACCGTCTCGCCCTCGGGCGTGTCGGCGAACTGCACCCCGACCCCGGCGGTGCGTGCCCCCTGCGCGCCGGTGGGCGTGACCCACACCACCTTGCCGGCGACCGGCAGCCGCTCGTGCGATTCGGGCAGGGTCAGCAGCAGGAACACCTCGTCGCCGAGGAAGTAGCGCCGCGGCGTGGGCACGAAGATGCCGCCATATTTCAGGTAAGGCATGTAGGCGCCGTACAGCTGCGCCTTGTCCTTCAGCGCCAGCGAAAGAATGCCCTGGCGCGCGCCGCCCGCGGTCGTGTTCATCGATACCTCTTGTTTGCGGATGCCGGCCCCGACGCATCCCCGCCGCGCCAGGACAGCAGCAGCTCCGCGACGGCGAGGTCCGCGCGCACCGTGGTGCGCAACAGGTCGCGCGTGCGGTTGGCCGCGTCGAACCACTGCCCCAGCTTCCGGATTCGCGCCGGATCGGTCAAGCCCGAGGCCTCGTCCAGCGCCAGGTCGGCTGCATGACGCAGCCGCAGGTCGGCGTGCTCGTCGCTGGTCCAGCGCTGCGCGGCCTCCAGCGGCGCGAGTTCGCCGCGGGCGAGCCGGCCCAGATCGTCGGCGACTTCGCCGCGTAGCCGCATGCCGCCGTCGCGCAACCAGGCATCGGCTAGGCCCGGATGCCCGCGCGCCGCGTCCAGCGCCTGCAGCGCCTCCCCGCTCGCGTGGCCTTGCGCGTGCAGCCACTCCAGCGCTTCGTCGCGCGGCGGCAGGCGGAACTCCAGCCGCTGGCAGCGGCTGCGGATCGTCGCCGGCAGGCGCGCCGGATTGGATGCCAGCAACCACAGGTAGCGGCCCGGCTGCGGCTCCTCCAGGGTCTTGAGCAACGCATTGGCCGCCGAGGTGTTGATCGCGTCTGCCGGGTCGACGATCGCGACCTGCACGCCGCCGTACTGGGGGGTCAGCGACAGCTTCTCGGACAGTTCGCGGATCTGTTCGATCACGATCTCGGTCCGCAGCCGGGTGCCTTCGCGATTGGGCTGCAGGGTGACCACATGGAAATCCGGGTGGGTCCCGGCCTCGATCAGGTGGCCGGCACGCGCGCCGTGCTGTCCCAGCAGGTGGGCGGCCAGGCGCTCGGCCACCAGCCGCTTGCCCAGCCGCGCCGGACCGCAGATCAGCAGGGCATGGCCAAGCCGACCCTCCGCCAGCGTGGCGCTGGCGTGGTCGAAGGCGCGCTGCTGCCATGGCGCGAGCGGCCCGCTCACGCGCGCACCATCCATTCGCGCAGCAATCGGACCGCCTCGCGCGCCACCTCCGCTGCTGGCGGCGTGGCGTCGATCACGCGGAAGCGCTGCGGCTCGGCCGCGGCGCGCGCACGGTAGGTCGCGCGCACGCGCTCGAAGAATTCGTCGCGCTCGGCTTCGATGCGGTCGGGCACGCAATCGCGGCCCCGGGTGCGTTCGCGGCCGCGGCCCACGTCGAGGTCCAGCAGCAGGGTCAGGCCGGGACGCAGGCCGACCACGCGCCGCTCCAGTTCCGCGATCCAGTCCGGATCCAGGCCCCGTCCACCGCCCTGGTAGGCGTAGCTGGAATCGGTGAAGCGGTCGCAGAGCACCCACGCGCCGCGCTCGAGCGCCGGCGCGATGGTCTCGCGCACGTGCTGGGCGCGCGCGGCGAACATCAGCAGCAGTTCGGTCTCCGCGGCCGGCGGTTCGTGCGCGGGATCCAGCAGCAGGCTGCGGATCATCTCGGCCAGCGGCGTGCCGCCCGGCTCGCGCGTGTGCACCACCTCGCCCCCGCTCTCGCGCAGCGTCTCGCGCAGCGCACCGAGTACCGTGGTCTTGCCCGCGCCCTCGCCGCCCTCGAGCGAAACGAAGCGTGGGTGCGTGGCGATGGCCGCGATCACTGGCCGAACTGCGCGCGATAGCGGCGCACGTAGTCGCGCACCGCGGTGTTGTGCTCGTCCAGCGTGCGCGAGAACACGTGGCGGCCGCTGCCGTCGCCCACCGCGACGAAATACAGCTCGTCGCCGTCTGCCGGCTGCGTGGCCGCCTGCAGCGCGGCCGTGCCGGCCATCGCGATGGGCGTCGGCGGCAGACCGTCGCGGGTGTAGGTGTTGTAGGGCGTGTCGGCCAGCAGGTCGGCGCGACGGATGTTGCCGTCGTAGCGGCTGCCCATGCCGTAGATCACGGTCGGATCGGTCTGCAGGCGCATGCCGCGCTGCAGCCGGCGCACGAACACCCCGCCGATGCGGGCACGCTCCTCCGCGATGCCCGTCTCCTTCTCGATGATCGAGGCCAGCACCAGCGCCTGTTCGGGGTTCTCCAGCGGCAGTCCCGGCGCACGCGACTCCCACGCGGCCTGCAGCGCACGCTCGAGTGACTGGTTGGCGCGGCGCAGGACATCCAGGTCGGTATCGCCACGAGTGTAGACGTAGGTCTCGGGCAGGAACCGTCCTTCCGGATGCACGCCGGTGCGGTCGAGTTTTTCCATCAGCGCCACGTCGTCGAGTTCGCCGATGCTCTGCACCAGCGGCGTCGCCCGCGCCAATGCCGCGCGCAGCTCGCGCATGTTCCAGCCTTCGACGATGGTGAAGCGGTAGCTGACCACGCGGCCATCGCGCATGCGCTGCAGCAGCGTGCGCGGGGTCATGCCGGGCTCGAGCGCGTACTCGCCCACCTGCATGCGCGCATCTGCACCGAGCTGCCGCGCCAGCGCCTGCCATTCCAGGTCGTGGCCGTCGCGGACGCCCAGCTCGCGCAGGCGCGACAACACGCGACGGAACGAATCGCCGCGTTCCACCTGCAGGGTCTCGCCCGCCTCGATGCCCGCCAGCGGCGCATCGGCGAAGCCGGTGTAGCGGTCGTACAGGAAGAACGCGGCGGCGCCTGCGAACAGCGCCGACAGCACGAACAGCAACCGCAGGCCGCGCCAGCGGCTAGTGCCCTTGGCCATGCGCCCGCCCCATCGGTCCGGAAGGAATCGTCATGCCGCTAGGATACCGTGGCGCCGCCGGCCTCCGCCGCCAGCGCCTGGAGCATGCCGCGCGCCTTCGCCCGCGTCTCGTCCAGTTCGCGCGCCGGGTCCGAATCGGCCACGATCCCGGCGCCGGTGCGGAAGCGCAGCTGCGCGCCTTCCAGCTCGCCGCTGCGGATCAGGATGTTGAGATCGAGGTCGCCGTCGCGGTTGAGCCAGCCCACCGCCCCGGTATAGGCGCCGCGCCCGCCGCCCTCGAGTTCGGCGATGACCTGCATGCAGCGCACCTTGGGGCAACCGGTGATGGTCCCGCCCGGGAACGTCGCGGCGATCACCTCGCCGGGCCCGGCATCGGCGCGCAGGCGGCCGCGCACGTTGCTGACGATGTGATGCACATGCGCATAGCTTTCGATGGTCATCAGTTCGTCGACCTCGACGCTGCCCGCCACGCACACCCGGCCCAGGTCGTTGCGCTCCAGGTCGACCAGCATCACGTGCTCGGCGCGCTCCTTGGGATGGCCGATCAGCTCGCGCACCCGCGCGGCTTCGTCCTCGCCGCTCAGGCGTGGCCGGGTGCCTGCGATCGGCCGCGTTTCGACCACGTCGCCGCGTATCGAGACCAGGCGTTCGGGCGATGCGCTCGCGACCGCCCAGCCATCGCCGGCATAGAGTCCGGCGAACGGCGCCGGGTTGGCCTGGCGCAGCCGCGCATAGAGCCGGGCCGGATCGAGCGGCGCATCGAACTGCGCACGCCAGCCGCGCGATAGGTTGACCTGGAACACATCGCCCGCGGCCAGATAGTCGAGGATGCGCTGCACGCCATCGGTGAAGCGCGCCGGGTCATCCTCGTCCACGCGGACCGGCGGCTGCCAACCCGGCAGCGGCGCGAGGTCCGCCGCAGCGGCCTGGTCCTGGACGATGGCATCGAGCATCGCGTCGTGGCCGAGTTCGGCCACGGCCACGCATTCGCCGCTGGCGTGGTCGCGCAGGAGTGCCGCGGGGCAGCGCAGTGCCTGCGCCACCGGCAGCCCGCCCGGGGCCTCGGGCAAACGCAGCACGGGTTCGACCTGGCCGGCCAACTCATAGCCCAGCAGCAGCGCCCAGCCGCCGCGGAACGGCCAGCGCGGCTCCTCGCGCGGCAGGCGCAGCACGCGCCAGGCGGCATCGAGCGTGTCCAGGAAACTTCCGCCGATGGCCGCCCCGGATGCGTCGCGGGTCACGCCGTCGGCGCCCAGGGTCAGCGATCCGCCGTCCGCTGCGAGCAGCAGATCCCAGCGTGCCTGTGCCGTGCCCTGCGCAACCGACTGCAGCAGCACCGGATAACGCCGGGGGTCCTGGCGATGCATCGCCAGGAGGTCCGTCTCGTGCGGTAGCGGCCGGCTGATCAGCATCCTGGACTCACTTCGATGACCGGGACGGTTGATCCATCGCGGCCCGGCCCGCGCCGCGTCGCCACCAGGATCCGATTCCGGAAGATGGCGACTGCAGGACGCGCGGCCCGGCACGCGGACGCGCGCCGGTCAGGCCCGGCGGAAGATCAGCGTGCCGTTGGTGCCGCCGAAGCCGAACGAGTTCGACAGCGCGATGTCCACCTGCGCCTGGCGCGCGGTGTGCGGCACGTAATCGAGGTCGCAGCCTTCCGACGGGTTGTCGAGGTTGATCGTCGGCGGGATCACGCCGGTATGCAGGGCCATCGCCGAGAACACCGCTTCCACGCCGCCTGCCGCGCCGAGCAGGTGCCCGGTCATCGACTTGGTGGAGCTGACCATCAGCTTCGAGGCGTGCGCGCCGAACACCGACTTGATGCCCATGGTCTCGGCCAGGTCCCCCTGCGGCGTGGACGTGCCGTGGGCGTTGATGTAGCCGACCTCCGACGGATCGATGCCGGCATCGCGCAGCGCGGCGACCATGCAGCGCGCGCCACCCTCGCCGTTCTCGGCCGGTGCGGTCATGTGGTGGGCGTCGCCGCTCATGCCGAAACCGGCGAGTTCGGCGTAGATGCGCGCGCCGCGCGCCTTCGCGCGCTCCCAGTCCTCGAGCACCAGGATGCCGGCGCCGTCGCCCATCACGAAGCCGTCGCGTCCGGCGTCCCAGGGGCGCGAGGCGCGCGTCGGGTCGTCGTTGCGGGTGGACAGCGCCTTCATCGCGCAGAAGCCGCCCAGCGAGGTCGGGGTGGTGGCGAACTCGGAGCCACCGGCGATCATCACGTCGGCGTCGCCGTACTGGATCATGCGGGCGGCCAGGCCGATGTTGTGGGTGGCGGTGGTGCAGGCGGTGACGACCGCGATGTTGGGGCCGCGCGCACCGGTCATGATCGACACGTGGCCGGCGACCATGTTGATGATGGTGCTGGGCACGTAGAACGGCGAGACCTTGCGCGGCCCGCCCTCGTGGTACTTGATCGAGGTCTCTTCGATGCCCTTGAGCCCGCCGATGCCGGCGCCGATGGCCACGCCGATACGGTCGGCCTCGGCGCCCTGAATCTCGAGGCCGGCATCGGCGATCGACATCAGCGCTGCGGCCACGCCGTAGTGGACGAAGGGGTCCATCTTCTTGACGTCCTTCGCAGGGATCCACTGCGCCGGATCGAAGTCCTTGACCGATCCGGAGATGCGCGTGGCGAAGGCGGAGGCGTCGAAATGGGTGATCGGGCCGATGCCCGAGCGGCCGTTGACGATGCCGTCCCAGCTCGAGGCCAGGTCGTTGCCGAGCGGCGACAGGATGCCGATGCCGGTAATGGCGACACGACGCTTGGACATGGTCGGCTCTCTCCTCGATGCATGCATGGGCATCGCGCCGCTTGCGCCGCGCGATGCAAAACGCACGAGGCCGCATCGCGGCCCCGGGTTGTTACGGATCGGCGCTCACGCCGATGCAAGCGCTGACGGTGCCGCACCTGGCCGGAGCCGGGTACGGCCGCCGGGCTCACGCCTTGACGTGGGCCTTGATGTAGTCGATCGCCTGCTGCACCGAGGTGATCTTCTCGGCTTCTTCGTCGGGGATCTCGCACTCGAACTCTTCTTCGAGCGCCATCACCAGTTCGACGGTGTCGAGCGAGTCCGCGCCGAGGTCGTCGACGAAGGAAGCGCTGGCGCTGACTTCCTCTTCCTTGACGCCCAGTTGTTCGACCACGATCTTCTTGACGCGTTCTTCGATGCTGCTCATTGGCTCTGGCTCCGCGGAGGCTGTTACGTTGACAAGTGTAAGGTCTGATCCGGGGCGAGGATAGCGCGTTGCCGCTGCGCGGCCCCGGGGCGGTCGGGCGTGTCGCGACAGGCGACAACGCATTTCCTTTGAAATCGGCAACTTAGGGACGCGTCCCGGCAGAGCCGCGGCGCGCCCCGTAGAGGTTCCGGCTCAGGGCATGTACATGCCGCCGTTGACGTGGATGGTTTCGCCGGTGATGTATCCGGCGCCCGGACCGGCGAGGAAGGCGACCGCATTGGCGATGTCCTGCGCCTGCCCCAGACGCGCGAGCGCGATCTGCCCCACGAGGCCCTTCTTCACTTCCTCGGGCAGCGCGGCGGTCATGTCGGTCTCGATGAAGCCCGGCGCGACCACGTTGACGGTCACGCCGCGCGAGCCGATCTCCTTGGCCAGCGACTTGCTGAAGGCAATGATGCCGGCCTTGGCGGCGGCGTAGTTGGTCTGGCCGGCGTTGCCGGTGACGCCGATCACCGAAGCGATGTTGATGATGCGGCCCTTGCGCGCCTTCATCATCGCGCGCATCGCCGCCTTGGACGAGCGGTAGACGCTGGTGAGGTTGGTGTCGAGGATGGCCTGCCAGTCCTCGTCGCTCATGCGCATCAGCAGGCCGTCTCGGGTGATGCCGGCGTTGTTGACCAGGATCGACAACGGCCTGACCTCCTTGCCAATGGCCTCGATCAGCGCCTCGACCTGGCCGGCCACCGAGACGTCCAGCACCCGCCCCTGTCCACCGTGGGCGGCCAGCCGCTCACCGATCGCCTTCGCGCCGGATTCGGAGGTCGCGGTCCCGACGACGGTCGCGCCGCGCGCGGCCAGGGTGTCGGCAATGGCGGCACCGATGCCGCGGCTGGCGCCGGTGACGAGCGCGATCTCGCCCTTGAGGTCCTGGGTCATCTGTTCCTGCCTGTCCTGAGTCTGGAGCGTGTGCCTGCGGGATTGTCGCGGATGAGGCGGCTGCGGGCCAATCCGGGCCCGTCCCACGCCCGCCGCGCAATGGCGACGGGAGGGTCAGCCCTTCCAGTCCGCCAGCGCCGTGTCGAAATCGGCCGGCGTGCCGATGGCCCGTGCGTCGAGCGACTTGTCGATGCGCTTCACCAGGCCGGCCAGCACCTTGCCGGGGCCGCACTCGGCGATGCGCGTGACGCCGTTCGCGGCCAGCGCCTGCACGCAGCCGGTCCACTGCACGGGCAGGTAGAGCTGGCGCACGAGCGCGTCGCGGATGGCCTGCGCGCCCTGGTGCACTTCGGCATCGACGTTCTGCACCACCGGGATCGACGGCTCGCTCCAGGCCAGGGAAGACATCGCCTGCGACAGCCGATTGGCCGCCTCGCGCATCAGCGGGGTGTGCGAAGGCACGCTGACGGCCAGCTTCACCGCCTTGCGCACGCCGCGCTCGGCCAGCAGGGCCAGTGCGCGGTCGACCGCCGCGGCATGGCCGCCGATCACGATCTGGCCGGGCGAATTGTGGTTGGCCGGCACCACGACCTCGTCGCCGGACGCTTCGCGGCAGACCTCCTCCACCAGCGCATCCTCGGCGCCGAGCACCGCCGCCATCGCGCCGGTGCCTGCAGGCGCGGCGTCCTGCATCAGCTGTCCGCGCAGGCGCACCAGCCGTGCGCCGTCCTCCAGCGACAGTGCGCCGGCAGCGACCAGCGCGGCGTATTCGCCCAGGCTGTGGCCGGCCAACTGCGCCGGACCTGCCCCGCCCTGCGCCAGCCACACGCGCCACACCGCCACGCCCGCGGCCAGCAGCGCCGGCTGGGTGAACTCGGTGCGATTGAGCTGTTCCTCGGGCCCCGTCTGCGCCAGCGACCACAGGTCGGCGTCCGCTCCCTGCGAGGCTTCGGCGAAGGTGTCGCGCACCAGGGATTGGCGCTCGGCCAGTTCGGCGAGCATGCCCAGCGACTGCGAGCCCTGCCCGGGGAACACGAACGCGAGTTGTGGATCGGTCACGCCAACTTCCGGGGTGAAAACAGGGCGCGATGATACGGGCAAAGCCATCGCCCCGTCTGTACCGGGGCGTATGCGCGGGCGCAGGATGCTGCAGGTATCGGCAGGCATGCCGTCCGATCACCTTTCAAGATCGCCCATCGTCGGAGCGAGCGACCCACGCGCTGGTGTCGCACCGTCAGAACCTTCGCGTACTGCGATCGGCCGCGGATGCCGGCCAGCGGGAAACGGCGGACTCCGCGCTCGTGATGGCAGGACACGGCAATACCGCCCCTGCAGCGCAGTGGCGGACAGATGAATGCGGAGGCGGCGCGACGCCTGCGTCGCGCCAGGCGTCAGTAGCGCAGCAGCGCCGAGCCCCAGGTGAAGCCGCCGCCGAAGGCCTCGAGCAGCAGCAACTGCCCGCGCTGCACCTTGCCCGAACGGACCGCTTCGTCCAGCGCCAGCGGCACCGAACCCGACGAGGTATTGCCGTGCTTGTCGACGGTGACGATCACGCGCTCCATCGGCATGTCCAGGCGCTTGGCCGTGGCTTCGATGATGCGCAGGTTGGCCTGGTGCGGGATCAGCCAGTCGATGTCGTGGCGATCCAGGCCGTTGGCCTCGAGCGTTTCCTCGACCACCGAGTCCAGCGCCTTGACCGCGTACTTGAACACGTCGCTGCCGGACATCTGGATGCGCACGCCGGCGTTCTTGGCGTCGTCGTCGAAGCCCACCGAGACGCCGACCGGGTTCCAGAGCAGCTCCTTCTTGCTGCCGTCGGCATGCAGGTGGGTGCTGAGGATGCCGGTTTCGCTGTCGGCCTTGAGCACGACCGCGCCGGCACCGTCGCCGAACAGGACGCAGGTGGTGCGCTCGGTCCAGTCGACCATGCGGGTCAGGGTTTCCGCGCCGACCACCAGCACGGTCTTGACGTCGCCGCAGCGGATGAACTTGTCGGCCACCGAGAGCGCGTAGAGGAAGCCCGAGCAGGCGGCGTTGACATCGAACGCGCCGCAGCCGGCGATACCCAGCCGCTCCTGCAGCAGGCAGGCCGAAGACGGGAAGATCAGGTCGGGCGTGGTGGTGCCGACGATGATCAGGTCGATCTCGTCGGCGCGCGTGCCCGCCGCCTCCAGCGCGCGCACGGCGGCGTGGTAGGCGAGGTCCACCGTGGTCTCGCCTTCGGCGGCGATGTGACGCTCACGGATGCCGGTGCGCGAGGCGATCCATTCGTCGCTGGTGTCGACGATCTTCGACAGGTCGTCGTTGGTCAGCACCTTGCTGGGCAGGTAGCTGCCGGTCCCGGCGATACGTGAATAGATCCGCGCGCTGCTCATCTCGTGGACGGCCCTCTGGTCGAAGCGGGCGGCCCGCGCAACCGTCACCGCGGGCGCGGACACGGGAGGCGGGCCGAGGTCACCAGGCCCGCGGACGGGCCCGGATCAGGGTCAATCTTCCTCGACGACCTTGGTCTTCGGCTGGATCACCTGCTTGCCGCGGTAGTAGCCGTCGGCGGTGATGTGGTGGCGCAGGTGGGTCTCGCCCGTGGTCGGGTCGGTGGCCAGCTGCTTGGCCGTGAGCGCGTCGTGCGAACGACGCATGCCACGACGGGACGGGGTGACGCGGGACTTCTGCACAGCCATGGGATTGCTCCAGGAACGATTCGGTTGTTGCTATCGCGCTCCGCGCCACCGGGACGCGAACCGCTTCATTGTTTCTTCTTCAGCGCGGCCAGCCCGGCGAACGGATTGGCACGCACCTCTTCTTCCGCGGACACCGGCCAGTCGCGCTCGACCGCCTCGGAGCCCGGCTTCACCGGGACCACCGGCAGGGCGAGGATCAGCTCGTCCTCGACTAGGTCCAGCGGCCGCAGCATGCCGTCGGCCTCGACCAGCAGCGGTTCGTAGCCACCGGGCAGGCCGGCTTCCCCGTCCTCGTCCCGGATCAGCCCCAGCCGCTGCTCGATCCGCACCGGGAACAGGAACCGCTGCAGGCTGCGCTGGCACTCCAGCGGCAGCTCGGCCTCGAGCTTCAGTTCCAGGTACGGCACGCGCAGCGCGTCGGTGTCGAACCCGAGTTCGAAGGCGACCTCGCCTTCGGCCCCCGACAACGCCTCGCGCAGCCTCGGCAGCGCCGCCAGTGCGACCCGGCCCTTGAACTCCCGCCGCGCGGCAACCATCCGCCAAGCGTCCAGGATTTCGGGCAGTTCCGCGGACATAAGCTGTAGGATTTTAATGGTCGAAACGAACCCTGTCAAACCCACCCGGTACGGGCAAGCCATTGTGCCGGCAGGAAATTTGCCCGCTGCGGCGGCGGCGGTCAGACTGCCGTCCCGTCCGGGGGAGTGCATTGTGACCGTTCTTGTCCTGTCCGTGCTGGTCGTGGCGACCGCAGCCGTCCTCACCGCCTGGCTGCGCGGCCGCGGCAACCGCCGCCACCGGGCCCTGACGCAGCTGCTGGATGCGGCCGACGCACTCGAAGACCGCCTGCGCACCGCCCGCTCCGAGATCGAGGCCATTGCCGGCGACGAGCACAACCCGGTGCGCGAGGCGATGCAGGAAATGCTGCGCCAGCGCCTGTGGCTGCAGCAGAATGGCCAGAGTGCGTCGCTGGAACAGCTCGACCGCGTCCGCGCCTCGATCGATGCCGCCCGCGACAGCATCGAGACGCAGCTGCTCCAGATCGAGCGGGCACGCGCCGCACTGCACTGAACGCCATGTCGCCCGCCCCCCTCATCCTGGCTTCCACTTCGCCGTATCGCGCCGAGTTGCTCGGCCGGCTGCGCCTGCCGTTCGACACGGCGCGGCCCGAGGTGGACGAAAGCGCGCACCCGGGCGAGCCGCCGGCGACGCTCGCGCTGCGCCTGGCCGTGGCCAAGGCCGAGGCCGTCGCCCGACGGCATCCCGACGCGGTGGTGATCGGCTCCGACCAGGTCGCCAGCTGCGACGGGCAGGTGCTGGGCAAACCCGGGTCGCGCGACATCGCGCTCGCGCAGCTTCAGGCGATGTCCGGGCGCGAGGCGGTCTTCCTGACCGCAGTGGCCGTGGTCGGGCACCAGGCCCGGGGGCAGGCGCTGGACACCACCACGGTGCGCTTCCGGCCACTGGCCGATGACGCCATCGCCCGCTACATCGATGCCGAGCAACCCTGGGACTGCGCCGGCAGCTTCCGCTGCGAGGGCCTGGGCATCGCCCTGTTCGAGGCCATCGAGACGCGCGACCCGACCGCCCTGGTCGGCCTGCCCCTGATCGCGACCGCGCGGCTACTGCGTAGCGCGGGCTTCGTCCTGCCCTGAGCGATCCTCGTCCGCGACAGCCTGGTCGAACGGCGCGAACCCGCGCGCGCGCAAGGCCTCCAGATGCCCGTGCGCGGCCCCTGCACGCCAGCCGTAGGCCGCGTCCATCACGCTGGGATCGACCGCCGGATAGCGGCTGCGGATGTGCATGGCATAGCCCTCGGCGCGTGCGTGCAGCTCGCGCGCCTGCTTGACCAGATGAACTCCGTTGCCGAGCAGGAATACCAGCAACAGCCACAGCAGCGTTCGCACCCAGCGCCGCCAGGCCGGCTGCACGTCGCCCCAGGCCAGGAGCATCAGGCCGACCCAGCCGAACCAGAACAGGGACGCGAAGCTGACGTAACGGGTCACGAACGCGTGGTCAGCGCCGTACTCGCCCGCCCGGCCCATGGCGGTCATCAGCGCGCACCCGACCCCGAACAGCATCAGCGCCAGCCACGGCAGCAGCGCTGGCCGCCAGCGCCTGGCCGCGGCCCAGGACGCGGTGACCAGCGCGACCAGGGTCCACACGGGCGCGGTGGCCGTGGCCAGGCGCGACACCCCACCGCCCAGATAGTTGAGGACATACAGCACCAGTGTGGCGAGGCCGGGAACGCCGCCGCCCGCGCTCGCTCGCCCCGCCCAAAGCCAGCCCACGAGCGCTGCGCCTGCAGCCAGCCAGGGCAGCGCGAGCCACAGCCGCTGGCTGCGCGGCAGGCCGGGATGCAGCGCCAGCAGGCCCAGCGCGACCGGAAACACCGCCAGCGTGGTCGAGAAGCCGAGAACGCCGACCGAAGCCAGCGCGACCGCCAGCATGTTGGATGCGAGCGACAGCCCGGGCCGCGTCAGCAGGGCGATCGCGGCCACCGCGCCGAGGGTGCTGATGAACACTGCGACCTGCCAGCCCCACTGCAGGTTGGCCAGGTGGCCGGGGTAGAGCGCGATGCAGAGCAGCAGCAGACGCCACGGCGCGGAGATGGCGCCGCCTGGCGCCCGACCGGCCATCCCCATCAGCACCGCCGCCTGCGCCAGCAGCAGGGCGAAACTGGCCAGGCTGTCCAGCCAGGGCTGTCCGCCCGAGGCCCAGGTCGTGACCAGCAGCACCGCATAGGCGACCACGTGCAGATGGCTGCCATCGTGGACCTGCCAGAACGCGGAGGAGGCCAGCGTTCCGTCCTGCCAGGCCTCGTACATGGGCACCAGGTCGATGTGGTCCCAAAGCATCATCGGCAGGTGCCAGGCCAGGGTCGCGGCCAGCAACAGCAGGGACAGCGCGGCGAACGCCATCCAGGTGCTTCCCCGAGTCGTCGTCATCGTGCCGCCCCGCCCTCGCCATGCACCCGCCCGGGTTCGCCTTGCATCGTCATTCGCCCAGCAGCTCCACAGGTTGCCCGGCGAACCGTTCGATGCTGCCGTCGCCGCCGACCACTTCCAGTCCCAGCCAGTACCGTCCCGGCGGCAGCCCGCTGGCATCGACCTGCGCACGGAACGCGACCTGCGGCAGCGACGGGTCTTTCGATCGACCACGGTAGAACTGCTGCGGCCAGTCGTCCCGCAGCCCGTACTCGGCTTCGGCGACAACCCGTCCACCCAGGGTCACCGACACCCGCTTCACCCCGGCCACGTCCTTGATCGCCCAGCCGCTGGCCTCGAACACGGCCGGCAACCGCGCCTCGGCCCGGGGCGTGTTGAGGTAGGCGATGGCAGGCGGCACGCACTCTTCCGGTGCCTCTGCTGTTTCGCCGTCGAGCGCGAACAGCAGGAAACGCCGTCCGCCGCCATCGGCATCCACCACCTGCGGCGGCGGCAAGGCGCCGAACCTGCGGCACAGCGACTGGTAGTGGTCCAGCAGTTCGCTGAGCTTGACGTCGCTCGGGGAGACGACCAGCAGGGCCGGACCGTCGCCAGGACCCGGCGCGCTCGCCTCCAGCCCCCACAGCTGCAGCTGCGGGGCACGGCCATGTGCGCGGTTGAGCGCATGCGGCAGCACCGGGATGGCCGGATCGCCGAGCGCGAAGCCGAGTTCGGCACCGACCTTGAAATTGTCGGCGATCAGGCGGGTGTCTTCCGACATGTCCGCCCGCGCCTTGCGCACTGCGGCTGCGAGTTCGTCCCAGCCGGAGAAATTCTGCGGATACCATTTGCCCGCCGCGCTGCGTTCGCGCAGCTCGGAGGACGACACGGCCGCGTAGTAGCCGAGCATCGACAGCGTGCCCACCAGCGCGATCGCCCAGGTCAGCACGCGCAGCCAGCGGGGCCACGAGCCCAGCACCAGCGGCAGCAGCGGCAGCAGCGCGATATAGCCGGGCAGCGGCCAGTGGAAACTCACCCGCTCGGTATCGGCGAAGAACCCGAGCGCGAAGAATCCCAGGACCACGATGCCGCCCGACAGGCCGAGCAGGCGCAGCGCGTCGTTGTCGTGGCGACGGACGCGCCACGCCCCCGCCAGCAGCGCGACCAGCAGCAGCGGCGTCACGAACGCCGCCTGGATCGGCACGAAACTCGCGCCGTCCCGATGCAGCGCCCAGGGGTGGCGGTCGACCAGCTGGAAACGCAGCCCGGCCTCGGCGTTCTCGATGTTCCACGCCAGCAGCGGCATCCAGGCCGCCGCGCCGAACGCGACCGCGATGATCACGCGCGGATCGCGCAGCAGTTCGCGGCCGCGCGCGATCAGCAGCAGCGCCAGCAGGCCGGCGCCGATCGCGGCGATGAACCGGTAATGGCTGAGCGCCCCGATCGCCAGGCCGAGCGCCAGTTGCACCGCCGCGCCGTAACTGACCTGCCGCAGCATTCGGGTCAGTGCGTCCAGGCAGAGGAGCGTGGCCAGCGCCATCAGCACATCCGGCAGCGCCATCACCCCCAGGGTGGCGAACAGCGGCAGCACCAGTGCGCCGCAGCCGGCGATCCAGGCCTGCGCGGGTTCCAGCTCGCGCCCGGCGATGCGCACCACCAGCCACGGCAGCGCCGCGGAAATCGCCACGAACAGGGACCGGGCCGCCAGCACGCTGTCGCCGAACAGTTCGCCGCCGAGGCGGATCGTCCACGCCGTCAGTCCGGGCAGGTCGGAGTAGGCCCAGGCCAGGTGCTGGCCTTCCTGCCAGTAGAACGCCTCGTCCACGAACAGCGGCAGGCGCGCGGCGACCAGCAGCTTGGCCACCACCGCGCACGTCCACAGCGCGATGAACGCCGTCCGCTGCCCGCTTCGTTCCTGCATCCGCCGCAACCCCGTACACTCGGAAATTCGTCAATCGGGAGAGCGTCGTGTCCGCCGCCATCCATGAATCCGCCATGCTAACCGACCGCGATCAAGACGCGTTGACGGCGGCGCAGGCGCAGGTCAACAGCCTGGTCCTGGGCAAGGTGCGCGAAGTGCAGTTGGCCTTCGTGGCCCTGCTGTGCGATGGCCACCTGCTGATCGAGGACCTGCCCGGCCTCGGCAAGACCACCCTGGCGCATGCGCTGGCCGCGACGCTGGGGCTGGGTTTCCAGCGCGTGCAGTTCACTTCCGACCTGCTGCCTTCGGACATCGTCGGCGTCTCGATCTTCGACGCGCAGGCGCGGCGCTTCGAATTCCACCCGGGGCCGGTGTTCGCCAACGTCCTGCTCGCCGACGAGATCAACCGCGCGCCGCCGCGCACCCAGAGCGCCCTGCTGGAGGCGATGGCCGAGCACCAGGTCACCGTCGACGGCACCACCCATCGGCTGCCGGAGCCGTTCTTCGTGATCGCCACCCAGAATCCGGTGGACCTTTCGGGCACCTATCCCCTGCCCGACTCGCAGCTCGACCGGTTCCTGCTGCGGCTGTCGCTGGGCTATCCGGACGAGGACGCCGAGCGCGCGCTGCTGGCCGGCGAAGACAGGCGCGGGCTGATCGCGCGCGCCGCGCCGCTGCTGGGCGGAGACGACGTCATGCGCCTGCGCGATGCGGTTACCCGCGTGCATGCCAGCCAGGCGCTGGTGGGCTATGTGCAGGCGCTGCTGGCACGCAGCCGCCACGCGCCGGGCGTGCGCGTGGGGCTGTCGCCGCGCGCCGGCATCGCCCTGCTGCGCGCGTCGCGCGCGCACGCGCTGCTGCAGGGACGCACCAGCGCCACGCCCGCCGATGTGCAGGCGCTGTTCGGAGCGGTGGCCGCGCACAGGCTGGTGCCCGAGGTCGAAGCGGGAAGCGATGGCGCCGCGCTGGCGCGATCGATCCTGCAGGACGTGCCGGTGGACTGAGACGGGCGTTGCGATGATGGTCGCCATGCGCACCCGCGCCAGCGGGCCCGATGCCGCGGGCGGAGACGCCTGATGCTGGCCGCGATCCGCCAGCGGCTGGAGCGACGCTTCGATGCCTGGACGCGGCGCCGCAGCCCGGTGTCGCTGCCGGTGCGTTTCGACCGGCATCGCATCTACCTGCTGCCGACCCGCTTCGGCCTGTTCTTCAGCCTGCTGCTGCTGGCGATGGGCGCGGGCGCGCTCAACTACAACAACAACCCGGCGCTGCTGCTGTGCCTGCTGCTCGCCGGCGCGGGCATCGCCAGCCTGCTGCAGGCGCAGCTGCAGTTGAGCGGACTGGAAATCCACGCGATCGGCGCCGAGCCGGTGCCTGCCGGCACGCCGCTGCAACTGCGCGTGCACGCCCGCGCACCAGCCGGGCGCCAGCGGCGCGGCCTGCAGGTGGCGTGTGGCGGCGTGTCCGCGACCCTGTCGCTGGACAACGGCGCGGGTGAAGCGGACCTGGCGGTGGCGACTCTGCGGCGCGGCTGGCTCGACCCTGGCCGGCTGCGCATCTCCACCACGCGCCCGCTCGGGCTTGCGCGCGCCTGGGCCTACGTCTGGACCGACGCACCGCTGCTGGTCTACCCCGTGCCCGAGGCGGCGGGGCCGCCCCTGCCTTCGGGCAAGGGCGAGTCCGCCCGGTCGCGGCTGACGCCCAGCGGGGACGATGTGCACCACCTGCGCGAATGGCGTCGCGGCGACAGCGTGCGTGCGGTGGCGTGGAAGGCGTCCGCGCGGCGCGATGCGCTGCTCGTGCGCGAGTTCGAGCAGCCGCTGGGAATCGACGTGATGCTCGACTGGCACGCGCTGCATGCGCTGCCCTACGAGGACCGCATCCGCCGGCTCGCGCGCTGGATCGACGAGGCCGAGCGCGAGTCGCGCCGCTACCGGCTGCAGCTGCCCGCCGAAACCCTGGGACCGGGCCAGGGCGAGGCGCACCGGCATGCCTGCCTGCGCGCGCTGGCCCTGCTGCCGGCGGAAGGAGGATCGCGTGCAGGCGGCTGACCCGGTACCGCTCGACGCGGCCAGCCGGCGCTGGGCACTGGCGGCGGCCGCCACCTGCCTCCTGCCGCTGCTGCCTCAGCTGCCGGCGAGCGTGGCCGCCGGCTGCATCGGCATCGGCGTGCTGGTCGCCATCGTCTCCAGCCGCCGCCCGCTGCCCGGCTGGATCCGCACCCTGCTGGCGCTGTGCCTGATCGGCGGCGTGCTGGCGATGTCGCGCTTCAGCCTCGGCCGCGATACCGCCTGCGCCCTGCTGGCGGCGATGCTGGCGATCAAGCCGGGCGAACTGGCCTCGGTGCGGGATGCGCGCAGCCTGGTGGGTTTCGCCCTGTTCGCGCCGTTCTCCACCTTCCTGCTCGACCAGGGGCCGCTGTCGCTGCTGCTGGGCCTGGCTGGCGCGCTGACGGCGCTGGCCGCGCTAGCGCAGCTTTCCGAACACGAGTCGGCGGTGGGCGTGTCGATCATCCCTCGCGCGCGCCTGGCCCTGGTCGGCAGGCTGGTGCTGATCGGGGTGCCGCTGGCGCTGGTGGCCTTCTGGCTGTTCCCGCGTCTTGGCTCGCCGTTGTGGGGGGTGCCCGAGCGCGCGCTGACGCGGCCCGGCCTGTCCGACGAGATGGCGCCCGGGCAATGGCTGGACTTCATGACCGACGATCGCCCCGCGCTGCGCGTGACGTTTTCCGGCGCGACACCCGACACCTCCCAGATGTATTGGCGCGGCCCGGTGCTGATGGACTACGACGGCCGCACCTGGACCCGCTCGCGCTGGCTGCGGGGCATTCCCGCGCCGCAGACCACGCGCTCGGACACTGTCTGGGAGTACGAGATGGAGGTCGAGCCGAACGAGCGCCGCACTTTGGTCGCCCTGGAGCTGCCCGACGCGCCCCCCGCGGGCGCGCGCATGGGCTGGGACCATGTGATCCAGACCGCGCCCATCCAGAGCGTCACGCGCTGGCGCATGCGTGCGTCGCCGCCCGTGTCGTTCGAGCCGGAACTTCCCGCGCTGATCCGTCAGAACGCGCTGCAGCTGCCCGATGGCTTCAATCCGCGCACCGTGGCGCTGGCCCGGCAGTGGCGACGCGAACTCGGCGATGGCAACGACGCGGCCCTGGTGGACCGGGCCATGCGGATGATCCGCAGCGAGTTCGGCTACACGCTCGATACGCCCCTGCCCGGCCGGCACGCGGCCGACGAATTCCTGTTCGACTGGAAGCAGGGCTTCTGCGAACACTTCAGCTCCGCCTTCGTGATCCTGATGCGGGCTGCCGGCATTCCCTCGCGCGTGGTGACCGGGTATGTCGGCGGATATCGCAATCCCATCGGCAACTACTGGATCGTGCGCAACCAGGACGCCCATGCCTGGGCCGAGGTCTGGCTGGCGGGTCGCGGCTGGGTCCGCGTCGATCCCACCGCGGCGGTCGCGCCCGAGCGCATCTACGACACCATCGACGACCGCAGCGGCGGCGGGTTCGGCGCGTTGCCCGGAGTGGCGCCGATGCTGAACGTCGGCGACTGGCTGCGCCGCGGCTGGAACGACCTGGTGCTTGGTTTCGACGCCACCCGGCAGATGGCGATGCTGCGGCCGCTGGGCCTGGACGGCGCCGGCCTGCGTGGGCTGGTGGGCCTGTTCGCAGGCTGCGCCGGGCTGGCGCTGGCCTGGATGCTGTGGCTCGCCACCCGCGCCGAACGCGGCGGCGACGCCGTGGTGGCAGCCTGGCGGCGCCTGTGCGCCCGTTACGCCAGGCTGGGCCTGGCACGCGCGCCGCACGAACCGTCGCTGCAGTGGGCGCGGCGCGTCGCCGCGGCACGCCCCGGCGACGCCAGCACGCTGCTGGCGCTCACCGCGCGTTTCGAGAACTGGCGTTACGCTCCGCGCAGTGCCGACGCCGATCCACGCCCGCTGATCCGCGACCTGCGCAGGCATCGCCCCGCATGAACCAACCGCATGGAACCCCCGCCATGACCGTCCGCCTCCTGCTTGCTGCCGCCGCGACCCTGCTGCTCGCCGCCTGCGCCTCCCAGCCCAAGCCGCTGCGGGGCGATTTCAGCCCGATCACGCCGCATGCCGCGGTGGAATCGGATGCCACCGGCCTGCCCGTCCGCTGGGGCGGGCGCATCGTCAGAGTCGAACCGGGTCCGAACGAGACCTGCTTCGAGATGATCTCCACCCGGCTGACGTCGACCGGCCGTCCCTGGTGGGGCAGCGACGACAGCAACGGCCGATTCATCGCCTGCCGCACCGGCTTCTACGATCCGGCCGTGTTCGAAGTGAATCGCGAGGTCACCTTCTCCGGCACCGTCACCGGCTACGACACCCGTCGCATCGGCGAGTACGACTATCGCTTCCCGAAGGTCGCCGCGGACGTGGTGTACCTGTGGCCCAAGCGCGAGGCCGTGCGCGTGATCACCCGTCCCGAGCCGTGGCCGTGGTGGGGTTGGTGGTGAGCACGGCCGCCATGGCGGCCGTAGCGGAAGATCGCGCGGCCCTGCAGTGAGCTGTCGATCTCCCGCCCATGCTCGGGAAGCTGTGGGCGGTATCGGGCCGACAGCTTTCCCGGCGCGCCAGGCGGTCGATCTTCTTCAGGCGCCGAACCGGCCCAGCGGGGTTCCGGCCAGCAGGTGCAGGTGGATCTGGAACACGGTCTGGCCGCCATCGCCATTGCAATTCATGACGATGCGGTAGCCATCCTCGGCGAACCCCTGCTCCCGCGCGTACGCGGCGGCCGCCACGGCCAGGCGGCCGACGATTTCCGGCCGCGATGCCGGCACGTCGTTCAAGGTCGCGAACCGTTCCTTGGGGACGAACAGCACGTGCACCGGCGCCTGCGGCGCGATGTCGCGAAACGCGATGACGTGTTCATCCTCGAACACGATGTCGGCGGGAATCTCGCGGCGGATGATCTTGTGGAAGATGGTCGGCATGGGCGGAGCGTCGGCGTTCCGGAGAGACGGTGGGATCGGGACAAGGGCTCGCGATCGCCACGAGCGTAGCGCGGAATCCCGCGCAGGGACATGTGCGGCCCAAGGCGCGGGAACGCGATCGCCCTGCTGCCGACGGCGGCGATGCGACAAAGCGCCGCTGCGCGCCGGCGTCGCAGCGGGTCGGTTCAGGCCATCTCGCTGCGCGAACCGAACGCGTGCGACAGCGTGCCGCGGTCCACGTACTCCAGCTCCCCTCCCAGCGGCACGCCGTGGGCGAGACGGCTGGGCCTGACCTGGTACTGGCGCGCGAGCTGGGCCAGGTAATGCGCCGTGGCCTCGCCTTCCACCGTCGGATTGGTGGCGATGATCAGTTCCTGCACCTCGCCCTCGCGCAGGCGCACGTCCAGCCGGTCCATGCCGATCTCGCGCGGACCGATGCCATCGAGCGGCGACAGCCGGCCCTGCAGCACGAAGTACAGCCCGCGGTAGCCGGTGGCCTGCTCGATCGCCAGCCGGTCGGCGGGCGATTCGACCACGCACAGCTGGTGCGCATCGCGCGAGGCGCTGGCGCAGGTGGCGCAGACGTCGGTCTCGCTGAAATCGCGGCAGCGCGCGCAATGGCCCACGCGTTCCATCGCGTCGGCCAAGGTCGCGGCCAGGCGCCGCCCGCCATCGCGCTCGCGCTCGAGCACGTGGTAGGCCATGCGCTGCGCGGTCTTCTGGCCCACGCCCGGCAACACGCGGAAGGCTTCGATCAGCTGTTCGAGCAGGGAGGACATGGGAGGCGATTGGTGAGTGCTGACCGGTGGTTGCGAGAGGCTGGCGCGGACCCGTGCCGTCGCCGATCAGCAACCCGGCGTCGCCGCTCGACAGCCGCAGGCCGGCCATCGCCAGCCACGGCCGTTCAGAACGGCAGCTTCATCCCGGGCGGGATCGGCATGCCGGCAGTGGCGCCGGCCATCTTCTCGCGGGAGGCGGCGTCGATCTTGTTGGAGGCGTCGTTGAAGGCGGCCGCGATCAGGTCCTCCGCCATCTCCGGATCGGACAGCACGCTGGGATCGATGCGCACCTTGCGGCATTCCTTGGCGCCGGAGAGGGTCACGCTGACCATGCCGCCGCCGGCGCTGCCGGTGACTTCCAGCGCAGCGATCTCCTGCTGCACCTTCTGCATGTTCTCCTGCATCTTCTGCGCCCGCTGCATCAGCTGGGCGATGTTTCCACGCATGTCGGTGTTCCTAGGCTTCGTCGAATGGTCGGATGGAATCGGGCACGACCCGCGCGCCCTGCTGCTGGATCAGCCGCTGCACCTGCGGGTCGGACAGGAAGGCGCTCTCGGCGGCCGCCTGGCGCTCGTCGCGCTCGCGGGCGGTGCGCGCGTGCAGCGTTTCGCCCGCTAACACAGCCGCCTCGTCGAACCGGATCTGCGGCGCGACGCCCAGCGCCGGCGCCAGCGCATTGGCCAGCTGGGCGACCAGGAACGGCGCCTTCAGGTGGTCATCGCTGGCGGGAAGCGACAGTCGCAATGCGCCGCCGCTCCAGTCGATGAACGCGGCATGCGCCGCCAGTTCGCGCACCGGACCCCGCAGCGCCAGGCCGGCGACCAGATCCACCCACCCCGCCTCGTCGAGCGGTCCGTGGGTGGCGCTGGCGCCTGCGGGCGCGGTCGGCCGCGGTGGCGAGGGCTCGCGGGGCGACGGCTCGGCCGCGTTCGGCCGGGCGCTGTCGGGCTGGTGCTCCTGGCGCGGCGACGACGGCCCGTGCGTGCCGGCCTGGGGAGGCGCTGCAGGCTGCCGAAACGGCGCGGCCTCCGCTTGCCTGGCGGCCCGGGGAGCTTCTGCAGGCTGCCGAAGCGGCGGAGCCTCCGCCGCGCGCGGAGGGGCCGCGCGCGCAGGCTGCACGTCGGCCTCGAGCGCGGCGCGCGCCGCCTCCGCAGCCGAGCGGCCGCCCCGGGCCGGCGCGGCGTCCGCGCCGGGCGCGGCGGCCGTGCCACCCTGGATCGGACGGAACGCCAGCATCCGCAGCAGGCTCATCTCGAACCCCGAGCGGGCGCTCGGCGCCAGCGGCAGGTCGCGGCGGCCGTTGAGCGCCATCTGGTACCAGAGCTGCACCAGCTCCGGGCGGAGCGCCGACGCCAGCGGTTCGATATCGATGCCGTCGGCCTCGCCCGGACTGCCGGGGACCAGCTGGCGCACCTGGATGCGGTGCAGCGCGGCGGCCAGCGCCTCCAGCACGCCGGACCAGTCGGGGGAGAACTCGGCCAGCGCCGCGATCTCCTCCATCAGCCGCGCACCATCCGCCGCGGCCAGCGCCTCGAGCAGCGCGCCGACCCGGGTGCGATCGACCGTGCCGAGCATCGTCGCCACGCCGGCCTCGGACAGGTTGCCGCCGGTGTAGGCGATCGCCTGGTCGAGCAGCGACAGGCCGTCGCGCAGGCTGCCATCGGCCGCGCGCGCCAGTTGCCGCACCGCGCCGGGTTCGACGGCGATGCCCTCGGCCTCGAGGATCTTCGCGATCTGCCCGCCGATCTGCTCCTCGTCCAGGCGCTTGAGGTTGAACTGCAGACAGCGCGACAGCACCGTGACCAGGAGCTTCTCCGGATCGGTGGTAGCGAACAGGAACTTCACATGCTCCGGCGGTTCCTCCAGCGTCTTGAGCAGCGCGTTGAACGCCGGCTTGGACAGCATGTGGACTTCGTCGATCAGGTAGACCTTGTAGCGGCCACGCGAGGGCATGTACTGCGCGTTGTCGATCAGGTCGCGGACGTTGTCCACGCCGGTGTTCGAGGCCGCGTCGATCTCCAGCAGGTCGATGTAGCGGCCCGCATCGATCGCCAGGCAGGTCTCGCACTGGCCGCAGGGATCGGCACCGGTGCCCCGCTCGCAGTTCAGGCTCTTGGCGAAAATCCGCGCGATCGTGGTCTTGCCCACGCCGCGGGTGCCGGTGAACAGGTAGGCGTGGTGCACGCGGCCGGAATCGAGCGCATTGGAGAGCGCGCGGACCACGTGTTCCTGGCCCACCAGTTCGGCGAAACGCCGGGGGCGCCACTTGCGAGCGAGGACGAGGTACGACATGCGTGCATTGTGCCGCGCCGCGCCCGGGTTTGTCCGCCCGGACCGGTCCGTTCAGGCCGCGGCCCGCCGTCTTGGTTGTGGTGCGGCCGCTGCGCCGCTAGAATTTGCGCCCCTGCGTGCGGCTGGACGTCGCCTGCCGGGCCTCCCGGAGAGGTGTCCGAGTGGTTGAAGGAGCACGCCTGGAAAGTGTGTAAGCGTCTAAACCGCGCTTCGGGGGTTCGAATCCCCCTCTCTCCGCCAGTTTCAAGTGGGTAGTTGGGTCGGGTCGCGTGGGTTTCGCCGGCGGCACCGAAGAGGGGGATGAGAACCCCCGCGGGTTCGACAGGCCGCACAGCGGCCTGCACGGCGAAGCCGCCCGAAGGGCGAGGCGCGCAAGCGCCGAGTGAATCCCCCTCTCTCCGCCAGTTTCGCAAACGCCCCGCAAGGGGCGTTTTTCGTTTCGGGCAACCGGAGAGGCGACGGTCGCTGGTACTCTCCAGGACGGACGCCAGCCACGGTCCAGCCTCCGCCCCGATCCCGGTCGAGCACGCGCCTCGGCGTTGCGTCCGGGATCGTGGCGCCATCCGTATTGTCTGCTGCAGCCGACCCACGCGCCGGAGCGTCCATGTACCTGAGCCGCTTCTTCGGCGAGCCCGGCAGCCCCCACCCCTGCGCCAACTGCGGGGACGCCGACCGCCTCGACTTCGACGTGCGCATGGCGTTCCAGCCCATCGTCGACGCACGTGACCGTTCCGTGTTCGGCTACGAGGCGCTGGTGCGCACGATGGAGGGGAGCGGCGCGGCCGAGGTACTCGCCCGCGTCAGTCCCGCCCAGCTCTACCGGTTCGACCAGACCTGCCGGGTCAAGGCGATCGAGACCGCCGCACGCCTGGGCCTGCGCTCGCGGCTGTCGATCAATTTCCTGCCCAACGCGGTGTACGAACCGGCCACCTGCATCCGCCTGACCCTGTCGGCGGCGCAGCGCTGCGGCTTTCCCACCGGACAACTGGTGTTCGAAACCGCGGAATCGGAACAGGTTCGCGACCACGCGCACCTGACCCGGATCTTTCGCGACTATCGCAACCGCGGATTCCTGACCGCCATCGACGACTTCGGCGCGGGCTATGCCGGACTGGGGCTGCTGGCCGAGTTTCAGCCGGACGTGCAAGCTCGACATGGCGCTGCTGCGCGGGATCGCCACCGATCCGGCGCGCCAGGCCATCGTGGGTGGCGTGGCACGGATCGCGGCCGAGCTCGGATCGACTGTGATCGCGGAAGGCGTCGAGACCGCGGACGAGTACCGCATGTTGCGGACACTGGGCGTATCGCTGTTCCAGGGCTACCTGTTCGGCCGGCCCCAGCTCGAGACGCTGGCGCCCGTGGCGCCGGCCACCTGGCGCGCGCTGGACTGAACCCCGCATCGCGACGCGCTGGTCGCCAATGCCGCCGAACGTCTACAATCGCGTTTCTGCCAGGCGGCATTGCCGCGCCGACGCAGATTCCCATGGTGGCCCCGTCGGCCCCTCGCGACGCTAGGTCGAAAACCCCGCCAGGGCCGGAAGGCAGCAACGGTATCGATCGACGCGGGTGCCGAGGCAAGCTGGCGGGGCCATCGCCATTTCCGCGCGTCGCCGGCCGCAAACCCGGACACTGCGGCCGGATGCGGCGCAGAGGCCGGCCTGTCAGGGGGCCAGGCCCAGCGCGTCGGGCTGCCGACCGGTGACCCAGTAATCGAGCACGCGCCATTGCGTAGTGTCCACGACTGCGATGCGGTCGCCGCCGCTGATCGCCACATACACGCGTGGGCGCACCGGATCGGCAATCGCACCGATCGGCATCGGCCCCTGCCCCAGCATGCTCTGCCCAGACTCCGCACCCTCGGGCCGCAGCGCCACACTGGCGACAGGCAGCCGGGTGATGGCGTCGAACACCGACAGCGTCGCCGCTTTCGCATTGGTGACCAGGCCGTGGCGGCCATCGGGCGTGAACACCACGCGGATCGGAAAGCCCGGACTCTGCAGCGTGGCGATCTTCGCGAGCGTCGCCGGATCGTGCACGGTCACGGTGTCCTCCTCGCGGTTGGTCACCCAGACACTGCCGTCGGGGGCCACCTCGATGCCTTCGGCGCCCTCGCCCGCCGCGACCTCATGCGTCACCTCGCCGGTGGCAAGGTCGACGCGCAGTACCGTGCCGGCCGCGATCTTGCTCACGTAGGCGACGTTGCCGTCGCCCGAAACCGCGACCATGTGCCCGACGCCGTCGCCCACTTCGATGGCCTGCTTCACCTTCCCCGCGGCCAGGTCCACGCGCAGCAGGGCATGGCTCTGCTCGGTGGTCACCAGGACATCGCCCCCGGGCAGGAAGCGCAGGCCATGCGGCCGTCGATGGTCGCCCAGGTCGATGCTGCGCGGCGCTGCGTTACCGGCCAGGTCCAGCACGCTCAGCGAACGGCCCGGCTGCTGGTGGCCGTAATCGGTGACCACGGCGATGCGGCCGTCGGTGGACACGGCGATCTCGTGCGGGCCAGCGCCGCTGGCCAGCTCGGCGCGCCGGCTGCCGTCCTCCAGCGAGAGGCGCCAGACGGTGTCGTCGCTCTTGTTGCCGACCAGCAGCGTGCCCTGGGCGCAGGCTATGGACGGGAGGATTAGGAAAAATGCGAGCAGGCGGGGTGCGCAGCGTTGCATGGCGGTCTCTGCGATCAAGAGGTGATGGGCGCGGGGGGAGAGCGGCCAGTTCATCATTCGCGCCCGTGGCGACGGTGTCAGTCCGTGGAGACGGATGGATCCGTCTGGCGCGGATGCAGCCAGCCAGCGTCGCCGTCGGCATAGCGCTCGTGCTTCCAGATCGGCACCCGCGCCTTGACCTCGTCGATGATCCAGCGGCAGGCGTCGAACGCGGCACCGCGGTGCGCGGCACTGGCGCCCACCCAGACCGCGAGGTCGCCGATGGCCAGTTCGCCGATGCGATGCACGCAGCAGGCGTCGATCACGCCGAATGTCGCGAGCGCCTCGTCCATGATGCGCTCGCCCTCGGTCTGCGCAAGCTGCACATAGGCTTCGTAGCGCAGCCCATGCACCGGACGGCCCTCGTTGTGGTCGCGAACCCAGCCCTCGAAGGCCGCGAACGCGCCCGCGCGCCCGTGCAGCAGCCGCTCGCGCAGCGGCGCGATATCGAAGGGGGCCTCGGCGATGCGGAAGCGGGTCATGTCGGCATCCGCTGCCGCAGGCCTGCCGCGGCGCCGCGGGGCCGGGAGCGGCCTGCTGCCACCCTGGCGCCATGGCGTGCGTTGCGGCCGTGCATGCTCACCCTCCCGAAACCGGCGGAATGAAGGCCACTTCCGAACCTTCGCGTACCGGATCGGTCCAGCGGGCGAAGTCGCCATCCACCGCGACGCGCAGGCGCTCGAGCGGCAGCGGGAATCCGTGGCAATCGCGCGCCTGGGCGTAGAGCGCCGCGAGGTCGCCGGGCGCCGCATCGAAGGTTTCCGACGCCGCGCCCGCGGCATCGCGCAGGCTCGCGAAATACAGCAGCGTGACCCGCGGCATCAGCCCACCTGCCCGAAATCGCGCTTGCCGCCGCGCTTGCCCGCCAGCTTCGCCGGCCCCAGCACGATCGCGTGCGAAAGCGCCTTGCACATGTCGTAGACAGTCAATGCGGCCACGGTCGCGCCGGTGAGCGCCTCCATCTCCACCCCGGTGCGATGGGTGGTCCTGACCGCGCATTCGATGCGCAGCTCGCGCTCGCCGTGCCAGTCGATCGCGATGCGCACGCCGTCGATCGGCAGCGGATGGCAGAAGGGAATCAGCTCATGGGTGCGCTTGACCGCCATGGTGCCGGCGATCACCGCCGTGTCGACGATGCCGCCCTTGGCGCTGCGCAGGCCGGAGCGGCGCAGTTGCGCAGCCACGTCCGCGGGAAAGCGCACGCGGCATTCGGCCAGCGCCTGGCGCGCGGTCGCGGGCTTGCCGGACACGTCGACCATGGCCGGGCGGCCCTGGTCGTCGAGATGGGTCAAGGTCTTGCGGATTGCCATGGCGCCATCCTAGCCGCTGCGACCGGAACTGTCCGCGCTCAACCGCCCACCAGGAACATCTCCACGCGCCGGCGCTGCGCCTGCCCGCTGCCGCGGAGTTCGCTGTAGCGGTCGGTGCGCTGCGACCAGATCCCGGCCAGGCGCGCGGCCAGCGCGGCTTCGCCCAGGGCCAGCGACGGGCGAAGGTCCTGGCCCTGCGCCGAGAACAGGCAGGTGTACAACTGCCCGTCGGCCGAAACCCGGGCGCGATGGCAATCTCCGCAGAACGGCGCGGTCACCGAACTGACGAAACCGATCTCACCGGCCCCGTCCACGAAGGCGTGGCGCTGCGCCACTTCGCCACGGTAGTTGGCATCCAGCGCGCGCAGCGGCCAGCGGACGTGGATGCGGTCGCGCAGCTCGACCGAGGGCACCACGCGCGTGCGCTGCCAGCCATTGCAGGTGCCCACGTCCATATATTCGATGAAGCGCAGCACGTGGCCGCTGCCGCGGAAGTGCTCGACCAGGGCAGGCACCTCCGACTCGTTGACGCCACGCTGGACCACGCAGTTGATCTTGAGCGGCCCGAACCCGGCCGCCTCCGCCGCGGCGATACCGGCGAGCACGTCGGCAATCTCGCCGCGCCCGCCGGACAGGCTGCGGAACAGCTGCGGATCCAGCGCGTCCAGGCTGACCGTGATCCGGCGCAGGCCGGCCGCGCGCAGGGCTGCGGCGTGGCGCGCGAGCAGCGACCCGTTGGTGGTCATCGCCAGGTCGTCGAGCCCGTCGATGCGGGACAGCCGCCCGATCAGCCGCGGCAGGTCGCGCCGCAACAGCGGTTCCCCGCCGGTGATGCGCAGCTTGGTCGCGCCCAGGCCCGCCGCAGCGCGCACCAGGACTTCGATCTCGTCGAACGACAGGCGCCCGGCGACATCCAGGCCGTAGTCGTCCGGGATCCGGTCGGCCGGCATGCAGTAGCCGCAGCGGAAGTTGCAGGCCTCGATCACCGACAGGCGCAGATCGCGCAGCGGGCGCCCCAGCCGGTCCGCCGGCGCCTCGGGCAGGCGGGGCTGCGCGCTCATGGTCCGCCCACCGCATACGCCAGCGGCTCGGCCAGCGCGAACACCTCGCCCGGCTGCGCCACACGATGCCCGCGCGCGGCCAGCGCCCGGCCGTCGGCCGCGCTGGCGTAGTGGTACAGCACGCAGCGCGCGAGCAGGCCCGGCTCGTACTCGCGCTCCAGGTCGTCCACGCCGCTGTGCGAGGGATTGCCGTGCAGGCCGCAGTCGTGCGCGACCAGCTCGCCGCGATCGGCATGGCGGCGCAGCTGTTCCGGGATCGGCCTGGTGTCGCCGGTCCACACCAGGCTGCCGGGCAGGCGCAGGCCGAACGCGGTGTCGGGCCAGTGGTGGCGCACCGGAAATACCTCCAGCCGCAATCCGTCGTGCCAGAACGCATCGCCTACCGGGATCACCCGGAACGCGTCCCAGAAGTTGGCGCCGCCTTCGGCCAGCACGTTGGGATACGCACCCACGCGCTGGTGCAGCAGCGGCACCACGCTGGCCGGCACATAGACCGGCATCTTCCCGCGACGCGCCGGGTCGAAGTATTCCGAAACGAACAGCCGCTCGAAGCCGCCGACATGGTCGAGGTGGGTATGGGTGATGAACAGCGCCGGCGGCGTTTCGCCGTACTGGGCCAGCAAGGCCGTGAGGCCTTCGCTGCCGCAGTCGATGGTCAGCCAGGGCCGGCCGTCCCGCTCGATCGTGGCCATGGGCGAGCCCAGCTCGATGGCCGAAGCATTGCCCACGCCGTGGAAGCGCAGCGCCCAGTTCATGGCGCCATGTTCCCGGCGCAGGCGCCGTCGCCACTGCGGGACGGGTGCCCGGCCATGGTCAGTTCCCGCGCGCCCAGCGCGCGTCGTAGGCCTTGCGCAATCGCGCGAAGCCGGCATCGACGGCCGCGCCGCCGGATTCGCCGGCGATCTTGTGCAGCGAACGCAGCAGGCGCTGCAGGTTGCGCTCGCGCCAGGCGGTGGCCGGGATGTGCATCCGGCTGCGGTCCAGGTCGATCAGCCAGCCCTTGCCGGCGGCGTCGTAAAGCACGTTGTGCGCGTTGAGGTCGGCATGGTCCAGGCCTTCTCGATGGAAGCGCGCGACCAGCACGCCGGTCTGCTCCCAGGGAGCATCGACCACCGATTCGCGCACCAGGTCCGCCAGCGAGCGCACGTCGCGCAGGCGCTCGACGATGATCCAGGCGCGGTAACTGAAACGGCTGCGCAGGTAGCAGGCCGCGACCGGCTGCGGCACGGGGCACTTGCGGCGCAGCAGTTCGCGCAGGATCCGGAACTCGGCGAAGCTGCGGGTCTGGTCGGCGCCACGCCAGATGTAGCGGTCGCGACTGAGGTTGGCGGCCATCCCGCCCCGCAGGTATTGGCGCAGCACGCAGGGGCCGTGGCTGGCGTCGATGAACCAGGCGCCGCCGCGGCCGCTGCCGGCGACCGCCTGCGCGCGCATGCCCCACTCCTCCGCGTCGAACCAGCGCGGGTCCACTTGCCGCAACTGCGTGGAGTCGAACAGAATCGCACCATACTCGCCGCTGCCGCGCGGATCGCGGAAGGGCGTCAGGCTCTCAGTGGCGTCGAACGCGACCATCCAGCGAGTCTATCAAGCCGTGGCCCAACCTCATCCCGCTCCGCGTTCGATCTGCCTGCTGCGCCTCTCGGCGCTGGGCGATGTGACCCATGTGCTGCCGCTGATCGCCACCCTGCGGGCGGCGTGGCCGGATGTCGCGCTGACCTGGGTGATCGGCAAGGGCGAGCAGCGCCTGCTCGATGGCCTGTCCGACGTGGAGTTCGTCGTCTACGACAAGCGGAGCGGCCTCGCCGGGATGCGCGAGCTGCGCCGGTCGCTGGGCGGGCGCCGGTTCGATGCGCTGCTGCAGATGCAGGTGGCGGCCCGCGCCAACCTGCTGTCGGCCTTCATCCCGGCCCGGCGCCGGGTCGGCTACGACCGTTCGCGCTCGAAGGACCTGCACGGCCTGTTCGTCAACGAACGCATCCCCGACCGCCCCGGCATCCACGTGCTCGAGGCCATCGGCAGCTTCTGCGAGCCGCTGGGCTTGCGCCAGACGCAGGTGCGCTGGGACATGCCGGTTCCGGCCGAGGCCCGCGACTGGGCCGCCGCGCAATGGCCCGAGGACGGCCGTCCGGCGCTGCTGATCTCGCCGTGCTCCAGCCACGTGCGCCGCAACTGGTACGCCGACCGCTACGCGGCGGTCGCCGACCATGCCGCCGCCCAGGGCTGGCGGGTGGTGCTCTGCGGCGGCCGCAGCCAGCTCGAGCGCGACACCACCGACGCCATCCTCGCGGCGATGTCGGCTCCGGCGATCGACCTGGTGGGCAAGGACACGCTCAAGCAGCTGCCAGCCCTGCTCGAGCGCGCCGCGCTGGTGCTGACGCCCGATTCGGGGCCCATGCACATCGCCAACGCCATGGGCACCAAGGTCCTGGGCCTGCACGCGGCCAGCAACCCGGCCCGCAGCGGCCCCTACTCGGACCTGCGCTACTGCGTGGACCGCTACGACGATGCGGCGCGCAGGTACCTGCGCAAGCCGGCCGCCGAGCTGAAGTGGGGCACCAAGATCGAGTTCGACGGGGTCATGGACCTGGTGACGGTCGACGATGCCATTGCCACGTTCGAGCGCTACCGGACGGATCACGGCTGAGGGATCGCCCCAGACGGCGTTCACGCGCGGTGGGCGGTCCGGTCCGCCGCGAACACGCCGGCAGAGCGAACCATTGCACCGCACGTTTGGACCCAGCCGACGACGAGCGTCCAGACCGGGATCGCGCCACGCCGGCGCGACCCGGAAACACCTGTCGGAGCTGCCGGACCGCTGGTCCCGCAGCCGCGTCGCGGCATTCGCCGCTGCCGCGCCTCAGGCGCCCTTGCCGGTCCCGTAGTCCTGGTAGGACTTCTCCTCGACGTATGCCGAGCCCAGGGCGAGGTTGATCTCCTTCTTCACCCGGGCGCGCACGTCATTCTCGAAATACACGCTGCGCGCCAGGCGGATGAACTCCTCGTCGAAGGCTTGGGCCTTTTCCTTGAGGCGGATATCGTCCTCGATCACCCACAGCCGCTCGTTCACGGCCTTGAGGTCGGCGCGCAGGCGGGCGATGTCCTTGCCGGCGGCCGGGTGCGCCATCCAGGTGTTCTCCAGCGCAGTGAGCTCGTTGCGGACGTTGGTCAGCTTGGCCTCGTCGGTCATGCGCTCGGACTTGATCTGCAGGATCGAGATCTTGTCCAGCAGCTCGCCGAACGACACTGGCACTGAAATCTCGGACATGGGCACGGTTCCTGCGGAAAAGTCGGGCCGGCCAGTCTAGCGCGCGCCTTGTCCGCAGGCAGCCCGCCCCGTATGATTGCGCCCCCGGCGTTCAGCGCCGGGACCGCGCGACATCCGCATTCCGGGGAGGTGGCAGAGCGGTTGAATGTACCTGACTCGAAATCAGGCAGGCGTTTATAGCGCCTCGGGGGTTCGAATCCCCCCCTCCCCGCCAGATCCGCCAGGGCCCCCGCAAGGGGGCTTTTGCGTTTTCCCGGACGGTGCGCGCGGGCGTGGGGCCCGAGCGGCAGGCCGGCGGGGTCGATGGGATGCGAGGGCAATGACACGGCGGGACGTCACTGCGCCGCTCGCCCGCCGCCGGGCCACGACGGCAGGATCCGCCCGCTCCCCCTGCAACAGACTGCCGGCCCGCGTCAGATCCTGCGCCAGAAACCGCGGTATGCGTCGCAGTTCCCGCAGGCACGACTCCTGCTTGCCTCGTCGGCGCCGTCAACAGCAGCGACGGTCCCCATAGCCAAGCGCAGCCATGAACCTCTCCGACCTCCCGTTCCGCAAGCTGGGCGAAAACGCCGGCATCGTCCTGCTGCGCGCCGCGCTGGTGCTGGCGGTGGTGTTCGCCCTGCTCAATTCGCTGCAGGGCTGATCCCGGCCGCCGGGGCGCGCCCGGCCGGGCCGGCCGCTACGGCCGCGACAGCAGGTCCTGGGCCGCGTGCACCAGGTAGATGTAGCTGGCGCCGAGGTTGATCACATACTCGTTCTGGCCCCAGAAGAACGGCCAGTCCTCCTTGTTCTCCGGGAAATCGGGCTTGAGCACGAGCACGCCCGGCACGATGCCGCCGGCGATGAAGCTGAAGTCGGCGCGGTTCATGCCGTAGGCCACCTGCTTGGACTTCGCGCCCACCGCCGAAACGAACGAGATGTTCGAATCGGGATGGGTGCCGTAGAGGTAGTTCAACCCCTGCAGGGTCGGCTCGATGTCGAACAGGTCCGGGAAGGCCTGGTGCAGACGGTAGTTGGTGCTGGCCATGCCGATGACCGCGCCGTTGCCGGCCCAGCCGCCTCGGGTGATCAGGACCCCGTAGGGATTTTCGGCCACCATCTGCGCGCGTTCGGCCTTGAACGCCTCGGCGCGCGCGCGCAGCTTCGCGGCGAACGCCGCGTCCATCTTCGGCAGCGCGGCCACCGCCGGCGCGGCATTGAAACCGAAGCGCGCGTCGATCGCCGGCCACAGCGCCTGGATGCGCGCGGCGTACCTGGCATCGCCGGTGCTCAGCAGCAACTGCACCGCCGCACGCAGCTCCTCGTCTTCCGGGTCGCCACCGGTGGTGTTGCCGACGCGGAACAGGTTCGGCTCGCGCCCGTGCTCGAATTCCCACACCTTCTTCGCCGTCGCCAGGCACTCTTCGGCGAGCGGATCGTTGTAGCCGCGCAGCGCGCGGCTGGCGGCGGCCAGCGCAGCGGCCGAACCGTAGTTGAGGGCGGTGGTGTTGGTGGTGAACGCCAGGCGGTCGTCGGCGGGCGAATCGGGGTCGTTCGGGTCGTCGACCTTGCCGTCGGTCTTGCTGGCGGCGTCTCCCAGATGGGTGTACTGGCCGAGGTCGGGCTCGACGATGCCGGGAATCGCGTGCCCGAACACCCGATGCTGCGCGATCAGCGCCAGGGTGCCGTGCTCGATCTGCTGCAGCATGTCCGGCACGCCGTCCGGACGGTGGAGTTCGACGTGCTGCTTCTTCTGGTCGATCGAAGTCTCGTCGCGCTCGGGCCGGAACTGCTCCCAGGTGTCCACCAGCGACATCACCGTGGCGTAATGGGTCTGGGTGCGGATGTCGAAGTCGCCCGCGTCGAACCAGCCGCCGTAGTTGAGCCCCGGGATGTGCTCGCCCGGCTGGAACGGCGAATCCAGGTCCGGCCCCTGCCCGAACAGGTCGAAGTGCGCCTTGTTGGGCGCCACCTGGCGCGCGTCGTCCATGTGCGGGCGGCCGTGCCAGACGCGATAGGCCTCGTTGACGAACATGTGGTCCATCTGCACCGGGAAAAACACATCCAGGGTCGGCTGCCAGGCGTTGGCATAGGCGTCCTCTGCGATGCGAAAGGCGTTGCTGCGCTGCCCGGCGGCCTCGATGACATAGATGCCCGGCTCGCGCACGTCCGAGAAGTCGAAGGTGTAGTACTCGTAGCGCAGATAGGGGCCCCAGCGCAGGACGTCGGCAGCGTGCGCCTGGTGCTCGCGGCCGTCCGCATCGATGCGCAGCAGGCGGGCAGGCCCCGGAGCGCCGGCATTGCGGTCGGACTCGAGCACGGCGACCTTGCGCTGCGCGGGGTGGTAGCCGACCTGCGAATGACCGATCACCGTCTGCCGGGTCCAGCCGGGCACGGTATTGCCCTCGATCGTCCACTCCAACACCACGCCGGTCTTGGCCGGCGGCAGCATGCCGCGCACCACGTACCAGCCGTTCTGCGCCTGGTTGCGACCGTCGAACAGGCCGATCTCGCCATCGCGGGCGCGGATGGTCACGCGACGCTCGGGATCCTCCGGCGCCAGGGTCAGGCTCGTCCCGCGTGCCATGGGCAGGCGCACCGGCGCACCATCGTTGCCCCTGGCGGTCGGCCCGGCCGGATACAACGGCAGCTGGCCACTTGCGGAGTCCGTCGTCCAGGCCTTGCCCCAGTAGGCCGACGGCAGGAACTCCAGGTTGAACCCCGCCTTGTCCACCAGCGCGCGCGGCAACGGCCGGTCGAATACCACCTGGACCCGGACGCCTTGGCCGGCGGGCGAGACGCGGATGTCGTATTCGAAGTCGTGCGCGGCATAACCCAGCCGGGTGGTCACCGTACTGGTGCGCGTGTCGACCTTGCGGTCGACCATCAACGCGACCGGATCCCATTGCTCGGGCGTGGGACTCAGCCGGACATCGCCATTGGTGGCCGTGCGTACCCCGTGGTGGATCAACTCCACGCCGGCATGCTTGGCGTCGCTGAACAGGCCGTCGTAGTAATTGCTGAAGGCCAGCACATCCAGGCCGCGCTTGTGGAAATACTCCAGCTCGTTGAGCACCGGCGCTTCGGCGACGGCGGCCACCGGCCAGGCGAGCGCGATGGCGATGGAGGCGGCCGCCAGGCGGCGCGCGGGACTTGGATGCGACATCTGGTGGATCCCCCGGCGAGCAGAATGTTAACGCTAACATCGAGGTCTGCGGCGGTCCCGCCGCGTTGCAGCATGCCGCGGTGCCTGCCATCGGATTCCGGCGCCGAGCAGGCCCACGCTGGGTGTCGAGTGCGTCCCGATGCGTCCCCGGCGACCGCCATCACCGACTCAAGCAGGACTCTGGAACTCCCTCTCGCAGGGTTCTCGTGCGTGGCCAGGCGCAGCCACGTCAGTGCGCACCCTGACGGGTGACCGTCGCGATCACCCGCGCGGGTGATGACGGGCGTGCAGCTGTTTGAGCTTCTCGCGCGCCACCAGGGTGTAGATCTGCGTGGTCGAGAGCGAGCTGTGGCCCAGCAGCATCTGCAGGGCGCGCAGGTCGGCGCCGTGATTGAGCAGGTGGGTGGCGAAACTGTGGCGCAGGCCGTGGGGGCTGATCCTGTCCGGATCGATCCCGGCCACGGCCGCCGCCCGCTTCACCGTCGACCAGAACTGCTGGCGGCTGGGCGGTTCGCCCGCGGCGGTGAGGAACAGCGACGGAAGGACGCGCTTGCCCGCCAGCAGCGGTCGTGCCTCGGCCAGATAGCGCTCCAGCCAGTGCTGCGCCTCCTCGCCGAGCGGCACCAGCCGGTCGCGCCCGCCCTTGCCGGTCACCCGCAGCACGCCCTGGCGGAGGTTGATCGCGGTTGCCGGCAGGCCGACCAGTTCGCTCACCCGCAGGCCGCAGGCGTACATCAGCTCGAGCATGGCGCGGTCGCGCAGCCCGTCGGGCGTGGTGGCATCCGGCGCGGCCAGCAGCGCCTCGATCTCGCCCTCGCCGACCGCCTTGGGCAGCGAGCGCGGCAGCCGCGGCGGGTCGATCAGCGCAACCGGATCGTCTTCGCGCACCCCGCGTCGGCGCAGATGGGCGAAGAAGGCACGCAGCGCGGTGAGCAGCCGTGCGTTGCTGCGCGCCGCGTAGCCCTCGCGGGTGCGGGCCGCCAGGTAATCGAACAAGGCGGCGCGATCGACCGCGGCCAGGCCGCCGGCGCGGCCGTCCAGCCAGCGCGCAAGTCCTTCGAGATCGCGCCGGTAGGCGTCCAGCGTCTGCCGGGCGACACCGCTTTCGGCCCACAGCGCATCGAGGAATCCGTCGATCGCCGCGCCGTCGGCCTCGCGCAGCGGCGGCAACTGCTGGCTGCGCTGGCGGCGCTCGGCGGGCGTGGTGCTGGTCATCGGCGCAGCTTAGCCGACGTGTCGCGAACCGCTATCCTGTGCGGATGTCCACACCTCCCGCAGACAGCGCGGCGCAGCCGCCCACCGCCCTCATCGGCTGGCGTTTGCTGGCGCTGCTGTACGACCTGTTCGTGACGGTTTCGCTGTGGATCGTGGTGGCGGTGCCCTTCGTCCTGCTGGACGTGGCCGTCAGCGGCGATGTCCGCCACAACATCGGTCCGTCCAGCCTGCTGCAGTGGCTGCTGTGGCTGGCGTGCTGGGCCGCGACCGGTCTCTACGCGACGATCAGCTGGGCCCGCGGTGGGCAGACGCTGGGCATGCGGCCTTGGCGTCTGCGGGTGGTCGGCCAGGACGGCGCGGCGCCAGGCCGGCGCAGGCTGTGGTTGCGCTATGCGGTTGCGACCCTGTCGCTGGCGGCGGGCGGGCTGGGGTTCTGGTGGGCCTGGTTCGATCGCGACCGGCAGACCTGGCACGACCGGGCGGCGCGCACACGGATGGTGAGGGCGGCCAAGGCGGCCTGAGCCTGCCTGGTCCCGCAGGCGACCGGGACTGACCTGCGCGCTGGTGCCGACAGCGGACTGTCGCTGGGGCCGAGGTGATGGGGGGCATCCGTCCGGTGCAGCGCGCCGGGCGTTCGGAGCGGGCCCGAGGCAGTCTCGCGGGCGCCTCCTCCTCCTCATCCGGCCCGGCGCAGCGCGCCGGGCGTTCGGAGCGGGCGCGAGGCAGTACCTCGCAGACGCTTCCTCCTCCTTATCCGGCCCGGCGCAGCGCGCCGGGCGTTCGGAGCGGGCGCGAGGCAGTGTTTCGCAGGCGCTTCCTCCTCCTCATCCGGCCCGGCGCAGCGCGCCGGGCGTTCGGAGCGGGCGCGAGGCAGTGCCTCGCAGGCGATTCTCCTCCTCATCCGGCCCGGCGCAGCGCGCCGGGCGTTCGGAGCGGGCGCGAGGCAGTGCCTCGCAGGCGATTCTCCTCCTCATCCGGCCCGGCGCAGCGCGCCGGGCGTTCGGAGCGGGCGCGAGGCAGTGCCTCGCAGGCGATTCTCCTCCTCATCCGGCCCGGCGCAGCGCGCCGGGCGTTCGGAGCGGGCGCGAGGCAGTGCCTCGCAAGCGCCCGCTCCTCACCCACTCCGTCGGCGGAAGAGGAACCAGGAGACGGCCAGCATGATCAGCGGCGGCACGAGGTAGGCGATGCGGTAATCGAACTGGTAGACCGCCGCCAGCTTCACGACCTGGGTCTGCAACAACCAGAAGCCGAGGGCGAAGACCACGCCGACGAACAGGCGCCGCCCCAGGCCGCCGCTGCGCAGGCTGCCGAAGGCGAAGGGGATCGCCGCCAGGCACAGCGCCAGCACGTTGAGCGGATAGAACCAGTGGCCCCAGTAGTGTTCCTCGAACTCGCTGGCGTCGAGCTGGTTGCGCTTGCGGTAGTCGATCCCCTGGCGCAGCTCGGCTGCCGACATGTAACGCGGCCGCCAGATGTTGCCGGCATTGGCCGCCAGCGTCGCCGAGTCGAGGTTGGACTCCCAATGCTCCTCGGCGGCTTCGGTCTGGGTGACGGCGCGCTCCTCGAACCAGGTGCGCTGGACGTCGCGCAACAGCCAGCCGCTGTCGCTGCGATGCTCGGCCAGGCGCGCGCGCGCCACCGACGCCAGCCGGCCGTTCTCGTCGAACTCGAACAGCCGCACATCGTCCAGCTCCAGCCACTGCTCGTCGCCCTCGGCACGCTCGCGGCCGGACTGCGCGTTGAGGAAGATGTCGCCTTCGCGCGCCCACAGGCCCGAGTACTGGGCCACGATCATGTCGTTGGACCGCGCCGCGGATTTCATCATGTCCGCGCTGCGCTGCGCCCACGGCGCCACGGTCTCGGCATTGACCATCATCAGCCCGGTGAGCAGCAGCAGCGGCAGCGCGACCGACACGCTCAGCCGCCTGCGCGACACGCCCACCGCGCGCAGTGCGGTCAGCTCGGAACTGGCCGCCAGCTGGCCCAGGCCCATCAGTGAGCCGATGACCGCGGCCGTCGGGAACATCATGTAAGCGCGCCGCGGCGCCGTATGCGCGATGTAGTTGAGGGCCTTGAGGAAGTCGTAGCTGCCCTGGCCGACGCTGCGCAGTTCATCGACCATGGCCAACACCAGGTCCAGACCGGTCAGCACCGCCCAGGTCAGCAGCACCGTGCCGATGACCACGCGCGCGACCAGCAGGTCGTGCAGCTTGGGGAACGGCCTCATCGCGGCGCTCCTGCCATGCGTGGCAGCCGCGCCCGGCGGACCCGGCCGTCGGTGAAGTACATCCACAGCCCCAGCGCCAGCAGCGGCAGCAGCAGCCACCACAGCCCAAGGGGAGCCGGCAGCCGGCCCGAGGCCAGCGCGTTGGTCCCCAGCAGCATCAGGTTGACGCCGAACACATAGGCCAGCAGGCCCAGCAGGATGCGGCCCCAGCGCGCCTGGCGCGGCGGACTGCGCGCCAGCGGCACCGCCAGCAGCGCGAAGGCCAGCGCCAGCAGCGGCGGCGCGAGCCGGAAATGCAGCTGCGCACGCGCTTCCGGCCGGCCGTCCGACAACAGCGCCAGGGTCGACATCAGCTCCGCATCGCCGTCGGCGTCGGAACTCTCGGCGTCGGGCAGGCGCACCTCGTTGGAGGCATAGCGCATCAGGCGGAAGTCCTTGCCGCCGTCCATGGGCCCTTCGACCCGGAACCCTTCGTCGAGCTTCAGGTAGCGCGTGTCGCCATCCAGGGCAAGCGTCCCGGTGCGGGCCGAGGTGATGTCCATCCGGCCATCCTCCTGGCGGTAGATGAAGACCCGCCCCAGGTAGGTGCCGTCGCTGGACATCGAATTGGCGTACACCACCCCGCCGCCGCCCGGCAGTTCGACGAAGCGCCCGGCCTCCAGGCCCGACACCAGCAGCGTGCGCTGGCCCGCTTCGATCATCTGCTGGGAATAGCCGCGTGCCCAGGGTCCCAGCCACAGCGAGCAGGCGCCGACCATGAGCACGAAGGGCACCACCAGCATGAGCAGCGGCCGCAGCAGCCGCCGCGGACCGACCCCGATCGAGGCCAGTACCGGCGCCTCGCTGTCGCGGTACAGCCGCCCCACCCCCAGCAGCAGACCCAGCATCAGGCCCAGCGGAAGGATCAGCGGCAGGTAGTTGAGCAGCTGCAGGCCCAGCTGGGTCAACATGATCCCCGCCGGCACCCTGCCGCCGACGATGTCCTTGAGCACGTCGGCGAACACGCCGCCCAGGCTGACGATCATCAGCACCACCAGCGCCGCGAACGTGGTCTGCGCGAATTCGCGGAACAGGTAGCTGTCGAGCTTCGGCATCGGGCGGGGGCTTCGATTAGACTAGGGCATTGCGTCCGGCCTGCGACTGCGGCCTTGATTCGACGCCGGCTCCGGCGCCCATCTGCTGCGCGGGCGCCGATTGTACGGAAATACCCATCGGAATCTGATTGATGACCCTCGAATTCACCCTGAACCGCTCGGCTCCGGGCGCCACCGGCACCGACTGCGTCGTGGTAGGCGCGTTCTCCGACGGCTCGCTGAGCCCCGCCGCGCAGGCGCTCGACACCGAGGGCCGCCTGGCCGCGCTCGTCTCGCGCGGCGACATCTCGGGGGCCACGGGGCGCAGCCTGGTGGTGCACGACCTGCCGGGCGTGGCCGCGCCGCGCGTGCTGCTGATCGGCCTGGGCGATAAGAGCAAGTTCGGGGTGGCACAGTACCTCAAGGCGGTGGCCGACGCCGTCCGCGCGCTGCGCACCGGGCCGGTGAAGTCGGCCCTGTTCACCCTGACCGAGCTCGAGGTGAAGGACCGCGACGCGGCCTGGAACATCCGCCAGGCGGTGATCGCCGCGGACCATGCAGCCTATCGGTACACCACCACCCTGGGTGCGAAGAACAAGAAGCGCAGCGAAGCCGGCCTGGAGGCGCTGTCGCTGCAGGGCACGGACGAGACGGCGCTGGCGCAGGGCAAGGCGATCGCGGCGGGCGTGAAGTTCGCGCGCGAGCTGGGCAACCTGCCGCCCAACATCTGCAATCCGGCCTATGTCGCCGAGCAGGCGCAGGCCTTTGCCGCCCGCTTCGACAAGGCCGAGGCCGAGGTCCTGGACGAGGCGCAGATGGAACAGCTGGGCATGGGCGCCCTGCTCGCGGTTGCGCGCGGTTCGGCCAACCGTCCGCGTCTGGTGGTGCTGAAGTGGAACAACGGCGGCGACAGCGCGCCCTACGTGCTGGTCGGCAAGGGCATCACCTTCGACACCGGCGGCGTCAACCTCAAGACGCAGGGCGGCATCGAGGAGATGAAGTTCGACATGTGCGGCGCGGCCGGCGTGATGGGCACCTTCGTCGCCGCGGTCGGCATGCAGTTGCCGGTCAACCTGGTGGTGGTCGTGCCGGCGGTCGAGAACGCGATCGACGGCAACAGCTACCGGCCCTCCGACGTGATCACCAGCATGGCCGGCAAGACCATCGAGGTGGGCAATACCGACGCCGAGGGCCGCCTGATCCTGTGCGACGCGCTGACCTATGCCGAGCGCTTCAAGCCGCAGGCACTGATCGACGTGGCCACGCTCACCGGCGCCTGCATGGTGGCGCTGGGCCGCTACGCCTCGGGCCTGATGAGCAAGCACGACGACCTGTCGGCGGAACTGCTGGATGCCGGCGAGGAAGTCTTCGACCGCGCCTGGCGCCTGCCGCTGTGGGACGAATACCAGACCCTGCTCGACTCCAACTTCGCCGACGTCTACAACATCGGCGGGCGCTGGGGCGGCGCGATCACGGCCGGCTGCTTCCTGTCGCGCTTCACGGAAGGCCAGCGCTGGGCGCACCTGGACATCGCCGGCAGCGCCAGCGGCGACGGCAAGATGGGCATGGCCACCGGTCGTCCGGTGGGCCTGCTGAGCCAGTGGCTGCTGGATCGCGCCAGTGGCGCGACCGGGAATTGAGCATCGGGATTCGGGAGCGGTGAGAACCGCCCGGTCACCGGCGAGCAGTTTCCGGGTCGAGGCCCGCGGCTTTTCCGATTCCCCGTTCCCGACTCCCGATTCCCGGCTCTCATGCCACGCGCCGACTTCTACCTGATCGCCAAGCCGCGTTTCCGCGAGCAGCCGCTGCGGCTGGTCTGCGAGCTGGTGCGCAAGGCCTACGCGGCGGACCTGTGGGTCCTGGTGCTGGCGCGCGACAGCGCGCAGGCCGAGGAACTCGACGACCTGCTCTGGGACATGGGCGAGGACGAGTACATTCCCCACCAGATCGCCGGTCGCGACGAGGAGGACGAGGTGACGCCCGTGCTCATCGCCGATCCTCAGGCCGACCCGCCGATGCGGCCGCTGGTGATCAACCTGCGCGACGCGCCGGTGGGCGGGGGCTTCGAGCGCGTGCTGGAGGTGGTGCCTGCCGACGAATCGGCGCGCGCCCCGCTGCGCGAGCGCTGGAAGCACTACAAGGCACAGGGACTGCAGCTCAACAAGTACGACATGTAACCGCGCGCAGGGACACCGCCGCGCCCGCGCTCCCCGACACTCCAGACGCGGCGAGGTGGCCGCCGTCGGGCGGATGTCCCGCCTCGTTCGGAACGACCAGCCAGACGCCATGACCGACCAACTCGCTCCCAGCTACAACCCCGGCAACTTCGAATCCCGCCTCTACGCGGAATGGGAGGCCAGCGGGGTATTCGCGCCGCGCGGCGACGGTCCGGCCTACACCATCCTGCTGCCGCCGCCCAACGTCACCGGCACCCTGCACATGGGCCACGCCTTCCAGCACACGCTGCAGGACGCGCTGGCGCGCTACCACCGCATGCGCGGTTACCGCACGCTGTGGCAGATGGGCACCGACCATGCCGGCATCGCCACCGAGATGGTGGTCAGCCGCAACCTCGCCATCGCCGGCACCGGCGAGACCCGCGACTCGCTCGGACGCGAAGGCTTCATCGCCAAGGTCTGGGAGTGGAAGCAGCACTCGGGCGACACCATCGAGCGGCAGATGCGCCGCATGGGCACCTCCGGCGACTGGTCGCGCAGCGTGTTCACCATGGACGAGATGCCGTCCAGGGCGGTGATCGAAGCATTCGTGCGCCTGCACGAGCAGGGCCTGATCTATCGCGGCAAGCGGCTGGTGAACTGGGATCCGGTGCTCAACACCGCGATCTCCGACCTGGAGGTGGAGAACCGCGAGGTGCCCGGCCACATGTGGCACTTCAGGTACCCGCTGGCCGGCGGCGAAACCTACGAATACGTCGAGCGCGACGCCGACGGCAACATCACCCTGCGCGAAACCCGCGACTACATCGCCATCGCCACCACCCGCCCGGAAACCATGCTCGGCGACGGTGCGGTGGCGGTGCACCCGTCCGATGCGCGCTATGCGCCGATCGTGGGCAAGCTGTGCGAGATCCCGGTCGGGCCGAAGGAGCACCGGCGCCTGATCCCGATCATCACCGACGAGTACCCGGACCCGGATTTCGGCTCGGGCGCGGTGAAGATCACCGGCGCGCACGACTTCAACGACTATGGCGTGGCGCAGCGCAACCAGTTGCCGCTGTACGCGCTGATGGACGGCTCGGCGCGCATGCGCAGCGACGGCCTGTCCTATGCCGAAAGCGCGGCCATCGCCGGCGCGATCGCCCGCGGCGAGCGCGGCCCGGACGATGTCGGGGCGATCAACCTGGTGCCCGAGGAACTGCGCGGACTCGACCGCTACGAGGCGCGCCGCCGCGTGGTCGAGGCGATCACCGCCGAGGGCCTGGCGGTGGTCGACGCCGAAGGCCAGCCGGTCGTGGACGCCAAGCCGATCATGCAGCCCTTCGGCGACCGCAGCGGCCAGGTGATCGAGCCCTTCCTGACCGACCAGTGGTTCGTGGCGATGGACCAGATGGGCCGTCGCGGCATGGAGCTGGTCGAGAACGGCAGCGTGAAGTTCGTGCCGCCGAACTGGATCAATACCTATCGCCACTGGATGGAGAACATCCAGGACTGGACGATCAGCCGCCAGCTCTGGTGGGGCCACCGCATTCCCGCCTGGTTCGACGAGGCCGGCAACGTCTACGTGGGCCGCGACGAGGCCGAGGCGCGCGCGCGCGGCGGCATCGGCGACGACGTCGCGCTGCGCCAGGACAGCGACGTGCTCGAGACCTGGTTCTCGTCCGCGCTGTGGCCCTTCAGCACCCTGGGCTGGCCGGACGAAGCCGCCATGCGCGAGCGCGGCTTCGACGACTTCCTGCCCACCAGCGTGCTGGTCACCGGCTTCGACATCATCTTCTTCTGGGTCGCGCGCATGGTCATGATGACCGACGCGCTGACCGGCAAGGTCGCCTTCGACGACGTGTACATCACCGGCCTGGTGCGCGACAAGGACGGGCAGAAGATGTCCAAGTCCAAGGGCAACGTGCTCGACCCGCTCGACATCATCGACGGCATCAGCGCCGACGCCCTGGTCGCCAAGCGCACCAGCGGGCTGATGAAGCCCACCGACGCGCCCAGGATCGAGAAGGCCACGCGCAAGGAATTCCCCGACGGCATCGCGCCGCACGGGGCCGACCCGCTGCGATTCACCATGGCGGCGCTGGCGGGACCCGGCCGCGACATCAAGTTCGACCTGGGCCGCGCCGAGGGCTACAAGAACTTCTGCAACAAGCTGTGGAATGCCACCCGCTTCGTGCTGATGAACACCGAAGGCTTCGATGCCGCCGGTGGCGCGCATGCGCCCGCGACCGACGCGGAGCGATGGATCCTCTCGCGCCTCGCCAGCACCGCGGCCGAAGCGCAGGCGCATTTCGCCAGCTATCGCTTCGACCTGCTCGCGCAGACGCTGTACGAATTCGCCTGGAACGAGTACTGCGACTGGTTCGTGGAGCTGGCCAAGCCCGCGCTGCAGGGCGACGACGCGGCCGCCGCCGACAGCACCCGTCGCACCCTGCTGGCCGTGCTCGAGGCGGTGCTGCGCCTGCTGCATCCGCTGGTGCCGTTCGTGACCGAGGAGCTCTGGCGCCAGGTTGCGCCGCGACTGGGCATCGCGGGCGAGACCATCTCGCTGCAGCCCTACCCGCAGGCCGGCGATTTCAGCGGCGACTTCGCCCGGGCCGAGGCCGACGTCGAATGGCTCAAGGCGATGGTTACCGCGCTGCGCCGGATCCGCAGCGAGCTGGGCGTGTCGCCTTCGCGCCAGGTGCCGCTGCTGGTCCGCGACGGGAGCACCGACGACCGCGCGCGCCTGCAGCGTTTCGATGCGCAGCTGCGCTTCCTCAACAAGCTCGAGCGCATCGAGGCCATCGATGGCGAACCGCCGCCCGCGGCTGGTGGGCTGGTCGGCGAGCTGCGGCTGTTCGTGCCGCTGGAAGGCCTGGTGGACCTGGACGCCGAGCGCGCGCGCCTGGACAAGGAGCTGGCCCGGGTGTCGTCCGAGAAGGACAAGAGCGCGGCCAAGCTGGCGAAGTTCAGCGACAAGGTGCCCGCGGCGGTGGTCGAGCAAGAGCGCCAGCGCCTGTCCGACTGGACCGCACAGCACGAGGCCCTGGCCCAGCAGCGCGCGCGTCTCGCCTGACCAGGCGTCCGGCGCCTCGCGGGCGCGACCGGGACGATGGCGCGATGCCGCCCGCCTACAGCGGCGGCATCGTGCTGATGTCGTCGGCGACCAGTTCGCGCGCCATCACGATCGCATCCTCGCGCCCGTCGTGCGCGGGGTAGTAGCGCGGCCGGCGCCCGATCTCGTTGAACCCCTCGTCGTGGTAGAGCGCGATCGCATTCGGGTTGGACGGCCGCACCTCCAGGAACACCCGCTGCGCGCCCTGCCCGCGTGCCGCGCGCACGAGCGCGCGCAGCAGCCGGCGACCGTGGCCCTGGCCCTGGTCGTCCGGATCGATGCACACGTTGAGTACGTGGGCCTCGCCCGCCGCCACGCTCAGCACCCCGTAGCCGAGGATGCGGGCGTCCTGCACCAGCACCCAGGCCGGATAGCCGGCGCGCAGGCAGTCGCGGAAGATGCCGGCGGTCCACGGAAACGGATAGGCGCGCACCTCGATCCGCATCACCGCGTCCAGGTCGTCATCGCGCATCGGCCGCAGCGAGGCGCGGGCTTGATCTGCGTCGATGGCGCGCGCGTTCATCGCGCAGGACGCGTCCGCAGTGCGCGCAGCCGGGGCCACAGCGCACGACGCGCTGCGGCGTCGGGAAGGCCACCGGCCAGCAGTCCGCGGCACAGCGCCAGCGCGGCGGCATCGTCCGCGCCCCGGCCGCAGGCGCGCAGCAGCGCGCGCAGCAGCGCGCCGTCGGCCATGCCTACGCTGGCCGGGACATGGGACGTGTCGTTAGCCGCGACCGGTTCGACGGGAACCGGCGCCGGGTCCTGCGCCACGCTGGCGCCATGCACCTCGTACAGCCGCAGGCCCATGGCCTCCAGGGCGTCGCGCTGGAACGGATCCCAGCTCACGTCGGCTCCGCGCGTGCGCCTTCGTGGCGGCGCCAGAACCAGAGCACCGGCCCGGACAGCGCATACAGCGACGCCGCGATGAGCAGGGTCTTGGGCGGATCGACCCACAACGCGATCAGCACGCCCACCGCGATCGGCAACGCCACGAACGGCACCCGCTCGGCCTTGGGTCCGGTACCGCTGCCCTTGAAGCTGTTGTAGCGCAGCCGGCTGACCATCAGCAGCCCGGCGATCACCGTCACCGCCAGCGCCGCGTAGCGCAGTTCCTCGCCGACGAAGCCCAGCTCGTCGCAGGTCCACACGAAGCTGGCCATCAGCCCGGCGGCGGCGGGGCTGGCCAGCCCGATGAACCAGCGCCGGTCCGCCGTTCCGACCTGGCTGTTGAAACGCGCCAGCCGCAGCGCCGCGCAGGCCGCGTACAGGAAGGCGGCCAGCCAGCCGATCTTGCCCAGGGTCGGGCCATCGAGCTTCATCGACATCAGCGCCCAGTGGTACATCACCAGCGCCGGCGCCATGCCGAAGCTGATCAGGTCGGCCAGCGAGTCGTACTGCACGCCGAACTCGCTCTGGGTATTGGTCATGCGTGCCACGCGACCATCGATGCCGTCGAGGATGGCGGCCACGAAGATGGCGATGCAGGCCGCGCCGAAGCGCCCTTGCGAGGCGGCGATGATGGCGAAGAAGCCCCCGAACAGACCGCCGGTGGTGAACAGGTTGGGCAGCAGGTAGATGCCGCGGCCACGCGGCGGCGCTGGGGTCTGATGATCCATCGCGGCAGTGTAGCGCCAGACGGCGCGAGGTCGCCGGCACGCGGGGCCGGCCGTGGCCCCGGCCCCCTGCCGTGGGGTTCACGTTTCCACCGTCCCGTGCTTGCGCGGGGGGCTGCGCGATGCTGCAATCCGCGCTGGACACCCGCGTCCCCAGGAGCCCGTCGATGCAACGCCTTCCGATCCTGGCGCTCGCCGCCGCCGGCCTGCTGGCCGCATCCGCCGCGCAGGGCGGCGAGGTCTACCAGTGGAAGGATGCCAACGGCGTCACCCACTATTCGCAGACCCCGCCTCCGAAGGGTAGCTACCAGCAGCGCGTGCTCAGCGGCGATCGGGCCGGCAGCGCGCAGCCGGTGGTGAGCCAGGCCGCCGCCGAGGATCCCAGGTGCACCGTGGCCAAGGCCAATGTCGCCGCGCTGGGCAGCGGCAGCCCGGTCCACGAAGCGGGCAGCGATGGGCAGCCGGGCCGCGCACTGAACGATGCCGAGCGCGCCAGCCAGCTGGAACTGGCCAATGCCGCGGTCAAGGCCTATTGCGCGGGAACCGGCGTGCCGGCGACCTGAGCATGCGCCTGGCCTGGGCCATCGTCGCAGGCCTCGCGGGTGCGGTCGCGCTGACCTGGTGGCTGGCGCGCGATGCGCCCGACGCCGCGGCACCGGCTGCCGGCGCAAACTCGCCCCCCGCCGGCAAGGCTGCCGCTGGCGACCGGCCCCCAGGCCCGGCCCTGTACCGCTGGCGCGATGCGGCGGGCATCGTCCAGATCACCGACGTGCCGCCCAGGGATCGCGAGTACACGGTCGTGGACGTGGCCGCGCTGGAACGGCGCAACCTCATCGATCCGGATCCGGCATCCGACGCCGCGCCCTGAGCGCTCCCTCCGGAACCTGCGGGGCACGCATGGCAGAATGCGCGTCCCGCCGTTCCGAGCCCGACGATGCGCCTGTCGCAGTTCCACCTCCGTACCGAAAAGGAAACCCCCGCCGACGCCGAGATCGTCAGCCACCAGCTGATGCTCCGCGCAGGCATGGTGCGGCGGCTGGCCGCCGGCCTGTACACCTGGTCGCCGCTTGGGCTGCGGGTGCTGCGCAAGGTCGAGACCATCGTGCGCGAGGAAATGGACCGGGCCGGCGCGATCGAGATGGCGATGCCCTCGGTGCAGCCCAAGGAGCTGTGGGAGGAAACCGGGCGCTGGCAGAAGTTCGGCCCGCAGCTGCTCAAGATCCGCGACCGCAAGGAGCAGGATTACTGCTTCACCCCGACCGCCGAGGAAGCGGTAACCGACTTCTTCCGCCAGGAGTTTTCGAGTTACAAGCAGCTGCCGGTGAACTTCTACCAGGTTACCGCCAAGTTCCGCGACGAGATCCGTCCGCGCTTCGGCGTGATGCGGGCGCGCGAGTTCATCATGAAGGACGCGTACTCGTTCCACGTCGGCGACGAGGACCTGCAGCGCGAATACCGCAACATGTACGACACCTACGTGCGCATCTTCACCCGCCTGGGGCTGAAGTTCCGCGCGGTGGCCGCCGACACCGGCGCCATCGGCGGCAGCGCCTCGCACGAGTTCCACGTGCTGGCGGATTCGGGCGAGGACGCGCTGGCCTTCTCGCAGGATTCCGATTACGCGGCGAACGTGGAGCTGGCCGAAGCGGTGTCGCCGGGCGAGCGGCCCGCACCTACGGAGGAGCGTCGCCGGGTCGAAACGCCCACGCAGAAGACCTGCGAGGCGGTGGCCGACCTGCTGGGCATCGCCTTGCAGCGCACGGTCAAGTCGGTCGCGCTCTGGGGCGAGGAGGGTTTCGTCCTGACGCTGGTGCGGGGCGACCACGTGGTCAACGAGATCAAGCTGGCCAAGCTGCCCGGCATGGCGGAGTACCGGCTGGCCACCGAGGCCGAAATCCGCGACCACCTGGGCGCCGAACCCGGCTTCCTCGGACCGCTCGGGGCGAAGCGGCCGATCCGCATCGTGGCCGACCGCAGCGTGGCGGCCATGGCGGATTTCGTGGTCGGCGCCAACGAAAGCGGGTTCCACATCGCCGGCGTCAACTGGGGGCGCGACCTGCCCGAACCCGACCTCGTTGCCGACATCCGCAACGTCGTTGCCGGCGATGCCTCGCCCGACGGCCAGGGCACGCTGTCGCTGGCGCGCGGCATCGAGGTCGGCCATGTGTTCGCGCTGGGCCGGCGCTACTCCGAGTCCATGCAGTGCAGCGTGCTGGACGAATCCGGCAAGGCGGTCCACCCGGCGATGGGCTGCTACGGCATCGGCGTTTCGCGCATCGTGGCTGCGGCGATCGAGCAGAACCACGACGCGGCCGGCATCGTCTGGCCGGCGCCGATGGCGCCCTGGCAGGCGGTGGTCTGCGTGATCAATCCCAAGGGCAATGCCGAGGTCGCGGCTGCGGCCGAGGCGCTGTATCGCGAGATCGCCCAGGCCGGCGTCGACGTGGCGCTGGACGATCGCGGACTGCGTCCTGGCCCGATGTTCGCCGATATCGAACTGATCGGCATCCCCCACCGGATCGTGGTATCCGAGCGCGGGCTGGCGGCGGGCACGTTCGAATACCGCGCACGCGGCGAAGCCGAATCCGCCAATCTCGACCGCGAGGCGGTCATGGCGCGCCTGCAGGCCGCCTAGGGGATCTCCGCCCCTCCGGCAGGCGGTCGACCACCGCCTGCCGCCTTCTTGGGTTTTCTCCGGCCGCGCGCATATCGCGCCGGCGTCGACCCGTGCCCGGGCGACCGCATTAACCCGTAGCGGCCAGCAGCGCATATCACCGCGAGGCCGCCGTTGCGCGCGCCAGCGACGGCGGCCTGCGGGTTTCGGGACAAGTGCGATGGCCCGCCCAATATCCTCGCAATATGCCCGCGGATAATCTCCGCATGCAGCGATGGCAGGGCGCGTGATTTTCCCTGCACGCCGCATTCCATTACCATGGCGCCGCGCCAGGGACCGGCCATTCCCCTTTTTTCCGTTACGGAGTCTTGAATGGCAATCGATCTGAATACACTGTCGGCCCAGGAACTCGATGCGCTGATCAGCGCGGCCCGCGAGCGCAAGACCGCGCTGAAGAAGCGCACGCCCATCGCCGCCATCCGCAAGCGCATCGTCGACTTCGCGACTGCCGAGGGCTATTCGGTCGAAGAGCTGTTCGGCGGCTCGGCCGCGGGCACCCGGCGCAAGGCCGGAGCGAAGAAGGCGACGGGCAAGCGTGCACCGGCCCGTGCCGGCCGCAAGCTGGGCAAGGTCGCGCCGAAATACCGCAACCCCGCGAACGCGGACGAGACCTGGACCGGCCGCGGCAAGCAGCCGCGCTGGATGGCGGCGCTGGTCAAGAAGGGCAAGAAGCCCGAGGATTTCCTGATCAAGTAAGCGCCCGCCCCCCGGGCGAGACGCGATCCCGACGCCGGCGCGAGCCGGCGTTTTCGCAGGCGCCGCTCAGAGATCGCGGCGCGCCGGCAGCAGCAGGTTGCCGATCAGCAGTCCCGCCACCAGCGCCAGCAGCACATTGAGCACTGCGATGGCCGCGCCCTGCCCTGCCGAGACATCCTGCTGCTGCACGGCCACCAGCAGGCTGCGCAGGCTGGTGCTGCCCGGTACCAGCATGATGATGCCGGGCACGCGGATCAGCGCGCCGGGCCGGTTCATCCAGCGCGCGTATCCGTTGCCGGCCACGGTGATGACCAGTGCCGACAGGAATACGCCGGCCGGGCTGCCCAGCCACTGCCCGCCCAGGCGCGAGATCTGGTAACCAACGATGGCCGCAGCCATCACCAGCAGGTAGTCGCGGCGCGCTGCGCGGAACAGGGCCGCGAAGGCCCAGGCAGCGGTGACCACCGCGCACCATTCCACCCAGTCCGGCTGAGGCCGCCAGGCGCGCACCTGCGGCTCCAGGCCCACCAGTTGCACCAGGGTCAGTGCGATCATCGTGCCGACGGTGAGTTTGAGCAGCGTGGTCATCGCGCCGAAGAAGCGCGCGGTGCCCGACATCAGGTGCTGGCTGGTGAGTTCGCTGAAGGCATTGGTCAGCGCCATCCCGGGCATCAGCACGATCATCGAGGCGATGACCACGGTGTTGAGGTTGAGCGGAGCCACGAAGACCGCGACCAGCGCCGCCAGCCCGCCTGCGAGGATGCCGGCGATGGCATCGTCCGCCTCCTTCATCTGGGCGCTGTTGCGGCTGGCCCACAGCAGCAGGCCGACCAGGGTGCCGATCCCGCCCGCAGTACCGATGTCCAGCCACGGCAGGCGCAGCAGCCCGGCCACGCTGGCGGCGGCCAGGCCGAAGCCGAAGGTCTGTCGCAGGTGGGCACGCCAGTCCGCGCCGCGATCGAGCGCGCGCAGCGCCGCATGGCCATCGGCGATGCCGAGCCGGCCGGCGGTGACCTCCTCGGCGATGCGGTCGGCCTCGCACAGCTTCGACAGGTTGGTCTCGCCTGGCGGCAGGCGGATCACGCGGGTGGTGTCGCTTTCGCCCGGGGGGCGCTGCGGATCGCTGAAGCTCAGGATCAGCCCGGTCGGGTTGCTCCAGGGTTCGCAGTCGAGCCCGAGCCGGCGCGCCACCGACACGATCGCCCCTTCCAGCCGCTGCGCCGTGGTCCCGTAGCGATGCAGGTGGCCCGCCAGTTCGACGATGAAGGCGATGCGGATCGCATAGGCGGCGTTGGCGGGCACGGCGTCGGCAGGCATGGCGACAGGATCGCATGGCAGGCCGCCGCTCGCAGCGGCGCCGTGATCTGAACTTGCACGGCGTTGCCTGTATCCTCGCCGGCGATGAGTGCGTCCACCCCCACACCGCCCACTGCCGAGGCCGATCCCGCCGACGCGGCGCTGCTGCGCCTGGCCGGGTGCTGGACGCTGGACCACGCGACCGACATCGGCGAAGCGCTGCGCGCCGCGCCCGATTCGGTGGCCGCGATCGACGCCTCCGCGGTCGAACGGCTCGATTCGCTGGGCGTGCTGCAGCTGCTGCGCTATGCCAAGCGCCGCGAACTGGATTACGACGCGTTCCGCTTCCGCGACGACCATCGCGCCCTGGTGTCGGCGATCGAGGACATCCACGACGAGCGCCCGAAGACGCGGCGCGAGTATGGTTTCGCCGCCGCGCTGGCCAGGCTCGGCCACGCCGTGCACGACAATGCCCGGGAAGTGGTCGCGCTGGTGAGCTTCCTGGGCGAGACCCTGTTCAAGCTCGGCCGCACCGTGCTCGATCCGCGCCGCTTCCGGCTCACCCCCACCGTGCACCACATGGAGCAGGTGGGCCTGGACGCGGTGCCGCTGGTGGCCCTGCTGTCGTACCTGGTGGGCGCGGTGATCGCCTTCCTCGGCGCGCAGATCCTGGCCGACTTCGGGGCCACGATCTTCGTGGTCGAACTGGTGTCCATCGCCTTCCTGCGCGAGTTCGGCGTGCTGCTCACCGCGATCCTGCTCGCCGGGCGCACCGCCAGCGCGTTCACCGCGCAGATCGGCGCGATGGTCAGCCGCGAGGAGGTCGATGCCATCCGCACCCTGGGCCTGGACCCGGTGGAACTGCTGGTGATCCCGCGCCTGATCGCGCTGCTGGTGATGCTGCCGTTGCTGACCTTCATCGCCATGGTCTCCGGCCTGCTCGGCGGCCTGTCGGTGGGCGCCTTCAGCCTCGACATCCCGCCGCAGGCCTACCTGGCGCGCATGCAGGAGCAGATGGAACTGCGCCACTTCCTGATCGGCATGTCCAAGGCGCCGTTGTTCGCGATGGTGATCGGCCTGATCGGCTGCCTGGAGGGCATGCAGGTCAAGGGCACGGCGCAGTCGGTGGGCGAGCGCACCACGTCCGCCGTGGTGCAGACGATCTCGCTGGTGATCGTGTTCGACGCGTTCGCGGCGATCTGGTTCATGTACATGGATTGGTGATGGAAAGGCCGGGATTCGGAATGACCAGACGTGAGTCTGTTGAAAGCCGGGAGTCGGGATTCGCACGGGCGCGGGGCGCGGGGGCGATGGAGGCGATGTCTTGACGGATTCCCCATCCCCGCTTTCGACAGACGCACGTCCGGTCATGCCGGATCCCGACGATCGCGAGGTGATCATCCGCGTCCGCGGCATGGTCAACCGCTTCGGCGCCCAGACCGTGCACGAGGAACTGGACCTGGACGTGCGCCGCGGCGAGATCCTGGGCGTGGTCGGCGGGTCGGGCAGCGGCAAGTCGGTGCTGATGCGTTCGCTGATCGGCCTGCGCCAGCCCGATGCGGGCGAGATCGCGGTGCTGGGCGTCGACCCGCGCTCGGACGACCCGCGCGACCGCCTGCACCTGGAGCGCAGCACCGGGGTGCTGTTCCAGGACGGGGCGCTGTTCTCCTCGCTCACCGTCGGCGAGAACGTGCAGGTGCCGCTCAAGGAACACCACCCGGACCTGCCCGACTCGCTGCGCTACGAGCTGGCCCTGCTCAAGGTGCGGCTGGCGGGCCTGCCGGCCGACGCGCTGGACAAGCTGCCCTCGCAGCTCTCGGGCGGCATGCGCAAACGCGCAGCCCTGGCGCGGGCGCTGGCGCTGGATCCGCCCCTGCTGTTCCTGGACGAGCCGACCGCCGGGCTCGATCCGATCGGCGCGGCGGCGTTCGACCGGCTGATCCGCACCCTGCAGGAAGCGCTGGGGCTCACGGTGTTCCTGATCACACACGATCTCGACACGCTGTATGCGATTTGCGACCGTGTCGCCGTGCTCGCCGACCGCAAGGTGGTGGCCGTGGCCCCGCTCGCGGAGATCGAGCGCAACGACCACCCCTGGATCCAGGACTACTTCCATGGCCCGCGCGGGCGCGCGGCGCACGCCGCGGCGGCCGCGGCTGAGGACAGCTGAGATGGAAACCAAAGCCAACTACGTGCTGATCGGGGCGTTCACCATCGGGGTGACGCTGTTCCTGCTGCTGTTCGCGCTGTGGGCGGCGAAATACTCCTCCGACCGCGACTGGAACGAATACCACGTGGTCTTCCGCGAACCGGTCACCGGCCTCACCGAGGGCGGCAACGTGCACTACAACGGCATCGCCGTGGGCACGATCGAGGACCTGATGCTGGCGCCCAACGATCCGCGCCAGGTCATCGCCCGCCTGCGCCTGCAGGCCGAGGCACCGATCAAGTCCGATACCCGCGCGCGGCTGTCGATGACCAGCCTCACCGGCCCGCCCATCATCCAGCTCACCGGCGGCAGCCCTGAAGCGCCGCCGCTGCAGCCCGGGCCCAACGGCGGGCCGCCGGTGATCCAGACCGAGTCTTCGGCGCTGCAGAACATCGCCGACACCGCCAACCGCCTGGTCGAACGCCTGGACGACATGCTCAGCGAGGAGAACGTGCAGCGCTTCACCGCCACGCTCGACAACATCCAGAGCATGACCGGCACCATTGCGGAACAACGCGAGGACATGCGCCAGATCCTGGTCAACGCACGCCAGGCCAGCGAGCAGCTCACCGTCACCATGGCTTCGGCCAACCGCACGCTGGATACCTTCGACCGCGAACTCGCGCAGCAGCTGCCGTCGCTGGTGGGCAAGATCGACACCACGCTGGACCGGCTGGATTCGGCCGCCGGCGGCGCCGACGCCATCCTCAACGAGAACCGCGCAGCCATCGGCAGCTTCGCCAATGACGGCCTGGCCCAGCTCGGCCCGACCCTGGCCGAACTGCGCGGCCTGGTGCGCGACCTGCGCAGGATCAGCGACCGGCTCGACGGCAATCCGGCGCAGTATCTGTTCGGCCGCCAGGGCCCCAAGGAGTTCGAACCGTGATCCGAGCCGCACGCCTCTTCCACCCCCCGGCGCGCACCCGGGCCGCCCGCACCGGCGCGGTGCGCACGGCCTCTGCGGCCATCCTCGCCCTGGCCCTCGCAGGCTGTTCGATCCTCGGCGGCGGCGACCGCGAGCCGACGACCATCTTCGCGCCCGATCCGCGAGTCACGCTCGACGCCGCCACGCCGGCGGTGGACTGGCAGCTCTCGCTGGTGTCGCCGCAGGCGGCGCGCATCGTCGACACGTCCCGCATCGCGGTGCGCCCGACGCCGGGCGAACTGCAGGTCTATCGCGGCGCCAGCTGGGCGAAGCCGCCGCCGGACATGCTGACCGATGCGCTGCTGCGGGCACTGGAGGATTCGGGCCGGATTCCCGCCGTCGCGCGCCAGGGCTCGGGCATCGCCGCCGATTACAAGCTGGTGATGGACGTACGCCGCTTCGAGGCCGACTACGCCGGCAAGGCCGTGCCGGCCGCCACGATCGAGTTCAACGCCAAGCTGATCCACGGGCGCGACCAGGCGATCGTCGCCTCGCGTACGTTCCTGCACGCCGAGCCGTCCGCCGGCACCGACATCGCCCTGGTCGCCGATGCCTTCTCGCGCGGGATGGAGCGGCTCACCGCGGAACTCGCCCACTGGATCCTGAGCGCGGGCGACACGCACCAGCGCAGCGCGCACCCCGGCGAGGCGCGCTGAGCCCTCACGCTCCCACGGGGGCGAGGCGTCATGCCGGCGCGATCAAGCGAAAGGTGAGGTTGATCCTGGCGCCCACCGGCCGGGCCGTCCGCGGCAGCGCATGCCGCCACGCCGCCTGGGTATCGCCGCGCATCAGCAGCAGGCTGCCATGCGGCAGCGCCAGCGCGAGCCTGCGCGCGGGATCCTGCCGGTGCCGCAGCAGGAAGCGACGCTCCGCACCGAGGCTCAGCGATGCGATCAGCGGACGCTGGCCCAGTTCGCGCTCGTCGTCGCTGTGCCAGCCCATGCAGTCGCGTCCGTCGCGATAGAGGTTGGCCAGCACGCTGTTGAAGTCGATTCCTGTCTCGCCCGCCAGTCGCGCCCGCAGCGGGCGAAGCGCGGCGGGCCAGGGATGCGGCGCATGGCGGACGCCGGAATAACGGTAGGCCGCGTCTTCGTCCCCGATCCAGCAGCTCAGGCGCGGCGCGTCGATGGCGCGCCCGAACATCCGGACCTGGTGCACCTGCCAGGGCAATGCCTCGCGCAGCCCGTCGAACAACTGCGTCGCTGCCGCCGGATCCAGCCAGGCGGTAAGCAGCGCCACGTCCGGGCCCGCGCCCGTCGCGCCCGCGGATGTCATGGTGGCGATGCCGGTTGTCGCCGCCGCTGCAGCGCGGCCCGGCGACGGGCCGCGGCCGCGGTCAGCGGACCTCGGCGATCTCGACGCCGTCCAGGCCCTGCGACAGCGTGCGCGCATCGCCGCCCTGGGCGAGCTTGATCTTCAGCCGCACCTCGTTCTGCGAGTCGGCGTAGCGCAGCGCGTCCTCGTAGGAGATCTCGCCGGCCTGGTAGAGCTCGAACAGGGCCTGGTCGAAGGTCTTCATGCCGAGGTTGGTCGACTCCTTCATCACTTCCTTGAGCTTGTGGATCTCGCCGTCGCGGATGTAGTCCTGCACCAGCGGCGTGCCGAGCAGGATCTCCATCGCCACGCGCCGGCCCTTGCCGTCGGGCGTCGGGATCAGCTGCTGGGCGACCACGCCCTTGAGGTTGAGCGAGAGGTCCATCAGCAGCTGGCCGCGACGGTCCTCGGGGAAGAAGTTGATGATGCGGTCCATCGCCTGGTTGGCGTTGTTGGCGTGCAAGGTGCACAGCACCAGGTGGCCGGTCTCGGCGAAGGCGATGGCGTGGTCCATGCCCTCGCGCGTGCGCACCTCGCCGATCATGATCACGTCCGGCGCCTGGCGCAGGGTGTTCTTCAGCGCGTTCTCCCAGCTGTCGGTATCGATGCCGACCTCGCGCTGGGTGATGATGCAGCCCTCGTGCTTGTGCACGAACTCGATCGGGTCCTCGATGGTGATGATGTGGCCGGTCGAGTTCTGGTTGCGGTATCCGATCATCGCCGCCAGCGAGGTGGATTTACCCGTGCCGGTGGCGCCGACGAAGATGATGATGCCGCGCTTGGTCATCGCCAGCGTCTTGATGATCGGCGGCAGGTTGAGCTCTTCGATACTGGGGATCTTGGTCTCGATCCGGCGCAGCACCATGCCCACCTGGTTGCGCTGGTAGAAGCAGGAGACGCGGAAGCGGCCCACACCCGAGACGCCGATCGCGAAGTTGCATTCGTGCGTCTTCTCGAACTCCTCGCGCTGCGGCGGCGACATCACGTTGAGCACCAGGTCGCGAGACTGCTGCGGCGTGAGCGGGTTCTGGGTGATCGGCTGGATCTTGCCGTGGACCTTCATCGACGGCGGCATGCCGGCGGTGATGAACAGGTCCGACGCCTTCTGGTGCGCCATCAGCTTGAGGAACGAGGTGAAGTCGATGCTGCTCATGGTGGCTCCTGCGGAGCCGGGAATCGGGAATCGGGAATCGGGAATCGTCAGGAGCTGGCTCCTCGACACCCCACACGCCCGGCGCACGTTTCTCGGCTTTTGCGATTCTCTATTCCCGATTCCCGATTCCCGCGTCTTTCTCGATCATTCGAAAAGACGTTTTTCCTTCGCGTATTCCCTGGCCTGCTGGCGCGTGATCATGCCGCGTTTGACCAGGTCCTGCAGGTGCTGGTCGAGCGTCATCATGCCGTGCTGCTGGCCGGTCTGGATCGCTGAATACATCTGCGCCACCTTGTCCTCGCGGATCAGGTTGCGGATGGCCGGGATGCCCACCATGATTTCCCAGGCCGCGGTGCGGCCGCCGCCGACCTTCTTCAGCAGCGCCTGGCTGATCACCGCGCGCAGAGATTCGGACAGCATCGAGCGCACCATCGGCTTCTCGCCGGCCGGGAACACGTCGATGATGCGGTCCACGGTCTTGGCCGCCGAGCTGGTGTGCAGGGTGCCGAACACCAGGTGGCCGGTTTCCGCGGCGGTCAGGGCCAGGCGGATGGTCTCCAGGTCGCGCAATTCGCCGACCAGGACGATGTCCGGGTCCTCGCGCAGCGCCGAGCGCAGCGCCTCGCTGAAGCCGTGGGTATCGCGGTGCACCTCGCGCTGGTTGATCAGGCACTTCTGCGAGGTGTGCACGAACTCGATCGGGTCCTCGATGGTGAGGATATGCCCGTACTCGTTCTTGTTGATGTGGTCGATCATCGCCGCCAGCGTGGTCGACTTGCCCGAACCGGTCGGCCCGGTCACCAGGATCAGGCCCTGCGGCTGCTCGATCAGCTCGCGGAAGATCGGCGGGCAGCCCAGGTCCTCGAGCGTCAGCACTTCCGAGGGAATGGTGCGGAACACCGCGCCCGCGCCGCGGTTCTGGTTGAACGCGTTGACGCGGAAGCGCGCCAGGCCCGGGATCTCGAACGAGAAGTCGGTCTCGAGGAATTCCTCGAAGTCGCGGCGCTGCTTGTCCGACATGATGTCGTAGACCAGCGCGTGCACCTGCTTGTGTTCCAGCGCCGGGATGTTGATCCGGCGCACGTCGCCATCGACCCGGATCATCGGCGGCAGGCCTGCCGACAGATGAAGGTCGGAGGCCTTGTTCTTGACCGAGAACGCCAGAAGTTCGGCGATATCCATGCAAGCTCCCCTGCGGCTGCAGTGTGTCGTGATGCGGCCGCCACGACCGTTGGCGACAGCCTATCCCCGGGGGCCAGTATAGCCATGTACGCGGATCACAATTCAGGCCGTTGCGGGTCCCGGCCGACCCTGCATGGCGAGCGCTGGAGGCCTGTGAATCCGCGGCCTGCGGGCGCGCCGGGCCCGGCTTCGCCACGGGCGGCGCATGCGGTGAAGGGCGGAGATCGCGCACATCGCGTCCTCTCCCGCCGGCTGCTGACCCGCCGCGCTCCGCCCCTGACCTGTCCGCGACATGCCAGCGGCCCGCGTTCGCGCTAGGGTTGGGGTTTTCCGCAAACCTCGCCCGCCCATGACCCTGCCCGACCCGTCCCCGGCCCCCTCCCCGCCCATCGCCTTTATCGGCGGCGGCAACATGGCCCGCAGCCTGATAGGCGGCCTGGTCGCGGCCGGCGCCGACCGCGCAGGCATCCGCGTGGCCGAGCCCGATGCCCGTACCCGCGCCGGGCTGGCCGAGGACTTCGGCGTGGCCTGCTTCGCCGGGGCGGAGGAGGCCGTGCAGGGCGCGGCGACCTGGGTGTTCGCGGTCAAGCCGCAGGTGATGCGCCAGGTCTGCGCGGCGCTGGCCGCACCCGCGCAGGAGGGGCGACCGCTGGTCGTATCGATCGCCGCCGGCATCACCGCCTCGCAGCTCGACCGCTGGCTGGGCGGCGGCCTGCCGGTGGTGCGTGCGATGCCCAACACGCCTGCCCTGCTGGGCGCCGGCGTGACCGGCCTGTTCGCCAATGCGCAGGTCGATGCGCGCGGGCGCGAACGCGCCACGCAGCTGCTGGCCAGCGCCGGGCAGACCGTGTGGATCGCCGACGAAGCGCAGATGGACGCGGTCACCGCCACCTCGGGCAGCGGCCCCGCCTACGTGTTCCTGCTGGCCGAGGCGATGGAGGCGGCGGCGATCGCGCAGGGCCTTCCGCCACAGGCCGCACGCACGCTGGCGCAGCAGACCATCCTCGGGGCGGCGCGGATGCTCACCGAATCCAACGAGCCGCCCGCGGAGCTGCGCCGCCGCGTCACTTCGCCCAACGGCACCACCCAGGCCGCGATCGAAACCTTCGAGGCGGGCGGGTTCCATGACCTGGTCGCCCGTGCGATCGACGCCGCCACGCGCCGCGGCGCCGAACTGTCGGCCGCCAATGACTGACCGGCGCGCACGCGGGGGAGGTGTGCTGGCGGCTGTGGTCCTGTGCGCGCTGGCCGCCTGCGGTGGCAGCCCGGTCGGGCAGGAGGAACTGGCCGCGCTCAGCGTCGCCTCGCGCCAACCCGCCACGATGGAGGCCGGCGGCGTGCGGATCAGCGCCAGCGTGGCCCCCACCGCTTCACTCAGCCCTGCCATCGCCGCCCGTTACGGCGTGGCGCCCGACCGCGCGACGCAACTGCTGCTGGTCGGCCTGCGCCAGGGACCGGCGCATGAGGAAACCTCGGTGCAGGCGCAGGTGAGCGTCCGCGCGCGCGACCTGCGGGGCGTCTGGCAGGACGTGGCCATGCGCGAAGTGCACAGCGACGGTTTCGTCGATTATGTCGGCACCGCGCGGGTTGCGCCGCCCGACACGCTGGCCCTGGAGGTGAGCGTGCAGCGCGAGGGCGCCGATGCGCCGGACGTGCTGCGTTTCAGTCGCGATGTGTTCGCCCGGTAGCCGCCCGGACGGTCCGCTGCCGGCATCTACCCCCCGGGGAGTCCGGAACCACCCGCCGATGCGCCACGGCTAGGCGCGCCGTTCCGCCCAGCGCCGGATGACCTGCGCGATCTCGCCAACGCCGTCGGTGAGCGCGGCAGGCCCCGGCTGCAGGATCAGCGGCGACTTGATCTCGTGCAGTTCGCCGTCGCGCACCGCCGGGATCGCACTCCAGCCCGGGCGCGCTGCAACGGTCGCCGGCCGGAACTTCTTGCCGCACCAGGAGCCGAGGATGATGTCCGGCGCGCGCGCGATCACCGGATCGCCGTTGGCCAGGATGCGGGCCTTGGCCAGGGGTTCGATCGACAGCTCGGGAAAGATGTCGTCTCCACCGGCGATGCGGACCAGCTCGGCCACCCAGCGGATCCCGGTGATGAGCGGCTCGTCCCATTCCTCGAAGTAGACCTTCGGCCGCAGCGGCAACTTCGCCGCGTCGGCCGCGATCGCCTCCAGGCCGCGCGCGAGCCCGTCGGCATAGGCGTCGGCACGGGCGCCCGCACCCACCAGCGCGCCCAAGCGCCGCACGTAGTCGAGGATCCCCGCGACGCTGCGGTGGTTGCTGATCCACACCTCCACCCCGCGCCGCACCAGTTCGGCGGCGATGTCGGCCTGGATGTCGGAAAACCCCACCACGAAGTCCGGCTGCAGCGCCAGGATCGCGTCGATCTTCGCGCTGGTGAAGGCGCTGACCTTGGGCTTGTCCTTGCGCGCGCGCGGCGGACGCACGGTGAAGCCGCTGATGCCCACGATCCGGTCCTGCTCGCCCAGCGCGTAGAGGACTTCGGTGGGTTCCTCGGTGAGGCAGACGATGCGCCGTGGGCCGACGCTCATTGCAGCGGCTTGCGGAAGCAGACTACGCGCTCTGTCTCCTCGAATCCGCAGCCCAGGTGGGCCGCCAGCGAGACCCGGTTGTCCAGCAGCGCATCCGAGGCAAGCTCGGTGCACCCGCAGGCCCGGGTCCAGGCCTCGACCCACGCCACCAGCGCGCGCCCGACCCCTCGGCCGCGCCAGCCGGGCACGACGTACCACGCTTCCAGGAAGCCCACCGGCGACGAGCGGGTGCCGTTGACGTATTCCATGCGGCGCCGCGCCTCGGCAAAGCCGATCGGCGCGTCACCGGCCAGGGCCAGCACGACGCCGGTGGCGTCGGCAGGCTGCGTGGCCGCGTGCAGCTCGTCGGCTGCATCGACCCCGGTTTCGTCCGGCCACAGCGCCTGCCGCATCCGCCCCCAGGCGGCCGAGTCGTCCGGCAACCGCACCGGCCGCAGCGCGAACGCCGGCGCAGGGTTCACGGATACAGCATCCGCTTGCGGCACTGGCCGGTGAGATCGAACTCGTACAGCCAGCGCTCGTGCAGGCGGAACATGCCGCCGTACCAGAACTCGATCCGGTCCGGCCGCACGCGCAGGCCGGTCCAGCGCGGCGGGCGCGGCACCTCGCGCCCCGCGAACTCGGCCTCCAGTTCGCTGAGCCGCTGCTCGAACGCATCGCGCGAGGCCAGCGTCTCGGACTGCTTCGAGGCCCAGGCGCCGAGCTGGCTCACCCGCGGCCGGGTCGCGAAATAGGCATCGGCCTCGGCCTCGTCGACCAGCTCCACCGGCCCCTCGATGCGCACCTGCACGCCGCTGCGCACGCGCGGCCAGTGGAACAGCAGCGCCGCGTGCGGATTGAGCTGCAGCTCCTGGCCCTTGCGCCCGTCGAGGTGGGTGTAGAACACGAAGCCGCGCGCGTCGTGCGCCTTGAGCAGCACGGTGCGCGCCGACGGCAGGCCCTCGCGCGACGCGGTGGCCACCGTCATCGCGGTGGGATCGGGTTCGCCCGCCGCCGACGCTTCGGCGAACAGGGCATCGAAGGTGGCCAGGGCCTCGGCCTGCAGGTCTGCGCAGTTCATTGGGCTATTGTGGCCCGATGGTCCATCACGCGCACGCCGCTCCGCCGCAAGGGTTCGACGACGCGCTGGCGATGCGCGTGCTCGACGGCGCGCTGGCCGCTGGCGCGGTGGTCTACGGCATCTCTGGCCTGCAGGGCAGCGGCAAGTCGACGCTGGCCGCGCAGGTGGTGGCCGCCGCGACCGGCCGCGGACTGCGGGCCGTCGCGCTGTCGCTGGACGACGTCTATCTCGATGTGCCGGCGCGTCGGGCGCTGGCACGCGACGTCCACCCGCTGCTGGCCACGCGCGGCCCGCCAGGCACCCACGACCTGCCGCTGGCGCTGGCCACCCTCGACGCGCTGCGCGCGGGGCGTCGCACGCGGCTGCCGCGTTTCGACAAGCTCGGCGACCGTCGCCTGCCCCGTTCGCAGTGGCCGCTGGTGGGCCCGGTGGACCTGGTGGTCTTCGAGGGCTGGTGCCTGTGCACGCCGCCGGAGCCGGCGGCGGGCCTGGTCGAGCCGGTCAATACGCTCGAGCGCGAGCACGACGCCGGCGGCGCCTGGCGCGGCTACTGCAACGCCGCCCTCGCACGCGACTACCCGGCACTCTGGGAGCGCGTCGACCGTTTGTTGTTCCTGCAGCCACCCGGCTTCGAGGTGGTGGCCTCGTGGCGCTGGCAACAGGAGCAGGCATTGCAGGCGGGCAGTCCCACCCGGCCAGCCATGACGCGCAGCCAGGTGACGCGCTTCGTGCAGCATTTCGAGCGCGTCAGCCGCCAGGCGCTGCGTATCCTCCCGGCGCAGGCCGATGCCGTCATCGAACTGGACGCGGCGCGCCGCACCGTCGGCTGCCGCGGCCTCGCCTGAGCGCCTATCCGGCGCCGCGATGCAGGATCGCCGTGTCTACACGGGCGGCGCCCGGGATCCTCGCTGCGCCAGGGTTCGGGCAACTGCGCTGCGGGCACAGCGCGCGGCGTGCGCCCGGCCGGTGTCGGTGCGGATGGAAGCGATGTGCGGTCGGGATGCGGTCGTCCGCCACCTGTCCAACCCGACTGTGGATCGCCGCAGGACGGATGCACGCACCAGTCCGTCGCGCCAGGCGTTCGATCCGCTCGAGCAGGCAGTGCGAGCCGAGCCAGCGCAGTTGCGGTCGAACAAGTGTACGCACGCGGCGCAGCCGCGCAGTCGTAGGTGCCGCTTGCGCGCTGCGCGCGACGGCCCCGGCAAGGCGGGAAAGTCGCGAATGCAACGACTGCGATCGCGCAGGCCGGGCCACGGTGGACGCGCACGGGCTGTTACGATCCCGCCCATGAATCCGGCTCCCAATCTCGTGCTGGTCGGCCCCATGGGCGCCGGCAAGTCCTCGATCGGCAAGCGCCTGGGCCAGCGGTTCGGCCTGGCGTTCCTGGATGCCGACCGCGAGATCGAAATACGCACAGGCGCCACCATTCCCACCATCTTCGAATGCGAGGGCGAGGCCGGTTTTCGCGCCCGCGAATCGGCCACGCTGTCGGACCTGTTGTCGGGCCGGGGACAGGTGATCGCCACCGGCGGCGGCGCGGTGCTCGATGCGGGCAGCCGGCAACGCATGCGCGAGCGTGCGTTCGTGGTGTACCTGCAGGTCAGCCTGCCGCGCCAGCTCGATCGGCTGGCCCGCGACCGCAGTCGCCCGCTGATCGCCGGAGACGATCGCGAGCAGGTGCTGCGGCGGCTGGCACTGCAGCGGGCGCCGCTCTACGAGGAAGTCGCCGACCTGCGATTCGACACCGACCCCTGGTTGCCGCCGCAGGCGGCCGTGCAGCTCTCCCGCCTGCTGCAGGCGCAGTGGCAGCGCGCGCCGGACCAGGATCTGAAGGACACCGCCACCGCATGAAGAGTCAGCCACGCCGCGACGTTGCCGTCGGCGGCGGCCACCCCTACACCATCAGCATCGGCCCCGGCCTGCTCGGCGATGGCGCTCGACTTGCCGCCACCCTGCGCGGCAGGGACGCCTTCGTGGTCAGCGATGACGCGGTCGCACCGCTGTACCTGCAGCGCGTGCTCCAGGCGCTACAGGCGGCGCGTCCCGACCTGCGCCTGGCGCACTGGACCATGCCGGCCGGCGAGGCCTCCAAGACCCTGGCGCGTTTCGGCGAGGCGATCGACGCGATCGCGCATGCCGGTGCGCGCCGCGACGCCACCGTCTACGCGCTCGGCGGCGGCGTGGTCGGCGACCTGGCCGGCTTCGCCGCGGCCGCGTGGATGCGCGGCGTGGACTGCGTGCAGTTGCCGACCACCCTGCTGGCGATGGTCGACTCCTCGGTCGGCGGCAAGACCGCGGTCGATCTGCCCCAGGGCAAGAACCTGGTGGGCGCCTTCCACCCGCCGCGCGCGGTGCTGGCCGACACGTCCACGCTGCGCACGCTGCCGCCGCGCGAACTGCGTGCGGGCCTGGCCGAGGTGGTGAAGTACGGCGCGATCGTGGATGCCGGCTTCCTCGACTGGCTCGACGCCCACGCCGAAGCCCTGCTCGCGATGGACGACGACGCGCTGGCCGAGGCCATCGCCCGCAGCTGCGCGCACAAGGCGGCGATCGTCGAGCGCGACCCGTTCGAGCACGGCGAACGCGCCCTGCTGAATTTCGGCCACACCTTCGGCCACGCGCTCGAGACCGGGCAGGGCTACGGCGGCCTGGTCCATGGCGAGGCGGTGGCGGTGGGCATGATCCAGGCCGCGCGCCTGTCCGAGCGCCTCGGGCTGGCCACCGCGGCCGACACTGCCCGCCTGCGTGAGCTGCTGCTGCGCTTCGGCCTGCCGGTCGACCCTCCGCCGGGGCTGGATCCGGACCGGCTGGTCGCCCTCATGCGCCTGGACAAGAAGACCCAGGCCGGCGGCCTGCGCTTCATCGTCTGGGAGGGGGCCGGGCGGGCCAGGGTCGAGGCCGACGTGCCAGAGGACGTGGTCCGGGACGTGCTCCAGGCCTGAGCCCCGGCGTGGCGCGGCCCGTGACGCGCCGCGACGTACAATGGCCGGCCCATGCGCCTGCTCCTGCAACAACGTCCCGACGGCCGCGAAGCCCCGCGCTTCGTGCAGCTGACCCTGCAGCAGGACCTGCTGGGGGCGTGGACGCTGCTGCGCGAAACCGGCCAGACCGGCGGTCGCAGCAGCCTTCGGCGCGAACAGTACCTGGACCATGCCAGCGCCCTGGCCGCGCTGGAGCATGCCCGGGACGCGCAGCTCAAGCGCGGCTTCCAGCTGATGTACGCCGAAGGGGCGGGCGCGCCGAAGTGAGCATCGCGCCCCGGTCGTGCCGGCCCGCCCCCGCTGCATGCACCCCCCTTCCTGCCTTCGCGCGGACCCCGCCCATGCGGGGCGGGCCGCCGTCGCGGGCGCCCTTCTTGTCCCCTACAGGTCCGGGCCGCCGCCCGGAGACGGAAACGCCATGACCGCTGCCCTCAAGAACGATCGCTTCCTGCGCGCCCTGCGCCGCGAACCCGTGGACTGCACGCCGGTGTGGCTGATGCGCCAGGCCGGCCGCTACCTGCCGGAGTACCGCGAGACCCGCCGCCAGGCAGGCAGCTTCCTGGCCATGGCCAAGAACCCCGACATCGCCTGCGAGGTCACCCTGCAGCCGCTGCGCCGCTTCCCGCTGGATGCGGCCATCCTGTTTTCCGACATTCTCACCATCCCCGACGCGATGGGCCTGGGCCTGTACTTCGTCGACGGCGAAGGCCCCAAATTCGAGCGTCCGGTACGCAGCGCGGCCGACGTCGCGAAGCTCGCCGTGCCCGACATGGAAACCGAACTGCGCTATGTGATGGACGCGGTACGCGTGATCCGGCGCGAGCTGGACGGCGCGGTACCGCTGATCGGCTTCTCCGGCAGCCCCTGGACCCTGGCCTGCTACATGGTCGAGGGCGGCGGCAGCAAGGACTTCGCCCGCATCAAGGCTATGGCGCTCAACGAGCCGGCGGCCCTGCATGCGCTGCTCTCGGTCACCGCCGACGCGGTGATCGCCTACCTCGCCGCGCAGCGCGCGGCCGGCGCGCAGGCGCTGCAGGTGTTCGACACCTGGGGCGGCGTGCTGTCGCCGGCGATGTACCGCGAGTTCTCCCTGCCCTACCTGCAGCGCATCGCGCAGGGGCTCGAACGCGGCGAAGGCGCGCAGCGCACGCCGCTGATCCTGTTCGGCAAGGGCACCGCCGCCTACCTGGAAGAGCTGGCCGCCACCGGCGCCGACGGCGTCGGCGTCGACTGGCTGGTGGAACTGGGCGAGGCCGCACGCCGCACCGGCGGCAAGGTCGCGCTGCAGGGCAACCTGGATCCGACCACGCTGTACGGCTCGCCCGAAGCGGTGCGCCGCGAAGTGCGTCGCGCGCTCGACAGCTATCGCGACGGCAACGGCGGCTCGCGCGACGGTCACGTGTTCAACCTCGGCCACGGCATGTCGCCGGACATGAACCCCGATCACGTCGCCGCCCTGGTCGACGAGGTGCACGCCTACAGCGCGCGCTGATCCCCGGCCGCAGCCTCGCCGGGCGCCGCCCGGAACCGGACGGTGGGCCGCTGGTTCCGCTGCTGCTCTGGCCCTCCTAGGGATCGGGTGGCGGCGCCTCATGGCGCACACGCAGGAAGCGCGCGAAGCGCGGCACGCCGTTGCCGGTGAGGCCGTTGTAGCGATAGGTCACCAGGCTGCCGAGCGACGGCGGCGAGGCGCGCTGGGCATCGTCGAGTCCGCTGCCCAGCCGGAAGCGCAGGCCGTCCGCGCGTTCGACCAGCAGGGCGCCGGTCATGCCCTGGTATTTGCCGCGTCCCGGGCTGTACCCGACCACGCGTGCTTCGGCGTCCTGCCAGGGCTTGAGCTTGAGCAGGCCCTCGCTGCGCCCGCTGCGGTAGCGCGCATGGCGGTGGTGCAGCATCAGCCCCTCGCCACCGGCCGCCACCACTGCCTGCAGGCGCGCATCGAGGAGCGATGCATCGGCGAAACGCTGTTGCCGCACCGGCTGCAGCCAGGGCACGTCGGCGCCCGCGAGCAGGGCGCGCAGCCGCACCAGACGCTCGTCGAAACTGCCGGGGTGCGCGGGCAGGTCGAACACCATGAAGCGCACCTGCCGCCAGGCGGCGTCCCCCGGGCGTTGCGCGCGCACGATCGCACTCACCTCATCGAAGCGCCCACGCGCGATCCACAGTTCCCCATCCATCGCCACCGGCGGCCAGCCGGCGACGAACCAGGCCGGCACGGCGATCCGGCCGCCGCCGCGCGTCCACAGCACGCGCCCGTCCCAGTGGCCGCGCACGCCGTCTAGCTTCTCGCTGACCCAGTAGTCACCGATCGCGATCCCCGGCTGGTAATCCTTCGCCAGCATCAGTGCCGGCGGCTGCGCGCCGCAGGGGGCGGCGCACAGCGCGAGCAGCAGCGACAGCAGCAGGACCAGGCCCGTGCGCATGTGGGGTTCCCCGACAGGACGACCAGGCGAGTCTGGCGATCGCGCGGCATGCCTGCGATCGGGTCGTGACCGGATCGCGCGTAGGACAACCACCCGGCCCGGCGTGCGGCATCGGCGGATCGCGGATGCCGCACCCCGGCTGGGCCGCTCAGGGCCGGATCGCCTCCGCCAGTACGGCCGCGAGCATCGCGCCGGTCACCGGCTTGCGCAGGAAGGCGTCGAAGCCGGCGCCCGCCGCCGCGGCCTCGGCCTCGCCGTCGGCGCGCGCGGTCACCGCGATCAGGGGCGCGGCAAAGCCGTTCGAACGCATCAGCCGGGCCAGGGTCAGGCCATCGATCCCGGGCAGGTCGAGGTCCAGCAGGGCGGCGTCGAAGGCGTGCAGCGGAATCTCCGACAGCGCGGCCAACCCATGCGCCACGTGCACGACCCGGTGCCCCTGGCTTTCGAGCAGGCCGCTCACCACGCGTGCGATGGTGGGATCGTCCTCGACCAGCAGCAGGGTCAGCCTGCTGGCCGCGGGGGTGGGCTCCGGCACCGGCTGCCCCGGTGGCGGAGCGCATGGCTGCAGCGGCAGTTCGACGATGAAGGCGGTGCCCTGCCCGGGGGCGCTGTCGATATCGATGCGCCCACCCATTGCCGCGGCCAGCTCCTGGGAAATCGCCAGGCCCAGTCCGCTGCCGCCGTAGCGGGCGCTGGTGCGCGCGCCTTCGGCCTGCTCGAAGCGCCGGAACAGGCGCTGTTTCTGCTCGGCGTTGAGGCCCGGGCCGGTATCGCGCACGGTCAGGCGCACGCCCGACGGCAGCATCGCCTGCACCTGCAGGGCCACGCTGCCGCGCTCGGTGAACTTGACCGCATTGCCGAGCAGGTTGAGCAGGATCTGGCGCACGCGTCCGGCATCGCCCATCACCCAGCGCGGCACCGCGGGGTCGACGCGCGCATGGAAGTCCAGGCCACGCTGCTGAGCCTGCGGCGCGCAGAACGCGGCCGTCTCGGCCACCAGCGCATGCAGTTCGAAAGGCTGCTGGTCGAGCTGCAGGCGGTCGGCTTCGATCCGCGCCAGGTCCAGGGCATCGTTGACCAGGCGCAGCAGGTGTTCGCCGGCGCGGCGGATCGACTCGACGTAGCCGCGCTGGCGCTCGTCCAGGGCGGTACCGGCGAGCAGTTCGCTCATGCCCAGCACGCCAGTCATGGGGGTGCGCACCTCGTGCCCCAGCGTGGCCAGGAACCGGGTCTTGGCCAGCGAGGCCTGTTCGGCCACCTCGCGCTTGTGCTCGGCCAGCTGCCAGGCGTGGCGGCGCTTGAGCCGGGCGCGGTACTGGCCGGCCAGCAGCGCCAGCAGCGCCAGCCCGGCCAGGATCCAGGCCGCGGTCGCCAGGCCGGTACGCCACCAGGGTTCCTCGACCACGAATTCGAGGCGCTGCACCGGCGTCCATTCGTCGTCGGCGGTGCGCGCCTGCACGTCCAGCGCGTACTTGCCGTGGCGCAGGCTCGGGAACATGCGTTCGCCCGAGGCGCCCACCTCGACCCAGTCCGGATCGTAGCCCTCCAGCCGGTAGCGGTAGCGATGCGCATGCGCGTCGGTGAACGACAGCAGGCGCGCGACCACGCGCAGGTCGCGGTCGTCGTGGTGCAGGACGACCGGCGCGTCGGCCGGGAACTCCAGCGACTGCTCGCCGCGACGCGCGTGCACCGATTCGATCGCCAGCGTGGGCGCGCGCTCGCTCACCTGCACATGGCGCGGATGGAACAGCAGCAGGCCGTCCGCGGTGCCGACCGCGATGTAGCCGCGTGCGGAGGCCTCGAACGGGTAGTCGCTGAACTGCTGGCTGGGGAGGCCATCGAGCACGCTGTACACGCGCAGGCGTTCGCGCTCGGGGTCGTAGCGCACCAGTCCGCGCGGCGTGCTCATCCACACCACGCCCGATGCGTCCACAACCAGCCCGCCCGGCGCGACCGCCGGCAGGCCCTGGCGCGCGTCGATGGTGCGCTCGGCGATCAGTTCCGCGCCGGTCCAGCGATACGACACCAGCACACCGCTGCCGCCCACCCAGACCGTGTCGTCCGGGGCGTAGCCGAAGGCGAACACCTGCCACTCCGGCCCGCCCGGGACCGGTTCGAACACGCGCGCGCCGGCGTTCCACATCAGCAGTCCCTGCGCGGTCCCGAGCCACAGCGCGCCGTCCGGCCCGCGCGAGACCTGCTGCAGGGCGTTGCCGGCGGGGAAGCCCTGGCCGCCGCCGGCGGGGATGGTCTGGCGCAGGCTTCCGTCGGGCGCGCGCAGCTGCAGCGCGTCGGTCGAGGCCAGCCAGATCGACCCGTCCGGCTCCTCCACGATCTGGCTGACCACGCCGGCGGGCGCCGGATCCTCCACATCGCCCTGGTGCCAGCGGCGCAGCTGGCCGCTGCCGGGCTCGTAACGGGTCACCGAGCCGTGGCAGCCGATCCAGACGCTGCGGTCGCGCACCTCGCGCACCACGTACGGCAGCATGTCGCCGCAGACACCGGCGGTACGGTGCTGCACCTCGGCCGTGTCTGGATCGAGCCAGTCGAGCACGCCGCCGGTACCGACCAGCCAGAACCCGCCATCGATCGCCGGCGTGGCGCTATAGACGAAGGCATTGCCCGAGGAGGCCGGATCCTCGAGCCGCCGCCGCAGCACGGTGAAGTTGCGCCAGTTGGCCGGCAGGTGCCAGACGCCGGTTTCGGAACTGGCCAGCCACAGGCCGCCTTCGCGGTCTTCCAGCGCGGCCGACCAGGCCGGACGCACCAGGCCGCGGCTGGTGCTGCTGTACAGGGGCACGTCCTCGACCCGTCCACCGCGCTCGAGCGCCAGCCCGCTGCGCGTATCGAGCCAGTGCGCGCCCTGCCGATCCTGCACCAGCATGCTCAGGACCGGCAGACCGAGCACCGGGTCGCGCCAGGGCGCGGGTTCGATCGTTCCGCTCGCATCGCGATAGACCCAGGCGCTGCTGGAGGTCCCGATCCACAGGTCGCCGGCCTGGTCGAGCACCAGCGCATTGACCGCGGGACTGGGCCGCACGTCCTGCAGCAGGCGGTCGAAGCCGTCGCCGGTCCAGCGCGCCAGGCCGTGGTAGGTCCCGACCCACAGCCGGCCGCGGCGGTCCACGCGCAGCCAGGTCACCGAGGCGGAAGGCAGGCTGCGCGGATTGCCGACCTCCGGCATGAAGCGGCGGATCGCCCCGTCCGGATCGATCCGGTGCAGGCCGCCGTCGGCCGTGCCGAACCAGATCGCACCGTCGGGCGTCTGCGCCACCGACCAGACGTCGTTGCTGCCGATCCTCGCGTCCCTGCCCCGATCGAAATGGACGAAGCCGCGGCGACCGGCATCGAGCATGGCCAGCCCGCCGTTCTGCGTGCCGACCCAGACCCGGTCGCGGTCGTCCACGAACACGGTCCAGACGTGGTTGTCGTGCAGACCGTCGCCGACGCGCCAGATGCGGTAGCCGACGCCGTCGTAGCGGGCCAGGCCGTCGCGCGTGGCGATCCATAGATAACCCTGCCGGTCCTCGGCCAGCGCGTTGATCCGGTTCGAAGGCAGGCCGTCGAACACGCTGATCTGGCGCGGCATCGGCAGCTGCGGCGGCGCGAGCGGCTCCGCGGCCAGGACTGCCCCGGCCAGCGCCCATCCCCACACCAGCACTGTCAAGGCGATCGCCCGCACCCGGCCTCCCCGCTCGCGATGCCCGTCCCTGGCGCGCACGGCGGCACGCGGCCCGGCATCGTCGCAACGCATCGTTGCCGGCGCAAGTCCGGACCCGGGCCGCCGCCGCGGCCTAGAATGCGCGACCGGTCCCTGCCCAGAGACCTGCCAAGACCCGCCAATGCCCCGCTTCCTGCTGCGCCTGTCCGCATCCGCCTGGCTGCTGCTCGCCCTGGCCGGCGCCGCGCGCGCCGAACCGGCGACCTACGCGCTCGATCCGGTCCACACGCGGATCCTGGTGGCCGTCGACCATGCCGGCTTCTCCACTGCGCTGGGCACGATTTCGGGCAGCACCGGCCGCCTGCGCTTCACGCCCGGCGAGTGGGCCGGCGCCGAAGTCACGGTGGAGATCCCGCTGCAGCGGCTGGATTTCGGCGACGAGGAGTGGAACCGGGCCACCCTGGCGCGTGGCCTGCTCGACGCCGGCACGCATCCGGTCGCGACCTTCCGCTCCACCCGCGTCGAGCCGCTGGACGAACAGCTGGCCGTCGTCCATGGCGTGCTGGACCTGCGCGGGGTGAGCCGCGACGTGGCGCTGGAGGTCACGCTCAATGGCGCCAGGCGCCACCCGCTGCCCCCGTTCCGCCGCACGGTCGGTTTCTCCGCGACCGCCACACTCAGCCGCGCGGACTTCGGCATCACGGCCTGGCGCTCGATGATCGGCGACACGGTGCAACTGCGCATCGAGGCCGAAGCCACCCGGGTGCGCGATCGCGATGGGGCCGATGGGTCCGAAGCAGGCGATGCACCCACGGCGCCAGCGCCCGACCGGCCGGCGTCGGACGACCCCACCCCCGTTCCTGAACCGGAGCCCATCCCGTGACCCTGTGCAATTCCCGCGAACACTGGGGCGCCGTCAGCAAGACGTTCCACTGGCTGATCGTGCTGCTGATCCTGGCCCTGGCCATCGCCGGGCTCGCCATGGACGAACTGCCGCGCACGCCGAAGTATTTCTGGGTGTACACCGCGCACAAGTCGCTCGGCATCACCGTGCTGGCGCTGATGCTGGCGCGCCTGGGCTGGCGGCTGTATGCCGGCGCCCCGGCGCCGGTCGCCGGCACGCCGGGCTGGCAGGCCGCGATCGCCAACCTCACCCACTGGCTGCTCTATGCCGTGGCGCTGGCGATGCCGGTGTCGGGCTGGCTCTACGATTCGGCCAGCGGCCTGCGCCCGTTCCGGTTCTTCGGCCAGTTCGACATGCCCAAGCTGGTGGCGCCCAACGAATGGCTGGCCGATCTCACGCGCGAAGCCCACGGGCTGCTGTTCTGGGTGCTGGTGCTCCTGGTGGCCGCGCATGCGGGCGCCGCCTTCTACCACCACATTTTCCAGCGCGACGACACCCTGCTGCGCATGCTGCCCCGCCGCGGCGCGCGCCCCGCTCCCCCACGGAACACCGACCATGTCCAATAAGCTCACCACTCCCGCCGCCGTCGCCGCCATGCTGGTGGCGATGCTGGCCGCGCCCGCGCGCGCGGCCGACTACGTGCAGGCGCCCGGCTCCTCGCTCGCCTTCGCCACCAAGTACGACGGCGAGGTGTTCACCGGCCGCTTCGGCGGCTTCGACACCAGGCTCAGCTTCGATCCGCAGCAGCTCGATGCCGCGCGGCTCGAGGTCACCATCGAACTGGCGGGCACGCAGACCGGCAACGCCGACCGCGATTCGACCCTGTCGGGCGGAGACTTCTTCAACGTGGCCAGGTTCGCCACCGCGCGCTACGTGGCCGACAGTTTCCGCGCGCTCGGCGGCGACCGCTACGCCGCCGACGGCACGCTCAGCCTGCGCGGCGTGAGCCGGCCGGTCACGCTGGAATTCACCTGGACGGCAGGCAGTCCCGCACTGCTCGCCGGTCGCGCCACCGTCAGCCGGCTGGCGTTCGGCGTGGGCGGCGGCGACTGGGCCGACACCAGCGTGATTCCCGATGAAGTGGCGATCAGCACGCGGGTGTTCCTCACCCCGTCGCCCTGATCAGGGCGCGTCGACCGCCTGCTGCGGCAGCACGAAGCAGCCTCGCGCGCCGTCCTCGGCGGCGAGGCAGCCGCGCAGGCCGGCATCGCCGGCGTGGAGCTCCAGCTCGAACACCTGCCCCGAACGCATCAGCAGCAGCGCGTGCCAGATGCCCTGGCGCGGCTGCCATGGCGGCGGGGGCGGCGCATCCGGCGCCTCCAGCCGCAGCGGTGCGCTTGCCGCCAGGATGCGGCGCAGATTGGCCAGGTCCAGTTCGCGCGGCGCGCTGGTCACCGCCCGCAGCAGGATGATCCGCTCCACCTGCGCCGGATCCACCACCGCGCCCAGCGCCATGCCCCGCCAGCGCAGCGGATCGGCCCCCGCGAGCGGTTTGCCCAGGTGCACGTCCGCGTCCGCCGCGCCTGCCGTCATCGCCATCCCCGCCGCCAGGACCAGGGCCTTCACCTGCCTGCGGCCTGCAGCGCGGCCGGGTCGAACGGCCAGTCCAGCTCCGCGCCGGTGGCGGTGTCGTGCAGCACCGGCACGCGGTGGCCGTAGCGCGCCTCCAGCGCCGGATCGTCGTCGATGAAGACGCTGCGCGGCTCGGCGAAGCGGACCCGCACCAGCAGCTCGATGGCCTGGTCGCACAGATGGCAGTCGTCGCGCTGGTAGAGGATGTAGCGGCTCATGGGGGTCGCGGGCCGGATCCGGACGGGATACGCAGCGTAGCGGCTGTCGCGACGCGACGCGACGCACCGTACCGCCTGTGTTACGGACGCAACCAATACAATGGCCGCGCAGAATCTGGAATCCGCCATGTCCGTCAGCACCTTCGACCTCTACAAGATCGGCATCGGACCGAGCTCCTCGCATACGGTGGGGCCGATGCGGGCGGCGGCGCGTTTCGTCGAGCGCTGGCTGGTGGAGCCGGGCTGCCTGCACGAGGTGGCGCAGGTGCGCGCCGAGGTGTTCGGCTCGCTGGCGCTCACCGGCCGCGGCCACGGCACCGACAAGGCGCTGCTGATGGGTCTGGAAGGGCAACTGCCCCACCTCATCGATCCGGACATCATTCCCGCCGCGCTGGCGCGGATCCGCGGCGACAGGCGCATCGCCCTGGGCGGCACGCATCCGGTCGCCTTCGACGAGAAGCGCGACCTGGTGATGAACAAGCGCCAGAAGCTGCCGCACCACACCAACGGCATGCGCTTCACCGCCTTCGACGCGGCCGGCCAGGTGCTGGCC